>NZ_CDDK01000037.1 GCF_000820225.1 Aeromonas veronii bv. veronii
ACCATATTCAGGACGGGACAAAAATCACAAATAAGACTGCGGGATGCGGTTTTATTTTTTATGATGGCTTTTTATTTTTTTATAGGCGCAAGCAGGGGGCGACCCGGCATAATCAGTCCCCACGGCCTTGCAACGCTGCGGGCTGCTCGCGCCATACTCACTCTATTTAGCCCTGTTCCCAACATCGGAGTTCTCATGCGTCGATTCAATTTCATGCTCAATGGCAGCAGATTGATGATGTTCCCCTTCTACATTGGCATTCTCATCTGCGTGGTATTGCTGATGGTGAAGTTTGCTATGCAGCTCTATCAGCTTTCTGTAAACATTTTCGAGATCCCCTATCTGGACCTCATTACCGGCGTGCTGACCCTGGTGGACTTTATACTGGTGGCCCAGATGCTGATCCTGGTTGCTATCTGTGGCTATGTGCAATTTATCCAGACGGAAGAGCAGCGCGCCTCCCTGAGCAGCAACTGGCTTAGCAAGATCAACTTTGCCTCCCTCAAGCTCATCGTCATCAACTCGCTGGTGACCATCGCCGGAGTAGAGGTCCTCAAAGCCTTCCTCGAAGATGGCATCATCAATGAAGTCGATATGAAGTGGTCCGTGGTGGTGTTTCTCGCCTTCTCGCTGGCCGCGCTCATCTATGCGGTGACCGAGCGGATGGCGGAGCATAAATAGTCGAGTTTGATCACTGTGCTTGTTCAGCCTTGATTCACCAGCAATACAATTGATAACACTTTTCATTACTCTTACTGCGTTATAAACTTGCTCCCCCCGGGCTGCCCCGCCCGGGTGCTGGAGCCTTTATGACAAGCCTTTCTCTCTCACCCCGACAATTCTGGCAGTGGCTGGCCTACCACCATCAGGCCGCCGAGGGCACCCTCTATCTGATGTTCTTCTCCGGTCTGCTGCTGTGGGAACCGCTGACCCCGCTCTGGTCGCTGGCTCGCTGGAATCTGTTTTTCCATGTGATGCTCTCGCTCACCCTGTTCCCGCTGCTATTTGGCGCCTTCTGGCTCTCCCATCGCAGCTTGTTGAACCGCAGCAACAAACCCTTTTTACGCACCACGGGGCGGATTATTGAAGCCCTGCTGCTGATCTGTCTGGCCAGCGGCCTGCTGCTGGTGCTGCACGGCACTCCGGGCGATGCCATGGGCAACCTCGCCAGCTGGGCCCACTGGCTGAGCGCGTTGGCGTTAACTCCTCTGGTGCTGCGCCACGCCTGGCGCTGGACCATCTTGAAATGGCGCTCCTGATCCCATGTTGAAGTCATCGTTCTCTGCATATTTGTCACCCCTGTTGGCACTCGTCCTGCTGCTGGCCAGCCCCTTCGCGTTTGCCCAGCAAATGAGTTCAGGGATGCTCGCCTATGAGGAGGGAAGCGCCCCGCGCCTCGTCACCGCCAACCTGAGCGCTGGCTCGGTCACCCTGCTTGAGCGCGATAGCGGCAAGCGCCTAAAAGAGGTGCCGCTGGGGGGCGATCTGCGCCAGCTGGCCCGCGCCGATGACGCTACCCTGCTGGTCACCGACTACAGCGGCGATCGCCTGCTGCTGCTGGATGATGATCTCGATCTGGAAAAGACGATCCCCACCGGCCACCGCCCCTATGGGGTCATCTTCGATGCCAAGCGGCAGTGGTTCTGGGTCACGCTGTTCGAATCAGCTCGCCTGCAGGCCTACGACACAGCGGGCAAGCTGCAACTGGAAGTGGCCACTGCCGAGACACCCCGCGGGCTGGCCTTGACCGACGACGATCGCCTGCTGCTCACCCACGCCATGACAGGCCAGCTCGCCATCTATGATCTCGCCAAGCTTGGCAATGGCGCCAAGGGAGCTTCGCTTCCCAAGCCCAAGCTCATCACCCTGGCCGAGACCCATAGCGACACGCCGAGCGACTCTCAGGGATTGCCGCGCCTGCTCGATGGCATCGCCCTCTCCCCCGATGGCAGCGAGGCCTGGCTGCCCCATGTGCTGTGGAGCTTCAGCCACCCCTTCCAGTTTCAGAGCACCGTCTTTCCGGCCGTCTCCATCATCGATCTCGATGAGGAGAAAGAGCGGGTCGATGAAAGAAAACAGCTCTTTTTGCAGATCAACCTGCCCAGCGTCGGCAACCGCAGCCAGATCGTCTCCAACCCGTTTGCTGCGCGCTTCGCCGCCGACGGAAAACGGGTCTATCTGACCCTGGCGGGCTCGGAAGATCTGTTGGTGTTCGATCTCTCCCGCAGCGGCAAGTCCAACAACAACCGCCACCGCCGCAAGAAGTTTCAGGGGGGCGCCAAGGCGACCCAGCTCTTGCGCCACCTGCCGGGCCAAAATCCGCGGGATCTGCTGATCGATGGCGACCATATTCTGGTGCACAACGCCATGGGGCAGGATCTCACCCGCCTCAATAGCGGCGGCAGCGGCCCGTTTGCCCGGGTCACCGTCGATGTGCCCCACTTCGCCAAACTGGTAGAGACGGATCCGCGCCCCGAGCCGCTTCAGCGCGGCGAGCGGCTATTCAACCTTGGTAACACAGCGTCCAACTCACGCTTCCCCATGGCGGGGGACAACTGGATGAGCTGCAACTCCTGCCATCTGGACGGTTTCAACTTCACCAACCGCTATCTGATGGCGGCCCATCGCCAGCAGAGCGGCGACAACGCCATCAACGGCCACGCCAACCTCACCAACATGGTGGCGGGGGATTTTGTCGGCGAATACCTGCGCATGACCCAGCAGACCCAGGGCGGCATGGGCCATGACACCCGCGATGGTGCCGAGGCAGTTGACCCCGCGAGGCCCCAACCGGAAGTGAAAGCGATGATGGAAGACCTGCACGCCTTCGTCACCGCCGATGGCAACCTCCCCTATCTGGCCAACTGGCTGCGACTCGATGCCCCGCGCACGGATCCCGCCAAGGCGCCGACTACCCACCCGAAGGAGTGGCTCAACTCCGCCTCCTGCCAGAACTGCCACAGCCAAGCGTTCAAGGATTGGAGCGAGAGCAACCACCGACTGATGGGCAACTCCCACCCCTACTACAAGGTGGTGCAGGCGCTGGCCCGCGAAACCGAAGGGGAAGCGTTCGGTCAGTGGTGCCAGGGCTGCCATATGCCCCAGCAGGTGATGACAGGCCAGCTGGATCTGCCCAAGGGCTCTCACATGTTCGAGCAGGGTGGCGCCTCGCTGATTGCCGCTCACAAAGCGGGCGAACCTGTGGTGGAGGAAGGGACCGGCTGCGTGCTCTGCCATCGCATCACCAAGGTAGAAGATGCGGGCGGCAACAGCGCCTTTACCGTGAATTTGAAAGACCGCGAGAGCTATGTGTTCGAGGATGCCGCGGGTGGCAGCCTTAAGCACTGGCTGGCTGAGCGGCAGATCAACGCCCGTCCGGCGGCCCACAAAGCCTCCTATCAGAAGGATTTCTACCGCGATGCCGCCCTGTGCAAGTCGTGCCACAACGAGTTTGCCCCGGGCACCGGCGCCAATATCGTCAACACCTGGGACGAGTGGGAAAAATCCAGCTTCGCCAAGGCCGAGGATCCCGCCAAGCGGCGCACCTGCATCGACTGCCATATGAACCCGGAGCCGGGCAATGGCGGCGCGCCGGTGGCGGGCCAGTCCACCGAAAACGGCACCATGAAAGCCCGGCTCTATCGCCACAACTTTACCGGTGCCCAGCACCAGCTGGTGGGGCTGCGCAATCCAGAACTCGAGCAGGAGAGTCTGGCCCTGCTGCGCTCCAGCGCGACCCTCTCCGCCCGTATCGAACAGGCGGCCGATAGCCAGCAGTTGGTGGTGCGGGTCGCCAATACCGGCGCGGGCCATGCTCTGCCCACTGGCGTAGCTGATTTTCGTGAACTCTGGCTGGAGCTGACCGTCACCGACGCCAGCGGCAAGGTGGTGCTTGCCAGCGGCCAGCCGGTGGATGGTGCCGTCCCTGAAGATGCGCGACTGTTTAGAAAAGTGTTCGGCGATGCCGAGGGCAAGCCGGTAGGGCTCAAGTTCTGGCGTTACGCCAAACTGCTGGAAGATACCCGCATTCCGGCCGATGGCTGGCGCGATGAAGCCTGGCTGCTACCAGCAGATGCCCAAGGGCCCTTCAAGGCCGATATCAAACTCAATTTCCGCACCTACCCCAAGTGGGTCAATGATGCGGTGCGCGCCGCCGAGCCCAGCTTGCCGGAGCCACCCATAGTGCAGCTAAATCGGTTGCAACTTACCCTGCAGCCTCTTCCCGTCACGCCCGCTACGGAGCCTCAATCCTGATGTTTGCAAGTTTTCTGATTACCCTGCGCGAGGGGCTGGAAGCCTTCCTGCTGGTCGGCATCTGCCTCTCCTACCTCGCCAAGCTGGGGGCGAGCCGCTACAACAAATTCATCTATCTGGGGGTGGGGCTTGGCCTTGTCGCCTCCCTTGTGGTCGCCTTCCTGTTCCAGGTGGTGGTGAGCCAGTTCGAGAGCGAGCGCTACAACCACCTGTTGATGGCGGGGATCCTCATCTTCGCCACTCTGGTGCTTACCTATATGGCGATCTGGATGCAAAAACAGGCCAAATCCCAGGTGGGGGCCATGACAGCGCGCATCGATGCGGCCATCGATGGCGGCAACCTGTTTGGGCTGGTGCTGCTCGCCTTCCTTGCTGTGATGCGCGAAGGGTTTGAAACCGTGCTCTTCTTCTCCGCCCTGCTCTATTCGGGCCAAGGGGTCGATCTGCAATCCGGCCTGATAGGTGCGCTGGCGGGGCTGCTGGTCTCCATCGCGCTGGTCTGGGGGCTGCTGCGCTCCACCCGCAAGGTGGCGCTGGCGCCTTTCTTCCGCTGGACTGGGCTGCTGATCATCATCATCGCCGCAGGCTTGCTCTCGTCTGCCGTCAACATGTTGCAGGCGGCAGAGATCATCACCTTCTGGACCACGCCGGTGTTCGACATCAGCCACATTCTCGACGATCAGGGGGTATTTGGTACCTTCCTGCGCGCCCTGTTTGGCTACAATGCCTCACCCGCTGGCTTGCAGCTGCTGACCTGGGCCCTCTATCTGGCGATCTTCGTTACCCTCTGGCAGCGCAGCTATCGCCCGCAGGTGAGCGCCGCGACTGGCAAAGGCTGAGCCAACTCGCCCTGTGGCAACAAGGCCACGGGGTAACAACACCATTCGGGAGCCGCGCCTCGGTGCGGTTCCCTTATCTATCAAGCAGTTTCGGAATAGGTCATGAGCGATAACAACAAGAAAAGCATTGCAGTGCTGGGTGCTGGCCCCGCCGGTTTGATGGCATCCTGGCGCCTGCGCCGCGCCGGTTTTGCAGTCACCCTGTTCGAGCAGGAGCCGGTGGTCGGCGGCATGTGCGCTACCCAGACCTTCAAGGGGCGCGATGGGGAGTATCGCTTTGACTACGGCGGCCACCGCTTTATCACCAAGAACCCCGAGCTGCTCGCCTTTATCGACGAGCTGATGGGGGATGACCTGCTCCACGCCGAGCGCAAGAGCGTGATCCGCTTTGGCGGGCGCACCTATGACTACCCCTTGAACCTGCCCAACCTGCTCAAGACGGCGCCGCTGGCCCTGATGGCCGGTGCGGTAAAAGACTTGCTGCTGTTGCCCTTTAGCAAGAAGCCGGATGATTTCGCCAAGGCGAGCTTTGCCGAGTGGATCCAGAGCCACTTCGGCCGCACCCTCTATCGCCAGTTTTTCGAGGGCTACACCGGCAAGCTGTGGGGCATCAACCCGGACAAGCTCTCCGCCGACTGGGCCGGCCAGCGCATCAGCCTCATCGATTTGAAAGACGTGGCCCGCCGCCTGCTGCCAAGACGCAACGGCAGTATCTCGGTGCGCACCTATGCCCGCAAATACCGCTACCCCAAATATGGCTTCGGCCAGATCTTCACCACTCTGGGGGAGCGGCTGGTAGCCGAAGGGGTGGAGCTGAAAACCGGCGCCACCATCACCCGCCTTGAGCAGGCCGATGGCCGCATTGAACGGGTGTATTGGAAACAAGATGACGTTGAGCAGAGCGAACGCTTTGATCAGGTGATCTCTACCCTGCCGCTGCCGCTCACCTGCCAGCATCTTGGCTTGCCGTGCGATCTGCACTACCGGTCGCTTCGCTTCGTCAATATGCCCCTCAAACAGGAGAACCTGTCGGACAACACCTGGCAGTACCTCTCCGACCCCCATATTCTGGCGACCCGCCTGCAGGAGCCGCGCCGCCGCAGCCCCTTTATGGCGCCCCAGGGCCAGACCTCGGTGATGCTGGAGATCCCCTGCAATCCGGGGGATGCCACCTGGCAGGCGCCGCTCTCTGATCTGCGCGGTCGGGTTACCGCCGATCTCGCGAGCCTCGGTGTCGATACCGCCAAGCTTGGCGATGAGACCTTCGAAGCCCGCAGCGAGTACGCCTATCCGCTGATGGATTTGGGCTATCAGGCCCGTCGCAACGAAGCCATCAAGGCGCTGATGCCCATCACAAACCTCATCATAACCGGCCGTCAGGGGACATTCCGCTACATCTTCACCGACACCGCCATGGAGATGGGGATGATGGCCGCCGACATGGTGATCGACGGGGTGGACAGACGCCACGCCATCTTTAACCATCGCAACGAAAATACCGTGATCGAAACCCAGAGCGTGGCCTGATAGCCGCGCCATTGGCATAAGTAAGGAGAACAGGATGACCATACGCCCGGGTTTACTCGCCCTCACCCTGCTGCTGACCCTGAGCGGGCAGGCGCAGGCTTACTCCTACGCCGCCGCCGGCAAGGAGCCACTGATCGACGCCCGCGAAGCGCTGCTGGGCGCCGCCACTGACGGCAAGGATGCCAGCGCCACCTTGAGCGAGATTGCCGACGAGCTGACCTATCTGGAACAGCACCACAAGGTGGAGCTGCAAGGGCCGCTGGCCGCCGCCATCAAGGCCAAAGACGCTGCCGCCACCGCCGCCCTGCTCAACCGCGCCTACAAGGCGGAGATCGAGCGCCGCCTCGAAGGGGCCAGCCAGAATCTTGGCGACTACCAGACCGCCAAGGTGCTGGTGGTCAAGAGCAAGCGCTTCCTCGACTTGATCCTCCCATCACTCAGTGAAGAGGATCGCAAGGCAGCCGAACAGGCGTTGGCCAAGGTGCTGGATGCCATCGGCAACCCGGGGGTATTCGGGGTGGGCGCCAAGCCCGCCGACGCCGCCGCCTTTGCCGCAGCGGAAAAAGCGCTGATGGCCGTGCTGGCGCCGCTTTGATGGCAACCTGCCAATCATTGCACCACCTCGCTGTGACAAACGGTGGGTTTCGCTGCGCTCTACCCACCCTACGCACGGCCTGCCGATAAATGCACCCGAACGCCGGTTTGCCCCCTTCTCCCCTTGCGGGAGAAGGGCTGGGGATGAGGGGGAAGGTAATGGCCCGGCGTTGGCCTTCCCCCTGCTCCACCACCATTTGGCTGCTCATTCTGCTGCAACTGGCCTGGCTAAGCTGGCTGCTGACCTTCCCGGTGGCGCTCGATTCCGACGATGCCCTCAATTTCGCCCACGGGGTGACGCGCTTTAGCGTGCTGGAGTTCTCCCCCCACTTTCCGGGCTACCCCGCTTTTATCTGGCTGGCGCGGCTGATCAATCTGGCGGTAGACGAGCCGGCCCGCGCGGTGCAGTGGGCAAGTCTGCTCGGGAGCAGTTTGCTGGCGCCGCTCGCCGCCTTGCTGGCGGTCAGATTGTGGCAACGGCCCAGCCTGCTCGCCCCCGTCTGGCTGCTGGTATTGGCCCTGCCGCTCACCCCGACGCTGGCGCTCTCCGGCCTTTCGGACGGGCCCGCGCTCGCCGCCTGGCTCGGGACGCTGCTGGCCTTGCAGCAGCGCAGAATTGCACTGGCGGGTCTGTTACTGGGCCTTATGCTGGCGCTGCGCCCCTCCTACTTCGTGCTGGCACTGCTGCCCCTGTGGCTCGGGCTGGCGCAGCAGGGCACGCACGTCAGGTTTGTGCTCCCCATCGCACTGGTTGGACTTATCAGCCTGCTGTTTGTCTGGCAGGCCGATGGCTGGGCCTATTTTGCCGAGGGGCGCCGCTTTACCGACGGCCACTTTACCCTGTGGGGCAACACGGCAGCGGCTCACGGCGATCGACTGCTGAGCTGGGCGAGCACCTTCAACGATCAGCTCACCCCGCTCTGGCCCTTGGCTGTCGGGGCGCTGCTGGTACTGCCGCTTTGGCAAAGATCAAAAAACCACCCTGCCGCCCTCTCACCGCTCTGGACGATCTACTGGCTCGCCCTGCTGCTCTGGACCCTGTTCGGCCAGAATCCCGATAACCCCCGACATCTGGCCCCCGTCACCCTGCTCGGTATCGTGCTGCTGGCAGGCTGGCTGCCGCTCCGTGGGGAGGGGCTGGTCACGGTGGCCGGATTGCTGCTGCTCGGCGCGACCTTTACCCTGCCCCGTCCACCCGCCATGGTGCAGGCAGCAAGGCTGGCAGAAACAGCGTGCCCGGCGCTGGTGACCCAGTGGGGCGTGCGGCTGCTGCGGGAAACCACATCCTTGGCCGTCACCGATGGCTGGTACAAGGGGGATGCGGCGCTGGCGCTCTCTCAGGGAGCCTGCCGCCTCAGTCGCCGCCCCATCGCCGCGAGCGAGATGCCCACTGCGGTGCGCCAGCACTGGTTTGCCCCGCGCTTTGCCGCCGAGCCCGGCCTCTGGCTCGCCATACCGGATCCATAGCCGCGACAAAACTGATAGACTGCTTTTTTCGCGCTTTTCAACCCGACGTTTCGCATCAACTGGACACCCTATGCCCCAATCGCCAACAGCTCAGGCTGCCGCCCTCTCTCCCCGTTTCCTGTTTATCCTGCTCGGTGCTCTGGCGGGTCTGACCCCGCTGGCGGTGGATATGTATCTGCCGGCCATTCCGGCCATCGCCCGGGATCTGGCCACCAGCATCGACGGCGCCCAGCTCACCATCAGCGCCTTTCTGGGCGGCTTTGCCATCGGCCAGCTCTTCTACGGCCCGCTGGCCGACAGCTATGGCCGCAAGCCGGTGATCCTGGCGGGGCTCATCATGTTTGCCATCGCCTCGGTGGGCTGCGCCATGGCGGACTCCCTGCCCGAATTGCTGGCCTATCGGATGTTGCAGGCGGCGGGCGGCGCGGCGGGCTCTGTGGTGGTCAATGCCCTGCTGCGCGATCTGTTCGAGAAGGATGCGTTTTCCCGCGCCATGTCGTTCGTCATTCTGGTGATGACCCTGGCGCCGCTGGTGGCCCCTGTGGTGGGCGGCTATATCAGTGCCCACGCCGACTGGCGGGTGATCTTCTGGCTGCTGGTGGGGATCAGCCTGCTGATCTGTCTGGTGATGCAGTGGAAAATTCAGGAGACCCTGAAACCGGAACATCGCCAACCCCTTAATCTGGGCCAGATCCTCAAGAACTACTGGGGGGTGCTCTCCCATCGCGGCGCCATGGGTTATGTGCTGTGCGGCTCCCTCTCCAGCTCCGGCATGTTCGCTTTCTTAAGCGGCTCCCCTTACGTCTATATCGAGTACTTCAAGGTGCCGACCGAGCACTACGGCTGGCTGTTTGGCCTCAATATTCTGCTGATGATGGTGGTCACCTTCGTCAACAGCCGACTGGTGAAAGGGGTGGGCGCCGAGCGGATGCTGCAATACGGTCTGCTGGTGCTGCCCTGCGCGGGCGCCCTGCTGGTCTACAACGCCTGGAGCCAGACCGGCGGTCTGTGGGGCATCGTCATTCCGGTGGTACTGTTTGTCGGCCATATCAGTCTGGTGGGCGCCAACGCCATGACCGGCCTGATGGGCCACTTCCCGCAATCTGCGGGCACCGCCTCGGCACTGGCGGGCACCCTGCGCTTTGGCATCGGCGCCCTGGTCGGCATTCTGGTCAACCTCAATCCGCCCCACTCGCCGCTGCCCATGGCCATCGCCATCGCCTGCTGCGGGGTGGGTTCGACTCTGAGTTACTGGCTGCTGACCGGCAAGCGAGGCGATTGATCCCCCTCCCCCCTGTCAGGAAAACGAAAGAGGCTTCCATCAACGGAAGCCTCTTTTCGTACTGGCGGCCAGACGTTCAGAACTGGGCGCTGTTGAGCCAGAGGTGCGCCCCTATGCTCACCAGATAACCGAGCAAGATGGCAGGCAGCCACTTCAGGTGGCCAAAGAAGGTATACATGCCATGGGCCTGCCCCATCAGGGCAACACCGGCCGCAGAGCCGATGGAGAGCAGGCTGCCGCCCACTCCGGCAGTCAGGGTCACCAGCAGCCACTGCCCCAGCGCCATATCCGGATTCATCGACAGCACGGCAAACATCACGGGAATGTTGTCGATGACGGAAGACAAGACCCCGATGAAGATGTTGGCCATGGTGGGATCCCCAGCGTCATACAACCAGTGTGATACCAGCTCCAGATACCCC
Source organism: Aeromonas veronii bv. veronii (assembly GCF_000820225.1). Classification (GTDB taxonomy): domain Bacteria; phylum Pseudomonadota; class Gammaproteobacteria; order Enterobacterales; family Aeromonadaceae; genus Aeromonas; species Aeromonas veronii. Next base: position 10,386 of record NZ_CDDK01000037.1, read on the forward strand.
ATAAAGCCCAGCCCACCGACACACATCACCACCCCGTAGAAGAAGAGCAGGGTATCCCACTCCGCCTTGGCCACCTTGTTGAACACGTCAAATGGCACCACAGAACCCAGACTGCGCAACCGCACCTCATCACCATTGCGTTCATAGAGCGCACGCTTGCGGGCAAGGGATCGCGGCAGTGATTTGCGCAAATAGAAGCCGAAAAACTGCAGATAACCGAGCCCCAGCATCATGCCCAGTACGGGTGGCAGATGGAGGAAACTGTGGCATAGCACCGCCGTGATGATGGTCAGCAAGAACAGCGCGACGATGCGGCGGGCCCCCCGCTTGAGATCAACCACCTCGTTATCAGCCTCCGGCACATGACGCGGCACCATCAGGCTCATCAGGATGGCCGGGACCAGAAAATTGAGCAGAGAGGGAATAAGCAGGGTGAAGAACTGGCCAAATTGCACCTTGCCCGCCTGCCACACCATCAGGGTGGTGATATCGCCAAAGGGACTGAACGCCCCTCCGGCGTTGGCGGCGATCACTATGTTGATGCAGGCAAGATTGACAAAACGCCGATCACCATTGGCCACCTTCAACACCACGGCGCACATCAAGAGCGCAGTGGTCAGGTTGTCTGCCACCGGCGAAATACAAAAAGCAAGCCCGCCGGTCAACCAGAACAGGGTGCGCAGGTGAAAGCCGGATCGCACCAGCCAGGCGCGCAGGGCATCGAACAGCCGCCGATCCTCCATGGCGTTGATATAGGTCATCGCCACCAGCAGGAACAGCATCAGCTCGGCATATTCCAGCAAGGTATGGCGGAAGGCCTGTTCGGCCGCAGGGCTCATCCCCTGCTGTGCATAGGCGATACCGATCAGGATCCAGATCACCCCGGCGGCCACCAGCACGGGTTTGGACTTGCGCAGTTGCAGATACTCTTCAGCCATCACCAGGGCGTAGGCCAACACAAACAATCCGACACAAAAAAGTCCGATTGAAGAGGATGTCAACAGAACAGGGCCACTACTGGCATGGGCGGGAGGGATAAACAGGGACAGCAGCAAAATAACAGGGGTGAGCGCAGACATGGTCTCTTCCTTTTAGAACCGTCTGGCAATGATGCTAGCACCTGGATGAAAAGAAAAATTCATCCAGGTCAATTAACGCTTAATTGGTTGGCTATCGAAACGCGGGATTATTTCTTGCCGAAACCCGACTGCTTGAGGGTATAGCCTGCGCTGTTTTGCCAGGCATCCAGACCGCTGCGGTTATTGCCCGCCACCAGACTGGCGGCCAGACTCGGGCTGTTGAACAGCTGATCGGCGGTAAAGACAAAGCCGCCCTGACTGCGGTGCACTATAACCCCCTTCTCCAGCAGTTCGTGACGCAGCTCGATCACCGCTTCACGCAAAGAGGCGGCATCCTCGCCATTGGCGGTGGAACCGGCCAGCACCATAAAGCCCGGATTTTGCCGCTTGCCCACCGGATAACCGTGGGCCTCGGCCCCTTTGCCGTTGAAGTGGTAGAGCTCGCGCTCCCCCGGCCGGTTGTCGGAGAGTGCCTTTTGCAGGGTCATCAGCTCGTTGTAGATCTCGATGGGGACGACGGCAGCCTGCTTGTTGCCCTTGCTATCGATGATAAAACTGACTTGCTTGTGTAACATCCTTGCTCATCCTGTGACCCATGGAAGCCCCTATTCTAACCACCTCGGGCAAGCGGGATCCAGCGAGGATCCACTGCTCTTTTGCCGCCTTGATCACTAACTGGCACTCTTGATCAACCGTAAGGGGTGTTGATCATTGCTGGCCGTGCTAGCGTACCAAGCATGATGAAAGCCATTGACCATCAAACGGTTATCCCATGCTGACCCTGCGCAACCTCTGCAAGAGCTTCGATAACGGCAGTGAACGACTGCCGCTGTTCCACCATCTCGATCTCGCCCTCCCCGCTGGCGAGATCACCCTGCTGCTGGGCCAAAGCGGCTGCGGCAAGTCGACCCTGCTCAATCTGATCGCCGGGCTGATTGCACCGGATGAAGGGGAGATCTGGCTGGGGGAGACCCGGATCGACACCCGATCCCCCGACGAGCGGGCACGCCTGCGGGGTCGCCATTTCGGTATCGTCTATCAGGATTTCAACCTGCTGCCGACCCTCAACGTGGCCGAGAATCTGGCCCTGCCTCTGGCCATCAACGCTCTGCCACCAGATGAGACAAAGATTGACCAGTTGCTGCATCGGCTCGATATGAGCCACAAGCGCCATGCCTGGCCGGAGCAGCTCTCCGGCGGTCAGCGTCAGCGGGTGGCGCTGGCCCGCGCCCTGATCCATCAACCCAGTTGGCTGCTCGCCGACGAACCCACCGGCAGCCTCGATGAGCACAATGCCGAACAGGTGATGGCGTTGATGGTGGCGGCGGTACGGGGCACCGGCGCCGGCTTGCTGCTAGTGAGCCACAACCCGACCTATGCCGCCTTGGCCGACAGGGTGCTGCGCCTTGAAGGGGGCCAACTTATCGAGCTCAAGGGGCCACGTCATGACTAAACGGCGACTGCGCCAGCCGGAGACACGCTGATGCTGCCACTCAAAGCGCTGCTGCGCCTCTATCGCAGTCACCCCTGGTTGCTGCTGATGAGTCTGGCAGGGCTGGTATTGGGGGTGTCGCTGGTGGTGGCCATCGAGCTGCTCAATCACAGTGCTCGCACCAACTTTGTCGCCGCCCGCAGCCAGCTGGCAGGGGAAGCCAACTACCGGCTGGCCCCCGCTGGCGGGCTGGATGAGCAGCTTTACGTGCAGCTGGTGACCAGCCAGCCCGCCCTCGATGCCATGCCCCAGATCCATGGCTGGCTCAAAGATGAAGAGGGGCGCAGCTTTCAACTGCTGGGAATGGATCTCTTCAACCCCGGCCCCCTGCGCCAGCTGTTTGGCGCCCAAACCGCGAGCGAGCCCGACTTTTCCCTCAACCGTGCCGACAGCATCTGGCTGGCGGCCCCCGAGGCTCATCGCCTTGGCTGGCAAGCAGGCCAGAGCCGACGCTTTGTCTTGGGCGGCAGTGATGGTACAAGCCCCCGAACCCTGACCCTGACACTGGCGGGCACCTTTGAACCGGGCGCCGTGCCCATGGAGCGGCTGCTGATAACCGATATCGGCCTCGCCCAGCCGCTGCTGGATAAAGCGGGTCGGCTCGATCGCATCGTCTTCAAGCTAAGCGAATCAGAGGCTCGCACCCTGCAGGCCCCCCTGCAAACCCGTTACCCTAACCAGCCTTTGTGGCTTGAGCCCATCAGCCCGGCGCTCGATGCCAGCCAGCTTGGCGATGCGCTGGCCCTTAACCTGACGGCGCTGTCATTGCTCGCCATGGCGGTGGGATTGTTTCTGGTGTTCAACGCCCAGCGCTTCGTGCAGAGCGTGCGCCGTCCCCAGCTGGCCCAGCTGATCATTCTGGGGATGGGGCCGAGCCGGGTACTGCGTTGGCTCATTCTGGAGCTGCTTATTCTCGCCACCATCGGCACCCTGCTCGGGGTGCTGCTCGGCAGCCTGTTGGCGCTGGCGCTGATGGGGCAGCTCACCCAGGCGCTGGCCGATCTCTATGGGCCCAACCCCATCGATCTGCTTCGCCTCTCCCCTGTGAGCCTGCTCAAGGCACTGTTGATCGGGCTGCTCGGCACGCTGGCCGCCAACCTGCCCGGCTGGTGGCAACTGCTGCGCCAATCCCCCCTCGAACTGCGAGCGGGAAGCAGCCGCCCCCCCGCTCACCCGTGGCGACGGCGCGTGCTGGCCATCGCCATCTTGCTGCTGTGCGCTCTGTGCCTGTGGTTGCCGCAAACGGGTCTGACCGGCGCCCTGTTTATCGCCGGCGGCTGGCTGCTGGCCATGTCGCTCTGGCTACCCGATGCCCTGCGCGGCCTGCTTGGCTGGTTGCGACGGCGTGCGGGTGGCCCCCTCACCGCCCGACTCGGGGTGGCCGAGACTCTCTATCACCTCGATCGCACCGCTATCGCGGTGATGGCGTTGCAGCTCGCCATCGCGGCAGCCATCGGCATCGGGGTCATGGTGTCGAGTTTTCGCTCCAGCGTGGAGATCTGGCTCGGCCAGCGTCTGGCCGCCGATCTCTATGTCACCGCCCCCAAGGGGGTAGCGGGCAGCAAGGGCACCTTGAGCGAAGCGACCCTTAAGACCCTGCTCGCCAACCCGCTGGTGAGCGCCGCCTCGCGCCGCTCGGTGCATCCTGCCCGCTGGCAGGGGCAGCCCATCGAGTGGGCGCAGATGGACTTTATCCCCCAGCTTAAAGCGGCCTATCCGCTGCTGACAGGACGCTGGCCGACCCGTCCTGACGAGGTGCTGGCGAGCGAACCGCTGACGGTGCGCCTCGGGGTCAAAGTGGGCCAGACATTGGCAATCAGCGGCGAGCAGGGGCCAAGGCAGTTCACTGTCACCGGCGTCTATCAGGACTACGGCAGCGACAAGGGGCAGATCCTGCATGCCTTCGAGGCGGGGGCGGTGCAATCCCTCGCCCTCTTTAGCAACGACCCCGAACAACTGGCCGATCGCCTGCGCGAGCGCTTTGGCGAGCAGCTCAATCTGCTCTCAGCCCCCGCCATTCACAGCGCGGCGCTCAAGGTGTTTGACCAGACCTTTGTGGTGACCGAGCTATTGAAACTGCTGATCCTTGGCATCGCCTTTGTCGGGATCGGCTCGGCCTTTATGGTACTGGGGCTGGCACGCCGTGGCGAGCTGCAGACCTTGCAGAGTCTGGGCTTGAGCCCCCGCCACTGCCGCCAGCTGCTGGTGTGGCAAGGGGCGGGATTGGGGCTGCTCACCGCCCTGCTGGCACTGCCGGTGGGGTATGGCCTCGCCTGGGTGCTGATCGAGGTGGTTAACCCCCGCGCCTTTGGCTGGCGCCTCGCCTTCGAGGCCGCCCCCCTTCATGCGGTCACCGCCCTGTTGCTGGCACCGGTCTGTGGCGCATTGGCATCCTGGTATGCGGCAAGGAGAGTGGTATGAAACAGATAAAAGGGTGGCCGCTGGCGCTGGGTATGCTCTGGACGCTCTATAGCGGGGCTATCGCTGCCAGCGATCTGGGCGCCCTACTCGGCGGTGGCAACGACAGTTTTAAAAAGGTGCAGCCGGGGCAAACCATCCAATTGCCGGAGGATCACGCCGCCCACCCCGATTACCGCTCCGAGTGGTGGTATCTCACCGGCAACCTCAAGGATGAACAGGGGCGTGAATATGGCATGCAGTGGACCCTGTTTAGGCAGGGTATCGAGCAAGAACTCCGCACCAGCAACCCCTGGCTCACTCCCCAGCTCTGGCTGGCCCAGTTTGCCATCACGGATCTCGATCGTGGCAGCCACCAGCAAGATGAACGGGCCAGTCGGCAGGGGCCGGGACTGGCGGGGGCCAGCGGCGGCCAATATTGGCTCAGAGAGTGGCGGCTTACCTCGCAAGGGGCCGCGCTCTTCCCCGCCACCCTCAAGGTGCAGAGCAAGATTGGCGAGCTGAACCTCACCGTCACTGCCGCCAAGCCGCTGGTGCTGCAAGGCAAGGCCGGCTACAGCGAGAAGAGCCCGGGCAACGCCTCCTTTTACTACTCCTACCCGCGCCTCACTCTTCGCGGCACCCTGACTCGTGATGGCGAGACCAGCTCCGTCACCGGACAAGGCTGGTTTGATCACGAGTGGAGCAGCTCGGTATTAGCCGAATGGCAATCGGGTTGGGACTGGTTTTCGCTGCAACTGGCCGATGGCCGCGAGCTGATGCTGTTTCGCCTGCGCACCAAATCGGGACGCGCTAATCCCGAGAACCAGCCCGAAAACCGCTACGGCATCTTGATTGAGCGGGATGGCAGCAGCCGGGTGCTCGCCCCCGACACGATTCACCTGACGCCGGGCAACACCTGGCGCGGCCCCAAGGGGCAGAATTACCCCGTCGAGTGGCAGCTAAACGCCGCCGGAATGAGCCTCACCATCAAAGCCCGTCAGCCCAATCAGGCCATGACAGGTCGCTTTGACTACTGGGAGGGAGCTGTCTCTGTCTCGGGGGATGCCAAGGGGGTCGGCTATCTGGAGATGACCGGCTACTGAGCCATGCAGATATTAGGAAATGAGTTTGTTTACCCGATATCTGAATGACTTTCTCTTACCACACCCAATAGATTGAAAACACAGGGATTTAATTCCCAGATAAAATAGCAGAAATCCACCGTACGCAAAGTGTCAGATCTTGCAGTTGATACTTTTACAGATAGCATTGTATATCTATCTAAAATATAAAAGCTTTCATAAATTTAATTTCAGCAGTGCCCTTGATGACAATTTAATTCATCCATTCGGCCTCTTCGAAATTAAAAAGCAGCATCATTACTAAAGATTATAGGATGATAATATGGGAAGTTTAACTATAGTGAATGCCTTGGGTGTTGATGTAGAAATTATCGAAGCAAGCCCTTATCAATTCATGACCCTGACCATCAAGAATGGCCAGTCAGCAGTGGCAAACGTTGCAACCAACTTTGAACGATTCATATTAAAAATCAGAGTGCTGGGTAATATATACTTCTACGACCTTAATAAAGGTCATTGGTATGGTGGTGATGGTGACAATCACTATCCTAACCCCAGCAGCAAAGTAAATATCATTTTGACTGGCGATAGAGGAAGTTATATTGAGACCAGCTACAACTATGCTGCTGATAATACAACGACCATGTGCAAGTATGCATCAGATACCAAAGCATTGGATAAAATCTAAATCCTTTCCCTGATACATTTCAAGCTTGTGCCAATCTGTACAGATCCAGTTATCACCTGACACCGGCCTCAAACCGGTGTCTTTTTACGCTACTTTAATGCGCACTTCCTTCGGTATCAATTTCAGAACCCTCTTGAACATGCTGTAGAGGGTCTGACCCTCCATAATCCAACCCTGATGTGGCCGCAGCCAGGTAGCTATCCAGGACTGTCTGCATCTACTCTACCGACTCATACTAGGTCGTCCGCACTTTGATGCGAAAGTGTTCATTCAGCCGTGTGCGATGCAGTCGCTCGATAAAGCCCTCGAAGGGGAAGTGAGCCCGCTGAGGGCCTCATGATAGAAATGCAGTGATATATCCGGGTCACGAACCCGGAATCATTGTGTGGATGAGTTTGATCATCGGGACTCCTTGGTGATAAGAGTCACAGGGTAACCACGAGCTCAGCCAGCCGGGTTGTAGTGGGCTCACACCCAGCTGTTGAGGCCCCAAACCAGACATTACCTCGCAGGCTCAAACCACCAAGACCGCATCAAATCGGCAGTTGACGCCGATTCAGCTAGGTTGGGCCGTTAAAAAGGCCAGCGTACGGCGATTAAACTGCTCCGGCTGCTCCACATTGCAGACATGGCCGCACTGTTCAATAACCGCCAGCGAAGAGCTGGCATCGCGGGCCACCTGTTCGCGCACTGGTGCCAGAAACATATGATCCTCCTCCCCCATCACATAGAGGGTGGGAATGGGCAGGGAGCGCTCGCGGAAGTAACGCATCAGCGGGTTGACCTCGGTGGCGAGGCGGAACCAGCGCTTGAACTCTTTCTGGCAGAGCTTGCGAGCCTCGCGCACAAAGAGGTTGCGCGACTCCTGATGGTGCTGGCGCGGCATGATAATGAAGGCAAACAGCCGGTAGAGCCACATATAGGGCAGGAAGTGCTGGCCGAGTCGGCCCAGCTGCACCAGCACCCGCGAGCGGATATCGAGCCGCAAAATGGCGCCCCCCAGTACCATGCTCTTCACCCGCTCCGGGCAGAGCTCGGCCAGATGGCGAATAAGGATGGTGCCAAGGGAGATGCCGACGAAGTGGGCGCGGCGGATATCGAGATGATCGAGCAGCCGAACGATATCTTCGGTCACTTCCCGAAAGCTGTAGTGGCCCTTGACCACCTGTTGCAGCTGGTGGGACTGGCCGTGGCCGCGCAAGTCCAGCAGCAGCACGTTGAAGTGTTCGCGATAGGCGCGCAGCTGCTTGAACCAGATGGAGGAGCTGCCACCGGCGCCGTGGACAAACACCACCCAATCCCGCTCGGGACCCAGTTCGAAAGTCTTGTGATACAACATCCAATAGGCTCCCTTGGTGATGGGGGGTATACTCGGCTGCGCGCATATTAACAGAACAGGCCCGCCGATAGATATGCGCCTGACATGACCCGGATCACCCCTTGCGCGAGAACTTTCCATGGATTTGACCCGTTTGCGCCACTTTCTGCTGACCCTGCCGGGCGCCACCGAAGATACCCCGTTTGGTCCGGAGATCCTGGTCTACCGCATCGCGGGCAAGATGTTCGCGCTGGTGGATTGGCAGGCCGAGCCGCTTACCATCAACCTCAAATGCGAGCCCGAGCTGGCGTTGCTGCTGCGCGAGATCCACCCCGAGGTCAAACCGGGCTGGCATATGAACAAGCAACACTGGAACACAGTGACCCTGAACAGCACCTTGCCAGATGATCTGTGGCAGGGCTGGGTGCACCACTCCTATGAGCGGGTTGTCGCGGGTCTGCCCAAAGCCAAACGGCCACAGGCGCCGCGCCCCCTCTCCCCCACTGACGACCCAACCTTATGACGCCAGCATTGCGTATCGTCCCCCTTGGCGAGGCACATATCCCCGCTCTCGTGACCCTGTTTGAGCAGGCGGTGCGACGCAGCGGCCCCGAGCACTACAGCGCCGAGCAGGTGGAGCAGTGGGCCCTCGGTTCACAACATCCGGGCTTTGTCAGCCAGCTGCGCGAGCACCACGGCTGGGTAGCGGAGCAGGCAAATGTGCCCCTCGGGTTTGTCACCCTGAGCCCCGATGGCCACCTCAGTCTGCTCTATGTGAGCGCCGACCATCAGCGCCAGGGACTGGGCAATCTGCTGCTCACCACGGCGCTCGCGGGGGCCCGAGGGCTCGGTATGACCCTCATCACCACCGAGGCCAGCGCATTCAGTTATGAGCTATTTTTACGACATGGCTTTACGTTGACCGGGCTGGAGTGCGTGGAGCGGGGCGGAGTCAGTTTTACTCGGCATCGCCTGCACTGCTGCTTGCCAAGCTAGGGCAAGCCACTAAAATACGCTTAATTTTCGTATTGTTACTGTATTGAGGCAGCAACCATGGTGGTAGAAAGTGAAGGCTATATCTCGCTGATCGAGTATCTGGTGGAGAGTTTGGGATTGTTTGAATCCCAGCAGCAGAACGATGGTGAAGAGACCATCGAAGATCTGGTCAGTGGCCGTGTTGCCAGCAACCTGATGGCCATTTGCGAGCAAAACCCCCAGCTCGATCCCAAGGTGCGTTTCGCCATCATGCAGGAGGCCGACGCCGTGGTCGCCGATCTGGAAGAGGTACTCTCCGCCGTCTGGCTGCGCGCCCCGACCCCGGAACAGAAAACCTTCCTCATCGAGTTTATCGATCTCATCAAGAACCTGTTCGACAGCGCCATCGGCTGATCTGACGTCCGGCTCTCCCGCCCAACGCAAGATTTCAAAGCAGCAGATAAGGAAAAGGGCCGCCTTGGTGGGCAGCCCTGCTTGCTATCATTTTCAACCCGCCAGTGCGTTCATTCATCAGGCGGTTATCAAGGCAAGAAATGTGTCTGGACTTTGCATCCGATCCCTGGACGCTACCTAGTTAGTCCCGACTGGTCGCAATAAGTTCCCTCCTCCGACCATTTATTTTCACTTTTATTAAGAAATCGACTACAAACCTGTTCAGCGGTTCAGGCTGGGCGGCAAACAGACTCCAATGCCACCCAATCCGCAGTAGCCATCCGGGTTTTTCTCCAGATATTGCTGATGGTAATCCTCGGCATAGTAGAAGGGCGCCAGCGGCAGAATGCGGGTGGTAATGGCACGACTGTCGCCGCTTGCTGCCATCGCCTGCTGATAGGCCGCCATGCTCTGCTGGGCAATGATCTGCTGGCTCTCATCGCCATAGAAGATCACCGAACGATACTGGGTGCCAATGTCCCCGCCCTGACGCATCCCCTGCGCCGGATCGTGCTGCTCCCAGAACAGTCTGAGCAGATCGCCGTAGCTGATCACCGCCGGATCAAACACCACCTGCACCGTCTCGGCATGGCCGGTCAGGCCGCTGCACACCTCTTTGTAGGTGGGATTCTGGGTCACGCCGCCCTGATAACCGGCCGCGGTGGAGTAGACGCCCGGCTGCTGCCAGAACAGGCGCTCCACGCCCCAGAAGCAACCCATGCCAAACCAGGCGATCTCCATGTTCTCGGGCCAGGGGCCCTGGGTCGGGTTACCATTCACCGCATGCTGCTGACCAATCACCATCGCTTCGCGTCGCCCCGGCAGGGCATCTGCCGGTGAAATAATCTGTTCCATGAATTCTGTCCTTGTATAAAACCCTGTGAAATCACACAGCTGACGAAAAGGAGCATCGAAGATAGCAGTTTATCGCGCCGGATCAACCGGCGGGCCCCTCCCCGCTCGCCCCAACGGCCATCTGCGCTTCCTGCCACACGTTCCCAATTCGCACGGCCAAGCCGCCCCTCGTAGACCAGAAACGGCCAAAATCAATATTTAGTCTTGATTTGTGAATTAATTTTCATATATTGAGCCAATCGCTGTTTTTTTATGGAAGAAATATCAAGTGCGTGAACGCGAACCCAGTCTGGTCAATGCCTTCCGGCAATCCACCCCCTATGTCAATGTGCATCGGGGTGCCACCTTTGTGCTGATGATGGGGGGAGAAGCCATCTGCCACCCCAACTTCGCCAATATCGTCAGCGATATCGCTCTGCTGCAGACACTGGGCATACGCCTGGTGCTGGTGTTTGGTTCACGTCCGCAAAACGATGAGGCGCTGGCCCGCGCCGGTATCGAGGCCCAGTACCACAAGCGGATCCGGGTCACCGATGACGAGAGCTTCACCATCATCAAGCAGGTGTGTGGCGGCCTGCAATATGACATCACCGCCCAGCTCTCCATGGGGCTCGCCAACACCCCCATGCAGGGGGCGCGGATCAGCGTGGTGAGCGGCAACTTCGTCACCGCCCAGCCGCTGGGGGTGGATGATGGCATCGACTTTTGCCATAGCGGCCGGGTGCGCCGCATCGACGTGGAGGGGATCACCCGCCAGCTCGATCAGAAGAGTCTGGTGCTCATCTCCCCGATCGGCTGCTCGGTCACCGGCGAGAGCTTTAACCTGAGCTCGGAAGAGGTGGCCCGCCGGGTGGCGGTCGACCTCAAGGCGGACAAGCTCATCTGCTTTAGCAGCACCCAGGGGGTAATGGACAGGCGCGGAGAAGCCATCTCCGAGCTCTTCCCCGAGCAGGCCGAAGAGCTGCTGGTGGAGCTGGAGCAGGCGGGCGAAGAGATGTCCGGCACTGCCCGCTACCTGCGTGCGGCCATTGCCTCTTGCCGCGGCGGCGTGCCCCGCTCCCATCTGGTGAGCTATCAGGATGATGGCGCCATGCTGCAGGAGCTGTTCAGCCGTGACGGCCTTGGCACCCAGATCGTGCGGGAAAGTGCCGAGCAGGCCCGCGCCGCCACCATCGAGGATATCGGCGGCATTCTGGATCTCATTCGCCCGCTGGAGGAGGAAGGGATTCTGGTACGTCGCTCCCGCGAGCAGCTGGAGATGGAGATCGACAAGTTCACCATCATCGAGCGCGATGGTCTCATCATCGGCTGCGCGGCCCTCTACTGCTTTATGGAAGAAGCGATGGCGGAGATGGCCTGCGTCGCCATTCACCCCGACTATCGCAACTCCAACCGGGGGGATCAGCTGGTGGCCAAGGTGGCCGAGCGGGCCAAGCGGCTTGGCATTCGCCGCCTGTTCGTGCTCACCACCCGCTCCATCCACTGGTTCCGGGAGCGGGGCTTCGATCCGCTGGAAGTGGAAGATCTGCCGGTGGCGCGTCAGCGTCTCTACAACTGGCAGCGTCGTTCCAAGGTTTTGTCAAAGACCATTGCCTAAGCCATTGATTCTGTGTTGAGTTAGCCGACAATTTGAACTTTTTCACAAACTCGATTGACAGTGCAATCCAACGCAGGGTATTTCTAAATGCACTCCACCGCCCTGGTGGAGCCAGAAGAGGAGCGCTGCCCAGGCAGCCCAAGGGAGGACGCCAGCGTCCGGTGAACTTGGGTCAGGGGGAGCAGCGCCGAGACGAGTGAGGAGACTGGTGACCTCAACGTCGGCTGCGGGGGCTGAATCCCCCGGGTTGCCATCGGTAGTGATCATCCCCCACCGCGCCCTGTCAGGGGCGGTACGGGATGGGCTCTGCAGGTGGAGTGCTTCTGGCCGGGATAGCTTCGTTCATTCCTGCCATTTTCAGCCTCCTCCTCTCTTTTTTGCCCGATGGAACCGGAATCTTAAAATAAGACAGGAGTAAGCAATGAGCCCGATCAATGTCGCCAAGTTTGGCGGAACCAGTGTCGCCAACTTCCCGGCCATGAATCACTGCGCCGACATCGTGCTGGCCAATCCCGCCACCCGGGTGGTGGTACTGAGCGCCAGCGCCGGCGTCACCAACCTGCTGGTCGCTCTGGCTCAAGGGGAGCTGGACGAAGCGGGCCGCGACGAGCAGCTGGCCAAACTGGCCGGGATCCAGCAGGCCATTCTGACCGATCTCGGCAACCCCGTTGATGTGAGCGCCCTCATTCATGGCCAGTTGGACGAAATTCGCCTCATGGCCCAGCAAGCTCACCAGCATACCGATGCGGAGCTGGCCGATCGCCTCATCGCCTGCGGCGAGTTGATGTCTACCCGCCTCTTTACCGAGCTGCTGCGCCAGCGCGGCGTCAAGGCCCACTGGCAGGATGTGCGCCAGCTGATGCGCACCGACAGCCGCTTTGGCAAGGCCACCGTCGATCTGGCCACTACCCGTACCCTCTGCCAGCAGACGCTGGGCCCGCAGCTTGGCGACAGCCTCATCATCACCCAGGGCTTTATCGGCGCCGATGGCGATGGCCGCACCACCACGCTCGGTCGCGGCGGCTCTGACTACAGCGCAGCCCTGCTCGCCGAAGCGCTCGATGCCGCCAGTATCGAGATTTGGACCGATGTGCCCGGCATCTACACCACAGATCCGCGCCTCGTCACCCGCGCCCGCCCGATCCCGGAAATCAGCTTTGTCGAAGCGGCCGAGATGGCCACCTTCGGCGCCAAAGTGCTGCACCCCGCCACATTGCAACCGGCGGTGCGCCAGAATATTCCGGTGTTTGTCGGCTCCGCCAAGGATCCTGCCGCCGGTGGTACCTGGATCCGTGCCAGCACAGATTCAAGCCCGCTGTTTCGCGCCGTCGCCCTGCGCCGCCAGCAGGTGCTGGTGACCCTGCACAGCCTCAACATGTTCCACGCCTACGGCTTTCTGGCCGAAGTGTTCGGCATTCTGGCCCGTCACCGCATCTCGGTTGATCTCATCACCACGTCAGAAGTGAGCGTGTCATTGACGCTGGATCACACCGGCAGCCAGAGCAACGGCGAACCGATCCTGAGCGACAAGGTACTGACCGAGCTGGGGCAGCTCTGCAAGGTGGAGGTGGAAACCGGTCTGGCACTGGTGGCGCTCATCGGCAACCGGATGAGCGAAGTGAACGGGGTGGGCAGTCAGGTCTTTGACGCCCTGCGCGAGCACAACATCCGGATGATCTGCTACGGCGCCAGCGCCCACAACCTCTGCTTCCTGGTCAAGGAGAGCGAGGCGGGCAATATCGTCAACCGCCTCCATCAGGAGTTGCTGGACTGACCCTCACCGCGAGGAAATTACGGCCATGCAACAGGGCGCCAGCAAGGCGCCCTGTTCATTTGTATTTCGCAGATGTGTTGGCTCAGGCAAGGCTGGTAGCAGGCAGCTGACAGGCCACGGCTTCGCGGCGCAGCTGCTGCAAGCGGGCCAGCAGCCCGGTCTGGCCGAGCTCCGTCTCCTGAGGCGAGAGATTGTCCACCAGCAGCGGATAGTGATCCGTCACTGCCTGCATCAACCAGTCGAGGCGACGCAGGGTGAGCGGGCCGCAGCTCTGGCCGCTCAGATCATCGGCCACATCGAGCCGGTGGCTGCGATACATGTCCCGCCACCAGTTGGCGACCAGCGCCTCGTCGCTCGCCAGCGCGGCGCTCCACTCCCCTTGCAGGGCGTGCAGGCGGGCCAGCACAGGGGCACTGGCCCCTTCGCGGATCAGGTGATGGATCTCCCGTTTCACCCATTTCAGACAAAGCTCGCGCCAGTAGCGAAATTGCGGCAAAGGATCGGCCTCATCGAGCCAAAGCCCGGAGAGGGTACGGGTCTCCAGTCGCTCCGGCACATGAAACTGCGGGTCGACCAGACCATTGGAGTTGTATTCAAAGCGGGGATCGAAGGTCCACATATAGCCAAAGTCGAACACGCAGATCTGCTCGCCGTCATCGAGCAGGTTGCCCGGGCTCGGGTCCCAGTCAAACCAGCCCCAGCGGGCCAGCTCCCCCTGCACCTCCAGCATCTGGGCCAGATTGCGCTCGTTGAGCTGATGGACCGGCACACCCCGCAACCAGGGGGAAACCAGCACACCGGCCCGCGCCGAGCCGAAGCTGGTGCAGACCACGTGGGAGAGGACGGTAGGGTGCAGCTCGCGCAGCGCCTCGATTTCGCGCCGCCGCTCCAGCTCGGTCAGAAAGGCGGTCTTGCCATCGAGGTTGGCCACCAGCGAATCCTGACGGCGCCGCTTGAGGCACCAGTGATGCCCCTCCACCTTGAGGTGAAACACCTCGGCGGTGAGACCGTGGCGATAGACCTTGACCACAGCCGGATGGCTATCCTTCAGCTTGACCAGTTGGGCCAGCGGCAGCGGGCAGTCGCGCTCGCGTCCGATCCGGATCTCTTCCTTGCTCTCCAGCATGCGCAGCAATCTGGCCTGACGTGCCATCACTTTGGGATTCATACATGTACCTCCAGTCGCTATCGAGAGACTAAACAGCAGCTCCCTCCCAAGCCAGTGGCAAAACCCCATGATGACGCTTTCATCACATATTCCGAACAACCCCTCGATCGGGATCACAATTTGCAAGGTTGAGCTGTAACCAAATATTCATTAAGTGGTCATTAAATTGACAAGCTGAAACAAGGCCCGCACCATCGGGTCAAACTCTATGCGGATGAACGATCTCTCCCTCACTCGCTCAAAGGATGAGCTTATATGAATCGCCCCTCCTCAGGCCGCCCCCGCGTCCTGAGTCTGCCCTCTCTGCTGCTTGCCCTGCTGGGCGGATTGCTGCTGCTGACCCTGTTGTTGCCGCTGAACAATCCCGGCAGCTGGCTGGGCCGTGCCCAGCCGCTGGTGCTGGGCCCCGCCGACAATCCGCTGGCTACCCTCACCCGCCACGCCCTGCTCTATAAAAGCGACAGCCGCGGCCTCTATCTGGTGGTGCGCAGTCAATGGCAGTTGCGAGGGCCATTGCAAGCGGGGGACAAGGTGCGGGTGGAGCTGCTCAACGACAAGGGGGAGCGGATTGACCAGCTGAGTCAAGCGGTGGATAAACGTCAGGTGTGCCGCAATAACCGCTGCACCCTGGATCTCAACAGCACCTTGCGCGCCCCGGATGACGCGCTGGCCAGCCGTTATCAGCTGCGCATCGGTCTGCTGCTCAAGGATCGCCCCGAGAGCGGCGACTTCAGCCAGATCCTGCAAACCCTGCCGGAGCAGGGCTTCAACCTCACCTATCTGGTGGTGAGCCTGACGCTGGTGCTGGCCCTGAGCGCCGCCGTGCTCAAGACGGTGCTGCCAAAGCTGCGCCGCAGCCTGCGCTGGCGGATCATCGGCAGCCTGCTGCTCGGCAACCTCACCTTCGTGTTGCTGCACGGCTTCGTGGTGTTCAAGCTGGGGGAGTTTCTGCTCTGGTCAGGCTTTCGCCCAGAGCACTACTATCTGGCCTGGGGCAGCATGGTGCTAGGCTGGAGCCTATGCGCGCTGGCGGGCTTCAACCTCTATATGGGGCTGGTCTTTACCGCGCTTTCGGGCATAGGTCTGTTGGCCAACTTTATGAAGATCGCCATCTACGGCGTGCCGCTCGGCGGGGACGATTTTGGCAACCTGCTGGCGCTGCTGCGGATCCTGCTCGACCAGCACCCCATCCTACCCATCTTCACCGTGTTGCTGGCACTGTTTCTCTGCTGGCGCTTTGCCCTGTCACGCTGGGTGCTGCGCACAGCCGCTGCCACCGTCGCCTTCTTTGCCCTGTGCGTCTTTGCCACCCAGACCGGCAACAAGCTGCTGGGGGCCAACATTCGCTACGTGGATCGCGCGGTCAACTACCACAGAGACATCATCCGCTCCGGCCCCGGCCTCTATCTGTTCAATCTGGTGGACGAGATGCTGCAAAGCGGCAGCGTGTTTCGCTACCCCTTGCAGATCAACGAGCTGACCCCGCAGCTGAGTTATCCGCCCCAGGGCATTGCGCCGCGCTGGGATCTGGTGATCGTGCTGCAATATGAGTCGCTCTGGCTCGACTGGAAGGGGCGGATCTGCGCACCGGCTCCCACCCTCTCCCTGCCCGCCAGCGTGCAGCAGTGGCAAAAAACCATCCACTCCCCCACCACCGGCGGCATGACGGTACTGGCGGAGTTCGAGATGAACACCGGCCTGCCGGTGGGCTTGCTCAAGCAGGGGGTGGTGCCCTACTACTACCTCTCGCAGCAGGTGCCGGGACTGGCCCAGAGCGCCAGACAGAGCGGCTACCAGACCCTGTTCGCCCACCCTTATGTGGAAAAATTCTGGGGCCGCGCCAAGGCGATCCCGGCGCTTGGCTATGAGGAGCGCTGGTTCGACACCCGCTTCACCACCCTCGAGCACAAGGGGCTCTATATCTCCGATGATGCGCTGATCGACCACATACTCAAACGCAGCGAGCAGGATGACAAGCCGCTGTTTGCCTATGCGGTCACCATGCAGGGGCACGGCCCCTTCGATGGCCCCCGCTATCAGGGGCAGGAGCGCAGCGGCGCCTGTCCGAACCAGAGCGAGAGCGACACCCAGCTGCTCAACACCTACTACACCGGGGTGGTGGATGCCATGGCCTCGCTGGAGCGGCTGCTCAAGACCCTCGACCAGTCGGGCAAGCGCTATCTGGTGGTGGCCTTTGGCGATCACCAGCCGTTTTTGATGTCTGCCGGCAAGGGCATTCACGGTGACAAGCCGGCACGCGATGCCACCTACCAGATCCCCATGATGGCCTTCACCCGCGCCGATGACCCCCTCAATCTGGCGACCCAGTTTGCGCCGGTGCGCCAGCTCTACCAGATGGGTCAGGCCACCCGCCAGCTGCTGGCGGGGGATATCACCCCCATCGAAGAGAAACCCCTGCTCCATCCGGTGCTAGGCGAGGAGAAAGGGTTCGACCCATCAAGCCTGGTGCCGCAGATCCGCGCCAGCTTCCGACCCGATGCCCTGCCCTGATCCATCCCCACAAAAACAGACAAGGCCGCATCCGCGGCCTTGTTGTTGGACATTCATTTCGCCCTCATTCTGCTCGCCACCATGGCTCCAGTAGCGTGAGCTGCTGGCGGTCGAGATCGAGCGCTACCTCGATACCCAGCGGCAACGTCAGCATGGGGTGGGTATGGGCGCAGTCAAACTCCGCCAGAATGGGGAAGCTCGGCTCCCCTACCACCTCCAGCAGGATATCGAGGGGGCGCTTGCCGCTCCCCTGATCGTTGAACAGCTCGTGCTTGCCGAGGATAAGCGCGCCGATCCGCTCAAACACCCCGCACAGCTTGAGATGGGCAAAAGATCGCTCCACCGTCTCGGCAGATTTCAGGCTGTCCTCCAGCAGCAAAATGTCGCCGTGCTCGATGGGCGGCATATAGGGGGAGCCCCAGATCCCCGCCATGGTGTTGAGGTTGCCGCCGATCAGTCGTCCCACTACCCGGCCAGAGCCCACCGAGATCAGCCGATTGGGCTGGCAAAACTTGACCCGGGTCTGGTTCTCCCAGTCCAGCCGTTCATCGCTCCACTTTGCCGGGGTGGGCAACGTGCAGGGGACGCCAGCTTCATCGGCCAACGCAATCTGTAAAAAACTGGCCAGCGTCTCATCCACCAGCGGCGGCAACTCGCCAAAGGAGGCCACCAGCGCCGGGCCATAAAAGGTAACCAGGCCAGTTTGGGCATGGATGCCGAGCAGCAACGCCGTCACATCTGAGTAGCCGACGATGATCTTGGGGTCGCGCTTGAGCGCATCAAAATCGAGATAAGGGAGCAGGGAGTTGGAGTTGCTGCCGCCAATCACCGATATGATGCAGCGCACTTCTGGGTCGCGAATAAGGGCGTTGAGCTCCTCGGCTCGTGCGGCGATGGAGCCGGAGCGCCAGTGATCCTGCTGGCCGGTGAGGCTGCCCGCCTTGAGCCTAAAGCCCTGCCCCTCAAGAAAGGCTTTTGCGCGGGCAAAACGGTTGGGTGCCCAAGCGGTCGCCGCGCTGGAAGGGGAGAAAAAAGCGATGGTATCGCCACGTCGGAGCAGCGGGGGAACCAATAACGTCATGACACACTCATCCTTGCCAATATCCAGCCATCACAGAGTTGTTGAGACTCCTACACAATCCCTTTGATCACAACGGGTTTATCACCATCGTTTAGAAATACAAAACACTTGATTCATTATTAACAGATATTCTAAACACCATCCCCTTCCTAGAATGACCTCATTGCGATGGCCAACCCCGGTTGGTTGTCAGAACGGTCGGCCTGACAGCCCGGACGTTCTCTTTCCCACGTTTTCTCTCTGACTTATCAATGAGGTGCCTGTCATGAACAAAAACGCATCCCCCAGCGCATTGGTTGTAGAAGGCGGCGCCATGCGCGGCATATTTGCCAGCGGCGTGCTGGATGCGTTTATCGAGCATGACTATCGCCCCTTTGACTTCGCCATCGGCGTCTCGGCGGGGGCCACCAACTTGCTGGCTTATCTCGCCAGCCAGCATGGCCGCAGCCACGAGATCCTGACCAAACTGGCGTGCAGCCAGCAGTTTATGGATCCCCTGCGCTTTGCCAAGGGGGGTAATCTGGTGGATATCCACTGGCTGTGGAACACCAGCTGCCGCAAGTATCCCCTCGACATTCACGCCTACCGGGAGACCGGCATCCCCTTCTATGCGGTGGTGACCAATACCCTGACCGGCAAGGCGGAGTACATCCGGGTCAAGCCGGAGAACATGAACGAGGTGCTGCCCGCCAGCTGCGCCATTCCCCTCGCCTCCCACGAATACCCGGAGGTGCACGGGGTACCGATGACAGATGGGGGGGTGGCCGACTCCATCCCGGTGATCGAGGCCTACCGCCGCGGTGCCCGTCACCTGACGGTGATCCTCTCCGAGCCCCTTGGCTACCGGCTCAAGCCGATGCCCTTCCCCTGGATGATCCGCACCCTGCTCAAGACCCGCCCCGCGCTGGCACAGGCGCTGGAGCAGCGGGATCGCAGCTACAACGAGGCGCTCGATTTTATCGCCAATCCGCCGGAGGACTGCCAGATCGAGGTGATCGCCCCGGCCGACTACTTCCCCGTTTCCCGTTTTACCCGCGATATCAACAAGCTGGAGATGGGATACGTGATGGGCAAGTGCGCAGGCTATCAGGCCGCCCTGCTCAATTGATAAGGGTTTTACAGGCATGACCCGACCTGCCGCGACGCACGCGCCGCCAACACAATAACAATCGGGTCAGTTGAGCAACATGAGTCATAAAAACAGACCGTGGCGAGGCAAGCGCGGCCAGAACCGGTGCCAGACACCCAGACCCGGCCCGCTCCTCATCCCTATGCCAGGGCATCTCACCCTCATACAAGGTGTTTATTTATGTCGTTTCTTCTCACCCATCCCGCGCTGGCGCAGCTGTTCGAGCGGCTGCTGCCCGATTACCGGATCATGGCGCCCGCGGCCGAATATCGGGGCGGCCGCTTCTCCGACACCGACAACGTCACCTACCACAGCATCCGCCATCCGGCCGATCTGGTGTGGCAGGAGAAGTCCCACTTCTCCCCGAAAGAGGTGGTGCTCCCCATCACCCAGACCCTGTTCCACTTCGACAATCTGGAGCTGCGCGAATCAAAGGTGGAGGCCAAGCCCACCCTGCTGTTCTTGCGCAGCTGTGATATCCACGCTCTGCGCAGGCTGGATCAGGTCTACCTGAAAAATGGCCAGAACAGCGACGTCTACTACGCCCGGCTGCGCAGCAAGCTCAAGCTGGTGCTGCTGGAGTGCCGCGAGAGCTTCGAGAACTGCTTCTGCGTCTCCATGGGCAGCAACAAGACCCAGGACTACGCCGCCGCCATTCGTCTGAGCGATGAGGGTGCCCGTATCGAGGTGAAGGATCCCGAGCTGCTCGGCTACTTTGCCGAACTGGGTGAATCCGACGACTTCACCCCGGAATTTGTCCAGAGCAACCCGGTCAAGGTTCGCACCCCGGACAGCGTCTGTAACGACCCCCAGCGGATCCGCCAGATCCTCACCGCCCATCCGGTCTGGGCCGAGTACGACAGCCGCTGCATCGGCTGCGGCCGCTGTACCACCTCCTGCCCGACCTGCAGCTGCTACAGCGTGCACGACCTCACTTATGCAGAGAACCCCAAGCAGGGTGAGCGCCGTCGCCAGTGGGCCAGCTGCATGGTGGATGGCTTTAGCGACATGGCCGGTGGCCACGGTTTTCGCGCCAAACATGGCGAGCGCCTGCGTTATCGCGCCCTGCACAAGGTCAACGACTACAAGGCCCGTCAGGGGGAGGAGCACATGTGCGTCGGCTGTGGCCGCTGCGACGATCGCTGCCCTCACTACATCTCCTTTAGCAACATCATCAACAAGATGACCGATGTGGTCGAACAGACCATCGCAGCCGACAACGCGCAGGGGGCGAACTGATATGTGCCAGTGCCAGCAAACCGCAACAGCAGAACCGCAGCAGGACGTGGTCGAAAATCGCCTGCTGCCCAAGGCCTACACCATTCTGGCCATCGAGCGTCACACCGAGCTGGAGTGGAACTTTCGGGTCTCCCGCGACTTTGATGTCCACTACGGCCAGTTTGTGGAGATCTCCCTGCCCACCGTTGGCGAAGCGCCCATCTCGGTCTCCGACTATGGCGATGGCTATGTGGATCTGTTGATCCGCAAGGTCGGCAAGGTAACCGATGCGCTGTTTGCCCTCGATGTGGGCGACAAGCTGTGGATGCGCGGCGTCCACGGCAACGGCTATCCGCTGGAGACCTACCGCAACCAGCACCTCATCGTGGTGGCGGGCGGTACCGGCGTCGCGCCGGTCAAGGGGCTGCTGCGCCGCTTCAGCAAACATCCGGAAGAGGTGAAATCCCTCGACATGATCCTCGGCTTCAAGAACGAGCAGGCGGTGCTCTATCGCCACGAGATGCCGCTCTGGGCCGAGCAGCAGAACCTCATCGTCACCCTGGACGAGGGCAAGGAGAGCGAGCAGTTTCGCATTGGCCGGGTCACCGACTACATCGACCAGCTGGATCTCGCTGACAAGGAGGATATCCAGGTGATCGTGGTCGGCCCCCCCATCATGATCCGCTTCGTGGTGCACGCCTTCCTCGAGCGGGGCATCCCCAAGGATCGCATCTGGGTCGACTACGAACGCCGCATGGCCTGCGCCGTGGGCAAGTGTGGCCACTGCCGGATGGGCGACACCTATATCTGCGTGGATGGACCGGTCTTTCGTTTTGACCAGGCCCAGCATCTGATCGACTGAGGGAGAACACCATGAGTCTCGATATCGACATCATCAAGGCCCGCGCCAAGAACGAATACCGCCTCTCCAAGGTGCGCGGCGAAGCGATGATCAGCGTACGCATTCCAGGCGGGATCATGCCCGCCCACCTGCTGGCAGTGGCCCAGCAGATCGCCGAACAGTATGGCAACGGCCTGATCCACCTCACCACCCGCCAGAAGCTGGCGATGCCCGGCATCAAGTATCAGGACATGGACAAGGTCAACGCCGCCCTCGAACCCTTTATCAAGGAGATCGAGGTGGAGACCTGCGGCATCGAGGTAGAGGACACCACAGCCGGTTACCAGACCATCGGCGGGCGCAATATCGTCGCCTGTCAGGGCAACACCATCTGCCAGAAGGGCAATATCGACTGCACCGGGCTGGCCCAGCGGATGGAGAAACACCTCTACCCCAACCCCTATCACCTCAAAATGGTGATCGCCGGCTGCCCCAACGACTGCGCCAAGGCCAACATGGCCGACTTCGGTATCCTCGGCATCGCCAAAATCCACTTCAATGCCGAGCGCTGCATCGGCTGCGGCGCCTGTGTCAAGGCATGTAACCACCACGCGGTGGATTGCCTCGCCATCAAGCATGGCAAGGCGGTCAAAGAGGAGAGCAAGTGTATCGGCTGTGGCGAGTGCGTGCTGGCCTGCCCGACACTGGCCTGGCAGCGGGATCCCAAGCAGCTCTACATGGTCAAGCTGGGGGGGCGCACCAGCAAGAAGACCCCCCGCACTGGCAAGCTATTCCTCAACTGGGTGACCGAAGAGGTGCTTCATGCGGTGATCAAGAACCTGTTCGAGTTCGAGGCCGAGATGCTGGATGGCAAGCCCATCTACCTGCACATGGGTCACCTTATCGACCGGGCCGGTTATCACAAGTTCAAGGAGCGGGTGCTGCGCGGCGTCACCCTCAACCCGGAAGCCATGGTCGCTGACCGCATCTTCTGGGCCGAAGATCAGTACGTCGCCAACATGCACGTCAAAGCGGTGCAATAGGAAAAACCTCGTTTGGGGAAGCGTGATCAAATGGCCGACACCGGTGGGGATCTGTCGTTGGCCCGGGCGTAGATCACCCTTCCCCTTTTTTATTCCCGTCGGGGGATCTTTCCCCCGACCATCCGGGGTGCGTCACGGCGCGCCCTGCTATCTCGCCCGGCGCGGCATTGCGAGCGGGCCAGCATCCGGAGCCTGTTATGGACTTTCTCCCTCTCTTCTGTCAGCTGCAAAACAAGCCGGTCCTGATCGTCGGCGGCGGTGAGGTGGCGGTGCGCAAGGCGCGCCTGCTACTCGATGCCAAGGCGAAGATCACCATCAATGCCCCCCATCTGGAACCCCAGCTGATGAGCTGGGCCGAGCAGGGTCGCCTGACCGTCTGCGCCGCCGATTTTCATCCCGAACTGCTCGATGGCAAGTGGCTGGTGATCGCCGCCACCAACCAGCCAGAGGTCAACCATCAGGTCTTTCATGAGGCGAACCTGCGCCAGATCTTCTGCAATGTGGTGGACTCTCCGGCCCACTGCAGCGCCATCATGCCCGCGATCATCGACCGCTCGCCGCTGATGGTGGCCATCTCCAGCGCAGGCGCGGCGCCGGTTCTAAGCCGCCAGCTGCGGGAAAAACTTGAAGCGTTGCTACCGCAACACCTCGGCCAACTCGCGGCGCTGGCGGGCAAGCTGCGCGAGCAGGTCAAACTCATTCCGGACAAGCTGGCCCGCCGCCGCTTCTGGGAGCGGCTCTTTAGCCATGAGCGACTGGCATGCCAGCTGGCGCGCGGCCAACAACAGGCCGCCGAGCAGAGCGTCGCCGAGCTACTCGATGAGCAACCGCAGAGCAAGGGAAGCGTAACCCTGGTGGGAGCAGGCCCCGGCGATGCGGGGCTGCTTACCCTAAGCGGTCTGCAGCAGCTGCAACAGGCGGATGTGGTGGTCTATGACCGGCTGGTGTCGCAGGCGGTGCTGGCACTTGTTCGCCGGGATGCCGAGCGGATCTTTGTCGGCAAGGAGGCGGGCCGCCACTGTGTGCCCCAGCAGGCGATCAACCAGCTGTTGCTGGAGCAGGCTCGCCTCGGCAAACAGGTGGTGCGACTCAAGGGGGGCGATCCCTTTATCTTTGGCCGGGGTGGCGAGGAGCTGGAAACCCTGGCCGAGGCGGGCATCCCCTTCTCGGTGGTACCGGGCATTACGGCAGCCTCAGGCTGCGCTGCCTACAGCGGCATTCCCCTCACCCACCGCGATCACGCCCAACGGGTGCAGTTCATCACCGGGCATGACAAGGAGGGCAATATCGCCCAGGAGTGGTCGGCGCTGGCGGCCCCACGCCAGACCCTGGTGTTCTACATGGGGCTGGCCCACGCCGCCCGCATTCAGGATGCGCTGCAAACCCACGGCATGCCCGGCCACACCCCGGTGGCGCTGGTGGAGCAAGGCACCCAGCTCAGCCAGCGGGTGGTGCGCGGCGAGCTGCAGCAGTTGGCCGAACTGGCTCGTCAGGTGAAGAGCCCGAGTCTCATCATCATCGGCTCGGTGGTCACTCTGGCCGACAAGCTGGACTGGTATGGGGAAGCCAACGCCATCCACGGCATCTAACCCCGCACGGCTATCACCCAATAGAGACAACAAAACAGAGAGCGGCATGGCCGCTCTCTGTTTTTTGCATCAATGACCAAGCCGTGGCACGGCGTGTCTGTTACTCGAGCCGGATGGGGCCGGTATTCTGAACATCGCTGTCATTCCAGTCGCTCTCATCGCGAATACGCGGATCCCCCTGCAAGGTGTAGAGGATGGTTCCCTGACGAAACTGCAGCGCGCCATCGGCCCGCTTGGCCTTCACCTTGACTCCGTTGACCCACACCTGCTCCTTGCCATCCACCTGAATATTGGCCACCGTGGCGCCGGTCTCGCTATTTTTGGCGATCCACTTGCCCTGATAGGGCGAGTCCCCTTTGGCCATCGGCAGTGCGGCTGCCTTGCCCGCCGACCAGGCGTGCACGGTGCAAAAGCCGTGGGCCCGGCGATCATGTTTGATGACGTAATCCAGGGTGGGTTCGCTGGCGGGCAGATCGAAGGTGATCCCAATGACCACCTTGCCGTTTGTGGCCGAATAGGCGGCGGGCGCCAGCGTTTTCAGGGTCGCCTTCTTGCCATTGATAAAGACGTTGCCCCCTTGCGACTTGACCCGAATATCGGTGGGACAAGTGGCGCTGAAGTTGGGCAGCGCTGCGAGGGCACTGCCGGCATGGGCGGTCATGGCCAACATGACAAGGGTCAGCAGAGCAGGTTTTTGATTCATAGTGATACGCCTTCAAGAGAAGAGAACCTCGTCCGTGAGCGGTGTCGTTCCTGATGGCGGCACTCTAGCTTGACCCTCTCGGGCTACCCAGTTAAAAAAAATAAAACCGGTCAGTGGAATTATTAATAAATATAAATATTTAAAATCAATAGATTGAGTGACAACCCCGCCAGCCGCCACGTATCAGACAGGCAATAAAAAAGCCGATAACCCAGTTATCGGCTCATTGCCCATTCAGAGGCGGGTGCCCGATCAGACCACCACGGCGGTGCCACTGATACTGACCATCAGCATGCTGCCGTTTTGCCCCACCACTTCGTAGTCGATATCGATGCCGACCACCGCATTGGCGCCAAGGGCCGCTGCGCGCTCTTTCAGCTCGTCGAAAGCGATCTCGCGGGCACGGGCCAGCTCTTTTTCATAGGCGCCGGAGCGACCGCCGATGATGTCGCGGATCCCGGCGAAGAGATCCTTGAAAATGTTGGCGCCGAGAATGGCTTCGCCTACCACGATGCCGCGGTATTCACGAATGGCTTTGCCTTCCAGCGTGGGGGTCGTTGAGAGGATCATCTTGAACTCCTGTGAGTAGCAGAAGGGCTCAGACTACCCCAACTGCCCGAAAATCCCAACCGGGGGGTGACCTATACGACGCCGTCCTTAAAAATCACGACGGCCAGATAAAAAAACACCGCGCACGGGGCGCGGTGTTTGTTTCAGAGGGCCATTGCCAACGGCAAGCCGTCACGGATTGTAAGAGACCACCGAGCCACTGAGGCCGGTCATCTGGGAGATCCGCCCCTGCATCCCCTGCAGTTTGGCCTTGGAGACATCCGGTCCGATAAAGACCCGGTTGAGCTGACCCTGCACCGGTGTGCGCGGCGAGGTGTGGGCAGAGTAGCCCGCCGCCCGCAGCTTGCTCACCAGCGCGTTGACGCTGTCGACGTTCTTGAAGGCGCCAAGCTGAAGGATCCAGCTACCCTGTGCCGGTGCCGCAGCAGGCGCGGGGGTGGTCGGTTGGGTCATTTTGCTTTCAATCAGATCGTCGAGGGACTTGATCTGACCCGCCTGCGGCTTGGCCGGTGCGGGCGCTTTGGCCACTTCAACCGGTTTGGCTGGCGTCGGCTTGGGTGCAGGCTTGGGCGGTTCGACCGGCTTTTTGGCCACCACTTCCGGCTTGGGCTGTGGCTTGGGTTGGGCATTCTGTTGCGGCTGAACCGGCGCCGGTGCGGCAGGGGTTGTCGCCGGCTGCGCACCGTTGCCCTGACCGGCGAGGGTCATGGGGTCAGCCACCTCTTCCACTTGCCACTGCTGGGCCGCAGAGGCCTGTTGCTGGCTGGCCAGATGATCGGCGGGCAGACTGCTGGCTGCCGAGACCTGCAGCGCGGGCTTGGCGGGCTCCAGCTCGGGGCGCAGCGGGATCTTGGCAAAGGCCTCCTCCTTTTGTGCCAGCTTGTGACCATCCAGCAAGTCCGGCAGGAAAATAACAACCAGGGCCACCAGGATGACGGTGCCCACCAGACGGTTTTGAAACTTCGAGGCCAAGTTGAATCCTACCTTTACGTAACTCAATATGCGATTTGGCTCCCCGCCCGAAGGCCGGGGGGCCGGAGTGTGGCCTAGACGGCGACACCCGCCAGAATGTCGGCGACAGTGTAAAACGAACCAAACACAATGACCATATCGTCCGGACTCGATGCGGCCAACGCTGCCTGATAAGCGGCGCTGACATCATCAAACTCTCTGGCTGGCCCCTTGCCCTCCCCCAACGCCGCAGCCAGTTGCGTTGCGGTGGCGGCGCGCGGGCCGGTGAGACTGGCCAGATACCACTCGCCAATCAGGCCATCGA
This sequence comes from Aeromonas veronii bv. veronii, assembly GCF_000820225.1. Lineage (GTDB taxonomy): Bacteria > Pseudomonadota > Gammaproteobacteria > Enterobacterales > Aeromonadaceae > Aeromonas > Aeromonas veronii. The sequence continues at coordinate 37,228 of NZ_CDDK01000037.1, forward strand.
GTTCGGCAAGGGATCCCGCCATGTCCTTGTCTTTGAGCATGCCGACCACGGCGCGGCGCACACCCGTGCAGGGCATCTTGCGCAATTGCGCGGCCAGATAGGCCGCCGAATGGGGGTTATGGGCCACATCGACGATCACCAGCGGCGCACTTTGCAGCTGCTGCATCCGGCCAGCCAGCCGGGCATTGGCAAGCCCGTCACGAATGGCGGACTCCGGCAGCGGCAAGCCGAGGGATTCCAGCGCCGCCAGCACGGTCACCGCGTTCATCAGCGGTAGCGCCGGTTTTGGCAGATCCCGCCACTGGTTGAGGCCGTGATAATCCCAACCGCTCTTGTGCTCATCGCCACGAAAATCGATACCGACCTGACGCAGGTTGGCGCCAAGACGCGCCGCTTCGCTCGCGATAGTCGCAGGCGGATTGGGCTCGCCACTGATGGCGGGTTTACCGGCGCGATAGACCCCCGCCTTCTCCACCGCCACAGCTTCGCGGGTATCACCCAGCCAGTCGCAGTGATCGAGGGCAATGGAGGTGATCATCGCCACATCGGACTCCACCACGTTGGTGGCGTCGAGCCGACCACCCAGTCCCACTTCCAGCAGCAGTACATCGGGGGCGGCGCGGCAGAAGAGCCACAAGCCAGCCAGGGTGGCGAACTCGAAGAAGGTGAGCGCTATCTCGCCACGCGCCGCTTCCACTTCGGCAAAAGCGGCGCAGTGATCGCTGTCGGACAGCTCTTGCCCGTTGACCCGTACCCGCTCGGTAAAGCGCAGCAGATGGGGCGAGGAGTAGACGCCGACCTTGTAGCCTGCGGCCATCAGAATGCTGGCCGCCATGGCACAGCTGGAGCCCTTGCCGTTGGTGCCCGCCACCGTGATCACCTTGAACGGCAGCTGGGTGAGACCCATGCGCCGGGCGACAGCACCGACCCGATCCAGCCCCATGTCGATATTGACCGGATGGATCTGCTCCAAATAAGAAAGCCAGTCGACAAGCGACCGGCTTTGGGATTGTTGCATGTTTGAACTCATCTTCACTCTTCGATGACGTGAGTATTCAGCATTTTGGCGAGCAGGCTGGCCAGACGGTTACGCATTTCACGGCGATCGATGATGATATCGATGGCACCCTTTTCCAGCAGGAACTCGGAGCGCTGGAAGCCTTCCGGCAGTTTCTCGCGCACGGTCTGCTCGATAACGCGCGGGCCGGCAAAGCCGATCAGCGCCTTGGGCTCGCCCACGTTGATGTCACCCAGCATCGCCAGACTGGCAGAGACGCCACCCATGGTGGGGTCGGTCAGCACGGAGATATAGGGCAGGCCCGCCTTGGTGAGTCGGTCCAGCGCTGCACTGGTCTTGGCCATCTGCATCAGGGAGAACAGCGCTTCCTGCATGCGAGCACCACCAGAGGCGGAGAAGCAGACCAGGCCACGGCCTTCCTTGATGCACTCCTCGACGGCACGCACGAAGCGGGCACCGACCACGGAGGCCATGGAGCCACCCATGAAGGAGAATTCGAACGAACAGGCGACAACCGGTACCCCTTTGAGGATCCCTTTCATCACCACCAGCGCATCTTTCTCCGCCGTCTCTTTCTGAGCGGCAGACAAACGATCCTTGTAGCGCTTGGAATCCTTGAATTTCAGTACATCCTGCGGCTCCAGCTCGGCACCGATCTCGGTACGACCCTGCTCATCGAGGAAGCTCTCGAGACGGGCGCGGGCGCTGATGCGCATATGATGATCACACTTGGGGCACACTTCGAGGTTGCGCTCCAACTCTGCCCGGTAGAGCACCTGTTCACAAGCACTGCACTTGGTCCACACCCCTTCCGGAATGTTGTGACGACGGGGCGCAGTGATCTTGCTCTTGGGAAGAATCTTCTCAAGCCAGCTCATGGAATTCCTTAATGCTTTTGTGCCTGACAAAACGCATCGAGCCTAGATTGTTCAATGACTTAATAGCTCGATGGCAACAAATGACGGGTCATTAAACCACAATTTTTCGGGCGCAGTTACTAAAAACTGGTCGTACCCGGTGCCGAGTCCGGCAGCCACAGCGGGCCAAGCGGCAACTGCGGCAGAGCAAACTCGGCCGGGTAATCCACGTCGACCAGATAGAGGCCACCGGCCTTGGCGGTCGGCCCGGCCAGATTGCGATCCTTGGCAGCCAGCACCTCGGCAATCCACTCCACCGGTTTGAGCCCCTGCCCCACCAGCAGCAGGGAGCCGGTGATATTGCGCACCATGTGGTGCAGGAAGGCGTTGGCGCGAATATCCAGCACGATATAGGGCCCCTGACGGCTGACACACAGATGGGTCACATTGCGCCACGGGGTGTTGGATTGGCAGGCGACGGCACGGAAGGTGCTGAAGTCGTGCTCCCCCAGCAGGCTCTGGCCCGCCTGATGCATCAACTCGGCATTGATGGTCTCGTGGTAGTGGCTGACGCCACTGCCGAGGATCGCCGGCCGGTAGTTGTGGTTGTAGATGACATAGCGGTAGCGACGGGCGGTAGCACTGAAGCGGGCGTGGAAGCTCTCGTCCACCTGCTTGACCCAGCGCACGGCGATATCCGGCGGCAGGTTGGAATTGAGCCCCAGGGTCCAGGCCCCTTCGGCACGGTTCGCCTCGGTATCGAAGTGGATCACCTGACCGGTCGCATGGACACCGGCATCGGTGCGCCCGGCACACTGGATGGAGACAGGGTGGTTGGCAATCCGGCTCAGCGCCGTCTCCAGTTCAGCCTGCACGCTGATCACTTCACGCTGACGCTGCCAGCCGAAATACCGGCTGCCGTCATATTCAATACCTAGGGCAATTCGCATGGATAAACTTGTCTTGTTGTGAAAACGCAGTGAAAGAAACGGGGCGGATTATACGCGCTCAGCCTGAAAAGTCCCACCACACGCCGCAATTGGCCTGGATGGTCAGCCTGCGCGGCCATGATCCCCCCATCGCAAATCGCCAAAATAAGGGGGCAGCCTGCTGGCTGCCCCCGTTTTGCTGACCCCGTGATGGGAGATGCTTTAGCCCAACCGCTTGAGCAACTTCTCGGCTTCGGCGCGCTGGTGATCACTGCCCTGCTCTGCCGCCTCTTGCAGCAGCTCGCGGGCACTATCCTTGTCATCAATTTCGAGGTAGGCACGGGCCAGATCCAGCTTGGCACCCACACCGCCGTCGTCGGCATCCACATCAAACCCGGTGGATTCCGGCAGCACCTCGGGAAAGCCATCGAGCCCCACATCCAGCGAGAAGCCCTGATAAGGCTCCTGCTCAGTGGTGCTGGCATCGGCCTCGGCCAGCAGCTTGTCGATCTCGACGTAGCCGCTCTCCTGCGCTTGCTCACGGGGCTGCACATCGGCCGGATGAGATTCCACCTCGGCGAACGCGTCTTCAAAATCGGAGAGCGCCAGCTCGTTGGGGTCCCACTCCAGATCCAGCTCGGCTTCCTTCGCCTTGACAGGCTCAAGACCGAGCTCGGCCAGCATGGCATCCGCACTCTCGTCGGTGTCCTCCGCGGCACTGAGATCAATGGCGTTGTCATCTTTCCCTGTGGCGGACTCGTCGAGGGCACTGTCGAAATCACCGAGATCGAAGCTCGCCAGATCGTCGTCAGCGGCGCCGACTTCGTCGATGGAGCTCAAATCGGGCTCGAGGTCGGCGGAGAGATCCGCATCCAGCTCGGCGAACAGGGCTGCCTGCAGCTCCTCTTCGCTCATGATCTCGTCAGCGGCCTTGGGCTTGGGGTTGAACTCGCTGGCCAGATCCATGGCGGGCTCGTTGGCAAGCGCGATGGGCTCATCCAGCGAGAGATCGAGATCCGGCACCAGGTCCGGGTCGCGACTGGCTGGCTGGGTCGCCATCCGCTCGGGCTCAAAGCCCTGCAGCTCCATCTCGCCCTCGTCGCTGAACACCAGATCGACATCAGACTTAGCGGCCGGCTCGTCAGGCTCCATCGGCATAAAGCCATCCGGGGTGTTGAGATCCGGCACCGGGCGCACCGGCTCGTTGTCGGTCACATCGACGCTCAGCAGATCATCAAACTCGCTCTGCTCCTGATCCATCATCATGGCGGTGGATTCGGAGAGGCTCTTCTCCTGCTCTTCCAGTTCGCGGCGGGCACGGGCACGCAGCCACAGGGTCACCAGCGCCAATACCAGCAGCACCGGCAGCAGAATGATCATGGCGAGGTTGAGCGGTGAGGAGAGCAGATCCATCAACCAGTTTTTCTCAGGCTCAGGCTCGGCTGCCACCGGCGGGACCGGTTGGGCCTTCAGCTCGGCAATCTCTTTTTGCAGCGCCGTCTGATCCTGCAGCTGGGCCTTGAGGGTCTCCACCTCTTCGGTCAGGGATTGCAGACGCAGCTTGAGCCTATGATTCATCTCGGTCACCTGGCCGAGCTGGGCATTGGCATCTTCCAGTGCCAGCGCCATCTCGGTAGCCGGTTTGCCCACCGGTTTATCCAGATCGGAAGGCAGAGGCGCCGGGGTGGTGCCTTCTGCAGCGCTAGGAGCAGGTGCTACCGCCTCTTTCGGCGCAGGCTCGCTCACCTTGGCCACTTCTTTGGTTTCAGCAGCCGGTTGCGGTGCCACCACCGGGGCGGGAATGGGGGCGGCTTTCGCCACTGGCAGCGGCGCAGGCGCAGCCTTCACCGGCTCGGTCTTGGCGGCTTCCACCTTCGCGGGTTTGGCGGCAGCCGGCTTGGCGGTATGGGCCTGCTTGTCAGCCAGATATTTGGGGCTTAACCCCTTCCAGCTGGCGTTGTCGCTGCGGAACTTGGCGCGGGCCTGTGCATCAGTGATGACGCTCGCCTCGGCCGCGGTCGGCAGCAGAATGCGGGATCCCACCAGAATGTGGTTGATATTGCCATCGGCAAAACTGCGGGGGTTTTTCTCGTAAATCGCCACCATGGTCTGGTAGACGCTGACCCGATTGGAGGGGCGATATTTGCTCGCTAGGCTCCATAGGGTATCGGTCGGACGAACAGGGCCATAGCTACCGGCATTGGCAGTGACCTGACGCACCACCGGCTGGGCGGTTGTACGCACCGGTTGTGCGGCGGGTCTGGCGACCGGCTGCGCCAGCGGCTGGGAATTGACGGCGGGAGGTGCGGGTTCGTCAGGGCCTTTTAGCTCGACAAAAAAAGGCTCCCGCGCCGAGTCTTCAGCCTGGACGGTGCCCAGCAGACCCAATGCGAGTAGCGTTGCCAATGTTATGCGGGAATGTCCCATATTCGTTCCTTCGTATGACGGCCCTATCACATTGAAAAATCTGGATAGTTACCCCAAAACAGTCGGTTCAATATAAATCAGGCTCGCCTGGCAAGCCAGCAGTCCGACACATTTAGCACCCAACTTGACCCTGAGTGTAGGAAAAAACTTAATCAGTTGATATCGCAACAGAATCTTGAAGTGACGGAGTGCGGCATGGGTCACACCCCGGTTTGATCACAGGCCGGATGCGCAGCACTCCCTGCTGCGCATCTGTGGCATCTGACCAGCCTTACAGATAGTCGCGAACCAGCAGCTCGGCAATCTGTACACTGTTGGTTGCCGCGCCCTTACGAACGTTATCGGCCACGATCCACATATTGATACCACTTGGATGAGAAATATCCTGGCGCACCCGACCCACCAGCACCTCATCCTTGCCGGTTGCGTCACGCACCGGGGTCGGATAGTCCCCTTCGTCATCAAACAGGGTCACACCCGGCGCATTGCGCAGCAGATCCTTGACCTGTTCGGCATCGAGCGGCTGGTGCAGTTCGACGTGTACCGCCTCGGCGTGGCCGTAGAAGACCGGCACCCGCACGCAGGTGGGGTTCACGGCAATGCTGGCATCGCCGAGGATCTTCTGGGTTTCCCATACCATCTTCATCTCTTCACGGGTGTAGCCGTTGTCAGTGAAGCTGTCGATCTGCGGGATCAGGTTAAAGGCGATCTGTTGCGGATAGAGGGTCGGTTCCACCGGACGACCGTTGAGCAGATGAGCGGTCTGACCCGCCAACTCGCTGACCCCCTCTTTGCCGGAGCCTGACACGGATTGATAGGTGGCCACGTTGATGCGGGCAATGCCCACTTCGTCGTGCAGCGGCTTCAGGGCCACCAGCATCTGGATGGTGGAGCAGTTGGGGTTGGCGATGATGTTGCGATTGCGAAAATCGGCCAGCGCATCCGGGTTCACTTCCGGGATCACCAGCGGGATATCTTCGTCGTAACGGAAGCAGGAGGTGTTGTCGATGACGATGCAGCCGTGTTCGGCAGCAATCGGCGCCCACTTGGCAGAGACCTCGGCACCGGCGGAGAAGAGTGCGATCTGTACCTGGCTCCAGTCAAACTCCTCCACATCGAGGATATCGAAGTTCTTGCCGCCAAAGCGCACGGTATCACCGGCACTGCGGCTGGAAGCCAGCGGATAGAGGGTCGCTACCGGAAATTCGCGCTCTTCCAGGATCTCGATCATCGCCTGACCCACGGCGCCGCTGGCACCCAATACCGCTACGTTAAACTGCTGGCTCATTCTGTTCTCCTCTGATAATGCTGCAATGGCGCCGGGTGGCGCCATGGTCGGCAGGCTCCCGCGCTGCGAGATGACGCTGCCAGATATGGCTGAGCCGGCGCAGTAGCATCTGAGCCTGCTCAGTAAAAAATGGGGGCGAGGTAGCCAGTAAGGCTCACCCCTTCCGGTTATCTTCCAACTCCTAGGCCCCGATTCAGGGGCGTGACAGCGCAAATCCCAGCTCGCCCAGCGCCTGGTCGGCAAACGCCCCCTCAACCTGCAGGGAGGATAGTTCACGGCGCTCGGGGTAGTGTTTGCGCTGCTCGTCAAAGCTGCCGGGCAAGCCGAGTCGGGTCCGGAAGCGGGCATCATCGCGACGCACGTCATAAACCAGATGCACCAGCTGCTTGATCAACGCCTGATCCGGTGCGCGGCCCGGCACCACCGCCTGCACATCGGGGGCAGGCAGGAGCTGACTCAAATCCTGACGAGGCTGGCGTCCCAGCTGCTGGCAGAGCGCCTGATAGAGCATCCAGGTACCGCGCGCCTTCCCCTCCAGGCTGTAACCGGCGATATGGGGGGTGGCAATCTCGGTATGGGGCACCAGCGCTGCCAGTGGCTCGGGCTCGTTCTCCCACACATCCATCACCAGTCGCAACGGCTTATCGCTCAACTGGCGCGCCAGCAGGGCCCGGTTATCCCACACCTCGCCACGGGATGCGTTGATCAGGATCTGTCCGGCAGGGCGCGCGGCAATCTGTTCGGCATCGAGCAGATGGTAGGTGGCATCCAGCCCTTCACGGGTGATGGGCACGTGGAAACTGACGATATCGGCACCAAGAGCGGTCTGATAATCGACAAAGCCCGCATCGGGGGTATTACGCGCCTTGGGTGGATCGCAGCGCAGCACCCGCATGCCGAGTGCTTGGGCCTTGCCAGCCACGCACTCGCCGGTATTGCCCGCGCCAATCACCGCCAAAGTCATGGCCGAGAGGTCGAGTTCATAGCGCTCCGCTAGCACCAGCAAAGCGGAGAGCACATAATCCCCCACCGAATACTTGTTGCAACCGGGAGCGCTGAAGAAGGGAATATTGCGGCTTGCCAGCAACGCCTTGTCCACATGGTCTGTACCTATGGTGGCGGTGCCGACAAACCCGAGTTTGGGGCTGGTCGCCAGCAAATCGCCGTTGACGCGGGTGACCGAACGCACCAGCAGCACATCGGCATCGAGCAGATCGCAGGCCTGCATCTGCCGTCCGGGCAAGGGGATCACCTCGCCAAATTCGGCAAACAGCTCCACGGCATGGGGCATATTCTCATCAACGACTATCTTCATCGGGCTCTCTTTGGTCACAACCGCCACGGGGGCGCCATTCTAGCGCAAAGCCGCCCGAGATTTCAGCCTGTGATGCAATCCGGCGCGAAACGGGACCACATTGCGCGGCAGCCGCTCCATCCGCCCGCTCAAACAGAGGATGTCGCCACAAATGTGTAAGCAGAGGTAACAAACGTGCTGCTCGGCTTTGTCCGGGCATATCACGGTGGCACAATGCCCCTCTTTTTCGCGATCGCCCATACCCACCATGCCGCCACACGCTTCGTCGCTCCCAACGTCAACCGCCTCACTCACCCGCAGCCAGGTGCTTGGCTTCACTGCCCTGTTGATCCTGCCCCTGTTACTGCTCGCCACCCTGCCCTGGCAGCCTTTTCTGACCGGCTCCCTGCAATCAGGTTGGTTATGGTGGTCATACGCCCTCACCCGCATGGTCGATCTTCCCGGGATCGGGGTCAGTGGCGCCCTCTTGCTGCTGCTGACTCGCTACAAACTGAGACTGGAGTGGGCCTCTTTCATTGCGCTGGGGTGTGCACTGGCGGCCCTGCTTGCCAGCGACTGGGGGCTCAAGAGCCTGATCAAGCACCTGACCGAAGAGCCCAGACCCTATCTGCTCTGGCTGGAGAGTCTGGCGCTGATCCCGGCCATCAAGCACTTCTACGCCAGTAGCGTCGATGTGCGCAGTGAACAGGTTCACGCCGCCAGCCAGTTGCTGGCCCTGCCAGAGTGGCTCGGCCACCACTGGCAGGCCGAGGTGAACTACGCCTTCCCCTCCGGCCACAGTATCGCCGCCATCAGCCTGGCCCAGTTCTTTGGCCTTATCTGGCTGGCCCGTGCCCCCACGGGCGTCTGGCTGCTGCCACTGTGGGCATTGGGAATTGGTCTGTCGCGCATGGTAATGGGGATGCACTGGCCGGTGGATGTGCTGGCCAGCGCCCTGCTGGGGTCGCTCACGGCGCTGATTGCCGCCCGCTGGTGGCTGCACAGATATTGAATCCTGCGCCATCTTGGCGCCGCATCCTGCGTGGGATGGGAGGACAAGCCAGCACTTTTTTGCCATAATGCCGCCTCATTTTATCCCGACCGAGATCCCATGACCGACGCAGTTCATACCCTCAAGGGCCGTTTCCGTGGTTTTTACCCCGTCGTCATCGATGTTGAAACAGCCGGGTTCAACGCCAAGACCGATGCCCTGCTCGAAATCGCGGCTTACACCCTGAAAATGGATGAGCAGGGCTGGCTCGTTCCCGATCAGGTATTCCACTTTCATGTCGAACCCTTCGAAGGGGCCAACCTGGAGAAAGCCGCGCTGGAGTTCACCGGCATCGACCCCTACAACCCGTTGCGTGGCGCTGTCTCCGAAAAAGAGGCACTGACCGAGATCTTCAAGGGGATCCGCAAGGGGATGAAGGAGCAGGATTGCGGCCGCGCCATCATAGTGGCCCACAACGCCACCTTCGATCACGGCTTCGTGATGGCGGCCGCCGAGCGCGCTGGCCTCAAGCGTAATCCGTTCCACCCGTTTGCCACCTTCGACACCGCTGCTCTCTCCGGATTGGCGCTGGGTCAGACCGTGCTGGCCAAAGCGTGCCAGAGCGCACGCATCCCGTTTGACAATAAAGAGGCGCACTCTGCCCTCTATGACACCGAACGCACCACAGAGCTGTTCTGTCATATCGTTAACCGCTGGAAGAGCATGGGGGGTTGGCCGCCAGCGCATCCGGATGATGACACAACCGATGCCCCTGCCGACGATGAGGGACAAGAATAAACGGACGAAGGCTGCCACAGGCAGCCTTCGCTATTTTGGGACGTGATTGATTGCACGGCGCACCGGAAATAGCCATCAATGTCACTATCAATCGCTGCGCATGCGATGCACGGGATGCACGGGATGCAGGGAGACAAACAGGTCACAAACCCTCATGTTGAGCAACCTTGTGCCACATGCTGCTGCGATATGAGGGGGTTGACTGATTTTTTTCTCGACATTTGTCACATTTTTCGCAAACTAACTCCCCTTCACATGACAGACAGCAATAACAAACTATAAGGAAATCAAATGAATCCAGTTGTTATCGCAGTCGGGCTGATGCTGGTGCTCAGTCTGCTGCGGATCAATGTGGTGGTCTCGCTGGCGCTGGGGGCCATTGCTGGCGGCCTGGTCGGTGGGCTGTCGTTAACCGATACCCTCACCACCTTCAGCGGTGGCCTGGGCGGTGGCGCCGAGATTGCTCTCTCCTACGCCATGCTGGGCGCCTTTGCGGTTGCCATCTCCCGCTCCGGGATCACCGACCTGCTGGCCCGCAAGGTGATCAACCAGCTGGGCAAGGATGCCAGCTCGACCCGCATCATGTGGGTCAAAACCCTGCTGCTCTCTTCCGTGCTGGCCGTGGCTATCTCCTCCCAGAACCTGATCCCGGTTCACATCGCCTTTATTCCCATCCTGATCCCGCCCCTCCTCCATGTGATGGCGCAGATGCAGATCGACCGTCGTCAGGTGGCCTGTGTCATCACTTTTGGTCTGACCGCCACCTACATGGTGCTACCGGTCGGCTTTGGTGGCATCTTCCTGAACAACATTCTGGCCAAGAACCTGATCGATAACGGCGTGCCCATCACCACCAGCCAGATCCCGCTGGCGATGGCCCTTCCGGTCGCCGGTATGGTACTGGGCCTGCTGATTGCGGTATTCATCAGCTATCGCAAACCGCGCCAGTACGATCTGGCCAAGATCCTGGATGCCGAGCCCGAAGCGGTCGAGCTCAACCTTACCCACATCTGGGTAGCTCTGCTGGCCATTGGCGTAGCGCTGGGGCTGCAACTGATGACCAACAGCATCGTACTGGGTGCGCTAGCCGGTTTTGTCATCTTCACCTGCGGCGGCGTCATCAAGTTTCGCGAAAGCCAGGATGCCTTCACTCAGGGGGTGCGGATGATGTCGCTGATCGGCTTCATCATGATCTCCGCCGCCGGTTTTGCCGCGGTGATGAAGGCAACCCACGGGGTCGACTCTCTGGTTCAGGTGGTTGCCTCAGGCATCGGCCAGCACAAAGGCATCGCCGCCTTCCTGATGCTGCTGGTGGGTCTGCTCATCACCATGGGGATCGGTTCTTCCTTCTCCACCGTGCCCATCATCGCCACCATCTATGTGCCGCTCTGCCTGCAGCTTGGCTTCTCACCGATGGCGATCATCGCCCTGGTCGGTACCGCAGGCGCGCTGGGGGATGCGGGTTCACCGGCCTCCGACTCGACTCTGGGGCCCACCTCCGGCCTCAACGCAGATGGTCAGCACGACCATATCTGGGACAGCGTGGTGCCCACCTTTATTCACTACAACATCCCGCTGGTGATCTTCGGCTGGATTGCCGCCATGGTGCTCTGATAGCCCCTCGGGCTGCGAACTCCGCACGTCACAATGCACAACAAGAAGGCGACCAGATGGTCGCCTTCTTCATTGATGCCAACCAATTACCCCGCTCGATATGAATAATGGCTGCCTGCCAGACAAAGCCTCTGAGCGGCCACCTAGTCGCCCCCCCTTGCGACCGCCGGAGTCAGCGGGCGCAATGCTGTCACTCCCCATCCAACCATCCGCCCAAGTGCACACGTCCCAACGCTTGCCAATACAAAGAAACGGCTGCCAGCTCAGACATATGGCAGAACGGCGGATGATACCCGACCACGTAACAACCGCCTGTCGAGTAGAAAAGGTATTCTCTCTTTCCCCGACATCCAGTTATCAAATAGTGGCCATCATGCGCTCACCCATGTAACGGCTTATGCCGATCTGGCGTTCAGTAAGAACACAGGGTAAACCGCAGGCAGAAAAAAGGCCGCTCAATGAGCGGCCTTCTTCATAACGGGATCAGCAATCAGCTTTCGCGACGCTTGCCACCGAATTTGCGATCTTTGTTGAAGCCACCTTCACGGCGCTCCCCGCTCTTGTTGAACGGACGGTCACCCTGGGGACGGCGATCCTTGTTGAAAGGACGGTCACCACGGAACGGACGATCACCACGGGGCGGGCGGCTGCTGGTGTTGCCACCGGCAGGCACTTCGGTGTAGCGGGTGATTTGCAGCGGACGCTGGCAAACACGGGCTTTCTTGATCACTTCCAGTACATCGGCGGTCATGCCTTTCGGCAGATCGACGGTGGAGAAGTCATCGGCTATGTCGATGTTGCCGATGAAGCGGCTCTCGATGTTCGCTTCGTTGGCGATGGCGCCCACGATCTGGCCCGGCTTGACGCCGTGATGAGCACCCACGTCTACACGATAGCGCTCCATCTCCACATCCGGGTTGTCTTTCAGCGGACGGGGCTCCAGGGACGGCATGCGACGGGCAGGACGATCACCACGGTCACCGAAATCACGACCGCCACGGTCGTTGAAGTCACGGCGCTCGAAGCCACCACGATCATTGCCAGCGTTCAGCAGCGGATCCGGAATGGAATCATCCAGCAGCAGCGGTTGGTCACCCTGTACCAGCTTGGCCAATGCGGCAGCCAGCTCCAGCGGATCGGCAGAATCCTCTTCGATCAGCTCGTTTACCAGGTTGTGGTAGATCTCGAGCTCTTCACCCATCATGGTTTCGCGGATGCGCTCTTTGAACTTGGCCAGACGATGCTGGTTGATGTCCTCGGTGCTCGGCATCTTCATCGGCTCGATGGCCTGACGGGTTGCGTGCTCGATGGCGCGCAGCATACGACGCTCGCGGGGAGCGACGAACAGGATGGCTTCGCCTTTACGACCGGCACGACCGGTACGGCCGATACGGTGAACGTAAGATTCGGTGTCGTACGGAATGTCGTAGTTCACTACGTGGGTGATGCGCTCAACGTCCAGACCACGGGCGACAACGTCGGTGGCGATCAGGATGTCCAGCTGGCCCTGACGCAGCTTGTCAACGGTACGCTCACGCAGTTTCTGCGGGATGTCGCCGTGCAGCGCTTCACAGGCGTGACCACGGGCGGCCAGCTTGCCAGCCAGCTCTTCGGCAGCGTTCTTGGTACGCACGAACACCAGCAGGGCTTCGTAGGATTCCACTTCCAGCAGACGGGTCATGGCGTCCAGCTTGTGCAGACCGGTTACCTGCCAGTAGCGCTGGCGAATAGTGGTAGCGGTAGCAGTCTTGGAGGCGATCTTGATCTCTTTGGGCTGCTTCAGGTGCTTCTGGGCCACGCGACGGATCTGCTCCGGCATGGTGGCAGAGAACAGGGCAACCTGACGAGTGCTCGGGCACTGCTCCATGATCCAGTCAACGTCGTCGATGAAGCCCATACGCAGCATTTCATCAGCTTCGTCCAGTACCAGGGCTTTCAGGCCGGAGAGGTCCAGGTTCTTGCGACGGATCAAGTCCATCACGCGGCCCGGAGTACCGACGACAACCTGGGCACCGCGACGCAGAGCGCGGGTCTGGGTTTCGTAGGAGGCACCGCCGTAGATGGGCAGCACGTGGAAATCAGGCATGTGGTGGGCATAGCGTTGGCACGCTTCAGCCACCTGCAGCGCCAGTTCGCGGGTAGGCGCCAGCACCAGGATCTGGGTGTTGCGGTTACCAGCTTCCAGACGAGACAACAGAGGCAAGGCAAAAGCAGCGGTCTTCCCTGTACCGGTTTGCGCCTGCCCCAGCAGATCGTGTCCCGCCATCAGGTGGGGAATTGCTGCGGCCTGGATCGGTGACGGGCGCTCATAGCCCACGTCCTGCAGCGCTTTCAATACAGGCGCGGCCAGTCCAAGCTCACTAAAAAGGGGCAGTTGTTCGGTATCAGACATAGATTCTTCCAGATTAAGGCAGGCGGCTAACACCGCGGAATAGCAAAAAGGCGGCGATTATAGCGCCACTTTGTTCTGCTGTCTTGAAAAATGTGATAAGCCTCTCAAGACGTTGGCAATTATAGAGGGATCTGACGAGTATGGCTTGCTTATTTTGCACTCATAGTGCGTTATTGCAGATCACTCCTCGCTGGAGTCCTTGCCCCGCTTGTGTTTGAGCACCGCCATGGTCAGTCGGCTGGTGCACAATAAACGCTCACGTTCGTCCCGAATTTCAATCTGCCACACCTGGGTTGTTGCTCCCAGATGGAGCGGCGTGCAACGCCCGGTCACCACCCCTTCCCGTTTGGCTCGCAGATGGTTGGCATTCACCTCCAGCCCCACACAGTAGCTATCTGGTCCCACCGCCATGTTGGCGGCAATCGAGCCCAAGGTTTCCGCCAGCACCACGGACGCGCCACCATGGAGCATGCCAAGGGGCTGGTGCGTACGGTGATCCACTGGCATGGTCGCTTCCAGCCAATCGGCGCCAAAAGCCGTGTAGACGATATCGAGATGGGCCATCAGGGTGTTGCGAGAGGTGGCATTGAGCCCCTCCAAACTCATGGGTTTACGCCAGATGGGCGCAATATCGTGACTCATTGCGAGCAGACTCCTTATGTAAGCGATGAATGCGTACCGATATGAGTGAAACGCCCTCCATCGGCAAAATGGTTCGGTTATGTGAGTTGTTGGTTACCGGGTGACGTGGTAACAACGCAGCTCCGACCCGGCGCTGCGTGTTACACAATCATGCCCTCAAGCGGGATATCACCAGGGGTAGGTAACGCCGGGCCACTCGGACCAAGGCACTTCTCGCCCCGGCAAGCGGGGGTCTGGCCACTGCCACACCCTGGCGAGCCACTCGCGCAGCTGAATCTCCAGCTCCTCATCCGTGATGGGCGCCTCTGCCACCTTCCAGAAGAAGAGCTCCACCGCTACCTCCGGCAGCACCGAGGGGTAGAGATAAACCCCGCCCCAAAATTGCGGCTCCCGATCCGGGCTCCAGAGGCCATAGGCAAAGGAGCGCTTGGCCAGAAACTCCGACTGCTGCCACTCCAGATCTCCTTCGTGCTGGCTCAGGCTGAAGTTGGCCGAGGGCCAGATATCGTGCGGGCGAAACAGCTGATGGAGTTGCTCGCGCTCGCGCAACATGGCGACAAACTCCACCACCGCCTGAGCGGGAGTGGCGGGTAATAGCAAGAAACGCGGATGCCGATAGGCCTTCGGCACCCGAAACCGCTTGGGAAACGTCAGCATCAGAGCAGCTCCAGCAGGGCTTGCAATGGATGTTTGAGCTTTTCCCCCTCCATCCGTTTGACCTGACTGCGGCACGAATAGCCGGTCGCCAGACAGCGCGCTTTGGGTAGACGGGCGAGCGGGTCAGCCCAGCTCAACCCATAAATGCCCTTGGAGTTCTCCACCTGTTTGACATCGTGACCATAGGTGCCCGCCATACCGCAGCAACCCACAGAGACCGGCTGCAAGCTGGCCCCGAAACGGCCAAACAGGGTGCTCCAGTCACCGTGAGTGGAGGGCTTGGCGGTCTTCTCGGTGCAGTGGGCAAACAGATACCAGGGCTCGCACCCCTCCCCGCTCTTGGTCTTGTCGGTTCGAGCAGGCAACTGATCTGCCGGCAGCGAGAGCAGCCACTCCTGCGGCAACAACACCTGAAAATCGCCGCGAGCCGACCCCAGCACCTTGGCATACTCGTCGCGATAGCAGAGCACCATGGCCGGATCCACCCCCACCATGGGAATGCCAAGCGCCGCCACCTTGTTGAGGAACTGGGCGCTGTTGGCCGCGGTACGGGCAAAGGCGCGCAGGAACCCCTTGATATGCTGGGGTTTACCGTTGGGTTTAAAGGGCAGCAAGTAGGGCTGGAACCCGAGCTTGCTGGCGAGTTTCACCAGGTCGCGCACCACAGGGGCGTCGTAATAGCTGGTGAAGGGGTCCTGCACGATGAGCACAACCTGCTTGCGCTGCTCGGCACTCATCCGCTCCAGACCCGGCAGATCAAAATAGCGGGCGCGGTTGTCATGCAGGCTCTCGGCCAGGGTCGGCACCGAGAGCAGCGGCACATCGACCATGCCGATGCTCTTCTCGGTCGCCTTCTGGGCCCACTCTTTTTCGAGGAAAAAGTTGACCAGCTTCGGCGCCTTGGCAAGCAACGGCGCATAGCTCTCCACCGTGCCGACGAAGTAATCCTTGGGGGCGCGCAGGTAGCGGCCATGATAAAGCTGCATAAAGCGGGCGCGAAAATCGGGCACATCCACCTTGATCGGGCACTGGCTGGTGCACGCCTTGCAGGCCAGACAGCCAGCCATCGCCTCCATCACCTCGTGGGAGAAATCATACTCGCCGCGCTGTTTGGCCCAGCTGTTGCGCACCTTGTCCACCAGCTGTTTGAAGCGCACACCACCGGATTGCAGCGCCACCTCTTCCGCTAGCGGATCGAAGCCCTGCTCCGCCAGCTGACGCAACCATTCACGCATCAGACCCGCCCGCCCTTTGGGGGAGTGGCGGCGATCACGGCTGATCTTGACCGAGGGGCACATGGGGGAGTCGGTCTCGAAGGTGAAGCACAGACCGTTGCCGTTGCAATCCATGGCGCGGGTGTAGCTGGTGCGCACCGCGAGCGGGATCTGGCGGTCATACTTGCCACGCTTGGGGCCATCCACCGACACCAGCTCGGCGCCGCTACCGTAGGGGATACAGATCTTGCCCGGGTTGATGCGGTTGGCCGGGTCGAACGCCCCCTTGACCCGCTGCAGCTCTTCCCACAGCTCGCCAAAGAAGGCGGGGCTGTATTCGGAGCGAAAGCCCTTGCCGTGCTCCCCCCACATCAGGCCGCCATATTTGGCGGTGAGCGCTACCACCTGATCGGAGATACGCCGCAGCACCTCCTCCTGCTCGGGATCGCACAAATCCAGCGCCGGGCGCACGTGCAGCACACCGGCATCAACGTGGCCAAACATGCCGTAGTCGAGGCCGTGGGCGTCCAGCAGGGCACGAAACTCCATGATGAAATCGGCCAGTGACTCTGGCGGCACGGCGGTATCTTCAGTGAAGGCCACTGGCTTCTTGCGTCCTTCGGCGTTGCCAAGCAGCCCCACCGACTTCTTGCGCATGGTGTAGATGGTTTCGATGCTCGGCAGGTGGTCACACACCTGATAGCCGATAATCCCGGCCTCGCCCTTGGCCAGCAGCTCGTCGATACGACGGCACAGCTCTGCCACCTTGGCCTTGTGTTCTGCCTCGTCGGTATCGGCAAACTCGACGATGTTGAGCCCCTGCAGATCCTTGCCGGGCACATCCTGAATAAGATCTTTCACCGAATGCCAGATGATGTCGGCACGGGCCAGCCCGAGCACCCGGGAGTCCACCGTCTCCACCGAGAGAGCTTGCGCCTGCACCATAAAGGGGGCGTTGCGCAGGGCGGAGGGGAAGCTGTCGTACTTGACGTTGACCAGGGTGCGGTAGCGCGGAATGGGGGTAATGTTGAGTCTGGCTTCGGTGATGAATCCCAAGGATCCTTCCGAGCCGCACAGCACCCGACTGACATCCAGGGTGTCGCTGTCGGGTTGATAGAGGTGCTTGAGATCGTAACCGGTCAGAAAGCGGTTGAGCTTGGGGAAAGTCGCCTCGATGTAGGCGCGGCGCTCCTTGCCGATGCGATAGAGGGTGCGATAGATCTCTCCTTCGCGACTCTCCAGCGCCAGCTTGTCGGCAAGCCGCTCACCGGTCAGCGGCTCGGTGGCCATCAGGTCGCCGTTCTCCAGCACCGCCTTGAGCCCCAGCACGTGATCCGAGGTTTTGCCGTAGACCAGAGACCCCTGCCCCGAGGCGTCGGTGTTGATCATGCCGCCTAAGGTGGCGCGGTTGGAGGTGGAGAGATCCGGCGAGAAGAAGTAGCCGTGGGGCTTGAGATAGGCGTTGAGCTGGTCTTTCACCACCCCAGCCTGGGCGCGTACCCACCCCTCCTCCAGATTAATTTCCATGATCTGGTTCATATAACGGGAGAGATCGACGATAATGCCGCCGCCCAATGACTGACCATTGGTGCCGGTACCGCCACCGCGAGGGAAAAAACTCAGTGAGGCGAACGCCGGCTCTGCGGCCAGCTTGAGCATTGCTGCTATGTCGTCCGCACTGCGCGGATAGAGAACCGCCTGAGGTACTACCTGATAGACGCTGTTATCCGTCGCCATCGCCAACCGGCTTGCATAAGACTTTTCGATATCACCACGAAATGCGCTGCGCTCTAGCAACTCAAGAAACTGCAGGGTTGCGGGTGACAAACTGTCCTGGTAATCGAGTCTCGGGATCATGAATCCTTGTTCCCATCCTTTGCTTGATGCCGGCACGCCGGCGACAACGACTGGCCAGCCGCCTGTCAATGGCAGTCAGGCCAGTCCGCTCACATGTGAGCGGGCAGTATATCAGCTAGAAAACCGCTTGCGCTTGGCAATATTCACCATTTGAAAGGAGGACTTTTATGGCTCACCACAGCCATGTTATCAGTACGCTGGTCACCACCGAAAAACAGGCGCTTACCCTGTCGCTGTTCGGTTGTATCACCTTTGCCATCTTCGGCATCGGCTACGGCCTCTTCGTCGGTTCCAACGCCATCATGCTCGATGGTATCTTCACCCTGTTCAGCATGGGCATGACGGGCCTCGGTCTTGTTACCGCCTATCTCGTTACCCGCCCTTCCGATGCGCGCTTCCAGTATGGCTACGCCCACTTCGAGCCCATCACCAACGTCATCAATGGCGCTATTATCTTGCTGCTCTGTCTCGGCGCCCTCTATAGCGGCATCACCACCCTGCTGGATGGCGGACGGGAGATCGATCTCGGCCACGCCCTTATCTATGCCGCCGTCTCCACCTTCTTCTGCGCCATCATCTATCGCATCGAAGCCCAGGTCGCCGAACAGGTAGACTCCGAGCTGGTGCGGGTCGACTCCAAGGAGTGGCTGGTGGATACCCTGCTCAGCGCCACCCTGCTTATCGGTTTCGTGGTCGCCATCGGCCTCGATGCCATCGGCTACGGCCAATACAACCGCTACATAGACCCGGTGCTGGTCTCGCTGCTGGCCCTCTGTGCCACCCTCATTCCCATCAAGGTGCTCGGTCGCAACCTGCGGGAAGTGTTGAAGATCGCCCCCAAGGGGGATGTGCCACGGCAAGTCGAGCAGGAGATCGAGGCGCTGCGCCAGCGCCATGGCATCGAGTGCTACAGCCATCTGGCCAAGAGCGGTCGCCGCTTCGATCTGGAATTGAACATTCTGGTGGCGCCGGGTCAGGAGTGGCCCGTCGAACGTCAGGATGCCCTGCGCCAGGAGCTCTGGTCTCGCCTTGGCGACACCCTGGGGGATGCCTGGCTGTCGGTCTGTTTCACCCGCGAAAAGCGCTGGTTGTAACGACCGCACGGGGGAGAGCGGCACCGCTGCCTCCCCCTGTCGCATCACAACCCCACTGACGCCCCACTGACGCTGCGCTTGCCAAATTGGCGCCAGCCGCTATCATCAGGGCTCATTTTTCACCCGAGGTTTTATTGCCCATCATGGACAATCCCCGAAGTTGCCCTTCGTCTCTCTCTGTCAAAGCCTATCTTTTTCTGCTTAATCAGCGCCTCTGAATAACACCTTTGCCTTGCTGTTACTGCGGCCATCGTGCGCCGTGATCACTGTTTGCTCTGTCTGTTTTTATTGAGGTCGTCACAATGGAATTGCTGCTGGATCCCCATATCTGGATCGGTCTGTTTACCCTGATCATTCTGGAAATCGTGCTCGGGATCGACAACCTGGTCTTTATCGCCATCCTGGTGAAAAAACTGCCCCCCGCCCAACGGGACAAGGCACGCGTCATCGGCCTGTCGCTGGCCCTGCTGATGCGACTTGGGCTCTTGAGCGTCATGTCATGGCTGGTCACCCTGACCACCCCGATTTTGCACCTGTGGGATCACCCCTTCTCCGGTCGGGACCTGATCCTGATGGGGGGCGGCCTGTTCCTGCTGTTCAAGGCCACCTCCGAGCTGCATGAGCGGCTGGAAGCCAAACCCCAGGATGATGGCCCGGTCGGCGCCTACGCCAGCTTCGGCGTGGTGATCGCCCAAATTCTGGTGCTCGATGCGGTCTTCTCGCTCGACTCCATCATCACTGCCGTCGGCATGGTGGAACACCTGGGCGTGATGATGGCCGCCGTGACCATCGCCATGGTGGTGATGGTGCTCGCCTCCAAACCGCTGACCCGCTTCGTCAACGCCCACCCCACCGTGGTGGTGCTCTGTCTGAGCTTCCTGCTGATGATCGGCTTCAGCCTGGTGGCGGAAGGGTTCGGTTTCCATATTCCGAAGGGCTACCTCTACGCAGCCATCGGCTTCTCGGTGCTGATCGAGTTTTTCAACCAGCTTGCCCAGCGCAGCGCCATGCGTCACGAATCCAAACAGCCGCTGCGCGAGCGCACCACAGCCGCCATCTTCAAGCTGATGGGGAGCAAAGCCTATCAGGATCAGCCGGATGACGATCTGGATACCCCGGCCGTAGCGCCGGTGAGCTTTGGCGAAGAGGAGCGCTATATGGTGACCGGCGTACTGTCGCTGGCCGAGCGCTCCATTCGCACCATCATGACCCCGCGCTCGGAGATGGCCTGGATCGATATCAACGACTCCAGCGACGAGATCCGCGCCCTGTTGCAGCGCGAGCCCCACAGCCTGTTCCCTATCTGTGACGGGGATCTGGACGAGGTGATCGGAGTGGTCAAGGCACGCGATCTGCTGTTTGCCTTGAACGAAGGGCAATCCTTAAGTGAACTGGCCAAGCAGAACGATCCCATTATCGTGCCGCAGACCATCAACGTGATCCGCCTGCTGGCGGAGCTGCGCAAAGCCAAGGGGAGCCTTATTCTGGTCTCCGACGAGTTTGGCGTCATTCAGGGGCTGGTCACCACCCACGATCTGCTGGAGGCCATCGTCGGCGAGTTGCCGGACGAGGACGAAACCCCGGATATCGTACGCGATGGCGAAGGGTGGCTGATCAACGGCAGCACCAACATCCACCATGTGGAGCAGGTGCTGGAGCACGAGGGACTGGTGAGCGAGAGCGATGAATACGTGACCCTGGCGGGCATGCTGCTCTCCCACTTCGGCACCCTGCCCACCCCGGGCCAGCAGTTGCAACTGCAGCAACTCAACTTCGAGGTGATCGAGGTGAGCGAGCGGCGCATCGAGCGGGTGAAAGTGATGCCCGCCGCGGCTTGAGCCTGCCACCAGCAGAATACAGAAGAGGGCCATACGGCCCTCTTTTTTATGCTTCAACTTTATGCCTCAACACCTCCTTTCCCAGCGGTTTGTGCTGATTGCTGCATCAAGCACAATTCTCTTGTGCAATTACCCCTCTTTTTCACAACAAGATGGCGGCATAAAGTGGCCTCACTTCCACCATGAGGAACTCAAGATGAGCCACGATCACCTGTTCTGCCCGCTGCGCCTCGGCCAGCTGCACCTTGCCAACCGCATCGTCATGCCCCCCATGACCCGCTCCCGTGCCAGTCAGCCGGGTGACGTGGCCAACGCCATGATGGCCAACTACTACGCCCAGCGCGCCGAGGCGGGCCTGATCATCAGCGAAGGCACCCAAATCGACCCCATGGGCAAGGGCTACGCCTGGACGCCGGGCATCTACAGCGCAGAGCAGATCGCTGGCTGGAAAGGGGTGACCGATGCCGTGCACGCCAAGGGGGGCACCATCTTCGCCCAGCTCTGGCACGTCGGCCGGGTCACCCATCCGGACAACATCGGCGGCGCCCAGCCCATCTCCGCTTCAGCCCTGCCCGCAGTGGGCGTCAAGGTGTTCGTCGATAACGGCAGCGATGCGCCGGGCTTTGTCGAGACCGTCACCCCGCGCGCCATGACCCAGGCCGATATCGATGCGGTGGTGAGCCAGTTCCGTCAGGCAGCGCGCAACGCCATCAGCGCCGGTTTTGACGGCATCGAGTTACACGCCGCCAACGGTTATCTGATCAACCAGTTCCTCGACTCCGAATCCAACGCCCGCACCGACAGTTATGGCGGATCGCTGGAAAACCGGCTGCGCTTTCTCAAAGAGGTGACCGAGGCGGTCAGTAGCGAAATCGGGGCCGAACGTGTCGGGGTGCGTCTTGCTCCGCTCACCACCCTCAACGGCACAGTCGATGCCAACCCGCAGGAGACCTATCTGGCGGCCGCCCGTCTGCTGGGCCAGCTCAACGTGGTCTACCTGCACATTGCCGAGGCGGACTGGGACGATGCCCCCCTGATGCCGGAGAACTTCAAGCAGGGTCTGCGGGATGCCTTCCCCAACACCCTGATCTACGCCGGCAAATATGATGGCGAGCGGGCACGCGCCGCCCTCGAAGCGGGCTGGGCCGACATGATTGGCTTTGGCCGCCCCTTCGTTGCCAACCCGGATCTGCCGAACCGACTGCGCCACGGCTATCCGCTGGCCCCCCACGATCCGGCCACCCTGTTTGGCGGCGGCGAAAAAGGGCTGACCGACTACCCCGTCTATCAGGCCGATGACGCAGCGACCAGCCGCTGATTGCCAATGGCCAACCGGCCACGTAACGCAGGCCCCACTGGTTGGGGCCTGCCGTATTGTTGCGCATTAGCAACAGTGATATGACTGACCGAATCACTGTTGCAATGATCTCGTTGTTATCTCCCCTCGCTTTCACAAGGAGTCATCATGAATCACACCCAAGCCTGGTGCTGGCATGCCCCCGGTGAACCGACCCAGCTTACCCTCGCCGATCTGCCCTTGGCACCGCTCGCCCCTGACGAGGTGCTGGTGGCAAACCGGGTCATCGCCTTCAATCCGGTGGACTGGAAGCTGATCGAATATGGCCACTCCAACTGGCAGGATGGTCAGGTGCCCGGCGTCGATGGCATGGGCACTATCGTGGCCCTCGGCGCCAACGTCAGCCATCTGCGTCTCGGCGCCCGGGTCGCCTATCACACCGACCTGCGCCACCACGGCAGCTTTGCCCGCCACACCCGGGTACCGGCCCGCGCCCTGCTGCCGGTGCCCGATGCCCTGAGTGACGAGGCGGCCGCCGCCCTGCCCTGTCCCGGTCTCACCGCCTGGCAGGCACTGGCCAAGCTGCCGCGCCTGCACGGGGAAGCGCTGCTTATCACAGGTGCCGGCAGCAGTGTCGGCCGCTTTGCGGTGCAACTGGCCCTCCAGCAAGGAGCACGAGTCTTTGCCAGCGCCAGCCCACGTCATCATCCGTGGCTCAAGCAGATAGGTGTGCAGGGGGTGGCCGATTATCGGGATCCCGACTGGCTGGCCACCTTGCAGACTGCCAACGGCAACGAGCCGTTCGAGGGGATCATCGATCTGGTCTCCAGCCAACAGGCAGAGAGCTTGCTGCCCGCGCTGGGCTACTACGGTCACATGGTGACTGTGCTGGGGCGCATCCCGCACAATCCGTTGCCCGCCTTTAGCCATTGCCACTCATTGCACGAGATTGCGCTGGGCGCCCAGCACGCCTTTGGCTCGGACAAACAGTGGAGCCGACTGGTGGCCGCCGGTGTCGCCATGATGGAGCAGATGGCGAGCGGCGAGCTGACCCTGCCGCCGCTGGTGGTGGGCGACTTTGAGGCACTGCCTACTCTGCTTGAGCGCTTCAAGCGCGAAGGACAGGGGGAGAAGTTTCTGGTGCGAGTGGCATAACGCTGACCTGCCCCGATAACCACACCGACCATTGAAACGAAAGAGGCCCCCCAGTGATGGCGGGCCTCTCTTTATATAGTGCATGTCATCTCGACTTCATTAGCGTCTTACTCAATGCAAGATCACGCCGTGGGTCTCGGCATAACTGCGGATCTCCCGGGTCAGGCGCGCCTTGTCGGCCAGAGAGAGCCAGCTCGCCTCCACCGCATTGAGCGACAAGCGGCAGAGCTGGCTCATGGTCGCGCCAAGGCCATCGGCCAGCGCCGCAAAGTTGGCATTCATATAGCCACCAAAGTAGGCGGGATCGTCCGAGTTGATGGTGACGCAGAGCCCCTGCTCCAGCAGCCGTAACACATTGTGCTGGGCAATATTGCCGAATACCTTGAGCCGGGTGTTGGAGAGGGGACAGACGGTGAGCGGCAGCCGGGTATGGGCCAGATAGCGCAGCAGCTCGGGATCGTCGGCCGAGCGTACCCCGTGATCGATGCGGCATACCTGCAACTCGTTGATCGCCTGCCAGATGTAGTCGGCAGGCCCCTCTTCACCGGCGTGGGCCACCACCTGCAGCCCCAGCTCGCGGCATTTGGCAAAGACCCGGGCAAACTTGGTCGGCGGATTGCCCTTCTCCCCCGAGTCGAGGCCGATGCCGTGAATGCGTGACAGGAAGGGCATAGCCTCTTCCAACGTCGCAAAGGCATCCTCTTCGCTCAGGTGGCGCAAAAAGCTCATGATCAGCCGCCAGCTAATGCCAAACTCCTTCTCCCCGCTCTGCAGCGCCCGCTCGATGCCCCCCAGCACAGTGGCAAAGGGGATACCGCGAGCGGTGTGGGTCTGCGGGTCGAAGAAGATCTCCACATGCACCACCTTGTCGGCGGCGCAACGCTCAAGATAGGCCCAGGTGAGGTCGAAGAAGTCCTGCTCGGTCACCAGCACGCTGGCGCCGCGATAGTAGAGGTCGAGAAAGGATTGCAGGCAGTCAAAGTCATAGGCGGCGCGCACGCTGGCCACGTCGTGCCAGGGCAGCGGGATGTTATTGCGGCGACCCAGCTCAAACATCAGCTCGGGTTCGAGGCTGCCCTCGATATGCAGGTGCAGCTCCAGTTTCGGCAGTCCGGCGATAAATTGCGCGGCGGTGAGGTGTTCGGGGGTGACTGGCTTGGGGATCGGGGTGTCCATAGCGACGGCTCCATCAGCAAAGTGATCCGGCGTCAGCCCCTCC
This sequence comes from Aeromonas veronii bv. veronii, assembly GCF_000820225.1. Taxonomy (GTDB): domain Bacteria; phylum Pseudomonadota; class Gammaproteobacteria; order Enterobacterales; family Aeromonadaceae; genus Aeromonas; species Aeromonas veronii. The sequence goes on from NZ_CDDK01000037.1 coordinate 61,809, forward strand.
ACCAGACTGACCCGACGGCAGCTTTATTGTGCACCGAAGTGGCGAGACAGGGGAGACTTGTCATCAAACAGACTTATAATGGCGTCACAAAAATCATAAATGATTGAACATCTTAACGATTGGCGGCTCGCCTGCGCCCTGACAAGGAGTTTTCATGAAGAAGAACGTCATCTGCGATATCGACGGTGTCATCCTGCACAACAACGATCTCATCCCCGGTGCCGACCGTTTCGTCCATCGCCTGCTGGAGCAGGGCAGCAAGCTCTTGTTCCTCACCAACTACCCGGCACAGACCCAGAAAGATCTGCAAAACCGCTTCCGCTCCGCCGGGATCGAAGTGCCGGAGGAGTGCTTCTATACCTCCGCCATGGGCACCGCCGACTTCCTCAAGCGTCAGGATGGCAAGAAGGCCTATGTGATCGGTGAAGGGGCGCTGACCCACGAGCTCTACAAGGCCGGTTTCACCATCACCGATATCGACCCGGACTTCGTGGTAGTGGGCGAGACCCGCAACTACAACTGGACCATGATGCAACAGGGGGCCAAGTTCGTCGATCAGGGGGCCCGCTTTATCGCCACCAACCCCGATACCCACGGCCCCATGATGCACCCGGCCTGCGGCGCCCTGTGCGCCCCCATCGAGCGGATGACCGGCAAGAAGCCGTTCTATGTCGGCAAGCCGAGCGCCTGGATCATCCGTGCGGCGCTCAACCGGATGGAGGCCCACTCCGACGACACCATCATCATCGGCGACAACCTGCGCACCGACATTCTGGCAGGCTTTCAGGCCGGTCTCGAGACGGTGCTGGTGCTCTCCGGGGTGAGCAAGGTAGCCGATATCGACCGCATGCCGTTCAGACCGAACCACATCTTCGACTCCGTGGTCGACATCGATATCGTCTAATCACCACCCAAGCGTTAAACAGGGCAGGTATCTCCTGCCCTTGCAGGATCTGTTATGGAACCCATTCTGATCGCCGTGGCCTTTGGCTGCGGCATGGTAGTCAATCTGATTGGCCTGCCCCCCCTGCTCGGCTTTCTGGCCGCCGGTTTTATCCTCAACGGCATGGGATATGAAAATACTCCCGCCCTGAGCGAGGTAGCCGATCTCGGCGTCACCCTGCTGCTGTTCACCATCGGCCTCAAGCTCAATATCAAGACCCTGATGCGGCGCGATGTGTGGGGCACCACCAGCCTGCACCTGCTGCTCTCCACCCTGCTCTTTACCGTGGTGCTGCTGGTCTGCAAGGGACTGGGGCTCCACCTCGCCCTGTCGCTGGACTGGAAGCTGGCGCTGCTGCTGGGCTTTGCCCTCTCCTTCTCCAGCACCGTCTTTGCGGTCAAGGTGCTGGAAGATCGCAGCGACATGAATGCCCTCTACGCCCGCATCGCCATCGGGGTGCTGGTGATGCAGGATGTGTTCGCGGTGGCGTTTCTGGCCTTCTCCAGCGGCAAGTGGCCCAGTATCTGGGCGCTCTGGGTACTGGGATTGCCGCTGCTGCGCCCGCTGCTGTTCAAGCTACTGGAGCGTGCCGGGCACGGCGAATTGCAGGTGCTGTTCGGAGTCTTTCTGGCGCTGGTGGTCGGGGCCGCCGGTTTTGAAGTGGTCGGCCTCAAGCCGGATCTCGGGGCGCTGATCATCGGCATGCTGCTCGCCTCCCATCCGGCTGCGGCGGGATTGGCCAAGGCGCTCTTCAACCTCAAAGACCTCTTTCTGGTCTGCTTCTTTCTCACCATCGGCCTCAACGGCTTGCCGACCCACGACACCATGTTGCTGGCACTGGCGCTGGTGCTGGCCCTGCCGCTCAAAAGTGTCCTCTACTATCTGGTCTACAGCGGCGCCCACCTGCGGGTGCGTACCGCCCTGCTCTCTACCCTGGCGCTCACCAACTTCTCGGAGTTTGGCCTGATCGTCGCGGCCATCGCCGCCAAGGCGGGCTGGCTCTCCCACGAGTGGCTGGTGGCAGTCTCGCTGGCACTGGCGGCGAGCTTTATGATCTCTGCCCCGCTCAATGCCCAGAGCGAGCGCATTTATCACCGCATCGGCCACTGGCTGCGAGGATTGCAAGCGAGCAACCTCCATCCGGAAGACAGGCCCATAGAGCTTGGTGATGCCGAGGTGATCATCCTCGGTATGGGGCGGATCGGTCAGGGGGCCTACTTCGAGCTGGAGAACAAGTATGGCAACGTCATCCTCGGGGTGGAGAACGACAGCGAGAAGCTGCCCACCCTGCGCGCCCAGGGGATGAACGTCATCGAAGGGGATGCCACCGATACCGACTTCTGGGACAAGGTGCTGCTCTCCAATCAGGTCAATCTGGTGCTGCTGGCGATGCCCCACCACTCGGGGAATCTCTACGCCATCGAGAAGCTGCGCAGCCACGGGTTCAACGGCAAGATCGCCGCCATCGTCCGCTTCGAGGATGATATCGCCTCCCTGCAGGAGCAGGGGGTGGATGCAGTGTTCAACGTCTACAACGAAGCGGGCAGCGGCTTTGCCCGTCATGTGATCCGCCGCTTGCAGCCGCTTTGAGTCGTCAGCCTGCGCCCCTTGGCAAGGGCTCTTGGCAAGGGAATGCACATCGTTTAAGTTATGCACAACCTCGTTTAATAAAACGAACAAACGCGGGGCTAGGATGGCCCCGTTTTCATATCCCCATTGCCAGGGAGGCACCATGAAGACCCTCAACGACTGGATTTTGCCGGGCCGCCACGAGGCGGCCCCTACCCCGCTGATGCCAGCCCCCGAGCGTATTAAAGCGGGCAACCCGGCGCAAACGGTGTGGAACCACTACTCCGACCCAAGCCAGCAGTTTCACGTGGGCTTCTGGAGCTGCGAGCCTGGCCGCTGGGCCATCCACTACACCGAGCACGAGTATTGCCAACTGCTGGAGGGGGATGTGGTGATCCACGACAGTCTGGGCGGCCAGCTGGCCCTCAAACCCGGCGATCAATTCGTGATTCCGGCAGGCTTTGTCGGTGAGTGGGAGACCCTTACCCCCTGTCGCAAGGTCTATGTGATCTTCGAACCCGCCTCGGCTTGACGTTCACGTCACCCTGCCCCGTTGCCGCAGCCATTATTCTGTTGATCCGCTTGACGCTTACGGCATGATTTTCTGCGGTTTTCCCGCTTGCAAAAGGTTTTTCCGCTAGGCATTGTGTCTGACGAGGAATGTAAATGGAATTTCGAGCCCAAACGTGGGGGGCTCATATAAAAATCAAGAGGATTACCGCCAATGTGTTCAATTTTCGGCATTCTGGATATCAAGTCCGATGCAGTAGCCCTGCGCAAATCGGCGCTGGAGATGTCCAAGCGACTTCGTCACCGCGGGCCTGACTGGTCCGGCGTCTACAGCTCCGACAAAGCCATTCTGGTGCACGAGCGTCTGGCCATCGTCGACCCGGGCAATGGCGCCCAGCCGCTGTACAACCCCGAGCGCACCCATGTGCTGGCGGTCAATGGCGAGATCTACAACCACAAAGAGCTGGAAAAGACCCTCAAGGTCGATTTCCAGTTCCAGACCAAATCCGACTGTGAAGTGCTGCTCGCCCTTTACAAGGAGAAGGGCCCGGCGTTTCTCGACGATCTCAACGGCATCTTTGCCTTCATCCTTTATGACGCCGAACAGGATGCCTACCTGATTGGTCGCGACCACATGGGGATCATCCCCCTCTATACCGGTCGCGACGAGCACGGCAACTTCTATGTCGCCTCCGAGATGAAGGCGCTGGTGCCGGTCTGCAAGAGCGTCGAAACCTTCCCGCCGGGACACTACCTGTGGAGCAAGGATGGCGAGCTAAAACAGTGGTACAAGCGCGACTGGATGGAGTACGCCGCGGTCGAGCACAACGTCAGCGACAAGGCCGAGCTGAAAGCCGCGCTGGAAGCGGCGGTCAAACGCCAGCTGATGTGCGATGTGCCTTATGGCGTGCTGCTCTCAGGTGGGCTGGACTCCTCCGTCATCTCCGCCATCACCAAGCTCTATGCGGCGCGCCGCATCGAGGACGATGGCAAGAGCGAAGCCTGGTGGCCGCAACTGCACTCCTTCGCCGTCGGTCTGGAAGGGTCGCCGGATCTCGCCGCCGCCCGCAAGGTGGCTGATCATCTGGGCACCATCCACCACCAGATCCACTTCACCGTGCAGGAGGGTCTGGATGCCCTGCGCGATGTCATCTATCACCTCGAGACCTATGACGTCACCACCATTCGCGCCTCCACGCCCATGTACCTGATGGCCCGTTACATCAAGGCGATGGGGATCAAGATGGTGCTCTCCGGCGAAGGCTCAGACGAGCTGTTCGGTGGCTATCTCTACTTCCACAAGGCGCCCAACGCCCGCGAGTTCCACGAAGAGAACGTGCGCAAGCTCGCCTCCTTGCACCTCTATGACTGCCTGCGCGCCAACAAGTCGATGGCCGCCTGGGGTGTGGAGGGTCGCGTGCCCTTCCTCGACAAGGAGTTCATGGACGTGGCGATGCGCCTGCAGCCCGCCGACAAGATGTGCGGCAAGGGCAAGATCGAGAAGCATATCCTGCGCGAAGCGTTCGAGGATCTGCTGCCCCACGAAGTGGCGTGGCGCCAGAAGGAGCAGTTCTCCGACGGCGTAGGCTATTCGTGGATCGACAGCCTGAAAGCCATGGTAGAACAGGAAGTGACGGATCAGATGTTCGAAGCGGCTGCATTCCGCTTCCCCATCAACACCCCGCTCACCAAGGAAGCCTACTTCTACCGCGCCATCTTCGACGAGCACTTCCCGCTGGAAGCCGCCGCCCGTACCGTGCCCTACGGCAAGTCGGTCGCCTGCTCCACCCCCACCGCGCTGGAGTGGGATGCCAAGTTCAAGGAGATGGCAGATCCCTCCGGCCGCGCCGTGATGGACGTGCACCAGCAGGGCTACTGAGCCTACACACCAAACCGAGCGGATAACGTCAGATAGCAAAAAGCCCTTCACCATGGTGAAGGGCTTTTTATTTAAATAGTGACGAATAATTTTATTAAAAAACAGTATACCGACTTTTAATTAAACAACCGTCAAAAGATTATATTATATGCAATTGAAAATAACAATAATCCTAGAAAAGTGTTCAATTACAGCCTACACATCGAATAATACATATTGCAAATCAAGATTTTTCACCTGCAAAAAAGTTTAAAACGTCCAACGTAAGGAGAATGTTGTTACCGCAACCTTGGTATCACCAGGTACCCACTTCACCTTGGGCGCATAACCAACCTCTAACGCAAGTGATTTATAGCCCAAAATAACGAATGGTAATCCAGCAACCCCCTCAATGCCTGAACCATCAAGATAGCCTGCATGCAATCCTAATCCCAGATAGGTATGTTCAGAAAAAAACCACTCTTTACGGTACGAAAACCCTATGTAACCAGCTGATTTTTCGAAAGAATCACGATACATCCCACCACGTAACGACAGCTTTCCTGTATCATCCCCACCCAAAAAAAACCAATCCAGCCCTAACCCAGGATTAAATCCATTGAGGTCACAACTTTTGGTTTTTTTGCCTGTTGACTCACATTCACTATGAATTGATGCGCCATGAATAATTAGTGAAAAATCATGATTCGCCGCCATGGAAAAAGTCGACAACCCCAAGAGTCCAATGGATAACAAGCAACCTTGAATGTTCATGTTAACCTTCCTGGATTTATTCACCTCTCACTAACACTAAGTCACAATTGGTAAGAATTCAAACGAGTAACATCAGAACCGTTGATCCCACAGATGTAAACGGGTCAGAAATACTATCGATAGTAGCCAACCAGGGTAATGTAAGGCACATCGTTTTATTCACCCTCATGCAGCGTTCCGGTGATACTGCTTCACCACTCAGAGGCTGCTGTGAAAGCTTCATTTTTTCCATTACCGCCAGTGCACTCATATTCAGATGACGGTAAAAACTGGCATTGAGCTGGGTCAGATGGAGCAAGGAGTGGCGCACCCGTTTGAATGTCTCGGCACATACGGGGCTCTGCTTGTGCCAGAAGGATTCCAGTGAGCCTGTGGTGGTAAGGCCGTCAATGTCATAGAGTGCACGCCCCATGCAGAAGGTAGGCACATCATGCAACAGCGCAGAGAGACCGACCGTACTATTGATGGTGATAACCCCTTTGAGCAAGGGATACAGGGTTGGCAGCGGCAGTTCATAACCGTAAAAGACCCTACCCTCCAGGCCAAGCACTGCGATGAGTCTGTTTATCTGGGCGCGATAACTGACATAGCCCCGATCCATGGGGTGATGCTTGAACAGCAACACATCTTCGGGTTTGGCATGCTGCGCAAAGGAGTTGATCACCTGCGCAACCATCTCCTCTACCCCGCTCAAGTCAGAGTGTTCCCTGATCTGAAAATCTTCGGTCACTTGCAGTGGCACAAAGAAGATCCGCCCGGCGTACTGCGGCAACGCTTTGAGCAAAGCGCGATCCTGGCGCAAGTTGCCGTATTTCACCATGGCGCCGCAGACCCACCCCATCGCCTCCTGCACCAGATTCCAGGGGCGATGATTGACAAAATGGGGATAACGCCACTGCATCAGCGCCTTGCTGATATGGTAACGACTGGCATTCCAGGCGCGCACAGCAAAGGTCTTGCCCACCTTCAGCGAACTGTCATAAGGCACAGGCCAGTCCAGCTCGGCAAGCTGATCACGACGCTCATACCAGGGGCTGAAGGCATTGACCCCCCCCTGTTCCAGCGTGACGTAATCGGGTCTGAGATAACCCTCCTCCATTGCCCAAAATGGCAACTTCTTCAGCTTGCAGATACGGCCAGCAACCAGATGGTAGTAACGGCAATCTCCGTAGCAGATCACGGAATCGATAGCGTGATGCTTGAGCACCCGGCGCAAAAATGCATTCCAGCTCTCCGGTTTACCACAAAAGCGCAGATTTTCCCCAGCACAGGGCCAGCACTCATCCCCGCCATTGAAATGGATCTTCACCACCTGATGTCCCGCTTCGGTCAGCTGACGACTCAAGGCCTGAAAGAAAGGGCCAAGCGGTCCTTGCAGTAACAAAATCTTCATTGACGATGTATCTCAAAAACGGGGGAAGCGAAAACTCAACGGAGCCGGACGCTGCATGAGCGTCTGGAACAAGTAACCGAGCTTGACCTGCCAGCGTTGCCAACGGCTGGCCTTTTGGGCCGATGAGTGCCCTTGCTTAGCCAGCTGGTGGATCAACTGCTCCGGGCTAATCCAGAGGCCGGTCTGCCAATCGATATAGAGCGGATAGGCAACCAGCGTCAGATAGACCAGAGCCGCCAGCGGCAGACTACGTTGACGGCGAGCAGGCGGATTGGCATCCGTGGTCAACCCCCAGCCACTGTAGAAGGGCTGGCCCCAGGTCGTCACCTTGACCCCCTGCACCAGCGCCTCAAAGCCGCTGAGCGATGTCATGGTATGCAGCTCATCCACATGGGGATAAAGGCTGGTGAGACCAATATCGAGCACCTGACTATCGACACACTCCGCCAGACAGGCCGCTGAAATCGCCCCGCCACGATTGCCCGCCACCACATCAGGATGAGGCTTGTAGAGAATATGGGCTTCGGGTTTAGCCGCCCGCACCGCCCACAGCAATTGCTCGTTACTGCGAATATGCGGGCTCCCGGTCAGAATGGAGGCATCACCATCTACCTGCCCGACCACCAGCACCAGCTCACGACCATCATCCGGCTTGGCGTAATGCTGCGGCTCGCCCACATTGTATTTGCTGACCCTGTGTTCACGTAGCAACGCAATCAGGGCGTCACCGCGCTTGACCTCCACCTCCGTCACCCTCTGGTAGTTGAGCAACTGCTCAAGCCCGCTGGGGGTACGGCTGTCGAAATAGATCCCGACCGGATCCAGTGATAGCGAGGAGGGGCGACAGAGATTGGATCCAAGCCCCCTGGAGCGAATAAAGCCATCCTCAACCCGGATCGCAGAGGCGAGATCAGGGTGACGACTACCCCACACCAATATCTGCTCGTCACCGGTCAACCGCTTGGGAGGCTTGCTAACAAAACAAAGCTCCTCGGCCAAGTGATGACAAAACGCCTGCATAAAGGCGCGCTTCCACAGCGAGAAACCGACCAGATAAAGCCTGCGCCAACGTGGAGCAGGCTTTTGCTGGCGAGCAATGATGGCAACGACCTCTTCCACTTCACAACGTTGGCCAAGCACGGGGTCAAGATAGCGCGGGTAGCAGATTAAGGCTGCAGCAACCAGCTGGGGGAGCGACACTCTTACGTTGCGCCGTTCACACTGCTTGCTGTCATGGGTCAGCCCCCAACCGGCATAAAACGGCATACCGAAGCAATAGACCGGCTTGCCAAGCAACAGGCCCTCAAAACCAAGTTGGGATGACACCGTATAAACAGCATCCACCACCTTGAGTAGCGCATGGGGATGGCAGTGATCGGCAACAATCTCCACATCATCCAGGTTCAGACGGGCCAACACCCCACTCTTCTTGCCAAAGCGAGTATCGGGATGGGTGCGCAGCAACAGGCGCGCATCGGGATGATTGCGGCGCGCCGCCTCCACCATCGCTACAAAATCCGCTTCACTGGCCATGGCGCCCGGAATGGAGAGATCCCCTGCGACCTGATCGACCAGCAGGATCCTGAGTTTGGCGCTCTGCTGCAGACGTGTGGCAAGCCCTGATGGCAAGCCACCATAGTCCCCGACAGCAGAGAGGGCGGTCACGCTGCCGCTGACAATCGACTGACCGTGGGCAGTGGCATAACAGTTGTATTTGGTGACCCCGAGGCGTACCAGCTCACCAATCAGTCGTTCGGCCCGTGCCAACATCTGTGGCTCGCACGGGGTGGCAATCAACTGCTCAAGCTGGCTGGGCTGGCGGGCATCGTAATAGATGCCAACCGGATCGGCGATCAGCGACACCGCCTTGCCCCCCCTGGCGGGGTGGCCGATATAACCGATAAAGCCATCTTCAAGCTGCCAATAGGGCAATCCTAACGCTTGTGCCTTCTGCTTAATCTGATTGGTATTGGCTTTTTGGCCCCAGCCAACTAAAACATCATTTTCAGAAAAAGAGACAGCCCCTTCCATATGATGTAATGGGCAACCAAGCATAGGTTCAATACTGTTTTTTCTCGCAAGAATGCCTTTCGAACCCGTATATAAAGCCATATTATCTCAGCGAACTAAAGACTCCCTGCCGTTATGCAGGGAGTGTAATTTAGATAAACAGGTCTGCGGTCTCTAATGACTTGGCAGTACTATCTTTTGCAGAGGTAAGGATGTCCGCGTTTAATTCGGGCCATTTAATACCAATCGAGGCATCATTCCATGCAATACCTCTATCGCTCACTGGTGCATAATAATTCGTTGTTTTATATAAAAACTCAGCCGTTTCTGTCAGCGTGACAAAACCATGGGCAAACCCTTCCGGGATCCACAACTGTCGCTTGTTTTCACCTGACAGATGAACACCGACCCATTTTCCAAAGGTCGGTGAGCTTTTGCGGATATCGACCGCCACATCAAACACTTCACCCGCCACACAGCGCACCAGCTTGCCTTGGGCATTGGGAGGCAATTGATAATGCAAGCCACGCAATACCCCTTTCGACGATTTGGAGTGATTATCCTGCACAAAGTTAACCTGATATCCTACGGCCTCTTCAAATAACTTGTGGTTGAAACTCTCAAAGAAAAAACCACGTTCATCACCAAATACTTTGGGTTCAAAAATAAGCACATCAGGAATCGCTGTCTTGATTACATTCATCTGTCTATCCACATTTGATTCAATTTTTATGGGGGGAGCATCTTCCCTCCCCCCCTATATCACATCAGGCTTTGGCAACCATTCTTAACAAATATTGTCCATAGGCATTCTTCGCCAATGGCGCAGCAAGCTCACGTATCTGGTCGGCACTAATAAACTTCTGGCGAAAGGCGATCTCTTCCGGACAAGCCACTTTCAACCCCTGACGGGTCTCGATGGTCTGAATAAAGTTGCTCGCTTCAATCAGGCTTTCATGGGTACCGGTATCCAGCCAGGCATAACCACGGCCCATCATGGCCACCGACAGATTGCCTTGCTCCAGGTAGATACGGTTCACATCGGTAATTTCCAGCTCACCACGGGGCGACGGCTTCAGGCTCTTGGCGATCTCCACCACGCTGTTGTCGTAGAAATAGAGGCCGGTCACCGCATAGTTGCTCTTGGGCTCCAGTGGCTTCTCTTCCAGAGAGATAGCGGTACCCTCTTTATCAAATTCCACCACCCCATAACGCTCGGGGTCATGCACGTGGTAGGCAAAGACGGTCGCACCACTCTCTTTGGCCGCTGCGGCTTCCAACTGTTTCTGCAGGTCGTGGCCGTAGAAGATGTTGTCACCCAGCACCAGCGCACAGGGGTCTGAACCGATAAACTCTTCACCCAGAATAAAGGCTTGTGCCAACCCGTCCGGACTTGGCTGCACCTTGTACTGCAAATTCAGACCCCACTGGCTGCCATCACCCAGTAATTGCTCAAAGCGGGGAGTATCTTGCGGCGTGCTGATGATCAAAATATCGCGAATCCCCGCCAGCATCAGGGTGCTCAGCGGATAGTAGATCATCGGCTTGTCATAGATGGGCAGCAGTTGCTTGCTCACCGCCATGGTGACTGGATAGAGACGGGTGCCCGAGCCACCGGCCAGAATAATGCCTTTACGTTTGGTCATGATGCTTGTTTCTTATTTTTAAATTGCAAAAGAAAAGGGTGGCTTGCGGCCACACCTTCCTGTTTTATCCCTGCCAGCCAGGGAGGCAGTCACTACATCCCAGGCCAGTAATTTACTTACCGAGGATCTCGGTCAACATACGCTCTACACCGACGGTCCACTCCGGCAGCACCAGATCGAAGGTGCGCTGAAATTTGCCGGTATCAAGGCGGGAGTTATGGGGGCGTTTGGCCGGTGTCGGGAAGGCACTGGTCGGCACCGCATTGAGCTGCGTCACCGCCAGTTCAACGCCAGCCTCCCTGGCTTTGGCAAACACCAGCTGGGCGTAGTCAAACCAGGTGGTGGTACCGGAGGCAATCAGATGGTACAGCCCGGCGACCTCGGGTTTACTCTGCGCAACACGGATCGCATGGGCGGTGCAATCAGCCAGCAACTCGGCACCGGTCGGTGCGCCGAACTGGTCATTGATGACTGACATCTCGCTACGCTCTTTGCCAAAGCGCAGCATGGTCTTGGCAAAGTTGGCGCCGCGGGCGGCATAAACCCAGCTGGTACGGAAGATCAGATGACGGGAGCAGAGGGACGCACCTTGCTCACCCGCCAGCTTGGTTTCGCCGTAGACGTTAAGCGGTGCAGTCGCATCGGTTTCCACCCAGGGGCGCTCACCGCGGCCATCGAACACATAGTCGGTGGAGTAATGCACCAACCAGGCTCCCAATGCTTCCGCTTCTTTGGCTATCGCCGCCACGCTGGTCGCGTTGAGCAGCTCGGCAAATTCACGTTCGCTCTCAGCCTTGTCGACTGCGGTATGGGCCGCGGCGTTGACAATCACGTCCGGCTTGACCAGACGTACCGTTTCGGCCACCCCTGCCGGGTTGCTGAAATCACCGCAATAGTCGCTGGAGTCAAAATCAACGGCAGTGATGCGGCCCAGCGGGGCCAGTGCACGCTGCAGCTCCCAGCCTACCTGGCCGTTTTTGCCAAACAGCAGGATATGCATCAGGCACGCTCCCCGTAATTCTGCTCAATCCAAGACTGGTAGGCACCGCTCTTGACGTTGCTGACCCACTGCTGGTTATCCAGATACCACTGTACAGTTTTGCGAATGCCAGACTCGAAAGTTTCTTGCGGTTGCCAAGCAAGTTCGGCACTCATCTTGGTCGCATCGATGGCATAGCGGCGATCGTGGCCGGGGCGATCCGCCACATAGGTGATTTGCTCACGATAAGAGCCCGATTTTGGCACCATCTCGTCCAACAAATCGCAGATGGTGTATACCACCTCCAGATTCTGCTTCTCGTTATGACCGCCGATATTGTAGGTCTCCCCCACCAAGCCCGTAGTCACCACCTTGTAGAGCGCGCGCGCGTGGTCTTCCACATAGAGCCAGTCACGGACCTGGTCGCCCTTGCCATAGACAGGTAACGGCTTGCCATCCAGCGCGTTAAGAATGACCAGCGGGATCAGCTTCTCGGGGAAGTGATACGGGCCGTAGTTGTTGGAGCAGTTGGTGACGATGGTCGGCAGGCCGTAAGTACGGCGCCAGGCGCGCACCAGATGGTCGCTGGAAGCCTTGGAGGCAGAATAGGGGCTGCTGGGGGCGTAGGGGGTGGTCTCGGTAAAGAGCGGCAATGGTTCACCGGCAGCCACTTCATCCGGATGGGGCAGATCACCATACACCTCGTCAGTGGAGATATGGTGGAAGCGGAAGGCCGCCTTGCGCGCCTCGTCCAGACCATTCCAGTAAGCGCGAGCCGCTTCCAGCAACATATAGGTGCCAACGATATTGGTCTCGATAAAGTCAGCCGGCCCTGTGATGGAGCGGTCAACATGGCTCTCGGCGGCCAGATGCATCACCGCATCCGGCTGGTGCAAGGCAAACACCCGATCCAGCTCGGCGCGATTGCAGATATCCACCTGCTCAAACGCATAACGATCGCTTGACGATACATCGGCCAAGGATTCCAAGTTGCCCGCATAGGTGAGTTTATCGAGATTGATAACGGCATCCTGAGTATCACGGATGATATGGCGCACCACGGCAGAGCCGATAAAGCCGGCACCGCCGGTCACGAGGATTTTCATATTAAACACTAGCCTTTTCGGTTTTTTGTGAGGTCAGGGAGTTGATATAGTCAGTCACAAACTGGCCAATTTCATGATGCCTCATGCCATAGGCAATATTAGCCTTCATATAACCAGCCTTATTGCCACAGTCGTGGGACAGCCCTGTCATATGAAATGCATCGACCGTTTCTTGCTCAATCAACATGGCAATCGCGTCGGTCAACTGGATCTCATTACCAGCTCCGGGAGGCGTCTTTTTGAGCAAGGGCCAGATATTATTGCTCAACACATAACGACCAACGACGGCTAGGTTGCTGGGGGCTTCGTCAATATCCGGTTTTTCAACCACCTCAGTGATGGGTGCGGATTGACCTGGCTGCAACTTGACCTGATTGCAATCAGCTATCCCGTATTTATCGGTATCAGCCAGTGGCACGGGCTCAACCATTACCTGGCTCTGTCCAGTCAACTTGTAACGCACCAACATGGCAGCCAAGTTTTCGGTGTGTTGATCGGCAGTATATTCATCCAGAATGACATCGGGCAAAACAACGGCGAACGGTTCGTCACCGATGACCGGATAGGCACACAAAATGGCATGGCCCAATCCTTTGGCTTCTCCTTGACGCACATGCATGATGGTCACATCTTTCGGACAAATATTCTGTATCTCGTCGAGCAGCTTTCGTTTAACGCGAGATTCGAGGGTCGCCTCTAGTTCAAACGAAGTATCGAAATGGTTTTCGATAGCATTTTTTGAAGAGTGGGTCACCAGTACAATCTCTTTGATACCCGCTGCCACACACTCATTGACCACATATTGGATCAGCGGCTTGTCCACGATCGGCAGCATCTCTTTCGGGATAGCCTTGGTGGCAGGCAACATTCGGGTGCCAAGACCGGCTACAGGTATAACAGCTTTTCGCACTAAAAAATTATTATTAGGCATGTATTATCTCGTGCAGGTTATAGTTATCAGTTTGCTAAAGAATAAGCATACATTTTCGCATTATTGGCTAGCTCAACTCGTTTCTTTTCTTTATTAATCAGTAATGTTATTGCATCAACCCAGCGTTGGGGGTCGTTCTCCAACAGAATGCCGTTGATGTTTTGTTCGATGAAATCGTTATAGGGAGCGCAATTGCTATATACACCCACAGCGCCCATTCTGACAAAGTCATAAAATTTTACGGGACCACGTGCCAAATTAAAATCAGAGTCAAGCAGCGGCGCCAATCCGATATCCAACAGATGGGTCTTGGTATACGCAAGATAATTTTGCCAACTCATTGGATGCAGCACTGAAACTCTTGGCAGGTCGCGATAATGTTTATAGATATCATGCTCGCCAAAAATTTCAAAGCTGGCACTAGGGCAGGCTTCCAAAACCCCCTCGACGATTTGCCGCAGCCAGTACTTCTCTTCCCGATGAGAGCTTGAACCATGATAAGCTATTCTCACTGGTTTTCTTTTTTCAAGAAGTAATGGAGATGGCTTTGCAGAAACTATTTCCGGGTTAAGGTGGGAATATTTTTTTGCCAAATAAGCTGTAGATACCCAGATATCATCACAGTACTGCGTGATCCATCGATGTTGAGCTGCCGAGCGCCTTATTATCTTGGTACGATACTCTTTCGGTAACGTAGATAGGGCCATCGGATCAAACAGATCATCATCCATGAAATAAACTATTCGAGAGCACCTGTCGATATATCTTTCTATGTGCCGTTGCCACTTCGGAGAGATAAATCGAATAATTACAAGAGCAGATCCTTCCGGAATAGGGATTTCAGGGGAAACTAGAATGTCAACGCATTGACATCTTGCATCAGGAAACCGATCGGTTATAGCCGATTCAAAATAGGCCAATGTCGGGGATTTCCCTTCATGCAAGATAAACAATTTATGACCGTCTAGCGTAACCGCCCTCTGGTTTCCATAACTCTGTTTGTTAAGCTTCAAATATGGCTTAAAGAATTTCTTTCTAATTATTTCATCCATAAAAATATTACTCAAACAGAATTGCCAAATATAATTGACATTCTAATCATATTAAAAATTCAAACTCGATAAGAAAAATTCTCGTGCGTTAAAGACAAGTTAACATTATAACATGGGTCATTATTCAAACGATGTCCCCATTTATTTTTCATGTAATCGACTTCACGTCGGAATCGAGCTTGTTTCTCTGGGTTATCTTCATAACCACGACTCACTGATTCATGATGTATCAATTCAGCAAAAGGAGTCCAAAGATTTCTATAGCCAGCATCAAGAACCTTCAGACAAAAATCAACATCATTGAATGCAACACTCAGTGAAGTTTCCATTCCCCCAACTTCATCGTACACTGATTTTCGCACAAGAAGCGTCGCAGCTGTTACTGCTGAATAGTTTTGCACCAAGCTTAAGCGAGAATGATAGCCATGATGATGCTGTCTAAAAAATTTATGGCTATGACCCGCCACTCCACCAATACCTAACACTACACCTGCGTGCTGAATTCGCATATCAGGGTAATATAGTTTAGCGCCAACGCAACCTATGTCGGGTCGACAGACCTGCCTAACCATCTCTTCTAGCCAGTCAGCTGAAAGAACTTCAATATCATTGTTAATAAGACCAATGATAGAGCCTCGAGCATGAGAAACGGCAAAATTATTTATAGCTGAGAAATTAAATGGATGATCATAATTAATAACACGAACTTGTTCTACTTTTTTTATTCTCTCAAGATAACTAATTGTTTTCAAACAAGAACTTTGATTATTTACAATAATAATTTCAAACAAACGATATGATGTACATTCTAATATTGTCTTCACACACCTTTCAAGTAATTCTAGATGATCTCTAGTAGGAATAATCAAGCTAACAAGAGGTGCTGGATTTGGAATTGGCCAACAAACCCTATAACAATTATTCAAGTTATGAGGCATGACCACTACGTCAGTGTTTATTTTACTGAAGTAATTTTGAAGAGCCTTTAATCCTGCACGACTAGTATAGTCTTTTTCAGCGGAGCTCAAGGCCGTAGAACCTGAAATCGCACGCCAATGATAGAGGATATGAGGTATATGAATAATTTCACTATCGTCTAAATGAGATATAGCCCGTAAGAAAAGATCATAATCCTGACTACCTTCTACTCCCTCGTTGAAACCACCAATTAAATCAACTAGACTTTTTTTAATTACTGCGAAATGTGTAATATAGTTATGTGAATAGAATAAATCGCGGTTCCAATCCGGTTTAAAATGCGGAGAGAATCGCAGGCCATTCTCATCAATCTTATCCTCATCAGAATAAATGAATTGTGCTGATTTATGGCTATCAATTTCTTTGGCCATCATCTGAAGTGCATAGGGGGGGAGTAAGTCATCGTGATCAATAAGTGCAATATACTGCCCCTTTGCTAATGAAAGGGCTGAGTTACTAGCCTGTGATATGTGGCCATTTTCATCACGTTTAATCAATGATATGCGAGAATCTAAATTATGGTAATATTCAAGTAGCTTATGCACTTCAACATTAGCAGATCTATCATCAGCTATACATAATTGCCAATCAGGATAACTCTGGTGAATCACGGATTCGATACAAGAGCTTAGAAAGCCTATATCAGAGTTATATGTTGCCAGTAGTAAGCTAAATTTTGGATTATGTGGGTTGTATTTAATCTCTACTGAATGAGATTCACCAACATTGATAGAAAGATCATGTTTCTCTAACCAATGTTGATAGGAAACAGGTGACAAGTTCTCATCTAGATATTCACAATATTTTTTATAAAGACCTTTTATCTGCTCACCTTGCCATTTTTCATTTAGCTTTTTTAGCATAAGATTTTTAGCTTTTGAAGCAGTAAGTTTACTAAAACTGAACTCTTCAATATTAAAATCAAGAGGTGCTTCACATGGGTCGAATCTGATTTTCTTAGGAGGGTATTTAAAATATATGATTCGTTTTTTAAGTCCACCAGAATTAAGCCTGACCGTAACTTGATCAGTCTCATTATAACCATTACCTTTATCAAAATAAATTTTTGCAACGGCTGTAGCGCTACTCAAAGTCATCTTAATATTGAGCATATACCAACCGCATAGTTTCATAACTGTTGGCGATAGCTCGAAAAAGGGATCTTCAGAAATAGCAGCCCAATGTTCTTCGCATCTCATTAAATCTTTTTTTGGCTTTAATTTTGGCCTAATTAATGGCATTAACCAGCCCAAAAAATTAAATATCAATTGCATTATAAGCCCTAGAAATGTTTTATATATTGTTGCGGTTCATATTGTAGCTATGCAAACACATTAACTTGCATTCATGATAGTCATGGGGTCAACACTCCCTTTTAATTCAACAACAGCAAGCCCATTTATATCCAACCCATAAAAATCAATACTCTTTATATCCATACCGGGACGAGTCATTGACACATTAAACCCAGCGCCAATGCCACTACCCAGACCTGATTCTGAAAGGTCAATTCGATCTCGGAATATTAATTTAGTGCATTTCAATATTATTTCTGAATTTACAACTGCAATGACATCTTTAATTGGATAATTATTTCTGTCGATAGCCCAACCCCGCATCTCTATGGCTCCGTTATTAATAGCCAAGAAATCAATACATCCCTTGCCCATTCCATGTGCGGTCCGATACAATGATGTTGGATACTGAACATCTGTATATGAATAGCCAAAAGAATCCAACTGTTCAATTATCAGTTTTTTTTCTGCTTTTATCTTTTGAATAAACCAACGAGGAATTACATCTTCAATTTGGTTTAAATCATGATTTCTAAAAAACGAAAGGGTTCTATTAAGATTTGAATCAATCGTCGTAGCTCGACCTCTAGCCGACTTTTTTGTAATAAACTCAGCTCTCGACTTGATGACGTAGTGATTAATTCTAGCTATTATCCAATCTACTGTTTTACTTAACCCATGACTATCCGCTTCTATGGCCCCCGTTGTTTTTATATAAAACTTACCATCATGCAAGATAAAGTCGTGAGGTGTTTTACCAGCACAAAGAGTATCTCGTTTTCTGACAATAGATTTATAATGCCTGTTCACGGGATGATCTTTGCCTGCTCTTTTGGTCAAACGTTCGGTGACTAACGTGTTTTCAGGAATAATCGAACAGGAGGAACCATAAACAGCCCAATTTAATGCAATGGCACTGGCATTAGTGTCCCCTAACAATATATGAAGTTCATTTAACCCCTCTTCATAATTACTTGGCGTAATGAACTCATCTGCATCAATAAATGCAAGCCATTCTTCTTCTGCCGAATTAAAAAGGGAATTATATGCACCAATCTGGGGGGGGATCCCTGGTTCCGTAGGATATGGAGTACGCCTAATCACGCCAAGTTCATGCAATGCTTTCAGTAATTCTGTTGAACCATCAATACTTATATTATCGGCAATATAGAAATGATTGATGCCTAAACATCTATGATAGGCTATCCACTCAAGAATATATGGATATTCATTTTTAAAAATAGCACATATCGCTATCATCAATAATCGTCCATTATCTTATATACATACAGTAAAGGATACATCATCATCTTAAAAAATCCAGACGCCACTGACCTGTATGGATAAAGAAAGATTAATTTTCTTGATATCTAATTATTTTTGGAGTTACCAAAATATTGGTACCGTATCATATAGTTATTAATTCATCCTGATGAGGCTATAGAAACTGGATGAAGTATAAAATACGGTACCAACACATTTATCAGATTTCACTGGTTGTTAGTCTGATCCAAATAAATCTCGTGTATAAACTTTATCCGAAATATCTACTAACTCATTCGACATTCGATTACACAAAATAACATCACTTATTGCTTTGAACTCATTTAAATCCCGAATGACGCGAGAGTGGAAAAAATGCGCCTCTTTGATAGTTGGTTCAAAGACCACTACCTCGATGCCTTTCGCCTTGATCCGCTTCATGATCCCCTGAATGGCGGAGGAGCGGAAGTTGTCCGAGCCCGCCTTCATCACCAGACGATGGATACCCACCACTTTTGGATTGCGGCGAATAATGCTGTCGGCAATAAAGTCTTTGCGGGTGGTATTGGCATCGACGATGGCGCGGATCAGGTTGTTGGGCACCTTGTTGTAGTTGGCCAGCAACTGCTTGGTATCTTTGGGCAGGCAATAACCACCGTAACCAAAGGAGGGGTTGTTGTAGTGGCTGCCGATACGGGGATCCAGGCCAATCCCTTCGATAATCTGGCGACTGTCGAGACCATGAGACTGGGCATAAGTATCCAGCTCGTTGAAATAGGCCACCCGCATCGCCAGGTAGGTGTTGGCAAACAGCTTGATCGCTTCTGCCTCCGTGCTACCTGTCAGCAATACAGGAATATCCTGCTTGATGGCTCCCTCTTGCAACAGGTCGGCAAAACGCTGGGCCCGCTCGCTGCACTCCCCCACCACGATACGGGAAGGGTGGAGGTTGTCATACAGTGCCTTGCCTTCGCGCAGGAACTCTGGTGAGAAGATCAGATTCTCGGTGCCGAGCTCTTCGCGCATCCGCTCGGTAAAGCCCACCGGAATGGTGGATTTGATCACCATCACCGCATTGGGATTGATGCTCATCACATCGCGGATCACCGCCTCAACCGACCGAGTATTAAAGTAGTTGGTTTCGGGATCATAATCGGTGGGAGTGGCAATAATCACAAACTCGGCCGCTTTATACGCTTCGTATTTATCAAGCGTCGCTTTAAGATTAAGTGGCTTGGTCGCTAGATACTCTTCCAGCTCCTTATCAACAATGGGAGATTGACGACGATTAATTTGTTCAACTTTTTCAGAAATTACATCTAAGGCAATAACTGGGTGATTTTGTGCAAACAATACTGCATTAGATAAGCCGACATATCCAGTACCAACTATAGTTATAAACATTGACTTGAACTCTTTTTAATTAAAAAACCAACAACATCACCCATTCTAGGATGATTGTTATACTCGCCTTTCTTTAATTCTACCTGAGGAATTGTATCAGTTTGATATAAGGTAATGAAAGATGAAAACTGCTCAGGGAAAAACTGATATGAATATCGCCTGTAGTAACAGAATTCATCATACATATGGATGTTTCTTACAAAACCAGTTTCTGGGAACTCCACTTTCAATGTTCCACTATCTGGACCTTGTATAAATAGAATACCACATACAGTAACC
The DNA here is from genome assembly GCF_000820225.1 of Aeromonas veronii bv. veronii. Lineage (GTDB taxonomy): Bacteria > Pseudomonadota > Gammaproteobacteria > Enterobacterales > Aeromonadaceae > Aeromonas > Aeromonas veronii. The sequence goes on from NZ_CDDK01000037.1 coordinate 81,799, forward strand.
TCAGTAGGAAACTTGACGCTAATAGATTTTCCTTCATCAATCGAGATATATGAAGTTGCAAACTCGCCTCTAGTAAAAGTATTTGCAGACGTATCTGGCAACAAGTCAGTCAAATAACATATTGTCTTTTTTGAATAGGTAATAGCTCTTAATGATGTATTTATAAAATGACAAATCTTATTTGAATATAAATCCGCTCCCTTAGTGTTAGTATGTATCCCGTCCCTTAAATATTCAATCTCGTCTTGTTCATTTTTTATTTCAGTGATGAGGTTTAAAAAAGGATATCCATTTTTTTTAGCATGGTATTCAATACTTATGGCTTGGATGTCTTCATTATAATCAATTCCCTTTCTATACATATTAACATAGCAGGGCAATGCTCCTTTAGATAGAGTTGCTTCGCTAATTTCCTTTAGAAGCTCCTCATATGAGGTCACATTGGTAATGAAGCGATAGCAAGTAGCGATCTCATAAATAACAAAGTCATACTTAGTGGTAATAAATTCATCGATTAAGTATGGTATTACCTGAAATGTAGCACCACCAATCGCTTTTACATCTATTGATACGTTTACATTGCTGTTCCTATAGAAGTCACGAATATTTTTTATATATCCTTCTTTCTCTTCAGTGACACTAAATCCAATGAATAAAATTTTCATCTGTAAGTTCCATGATGAAGTAAAAAACGCTTTGGTACACAAGACCATTTATTATTAGTGGGCGAAAGAAGACACTAATTCAAGATAATCTAATGATGTACATTTCTTGTCGGAAGGCTTCATGGAAAAATTATGATCATTTCTACTGACTAGTGTGTTTAACTTTTCAACAAAATCATCTGAGCTTACTGCTTGTGTTAATCCATCTTGATTAAAATCAACACCAGGCATTGTTGTAGCTAAAGATGGAATTCCAAGCGCGGAATACATATTTACTTTCATAGGGTTCATAAAACCAGAATGCTCATCATGAATATGTGGCATTATTGCAAGATCACACCCCTCCATAAACTCAAGCAGATCCCGTTCTCGCATGGGTCCATGATAAATGATGGCCGGATCATCCAATACCAGACTCATTTTATCCAGTGCGCGCTGACAATTACCGATTAGATGTACTCTGATCGACCTGTCTATTTCTTTTGGAATACGAGATACCGTATCCCAGTCAAATCGATCATTCATATTACCAGAGTAAACAATATCAATAATCTCTTTTTCTTTATCAATCTTTCTAGATTTTGGCTGATAATCTAAAGGCAGGGAGTACCAATTAGGGATGACTCTCGCATTAAGGTTCTCGAGAAAACCCATTTTTTCAAAAAATGATTTATTCTCTTCGGAATTGAAAATCACACAACGACTGACGTCCATTAAATATTTGTATTGTTGTAACAACTCCAATGGTTGCTTTTTCTCCCAACCGAGCTGATTATCCACGACATCACAGATAATGGGATAACCCGAAAATACCTTGGTCACGGTTTTCCAATCAGGAACAGCGGGGAACAAAATAACTTTACTATTATCTGGGTAAATTTTTTGTTCTATCAGGTACTGCTTTAATGCTTGTTCAGTACTTTGAGTGTGATCTAAACTGATGGTTTTGTAGAAAATACCATTATAATTATAGCCATCTCGTTTCTTTTTATAATCTTCCACAATAAATCTAAAGTCAGCGTCTACTCGCGCCGACTCTTTTTCATAACGTTTAAACTGTTCCTGTGCCATGATCTCCAGGCAGGTAACTTTCATTCCATTCGCGGCGAGCAATCTGGCTATATGGTCCACTCTACGCCCATAAAGACCAGTATCATGCTGCTTCCAAACAAGCACTACATTATTATTATATGCAGGTAATTGTTTTGCTGACTTGACTCCAAACAACTGTTCACCAGATGGTGAATCGTTCATTGCCGCATCTGCAAGCTTGTTAAATTGCTCATAATTCCACTGTAGGGAAAACTGTTTATCTAACGAAATGCTAGATTTGTCTGTAATTGCACCAATCAAAACTCGTTCAAAATTAAGACTGTTAAATAGATATACGCCAGGCACTGAATCCAGATCAGCAACGGATAGACCTTCAGGGACTAATACAGGGCGTTCATTTGATAATCCATCACCAATTTTTGAGGATATCTGATAGCGAATAATCTCTTTATTGGCAGCATCATCAGGGAAACCCGTGATAATCACATCAAGATTTTGTAAATGGTATGACAACCGGCTTGAGTCAATCTCATTATGGACTTCACAACCTAGCGAGATCAATTCACTTCTGATAGACATTGGATCATAAATACCACCTACAACGAACTTGATATTATAGCCTTTACGATCATTCAGCGATTTTATCGCTTTTGCGGCTTCAACAACACCTTTATGAGGTCGTACGGTTCCAATAAATCCAACTCTAACCTCTTGTGTAAGATCACAGACCCTCACTCGTTTAACTGGTTGTTTCGCTCTGGCATGACGAACAAGTTGCCCACCAAAATCATCTTGCAATGTTTTACTAGCAACACTGCGGATTGGCAACCGGTCTATATAGCGCTGTGCCATTTTAGCTGAAAGCAAGCCATACGGTTTTTCTTTAGCCGCTTTTGAGGATGACATTTCCAGCTCGTTATCATCAAGGTCCATAATATAACGAGTGTTCGGATGACTAATATACTCAGCCAAAACAAATGCAGGATAGCGAGGTTTACAAATCCATACCAAATCAAAATTAAGATCAAGTTCTTTGAATAGGGATTTATAAAGTTCTCTGTCCTTCCATGGCAACATCAACACTTTGCAATCTGAATTAAGCAGTGGCTGCCAAACTGGTTGTTCAGAAAAACCGATATTAAAAGATATAATCAGTGTTGGCCTTTTCCCTTTCAGAATATTGTAGAGCACTTGTGCCCGACCAATCGGATTGTGTGTCCCTTCCCAAACAACTATACCAACTGAATCTTTTTGCTTGGCAATTTTTACTGCTTCGAACACAGCAGAGATAGAATCAGGAACGAGTACGCCACCTCGAATAAGCTTAGTATCAATATGATCAATACCTTTCATTGAGATACTGTGTAGTTCAAACTTTATATTGCCATGACCACATTGTGGAACTTTGGCGACAAATCCAGCATTAACAAATCCATGCTGTTGCTCAACATCAGATCTTTGGATTCCGGTAAGTTCAATTAAGCAAGGTTTTCCATTGGCTGTAAGGTATGGAAAAACATCCTGCTCAGATGAGCCCAACCAACCATGAACCGTATTGGCAACAAAACGATCAATATTACCTAATGAACCTTTTTTCTTAGAATTAACTGGGTTGTCATTATTTAGCAATATTTTTTTATTATGAATCTCAACTTTCTTGCCACGCTGAACCGCAACCATTTTAACAGATATTTCGGGAAGTGCAGCAATCTCTTTTGGCATTTCAACTGAGAATCCATAACGGCCAGTACCAATATTGGCTCGTTCTAAATCATCTCTATATAAGTTTGGAACTAATGAGCAATAATAGTCACCATTAATATATAAAAGCACTTCCAATGCTTTATTATTTTTAGTACATGCCCAACCTGTGATAGTGCCATTACTTATATCATCAATAAAGCCTTTGAAGTTTTTATTTTTTGAAAAGATGCTGCTAATAATACTCATATATTTATATCCCGGCCTCGGTAAACAAAAAGTTAATTATGGTATAATTATTTGTTTTTAACAAAAATATACTCCCCTACCCTTTGTAAAATTAAATGGATACGAAGTTTATATTTAAAAATATCAATCTTGATGTTCACGTAAAGTCGCCAGTGCCATCACGATCAATCCATAGAAGAGACAAAGCAGTACGCCCACGGTAGCAAGGTTATAGAGGCGACGCGGATATTCGGCGTCTTCCGCCAGAGTAGGCTGAGTAATCACCAACAGATGCTTCAATTTGCGATACGCTTCAACCCTGGCCTGCTCCAGGCTGATAAGACCGGTTTTGTAGAGGTCTGCCGCCAAGCTTGCCTGGGTTTGCACATCCAGATAGCCAGCGGTGATTTCATTCATGGCGTCCTTGTCCTGGCCGGTCAGCTTGGCACGTTCCTGCTCAAGTTGCCTGGTCAAGGCATCAACCCGGCTCTGGACCGAGATAACGGTGGGAGCGGAATCCTTCATATAGCTGCGCAGTTGTTTCAGTTCCGCCTGTTGGCGCACCAGTTCGCCTTCAATCTGGCTGACCACTCCTAATCGTGCGCTACTGGTCGACTCTGGGCTGATAAGTTGATGGCTGTTTTGAAAAGCCAGCACCTTGGCTTTTTCGTCTTGCAGCCGTTGATAAGCCCGATCGACTTCCTTTTCGACAAAAGCCAGCTGATCAAACGCAACCTGGTGGCCCAGCTTGTTGATAAAACGTTCCGACTCTTTAAGCATTAATCCCACAACCTGCTGACCGTATTGGGGATCAAATGTCTGTAACTCAACGGTAAGCACACCAGAAAGTTCATCAAGATGTAGCGTCAAATGTTTGCGGTAATACTCGATAAAATCTTCTCGACTGACATTATCAGATAAGCGTGAAAAATAATCTGCCGAACTACTTTGATAGTGTGATTTGAGGGACAGCTCTTTATCCAGCTTGGCTAGCATATCCCATGATTTTAAATAGTCTTGAATTAACAGCACATCTTGATGATTGCTACCTCCAATACCCAGCATGGACAAAGCATCGGGTAACATCTTGATTTGATCAGCTTGCTTGATGATCAACTCGGCACGACTGACATAGCGATCAGATGCCATAAAACCGAAGTAAACTGTCGCGATTGAAAAACAGAGTACCACCCACAAAAAACTACCTAATTTGAGACTTGTTTGCCAAGAGCGATGCGCAATTTGATAACCACTAGAATCGATAAAAAAACGTTTTGGCTCATTGCTGAGCTTTCTTAGTTTTCGCACAAAACGAGATGGTTTTTCTGATCTGATAGGTTGAGTCATTCTTTATTATACCTATTAAAGATTCTGATAAATTCGAATAGCATCCTCGATATCATCAAATATCTCCAGTCTACTATTACGGAGTAAAATCCCCATATCGCATTGCTGACGCAAATTCTTCATATCGTGCGACACCATGATCAAACTAGCTGTCTGACGTTTCTGATCAAATGTCTCTATACATTTTTTCTTGAACCTAGCATCACCAACTGACATGATTTCATCCGTCAGATAAACATCAAAATCAAAGGCCATACTAACAGCAAAAGAAAACTTTGATCTCATACCACTCGAGTATGATTTTATTGGCAGTTCGAAATGCTGGCCTATTTCAGAAAACTCCTTCACCCATTCTTCAACTTCTTGAGTATCTCGGACGCCATGAATACGGCATACGAATCGCGTATTTTCTCGCCCTGTCATACTACCTTGAAATCCACCACCAAGAGCTAGTGGCCAGGATACACGACATTGACGAATCACTTTACCTTGATTAGGCATGTCCATGCCACCAAGTAAACGTAATAATGTTGACTTTCCTGCCCCATTAATACCTAAAATGCCAATGTTGCGATTCCTTGGTAATTCAGCACTAACTTCTCGCAAAACATAATTTCGGCCGAACTTCGTCGGATAGTATTTTGAAACATTATCCAGAATGATCATACACTCTCATTTTAACTAGCAATCAAGCGACGGTGGCTCAGCCGATAACAACTCATAGCAAATGTCAGTAGTAGTAATGTCACACCTGATAAATATTCCCAACTTACGTTTGGGCTACTATAACCTGCTATCCATCCACTTCGGATTAGTTCTAGGGCATGAACCAATGGATTCCACAAAAACAAATGCTGATACTGTGCAGGGATACTAATCAATGGGTACATCACACAAGAGATAAACATTAATGGCATCATCAATAGATCTAGGAATTTATTTGCCTCTTGAAATAGATTGCAAATAACACTAAACAAAATACCAAGGGAAAAGGAGAAGGTCATTAGCAAGAAATAGATAAGAATAACAAGCAGAGGATCATTTGGAATTGCATCAAAACCAAACCACAGTAATCCCAATACCAAAATGATACCAACCACCACACCCACTATCACCTCAAGCACGAAGCGGGCAATAAACGTCGCAAAAGGAGTTACTTGACGATAACAGAATAGTCCCATATTAGAACTGACCGCAGACTGCAACTTGCTCACCACATTCTTGAAAAATAGAAAAGGCAAGTAGCCGGCGGTGATAAAAAGAGGAGCGGGCGCACCACCAAAGCCTCCGTGACCTCGAAGACCAAAAATCAGGCTGAAGGCGGCGAGCATCAAAAGCGGATCAAGCAGAGCCCAGGCATAACCCAGTCGGTAACTACCAAAACGGGTTTTAAGCTCACGAATAAGCAGGCCAAAGACAACATCTCTCAACACCTGCAGGGATGTGCGCGGCGTTTGATTAAGTATCGGTTTATTCATTATTTCGCTTTACCCATAGCAGACTCGCCAATTGGCGAGTCTGCTTTTTTACAGCAAGAAGCGGCTTACTTGATTGCTACGTTAGCAGCCACGGCGATCTGATAGATGATTTGAGTAATATCTTTGACCGATTGCATGGTTTTGTTATCGACCTTGGGCAGCACCAGGATCTGATCTCCCGGCTGAACACTCCCCTGACCTTTAAACTCAACCAACCCGTTGGCATGAACCACAGCGATCCGCTTGTCATTGGCTCGTTCAGTGAATCCACCGGCCCATGCCACATAGTCATCAAGGTTGGCTTTCTCGTTGTAGACCACGGCCTGTGGCATCAAGACTTCCCCTCCGACCTGAATCAAATCAGTTCTGTTAGGTATGACAATTTGGTCACCCTGTTCCAACTGAATGTTCGCGATAATCCCTTTATCTGCGACCACTACTTTGCCAAGAGGCTGGATTTTTCTTGCTTTCTCAACGAAGCGCATCACCAGTTCAGCCTCTTTGGCACGAATCGTGGCTTCCCCATCCGAACTTGCAGGAGCGGTGAACACACTGCGTTCCAGTCGATTGAGCGACTCATCCAACATCTCTTTTTGCCGCGCCGCTACACTCTTGCGCATCAGATAGATAGATTGGTAATCGGCAAGCTGAGGATCAATAGGGATGTGGTTGAGCAGGTCGTGCAACTTGGTCTGCTTGCGCACGGTAAAGTAAGAGGGACCCATATAGCTGCCCGAGACCTGCACATCATATACCTGTGCATGCATGTCATCGTTAAACAGCACTTTGTCACCATCTTTGAGCTGGATATTGGCAAAGTCTTTATATGGCAGATAGACAGAGAAGGGGCCATTGGCACGATCGCCAATCACACCAACGTGACTTACTTTGGCCAACGGCAGCGCATAGTTGATGAGTTCCGCCCCCAGGGTGTTGCGCTGGGTCAATTCAAATCGGAATGGATTACGGACCTTGCCCGCCACATTGATCATCGGACCTTGCGGTTCAACCAAAATCACGTCCTGATCCTTGAAGGAGAGAATGGGCATTTTGCCCTGGCGCATAAATTCATAGAGGTCGACCTGCTGGATCACCCGATTCTGACGCAGCACCTTGATCTGGCGGTAGCTGCCCCGCTCGGAGTCAATCCCGCCAGCTCGTTTGAGGAAATAGAGCACGCTGTCTGACGATTGACCGGCATATTGACCAGGACGGATGACTGGGCCGGTGACATAAACACTAACAGGGGTCGTGGTAAGCAAATTGACGTAAACATTGACATTGTTGGTGAATACATCACCAATGCGGCTGGTTACCAGCCCGTTAACCTGACTGGCTGGCACATTCTTGACATTGATGGGGCCCACATCAGGGATGAAGATATTACCCTGATTATCCACCGTCACCACATTGGAAAAATTAACTGCTCCCCAAATCCAGATATTGAGTTTGTCGCCAGCGGCAATCAGGTAATTGTCATTCAAGCCATCACTGCGCTCGGTTTCATAACCACCGGCAAACAGGTTGGCACCGTAAGGAGGAGGCAATCCAGATTCTGCTTGCGGCAACAATTTGCGTACATCAGCTTCCCCTGGCAACAACATTCCTTGCCGGTTCTGTTGGGCAAAGGTGCCGGTGGTCGAGTCGGTATTGGCTTGGCCACCTGGTGCAGAATGCAACCCTTTGTTGTTTGCCAGTTGATAGCCAAATGTCTGACCATCTGATTGGGCCAGATTGGGGGCACTGGCAGAGAGTACGGGGAAAGATGCAGTGATCAACCACAACATCAAACTCAAACGGCTACTTTTAATCTTCAAAACCTAACCCTTTCGCGTTGTTACCTGGCAAACAGATTGCCCAAAGATGCCTGATCCAATTGAGGAACCTGGTACCACTGCTCAGCACTCTTGCAAGCTGCACTGCGTTGCTGGTGCCCTTGCTGCTGACTGTAAATCAGCTCGACACACTCACGCCCAAGCGCCGAGACATAACGCTTCCCTAGCGTAAATGTGGTGTCGTGATGGGTGAACGCCGAGCCCTGAGGCAGCGTATTGAGCGCCTGTTGTACAGCGCTTGGCATAACTGGCTGTGCATTCATATCAACCGGGTTAACCAAGGGACGAGATGCCTCGACCTGCTTAGGTTGATATGCGCAGCCACCGAGTGAAATGGCGAAGATGGCCGCCAGGAGCGGAGTGACATTGTTCATGTATCAAGATTTTCCATTAGTTCGTATCGCGAGATGCGCAATAGTGTTCCGTAAATGCTTGGCGGAAGCGAGCTTTTGAGGAAATGAAACAAGACAGGCAGACGCATTTCGCTCCGTTAGACCGAGATGACGCTCTGATTGGCAAGTTGAATTTGCCGCATACGATGCCTGTGTACGGGAGGCTTGGCTTAACTTGCGGCAACGAGCGCGAAGAAAAGCAAAGAGCAAGCAACGAACCCATGGTTTCCATGAAAATATGCATGGCTACCGCACGACAATTGCCACTAAAGTGAATAGACATAGCTACCGCACGGCAATGAAAAATTTCCGGACAAAAAGCAGGCAAATTGAATGAGAAAAATAAAACGGGGGGGTAATAGCGAGCACTGCCGATTAAAAAACCAACAGCATAGATTGCGCAGTAAACATCCAACCCGTGCATTGAGCGCCATTATGTGACGTACATCATGCTTATTTTATTTTTTCGCGAATCGTATCAATCAGCCACGATTGAGTCAAGGCTCAATAATCACCGACCATAGAGACCATCTTGCATAAGAGGTCAAGTAAGCTTTTGTTTTTACATGACTTATGAATCATCAAACTACTAGTAACAATTGAGATTTAATTACGCAAGGATTAATGACGAGAAAACATCCAATTTAGAGAGTTCTTAATTATGCTATGACACCATAACTTTATCTATTTTTGAGAGCTGAGCCTATTGCAAAATAAACCTCAATGATGTATGGGAGCTGTTGCAAGATAGTAACACTCATAGATGCCTTCCAGATATACCAAGTAATCAAATCACTAGTTTAATAAAATTAAACGCATTGATCCGACTTCATCTCCTCACGAAACCAGACTGTTCAAGTAACGAACAAAGCGGGCGCAGCATCCAAAATCCAGCCGAATGGAAAGCACGTGATAGACCATTAATTAGCCAACATGTATTTTTTTAGTTTTCTATCACAAATTGACAAGACTCTTGCCCGTTGTCTATGCCTGATATGTGTTCGATTGAATCAGCAGTGAAACAGGTAGCAATAAGACAGGAGGGGGCATGGACGCTAACACTCTATCAAGGATCTGCCTGCTGACAGCTCTGCTCGCCAGTCCGTCTGCAATGGCAAATGACAATGTCGTGGTACTGCAGCTTGGCAAGGCCTTCAGCAAGGAAAAGCTCGACATTAAAATCGCCGATGCCAAGTTCCACCATATGTTCTGGCGCTGGGGAGACTCAGGCTGTCAATTTGGACTGGGGGTACGTGCCGGGACGCTCAAGGTAGAAGATGAAGAGACCGCCAGACTGGGGGGCGGCGCCCGTATCGAATGCCAATGGGGTAACTGGGTGACATGGCTCCCCGGCGAAATGGTCTGGCTCGATCAGTACCAATTTGGCACTCGCGGCCACGGCTACAAGGATTACGGCGGCCCCTTCCAGTTCGCCCTGGGTATCGGCCTCGGTTACGCCATCACCAAGAATTGGCTGATCGGTTATCAGTATGAGCACATGTCCAACGCCTATATGTATGACAAGAACCCAGGGCTGGACAGCCATACCCTCCATATCGAGTACCGTTTTTAGCTGGACGCCCCCCACTGCAAGCAACATAACGCGATGCAAAAAGCCCTTCACAATGGTGAAGGGCTTTTGGTTATTTCATCTCCTGATAACCGAAGGGGCAGTTACAGATAGAAGCTCCCCACGATCAGGGTATGGAAGACAAAGCCCGCCATCAGCGGCACAGAGGTACGCTTGATCACCGCAAACGGCGTCAGCTTGGCACCGCTGGCGACGGCGATAATCACCCCGGAAACTGGCGACATGGCGCGCCCCATGTGGGAGGCCTGCTGCATCGGCAGGATCATGGCGGCTGTGCTGACCCCCATGCTGGCCGCGATCTGCGGGATCAGCTCGACAAAGGCGAGGAAGGGCGCATTGCCGGAGCCCATGATGATGGCGGCGGCCAGGGTCACCAGCGCGAAGACGATGGCCATGGCAAATGCGGGCAGACCCACATGCTCGGCGCCGACAATCATGATATCGATCACCCCCAGCACCTTGATGCCGTGGGCGAAGATACCCGCCGCCACCAGCAGCCCCACCACGTTGCTGAACGCTGACCCCATGCCATTGAGGAAGTGGCTGAAACCACCGCACACCTGCTTCATGTCACGGGTTCTGGCTGCCTCCACCACCATGCTGATAAACATCGAGATCATCACTATGGTGGTGACGTTGAGCCTGATGTGATCAACAAACAGGGAGGAGAACCCCACCGCCATGATGATGGGCAACATCGGCAAGATGGCATAAAAACCCGGTACACCAACCTCTTTCGCCGACTCATCCACCACTGCGGCCCCCTTATGCTGGTGCCCATCGAGCCGATCGCAGCGCCGCTGCCAGAATACGTGCATCAAGCCCACCACCAGCACGGTCGCCAGCGCAGCGGGGCCCTGATAGGTATAGACATACTCGATCACGTTGTGGCCCATGCCCACCGCATCGGTTGCACGGATGGCGTCGATAGCAGTCGGGGTATAGGCCACCCCGAGGGAAGTAGCAATCACCCCAGCCGACGAGGCCGCAGAGAGGCCAAGCCCTACCATGATGGGGAACAGGGTCGCCATCAACAGTACCGCCAGACCAGTCGCCGAGGGGATCGCCAGTTGCAGCGCGCTGGCCAGCAGATAGGAAAAAAACAGCAACACATAGGGGGAGCGCAATCGGCGCAGCGGACGAATCGCAATGCGCACCACCGCATCGTTGGCCCCGATATGATCCATGTAATGGGCAAAGCCCATCAGCGACATGATCATCAGCCCCAGATCGGCCGCCCGCGAGCTGAAGAGATCCCGCATCACCTCGAAGGGGTCAAACAGGGTAATTCCGGTGCTCTCGACCCCTTTGGGTAGCACACTCCCCCACCCTGCCAGCTGGCTTGCCACCATCAGCACCAGACCGGCGGCAAACAGCACCGGCTCGGCCCGATAGCCTTTGAGGATCAGTCTGGCCACCAGCACGATGACCAGCACTGCAATAACTACCTGAAACATGACGACTCCTTAGCGGCTGAAACGGGCGTGGGTGAGCTTGATTATCTCGATCACCACGGCACTAGCCGCCTCGAGGGAGCTGACCGGCAGGTACTCGTAGATGGAGTGGAAGTTGTGGGCACCGGTGAAGAGGTTCGGGCAAGGCAATCCCTTCTGGGAGAGCACGGCGCCATCATAACCACCGCGCATCGGGATGGGGTTTGGGGTGATCCCAAGGGTCTCGTAGGCGGCCAGGGCCAGTTCGATGGGATAGCGGTTCTCCCCCTGCAAGCTGTTGAAGACATTGCTGTAGCGATCGCTTAAGTGGTAACTCACGCTCTGCTCACCCCACAGGGCCTGACAGCTCTTGCCGAGAGTGTCGAGCAGGGTCATTCGTTGCTGATACCCATCCTGAGTGAAGTCGCGCACATCCAGCTTGAGCACAGTTTGGGCGCTGTTGCCCTGCATCTGCTTGACCCAGTAGTAACCCTCGCGCCCCTCGGTATATTCGGGCGCTTCGCCCCCCGGCAGCATGGCGATAAACTTGTGCGCCATCAGCAGCGAGTTCTTCAGCTTGCCCTTGGCCGACATGGGGTGGGCCGAGGCACCGTGAAAGACAAACTCCGCGTCCCCCGCATTCCAGTTCTCATAGACCAGCTCACCAATCCCGCAGCAGTCGAGGGTATAGGCGAAGTCAGCGCCAAAACGTTCGGTATCGAACGCCTTGGCCCCGCGCAATCCCTGCTCCTCGTCAGGTACCAGACCAATTTTGATGGTGCCGTGGGGGATCTCCGGATGTGCCTGCAGATAGGCAACCGCATTGACGATGGCGGCGATGGCCGCCTTGTCATCGGCCCCCAGCAGGCTGGTGCCGTCGGTCACGATGATCCGATCACCGACATAGTTGGCCAGCTCGGGGAACTCGCTCAGACGCAGGGTGATCTGCTGGTCGGCATTGAGGCAGATATCGCCCCCTTTATAGGCCACTACTTGGGCATGGGTATCGTTGGTGTGTTCAGCACTGGTATCGAGATGAGCAAAGAAGGCCACGGTGGGCAGATCCCCCGCCACATTGGCAGGAAGTGTGGCGGTCAGGATGGCGTTATCCGCCACCTCCACGGTCAACCCCAGGGCGATCAGCTCCTGCGCCACCTTGTCAGCCAGCACCCGCTGCCCCGGGGAGGAGGGCATTACCCCGGCGGCGCCCGCTTCACGATTGGTGGTGGTATTGATGGCGGTGTATCCCAAAAATCTGTCGACAATATGCATTGCGGTAGTCCTGTGAGTAGTGACGGATATGATGCCGTGACGAGATCCGGCGGCGCGGTCGCCTTATTCAGAAAGCAGCCGCCTTTTTCTGCAAACAGCCGTCTGATGAAGCGATAACGCCTTGGATTAACGAGAAAAAATGAGATGGATAAAGAGAGTGCCCATCACAGTCGAATCAATGGGTAGTGATAAATAACACAGAAAAGCTGCATAAAAGCCATCAGATAACCAAAAGTGGGTAGCTGATCACATGCCTGATATGCTGAAAGGCGAAATAAAAACCTGAATGAAAGTCTCTGCTTTCGTATCGGGTAGCGAAATCCACTACCCGGGCCAGACACATTGGCGGGATGTCATAAAGGAAAAATGCCAGAGCACAGGCTCCGGCATCGATAGTGGGAAAGTGATCAGATAAACCGATCTGCCCGGCGACCGCTCAGGCTGACCGTCGAGCCCCCTCTTTGGCATGATGAGTGCGTCGCGGTTAATCCTTTTTCGCCTTGTTGGCGAAGAAGATATCGGCCTGAATATCCTGGGTGCGCACTGTAAAGATCTGGTTGGTGAGATCTTCAGTCAGCGTTTCGGCCTCCTGCATCACCCGCAAATTGAAGTCGTTGAGCATGCTGTTGGCGGCAACCTTGTCGGTTTTGACCGTTTTCAGATAGTTGGCTTCCATCTCTTTCTGCTCTTTGGCGATCTTCGCCTCCCAACTCTGGTAAGCCTGCTTCACCATGGGGGCCAATTTGGGGTAATCGGTCATTATCAGGGTCTGCAGCTTGCGATATTTCCAGTAGATGGAGTCGCTGTCGGCCTTGTCGCTGCCCATGGCATAGTGCGCCGGATAGGCTTCCAGACCGCTGTAGTAGGGAACGAAGGCGGTCAGATCCGCCATGCCGAGGCCCACATAGGTCACCTCCCCCACCTCACGCGGCATCCAGGGGCGTACCTGCATCACGTGGGACTCGTAGGTGCGGAACACACTGACAGGGCGCCACGGCTCCTGACCGTTCAACCCCTTGCTGTAGGGATCGTGTTCGGTGCCGTCATAGTGATTGCGCAGCACCGCCTTGACCTCCTCCAGCGTCATCTTCTTCTCGGGGGAGAGGGTGACCGGGAACTGGCGACCAGCATCCACCGCCTGCTTGAGCGAGGGGTTGAACATCTGCTGGATGGTCCAGACTCGCGGATCGTTATAGGTGCGGTCCCGCTCGTCATCGCGGGTATAGGCTTTCGAGAAGTTGAACGCCCCCTCCTTTTGCGGATGGTAGAGCCCCTTCTCGGTGGCAAATTCAATCAGATTTTTCGAGCCCATCATGTCGGCACTGGCCGGATCGTACTGCTGCAGGCGGCCCTGATTGCCGGTGGCAAAGTAGTGATTTTTCGGCAAGCGCTGCGCCATCCAGTGGTGGCCGGTGGCAGTCTCCAGATACCAGAGCTCGTTATCATCCACCACGGCGACGCCAAATCCCTCTCCCGCACCTATGGTCTCGATGATGTTGCCCAGCAGGGCGACCGCCTCGCGGGCCGATGTGGACCCGGAGAGCAGCACATCGGGAATATCATCCTCGGTGATCCCCTTTTCTTCCACATAGGGGTCGAAGGCAAGCGCTTCGGGTGAGGCAAAAATGGACTCGGTGCCGCTCACTCCTACTCCCTTCTCATTGAACCCGGTGGCGCCGTGCAGCTGGGTCTTCCAGTTCGGTACCGTGGTATAGCGCAGGGAGTTTTTCGGCAAGGGATAGCGGAAATCATTAGCACCGTTGTGAGCCTTGGAGCTGTGCATACCGCTCTGCCCCTGCTTGGCCGGATGGATCACGAAATGCTGGGCTTTCAGGGCATCGCTGTCGGCGCTGCGGGCCACCATCATGGAGCCATCGGCGCTGGCTTCACTGCCGACCAGCAAGGTGGTACAGGCGAACGCCGACGAGAAGAGAGCAAGGTTGATGGAGAGTGCGACGACGCACTTTTTGAAGGAATGCATGAGATCTCCTTGTTGCACAGAGTGGTTGCAAATAAGCGGTGGCGCGCCAGTCAACCTTCCGCTGTCACAGGGATCTGCGCGGTGACACGGGCCGGACAGTGCGGGCCATCAAACCGTAAACACGAAAAAGAGCAGTGCGGATAAACCGTGGAAACCAGGGAGGTAGCCAAGGCCCCCTGATAGGCGACCTGTGCGCATTTCTGCTTTCCGCTGTTCCACTGGCGTGGCGATACTAGGCCCAATCAACTGACTTGAGTGTGACTGGCAGCCCAAAACACCAACAATAAAGACTCAATCGATGCAAAATATTGATAAGTGTGACAAGTGCAGGATCCTTGGCGACATTCAGCCGTCAACACGAGGCACGCAAGGCGCATACAGAAGGGAAATAAAGAGATGAGGAGATATAACGCGCGGGATGGCGTGCTGACGCCATCCCGCGATTCAAGTCAGTAGGTCACTGCGCATCCGGCTGGTTGGCAGGGGCCGCCTTGATAAAGGCTTGCAACTGTTCGCAGTTGGCGACGATGCGGCGGATGGTGGGGTAATCGTCCAGGGTCATGTCGTAGCGGCGGGCGTTGTAGACCTGAGGCACCAGCATGCAGTCAGCCAGGGTCACTTCGTTGCCGACGCAGTAGACACCGGCGGTAGTCATCAACAGCTGTTCGAGGGCAGTGAAGGTCTCGTCAATCCAGTAGCGATACCAGCGGGCCTCCTGCTCGTTGTTGGCCCTGAAGTGCTCTTCCAGATAGTTGAGTACCCGCAGATTGTTGAGCGGGTGGATATCGCAGGCGATCATGTTGACGATCTGGCGCACTCGGGCCCGCGCGTCGGGGGAAGAGGGCATCAGAGAGTAGGCTGGATAGGTCTCGTCAAGGTACTCCATGATGGCGACCGACTGACCGATCTGCACATCGCCATCCACCAAAAACGGCACCAGCCCTTGCGGGTTGATCCGGCGATAGGCCTTCTCGCTCTGCTCGCCTTGCCGCAAATTGATGGGATGCTGCTCGTAGGCGAGCCCCTTGAGCTGCAACACGATCCGCACCCGAAAACTTGCCGACGAACGCCAATAGCCAAACAACTGCAACATAATCTGTCCCTGCATCTTATCTGGGCCCGAAGCCCGGCAGGTGCTCGCCACCTGCCTCCTTGTGTATCCGGCACCGGTTGAGGGCTCGTCGTGATCCGGACATATCCCGAATATCCTTGCCGCCAACCGGCGCTGGTCATCTAACCTCCCTGACCGCTCGCTGGCACCACCTGTTGAGAGATGGTGCCAAACAGGTTTTGGCCAGAGCGATCCTCCATCGCGATCGACACTCTATCACCAAACTGCAAATAGGGGGTTATAGCTTGATCACAATCAAGAATTTCCAGCATGCGGCGCTCGGCGATGCAGGATGAACCGGCGCTGCGATCGTAGTTGGAGACGGTACCCGAGCCGATGATGCAGCCCGCACCAAGGGGACGGGTCTTGGCCGCATGGGCAATCAGCTCGAAGAAGTTGAAAGTCATGTCCACCCCGGCTTCGGGCGCACCGAACAGCGCACCATTGAGGTGAGTCAGAAGCGGCAGATGCACTTTGCCATCGCGCCAGTCATCCCCCAGCTCATCCGGGGTGATGGCCACCGGCGAGAAGGCGCTGGACGGTTTGGACTGGAAGAAGCCAAAGCCCTTGGCAAGCTCGCCCGGAATGAGGTTACGCAGGCTCACATCGTTGACCAGCATCAGCAATTTGACGTGGCTGGCGGCCTCCTGCGCGCTTACCCCCATCGGCACGTCGTCGGTGATGATGGCCACCTCCGACTCGAAATCGATCCCCCACACTTCCGAACCCATGGCAATCGGCCCACGGGGAGCCAAAAAGCTGTCGGAGCCCCCCTGATACATCAGGGGATCGTGCCAGAAACTCTCGGGCATCTCGGCGCCGCGGGCCTTGCGCACCAGCTCCACATGGTTGACGTAGGCGCTGCCATCGGCCCACTGATAGGCGCGCGGCAGCGGAGAGAGGCAAGACGCTTCGTCAAAGGGGAACGCCTCGGCCACACGGCCCTCGTTCAGCTGCTGATAGACAACCTCCAGCCTGGGGGCAACCTCGGCCCACTCATCGAGGGCGGCCTGCAAAGTCGGGGCAATCTCGCTCACCCGTACCGCACGGGTCAGATCCCGGCTCACCACCACCAAAGCGCCATCGCGCTTGCCATTGTTCAATGTTGCCAATTTCATAAGCGATTCCTTATTTGCCGGCAGCCGCGCCCAGGCGCTGCCAGCTGGAGACATACCGGGTGTTCTCGATCCCTTCACACAGGCTACCGACGTTCAGCGCATCGCGGGTGTCTAGCATCACAGCCACCTCGTCGGTGAACTTCTTGGCATAGGCCTGCCCCGCCGCAAACGCCTTGGGATGGGGGCCGTGGGTGAAACCGGCAGGGTGGAAGGTAACCATGCCCCGCTCGATATTGTCCCGGCTGAAGAAGTCCCCGGCGTGGTAGAAGAGCACCTCGTCGTAATCATCATTGCTGTGATAGAAGGGCACCTTGAGGGCGCCGGGATCGCTTTCGATGGGGCGCGGCACGAAGGTACAAATCACGAAGCGGCTCGCCACAAAGGTGGAGTGAGCCGACGGCGGCAGATGGTAGCGATGGCTCATCAGCGGGCGGATATCCCGCCAGTTTAGGCGCACCACGCACAAATCCCCGTGCCACCCTTGTGCATCCAGCGGGTTGAACGGCCAGGTGATGACCGACACCTGATCGTGGCGCTTCACCTGCAACGACCAGGGATTCTCATCCTGCTGGGCTAAAAAGCGTTCATTGATGGCGGGCACATCGAGCGCCGCCGGGTCGAAGATGGCGTGATTGCCCACCAGCCCCTTATCCGGCAGCTGGTAGCTGTCGTTGGTCGCCTCGATCATCAGGATGAACAGGGGCGCCGTCGGCTCGATGCGCCACATGGTGCCGCGGGGGATCACCACGTAGTCGCCATCGCGAAGAGTCAGGTGGCCGTAGTCGCAGAAGAACTCTCCGCTCCCTTCGTGGATAAAGAGCAGCTCGTCACCGTCGGCGTTGCGAACCAGAAACGGCATTGCCTCGGAGAGCCGCCAGATGCGATAGCGGCAGTGGGGGTTGCTGAGAATGTCGGGAGCCACCCAGGGAGAGAGCGAGCTTACCTCCTCCTGCAGGGCATTCAAGTCAAACAGCCGTGGCCGCAGCGGCCCCTCCCAACTGCTCCAGTCGGTGGGGGCATGCTTGTGGTGCATGTGGGTAGCCGGGCCGAAAAAGCCGCTTCGCCCCAGCTCGCGCTCATAGATGGCCTGCTCCGGCAGGTCGGCATGGGCTTGCCGGGAGTGGGTCCCCTCCCGATGGGGGAAGTTAATCCAGTTACGCATCGCTCGCTCCCTCTTTGCGGGCACCCTTCTCATCCTCGCCGCCATCCAGCACGCCGCGGCGGATCTGGTCCAGCTCGATCGATTCAAACAGCGCCTTGAAATTGCCCTCACCAAACCCTTCGTTGCCCTTGCGCTGGATGATCTCGAAGAAGACCGGGCCAATCACGGTATCGGTGAAGATCTGCAGCAGGATGCCGTCCTTGGTGGGGGAGCCGTCGATGAGGATGCGCAGCTCTTTGAGGGCCGCCAGATCCTCCTGATGCCCCTCGACCCGGCTATTCACCTTCTCGTAGTAGGTATCCGGGGTCGGCATAAAGCCGGTACCGCGGCTGCGCAGGGTGCGGATAGTGTGGTAGATATCGCTGGAGGCCATGGCGATGTGCTGGATCCCCTCCCCTTTGTACTGGCGCAGGTACTCCTCAATCTGGGACTTGTCATCCGCCGACTCGTTGATGGGGATGCGGATCTTGCCGCAGGGGGCGGTCATGGCGCGTGAGTGCAGCCCGGTCAGCTTGCCCTCGATATCGAAGTAGCGAATTTCGCGAAAGTTGCCGATCCGCTCATAGAAGTTGGACCAGACATCCATATTGCCGCGATGCACGTTATGGGTCAGGTGATCGATCTCCATAAGACCGGCATCCACCTCCGCCATCCGGGCCTGCCAGTCGGGGTAGAAGACAAAATCCACATCATAGATGGAGCCCTTGTCGCCATAGCGGTCGACAAAGGAGAGAGTGCTCTCGCCGATACCGTAGATGGCGGGAATATTGAGCTCCATCGGGCCAATCTTGCCGACAAAAGGCTTGGCCCCCTTGGCGATGGCGTACTGCTGGGCTTTACCCGCATCGCTCACCCGAAATGCCATGCCGCAAACGCTCGGTCCGTGCAGGCTGGCAAACTGCTCCGCCTGGGAGTGGGGCTCGGCATTGACCACAAAGTTGATATCCCCCTGCCGGTAGAGCCAGCACTGTTTGTGTTTGTGCTTGGCGACCTCGGCAAACCCGAGCGAAACAAACAGGCTCTTGAGAGCGGCAATCCCCTTGGCATCGGGGGCCGTGTACTCGACAAACTCGAAACCGTCAGTGCCTAACGGATTGATGGTGTGGGTGGCGGAAGAGGTGGCATTCATCGGGCGCTCCTTGCTCTTGATTCGGTTAAAACGGATTGCAGCACCCCGCGGTGCGGCAAGTGTTAACAACTTGTTTCATTAGAAGCAGGGCGTAGCAGGAAGAGAAGAGGCGGGTTGCAGATTGTTTTTCGCAGCTGGCAGCAAAAGATGTAAATGGATTGTGACATTCAAGCCACAGCCTTGCGGATCAAACGGTGACGACCCGCATGGCTGTCAGCTTTGCATTACAGTTGCCAGTTTTTGACCATCAGATGGGGCAAGCAGACCCGGGCCTTTTGCAGTCGCACAGGCGTCGGATTGATCAACCACGCCTCTTTCCCCAACCCCAGCAGCGGCAGATCGTGCAGGCTGTCGCTCAAGGCCAGCTCGGCATCGAGGGCGCAAATCTCCGGCAGCAGCTTGTGCTGACCGTGGCAATAGAAGCGCGGCATCAGGCCGCCAAAACGGTAGTGCATCTGCGAGCCAATGATCCGGTGGGGCAACTGGCCGGGCAGTTGCTGATAGAGCTGGGCTCGCACCAGCGCGCAGGGACTGGCGGAGATCACCCAGCAGCGCGCGCCCTCGCTTTGCAGCAATTCGCGAGCCTGACGATACAGCCCCGGCCTGGTGCGGCAATAGGCGCGCACCAGCTTGCGCCAGCCCAAAGGAGAAAGCCCCAACGAGATGGCCCACCAGATAAGGGAGATACCTCGCCGCCGCTGGCTGGGAAGAAGATAGACCAAGCCACCCAGCGCAATCACTGGCAACAGCAGCAGCGGCCAGATCCGGCGGCGCAGAATATAGCGCAGCAAACCGGCGTGGCTGTCGCCTGAAGCCAATGTGTCGTCAAAGTCGGCCAGGATCCAGCGCGGTGCACGTCCGTCAGGATCACGCTCTTTCGCTGAATAGATAATGGTGTCAGACGCTGGGCGCATAAGCATCAGGGCGCAAGGGCTGAGATGGCGACCATGAGCTCGGGAGTAACAAATTCACTCCCCACATCGGGCGGACAGACAAAGTCGAACGGCTCGCCCGAAAGGGTAAAGCTGAGCCGCCAGGCGTGCAGATAGCCGCGATCGGAGGGCGTACCGCCATAGCGCTTATCCCCGAGAATGGGGGCGCCGATACTTTTGAGGGCAACCCGGATCTGGTGGGTCTTGCCGGTCTGGGGCTTGATGCGATAGAGCCGCAGCCCCTCGCGCACCGACACTGAATCAAACCAGCTGATAGCAGGATTATCCAGTGTGCGCACCAGCATCCAGCTGCCGCCGCGCCCCTTTTGCATATCCCCTTTCACCCAGCCCTGCTTCTTCTTCGGTTTGCGATCGGAGAGCGCCAGATACTGTTTGCTCACCTCACGGGCCGCAAAGGCCATGCTCAGTTCGCGGTTCGCCTCTGTGGTGCGAGCCAGCAGCACCAGCCCGGAGGTCATCTTGTCGAGCCGGTGTACCGGATAGAGGGTGAGCCCGGTATCGGCCTTCACGCGATTGACCAGTCCCGGATTGACCGCCTCACCGTCGTCCTTCTCGTCGTGCATGCCGATGCCGGGCTGCTTGTCGATAACCAGGAAAGCGGGATGCTCAAACAATATCCGGTACATAAAACCTCGGGAACTGGGGAATAAGGCTCACAGCCAACGACTGGCGGCGCTCGGGAGTGCTGCATTCTCCCTGCTCGTCCGCCATTTGGCAAACCGGGCGGGCAGAGGATGAAGATAAAAAATGGCCCCGCCTGCAACAGGCGGAGCCATTTTCGCTCATCTTGGCAGATCACACCTTACACATTGCGCGGACGCAGGTGAGCGTGCCAGCGCGCTTCCCACTTCTTGAACAGCCAGACGATGACAAAGGTGAGCAGCATATAGAGCAGCCCTGCGGTCAAAAACGCCTCGAACGGACTGTAGTAGCGGGAGTTGATGATCCGCGCCGCGCCTGTCAGATCGACGATGGTGATGATGCCCGCCACCGCCGAGCCTTGCAGCATGAAGATCACCTCGTTGCTATAAGCTGGCAGTGCCCGACGAAACGAGTTGGGCAAAATGATCCGGGTCAGGGTCTGCCAGCGGGTCATGCCAAAGGCGTTGGCTGCCTCAATCTGGCCGCGCGGCATATTGTGTACCGCCCCGCGCACGATCTCGGCGGTATAGGCGGCGGTATTGAGAGTGAAGGCCAGCAGAGCACAGAACCAGGCTTCGGAGAAGAGCGACCAAGCGGCACTGTTCTTCAGCCACTCCCACTGGGCGGCGCCGTAGTAGATGATAAAGAGTTGCACCAGCAGCGGGGTGCCGCGAAAGAAGTAGATATAGGCCCAGATTGGCCCCTTGATCAGCCAGTTGCGGCTGTTGCGCAGGATGCCCATGGGCACCGCCAGCATCAACCCAAGGATCAGAGAGAGGGCCACCAGCCAGACGGTGGTATAAAGCCCCTCCCAGTAGGTGGGCCACTCTTTGAGAATGATTGAGAAATCCATGGCTTACCTCGTCTTGATGGCATAGTGACGCTCGGCCCACTTGAGTGCCGAGGTGGAGACTGCGGTGAAGATCAGGAAGATCAGCGCCACCGCCATGTAGAAGGTGAAGGGTTGCTGGGTCGAGCCCGCCGCCAACGAGGCTTTGCGCACCATGTCATCGAGGCCGATGATGGAGACCAGCGCGGTGGTTTTCAGCAGCACCAGCCAGTTGTTGCCAAACCCGGGCAGAGCGTGTCGCATCATCTGGGGGAAGAGGATCCGCACAAACACCTGGGTTGCCCGCATGCCAAAGGCCCGTGCTGCCTCCAGCTCGCCTTTGTCCACCGCCAGAATGGCGCCGCGAAAGGTCTCGGTCATGTAAGCGCCGAAGATAAAACCGATGGTCGCGACACCGGCCACAAAGGGGCTGATGTCGATATAGTCCGGGAGCAGGGAGACCCACTCCTGATTGGGATTACTCTCCAGTAGCCAGCTGTTGTAAGTCTCGTTGACCCAGGTGCAGATGCCGTTGATCAGCACCTGGCCGCCAAAGAAGAGCAGCATCATCAGCACCAGATCGGGGATGCCGCGAATGATGGTGGTGTAGCCAGTGGCGATGGCCCTAGCCCACTTGTAGGGAGAGAGTTTGGCCAGCGCCCCCAGCATCCCCAGCAGCAACGCCAGCAGCAGGGAGGCCAGCGCCACTTCCAGGGTGACCCAGGCGCCCTCCAGCAGCGAGGCTTCGTATCCTTTCAAATCAAACATATGCAGCTCCATCGCCACTGAATCTTCACGCACCTGCTAACCAGAAGGCTCCATAGCAGTCCGAATGAAATATGTGCAACTCCATTGCAATCAATGCGGGCCCGTAAACTCCCTCAGGGAGATGACGGGCCCGATGACTACTGACGGGATCAACCTGTCGTTACTTGCCGTAGACGTCTTTGGACTTACTCGCCGTATACGTCGAACTCGAAGTACTTGTCGTTGATTTCCTTGTACTTGCCGTTGGCACGCAGCGCCAGAATGGCGGCGTTGAATTTCTCTTTCAAATCCTTGTCAGCCTTGCGCACCGCAATACCGGCACCCTCGCCAAACCACTTGGGATCGGTCAGTTTCGGGCCGACGAATTCGAAGGCATCACCGCCCTCTTTCTTCAGCAGACCGTCGGTGATGGCGGCAGAGTCGGCCAGTACATAGTCGACACGACCGGATTTCAGATCGAGATAGGCTTCATCGGCGGTGCCGTAACGCTTGATGGTGGCATTGGGGAAGTTGTCGGTAATAAAGGTATCCATGGAGGTCGCACGCTGCACCGCGACGGACTTGCCTTCCATAAAGGCTTTGTCGAGCTGCACGTCAGTGCCCTTCTTGGCGGCAAAGCGGGCCGGAATGTGCTGGTACTTCTGGGTGAAGTCCACCTTCTTCTTGCGCTCTTCGGTGATGTCCATGGTGGCGATGATGGCGTCAAACTTGCGCGACAACAGCGCCGGAATGATGCCGTCCCAGTCCTGCTTAACCAGGGTGCACTTCACTTTCATCTCTTCGCACAGGGCGTTGGCGATGTCGATATCAAAGCCTTTCACCTCGCCACTGGGCTCGGTCCAGGAGAAGGGGGGATAGGCACCCTCAACCCCGATCCGGACCTCTTTCCACTCCTTGGCCATCAGGCTACCGGACGCGAGGGCAGTAACTACGGCTGTCGCCAGCATCAGCTTGTTCATGTATCTCTCCTTGATAAAACAGTTGATTGGGTAACCAGGCATCCCGCCATCAGTAGATGGAGGAGATGAATTGCTTGAACCGCTCGGATTTGGGATGGGCGAAAATCTCCTTGGGGTTGCCCTCCTCTTCCACCCGCCCCTGATGCAGAAACATCACCTTGTTCGATACATCCCGGGCAAACGACATCTCGTGGGTCACCACCAGCATGGTGCGCCCCTCTTCAGCCAGCTCGCGCATCAGGCCGAGCACCTCCCCTACCAGCTCGGGATCCAGCGCCGAGGTGGGTTCATCGAATAGCATCACCTCGGGCTCTACCGCCAGCGCACGGGCAATGGCGGCCCGCTGCTGCTGACCACCGGAGAGGTGGCCGGGATAGTAGTCGCGCCGCTCCCAGAGTCCAACCCGGTTGAGCAGTTGCTCTGCCTTGGCCAGTGCTTCGGCGCGAGGCACCTTGAGCACCTGGATCGGCACTTCGATGATGTTCTGCATGATGGTCATGTGTGACCAGAGATTGAAACTTTGAAACACCATGGCCAGTCGGCTGCGGATCCGCTCCACCTGACGCATATCCTCAGGCAACCGCTCGCCGGCGCGGCTGGTTTTCATCCGGATCAACTCGCCATGGAGCGAGACGGTGCCGGATGAGGGGGTTTCGAGCAGATTGATACAGCGAAGAAAGGTCGACTTCCCCGAGCCGGAGGAGCCGATAAGGGAGATCACATCCCCCTTGTGGGCGGTCATGTCGATGCCCTTGAGCACTTCGTGGGTGCCAAAATATTTGTGCAGATCACGTACTTCCAGTGCGGCAACGTCGCTCATCCATTACAACCTTGTCTGTCCCTAGACGCCGCAGGGGGCGTGACTCAACCATCGTCCATTTAACAAAAAGTTAACCGATGGCAACCTTCAGCGAAAATATCACCCGGATAGTGAAAAAACAATACAGAACGAGGGTCTTCAGGGGATTCGCTCTATTTTTATTCGCTCTTTGCGTATTTTTCAGCACTTTGTTTGCATAAACAGCCGTTTCAATGGCTATTCCGATAACGCCTTTTTATACCCCAATCATATCAGTGGCAAGAGAAAAGCGTGATGTGTGCCAAACCGGCACCAAAATGGCTTTATGCACCCCCTTGCCGAGCGAAATATCGGCCCCCCGATCGGATCGACTTGATTTCATTGGTGCACTCGGGCTCGCACAGAACCTTTTCAAACAGAGAGGTTGTGGCAAAAAAGTAACAATCCGCCCCTAAAAGGGCTGTTTTCGGCCATGAAAGCGAGAGATATGTGACACAGAGCCAATAAGTAATGATAAGGTGGTGTTTTTATCAGTTTTTGTGATCGAGGCCTCGATGCTGCTCAATGTGTTGCTGATCCTGTTGCCACTGGCAATCGGCTATCTGGTTCCCCTCTCCTCTGCCCGACTGATCAAGCTGGTCAACCAGAGTCTGGGCAAGATGGTCTACCTCATTCTGTTTCTGATGGGGCTCGGGCTTGCCTATGTGGAGAACCTGGGCAGCAATCTGGCGGTGATCTTCAAGGTCGCCGGGGTGATGCTGACCGCGATCACGGTCTGCAACCTGCTGGCCCTCTGGTGGCTCGACAAACGCACGCCGCCGACCCACGAGGCGAGCGATGCCAAGATGCCGGGCAAGTTACACCTGTTGTGGGAATCCCTGCAGCTCTGCTTTGTGGTACTCGGCGGTGTGCTGCTGGGCCTACTGGTGGATCTGCGCGCCCTGCCCATCGACAAGTGGAGCGAGTGGGCCCTGATGCTGCTGCTGTTTCTCATCGGGGTGCAGATGCGCAACTCCGGCATGCGGCTGCGCCAGATCCTGCTCAACCCCTGGGGGATGAAGATAGCCGCCACCGTCATCCTCAGCAGCTGGCTGGGCAGCCTGCTGGCGGCCCAATTGCTGGGCATGCCCTTTGCCCATGGTCTTGCGATGAGCTCGAGCTTCGGCTGGTATTCGCTCTCCGGCATTCTGGTGGCCGACAAACTGGGGCCGGTGCTCGGTTCTGCTGCCTTTATCAACGATCTTGGGCGTGAGCTTATCGCCATTCTGATCATCCCGGTCCTGATGCGTCGCCACCCCTCGGCGGCCATCGGTTACGGCGGCGCCACGGCGCTGGACTTCACCCTGCCGGTCATCCAGAAATCAGGGGGCATTCAGGTGGTGCCGGTGGCCATTGTCTCCGGCTTTATCCTGAGCCTGCTCGGCCCCATCCTGATCCTCGGGTTTCTGGCGATCTAAGCCTGATTTCCACATTGCAGATAAAAGCCCGACCTTGTTGTCGGGCTTTTGCTGTTTGGAGCAACCACGCACTGGCTGCGATATTGCTCGCAGCCTTATTCGCGCCACAGGCCGCCACTCATAACCCGTTCGATAGCAAACGTCCGGTCGTGCACCAGCAGCAGATCCGCATCCTGCCCGACCCCGATACGCCCCTTGCTGCCGAGCCCCAGCGCCTGTGCCGGATTGCTCGTCACCGCGGCCAACGCCCTCTCCAGCGAGACACCGAGCCGGGTCGCGCGCACGCACTGCTGCCACAGGCTGGCAATCTGGCCGCAGCGCATCTCGATTAGCCGCCCTTCGCCATCAAAGCGCGGCAGGCTGGCGTTGGCATCCGAGCTGAAGGTGATGCGATCAGCAGGCACATTGGCGGCCAGCAGCTCGAGAAACGCATCGGCGGCAAGCCGCTCGCCATCCTCCAGCAGATCGGGAAAGCTCGAGGTGGTGAGGTCGACCCAGCCTCCCGCCTTGCCCCACTCGATGGCCTCGGCAAAGAGCCAGGGGTTGCGGTTGCAGTGAGTGGGATAGAGCTGGCGCAGCGGAATATCGGTCTCATCGCGCAGGGCCCGCAGGGGCGCCAATGCCCCCTTGCCATCCCCGACATGAAAGAAGCTGACCCCGCTCTTGCCCGCAAGCAGCCCGGCCACCCGCGCCTCGCTGGCAAGCCTGGCCAGCTCGTCGTGGGTCGGCGCACTGGATCTGTGGTCGCTGATGGCCACCTCCCCCACCCCCAATACCTCGGGGATCAGGATGATGTCCGACTCCACCGTGCCGGTCAGGGTCTTGACCGGCAGATGGTAGGAGCCGGTATACATAAAAGCGCTCACCCCGGCGGCGCGAAACTCGCGCACCTTGCCGAGCACCTGCGCGGGGGTGCGGGTCAGGCTGTCAGTGCCAAGCGCCGCCACCAGGGTAGTGACACCTGCCTTGAGCGCCTCGCTCGCCGCCAGCTCCGGGGTGCGAAAGGCAAAGCCCCCCTCACCGCCACCGCCGGTGATATGGGCCAGCGGATCCACCAGCCCGGGTACCAGATAGCGGCCACGACCATCGACCCGATGCAGCGGCCAGTTTGTGGGCACCGTCAACCCCTTGCCCATCCAGGCGATACGGCCATCAGCCACCAGCAGATCCTGCTGGCCAAGGTGGGTAGGGCTGAAGATCTCGGCCCCCTCGATCAGGGTCAACATGGCGATCCTCCTTGCACGATTGTCGCTTGCCCAATGAAAAGAGAGGGAGCAAGCTCCCTCCCCCCGTCAACCACCATATATATCGTACTTGAAGTACTTCTGGTTGATCTGCTGATAGATGCCATTGGCACGCAGGGCCTTGATCGCCTCGTCCAGCTTGCCCTTGAGCTCCTTATCGCTCTTGCGCACGGCGATCCCCATGCCATCACCAAACCACTGGCGATCGGTCAGGGCGGGCCCCACATAGTCGAACTTGTCGCCCCCCTCTTTGCCAAGCAGCCCCTGCTCGATGGCAGAGGCATCGGCCAGCAGGGCCAGCACCCGACCCGCTTTCAGATCGAGATAGGCCTCATCGGCATTGCCGTAACGGACAATGGTGACATTCGAGCCAAAATTGTCGGTCAGGTACTTGTCGTGGGTGGTGGCCCGCTGCACCCCGATGCGCTTGCCCGCCATGCCTTCCGGGGTCAGCGTCAGCTCGGTCCCCTTGGCCGCCACAAAGCGATTGGGAATATGGGCATATTTCTCGGTGAAATCGACCTTCTGGCGCCGCTCGTCGGTGATCGACATGGCGGCGATGATGGCATCGTATTTGCGCGACAACAGGGCCGGGATCATGCCGTCCCAATCCTGCGCCACCAGCTCGCACTTGACCGCCATCTGCTGACACAGGGCGTTGGCGAGATCGATATCAAACCCCTTGATCTCGCCCGATGCATCGGTCCAGGAGAAGGGCGGGTAGGCCCCCTCCACCCCGAAGCGCACGGTTTTCCACTCCTTGGCCATGGCGGGGGTGGCCAGCAGGCTGGCAACAAACAGGGCTGAGAGGGTCAGTCTGATCTTCATCATGAGTACTCCATTACATAAAAAGCGCACAGGCGCGGACAAGGCACCGCAGGCGAAAGCATGCGATGACCAAAAGCGGCAAAATCTGGATGAGCGAGATCACGCCCGAGCGGGCGTCAGTGAACTGCTCCAGAGGTTCGATCTATTCGTCGAACCACTCGGAGAGATAGAAAGGCTTGAAGTAGAAGGCCAGAAAAAAGCCTCTGGCTTTGCGCATCATGGTGGTTTGTCGCGTCCTGTGACAAAGATGGCATCACCTTAGCACGCCCGAATTTTGCCCGGCAAGAGGCAGCCACCTGGCAGTAGCAAAATCCCGATCATGGTCAAGGCAGGCGGGATCCGTTAGGCTCGAAGCACCTTGCCATCCCATAACAGACACACAGCGACCGATGAATTTTCTGGCCCATCTCCATCTGGCTGCCCACACCCGAAGCTCCCTCACCGGCAATCTGCTCGGCGATTTCGTCAAAGGCACGCTGCCCACGGGGCTTGCCGCCCACTTCGATGAGGGGATCTGGCTGCACCGCAAAATTGATGCCTTCACCGACAGCCACCCCGAGCACAAGGCGGCCGTCGCCTGTTTCGAGGCCCCCTGGCGCCGCTTTGGCGGCATAGTGGTGGATATGATCTACGACCACTGGCTGAGCCAGCACTGGGAGCTGTTCAGTACCGAGCCCCTGCCCCGCTTCCTGCAACGCAGTTATGAGCAGCTATTGGCGGATCACCCACGCCTGCAGGATGGACTGCCGCTTCCCCTCAAGCGGATGG
Source organism: Aeromonas veronii bv. veronii (assembly GCF_000820225.1). Lineage (GTDB taxonomy): Bacteria > Pseudomonadota > Gammaproteobacteria > Enterobacterales > Aeromonadaceae > Aeromonas > Aeromonas veronii. The sequence continues at coordinate 110,542 of NZ_CDDK01000037.1, forward strand.
CCGAGCAGAACTGGATCGCCTCCTACCGCCACAGGGAGGGGCTGGGGCAAGCGCTGAATGGCATAGGTCGCCGACTGCGCCGCCCGGTACAACTGGGAGAGGCGCTACTGACCCTCGATGAGTCGCAGTGGCAAACATGCGAGGCGGGATTTCTGCGCTTCTATCCCGCGCTGATGGACTTTAGCCAGCAGCAGCTGGCCCAATATCGGGCAGCCCAAGGGCCACAGTGATCCCTCTGGATAGAGCTGCTTCCCCATAAAAAACGCCCCTTGCGGGGCGTTTGTCATCAGTTGGCTTCGTCTTTCTTTTTGCGAATGCTTAAGCCCAGCTCCCGACCACGCAGTCGGGCGTAATAGATGGTGCCGACAAAAGCGAGAGTGGTGAAGACCAGCTCCACCACCGCCAGCCACCGCTCCCCCTCATCCGTGGTGATCAGGGTGAGGGCGTGGAGGAAATAGGGCATCAACACGAAGTTGCCCCAGGCGTGGGTGTAGGGGTTGCCCTGCACTATCCCCTTGAGAGGGAAGAGCAGCGGCACCGTCCAGATCACCGGCAGCAGCCAGGGGTTGAGGTCCGGATGGGGCGACAGCCACAGATGCCAGAGGATGACCCAGCACAGCAGGCCGAAGAAGCCGACCAGAGTCAGCCAACGTGCGAAGCGGGTGCTCACTTGAGGATCTCCAGCACCTGCTCCGGCGGCCGACCAATACGGGCCTGACCGTTCTTGATGACGATGGGACGCTCGATCAGCTTGGGATGCTGATGCATGGCGCGGACGAGGGCATCGCCGCTGACACCGGCCAATCCCAGCTCCTTGTAGAGATCCTCCTTGGTGCGCATCAGCTGGCGGGGATCGCTAAAACCGAGCAGAGAGAGCAGGTTGCGGATCTCATCTTCGCTTGGGGCCTGCTCCAGATAGAACACCACATCAGGGGCGATCCCGTGCTGTTCCAGCAGGGCCAGGGTTTCGCGACTCTTGGAGCAGCGCGGATTGTGGTAGATTTGGGTCTCGCTCATGGTAACTCCCTGATTAATCGCAAGATGGGACTAGAAACGGCGCTATTGTAGGGGAAAGTGATGGTCAGGGTAAGCGGCAGTGGAAAGGAATTGAAACGAATTTGTTGGCTGATTGTGGCGGGCCTGCTGGGCGCCTGCACACCCGCCCCCGAATTTACCGATGCCACAGGGCAGTCGGTCAGCCTGCGCCACTTTGCCGGCAAGCCGCTGCTGGTCAACTACTTCGCCCCCTGGTGCGCCCCCTGCCTGCGCGAGATGCCGCGCCTCAACAGGCTGGCAGCGGAGGGCCAGATCACAGTGGTGGCCATCAACTACGACCCGACCACGCCAGCAGAGCTGGACAAGCTGGCTGCGCAGTATCACATCAAGGTGCCGCTCCTTATTGCCAATGAAGATGCCAGCCTCCCCTTCCCTCGCCCAAGCGGCCTGCCCACCAGCTACCTGCTCGATAGTGAGGGCAAACTCAAGCAAACGCTGGTCGGCGAGCTCGACCAGCAGCAGATCGAGATGCTCAAGGCGACCGCCAGCAGCCTGAGTCACTAGCCCATCGCTGCTATCACCGTCCCCACATCAACGCCACCGCCATAAACAACAAGGGCGCACCATAGTGCGCCCTTGTTTGATAGGTTTCGTTAGCCCTTGAGGCTGTCGAGATCCTTCTTGGCCCGCTCCAGCTCGGTGATACGCGCCTCCAGACGAGCCAGGGTCATCCGATCGCTGGTGGTACCGCGTGCCACGATCAGCTCGTCGATGGCCGCCTGATAATCCCCGCGCAGCGCCAGCATCTCGGCCCGCGCCATATGCAGCTCGGTCATTCTGCCCGCCTTGCGATAGGCATCGGCCAGCAGGTTCCAGGCCAGATTGTTCTCCTCATGGGCACGGGCATAGGGGTCGAGGATGGCGATGGACTTCTTGTAGTTGCCGCTCTCGAGGTAGGCATTGCCGAGGTTGACCACCACCACTTCGTTATCCGGCATCCGGCTGCGGAACTTCTCGAGGCGCGCGATGGCCTGGGCACTGCGCCCCTTGGCCAGATCGATGTCGGTCTGGGCATCGACGATAAAGAGATCTTCCGGATGACGGGCCGCCAGCTCCTGCATCAGGGTATCCGCCTCGTCGGTGCGCTTGAGCTGGATCAGCGCCAGCGCCTTGCCATAGATGGCGGCATCCTTGAGCGGATAATCCCCCTTCTGGATCCGGCTATCAAAGTAGCTCAGCAGCCCCTGCGGGGTATCGGTACCAAAACGCACCTGAATCCGCACCTTGGCCAGCCAGAAGTCGAGACTGGGCGGCAAGTCGCGGCGACCATAGCTGCCCGCCCGAGCGCGGGCCTCGCTGATCCGGGTCTCCGGCAGCGGGTGAGTGAGCAGCATCTCCGGCGGCTTGCTGGCATAACGGTATTCGGCAGCCAGTTTCTGGAAGAAGTTGGCCATCCCCATGGGGTCGAAACCGGCATCATAAAGCGTCTTCATGCCGATGCGATCCGCTTCATATTCGTTGTCGCGGGTGTAGTTGATGGCCGACTGCATGGAGAGGCCCAGCGTGGTCTGCAGCGCGGCGATACCGGCAGTCGGGTTGATCACTGCCAGCGCGATGGAGCCCACCAGACCGGCCAGGGTCACCGCCGAGCTGCTCGCCTGCGCCTCCATATAACGGGCGATATGGCGCTGGGTCACGTGGGTGATTTCGTGGGCCAGTACCGAGGCCAGCTCGCTCTCGCTGTCGGCGTAGAGGAAGAGGCCGGTGTGCACCTTGACTCGCCCGCCGAGGAAGGCGGCCGCGTTGATGGTGGGATCATTGATGAGGAAGAAGGTAAACGGGAAACGTACCCCATCGGCGTTGGTCAGCAATCGCTGACCCAGATCGTCAATGTACTGGCTCAGCACCGGATCATCGATGATCGGCAGACCCGCACGGGCAAAGCGCATAAAGGCGTTGCCGTAACGCACCTCCTGCTCGATGGGCAGGGCAGCAACCCCGGCCGTGCCGATGTCGGGAAGCTGATTGTTGGCCTCGGCATGAAACGTGGCGCCCATCAGGGAAGCCAGCAGGGGAAGCGATGCCATCAGGGGGGAAAAACGTGCCACGTTATCTCTATCTCCATCAGAAAGGGCCTCGGCAGAATACCCTTGCCCATCAAGGGCTACAAGCGTTGTTTCATGCTCTTATCACGGCCATAATAGCGGCCACCAGCCTGATGGAGCCCCCATGGAAGTTCTCGACCTGACCCCCTGGCGTTGCCCCGAGCCGCTGATCCGGCTCAAGCTCTGGTTAAGGGTGGCCAAAAGCGGTCAAACCGTCACCATCCGGCTGGCCGATGCGGGCTCCCGGCAGGATATTCCGGCCTATCTGCACCGTCAGGGCCACCATGTCGAGGTGCAGCAACAACCGGACAATACCCTCTCTTTGCAGTTGGTTGTCGGGGCGAAACAACCATCTTGAGCCCCAGTGATGTAAGGATGCAGTCATGTTAGAAGTATTGAAGCGCTGGTATCAGACCCGTTTTTCCGATCCAGATGCCGTTACCCTTTTCCTGTTGCTGGTGTTCTGCTTCACCATCATCTGGCTGTTTGGCGATCTGCTGGCCCCCCTGCTGGTGGCACTGGTAATGGCCTATCTGCTGGAGTGGCCGGTCGCCCGGCTGCAAAAAGCGGGGCTGTCGCGCACCCTGGCCACCAGCGTCATTCTGATCCTCTTTATTGCGGTAGCAGTCGCCTCCTTGCTGGGTCTTATCCCGACGCTGGTCAGTCAGGGGATCAATCTGGCCAAAGAGGCGCCGGCCATGCTGACCCACGCTCAGGATTATGTCCGCACCCTGCCGGACAAATACCCCGAGCTCATCGACGTCAGTCTGGTGGAGACTGTCATCGACAATATTCGCCAGCGCATCCTCAGTGGCGGCGAGCATCTGGTAAGCGCCTCCCTCAGTTCGCTGGTCAACGTGGTCGCCATCATGATCTACCTCATTCTGGTGCCGCTGATGGTCTTCTTTATGCTCAAGGACAAGCGGGTCTTGATGGGCAGCCTGCGCCGCTTTCTGCCGCGCAACCGCACCCTGGTCAACCGGGTGTGGGTCGAGATGAACAACCAGATCATCAACTACATCCGCGGCAAGGTGATCGAGATCCTTATCGTCGGTATCGCCACCTATGTTCCCTTCGCCCTGATGGGGCTGCGCTATTCGGTGCTGCTGGCGGTCGCGGTCGGCTTCTCGGTGCTGATCCCTTATATCGGCGCTGCCGTGGTGACCGTACCGGTAGCCATGGTCGCCCTGTTCCAGTGGGGGCTCACCCCCGAGTTCGCCTGGCTGATGGTGGCCTATCTGGTCATTCAGGCTCTCGATGGCAACCTGCTGGTGCCGGTGCTTTTCTCGGAGGCAGTCAACCTCCACCCGGTGGCCATCATCATCGCCGTGCTGGTCTTCGGCGGCTTGTGGGGATTCTGGGGAGTCTTCTTCGCCATTCCCCTCGCCACCCTGGTCAAGGCGGTGATCAATGCCTGGCCAAAACGTGAAGAGATGCCCAGTGCCGCAAAATAACCTGCTTCCCCTGCAATCGTGACAACGGAGTGTCCATGACCTTTTTTCGTCAAATCAGAGCGGCAGGGCTGACGGCCCTGCTCCTCGCTGCCGCCATGCCAGCGCGTGCCGATATCGATCTTGGCGCCATGGACCTGCTCACCAGCGACAGCCCTACCAGCCCGGTGCCACAGGGCTTTGTCGCCGGAGCGGCGCTCATCGGGGGGCAGGCCCGTTATGAAGCACAAGATAACAGCCTCTACGCCATCCCCGGCTTTATCTATTTTGGCGACCAGTTCATGTTTCTGGGGGATCGAGCCCGCTACTACTTCCACAAGGATGAGAACGTGGCCCTATACGGCTATGGCCGGGTCCGTTTTGGCAATCTGGATCCCGAGGACTCTCCGGCCTTTACTGGCATGGAGCAGCGAAAATGGCAGCTGGAAGGCGGAATCGGCGGCAACATCATCACACCCTATGCCCTGCTGACCGTGCGGGCCAACAGCGATGTCACCGGCCGCAGCAAGGGGCAGGAGCTGCTGCTGTGGGCCGATTTCCCCATCCTGCGCGACAACCTGCTGATCATGCCGGGGATGGGGCTGATGCTGCGCAGCGACAAGATGGCCAACTACTACTTCGGCGGCATCTCCGAGAGCGAGGAAACCGCCCAGCGGCCCGCTTGGGATACCGGTACCACCCTATCCCCGATGGCGGCCCTCATCACCAGCTACCGCTTCAGCCCCAACTGGATTGGCATGTTTGCCATGAACTACGAATGGTATGATCGGGACATCAAAAACAGCCCCATCGTCCAGCACGATGGCGAGCTCTATGCGGGTTTTGCGCTGGGCTATATCTGGTAACGGTTATGAGTCTTGAACCGTGAGACACGACCAAACAAAAGGGAGCCCTCGGCTCCCTTTTTCACGACCATCAGGCTGGTAGTACCGCCTGCTCAAGCTGCCTATTCAGGCTTACAGCGCCGCCAGAAACCCGGCCAGCTGCTGATTGACGAAGGCCGGATTTTCCAACGACGAGATGTGGCCAGCCATCGGGATCTCCCTGAACGGGCAACCCAGCACCTCGGCCATCAGATAGCCCTCCAGCACCGGACGGGCCTTGTCCTCGCAGCCGGTCATCACCAGTGCGGGAGTGGTGATCTCCTCCAGCCACTCGATACGATCTTCGCGGGTCACAAAGCTGCGGCCCACCGCCACCATGGCGGCAATCTTCTCGTTTGGCCAGGCGGCCAGACGCGCCTTGAAATCGGCCAGCAAGTTGGCATCGGGCTGGTTCGCAAAGAAGATAGGCGCCACCTGTTCGATGATGGGTGCAGGAATTGAACCAAGCTGCTCGATCGCAGCGAGCATGCCAAGGTAGCGCTCGCAGGTGATCTGCGGTTCCAGGCCGACAAAACTGTCCATCAGCACCAGTCCCTTGAGGCGGTTTGGCACCATGCGCGCCAGCTCCACCCCCCACATGCCACCGATGGAGAGGCCCACCAGTACGAACTCGTCAACCCCGAGGGCATCGAGCAGCGCCAGGTGATCCCGCGCCAGAGTCGCCAGGGTGCTGCCACCTTCGGGGAGCAGGTCGGAATCACCGTGGCCCCACAGCTCGGGAACGATGCAGCGATAGCTGGCCTTGAGCGCCTCGATTTGCGGCGCCCACATGGCGCTGTCCCACAGATAGCTGTGGCCAAACAGCAGTACCGGCCCTTGCCCTTCGTCCAGATAGGCCATCCGGCGGCCCGCTATCTCCATAAAATGCTTCATGTTATCTCCTGTTGCCAGCGATGGGCGGGCAGTGTATCACGTCCCCCTTGGCAGGTGACGCCTCCCTGGTGCAAGCTGACAGTGACTCAAAGAAGTCACCCATGAAAGGATGCCAAAAGGAGAAGCCCATGGAGAAGGAGAAGAGCAAGAAGCGGCCACGTCTGGACAAGAAGTGCTACGAGCACCACCTTGCCCATCTGCAGGAGGAGCTGGTCAAGCTGCAGGAGTGGGTCAAGCAGGAGGGGTTAAAGGTAGTGGTACTGTTCGAGGGACGCGACGCCGCCGGTAAAGGGGGCGTCATCAAGGCGATCACCGAGCCGCTCAACCCCCGGGTCTGCCGGGTCACGGCGCTGCCCGCCCCCTCCGATCGAGAGCGCTCCCAGTGGTACTTTCAGCGTTATGTGGCCCACCTGCCCGCCGCTGGCGAGATGGTGCTGTTTGACCGCTCCTGGTACAACCGGGCCGGAGTCGAGCGGGTGATGGGATTTTGCAGCGACGCCGAGTATCGCGAGTTTCTGCGCGCCTGCCCCGAGTTTGAGCGGATGCTGATCCGCTCCGGCATCACCTTGATCAAATACTGGTTCTCGGTCAGCGACGAGGAGCAGGAGAAGCGCTTTAAAGAGCGGATCAACACCCCCATCAAGCGCTGGAAGTTCAGCCCGATGGATTTGCAATCCCGCTCGCGCTGGGTGGAGTACTCCCGCGCCAAGGATGACATGTTCACCTACACCGACACCGAGGATTGCCCCTGGTTCGTGGTGGAGGCAGATGATAAACGCCGTGCCCGCCTCAACTGCATCGCCCATCTGCTGAGCAAGGTGCCCTACGAGGCGATCCACTACGAGCCCATCAAGCTCCCCCCCATCAAGACCGAAGGGTATGAGCGCCCGCCGCTGGCCAGCCAGACCTTTGTGCCCGATATTACCGCCGAACTCGAGGCTTGAACTGGGTTACCTTGCCTATCTGCATGTTCAAATCGCAGGCAATAAAAAGCCGGTCTGACGACCGGCAAAAAGGCATTGATTATTAAGAAAGGAAAACCGGCACAACAAAAAATCAGGTACGGATATATTTGGCGGTACGGGGGAACGCCTGCTCCTTGGCATCGAACAGGTAGCAGGCTTCGGCCGGGATACCCACGCTGTAGGTCTGACCGGTCGCCACATCCACATCCGAGGTGGCCTTGACGGTAAAGTCGTGACCATCCACATCCATATAAACGAAGGACTCGGCCCCCAGGTGCTCGGCCACCTGCACGATCCCGCTCACCTTGCTGTGCGCATGGGGGTGATCCAGCGGCATCAGATGTTCGGGGCGAATACCCAGCTCCACCTTGTCACCCACAGCGCCAGTGCGGGCATCGACCCGGGCACGCACGGTATCGCCAGAGGTCAACTTGACTAGGCACTCCTGCTCGCCAATCTCCAACAACTCGCCCGCCAGGAAGTTCATCTTGGGAGAGCCGATAAAGCCCGCCACGAACTTGTTGTCCGGGTTGTGGTAGAGATCCAGCGGTGAACCGAACTGTTCCAGGTTGGTGGCAGCTTCGGCCTTGAGCGGGCTCAGCACCACAATCTTGTCGGCCAGAGTCATCGCTTCCACCTGATCGTGGGTCACGTAGATGATGGTGGAGTTGAGCTCCTTGTGCAGCTTGGCGATCTCGATCCGCATCTTGACCCGCAGCGCGGCATCCAGGTTGGAGAGCGGCTCGTCAAACAGGAACACCTGCGGCTGCTGCACGATGGAGCGACCGATGGCGACCCGCTGACGCTGACCACCGGAGAGCGCCTTGGGCTTTCTGTCCAGCAGCGGCTCGAGACCCAGGATCTCGGCGGCGCGCATCACCCGCTTGTGGATGTTCTCCTTGTCCATCTTCTTGAGCTTCAGACCAAAGGCCATGTTCTCGTAGATGTTCATGTGCGGATAGAGGGCGTAGGACTGGAACACCATTCCGACGTTGCGCTCTACCGGCGGCACGTCGTTCATGTAGCGACCGCCGATGGTCAGCTCACCGCTGGTGATGTCTTCCAGACCCGCGATCATCCGCAGCAGGGTGGATTTACCGCAGCCTGACGGGCCGACGAAGACAATGAACTCCCCTTCCTTGATGGAGAGGTTGATGTTGCGCAGGGTGTCCTTGTGAACAGCCGGATCGTAATTTTTGCGAACGTTGTTGAGTACTACTTCAGCCATGACGAGCTCCGCTCTTGAATCTTTGCAAATCGTGATAGCGGGGGGAGTCAGCTCCCCCGGCCATAAACTTAACCTTTCACACCACCAGCAGTCAGACCGCCAACCAACCAGCGCTGCGCCAGCAGGAACACCACTGTGATGGGGAAACCGGAGAGCACTGCGGCCGCCGCGAAATCACCCCACAGATAGTTCTGCGGATAGAGGTACTGCTGGGCCCCGACCGCCAGGGTCAGATTGTTCACATCCTGCAGCAGGATGGAGGCCATGGGCACCTCGGTAATGGAGCCGATAAAGGCCAGAATAAACACTACCGCCAGGATGGGTACCGACAGGGGCAACAGGATCAGACGGAATGCCTGCCACGGGGTCGCACCGTCGATGGCCGCCGCCTCCTCCAGGGAGGAGTCGATGGTCTCGAAGTAGCCCTTGATGGTCCAGACGTGGAGGGCAATCCCCCCCATGTACGCCAGGATCAGGCCACCGTGGGTGTTGAGACCCAGCCAGGGGATGTAGTCACCAATCTTGTTAAAGAGCGCGTAGATGGCTACCAGCGCCAACACCGCCGGGAACATCTGGAAAATCAGCATGCCCTGCAGGATGGTGGACTTGCCACGAAAACGCAGGCGGGCAAAGGCGTAAGCACAAGTGGTGGAGAGCGTCACGATCATCAGGGCAGTGATGCCGGCGATCTTGATGGAGTTCCACAACCAGGTCAGCACCGGGAACGGCGGCGGCGTGATGCTGCCGTCGGCGTTGGTGATGGACATGCCCAGCGCCAGCTTCCAGTGATCCAGCGTCGGATTGGAGGGGATGATCTCCCCTACCGCGAAGTTACCGTTACGGAACGAGATGGCGATAACCATGATCAACGGGAAGATGATCAGCGCCAGGAAGCCCCACATGACCAGGTGGGTTGCCCACACCCGGTATTTGACTGATTTGGGTTGTACGATTGCCATGTTGAAGCCTCCTTACAGCTGCTTGTCGGCTTTGGACAATTTCAGGTTGAGCAGCGCCAGCGCACCTACGATGAGGAAGATAGCTGTGGCGATGGCACTGGCCAGACCGTAGTCCTGACCACCCGATCCCTGGAACGCAATCCGGTAGGTATAACTCACCAGCAAGTCGGTGGTACCAGCCGGGGTGCTGGCGCCGATGATGTCCGGCGCACCGTTGGTCAACAACTGGATAAGCACGAAGTTGTTGAAGTTGAAGGCGAACGAGGCAATCAACAGCGGTGTCAGCGGCTTCATCAGCAGCGGCACGGTGATCTTGAAGAAGTTCTGTACCGGGCCGGCACCGTCCATGGCGGACGCTTCATAGAGATCTTCCGGAATGGCTTTGAGCAGGCCCATGCAGAGGATCATCATGTAGGGGTAGCCGAGCCAGGTGTTGACAATCAGGATCATCACCTTGGCCAGGAAGGGGTTGGTATACCAGTCCGGTTTGATGCCAAACGCCGCTTCCAGGAACATGTTGATCTCACCGAAGTTCTGGTTGAACAACCCCTTGAACACCAGGATGGAGATAAACGCCGGGATCGCATAGGGCAGGATCAACATGACCCGATAGAAACCGCGCCCCTTGAGCTCTTCCCACTGCACCAGACAGGCCAGCACCATGCCGATAGCCAAGGTGAAAGCGACGGAGCAGGTTGAGAAGATCACGGTCCAGATGAAGATCTGCAGGAAGGGTGACTGGATGCCCGGATCGGTGACGATGCGCGCGAAGTTCTTCCAACCGACGCTCACCACAAAGCCCGGAGCAATGCCCTTGCCGACAAACTGACCCTGTTCGTCGATGTACTGATAGAAGCCGGTCTCGCCATTGGGCAGCATCAGTTCGCCATTCTGGGTATCACGCAGCAAGTTGCTGTCTTTGATCACCACGCCGGACTTGAGCACGGCACCATCCATCAGACGGGTGTAGTGCTGCTTCTGGGCGGCAAACTTGCGCAGACTGCTCAGGGTCAGGTGGGTACCGCCATCCGGCAGCACCAGATCAAGGTCACTCAGGTGAGTACGATGCTCAACAATGGCGCGGATCGGTGCGGCCTTGCTGGCCGCTTCGCCAGTGAAGGGCTGCAGCTCGACCACTTGCTGGGTGTTCTGCACACGGCCCTCGCGGGACGCCAGCTCACGGGCCTTGTTGGTCATCAGGGAAACAGGTTGGCTGATAAAGGATTGATCATCCTGTGTCAGCAGCAGCTGGAACTGGCCGTTGTCGCCACCCAGCAGGGTAAAATCGAATTCACCGCCCGCCACCTTGTAGGTTTTCTTCAGGTGGTAGTCCCGCGCCTGCTCCACGGAGAGCAAGTTGGACCCCGAATAGTTGGTGAAGGCAATGCCAATGGTGTAGGCAAGAGGGAAGATGATAAACACAACCATGCCCGCAACACCCGGAAAGATGTAGCGATGGGCATAGGTCTTCTTGTTCATGAAGACATACAGACCGACGGAAACCACCACCAGATCCAGCAGCGCGAATACCCACTCGCCACTGGCGTACATCATCACGGCTGCGTAGCCGTTGAGGATGGCAACCAGGGCCGCTATGGTCCACTTAAGCCAGGTGTGCTTATCCTTCGGACCGGCATAGGACTCAACAGAAGGTACTACTTCCATGCCAATTAACCTTTATAACGCCAAGAGAGATTTGAGAGAGTGGGAGGCCGTGACGGCCTCCCGGGTAGTGCGTGCTTACTGAACGATACGCTTGGCAGCGGTATCCAGAGCTTCGTCAACACCCTGACGACCGGAGGTCACGTTCTTGAGGGCAGTTTCGAAGGAAGACCAGAAACGGCTCATCTCGGGAACGGATGGCATCGGCTCGCCAGCCTGGGCGTTCAGCATGGTGGCCTTGATGTGCGGATCGGATTCCAGGGTCTTCTGGAAGGATTTCAGCGCAACGGCACCCAGCGGCTTGTCGGCGTTAACCGGCGCCAGACCGGCATCGGTCAGCAGGTAGTTTTCCAAGAACTCGATAGCCAGATCCTTGTTCGGGCTGGCGGCGTTGATGGTGGCACCCAGTACGCCAACGAAGGCTTTGGCCGGCTTGCCGTTCAGGGTCGGCAGCGGCGCTACGCCGTACTTGATGCCGCTCTTGTCCAGGTTGCTCCAGGCCCAGGGACCGTTGATCATCATGGCCACTTCGCCCTTGTTGAACTTGGCGTCCATCACACCGTAGTCGATGCCTTTTTCCAGGTGACCGGACTTGATCATCTCGGAGATGTAGCCCACGCCCATCTTGGCACCTGCGTTGTTCACGCCGGTATCTTTGACGTCATAACCGGTAGCGGTTTTCTTGAAGGCGTAACCACCGTTGGCAGCCACCAGCGGATAGCTGAAGTACGGGGTGTCATAAGCCCACATGATGGCGCGCTTGCCGTTTTTCTTCAGAGTCTCGTCAATCTTGGCGATCTCTTCGAAGGTTTTCGGCGGCTCGGGCAGCAGGTCTTTGTTATAGATCAGGCTGACAGCTTCCATGGCAACCGGGTAGCCATAGGTTTTGCCATCAACAGTCATGGCATCCCATGCCAGCTGTTCAAATTTGCCTTTGGTGGCAGCGTTCGGCGTTACCGGAACCAGCAAACCGGCTTTGACCCACTCACCGTAACGGTCGTGAGCCCAGAAGAAGATGTCCGGGCCGTTGCCAGTGGCGGCGGCTTGCTGGAATTTCACTTCAACCTGATCCGGGTGAGCCACAGTAACCTTGATGCCGGTTTCTGCTTCAAACTTCTTACCCACTTCAGCCAGACCGTTGTATCCCTTGTCACCGTTGATCCAGATGGTCAGCTGGCCTTCATCGATGGCAGCAGTAGCAGAGCAAGCGACGCCAAGAGTGGCCAGACCGATCAGGGATGACAGCAATTTCTTTTTCATGAGCCTTTCCTTGTATTAGTTCCGCGCTGTAAGAGCATTGTGTGCGAGATGAATATTATCCCAAGCGGCAAACGGCTCACATGACGCAACTCGCATTTTTGAAATGCAATTACGTATTTCCTTCCAGAAAGTTTTGAAAACATTTTCTTATTTCAGGGAATTACGGCCATTTATCGGCTTAATTCCAGACAACCACAGAATAATAATTACCAAAATGAAATAAAATTTCATGAGTGAAAGGGTTTTCACCTCAATGAAAACCCTTTCAGGTGGTTTATTTTGTTTGATTTGTTAACAAAGTACCGCGCCAGTTTCGAGGTCTGCCCGGGCGCAATAAAAAAAGAGACCCCGCCGGGGCGGAGTCTCTTTTTGCCAGAAATGACGAGTTGATCACACTCGGGAGCATGACTACGACTGGCGCAGCAGCTGATCCTTGAGATTGGGCGGCACACCCTTGATGGTCAGGGTGTCGGTCTGAGGGTCGTAAAAGATCCGGCTGTTCAACAGCTTCTGCTCAAAGCTCAGAGTCAGACCGCCGCCGGAGCCGACAAACTTGGTCAAACCACGCAAGGTAGAGCGATCCGCCGGGAAACGCTCTTCCAGCTCATACTCCTGACCGATAAAGCTGTAAAAATCGAGGTCACCGTCGCCGGGCAATTCTGCAGACAACTCCTTGATTTCGATCTCTTCACCGGCGCTCGCCTGTTCGGTGCAATATTTGAAGACCTGCTTTTTATAGTCATTGCGCTCGGTCGGTTCAAGCTGACGACTGTCGCAATAATCTTCTACCGCCTGTAGCAAGCCTTTATTTTGTACCTTGGCATCCATACCCTCGCGGGCACCCAGCAGATCCATAAAGAAGTCGCCCAGTTTGCGACCAATACGCCCCTTGCTGAAGGTGATATAGCGGCGCGAATCCGGTTGGGTTTTCCATTCGGTCAAATCAATGCGGGCCACCAGATTGAGTTTGCCGATATCCAGATACTGGATATGGCGCAATTCCAGCGCTTCGCTGACGGTGACGCTCTCCTTGCCCTCCAGCAGGGCAATCAGCAGATAATCGACCCCGACGTAGTTATATTTGGCAAACAGCAGCACCCCCTGCTCATCGAGGGCGTGCTCCACCAGCTGCTTGACCAGCATCTGGGTCACGGTGACCGAGAAGGGGACGAATTCGGTCTGCTCGTCGAGCAGTTGTTCGAGGGCGATACGAAACGCGGGTGAAGGCTGCTTGGGAGCCTCTTCACCGTCGGCCAGCTCGGCGACGGCGGCCTCGGGGTCGGCAAAGAAGCCAAAGCCCTTGCCGCCCTTGCCGTTGTAGATCCGATGCAGTTCCGCCATCAGTCCCTGTACCGCCTCATCAGGGGGCAGGGTCTGGCTGCGGGTATCGGCGTGGGGTTGACCATCGCCGCCCTGGCGCAAGGAGTGAAGAATGATCTTGTCGATATCGAGACTCATGTCACAAAGCCATAGTGTTAGCCGAAAGGGTGAAGTATTATAAGGCGCTTTGAACCGAGATGAACTGAAGATTATGCCTATCGTATCAAAGTACAATAACGAGCAATTTGACGCCCTGATGAACGACCTGATCACCGCGCTGGAAAAGCATAAAGCGCCGGTGGATCTCAGCCTTATGGTGCTTGGCAATCTGACCACCAATATCATCAACGGTATGGCACCGGCCCAGCGCCAGGCCATCACTGAAAAGTTTGTCCAGGCCCTGACCGCATCGGTCGATAATCGCCACGACGCACACTGAGTCCCCGACTCTGTTGATTTGACGTTTCTCAACGCAGATGGATCACTATGGTCGAAACCGGTAACCCCTATCGTGATAATGTCTCTCGCCTGATCACCTGGGGGCATTGGTTCTCCTTCTTCAACATTATTCTGGCCATGCTCATCGCCACCCGTTATCTGGGTGCCATCAGCTGGCCATCGACCACGCTTGGCGTGATCTATCTCGTTGTAAGCTGGATTGGCCACTTCTCGTTTCTGAGTTTTGTCACCTACCTGTTGACGATCTTCCCGCTCAGCTTCGTGCTGCCCAAGGAGAAGTCGTTGCGGTTCATCTCGGCCATCATCGCTACCCTGGCGCTGGTGCTGCTGCTGATCGACACCCAGGTATTCCGGCTGTTCAAGTTCCACCTCAACAGTCAGGTATGGCAGTTGCTGCTGGATCAGGCGCAAACCGAAGAGGGCTCAATCTGGAGCATCATCTTCGTTGCCGTGCCCACCATCTTCCTGCTGCAACTGCTGCTGTCGGCCTATGTCTGGCGCAAGATCAACAAGCGCAAGCGCCGCCAGTACGGCAATCAGGTGGGGCTGGCCCTGCTGATCTGCTTTATTCTGACCCACGTGGTCAACAGCTGGGCGGATGCGACCCTCTATCAGCCGATCACCATGCAGAGAGCCAATTTCCCCCTCTCCTACCCCATGACGGCCCGCTCCTTCCTGGCCAAACATGGCTGGCTGGATCTGGATCAGTACGAGAAGCAGGCGGCCTCCCAGGGTGATAACAGCGACAGCCGGATGCACTATCCGCTGCGCCCGCTCAACGTCAACGCCCCCCTGACTCACAACAATCTGCTGATTGTGGTGGTCGATTCGCTGCGCTTTGACATGCTCAACAACATCAACATGCCCAATCTGCAGCGCTATGCGGATCAGCATCTGACGTTCCGCAATCACCTGAGTGGCGGCAACGACGACCTGATGGGCATGTTCAGCCTCTTCTACGGGTTGCCCGGTCACTACTACAAGGACATCAGCAGCGACAAGCGTCCGCCGGTGCTGTTCGACGAGATGCTGCGCCAGGATTACCAGTTCGGGCTGTTCGGCGCGATGGAAGATGCCCAGAAGTATCGCAAGAGCATCCTCGCCGGTCTGCGCAAACAGGTGTTTGTCTCCGAACAGAGTGACGATGGCAAGCTGCTAACCGACTGGCAGCAATGGCTGGAGAAGCGCTCTCCCGAGCGTCCCTGGTTCTCGCTGGTCTATCTCTCGAGCCCCGGCGACTACCAGTTGCCCGCTACCATGAAGGGGCCGTTCCAGCCGGAGCTCGCCAACTTCAATCCGGCGACCGCCTATCGGGCGGAGAACCTGCAAAAACTGGAGAACCGCTACAAGAACTCGGTCTTCTATACCGACCAGTTGCTTGAGCAGATGCTGACCAAATTGCAGTCGCAGGGGATGGACAGCAACACCATCGTTGTCATCACCTCCAACCACGGCCAGGAGTTCAACGACACCCGCAGCAACAGCTGGGGCGCAGGCAGCAACTACTCACCCTATCAGGTGCAGGTACCGCTGGTACTGGCCTGGCCGGGGCGTGGCAGTGACGTTCGGGAACAACCAAGCAGCCATTTCGATCTGGCGCCGACCCTGATGCAGGGGATGCTGGGCGTGCGCAATCCGGCGCGCGATTACAGCGTTGGCCGCTCGCTGTTTGATACCAGCCCGCGCAACTGGCTGCTGGCCGGGGATCAGAACGACTTTGCCATCTATGAAGGGGACACCATCACCCACTTCAACAAGCAGGGTGACTTCGAACTGCTGGAACGCAACAGCTATCGCCCGATCAAGCACGGCACCCCGGATATGGGCGCCATGATCCAGGTGATGAACGAGCTCAACCGCTTCTATCGCAACCAGTGAAGCGCCCGTTGATGGCTTGCTACCATAAAAAACGCCCCGAATTCGGGGCGTTTTTCGTTGTATAGCCGTGCCACATTCACGACTGTTAGCCACCCCACCCTTGCGGGTACTTGTAGCCGACGAAACGCTTGGCTGCATAGGCTTTGAAAGCCGCCGAGTTGTAGGCCGCCGCCACATCTTTGGCAAACGGCTGCTCCGCATCTGCGCTTTTCACCACCACCCAGTTGATAAAATCGTAGCTGCGCTCCAGAAACAGTCCTTCACTGAACGGGATTCCGCTGGAGGCGGCATAATTACCGTTGATCACCGAGAAGTCCACATCCTCCCGCGAGCGGGGCAACTGCGCGGCTTCCAGCAGTACCAGCTTGAGATTGTGCGGATTGTTCACCACATCAAACTCGCTCGCTTTTAGCGGGTTTATCCCCTCCTTGAGAGTGAGCCAACCAAGATCCTGCAGCATCAGCAGCGCCCGCGCCTGATTGGTGGGATCGTTGGGGATGGCCACCGTGCTCCCCTCTTTCATCTTGTCGAGTGCTGCCAACTTGCCGGAATAGAGTCCCATCGGACCGGTTGGCACCTGGGTAATGGGCGCCAGCGACAAGCCGCGATCTTTGGCAAAACTCTCCAGATAAGGTTTGTGCTGGAAACAGTTCACATCCAGTGATCCGTCAGCCAGAGCAATATTGGGAGTCACATAGTCGGTGAACTCCACCAGCTTGACCTTATACCCCTTGGCCTCCAGCTGCGGCTTGATGGAGTCGGTCACCATGTCGGCAAAATCCCCCACCGTGGTACCAATCACAATCTCCTGTTTGGTCGGCAAGGACGCATCGGCGGCAACCGCGGAAAAAGAGAGGCTCCCGACCGCTATCGCGGCAATAAAGGTGCTGGCGCCAGCAGTGGCGCGCAAGGAAGCAGTCAAAGGAGAAGATAAGAAGGAACGAAACGGCATAGGGACTCCCTGTCAGGTACGCATCAAGCTATGGGACTGCGGCGGGGGGTCTCTCAGAGATTAGGCCCCTCAAACCGCAGCAATCTAGCCATCCAAACGGCTATTTTGGTTACCATAACAGAGCCATCCACTGCCGCCAAGCAATAAACCGCTGGTTCCACCTCATCACCCTTGCTGTCACCCCCGAATGCATAGCTGCACTCACGTTGGCACACACAACCATGCCGCTCACGTTCAAGAGCGCACGAGCTCCCCTCGGGATTGCCCCGAATCGAGATGGCTGCGGCGAAGGAGAGTCGCGAGAGGAGTGAATTACAGATAAAAAGATCAGTAGTGAGCGGTGAGAAACATTCTCAATAGAACACATAACCAGCGTCATTGGAATACCTACCATAAACCAGATCGGATTTCTTTGAACCTCATTGCGTTTTTTGAAAATGGCTCTTTTTGAACCCCTACCACCCGTGTATAGATTTCCGTCGCACTCAGGATGGTGCGATCCAAGATGGAGTTAAAAAAATAATGAAGCAAACATCGTTAGCACTGGCGATCACAGCACTGCTGTCGACCCTGCCCAGTGCGCTCGTTCAGGCAAATGAAGGTTGTGCGCCGCTCACCGGCAAGGAGAGCGGCATGGATATCGGACGCAGCAGCACCGAGCGCTGCCTGCCAGGTACCAATCCCCTGCAGGATCAGCAGTGGTATCTGCTCAACAGCGGCCAGGATGGATTCAGCGCCCGTAGCGGCATAGCGGGCAATGATCTCAACCTTTGGTGGGCTCATCGCACCGGCGTGCTGGGCCAGGGAGTCAATGTGGCCGTGGTGGATGATGGTCTGGCCATCGCCCACCCGGATCTGGCGGACAACGTGCGTCCGGGTTCGAAAAACGTGGTAACCGGCAGCGATGACCCGACACCGACCGATCCGGATACGGCCCACGGCACTTCGGTCTCCGGCATCATTGCGGCGGTAGACAACGCCATCGGTACCAAGGGGATTGCCCCGCGAGCCCAGTTGCAGGGGTTCAACCTGCTGGATGACAACAGCCAGCAGTTGCAGAAGGATTGGCTCTACGCCCTTGGGGACAGCGATGCCAGCCGCGACAACCGGGTGTTCAACCAGAGCTACGGCATGAGTGTGGTTGATCCCCGCTCTGCCAACTCTCTGGATCAATCCCAGCTTGATCGCCTGTTTGAACAGCAGACCCTCAAGGCGCAGGGTGCGGCCTATATCAAGGCCGCCGGCAACGGCTTCAACAAGATAGCGGCGGGCGGCTATGTGCTTAACCGCACCGGTAATGGCCCCAAATTGCCGTTTGAAAACAGCAACCTCGATCCCTCCAACAGCAACTTCTGGAACCTGGTGGTAAGCGCGCTCAACGCCGATGGCGTCAGAGCCTCCTACTCCAGCGTCGGCAGCAACATCTTCCTGAGCGCGACCGGCGGCGAGTACGGTACCGACTCTCCGGCGATGGTGACCACGGATCTGCCCGGCTGCGACATGGGTTACAACCGCACCGACGATCCCAGCACCAACCGGCTGCACGGCAACCCGCAACTGGATGCCAGCTGCGACTACAACGGCGTGATGAACGGCACCTCCTCCGCCACCCCCAGCACCTCCGGCGCCATGGCGCTGCTGATGTCCGCCTACCCGGATCTGTCGGTACGTGACCTGCGGGATCTGCTGGCGCGCAGCGCAACCCGGGTCGATGCCACACAGAAACCTGTGATGGTCAGCTACACCAGCAGCACCGGTAAGGTGCGTGATGTGAAAGGGCTGGAAGGGTGGGAGCGCAATGCCGCCGGCATGTGGTTCAACCCGACTTACGGTTTTGGTCTGATTGACGTCAACAAGGCCCTTGAGCTGGCAGCCAATCACCAGCCCCTGCCCCCGCTGGTGCAACTGCCGTGGCAGAAGATCAATGTCAGCGGCAGTGCCGCTGCCATCCCGGATGTGGGCAACAGCCCAACCAGCTCGACAACCCGCATCGCGACACCATTGACGATAGAAGCGGTTCAGGTGATGGTGAGTCTGGATCATCAGCGCCTGCCCGATCTGCTGATCGAACTGGTCTCCCCCGCTGGCACCCGCAGCATCCTGCTGAGCCCCTTCAACAGCCTGGTCGGCCAATCTCTCGACCAGCAGCAGCTGGGCTTTGTGCGAACCAAGGGATTGCGCGACATGCGGATGCTATCCAACAAGTTCTACGGCGAATCGGCACAAGGCACATGGCGACTGGAAGTAACCGACGTTGCCAACGGTACCCGTCAGGTCTCTCTGCTCAATCGCGAGACCCGTGAGCGCACCACCCTGACCGAGCGCAACAATCGCCAACCGGGCAAGCTGATCTCATGGTCCCTGCGGGTCCTGGGTCACGATGCCAACCGCAGCTAACACGCTAGGAGTATTACCATGAACAAACCTGTTACCTTGCTTCTGGCAACCCTGCTGGCCCCCCTCTCGGGACAGCTCTGCGCCGAGGAGTCCGTCACCATGGATGGCAAGCAGTACAGCACCATAGAGGTGAACGGCCAGACCTACCTCATTCCTGACAACGGCAGCAAGAAGCGGGTCGCCCGCAGCCTTGACAGCAAGGTCCCGCAACAGACCCTGCGCCGCGGTGACGTGTTGATGCAAGGGGCCGCCAGCCCCGAGCTGACTGTAAGCGGCACCCTGCTGGTGGAAGCTGACGATGCCAGCGCCAAGGCGCTGGCGACTCGCCACGGCTTGAACTTCAAGCAGAGCAGCGGTGGTATCGCCCTGCTAGAGGCCAAACCGGGCACCGATCTCAACGCCATCGCCACCAAGCTCAAGAGCGAAGGGGTGAATGTGCAGATCGAACTCGCCGGGGCACTCAAACAGCCCAAGTGAGCCGCCCCGGGCCATTGCCCGAGCGCCTCAGTTTATCTTCGAGGGGGCCGCTGGCCCCCTCGCTCGATGGGCTGAGCCCCGATCGTCCACCATCACTTCACCGCTTTCCCCTCCCTTTTTCCTCTGCACTTGCCAACTTTTGCCGCTTGGGCTTGGCACCTTCCTTCGATGCGACCTTGCTCACAACTTGGCGTCCTTGCTCCCGCCGGCACATTTCTCGCTCCCCCTGGACAAGGCAGCCATCACAGGACTTGCTAACCTGCCTGCGAGCCGAATGCCTGCCCATGGGCGTCCGGCGCCCTTGCGAGATCCAATGACAGCCGCCAGCAGAGCGGCCCAACCCGAGCGAGATCCTTTCGCTCGGTGTCGATATCTCCTTTTTGTTTCTATTCAGACAGTGACGAGGACCTATTCATGCCTATCACCACAAAATTGAAAGCGGTTTCGCTGGGCGTCAGCCTGGCGCTGGCCGGCCTGCTGGCCGGTTGCAACCAGAATGACTCAGCCCCCCAGGTCAAGGACGATGCCTACTATCGCGGCCAGGCCGAAGCCATGGTGGCCAAGCTGACCCTGAGCGAGAAGCTGGATCTGCTCTCCGGTCCCGGCTACGGCAGCGCCAACGGCGCCATCAACCTCAAGCAGGACGTGCCCGGGGTCGCGGGTTACATCAACGGTGTCATGCGTACAAGCGATGGCATCGACATTCCCGCCCTCAAATTGGCCGACGGGCCGGCGGGTCTGCGGATCGACGCCAACCGCGACGGTGACAGCACCAGCTACCATGCCACCGCCTGGCCTATCGGCTCACTGCTCGCCTCCAGCTGGGACGTCAAGCTGGTCAAGGCCATCGGCGAAGCTATGGGGGATGAAGTGCGCCAGTACGGGATCGACATCCTGCTGGCACCGGGCATGAACATCCAGCGCAACCCGCTCAACGGGCGCAATTTCGAGTACTACTCGGAAGATCCCCTGCTGACCGGCAAGATAGGCGCCGCCATGGTCAACGGCGTGGAGAGCAACGAGGTGGGCACCACCATCAAGCACTACTTCGGCAATAACTCCGAGACCAACCGCAACCAGATCAACGACATCGGCGAACCGAGAACCTTCCGCGAGATCTATCTGCGCGGCTTCCAGATCGCGGTGGACGAGGCCCAGCCCTGGGCGGTGATGACCTCCTACAACAAGTTCAACGGCACCTATGTCAACGAGCGCAGGGATGCGGTGACTGACCTGCTGCGCGGTGAGTGGAAGTTCGACGGTCTGGTGATGTCTGACTGGTTCGCTGGCGATGTCGAAAACAGTGCCTTCAAGCAGGTCTTGGCAGGGCAGGATTTGATAGAGCCTGGCAACGTAAAAGAGCAGTTGCAGCAATCCATCGAACAGGGCGACCTTGACGAGGCCAAGGTGAACGAGGCGGCCGTCCACATCCTGACCCAGGTGATGAAGAGCCCCTCCTACAATCGGCTGGCCGTCAGCAACAGCCCGGATCTGGCCGCCCACGCCAAACTGGCTCGTCAGGCTGGCGCCGAGAGCATGGTACTGCTGCGCAACGAGGCCACCGCCCTGCCGCTGGCGACAAACAGCACGCTGGCCAGTTTTGGTATCAACCAGATCAACACCTACAAGGGGGGCACCGGCAGCGGGGATGTGAACGCCGCCAGCACCACCACCATCGCCCAGGGGCTGGCCGCGCGCTTCCCGGTCAATGAGGCACTGCAGAGCTACTACCGCGATTTTTACGAGAACAACAAGGTCTATCACGAGGGGCAGTTTGGCGCCAAGGGCTACTACACCTGCGCCGAGGCCCCCGTCAGCGGTGATCTGGCAGCCCTGATCGCCAACGCGGCCACCACCCAGGAAGCCGCTGTCATCAGCATCGGCCGTCAGGCCGGAGAGGGGGCGGATCGCAGCAGCGGCAAGGGGGATTACCTGCTCGGCGATGACGAGCGCGCCCTCATCGAGGCGGTGAGCAGCGCCTTCCATGCCAAGGGCAAGAAGGTGGTGGTGGTACTCAACGTCAACGGCGTCATCGACACCGCTCAGTGGAGTGACAAGGTGGATGCCATCCTGCTGGCCTATATGGCCGGTCAGGAGACCGGCCATGCGGTGGCGGACGTGCTCTCCGGCGCGGTCAACCCGAGCGGCAAGCTGGCCCAGAGCTTCCCGCAAAGCTACGCCAGCGTTCCCTCCGCTGGCACCTTCCCGGGCGTGGATACCAACGGGGACGGTGAACCGGATGATCTCTACTACAACGAGGGGATCTACGTGGGCTATCGCTACTACAGCACCTTCGAGCAGGCGGTCTCCTACCCGTTCGGCTTCGGCCTCTCCTATACCAGCTTCGGCTACACCAGCCCCGCCATTGCCAACAATACCCTGGCCGATGGTGCCGCCGGCAGCCTGGTGCTGACCGCCACCATCACCAACACCGGCACCGTAGCAGGCAAGGAGGCGGCTCAGGTCTATGTGACCGCCCCCGAGGTCAAGCTGAAGAAACCGCTCATCGAGCTCAAGGCTTTTGCCAAGACGGCGCAGCTTGCACCGGGGGCCAGCGAGCAACTGAGCTTCACCATTCCGGCCAGCATCCTCGCCAGCTTCGATGAGGCCAGCAACCAGTGGATCGTCGAGCCGGGCAGCTACCGTGCTTACATCAGCCCCTCGTCAGATGTCTCCAGCAGTACGCCGGTCAGCTTCACGGTGAGCAAGGAGATAGTGGTGAGCAACACCACGCCGGGGGCGCTGGCACTGCCGGAGGGGATCGACCCCGCCACCGTCACCACCGTCACCCGCTAGGTCGGGAAGCTCCGGCCGGGAGGCGCCGCAGGGCGTCCATCCCGGCCTTCACTCGGGACGGGACCGTACTTGCATCGGTCCCGTTTTCATTGGCGGGCATTGCGATAGGCCAGCGGCGTCATCCTGGTGTTGGCCTTGAAGAAGCGGTTGAAGGCGCTCTGGGAGGAGAAGCCGACCCGATCGCTGATGTTCTGCAGGGGTTGCGCCCCCTCTTCCAGCAAGCGGCAGGCCTCGCTCACCCTCACCTCCCTGAGGATGGAGGAGAAGCTGCTCCCCTCCCCCTGCAATCTGCGATTCAGGGTCCAGCGGCTGACGTTCATGGCCGCACACACCTCCTTGAGCAGGCTCTCGTCGCTCTCCAGCGCCCCTTCCCGGATTTTGTGGCGGATCCGTTCCCCCACCAGATAAGCAAAGGGGGCCCGTTCGGTGATGTCGGCGCAGATCTGCGCCAGCTGGGCCAGTTGCAAACGGCCAAGAGGCTCGTTGTAGCAGTGGCTGGGACGGTCGAGCTGGGCATTGCTGATGATCAGGGTATTCTCCCCCTGCTCCCAGCGGCAGCGGGTTGCGAAGAAGTGGTCCAGCAGCTGATGGCGCAGCGGTGGCCGTCCCGTGAACCCCACCGAGACCTGGGCATCCGCCAGATAGACCCGCAGGATCCGGTAGAGAATGATGAAGTTGGGGATGGCCTGACTCGCCCCCAGGCTGGCGGGCCCCTGATTGACATACTGATATTGGCTGACCTGCGCCCCCCGCCGCACCCGCAGCTCGTCACAACTGCCGATGATGGGGCGATAGGCCAGCAGCACCTCGAGCGCCGCCCGCGGCGATGGCTGGTTCAGGCACAGGCTGATGAGCGGCGGATAGTGCTGGTAGAGCTGGCCGATGTCGTAGGAGAGGATGGTCTCGTGAAATCCCGCCAGATAGGGCTGCATCAGCTGCAGCATCCGGTAGTGGCTGTGTGCCGGGATCCGGCCCTGTTCCCGCTCGATGTCGAACGGCGTGAGTCCGCCCGCCATGAGGATGGCATCAGGATCGCCCCCCTGCTGCTGGCAGGCTCCCAGCATGTTTCTGATCACCCGGTTTGATACGCTCTGTGACATCTGCCTACCCTGACCTCCGTGCTGACAGGAAACTGCGTGTACTCCCCGGACGGGACAGGCCCGCACCGCCGGATTGCCGAGCCATTATGGGACGGTTGCAAGGCAGGCAGATGTAACGGAGTGTAAAACCACGCGCCAGCGCGCCTATTTGGGCACATTTAGCCCCCACGTCAGACCTGTTGTAGCATCTCGGCCATAAAAAATGGCGCCCGCGAGCGCCATTTTGATGAGTAGCAGTGCAGCCCGGCTTAGCGCGCCTTGTGTTGCTCCGCCAGATAGAGCCAAGTATCGACCACGGTATCGGGGTTGAGCGACACCGAGTCGATCCCCTGCTCCACCAGCCAGGCGGCGAAGTCCGGATGATCGGATGGGCCTTGGCCACAGATCCCCACGTACTTGCCCGCCTTGCGCGCAGCCTGAATAGCCATCGCCAGCAGTGTCTTGACCGCCTCGTTGCGCTCGTCGAACAGATGGGCAATCAGCCCGGAATCCCGATCCAGCCCAAGGGTGAGCTGGGTCATGTCATTGGAGCCGATGGAGAAGCCGTCCACGTGCTCCAGGAACTTGTCCGCCAACAGGGCGTTGCTCGGGATCTCGCACATCATGATCACCTTGAGCCCCCGCTCGCCGCGGCGCAGACCGTTCTCGGCCAGGATGTCGATCACCTGCTCCGCCTCGCCCACGGTACGCACGAAGGGGATCATCACCTCGACGTTGGTCAACCCCATCACATCGCGCACCCGCTTGATCGCCTCGCACTCGAGGGCAAAACAGGGTCGGAAGCTGTCGGCGATGTAGCGGGATGCGCCACGAAAACCGATCATCGGGTTCTCCTCGTGGGGCTCGTAGCCACGACCGCCCACCAGATTGGCGTACTCGTTGGACTTGAAGTCCGACATCCGCACGATCACCCGCTCCGGCCAGAACGCCGCCCCCAGAGTGGCGATCCCCTCGGTCAGCTTGGCGACATAATATTCCCGCGGGCTGTCGTAACCGGCGATCATCTTGCCGATGGTGGCCTGCAGCTCTGGGGTTTGCTGGTCAAACTCCAGCAGCGCCTTGGGGTGAACCCCGATCATCCGGTTGATAATGAATTCGAGGCGCGCCAGCCCTACGCCAGCATTGGGCAACTGGGCAAAGTCGAAGGCCCGATCAGGGTTGCCGACGTTCATCATGATCTTGATGGGCAAGCGCGGCATGTTGCCTACCTCGGTCACCGCCACATCGAAGTCCAGCTCGCCGTCATAGATAAAACCGGTATCCCCTTCCGCGCAGGAGACGGTAATCCGCTGACCCGGCTGAATATGGTCGGTGGCGTTGCCACAGCCCACCACCGCCGGAATACCCAGCTCGCGGGCGATGATGGCAGCGTGACAGGTGCGGCCGCCCCGATTGGTGACGATGGCAGAGGCCCGCTTCATGATGGGCTCCCAGTCCGGGTCGGTCATGTCGGTCACCAGCACATCGCCGGGCTGCACCTCGTCCATCTGGCTGATGGACGAGATAACCCGCGCCGGGCCTGCGCCAATCTTGTGGCCGATGGCGCGCCCTTCGATCAGCACCTTGCCCGCTTGCTTGAGGGCAAAACGCTCGAGGGTATTGGCCTCCTGCCGACTGCGCACAGTTTCCGGGCGCGCCTGCACGATATAGAGCTGGCCATCCTGCCCATCCTTGGCCCACTCGATATCCATCGGGCGGCCATAGTGCTGCTCGATGATGAGGGCCTGTTTCGCCAGCGCCATCACCTCCTCATCGGTGATGCAGAAGCGGCTGCGCTCGGCCTCATCGGTGTCGACAATCTTCACCTGACGGCCGTGACCGGCATCGTCCGAATAGGTCATCTTGATGAGCTTGGAGCCGAGGGTCTTGCGCACCACCGCTGGACGGCCACCCCTGAGGGTCGGCTTGTGCACATAGAACTCGTCCGGGTTGACCGCGCCCTGCACCACCATCTCGCCAAGACCATGGGCCCCGGTGATAAAGACCACGTCGTTGAAACCGGACTCGGTATCCAGAGTAAACATGACGCCGGAGGCGGCGAGATCCGAGCGCACCATCCGCTGCACCCCGGCCGAGAGGGCAACACCCTTGTGGTCGTAGCCCTGATGCACCCGATAGGAGATGGCGCGATCGTTGAACAGAGAAGCAAACACATGCTTGACCGCCGTCATGACGGCATCGATGCCACGTACGTTGAGGAAGGTCTCCTGCTGACCGGCAAAGGAGGCGTCCGGCATATCCTCGGCGGTGGCGGAGGAGCGCACCGCAAACGAGGCCTCGACACCGGCACTCAACTTTTCATAGGCAACCCGGATCGCCTGCTCCAGCTCGGGCTGGAACGGGGCTTCGATCACCCAGTCGCGGATCTGCTGACCGGCCCGGTTGAGGGCGGCGATATCGTCCACGTCGAGATTGTCGAGCAGATGGTGGATCTTGCCGTTGAGGCCGCTTGACTCCAGAAACTCGTTAAACGCAAAGGCGGTGGTGGCAAAGCCCCCCGGCACGGATACGCCGGCGCCAGAGAGGTTGCTGATCATCTCGCCAAGGGATGCGTTCTTGCCGCCAACTCGTTCTACGTCCTGCATTCCGAGTTGTTCGTACCAGAGCACGTACTGTTGCACTTGGATGTCTCCAGGTTGGTGGGCACCGATGCCATAGCACCTCGTGCGCCCGATTTAATCGATGAGGTTATGGGTAAGTCAGGTGCGTTATTGTCTGTTTCTTTTGTTGCCAACGACCATGAAAACGTTTTCCGCTGGTTTTCAAAAAAATCCCCGAGCAAGCGTTGGGGATGGCCGAATGACCGGAACATTCTACAATGGCGACACAAAAAGATAACGATTCAGGTTTGCAAGCCACTTCACAACTTGGGCACAGCAGACCGGTTGACAAAACTGGTATGGTTTCGGGAGATACTTCTCACCCCTTACCCCATGCAACCCCACCCGCGGTATCACAGGAGCCCTACGTGCACACCGTATTTTATATTTCAGACGGCACCGCCATCACCGCCGAAGTGTTCGGTCACGCGGTACTGAGCCAGTTTCCTCTGGCCTTCGAGCAGATCACTATCCCCTTTGTGGAGACACTGGAGAAAGCCCGTCAGGTACGGATGCGGATCGACGAGCAGTTCCGCCAGACCGGGGTACGCCCCATTCTGTTTCACACCATCGTCGACCCGCTGGTACGGGAAGAGGTGCTCAAATCGGAGGCATGCGGCCACGACTTTCTCAATACCTTCGTCAGCCCGCTGGAGCAGGAGCTGGGGGTAAAGGCCGAGCCCCGCCTCCACCGCACCCACGGCATGGAGAATCGCAAGCTCTATGACGATCGCATCGAGGCGGTCAACTTCGCACTGGCCAACGACGATGGCATTACCACCAAGGAGTACGATGAGGCGGACATCATCCTGATCGGGGTCTCCCGCTGCGGCAAGACCCCCACCAGCCTCTATCTGGCGCTGCAGTTCGGCATTCGTGCCGCCAACTACCCCTTTATCGAACAGGATATGGGCATGCTGGAGCTGCCAGCTCCCCTCAAGGCCAACCGCCACAAGCTGTTTGGCCTCACCATAGCGCCGCAGCGGCTGCACGAGATCCGCAACCAGCGCCGTGCCAACAGCCGCTACTCCTCCATCGAGCAGTGCGAGCAGGAGCTGGCCTGCGTGGAGCGACTGTTTCGCCAGGAGGCGATCCGCTTTCTCGATACCAGCTCCCACTCGGTGGAGGAGATCAGCGCCAAGGTCCTCGAGGCGACCGGTCTGCGCCGCCAGCTCTGTTAAGTCAGCTTGACAGCTACTGGCATCAACAGCAGATAAAAATCACACGTACACTGTAAAAGTCAGGCGCTGTGAGCTGTGGTTTGAGTAGATGACAGTGAAAAGCGTGGATGAAAAAGGGATAAGCACCACAAATGCTTATCCCTCTGCTTGCCGACCTTGTCATTGCGCGCTTGTCACCTGCCGCCGTTTTGTTCCGCTCTACTGTGTTCTGCAAACAGCCAGACTTGACTAGCGATTGAGCTCGGGGTTGTTCATCAATCGGGCATAGAAGGCCAGCA
Organism: Aeromonas veronii bv. veronii; assembly: GCF_000820225.1. Classification (GTDB taxonomy): domain Bacteria; phylum Pseudomonadota; class Gammaproteobacteria; order Enterobacterales; family Aeromonadaceae; genus Aeromonas; species Aeromonas veronii. The sequence continues at coordinate 138,363 of NZ_CDDK01000037.1, forward strand.
AGCCGTGGCGCAGGCGAACCCGCTCTGCCAGCCAGCCGCCAGCAACAGCACCCGTTACCCCGCCAACCAGCAGCAGCGGCTGCCAGTAGTGCAGCAATCCCTGATCACCGAGCAACAGCCAGCCCAGCAGCATGGTCGCGACCACCAGCAACAGCTGCGGACTGGCGGCAATTGCCAGCCAGAGCGCCACCAGCAGCCCCCGGGCCACCCCTTGTTGCAGCACGCTTTCACTCTCCCTGTGCTCCAACTCCCCGCACTCTTCCCTGCACTCTCGCTTGCATGGCATCATTTGAATCCATCCATAACTCAGCACCAAAAAAAGCCCACAGACAGAGCAAAATGTCAACAAAACATAATTCGATTGCGCAAATATCAACCAAACACCACCACCCAGCCTCTCAAGATCATAAAAACGCTGCCTTTGGTACAAAACACGGCCATTCAGCATGGAAAACAGGTGCATTCATGGCGGATTATCACTATTCTGCTTCGGTTGCCAGCCAACAGCAAAAATTGAAAACGGCATGGCGTAACGAAATAAATACAGCTTTCGTCAGGTTTTGGCTACGCACTGCGGCCTGCTCAGGATGAGCCCAATACCGGCAAGAGACAACAGAGACGTAAGGACAGATCCATGGATTTGAAACAAGACGGTGAGGAGCTGAAGCGCGGCCTTAAAAACCGCCACATTCAGTTGATTGCTTTGGGCGGCGCCATCGGCACCGGCCTCTTTCTGGGCATTGCCCAGACCATCAAGATGGCAGGCCCCTCGGTCCTGCTGGGCTACGCCATCGGCGGCTTTATCGCCTTCCTGATCATGCGCCAGCTCGGTGAAATGGTGGTGGAAGAGCCGGTAGCCGGCTCCTTCAGCCACTTTGCCTACAAATACTGGGGCGAGTTTGCCGGTTTTGCGTCCGGCTGGAACTACTGGGTGCTCTACGTGCTGGTGAGCATGGCCGAGCTGACCGCGGTGGGCATCTATGTCCAGTACTGGTGGCCAGAGATCCCGACCTGGATGTCGGCAGCCTTCTTCTTCGTGCTGATCAACGCCATCAACCTCTCCAACGTCAAAGCGTTTGGCGAGATGGAGTTCTGGTTCGCCATCATCAAGGTGGTCGCCATCATCGGCATGATTGGCTTCGGTGGCTATCTGCTCATCTCCGGCACCGGCGGCCCCGAGGCGAGCGTCACCAACCTATGGGCGCAAGGGGGCTTCTTCCCCAACGGCATCAGCGGTCTGGTGATGGCGATGGCGGTGATCATGTTCTCCTTCGGCGGTCTGGAGCTGGTGGGCATTACCGCCGCCGAAGCAGACAACCCCGAGAAGAGCATTCCCAAGGCCACCAATCAGGTGATCTACCGCATCCTCATCTTCTATATCGGCGCTCTGGCTATCCTGATGTCCCTCTACCCCTGGGGTAAAGTGGTGGAAGGCGGCAGCCCGTTCGTGATGATCTTCCACGCACTGGACAGCAATCTGGTCGCCACCGTGCTCAACATCGTGGTGCTGACGGCGGCACTGTCGGTCTACAACAGCTGCGTCTACTGCAACAGCCGGATGCTGTTCGGGCTGGCCAAGCAGGGCAACGGCCCGAAAGCCCTGCTCAAGACCAACAAGAGCGGCGTGCCGCTGGTTGCCCTCTCGGTCTCGGCCATCGCCACCCTGCTCTGCGTGCTGATCAACTACCTGATGCCGGGCAAGGCGTTCGGTCTGCTGATGGCGCTGGTGGTCTCCGCACTGGTGATCAACTGGGCGATGATCAGCCTCGCGCACCTCAAGTTCCGCAAGGCCATGGTCGCAGAGGGTGTCCAGCCCAAGTTCAAGGCGTTCTGGTACCCCTTCGGCAACTATCTCTGCCTCGCGTTCATGGCCGGTATTCTGGTGATCATGTATATGACCCCCGATTTCCGCATCTCGGTCGAACTGATCCCCGCCTGGCTGGTGGTACTGGGCATTGGCTTTGTCATCAAGCGCAAAGGACAAGCCCAAAGCAAGGTCGCAGCCAATCTGGGTTAATGCCCGCAGCTGAGAAAAACAATGCAAAACGCCGATCGGATGATCGGCGTTTTTTTATTGCGCGCAGCACTACTAGCAGCCATAGCCCTCAGGAAGGCAGCTCTTGCCTTTGATCTTGCCGATGCTCCGGGCTGTTGACGCAACACTCATCGCGGAAAAAGGCGATGATCTCCTCCAGCACCGCGTATTGAGAGACGCAAAGCAGGGTGCGACTCTCCCGGTTTTGCTTCACCAGCCCCACCGAGACCAGCGCCGCGATATGGTGGCTGAGGGTGGAAGCGGGGATCGCCAGCTGCTTTTGCAGCTCCCCCACCGGCAGTCCCTGCTCTCCCGCCTTGACCAGATGCTTGAAGATAAACAGCCGGGTCGGATGACCCAGCTCTTTCAATGCCTTGGCGACCTCTTCCAGTTGCATCTCTGCGCCCTCCACAAATTTGATATTTCGATAATACCAGAAATATCTTGACCGAACATTCATTTCGATTATTTTGGAAATATAGAAACCAAGTGAGGATACGACAATGAATGAGTGGTTAACCATGCTGACCGATGCAGCCCAGATGTTCCTGTTTCTGGCTGTCGAGCTGTCGGTGCTGTTTCTGGTCATTAGCGCCGGGGTCAGCCTGATCCGTCAGAAGATCCCCGACGAGAAGATCCAGCGGATGCTGGGAGCGAGACATGGCAAGGGCTATCTGCTCTCGGCCCTGCTCGGTGCTGTCACCCCGTTTTGCAGCTGCTCCACCATCCCCATGCTGAGAGGGCTGCTCTCGGCCAAGGCTGGCTTTGGCCCCACCCTCACCTTCCTGTTTATTTCGCCACTGCTGAACCCCATCATCGTCGGCTTGATGTGGGCCACCTTTGGCTGGAAAGTGACCCTGCTCTACGCCGTGATCGCCGCCAGCGTCTCCGTCATGGCGAGCATGTTGCTCGACAGATTGGGATTCGAGCGCCATGTCATCGACCCCAAAGAGGCCACCCCCTCTTGCGGTAGCAACTGTGGCCCGGCGACCCGCGCCACAACTCAAACAAATTGCAGTGACAACCAACGCAGTGCCATTCGCGCAATCAAACCCCTCAACGGGGCAGCATGCTGCCCGGCTCCGCAACCAGAGATGGCAGAACAGGCCACCCTCCCCTGCTGCGGCTATGGCACGGCTGCCCTGACCAGAGCGCCACAGCTCCCCACCGCCTGGGTCAAAGCTCGCATCGATGCCTGGCAGCAGTTCAAAGCGGTATTGCCCTTCCTGCTGCTGGGGGTGCTTATCGGCTCATTTATCTACGGCTTTATTCCGGCCGAGTGGATCGCCGCCCATGCCGGCGCCGACAACCCGCTGGCCATTCCATTCAGCGCTATCGTCGGGATCCCGCTCTACATCCGCGCCGAGGCCGTGATCCCGCTGGCGTCGGTGCTGCTGGGCAAAGGGATGGGGATGGGCGCCGTCATGGCGCTGATCATCGGCAGTGCCGGTGCCAGCCTGACCGAGGTGATCCTGCTCAAATCGATGTTCAGAACCCCGATGATTGCGGCCTTCCTTACCGTGATACTCGGCATGGCGATCCTGATGGGCTACCTGACGCAACTGCTGTTTTAAGTCGCCCATCTTTAAACAGACAGAGTTTTAAGCCAGCCGAGTGTGAAACCATCCGGCACCTCATAGACAAAACGCCGATCAACTGATCGGCGTTTGTCTATTCCGTACGGCAATCAATTTGAGACCGCCAAAGGATGAGGGGTTTGCTGCTCTCCGGGCCATGTGACTTGGCCTGCCACCCCTCGCCAAACCATGGTGTAAAAATGTGAGACCCATCCCGTCCCCACGCAGTAGCACAAGAGTTAATGTGCAACAACACAATAAATGAACATCCTCTGCCATACTCAAACGAAGTATTCCGTTACGCCGAAACCGGAGCCTGATCATGGTAACCAGCTCGCTTCACACCACAGATACCGAGGTTGAATTTGCCGACGATATCCAGTTGGTATCGACGACCGACCTCAAAGGGGACATCACCTACGCCAATCCGGCGTTTTGTCAGGTGGCAGGCTATCGCTTGGAAGAGATGTTGGGGCAGCATCACAATCTGGTGCGCCACCCCGACATGCCCAAGGCAGCGTTTGCCGATCTCTGGGCCCACCTGCAGGCAGGCAAACCATGGCGAGGCATGGTAAAAAATCGCTGCAAAGATGGTCGCTATTATTGGGTTGATGCCTATGTCACCCCGATCTATGAAGATGGCAAGATGGTCGGTTACCAATCCGTCCGCTGCCGTCCCGCCGCAGAGCACAAAGCGCGTGCCAGCAAGATGTACAAAACCCTTAAAGCCCGTGAAACCGGCTCTGCCATTCACATGGGCCTGCGTCAACTCACACCGGCCATGATGACCATACCTCTGCTGCTCGTCAGCGTGATCAGCGCGCTCTGGCTGCTCTCACCGCTGCAGGCGCTCTGGGTCATCATTCCTCTCTTGGCAGCCATCTGGTTCAATCGCCACCCTCTCTTCCTCACACCGCGATTCTTGCAGCAGCTCGAGCAGGATTACGACAGCATCAGCCGCCTTATCTTCTCGGGGGATGCCCCCCACAGCATTGCCGATTTCCATATCAAGCTCGGGCAAGCGAAGATCCGTACCGTACTCGGCCGGGTGGATGACACCACCGCGTCGCTCAATGCCATGGCCAATGACCTGCGCGGCTCCGCCTCGCTGGCCAGCCAGGATATCTCTTCGCAAGACACGCAGATCCAGCAGATTGCCACCGCCGTCACCCAGATGGCTTCGGCCGCCGAGGAGATCAACCGCAATATTCAAGACAGCAACAGCCAGATTGAAGAAGCCCGTAGCCACTGCATCACCACCAGCACCCAGCTTTCGGAAGCAGGAGAAGAGATGTCGGCGCTTGCTACTCAAGCGGAGCAAGCCTTTCAGTCAGCCGTCGAACTGGCGAGCGAATCCGAGCGGATCGGCACCATCATGAGCGAAATTCGCGGCATTGCAGATCAAACCAACCTGCTGGCGCTTAATGCCTCCATCGAAGCCGCACGGGCAGGCGATCAGGGGCGCGGCTTTGCAGTGGTGGCGGACGAGGTTCGCAGCCTGTCGACCAGAACCCACAAGGCGACAGAGCAGATCCAGAACAGCATTGGCCATATCCAGCAAACCCTGGGGGGATGGAAAGAGATGATGCATCTCAATGTGACCAGAACCAACGCCTGCCTCGCCACCACCCGGGCAAGTACCGGCAACCTGAATCAGGTTGTGATCGAGATAGACAAGGTCTCTGATTTTTCAAACCAGATCACCGCCGCTGCCACCGAGCAACAAGCGGTCATCGAGGAGATCAGTCGTAATATCAACCAGATATCCTCGCTCTCTCACGATAACAGTCTCAAAATCGATCAGGTGAGTGAAACCAGTGCCAACTTGCAGAGCAAAGCGAGCCAACTCAAGGACTTAAGCCGGACATTCGGATAGCAACATGCAGATAAAGTCCATGTAAACGAAGGGCCACCCGTCTGGGTGGCCCTGTTGTTTATAAGGCTTAACTGTTGCACCTAAACGCCACTTACTTGGCGTAATCCTCAGTCGGGATACAGGAGCAGAACAGGTTGCGATCGCCGTAGACGTCGTCGATGCGGTTCACAGAGGGCCACAACTTGGCGGCGCGCACGGCGTCGGACGGGAACACCGCCTCGGCGCGGCTGTAACCACGGGACCACTCTGCATCCATCACGTCATCCTGGGTGTGCGGCGCATGGACCAGCGGGTTGTCGGCGAGGCTCCACTGCCCCTCCTGCACCTTGGCAATCTCGGCGCGGATGGAAGTCATCGCCTCGACGAAGCGATCCAGCTCGCGCTTGGATTCAGACTCGGTCGGCTCGACCATCAGGGTGCCCGCTACCGGGAAGCTCATGGTAGGCGCGTGGAAGCCGTAGTCCATCAGCCGCTTGGCCACGTCCATCTCGCTGATGCCGGAAGCCTCCTTGAGCGGACGGATATCCAGAATGCACTCGTGAGCTACCCGACCATTGCGCCCGGAATAGAGCACCGGGAAGGAGTCACCCAGCTTCTTGGCCAGATAGTTGGCGTTGAGGATGGCCACCTGAGTGGATCTCTTCAGCCCCTCGTCACCCAGCATGGCGATATACATCCAGCTGATGGGCAGGATGCTGGCTGAGCCAAACGGTGCCGCCGACACGGCGCCGTTGTCACGGCTCTCCTTGTCGGTCTTGACCACGGCGTGACCGGCTACGAACGGTGCCAGATGTTTCTTCACGCCGATGGGGCCCATGCCCGGGCCGCCACCGCCGTGAGGAATGGCGAAGGTCTTGTGCAGGTTGAGGTGAGAGACGTCCGCCCCGATAAAGCCCGGCGCCGTCAAACCGACTTGCGCGTTCATGTTGGCGCCGTCCAGATAGACCTGACCACCGTGCTGGTGAACGATGTCGCACACCTCCTTGATGGTCTCCTCATACACCCCGTGGGTAGAGGGGTAGGTCACCATCAGACAGGAGAGTTGATCCCCCGCCTCGGCCGCCTTGGCGCGCAGATCATCGAGATCCACGTTGCCGGACTTGTCACAGGCAGTGACGATTACCTTGAGCCCCGCCATCTGGGCAGAAGCCGGGTTGGTCCCGTGGGCAGAAGCCGGAATGAGACAGATGTCGCGATGCCCCTCGCCGCGGGATTCGTGGTACTTCTTGATGGCGAGCAGACCTGCGTACTCACCCTGCGCCCCGGAGTTGGGCTGCATGCAGACCGCATCGTAACCGGTCACCTTCACCAGCCAGTTTTCGAGGTCGGCCAGCAGCAGCTGATAGCCTTTGGCCTGCGCCAGCGGGGCAAACGGGTGCAGTTTGCCGAACTCGGGCCAGGTCACAGGGATCATCTCGGCGGTGGCGTTGAGCTTCATGGTGCAGGAGCCCAAGGAGATCATGGCGTAGTTGAGCGCCAGATCCTTGGCTTCGAGACGGTGGATATAACGCAGCATCTCGGTTTCGGAGTGGTACTTGTTGAACACCTCGTGGGTCAACACGGCGTCGGTGCGCAGCAGATCCTGCGGAATGGCGTGATGGGCCTGGGCCGCCTTGTCGAGTGCCTCGATATCAAGCCCGTGACCTTGACCGAGGAAGAGATCGAACAGCTCGGCCACATCAGCGCGGGTGGTGGTTTCAGAGAGGGACACCCCTACCGCGCCATCCAGATCGGCGCGCAGGTTGATGCCCAGCCCCTCGGCTTTGGCAATCAGCGCCGCCTTGTCAGCAGTTTGCACGGTCAGGGTATCGAACCAGCTGGCATGCTTGAGGGCCACACCCTTGGCCTTGAGGCCAAGCGCCAGAATGGTAGTGAGACGGTGCACGCGGGAGGCGATGGTTTTCAGCCCTACCGGGCCGTGGTAGACGGCATAGAAGCTCGCCATGTTGGCCAGCAACACCTGAGCGGTACAGATGTTGGAGTTGGCTTTCTCGCGGCGGATATGCTGCTCGCGAGTCTGCATCGCCATACGCAGCGCGGCCTTGCCGCGGGCATCCTTGGAGACACCGATGATGCGGCCCGGCATGGAGCGCTTGTAGGCATCGCGGGTGGCGAAGAAGGCGGCATGGGGACCACCGTAACCCATGGGCACGCCAAAGCGCTGGGCGGAGCCCAACACCACGTCGGCGCCCAGCTCGCCCGGGGATTTGAGCAGCAGCAGAGAGAGCAGATCGGCGCTGACGCAGGCCAGCCCCTTCTGGGCCTGTACGGCGGCGATGAGGGCTCGCAGATCTTTCACCTCACCTGTGGTGGTGGGGTACTGGAACAGGGCACCAAACACCTCTTCGCTCACCGCATCACTCGCGGCGCCAACCGCCACGTCAAAACCAAAGTGAACCGCGCGCTCCTTGACCACGTCGATCACCTGCGGGTGCACGTCATCGGCCACGAAGAAGAGGTTGGATTTGGACTTGGCCATCCGCTTGGCCAGCGCCATCGCCTCGGCGGCGGCGGTCGCTTCATCCAGCAGGGAGGCACTGGCCAGATCCATGCCGGTCAGATCCAGCGTCAGCTGCTGGAAGTTGAGCAGGGCTTCGAGACGGCCCTGCGCCAGCTCGGGCTGGTAGGGGGTGTAGGCGGTATACCAGCCCGGGTTTTCCAGCACGTTGCGCAAAATGACGTGGGGCACATGGGTATCGTGATAACCCATGCCGATATAGCTCTTGGCGATCTTGTTCTGGGCGGCATAGCCCCTGAGCTTGGCCAGCGCCTCAACCTCGGTCATGCCGGCACCGATGCCGAGTGGGCCCGGCAGGCGAATGGCGGCGGGCACGGTCTGGGCAATCAGATCGTCCAGACTCTCGGCCCCGACGGTCGCCAGCAGCTGGCGCAGCTCTTCCTCGCCCGGGCCGATATGGCGGCGGACAAAATCGTGTTTTTGTTCGAGTTCAAACAGTGACTGGGTCATTTCCCTATTTCCTGATAAATAAGTCCTGGCATGACATCCTGATAACCAAGACCTGATGTTCCTGATCGTCGGCTGATACCGACTCCACTCATGTTCTGGATCCCGCAGACAGGGTGCGGCACCGGATGCTGCGGCAGCATCGAGAGGGGATCGCCTTGTTGCGAACCGGCCCGTTTGCCCCCTAGGCTCCCAGGCTGGCAAACGGCAGGCGCGGGCGACTTCACCCTTCCACCGGCCGGTGCTTGCCCGGCTGGCGGTCATACAAAGGGGCCCTGCTGTATTGGCAGGGCCCGGGGGCATTACTCTTCGTCCACCACGTTCTGGTAGCCTTCGGCATCCAGCAGGTTGGCCAACTCGCTCTCGTCATCGAGCTTGATGCGGAACAGCCAGCCAGCGCTGTAGGGGTCGGAGTTGACCAGCTCGGGGCTCCCTTCCAGCTCTTCGTTGACGGCGATGATCTCGCCGCTCACCGGGCTGTAGATGTCGGAGGCCGCCTTGACCGACTCGGCCACGGCGCAGTCGTCACCGGCACTGACCTGCTTGCCCACTTCCGGCAGCTCGACAAACACCATGTCACCCAGCAGCTCCTGGGCGTGCTCGGTGATACCGACCACGGCCTCGCCGTTGGCTTCAACACGGATCCACTCGTGGGAAGTGGCATATTTCAGTTCGCTCGGGATATGGCTCATTTGTGCTTCCTTTGATCTTTGAGTCGCGTTTAAAAACGAATATGAAAAGGGATGGGGGAGGCACAGCCCTCCCCCAAAACGGTATTAAACCAGCTTCTGGCCGTTACGGACGAAAGCGGGCTTGGTGACCTTCACGGTGACCAGCTTCTTGCGGATCTCCACCTCGGCCAATTCACCGATATCGCGGGGCACCCGCGCCAGGGCAATACTGTAGCCCAGGGTGGGGGAGAAAGAGCCGGAGGTGATCACACCTTCCCGCTTCTCACCGTTTGCCGCGGTGAAGGTAACGGGCATACCGGCACGCAGCACCCCTTTCTCTTCCATCACCAGACCCACCAGCTTGGGCTGATTGCCCGCCGCTTTCTGTGCTTCCAGCACGTCGCGGCCGATGAAGTTGCGATCGCTCGGCTCCCAGGCGATGGTCCAGGCCATGTTGGCGGCGAGCGGAGAGATTGACTCGTCCATATCCTGACCATAGAGGTTCATGCCCGCTTCGAGGCGCAGGGTATCGCGAGCACCGAGACCACACGGGGCCACGCCGTTATCCAGCAGCGCTTGCCACAGCTCGCAGGCTTTCTCTTGCGGCACCACGATTTCATAACCATCTTCGCCGGTGTAGCCGGTAGTGGCGATAAAGAGATCGCCAGCCTGCACGCCGAAGAAGGGTTTCATCCCCACCACGGCGGTACGCTGAGCGGCGCTCAGCACAGCAGCAGCCTTGACCTTGGCGTTGGGGCCCTGCACCGCGATCATCGCAAGCTCGGGACGCTCGGTCACTGTGATATCGAAATCGATGGCGTGATGGCGGATCCAGGCCAGATCCTTCTCGCGGGTAGCGGAGTTGACCACCAGTCGGTAAAACGTATCGCCAAGATAATAGGTGATGAGGTCATCGATCACGCCGCCTTCCGGATTGAGCATGCCGCTGTAGAGGGCCTTGCCGGGGGCAGTGAGTTTGGCCACGTCGTTGGCCAGCAGGTGTTGCAGAAAGGCTTTGACCCGTTCGCCGGTCAAATCGACGATGGTCATGTGGGAGACATCGAACATACCGGCATCGCTGCGCACCGCGTGGTGCTCTTCCAGCTGGGAGCCATAGTTGATGGGCATTTCCCAACCGTGGAAGTCCACCATCTTGGCGCCGGCTTCCAGGTGTTTGGGATGCAGTACAGTAGTCTGGATCATCGCATTCTTTCCTTAGCAAAAAGCCTTTTCGCTTTGGCGACCACCCTTGCGACCCGCGCCACCGCTCTGACTGCACTGCGTGCAACAAAAAGCGACCGGATCCAAAAGTGTGTGCTCGCTCCTGCCCTTGCCAGGCAAGAGGGATTCCTTGAACGGAGCGGATTATATGACAAGCAGGCGAGCGTGCCGCTCAAAAAAAACTAATCCCCTCCCGTAAAACTGACTCCAGACACTAAGATAAATGCAGTGATAAAAACAGCCATAAGCCGACTCAGGCGAGATTAAATTTTGATTTTTACCGTTTCGTCACAATTTGCAGAAAAACGTTTCGCTCCAGAGCAAAATTAAAGGCTGACACCCAAAACGGGTCATCAGCCTTGTCGGATTACTTTTGTTGTCAAAAAACGCGAGTAATATTAGTTTTTTTCACCCTTTGCCTGCATGGCACTGCCCTTGGTCGCAGCAACAGCCCAGTCAGGACGGGCCAATGCGGGCAACTCTCCCTCCAGCCCCATGGCGGCGCGGATCACCCCCTCCTTGAAGGGCGTCAGCAGATTGGCCGCCCGCAATCCCACGCCCCGCACCAGCTTCTTGAGCGGGTTGGCCCCGCTGAACAGCCGCTTGAGCCCTTCCATCGCCGCCAGCATGCGAGCCGCCTCGCTCTTGCGCCAGCGCTCGTAGCTGCGCAGGTTGGCGAGCAGGCCGATATCCTCGCCCGCGGCATGATTTTGCAAGATCTGCTCCGCCAGCGCAGCAGCATCCAGCAGGCCAAGGTTGACCCCCTGCCCCGCCAGCGGGTGGATGGTGTGGGCGGCATCTCCCACCAGCACCAGCCGCTCGCGAGCAAAGTCGCGGGCATAGCGGGCGGTAAGAGGAATCGCGCTGCGCGGCCCCTCCACCTTGCACAGACCGAGCCGGGCATCGAAGGCGGCGGTAAGCTGGCGATTGAACTGCTCGTCATCGCAGGTGCAGAGCGCCTCGGCGCGGGCCGCAGGCAGCGACCAGACGATGGAACAGAGGTTCTCTTGCCACAGCGGCAAAAAGGCGAGCGGGCCATCCGGGGTGAAGATCTGGCGAGCAACAGCTTCATGGGGTTCGGCGCAGCGCACCGTCGCCACCAGCGCGTGGTGACCGTAATCCCAGCTGGTGAGCGGGATATCAGCCTGACGGCGCACCCAGGAGTGGGCGCCATCGGCAGCCACCACCAGTTTGGCCGAGATGGCCTGACCATCTTCAAGGAGCAGCAGGGCGCCCGCCGGGCCGCTCTGCAGGCTCTTGGCTCTGGCGGGGGTCAGCAACTGGATATTGCTGGCACCTTCAATCGCCTCAAGCAGCGCCAGCTGGATCACCCGATTCTCGACGATGTGGCCGAGGTTGGCCTGACGCAGGCTGGCGGCATCGAAGTCGATATGGCCAAAACTGTCCTGCTCCCACACCGCCATCTTCTCGTAGGCCTGCAGGCGGCGCGCTTCAATGCCGTCCCAGGCGCCAACATGGCGCAGGATCTGCTGGCTGGCCAGACTCAGGGCGCTGACCCGGTTATCGGCCACCTCCCCCAGCTGCGGATCGGGCAGTTGCCCCTCCACCACCAGCACCTTGAGGGCGCTATGTTTCAAGGCCGCAGCGAGCCCCAGCCCCACCATGCCGCCACCGACAATCACCACATCCACATTTTGCATCTGCATCATCTCATCCTTTCAGGGCTGACCGGCTTGCCAGCGAGGGGACGCCCGCAGGCATCACCTCTTTATTCAATAGGTTTTGATCAACGAATGGCGGTCAACAGGTTCCACTCAACAAGTGCTGGCTAGTTGCCGCACACATCAGCGACAAAGCCCAGGGTGCGCGAGGCAAGCGGCGCCTTGAGGCACGGGAATCGCCCCATCAGGGTGAGCGCCAGATTGCGCCCCGCCACCAGCGGATCGTGACCATTGGAGAAGAGCTGGGCCAGCGAAGAGGTGAGCCAGACGGTCTGCTCCTGATCGCGCTTGCGCTGCTGCCAGTAGCCACTCAGTACCTTGAAGCTGCCGATATCCTCCCCCTCTGCCAACGCCTTGGCTACGGCGCCGGTAAGCAGGTCGAGATCCCGCATCCCGAGGTTGAAGCCCTGTCCGGCAATCGGGTGCAGGGCGTGGGCGGCATTACCGACCAGCACGGTGCGCTGGGCCAGCGGGTAGTCACAGGCGGTCAGAATGAGCGGATAGACGTGACGCACGCCGCATCGCTCGAAGCGGCCGAGCCGCCAGCCAAAGGCCTGCTGCAAGCGGGCAAGAAACGCCGCCTCATCGAGGGCCATCAGCTCATCCACCTCATGCTGCCCGACGCTCCACACCAGCGAGGAGAGCCCCTCCTGCATCGGCAGCAGGGCCAGCGGCCCCCCTTCGGTAAAACGCTCGAAGGCGCGTCCCTCAGGGTCTTGCGCCGTTTTGACCGTGGCGATGATGGCGTGCTGCTCAAAGTCGTGGCGGGTCACCGGCAACTTGAAGTGCTGACGCACAAAGGAGTTGCCGCCGTCTGCCGCCACCAGCAGGCGGGTCTCAATCTGTTCACCGCTCTCGAGGGTGAGGGTCACCTTCTCCTCATCGGGCACAATCTCGCTCACCCGAGCCGGACAGCAGACCCGGATATTGGGAGAAGCCGCCATCGCCCGTTGCAGCTCATAACCGGCAGCTGCAAGCTCGATCACCTGGCCCAGCGCGGGCAGACCGTATTCGGCAGCCGACAGGCGAGCCTGACCGAAGTGGCCCCGATCCGAGACATGAATCTGGGTAATGGTGGCGCAATGGGGGGCAAACAGCGGCCAGAGTCCGCGTCGCAACAGCGCATCACAGGTACCGGCCGAGAGCGCAATGGCGCGGGCGTCGAACCCTGAATGGGTGTGCTGTTCGGGGACGCTTGCCTCCAGCAGCAGGATCTCGAGGGGGGAGCCATCGGATCGAAGCAGGGCTGCCAGCGAGAGGGCCAGCACGGCGCCGCTCATGCCACCGCCGACCAGGGTGACATCGACCTGTCGCACATCAGATTGAGACATAAGCAGAGAGGAAGAAGTGAAAAAGGTGGCCTCATGCTATCACAAAGCCGCTGGCCGAATGCGAGGTCACCGGCAAAAAACCGGTTATGCCTCACAGGGTTAGCCACCACAAGGGAATAAAAAAGAGCGCCATCAGGCGCTCTTGCAGATTCAGTAAGGGTCTCGTTGACCCGCACCTCAATGAAGGGTCGGCGGCGCGCTCGGGGTATCGGGGCGCTTGCCAAACTCTTCGAAGGCCATCATGACCCCCAGTTTGACGTGTTCGTAGAGCACCAGGAAAGAGGCTTCGTTCTTGTCATCTTCCTGATCGAACTCGGCGGAGACCTGAGTGATGCTGGCGATATCCTGGATCATCTCCTGCAGCTCTTCCGACGCGCGCGACAACTCCTGCTGCACCACGCCGAAACCGGCCAGAAATGCCTGTGACCAGTCCACCAGCGAATCGATTCGCTCGTCGAGGGGAGCATCATCACTTGGCAGCAGCAGCTCGACGCCCTTCTGGGCCATCAGGCTCTCGACCACATTGTGATAAAGATCGGTCATCACCTGGCGCACCGGGGCCGGCAGGCCGAAACCGTCGTTCACCAGATCGTTGAAATGGGGCAGCCAACTCTTGTCGTCCAGTGCCACACCGCCGCACACCAGACCGCACATCACACCATGGGCCTCTACTGCGCTGGCCATCAGCTCATGTTGTTCCATGATGTCGGCCACTGCCGCATATTTAAGGGGGTTCGTTTTGCTCATCGAGGATCCGCTCAAAGTTCAGTCAAATTTGCAGAATTAATGGTCAGGATCCTAGCATTCTCCCTCTTGCAGAGCCAGCAAGGCCTTGAAACTTATGCATCTGCGCTATATAGTCCCGCCCAGTTGTCCACGTGGATAAAGGCGGAAATCAGCTCCGCCGTATTGAGGAAGGCATGAGCACAGAGGCCGTAGAAATCGTCATTTTGGGACGTCCCTACAAGGTATCCTGTCCCTTGGGACAGCAGGATGCCCTGCGCCAGGCCGCCGAGCAGCTGACCGACAAGTTGATCGACCTGCGTCAACGCTCCAAAGTCTCCAGCAACGAGCAATTGGCTATCATGGCGGCGCTCAATTTCTGTCATGAGCTCTGCCTTGAAAAAGAGAAGAACCACCAATACTCTGAGACCATGGACAAGCGGATCAAGATGCTGCAACGCACCATCGAAGCGGCCCTGATCGAGCACGGACAATATGGTGATTCCAGCGAAGAGGGGCAACAGCCCTAATCGCAAACCGTTTTAAAATTCCCTGGGATGTTTGTCAGCCGGTTCAAGTCCCCGAGCCGATATTCATACCAAACAGGGGATCTGCCTTCTGGCTATTGCGCATGCTCGGCACGACCGAGAAGCCTGCGGTCAGATCCGATCCCCGCCTTGAACCGACGGTTCAAGGGCCCAAACCGGCAACGGCATCTCGGGGTACCAACAGCAAAAGCCCGTCACCAGCATGACGGGCTTTTTCTTTGCCTGATGATCAACGAACTGTCCCGTCCTGAATATGGTTTACACCTTTCCCCCCAATAAATGGAGAACCCGATGGGACAAGGTGTGAAACGGACACTGCCATAACGACAAAGCCCGCCAAACAGGCGGGCTTTGTTTTGCAACTGGCAAGCAAATTTAGATGGCCATCTGCTCGTGCGGCGAGCCGTGGTGGCGCAGCCAGACAAAACTCAGCGCCACGATCAGCACCATCAGGGTCATGATGGCCCCCAGCGTCACCTGACCGGTCATCGGGAAACCGGCCGCCAGCAGGGTCACCACGCCCGCCCCCAGATTCTGCATCCCGCCGAGAATGGCACCCGCGGTGCCGGCCTGCCCCGGGAAGGGCTCGATGGCACAGGAGGTTGCGGTCGGGTAGAGAATGCCGCTACCGATGAAGTAGACGGCCGCACCACCAACCAGCGAGGCGGCACTCACCACCCCGAACAGCCCCGGTACCAGAATGATGAGAGAGCCAAGCGCCAGAAAGGCGATGCCAAGACGCATCAGTTTGCCCTGAGTCAAACGGAAGCTCAGCTTGGCAGAGAGCCAGGCACCGAACAGATAGCCGGGCAGCGGCAACACGAACAGCACGCTCACGGTACGGGCGCTCAGCTTCAGCACATCGCCCAGCAGCACACCGGCCGCCGCTTCAAATACCGCCAATCCCGCAAAGGTCGCCATCAGGCAGAGCAGGTTGCCCTGAAACTTGGGGTTGCCCAGCACATGGCGATAGGCAGCACCGACGCGCAGCGGCTGACGGGCTGCAACAGGCAGAGTCTCACCAAACCAAGCCATGATCGCCAGAGTGGCTAGGGCACCAAAACCGAACAGGAACCAGTAACCGGCGCGCCAGTTGAACAGCTCGGTCAACCAGCCACCCAACACCGGCGCCAGCAGCGGGGAGAAGATCACCCCCATGCTCACCAGACTGTTAGCGCGGTTGAGCTCGGCGCCGTTGTAGCGATCGCGCATCACGGTACGGCTCATGGCGCCACCGGCACCGGTACCCAGCCCCTGAATAAAGCTACCCACCAGCAGGGCGGCAAAATGGGGGATGACCTGAATGATCAGGGTGCCCACCAGAAACACCATCATGCCGACGATCAGCACCGGGCGACGGCCAATACGATCCGACAACGGCCCATAGACAAACTGGGAGAGGCCATAGGGGATCAGGTAACAGGCCATCACCGCCTGCAACTGGCCCGAGGCCACATTGAAGTCCCCCGCCATCATGGGAATGGAGGGAACATAAAGGGTCTGGGTCATCTGGCCCACAGCGACCATCAGAATGGTCAGTAAAAACAACGGATAAAAACTGTGCCGATCCATATCAGTCCCAAAAAATCGAAAAAATGCTGCCGCCCCTCTGGCACAAAATGTCCCAGAGGAATCTGATCACAGAGGCTGTGATGCAATCAAAAACAGTGTTGGAAACAGTAGGCGGGGAGCCCGCCAAGCCACCGCACAGGACGCTTGGTGGTATGAGGGCATCATAGTGATTCAGCTCACAAAAAACGAACGAATCTTTATAATCGGCTTGCCTTAGTTTTTCTAATATTACGGGGCAGCACGCCCCGTCGGCAGTTAAAAATCAACGTGTTACCATCTGTTGTGCCTGCTTGATCAGCTCATCCGGCTGCTCCTTGCGCGGCGGTATGGTGATCCCCTTCTGGCAGGCCGGCTTCTCGGCCATCCGCACCATCCAGGCTTGCAGATGGGGCAATCCCTCGATGGAGATACCGCTCCAGTCATAAATACGCACCCAGGGCCAGGTGGCAATGTCGGCGATGCTGTACTCGTCCGCCAGATATTCGTGATGGGCCAGATGGCTGTCGAGCACCTCGAACAGGCGGCGCCCCTCCTTCTGGTAGCGTTCGATGGCGGCGGGGATCTTCTCGGGGAAATAGCGGTAGAAGACGTTGGCCTGCCCCATCATGGGTCCTACCCCGCCCATCTGGAACATCAGCCACTGGATGGCCTGAGAGCGGCGTTTGGGATCAGCGGGTAGCAACTTGCCTGCTTTCTCCGCCAGATAGATGAGGATGGCCCCCGACTCGAATACGGCGAAATCGTCGTTATCCAGATCGACGATAGCCGGAATACGGCCATTTGGGTTGATGGCGAGAAACTCGGGCTTCTTCTGATCCAGCGCCGAAAGATCGAGAGGAATGACCCGATAGGGCAAACCCAGCTCTTCGAGGGCGATCGCCACTTTGAAACCATTGGGGGTCGCGGCGGTGTAAAAGTCGATCATGATTCACTCCTTGTTGGTCATAGCCAGATTGCACGGTTGGAACAGGGTGCAACACCATAGCCGCCTCATCTTGCAACAAGTGACCGGCTCCAGACCATTAAAAAGCGGCGCACCGTAGGCCAAACAAGGCCACGGTACGCCGCTAGTGCGCTCTGGCGATGGTAGATATTAGTTGATCACGGCAACCGGCTTGCGCTGGCGCAGCATGATCAGGCGGGAAAGCAGCGGGAAGTAGGACTCCAGCTTGCGCAACAGCACCCGGCTGCAGGCAGGCTCGGCCAGCTCCGACTCATCCAGCACGATGCCGTTTGAGACAAAATAGAAACGGGGGTCACGCACATCCGGCCCGCAGACCGTCAGCTCCTTGTCTCCCTTGCGGATCAACAGCGGCAAGACCGGCAAACCGATCGTCTCATCCTCTCCCCGGGCAAATCCGGCATCCTGCCAGGGCGCATCGCCGTCGATCAGCAGGATCGCCGCCTCCGTCTTGGCCGGTTGCCACTGGGCCAGGGGGGTCACGGTGATGTGGGCAAAGTGATCACCATACTCGGGTGATGACCGCAAGATGGCCAACAGTCCCTCGCTGGCCGCTGACACGTTCTGACTCACTAATGACAAATTCATGGTTCACATCCCTATGCTCATGACAGCCTGTATCCGGCTGCTGGGATAAGACTAGCGCAGATCTGGTCTATATTGGAGCCGTCAAATCTGGCAGTGGTAATCAATTGGTCGTAGGGGGATAACAGTTGCCATCGCACAAAATACTGGTATCATACCGCGTCCTTTTATCCCCCGTTCTTTAACATCCAGTGGTGAACCTATGCATCCGATGCTGAATATCGCCGTGCGCGCTGCGCGCAACGCCGGTCAAGTTGTAGTAAAAGCCTTCTCCCAGCCTGAGAACATTGAGGCTATCCAAAAAGGCAGCAATGACTTCGTGACCAACGTTGACCGTGAAGCCGAAGCGGCCATCATTCACACCATCAAAAAATCTTACCCTGAGCACAGCATTGTTGCTGAAGAGTCTGGTGAGATTGCCGGTACCAATCCGGACTACCAATGGATCATTGACCCACTGGATGGCACGACCAACCTTGTCAAAGGCATTCCGCACTTTGCC
This sequence comes from Aeromonas veronii bv. veronii, assembly GCF_000820225.1. Classification (GTDB taxonomy): domain Bacteria; phylum Pseudomonadota; class Gammaproteobacteria; order Enterobacterales; family Aeromonadaceae; genus Aeromonas; species Aeromonas veronii. Next base: position 156,612 of record NZ_CDDK01000037.1, read on the forward strand.
GTTTCCATCGCCCTGCGCGTGAAAGGCAAAACCGAACAAGCCGTTGTTTACGATCCCATCCGTGACGAGCTGTTTACTGCTACCCGTGGTAGCGGCGCCCAGCTGAACGGCTACCGTATCCGTGTCGGCAAAGCCAAAGAGCTGGCTGGCACCGTACTGGCTACCGGTTTCCCCTACAAACAAAAGCACCACATCGAGTCCTACCTGAAGATGTTCCAGAGCATGTTCATCGAATGTGCCGACATCCGTCGCTCCGGCTCTGCCGCACTGGATCTGGCCTATGTGGCTGCCGGTCGCGTAGACGGTTTCTGGGAAATCGGCCTGAAACCCTGGGACACCGCTGCCGGTGAACTGCTGGCCAAAGAAGCTGGTGCCATCGTCACCGACTTCGTAGGTGGTCACAACTACGAAAACTCCGGCAACATCGTGGTTGCCAACCCGCGCGTCCTGAAAGAGATGCTGGGCAAGATCCGTGAAGAGCTGCCGGAGTCTCTGGCCAAATAAGCCAGCTCCCCATCCCCAGCATTCACCAAGATAAAAAAACCGGCGCAAGCCGGTTTTTTTATTGCTGCGATATACCCTGTTCGGGCATTCCAACCAACTGCTTATGCTCTTCTTCCCCGTAGCGCACACCCCAACCGCTCGCCCCGTTCCCCATCCCCAAAACCGTTCGTCGCCCTTCTCTCGTTAGCAAATACGCCTTAACCAACCTTCTTGAATATCACCGCGCACAGGCCGGGATAATCATCTGCCCCCGGTTTGTTGCTCTGACCTTCATCCCCTTGCGAAGAACCCCAACCATCTGGCCTCGTACCCATCGCCAGATACAAAAACACCCGGCACATGGCCGGGTGTCGTGAGGGCATGTAAAGCGCCCCGACTTTTATGAATGAAGAAGTCGGCGTACGCCAGCCCCTTTATCAGGCAAGGCGGAAGCGACCGATGGTCTGCTTCAGACCCACCGCCAGCTGGCTCAGCTCCAGACAGGCGCGGGCAGTATGATCGGCGCCCAGAGCCACCTCGTTGGCGGACTCGTTGATCCGCTCGACGTTGCGGCCCAGCTCGTCAGAGACCGCATCCTGCTCGCCGCAGGCGCTGGCAATCTGGATCGCCATATCGGCGATCTGCGCCACCGCCTCTTCAATCTGCTGGATACCGGTGCCGGTCTGCTCGCTTTGGGTGACGCACTGTCGGATCATGTCACAGCTCAGCCCGGTCACCTCTTTCGCCTGATTGGCGCGAGACTGCAGGGTTTCGATGATGGCGACGATCTCGCCGGTAGAGGCCTGGGTGCGGCCCGCCAGAGTGCGCACCTCATCGGCAACCACCGCAAAACCTCGGCCCTGTTCACCAGCACGAGCAGCCTCGATGGCGGCATTGAGAGCCAGCAGATTGGTCTGATCGGCAATGCTGCGAATGACATCGACCACTACGTTGATCTGGGCGGATTCACGCTCCAGTTCGGCCACCAGCGTGCCAGCCTGCTCAATCTCTTCAGCCACACGGGTGATCGCCACCAGCGAACGCTGCACATCCTGGTTGCCTTTGCGGGCCAAGGTATTAGCTGCACTGGCAGACTCAGAGGTATGCTCTGTATTGCCCGCCACATCAGCAACGGTCGCCTTCATCTGGGTCATGGCCGTCGCCACCAGCGAAATCTCTTGCTGCTGGCTCTGAATACCCTTGGCAGACTGTTCGGAAACCGCACTCACTTCGTCAATCGCTGCACCCAGCTGGGTAACCGCAGCCACTACCTCTTCAATCAGACCACGCAGGTTGTCCTGCATCTTGAGGGAAGCTTTGGCCAGCATGCCCAGCTCGTCGCGACCGATATGCTGACGCTCCAGCTGATGAGTCAGATCGCCGGCAGCAATGGCGTTGGCCTGAGCCACTACGGCTTGCAGCGGCAGGCAGATCTGGCGGGTCAGGAACCAGCTCATCACCACCATGAACACCAGCAGAGCACCAATGCTCACCATGGCGAAGGTGGTCACCATGCTGACGCTGCCAAGCAAGCTGCTGCGGTTTTCCTTCACAAAACCGAGGTTCACATCGATCAGAGCATTAACTGCCCGCTCCAAAGAACCAAAAGCAGCATTCGAGGCAAATAACTGTGCCTTGGCTTGCTCTTGTTGTCCTTGTACCAGCAGTTGATCAAACTCGTTCACTGCACGTTGGTAACTGAGCCACTGTTGTTTGGCCTGATTAAACACCTGACGCTCATGATCAGCACCGACGGTCGCCTCATAGGCGTGAAATGCGTTGTCTACTTTCTGGATATTCTGCTGGATCCGGCTGCGGCGAGCTTGCAGATCAGCGGCATCCTTCACCATCAGCAAGGCGAACTGGGCACGACGGACATAGGAGACATCATAGAGCAGGGTTTCAACCGACAGGACACTCGGCAGCGTAGAGTCGGTAAAGTTCAGCACCCGATCACGCACACCGCGCAATTCGCTGGAGAGAAAAACACCGAAGACAACGTTGACTGCGGCAATGACCGCAAAAACCACGGCAATCTTTTTGCCGATGGAGAGATTCTTGTAAAACATAGTGGTGGGTTATCCTCTACTGCTGACAGGCGAATGGAGTGTGGCGATCACGTCCCTATGAGCAAATCCCCAGACCTTCCTGACGGGAAAGAATGCAGAACACCGGGAAGATAGGGTTCCGCAAAGGCGCGCACTCTAGCACAAAGCGACCACACCCTCACTTTTCTTTAAAAATTAAAAGCAACTTAACAAAACCAACAATCCGAGCCGGATCACAAAAATATTCATATTCACCTGACGCCATTTTCTCGATAGTGGCAATCGCCTTGCAGGCATGGACAAGGGGCGGCCAAGTGGATGTAATGCCATTATCCGCTTTGCTCACCTTGAGGCCATGCCATGGACCATCTCTCAGCTCTTCCCCCGTTATCCTGGTCACAGCAACTGCGCAGCCAGATACAAAGCCGCCCGCTCACCGCCATAGGCCTCTTTATCGCACTGGCTGCCGTCTTGTTGCTGCTGTTGCAGAGTCTCATCATGCTCGCTACCGGCGAGGTGACCAGCGGCGTGCACTATGGCCTGATCGGTGGTGCCGCCGGGTTTGCCGCCACCGCCATCGGCGCCCTGCCCGCCCTGTTTCTGCGCTCGGTGCCGCAAAAGGTAGAGGACACCATGCTGGGCTTTGCCGCCGGCATGATGCTGGCGGCCAGTGCCTTCTCCCTACTGTTGCCGGGGCTGGAGGCCGCCAAGGGGATCACCGGCAACGGCTTTAGCGCCGCAGCTGTGGTGGTGGTCGGCATGACCCTCGGGGTGCTGTTGATGCTGGGACTGGATCAGTTCACCCCGCACGAACATGACAAAACCGGCCCCTGCGGCCCCGGCCACGAGAGCTGCTCCCGGGTCTGGCTGTTCGTCTTTGCCATCGCCCTGCACAACCTGCCGGAGGGGATGGCCATCGGGGTCAGCTTCTCGCAGGGGGATATGTCGGTGGGGCTGCCGCTCACCACCGCCATCGCACTGCAGGATATTCCAGAAGGACTGGCGGTGGCGCTGGCCATGTGCGCCGCCGGTTTTCGCCCCTCGGTGGCTGTGCTGGTTGCCATCGCCAGCGGCCTGCTCGAACCGGTTGGAGCCCTGCTCGGGGTGGGACTCTCCAGCGGCCTTGCCATCGCCTACCCCATCGGACTTGGGCTCGCCGCCGGCGCCATGCTGTTTGTGGTCTCGCACGAGGTGATCCCTGAGACTCACCGCAACGGTCATCAGACCTATGCCACCCTTGGCCTGATGGCAGGCTTTGCCCTGATGATGACCCTCGATACCGCGCTCGGCTAAAGGCCCTCGCCCCGCCTCATCAATGCTTTTTGTCACCTGCGGCGCTTCCATGTGGAGCGCCGCGTTTCATCTCTCCTTTCGCTTGTGCCTCTCGGCGCCGACGACATCTTTTGTTATGATCTACAGCAACTTAAATTCAGCCACACGGCTATCAAGACGAGGTCAGCAATGGAAGTAGGTATTATCGGCGCCATGGAGCAAGAAGTAGCCCTGCTGCGCAGCCAGATGAGCAACCCCACCACCCTGCAACTGGGCGGCTGCGAGTTCTATCAAGGGATGCTGGCAGGCAAAGAGGTGATCCTGACCCGCTCCGGTATCGGTAAGGTTGCCGCCAGCGTGGCCACCAGCCTGCTGCTGGAAAAATTTGCCCCCGACTGCGTCATCAATACCGGCTCTGCGGGCGGCTTTGCCCAGGACCTGCACATCGGTGATGTGGTGATCGCCAGCGAGATGCGTTTCCACGATGTCGACGTGACCGCCTTTGGTTACGAGATAGGCCAGATGGCGCAGCAACCCGCCGCCTTTCCCTGCGACGAGAAGCTCATCGCGGTCGCTCAGGATTGCATCGCCGAGCAGGGCAAGCACCAGACCAAGGTTGGCCTTATCTGTACCGGCGATCAGTTCATGTGCAAACCGGACGCCATCGCCAAGGCTCGCGCCGACTTCCCGCAGATGCTGGCGGTCGAGATGGAAGGTGCCGCGATCGGTCAGGTGTGCCACATGTTCAAGGTGCCCTATCTGGTGGTACGCGCCATGTCCGATATCGCTGGCAAGGAACAGGTTGAATCCTTCGATGCCTTCATCGAAGTGGCCGGCAAGCACTCCGCCGAAGTGATTATCAAGATGCTCGGCAAGCTGTGATCGAGAACGGCTCGTTTGATTTGATGGCCGACGCCCTTCTCTCGACGACGGCGGCCATTCTGGTGGGGGCTGCCCTGCTGGAGGCGGTGATCCCGTGGCCATCCCATCTGCGTCTTTCGGCCGTCACGCCCCTGCTGACCCGGCTGGGGCACAAGGTACACAGACCCGATGGTTCACCCGGCCAGCAAATGCAGGCCGGCCTGCTGGCGATGCTGGTAGTCTGGCTCCCCTGCGCCGCCGGGCTCTGGTCGCTGCGCAATCTGGCCCTGAGCGAGCCGATCTTCGACCTGCTGTTTCTGCTGTTGATGCTCGAATCCCGTCCACTGCGCGAACTCGCCCATGCCACCCGCTCGCTCGCCACCCAGGAGACCCTGCCGCTGGCAAGATTGCAGTCTGCCCCCTGGCTCAAACGCGAAACCGGTAAACTCTCTGCCATGGGGCTCGCCAAAGCGGTGACGGAGAGCTGCGCCCTGCGTCTGGTCGGCCAATGGGCTGGCCCGCTGCTGGGATTTGCTCTGGCTGGCGTACAGGGCGCCCTGCTCTGGCGGCTGGTGCAGCTGATGAATCAGAGCTGGAGTCGCAAAGATCCCGCCTTCGACCACTTTGGTCGCGCCGCCAGCGCGCTCTATCAGGGGCTCAATGCCTCCGTCATTTTGCTGCTGGGGCTGCCACTGCTGGCAAGCCGTCTCAAACAGGCCGCACAGCTGCTGCGAAGTGGCGCGCTCTGGCCCTATCCCGCCATGGGGATGCTGCTCACTCTGCTGGTAGACAAGTGCCGGATCCGTCTTGGTGGCCCTCGCTACTATCAGGGGGCTCTCCAGCGCTGGCCAGTCATCGGCACGGGTGCTGAACCAGATAGCGAGATCCCGCGCAAGGTGCTCAACATTCTGCAAGGGTGCAGCTGGGGCTGGTTGATACTGGCGCTGCTTGTCACTGTGGCGGGGTTATTTCATGGTTAGATGGTTGCGCTTGGCTGTCTGGCTGCCCTGCGTGCTGGTTGCCTGGTTGCCCGGTGTCCTACAGGCCGCCACGCCAACCCGGGTGGTGAGTGTTGTTCCTCACCTGACCGAATTGCTCTACGAGATTGGCGCCGGCGACAAGCTGGTTGCCATCGACGATGCCTCAGACTATCCCCCCGAGGTCAAAACCAAGCCCAAGGTAGCGAATTATCGCAGCATCAACGTCGAGGCAGTGCTGGCGCAAAAGCCGGATCTCATCCTCGGCTGGCGCTCGGCTCAATCACGGATGCTGGCCCCACTGGCACAGATCGGGATCCCGGTTTTCTACTCTGAGCCTACCGATTTTGCCTCGCTAGCCACCGAGATGCGGGCTCTCGGCAAATTGCTGGGAGTGGAAAAGAGTGCCAACGAAGCCGCCGATCGCTATCTGGCACGCCTGCATTCCCTGCAACAGCGCTATGGCCAACCAACCGGCGTCAAGGTGTTCTACCAGCTCTGGTACCCGCCGCTCACCAGCGTGAGCGGCAACGCCTGGCCGGCTCAGGCCATCGAACTCTGCGGCGGGATCAACATCATGGCGAATGCCAAGACCCCTTACCCTCAAGTGGACATGGAACAGGTGATCAGAGCCAACCCATCGCTGATCCTGGCAGGGAGTCAAGATCCTGACGCCCTGCGTCACTGGCTGAAGTGGCCTAATCTCGACGCGGTGCAGCATCAGCGACTCGATTTGATCAACTCGGATGAGCTGCACCGGTTTACCTCCAGAACCTTGAACGCTGTAGAATCGATGTGTCGTATGATCCATTACTGACGCAACATCAGGTACCACTGTTTCACAGTAACAGCCATAGGAAAAACAGACTCCATATTCATCATGGTACTAAACTTGCTAAGTTACAGTGGGTAACCTTAGCTCAAAATGGACTTATAAAATGATAAAATCCCCCCCTGCTCATCAATTTGTTCCGGTTTTTGTTAAAAATTTCCAGTGTATTGGCGATAAGTGTGAAGACACTTGTTGTAGAGGGTGGAATATAAGTATTGATAAAAAAACCTATCGCTCCTATTCAAGTCATCCAGACTTATGGCTTCGTACAGAAACGATGAAGCATATTCAGAAAGTGAAGAAAGATGATCATAACTGGGGTCAAATTATCTTAAATGAGGAAGGATATTGCCCGTTTCTATCTGATGGCTGGTGCCAAATTCATAAGGAGGCAGGCGTCGATGCGTTAAGCAATACCTGCCGTAGCTATCCACGGGTTGAAACCCGTTTTGGCGATAATCTGAAATTGAGCCTGACACTATCCTGTCCAGAAGTATGCCGTCAAGTGTTGCTAAATCCTGATGCCATGGTCATGGAGGCTCAACCGTTCAAGGGATTCTACAAGACACAATTGATATCCGAGCAAGTAGAAAACAACCACCTTTTGTCAATCGAAATTATTTTGACACAAGGAATAAGTATTGAAGAAAAATTGTGGATCATTGGGTTAATGTTACACCGTAGCGAAGACAGCCTATCAAATCAGCAATTTCTAGCACAAATAAATAGTTTGATAAACAATGGTGAATTGCACAATGCATTCTTGCAAATCCCTTACCTAGATAAACTACAATGGTGGGCCTTGCACCAATTAACGCAATTGCAATCACTAAGTAGCCAGAGAAAAAACCGTCGAGGTAGAGTAATTATTAATTACTGTTTGCAGAAAATAACAGAATTATTTTCTGATGATGGTGATATTACACCTCTTGCGAAAATACATGATGTTTGGCATCAAAAGGTTGAGCCTTTTTTGAATGCTCATCCACACATAATGCAAAACTATCTTGTTTACTATGTCTACCACCACAATTTTCCATTTGATCCTGATATTACGCCCCAACAATGCTATCAATTGTTGATTGCGGATTATTTTTTATTACGTAGTTATCTCTGTTTGATAGCAATGGCAAATCCACTTACGTTACAAGATGTCACAGATTTATTTTATAGTTATCACTGTATCAGAATGCATAACAAAGAATTTGAAAAAGCGATAGCTATAGGTCTAAGTCAGCATGGCTGTAATAACGATATATCTCTTTATGCATTACTTAATACATCTCCCCCAAAATGATGGAGAACAATAAAGAAAACACTGATGCTAGCGCAGACAGGAACGGACTACGCATTTACTCAGGAGGTCAAATGATATCTTCTCTTGCACTACTAGGTCGCTCAACATCGATTTTTTGAGTAAGACGTTACCAGATGTCAACATATCTTAAATGATGTTGTTGCCAATTCACGATTCTTAATACTCGGTAGTGCAGGTTCTATTGGCCAAGCAGTAACAAAGGAAATTTTCAAAAGAAATCCACGCAAATTGCATGTTGTTGATATCAGCGAGAATAACATGGTCGAGCTGGTGCGGGATATTCGCAGCTCGTTTGGTTATATCGATGGTGATTTCCAGACTTTCGCCCTGGATATTGGCTCTATTGAATATGACGCTTTTATCAAAGCCGACGGCGTCTATGACTACGAGCTCAATCTTTCTGCGCTCAAGCATGTACGCAGCGAAAAAGACCCCTTCACGTTGATGCGTATGATTGACGTCAATGTGTTCAACACGGATAAAACCATCCAGCATATCCATCGATATGGGGGTTAAAAAGTATTTCTGTGTCTCGACTGACAAAGCAGCCAATCCGGTCAACATGATGGGGGCTTCCAAGCGCATTATGGAGATGTTCCTTATGCGTCACAGTGAACAGATTGCCATTTCAACCGCGCGCTTTGCCAACGTGACCTTCTCCGATGGGTCCTTGCTGCATGGCTTCAACTAGCGTGTGGCGTTGTTTCCCAAATCAGAGTGACCTGAATTGAACTTATGGTGGAGACGGCGATCTGATCACCAAATCCCTCTTCAAATCAGCATCATGGGCAAGTCGCTTCACGCCATATCCAACTGGTCACAGTACAACCGTTCCCTGGTCAAACGCGATTCGCTAACGTTCTGGGTTGATGAGAATGTCGTTTATAACTGGTTCCATCAAGAACATCATGGCCGACGGGGACGAAGCGCCCTCTACACCGACCAGACTATCTGTACCTTTCTCATGCTCAAGGGCATTTTCAACCTCTCCCTGCGGGCGACACAGGGCCTGCTCGACTCGCTGTTTAAGCTGATGAATGTGCCGTTGTGTGCCCCCGACTACAGCTGTGTCAGCAAGCGCGCCAGTACCGTGAAGGTGGCATACCGCCAGCCACCCAAGAGCAAGGTTACCGATTTGGTTATCGATTCCACCGGCTTGAAAGTGTTTGGCGAGGGTGAATGGAAGGTCAGAAAGCATGGCCATGACAAGCGCCAGGTCTGGCGCAAATTGCATCTGGCGGTAGACCCGGCGACCTACGACATCGTGGCAGCCGAGGCTTCGTTGGAAAATGTTCATGATGCCGAGGTGTTGCCGACCCTGTTCAATCCGCTACGCCGAGCCCTTGGGACCGTGTATGCCGATGGCGCATATGACACCAAGACCTGCCATGAACTGATAAAGCGCAAAGGAGCCAAGGCTTGTATTCCGCCGCGCAAGAATGCCGGTTTATGGGAAGAGGGGCATCCACGTAATGAAGCGGTTCTGGTGATGCGCAAGGAGGGACTGACTCACTGGAAGCAGCAGTCCGGGTATCATCGCCGCTCACTGGCCGAGACGGC
>NZ_CDDK01000038.1:0-1056 GCF_000820225.1 Aeromonas veronii bv. veronii
AACCGGAACCCGAGCCTGCCCCCGCGCCAGCCGCCCCTGAGGTGGTTCCCGAGCCCGAACCCGCCCCCTTGATCCCGAGCAAGGTACATGTGGGACCGGTTCGTTCCGGCCAGCAGATTTACGCCGCCGGCACCTCGCTGGTGGTGCTGGGGTCCGTCAGTCCGGGAGCTGAAGTGCTCGCCGACGACAGCATTCATATTTATGGCACCCTGCGTGGCAGAGCCATTGCCGGCGCCCGGGGCAACACCCAGGCCCGGATCTATTGCCAGCAATTACAGGCCGAGCTGCTCTCCATCGCGGGCACATTCCAGCTGAGCGATGCATTGCCGGCAGGCCTGATCCAGCAACCGGTACACGTCCGGCTGGACAACGAACAACTCCGAATAGACCGTATCAAATAGAGTTACAAGGAAGCGAGAATGGCGCGAATCATAGTCGTTACATCGGGTAAAGGTGGCGTTGGCAAGACCACAACCAGTGCGGCCCTGAGCACCGGCTTAGCCCAGCGTGGTCACAAGACAGTGGTCATTGACTTTGACATCGGTCTGAGAAACCTGGATCTCATCATGGGCTGCGAGCGGCGCGTGGTGTATGACTTCGTCAACGTCATCAACGGGGAAGCAAACCTCAATCAGGCGCTGATCAAGGACAAACGCTCGGAAAATCTGTTTATCCTGCCCGCCTCCCAGACCCGGGACAAAGATGCCCTCACCCGTGAGGGGGTCGAGAAGATCCTGGATCAGCTGGCGGAGATGAAGTTCGATTACATCGTCTGCGACTCCCCGGCAGGGATCGAGGCGGGCGCACTGATGGCGCTCTATTTTGCCGACGAAGCGATCGTCACCACCAACCCGGAAGTCTCTTCCGTGCGTGACTCCGACCGCATCCTTGGCATCCTGGCCTCCAAGTCCCGCCGCGCCGAGCGTGGCGAAGACCCCATCAAGGAGCACCTGCTGCTGACCCGCTACTGCCCGACCCGCGTCAACCGCGGCGACATGCTGAGCGTGCAGGATGTGCAGGAGATCCTGGCCATCCCGCTGCTCGGGGTGATCCCGG
>NZ_CDDK01000038.1:1252-2032 GCF_000820225.1 Aeromonas veronii bv. veronii
GCTGCTCGGGGTGATCCCGGAGTCCCAGGCGGTGCTGCGCGCCTCCAACTCCGGCGAACCGGTCATTCTGGACAAGGAGTCCGATGCCGGTCAGGCCTACGAAGATGCGGTGTCCCGCCTGCTGGGCGATGCCAAGGAATTTCGTTTTCTGGAAGAAGAGAAGAAGGGCTTCTTTAGCCGACTGTTCGGGAGTTAAACATGTCATTATTGGATTATTTTCGTTCCAACAAGAAACAGAACACCGCACAACTGGCCAAAGAGCGGTTGCAGATCATTGTTGCTCACGAGCGTTCATCCAGAGGGGGGCCGGATTACCTGCCCCAGCTCAAGCAGGACATCCTCGATGTGATCCGCAAATACGTCAACATTGATCCGGAGAAGATAACCGTCCAACTGGATCAGAAGAGTGATGAGCTGTCGGTACTGGAGCTCAACATCACCTTCGCCGATGACAAGAAGGGATGAGCTGACGCCCTATGCGTGACCCCTTCCCCCAATGAAGACCGGATCCTGTCACTGGATCCGGTTTTTTATTGGCACAAAAACAGGCCACAGCGGCTCGCCTCATCTCGCCAAGGGGTCTGCCGACAGCTAGAATAGCGCCGCCCCGCAGGCAGTGATCTGCGCTGGCACCGTTTTCTCTTTTCTGGAACAGACCGCTTATGTCTATGAATGACGAAATGCACAGCGTCGAGGAACTGCTCGATACCGCCCTCGAACTCTTTATGGAGCTGGCCTCCGACAACCTGCCGGAGCAGGAGATCGCCCGCTTCAATCAGG
>NZ_CDDK01000038.1:2208-30583 GCF_000820225.1 Aeromonas veronii bv. veronii
GATCGCCCGCTTCAATCAGGAGTTCAACGACCGCGGCCTGCTGGCCGAAACCGACCCGGCCGATGACTGGGAGGCGGACGTGGGTTTTGCCGTGAGCGATACCGACTATGCCGAGATCTGGGTAGGCCTTGGCAATGAAGAACAAGAGTATGAGCACCTGTTTGCCCGCATGCTGCTCTCCCGCCGTGTTGACGAGAAGTTCTGCCACATCGAATGGCTGCCCCAATAATTCCGGATCCCGATGATCCCAGCCACTATCAGTGGGAGTCTGGCCCTGACGCCGTGGCCCCCGTGCGCCCATCTGCATCCATTGGGCGCCGGGTGTTGAGGTGGGCAGGCAAGATCGCGCTGGCCGGGCTGCTCTGCTCGGTCGGCTCGGTCGCCTTGCTGCGTTTTATCGATCCGCCGATGTGGAGCTGGCGTATCGAGCGGGCCCTCTTTCCGCCCGCCAAAATCACCCAGGTACGCCATCAATGGGTAGATCTGGAGTCCATCTCCAAAGAGCTGCAACTGGCGGTGATCGCCGCCGAGGATCAGCGCTTTGCCGATCACAACGGCTTTGACATGGATGCCATCAACGCGGCGCTCAAGCACAACCAGCACAGCGAACGGGTGCGCGGCGCCAGCACTCTCAGCCAGCAGACCGCCAAGAACCTCTTTATGTGGAGTGATCGCAGCTTCCTGCGCAAGGGGCTGGAGGCCTGGTTTACCCTGCTGATGGAGCTGGGTTGGGACAAGGCCCGCATTCTCGAGGTCTATCTCAATATCGTGGAGTTCGGCCCCGGCATCTATGGCGCCGAAGCCGCCGCCCGCACCTACTTTGGCAAACCGGCCAGCCGCTTGACCCGCTACGAGTCATCCCTGCTGGCCGCCGCCCTGCCCAATCCGTGGCGTTATCGGGTCAAGCCCCCTTCACCCTATGTGCAGAAGCGCTCGGTCTGGATCCGCCGTCAAATGGGTCAACTGGGTCAGATCACCCTCAATCGGGTGCATCAGGCCGACTGATCCTCAGGGCTCATCGGGTTTCTCCGGTGGGCCCAGATGGCCGCCCACCATCTCGCGGTGAAGCGGCAGATAGTGCCACCACCAGGCCTCGCGCCGTCGCTTGATCTGTTGCCGCCGTCCCCGCTGCTTCATCCCCTTACTCCCTGCCAGATGATCCGTGCCTTAACCATACTCCCCCAACGGCAACTTGGACAGGTCAGGCACGCCCGGCGCACTGGTCTGGCCGCCACAGCCAATAATTGTTACAGTAGCGAACCTCGATGTATCTGGAGTGATTTCATGGAACAGCGTACCCCGGATCAGCTGGTCGAATGGGCCTATGATCAGTTTCTTGAGCAGGCCGCCGATATGCTGGCCCCCGAACAAATAGTCGACATCACCCTGGAGTTTGAGCAGCGTGGCGCCGTGGAGGCAACCCTGCCCAATGCCGACTGGTCGACCGAGCTGGGTGAGCCGGTCGATATGGAGCGCTGGGTCGAAGTATGGGTCGGTTTGCTGGATCATCAGGATGAGTTTGAGGTGATCTTCGCCACCTTCCTGCTGCCCCGTCTGCTGACCGAAGATCAAGTGCATGTGCGCTGGCATCGCCAGCAGCAGGCATAAAAAAGGCGCCATCGGCGCCTTTCTTGTTTCTATTTTCACTTAATTCAGTTTTCTGCTAATCCTGCGCCGCGATGGCCTTGGCCAGACAGCGGCGGCACCAGCAAGCGCTGGCCTCCTGCATCGGCAGTACCGGCAACTGGCTGCACCAGCACTGGGCGATGGTCTGACCGGCAGAGACGGCGCAATGGGCCGGTTCGCCACAACCCGGACAGCGGTGGGTGCTTTTCGAGCCATTCAGCTCGGCCATCACCGCCAGCTGGGCCTTGCTATCCATCGCCGACCAGTGGCCGATCTCGGTCAAGGTGCGGCCACAACCAAGGCAAAGCCCATCTTTCGCCTTGCAGAGGCCAACACAGGGACTCGGCATCTTATTCGCTATCCACGGCCGAGTCGGTCTCTGTGGCCACCAGAGTGATGGCGTTATCTTCGATGACGATCTTGCCCTGCTTGTAGAGGCCGCCGATCGCCTTCTTGAAGGTGCCCTTGCTCATGCTGAACAACTTGTAGATGAGCTCGGGTTCGCTCTTGTCACCCACCGCCAGACTGCCGCCCTGCTTTTTCATCCGGCTCAGAATCCGTTCACCGGCATCATCAACCCGCGCCAGACCCGGCTTTTGCAGGGTCAGATCGAGCTTGCCATCTTCGCGCACCTGCTTGACCCAGGCGGTTTGCGGCCGACCGGTCATCACCCGGCCAAACACCTCGTTCTTGAACAGCATGCCGGGATACTGACCGTTGACGATCACCTTGATGCCCAAGGGCGAGTGCTCCCCCGGCAGCGCGGTCACTTCGTCACCGACCTTGAAGTTGCTGCCGGCCGGGGTCAGGAAACGCTCGATGCGGCTGGTGCCGACCATGCGCCCTTCGTTATCCAGTTGCAGACGCACCAGATAAACGTGGCCCACCTGCATCGGCTTGTTCTGCTCACGGCTGGGCACGAACAGATCCTTTTTCATGCCCCAGTCGAGGAAAGCACCAATCTTGTTGGCATTGACCACTTTCAGACCGGCAAATTCGTCCACCATGGCAAATGGCTTGTCGGTGGTGATCACCGGCTCGCAATCGGCATCCAGATAGAGGAAGACCTGCACGCTATCCCCCTCTTTCACCCCTTCCGGCAGTTGACGTTTGGGCAGCAGCAGTTCACCGTACTCATCGGCCGCAAGCCAGGCGCCACGGTCTTCGAGTTCAACAACGGTGAGGGTGTTCATCTTGCCAATCTGTATCATGGTGCTCTCTTTTCTCATTACCCGGATGGGCCAATTGATCATGGCCCCTATGGGCGCGCATGTTACCTCAAGAGCGGTGATCCGGCCTAGTCCCCAAGCCACCACGAACCGCCCTTTCGCCCCTATCTTATCCGCCAATGGTGATTAAATCGCCAAACAGGCGGCCATTTACTGCAAATAACCCCACTTTTAGGTAGACTTCGCGGCTGTTCAAATCCAGAGGAACTGTCGATGAACCCATCCACTCGTACCCGCCATCTTAATCAATGGATCCAGAGCCACAGCGATCAGGACATGACCTACCCGGCCCTGCACGGTTTTCTCTGTGCTCGTCTGGTGGGGCCAGAGACCCCTGACTGGCAACACCCGCTGGCTGGTCTGCTGGAACAGGATGCCGAGTTGGATGAAAAAAGCGCAGAAGCCCTCAACCACCTGATCGCCGAGCTGGAATCCCAAGCCGACGACGCCCAGCTGGCCCTGCCCAGCCAGTGCCGCCTGCCCAGCGATAACCCCGAGCAGGTGTTCGAACAGAGCCACCCCCTCGGTCAATGGTGTTATGGCTTCAGCATGGGTTTTGCCACCTGGCCCAAGCCGAAGGATTTGAACGACCCGACCACCCAGTACCGCTTCAGTCTGGCCGCAGAGCTGAGCCTGTTTCGCGACAAGCAGATGGCCCAGATGCTCTATAGCGCAGCCGCCAGCGAACTCCCCTTTGTCGAGTTCTGCAAACGCCAGCGCCAGAATATGAAAACCGCCCTCAACCAGTTGCTCAACCTCGACCAGTATCAGGCCGCCCCCAGCGCTGATGTGGCCCTCAATGGCGAGCAGGCCCAACAGTGGCAGACCTGGTTCGAGCTGGCCGACAGCTGCCGCGATCATCAGGCCCGCCTCGGCTGGTTCGAGAAGATCATCGCCGATGCCACTCCGCTGTTTGACGACGCCTTCTGGCAGCAAATCGCCGGCCACGGCTGGAGTGCCCCCGAACTGCGCCCTCTGCTGGCCGCCAGAGCCGGGCGCGCCGACTGCCTGCTGCGCCTTGGCAAGCTGGGTGAAGCCAAAGCGGAGTATCTGGCGCTGCTGACAATCTGCATGGCCGATGAGCTGGGTTGCCGCTACAACCTCTCCACCCTCTATGCACTGCAAGGGGATTGGCAGGTGTTGGCCGCCCTGCTGGTGCGCTTCGATGAAGCCTCCAGCTGGTTGCTCTATAACAAGGCGCTGATGCTCTTTGCTACCGAGGGTGCCGAGGCAGCCAAGCCCCATCTGCTGGTCGCCATCGAGGCCAACCCGCACATTCCGGCCTGCCTGCTGGGTCAGCGCAAGCTGCCCAAACAGGAGCCACAAAGCTGGCAAGCGGGCAGCCGCGACGAGGCCGCGCTCTACGCCATCCACACTCGCGAGGCCTGGCTCAAGCAGAACGCCCTCATCTGGTTGCGTAAAGGCTGAACAGCGTTGGCTTAAAATCCCGTCGGTCAGACCCGGTTTTTACTTGAGGGCGTGCGCCACCGCACATTTCATCGCAACCGGGTCAGACAAATCAGCTTGAGTTTCGTATCATCAATGTCAAAGTATCAAAAGAAACTGCATCTGATGCAGCCGTCACAGCAGGGTGTAATATGTCAAAAATCATAGCGTTACTCGCTCACTACCCGCCCTATCAGTTGGTACATGCCGCCGAGATGCTACGGGATACCTTCGAACAGTTTTATGAGCAGCGTTACCAGCTGACCGTGCCGCAGTGGCGCCTGATGATGGTGCTCGGCCCCAACTACCCCATCAGTCAGAAAGAGCTGGTCGAGGCGAGCGGCATGGACAAGGTGCGCATCTCCCGCGAGATCCGCCGTCTGGTCGAAAAAGGGATCATCTTTACCGAGAGCAGCGAGCAGGACAAACGCATCAGCCTGGTCTCCCTCACCAATGCCGGGCTCGCCCTCTTCCTGCAGCTCAAGAGTGAAGCGGGCAGCTGGCAACATACCCTGACCGACTATCTGCCTAGCGAATCCCGCGAGGCGATCCGCCAGCATCTGCACAGCGTCAGCGCCGCCATCGAGCAGCTGCAATCACTGGATCGGGAGAAATAATCATGGATTTGAAAAAGTTCGCCACCATGGACATCAACATGCTGCTGAGCGTCGTCAATATGCAGCTGCGTGATCGCTATGACGATCTGGATGATCTCTGCAAAGCGCAGGATATCGATCAGGCTGCACTGGAAGCGCGGCTCGCCAGCGGCGATTTTCACTACCAGCCAGCCCAGAAACAGTTCAGATAAAGATAGCTAGCGGGATCGGGATCACAGCGCCAGTGATGGCGCTGGCTCTGCGGTAAAAACCTGATATGGTCTGAAGAGCCCCAACAGGGTGATGCACGGATACATCACCCTGTCACAAGAGGGCATTAAAATCGTTTCAGGTGAGCAAACCAAGGATGACCCCATGATATTGATGACCCGACAGAGCCTGTTGATCACGCTCTGTACCCTGTTGATGATCAGCCTCTTCACGCCCCACTTGCCGCAAAGTACCGAACAGTGGCTGACCACCCTCTTGCTTGGCCTGCTGGTCGCGGTGGCATTGCTGCTGGTGCGCGGTTGTCGCCGTTTTATGATGGAGTAGCGATTCCGCCGGAACGTCTATACCGATCGCTTGCCGCGATACTCTCTGTAGCAGCAACGTCTGTCGTAATCATATCTAGCCCAAAAACAAACGCAGCCTGATGGCTGCGTTCCTGTATCTCGCGGGCAACCCCTTCCCTGACGGGATAGAGAGCCCTTATATAGCCAGAGCCTCAAGCTGCGCTTTGGCCGCTTCCATCCCCTTGCTCTGGGCATCCGGACCCATCCCCATCCCTTCGGCGTAGATGAAATCCACCTCTTTGATACCGATGAAACCGAGCACGGTACGCATGTAGGGAGTGACCAGATCGGTGGCACTGCCAACGTGCATGCCGCCACGAGGGCTGATCACCAGCGCACGGGTATTTTCAACCATACCGACCGGACCG
This sequence comes from Aeromonas veronii bv. veronii, assembly GCF_000820225.1. Lineage (GTDB taxonomy): Bacteria > Pseudomonadota > Gammaproteobacteria > Enterobacterales > Aeromonadaceae > Aeromonas > Aeromonas veronii. The sequence goes on from NZ_CDDK01000038.1 coordinate 8,049, forward strand.
GTCTCAGTGTAGCGGAAGGTGACGCCAGCACGAGCCACCAGATCGATCCAGTTTTTCAGCTGGGTCGGGATGTTGAAGTTGTACATGGGGGCCGCAATCACCACCAGATCGCTTGCTTTGAGCTCGGCGATCAGCTCGTCAGACTGGGCGATCACCGCCAGTTGACGTTCATTGAGGTTGTCACCACCGCGCAGGCCGGAGGCCAGCTCGCCATCCAGCACCGGCAGGTTGAGGGCCGCCAGATCACGCACGGTGACTGCATCATCCTGATGATCAGCCAGGAAGCCGTCGATCAGGGCGTTGGATTGGGAATATTGACCCAGGATGCTGGATTTGAGTACGAGGATATTGGCCATGGTGAAACTCCATTTGGTTGTCGGTTGAACAGCGTTGCTGTCGATGGAGGTCACTCTAAACATTGTGCTTATTTGCTGATAGCGAAAATAGATGCTCAACTTGTTCAAAATTTTTGATTAAAGGCCATTTCCTCGCCAGCCAACCCTGCGGCCGCGCTTCAACCCTTGGCAGAACAAACGATTGCCGTTATGATCCGCCGCACTTTTTTCCAGCGACCCGGATCCCATGATACCCTCGCGCAGGCACTCTCCTTTGGCCGGTGCAGTCTGGATGATGGTGGCAGGACTCTGCTTCGTCGCCGTCAACAGCCTGAGCCAGTATGTTAGCTTCAAACTCGGCCTTGCCTCTACTCAGGTCGCCTTTCATCAATACCTGATCGCCCTGATCTGCCTGTTGCCCTGGCTGGTTCGTCATGGCTTGCGCCAATCCTTGATGACCAATCAGTTCCGGCTGCACCTGTTGCGGGTATTGCTGGCGGTAGTCGGCATCCAACTCTGGCTCTGGGCGTTGGCGTACCCCGTACCCATCTGGCAGGGGATCGCTCTGCTGATGACCTCACCGCTGTTTGCCACCCTGGGTTCCGCCCTGCTGCTCAAGGAGCAGGTGAGCCGCGCCCGCATTCTGGCCACCCTGGCGGGCTTTGCCGGCGCCATGCTGATCCTCGCCCCCTGGACTGACGAATTCAACTGGGCCTCCCTGCTGCCGGTGGCGGCGGCGCTGTTCTGGGCCGGCTACTCCCTGATGGTGCGCTATCAGGCAGCCAACGAATCATCCCACACCATTGTGGTCTATCTGCTTATCTTCAGTACCCCGTTCAACGTCATGCTGGCCCTGCCGGAGTGGCAGTGGCCAAGCGAGAGCCAGTGGCTGCTGGTAGCCGCTTCCGGCGTGCTGACGGCGCTGGCCCAGATGTCCATCGCCCGCGCTTACAGCGTGGCGGAGGCCTCCTTCGTACAACCTTTCGATTTTGCCAAGCTGCCGATGAACGTGGTGGCGGGCTGGCTGGTATTTGGCTGGGCGCCCCCCGGCCGTCTGTGGCTTGGCGCCGCCATCATCATTGGCGCCATTACCTTGCTGACCCATCTGGAGCAGCGCGCTCACAAACCCGTTTCCTGAGGTACGCCATGCGTGCCTCTTTTTTTGTCCGCTATTTGTGTAATAGCGATCATCAACAATGACCATCGACATCAGGAGAGATCGTATGTTTGGAACCGCAACCCGCCCCGGCGCCACCCGTGCCCTGCTGCTGGGCTCCGGCGAACTTGGCAAGGAGGTCGCCATCGAGTTGCAACGGTTCGGGATCGAAGTGATCGCCGCCGACCGCTACCCCAATGCCCCCGCCATGCAAGTGGCCCACGCAGCCCACGTGCTGGACATGCTCGATGGCAACGCCCTGCGTGCCCTGGTTGCCGAGGTTAAACCCGACCTCATCATCCCCGAGATTGAAGCGATCGCCACCGATACCCTTGCTTCCCTTGAGCAAGAAGGGGTCAAGGTAGTGCCCAACGCCCGCGCTACCCAGCTCACCATGAACCGGGAAGGGATCCGCCGCCTCGCCGCCGAGACCCTGGGCCTGCCCACCTCCCCCTACCGTTTTGCCCAAAGCAAAGAGGAGTTTGTCGCCGCCGTCGAGGTTATCGGCCTGCCCTGCGTGGTGAAACCTGTGATGAGCTCGTCCGGCAAGGGGCAGAGCGTACTGCGCGATCTCGCCAAGCTGGATGAGAGCTGGACCTACGCCCAGGAAGGCGGCCGCGCCGGTCGTGGCAAGGTGATCGTCGAGGGCTTCGTTCCCTTCGAGTACGAGATCACCCTGCTCACTGTACGCGCCGTCGATGGCATTCACTTCTGCGAGCCGATCGGCCACCGTCAGGAAGATGGCGACTACCGCGAATCCTGGCAGCCGCAGGTGATGAGCGAGCTAGCGCTGGCCCGCTCCAAAGAGGTAGCTGCCAAGGTGGTCGAGGCCCTCGGTGGTTACGGCCTGTTCGGAGTCGAGCTCTTTATAAAAGGCGATGAAGTGTGGTTCAGCGAAGTCTCGCCGCGTCCCCACGATACCGGCATGGTGACCCTGATCTCGCAGGATCTCTCCGAGTTCGCCCTGCACGTACGCGCCATTCTGGGGCTGCCGGTCGGCACCATCACCCAGTACGGGCCTAGTGCCTCTGCCGTGGTACTGCGCGAAGGGCACAGCCAGGATATCCGCTATCAGGGAATTGGTGAGGCATTGGCGCTGGTGCCGGGCGCCCAGCTGCGGCTATTTGGCAAGCCGGAGATCGCCGGTCGCCGCCGTCTTGGCGTGGCGCTGGCCCGCGCAGCGGATTGCCAGGATGCGGTGGAAAAAGCCAAAGCCGTGGCCGCCAAGGTCGAAGTACTGTTCTAAGGGCTTTTTTGCCACAGCAAAACAAACGTTTGCCGATGTGATCGGGCGCAAGGGGCATGGCAATGCCCCTTTTGCATTTCCCCGTCAGGCTTATAATCCCCTCTTCAAATTTGTCAGGAGTACAAGATGTTAGCTGCCGTGATCTTCGATATGGATGGTGTTCTGATCGACTCGGAACCCTTTTGGCAACGGGCCCAGATCGCCGTTTTCTCCGAACTGGGTCACCCCCACACCGTCGAGGATTGTGAGTCGACCATCGGCGTGCGCATCGATCAGCTGGTCGCCCACTGGTATCGCCTGCGCCCGTGGAGCGGCCCGAGCCAGGAAGAAGTGGTACAGCGCATTCTGGATCGGGTCAACGCCCTGATCCTCTCCGAAGGTCAGGCCAAAGCCGGCGTGCTGGAGGCACTCGACCTTATCGAAGCGCGCGGCCTGAAAGTGGGTCTGGCCACCTCCTCCCCCTTCGCCATGGTAGAAGCGGTGCTCGGCAAACTCGGCATCCGCGATCGCTTTATGGCGGTTCACTCCGCAGAGGTGGAGCGTTTTGGCAAACCGCACCCGGATGTCTATATCCACGCCGCCGAGAAACTGGGGGTAGATCCGGTTCATTGTCTGGCCATCGAAGACAGTTTTACCGGCCTGCTGGCGGCCAAGGCGGCCTCCATGACCGCGCTGATCGTGCCGGACCCCGCTTTAGTGGGTGACCCACGCTTGGCCATCGCCAACTACCAGCTCGGCTCGCTGGCCGAGCTGAATGCCGACATGTTGGCCAGCTGGGTCAAGTAGCGCCTATCGGCGCCTTGCTGCGCTCGCGTTCTCATATCCGCAGGGGGCTCCAGCCCCCTGTGATTGCCAAACAACCGTTGGCAATTTGCCTCTTTTCACCTGTCATTCTCAACCAGATTGTTCCTCTCGCACACGACCAGTCCAACCGGTTGCACCTTGCCATCCCTCAGGCTTGATCTCTGTCATAAACGTGCGTTTGCTCGCGGTTAACCCCCTGCAGCCCGACTAGAATCAGGGTAGATAGGCGGCCTCAGGGCCCGAGGAGGTTATCATGATCGAGTACACCAGCAAGCGCATCGTCTGCCCTCACTGTGGCCACCATACCCGGGTCGAGCTGGATGCCAGTCAGGGTGATCAAGAGTTTTACGAAGATTGCATGGCCTGTTGCAATCCAATCCACCTGCGGCTTCACCGCGACGAAGCCCGCGACTGTTTGCAGTTGTTTGTGGATGCAGACGACGAGCAACTGTTTTGATTGCGAGTCACAAAAGGCCGAGCATCTGTTTTGCCTGCAAGTCGCAAAGAGCTGAGCAGATGTTGTGACTGCGAGTCATAGAAAGTTGAGTGGATATTTTCACCGCATGAATAACAAGGGCCTGCATACTGCAGGCCCTTGTTTATGAAGGGATTGAAACCGAGCCGTTTCCTTTCAGTGACCCCCGCGCGCCGCCAGTACCCGCTCCACGGTATCGACGATGGCCTGGGTCTGAGGATCGATCTCGATATTGGTCTGCCAGCCAGCCTTGACCCAACCCAGATTGGTGCGGGCCAGGGTCTCGGGGATCAGATGGACGCAGAACTCCCGCTCGCGCACCTCACCTATGGTCAGGCTGATGCCATCGATGCCGATATACCCCTTGGTCAGCACATATTTCATCAGCTCGGGAGCGAGGCGATACCACACCTGACGGTTCTTGGGTGTGTCGATCACCGAGGTAACCTCTGCCATGCCGATGATATGGCCAGACATGGCATGACCGCCGATCTCGTCGCCAAAGCGGGCAGCCCGCTCCACATTGACCTTGTCCCCCACCTGCAGCTTGCCGAGGTTGGTCAGGCGCAGGGTCTCCTGCATCAGATCGAAGCTGACCAGCTCCCCCTCAACTCGGGTGACAGTCAAGCAGCAGCCGTTGTGAGCGACCGAGGCGCCGAGGGCCAGCCCTTCCCCCCACGCCGGGCTGGGCATGCGGATCACGTGGGTACGAAATGAAGCACTCTCTTCGATGGCGACCAGCTCGGCCACACCTTGCACAATTCCGGTAAACATCATCACCTCTTTGTTTCTGGTAACACGCTCTGTTTTTTATCGCGGCCTGTGGCCGCTTCTTTTACATAATCCGTTTTTACACAATTCGTTTCGTACAAACTGTCACACCTGCTCCGCCGCCTCAGACCGCGCCAGCACACGAGCCCGGCGCTGGGAATGGATGACCACTATGCCAGCCAGCACGATGAGTAGACACCCCGCCATACTACTGAGGGTCGGCATTTCACCAAACATCAGATAGCCGCAGAGGGTAGAAAAAAAGATCTGGAAATAGAAGAAGGGCGCCAGAGTAGAGGCCTGCGCATACTGCATCGCCTTGATAAGGCAATATTGGGAGAGCAGGGTCACCACCGGTAGCGCCAGCAGATAAGGCCAGTCGGCAAGCCCAGGGAAGCGCCACAGTGCAGGCTGCCAGCAGAGTGCGACCATTGCCACCATCCCCAGCATGAAGCAGGTGGCGATCAGGATATCGAGGGTAGTCAAACGTGGATCCACCAGCTTGGTGATGAGGTTGTAGCCGGTGTTGGCCAGTACAATGACCAGTGGCAGCAGATAGTAGAGGTTCGCGTCGCCCCCGTCAGGATGGGTCACCACCAGCACGCCAAACAACCCCAACAGCACGGCCGCCACCTTGGCCCGGGTCAGACGCTCCCTGAAAAAGATCACGCCCGCCACCACGAAGGCCAGCGAACCAAGCTGGCAAATGATGGTGTAGACGTTGAGCGGTACATGGGCCAGCGCAATCACCGAGACCAGCGCACAGACCAGAAACAGCAGCGAGCGCAACAATAGCCAGCGATCCACCGCCAGCAGCGCCGACATGGTGCGCCTTGGCAACAACAGCAGCAGACCGAGGAAAGGAACAAAGAAGCGAAACCAGACCATCTCCATCACGGAGTAGCCATGGAGTACCAGATATTTGTCTGCGCCATCCTTAAGCGTCAGGGCGAGAAGTGCAAACAGCGTCAGAAAGATCGCCAGTGAGTTGCGCGAAGAGAGCAGCATCAAAGAGGCCGAAACAGGAAAAGGGGGTAACCAAACTAACGGGCTTGCCGCAAATTACAACCGCGAGACTGACAAAATGGGAGCAAAACCGCTATATTTGCTCGCCTTTTTACTTTCAAGGAAGCAAATCATGATGGTTTATGAGTGCTGTGAAGCGATCCGTATCGCCTATAACCAGATTGGATCCGGTGAACAGGGCTATGTGCCGAAGGCCATTGCCGCCACTATTCGCGCCCTCAACGCGGTCGCCGCCGATGAGCGGGTACCCGCCGAACTTCGCGAACAGGCCGCCTATGCAGCAGCCAACCTGCTGATCAGCGATCACGAAGACGCCTGATCCTGCCCCTCGGGGTGGCAACTATTTCGTCCTGGCTGAATTTCAGGCTAGAATGCCTCCCCCACCCTTTGCACTTTCGTCCGAAAGTGCAAAGGCTCTTCCCGATTTCCGCTCTTTTTTACTCTTATCTGATCCACTCGGAGGTGTCAGTGCAACGTTATTGGTCCGAGGCGAAGCAGCTCGTCCGTCTAGCCAGCCCCATTCTGGTCGCCCAGGTGGCCCAGGTCGCCATGAACTTCGTCGATACCGTGATGGCGGGTCAGGTGAGTGCGGTCGATCTGGCTGCCGTGTCGGTGGCGTCCAGCTTCTGGCTACCGGTGATCCTGCTGGTGCAGGGGATCATCATGGCGCTCACCCCCATCGTCTCCCAACTCAATGGCGCCCGTAAACGGGAGGCAATTCGCCCGGCCGTTCATCAGGGTTTCTGGCTGGCGCTCATCGTCACCCCGCTGGCGATGATTGCGCTTTATTACAGCCCGCTGGCGTTGCAGTTCATGGATGTGGAGCCGGTGATGGCGGCCAAGACCACCGGCTATCTGCACGCTATCCTGTGGGGCCTGCCCGCCTTCGTGATGTTCCAGGTGCTGCGCAACTTCAGTGAGGGGCTCTCCCACACTATGCCCACCATGGTGATCGGCTTTGTCGGGCTGGCGGTCAATATTCCCGCCAACTACATCTTCATTCACGGCCACTTCGGCATGCCGAAACTGGGCGGGGTGGGTTGTGGCGTGGCCACGGCAATCGTGCTGTGGGCCATGCTGCTGGCGATGATCCTCTATGTGAAGCTCTCCCGTCACTTCACCGAGATCCGCCTCTTCTCCCAGCTGGCTCGCCCCAACGGCAGCCGGATCTGGCGCTTGTTCCGCTTAGGGTTCCCCATCGCCATGGCGATCTTCTGCGAGGTGACCCTGTTTACCGTGGTGGCACTGATGCTGGCCCCCTTCGGTGCCGAGACGGTGGCGAGTCACCAGATTGCACTGAACTTCTCCAGCCTGGTCTTTATGCTGCCCCTCTCCATCGGGGTGGGTGTCACCATCCGGGTCGGCCACAGTATCGGTGAAGGGCAGCCCCATCATGCCCGGGTAGCGGCTCGCACCGGTTTGATGCTGGGGATGGCCATCGCCGCAGCTACTGCCGCCATGACGGTGCTGCTGCGCGAACAGATCGCCTCCATCTATACCGATGATCAGCAGGTGATCGTCCTGGCGGCCATTTTGCTGTTCTTCGCCGCCATCTATCAAATCTCCGACTCGGTGCAGGTGGTCGCGGCCGCTGCGCTGCGCGGTTACAAGGATACCCAGGCGATCTTCTACGTCACCATCGTCGCCTACTGGGGACTGGGGCTGCCCACCGGCATGATCCTGGGTCTGACCGACTGGCTGGTGCCGCGGATGGGGCCGCAGGGCTTCTGGATCGGCTTTATCGTCGGTCTCACCAGCGCGGCCCTGATGCTGGGGGCGAGATTGCGCTACATCTATGGCCGTTTTGCAACTCCGGAAGCCTGTACTACCCTGTCGCGAGCCCAGTAACAGGGCTTGGCAAGCGACAACTCGCCTGCAAAATCAACAGGCTGCGCAAGAACTGGGCAAACAGTCTCCTTTGTGCATATGGCCTGTTGACAGCCTTGGGGGGCATGGGTAGTATGCCGACCACGTCAGCAGCGCTGGCGTAGTGAAGTAAGAGAAAGTGGGTTTATAGCTCAGTTGGTTAGAGCACTACCTTGACATGGTAGGGGTCGTTGGTTCGAATCCAATTAAACCCACCACTTTTTCTGTGATGCGTCCTTAGCTCAGCTGGTTAGAGCACCACCTTGACATGGTGGGGGTCGGTGGTTCGAATCCACTAGGACGCACCATTACAGAACACTGATTATGCGTCCTTAGCTCAGCTGGTTAGAGCATCACCTTGACATGGTGGGGGTCGGTGGTTCGAATCCACTAGGACGCACCATTCAGTCTCAAAACTTTGCAGATATTCCAGATGTGGGTTTATAGCTCAGTTGGTTAGAGCACTACCTTGACATGGTAGGGGTCGTTGGTTCGAATCCAATTAAACCCACCACTTCTGCATAAAGAAATAAAAGTCGCATTGCGCATCCTGCGTCCTTAGCTCAGCTGGTTAGAGCATCACCTTGACATGGTGGGGGTCGGTGGTTCGAATCCACTAGGACGCACCAGATTAAAAAAGCCCGCTCATCGAGCGGGCTTTTTGCATTCTGCCGTGCCGCCAATCCGTTCAGCACAATTCGGCAATGGCGCAGAGCCTTGTTCCCATAAAAAAACCCGTGCCATCCGATGAATGACACGGGCCGGATAAACGCCGCCAGCGCCTCAGCTCTGCACGGCAATCTCGTACTTCTTTATCTTGCGATAGAGGGTGGCAATCCCAATCCCCAGCGCCTGTGCGGCCAGTTTTTTGTTGCCAAGCCGCTGCAGGGTCTCTTCAATCATCTGTTTCTCCATGCTCTCAAGGCCGCTCTCACCTGGAACGGGGTCAGGCAGTTTCTCCGGCGTGGCGGCGAGCGGAGCTGTGGCAGGTACATTGAACGCCGCATCCAGATTGGTCACCGGGATCGACTGGGCCGCCACGCGATGGGGCTCCTGATTGCGGATGATATTGGGGGGCAGCAGGCTGGCGTCAATCACTTCGCCCGCCTGGCTGACGTTGACCAGATATTCGATGAGGTTGCTGAGCTCACGGACGTTGCCCGGCCAGCGATACCCCTTGAGCAGCGCCATCACCTCGGGTGCCAGACCGGGATAGACGATGCCAATGCGGCTGGTGTGCAGGTTGAGGAAGTAGTGGGTCAGCAGCTCCACGTCCCCTTCCCGCTCCCGCAGCGGCGGCAGGTTGAGGGGGATAACGTTGATGCGGTAGTAGAGATCTTCACGAAACTTCCCCTCGGCGATGTATTGATCGAGATGCTGGTGAGTGGCGGCGATGATGCGAATATCCACCGGCACCGGTCGGCTGGCCCCGATGGGGGTCACCTCCCGCAGCTCCAGCACCCGCAGCAGCTTGGCCTGCATGGTAAGCGGCATGTCGCCAATCTCGTCGAGGAACAGGGTGCCCTGATGGGCCGCCTGGATCAGGCCCTGTTTGCCACCGCTGGAGGCACCGGTAAAGGAGCCCTTCACATAGCCAAACAGCTCGCTCTCCAGCAGTTGTTCGGGAATGGCGGCACAGTTGATGGCGATGAACGGCTTGTCCTGACGGGGACTCAAGCGATGGACGGCGCGGGCCACCACCTCTTTACCGGTGCCGCTCTCGCCACAAATCAGCACGCTGGAGGGACTCTGGGCGATGCGGTGCAGCAGTCGTTTGAGGGTGCGCATCGGCTTGCTCTCGCCGATCAGCTGATCGATCCGCACATCCGGATCCGGCTCCTGAACCTGACCGGAGTGGGACTGGTGAAACGCCATCAGAAAGAGCTGCTGGCCCTGCACATGGTGTAGCTGGCCGATGATCAGCTCCTGACGACCTTCAAAGGTGATGATGTGCTGAAGATGACCACTCAGCCCCTGTTGGGAGAAGGTGAGCGGGCGGATCCCCACTTCGCGCCCCTGCAGCTGTTCCTGCTGGCAACCCAGATGATGGAGCGCCGCCTCGTTGGCGTAGAGCAGTTGACTCTTGTCATCGAGCAGCAGGCAGCCCTGATCCATGTTGGTCATCAGATTGAGGAACACCTTGTTGACCCCGTCCGACAGCCCGCGCGAATCGAGCAACTTGGCTACAAAGATGGTAGAGATATGGCGCACATAGTCACACACATCCTGCAAATTGTTGTTGAGGCGCGCCTGCTGCTCGTCGCTGAAGGCCACCAGACTGATCACCCCGATACAGCGCTCGTCCACCATGATGGGCACCCCGAGGAAGGCGCGCTCACGGCAGCTCTCCTTGCAGGTACAGCCGTCACACACCGGATCATCGCTGGTGTGGGTAACGATCTTCTCCCGCTGGTTATCAATCACATAGCGCAGCAGGCGGGAATCCCCCTCCAGCTGACGACCGAAGAACTTGCCATAGGGCCCGGTGCCAGCCACCCGAACCATATCGGCATCCACAATTTCGACCTCAAGCTGCAGCACACTCGCCAGCATCTTGGCAAAGCGCAAGATGGTCGGCTGGATCTGCATCAACAGACACTGGTTGCTCACGGATCTCATCCATCATTCCTTTTTGTTCTTGTTATCCTCCCCCTAAAGGGAGTCATGCTGGCCAGATACTAAGGGATATCAGGGGGAACTACTTCGGGGGGGATCACGAAAAGGGAAAAAGATCCGCATCCTCCGCGACTTCAGAGGCACAGATAAAATTCAATAAAAACATAAAGATGAAAACACATGCAGTGAGATAAACCACTCAGACCAGCCAAGCCTGCTGATCCGCAAAGTCCATCGACAGCTCATGCTGACTGTGGGGAAAACAACCTCTGAAATGGCATTTAGTTCACGCACCACGTACCTGTTTCAAGACTTGGCACTCATGGTCGAAATCCGCTTTATCTTGCGGCTGAATGTAACTTTGCCAGCGGGCAAACAGCTCGGCCGTCGGATAACGATGCAGACGAATACCGGTGCGATAGAGTTTGGGAAAGAGTGGGTCTGGCTGGGATCTCACGACCAGACCGCGCAGCTTATCGCCGGAGGGAATGGCAATCACCAGCTCATCCCCCTCCTTCAACCGTATGGCACCCAGAATGCCGATACCGCCGATGGCTATGTCGCGCACCACCACATAGGGCACCGGGTTGAGCAACTCCAGAAACCAGTTGCGACGGCTGCATTCTGCCTTGTAACCACCCCCACTAAGGATAAAACGGCGGTGTCTGCGCCAGTCATAACCGGTAGGCAATGCCGGGTCATAGCGCGATTTTGCCTGCCCCACAGGATCAGATTGCTCACTTGTGCCCATCCGGTTTCCCTCACTGGCATTGGTTAAACAGTGTCAGTCAGCTCTTTTTCATACTATAGCTGTCGCCGTTAGCCCTGGGGCTCAGGGCCGGATACGGGGACGACAGATGTATCACGGAGGCAATGATTTGGTACGAACCGTTTCCACGAGAAGAGCCGCAGCGATGCAATCTGACTCAGCCAGGCAGATGAAGTGCCAGCCAGACCGCCAGCGGGATCACCAACACGGAGAGGGCATTGCCGCCGAGCACGATACTGGCCACCTTGTCAGGCTGGCAGTGATACTGCTCGCAGAGCATGTAATTCAACACCGCAGGGGGCAAGGAAACCGACAACATCAACAGCGGGATCCACTCCGTCTTGAGCGGCAACAGCCAGATCGCCAGCAGCAGCGACAATCCCCCCGCCAGCAGATAGAGCAGGTTGCACTTGAGCGCGAGGCCCAGGTGATCGAGCTCTCCCTCCATCAGGCGAATACCCAGCGCAAAGAGCATCAGGGGCACCGAGATCTGGCCGAGTAGCGAGGCCGTGGTCACCACATATTCCGGCAGCGCAATGTGCAGGTTGGCCACCAGCAAACCGGCCAGCGCGGCCCACAGTACCGGGCTGCGCAGCCACAGCCAGCGGGAGGTATTGGCCGAGAGGATAAACATGCCGACCGAAAAGTGCAGCAGATTGGAGAGCACAAAGAGGATCACGATGGCCCCCAGTTGCTGCTCGCCAAACGCCAGCACCATCAAGGGGATACCGAGATTGCCGGTATTTCGGAACATGGCGGGCAAGATCAGCGCTGCCCGCTCAATTCCTTTGAGTTTGAGCAGCGCGAGCAGCAGACCGGGTAACAGAATAACCAGCGCCCCCGCCGCAATCAGCGGCAGATGCTCCGCCAGCGCCAGCGGATACTTGACCAGCGCGGAGAAGACCAGCGCCGGGGTAAACAGCTCGATATTGGCCCGATTGACGTAACCGAGTGCAGCCCCCGGTCGCAATCGCCCGTAGAGGGCGCCGAGCCCGACCACACCGAACACCGGAATGACGATATTGAGCAGGGCGCTGAACATGGGCGGCGTCCGTTACAGTTCGCGGGCCGGCTTGCCCATCAGCACCACCGGATCCAGCGTCACTTCCAGTGCGCCGTTACTGACCCAGAGCTGACCATCGGAAATAGTGCAGGTGAGCTGCATGGTACGCTCGACCATGGCGGTGAGCGGCAGAGTCTGGCTGTCGGAGAGTTCGATGATGCTGAGGTTGTCATGCTGGCTCAGCTTGCCCTGGTTCTGCTTCCACCAGACGGCTGTACCACGACCACCGTAGAGATAGAGCACCACCTGACGGGCGCGGTTGCAGGCTTTTTTGAGCCGTTTTTCATCGGGCTGGCCCAGCTCGATCCAGAGCTCTATTTCGTCCGAGTAGTTCTTGCACCAGAGCTCGGGTTCATCATCGGCGCTCAATCCCTTGGTGAATTCCAGTCGCTCGGCGGCGTGCCAGGCAAAAGCCGCCAGCCGGATCATCATCCGCTCATCGGTTTCGGAGGGGTGGCGCGCCAGCGTGAGGGAGAAGTCCTGATACAGATTGCGATCCATATCAGACAAACTGATCTGGGCCTTGAATACGGTTGCCTTGAGAGCCATAGAAAACCTTGAACACCTGATAAGAGAAGGGTGAGTGGGAAATACGGGCGCCAGTGTAATCAAAATCGGCAGCAGGTTCGACCATCCTGACCAAAGATTTCCCCTTCCCTGCCGGGATAAGTGCTTTAAAAGACACAAAAAACAAATGCCAGTCCGAAGACTGGCATTTGGCGGCATGGAGAAGCGACTCACTTCTCGGCGGACTGTACCCCGAACGCGTTCAGCAGCATGCAACAGGTCACTGCCACCGCCACGAATCCGCTCAGAAAGATAAAGGGCATGGCCCCATATCCCAGTACTGTCCAGATGGTGTGTTCAAGAAGACTCATTGTTGTGTCCTTCATCCGGTGAAAGGTGTGTTCCTTCTGGCGGATATTGGCTCCGCTCTTGATGCCTCCATTTGACCTCAATCAGCGGTTGGGTCCTATGCCACCAAAGTGATAAATGCAGGGTTCATTTGCGCTGGATCAAGCTTTTTGGCCAAATATCCATGCAGTTCAAGCAATTACCACCGCCAATCAAGGATAGACACAAACTCGGCAGAATAAAAAAACGCGCCGGATGGCGCGTTTCTTGGACAGCACAGGCAAGGGATCAGTTGTCGCACAGATCGCTTGGCATGTCCTGACGCAGGCGGGTCCACAGCTTGCCGGACTCGATACCGTACTGACGCACCGTCATGAACACGGCTTCGTGGTTCTTGGTCTCGGCCAGATTGAGCAGGGTCTTGTAGTAGGCATCTGCGGTCTCGCGAGCCTGCTTGTCGGAGAAGTAGTAGCTGCCGACTCTGCTGTACAACCCTTTGAAACCGTTCAGGATCAGGGCGTAGATCGGATTGCCGGAAGCAAACGCCAGCTGGTGGTGCAGGCGATAATCGAACTCGGCATAAGCCTGGGCGTTATTCTCGACCCCATCGGCGCCACGCAGGATCTCGGCGGCCTGTTCCGGATTGTGACGGATCGCCCCGCGGATAAAGATGGTGCAGATATGGGTACGGGCGGAGAGCAGCTGAGCTATCAGATCAGGTACCTTGTCCTGATCCAGACGAGCCAACGTCTCCAGAATATTGAGGCCGGAGGTTTCCCAGAAATTGTTCACCTTGGTCGGCTTGCCATGCTGTATGGTCAACCAGCCATCACGGGCCAGTCGCTGCAGCACTTCGCGCAAGGTCGTCCGCGTCACACCGATCAACTCGGATAATTCACGCTCGGCGGGCAGAATAGATCCGGGAGGAAAGCGATTGTTCCAGATGGACTCGATGATGTATTCCTCGGCAAACCCAGCTGGGCTCTGCGCTTTTATAACCATGAATTGACTCTGTTGTAATGCGTAAAAAGGCTGACGAATGATATCAAAGCGATGATGGCTGGCAAGCATAAGGTCAGTCCTCTGCTCACATATGGCAAATATAGTGTTGGGAATATGTATCTAATCGCCACGAGGGAGCCAGCCAAACCCGACAAGGTGGTTATAAAACAGACAGATGGGCAGAGATCCATCGGCTATCATTTATAATCGTCACGCTTTTTGATTAAAATCACGAGGAATCAGACAGATAAAGGCCAACATCGGGAGGCACAGGTCGAATCATCCTTGACTGCATAGAAGCAGATCCTAACAACAAAGTTGAGACCCATTATCATGCCAATAAGCCTAGGGCAGGCATTCGCCAAGAACTTCTTGGGCAATGCACCACAGTGGTATAAAAGCGCCATCTTGCTATTTCTGGTGATCAATCCGATTGCCTTCCACCTTGATCCTTTCATTGCGGGCTGGTTACTGGTCGTTGAGTTTATCTTCACCCTGGCCATGGCCCTCAAGTGCTACCCCCTGCAACCGGGTGGTCTGCTCGCGATCGAAGCCGTGTTGATCGGCATGACCTCCGCCGATCAGGTCAAACACGAGCTGGTCGCCAATATCGAAGTGCTGCTGTTGCTGGTGTTCATGGTGGCAGGCATCTATTTCATGAAGCAGCTGCTGCTCTATGTCTTCACCAAGCTGCTGATCGGCGTACGCTCCAAGATCCTGCTCTCCCTCTCCTTCTGTCTGGTCTCCGCCTTCCTGTCAGCTTTTCTCGATGCCCTGACCGTGATTGCCGTGGTGATCAGCGTCGCCACCGGTTTCTATGCCATCTATCACAAGGTCTCGTCCGGCAAGGAGTTTGGTCACAGCCATGACCATACCGATGATAAGGAAGTCGCCGAGCTCAATCGCCAGGATCTCGATGATTTTCGCGCCTTCCTGCGCAGCCTGATGATGCATGCCGCCATCGGCACCGCGCTGGGTGGTGTCTGCACCCTGGTGGGCGAGCCGCAAAACCTCATCATCGGCGAGCAAGCCAGCTGGAACTTCGCTGAATTTGCCATTCGTATGTCTCCCGTCACCGTCCCCGTCTTTATCTGCGGTCTGCTGACCTGCGTGCTGGTAGAGCAGTTCCGCTGGTTTGGCTATGGCGCCCGCCTGCCGGACACGGTGCGCGCCATCATGGAGGAGTACAACCGCTACGAAGAGGCAAAACGCAGCCCGCAAGACAAGGCCAAGCTGATCGTTCAGGCGTTGATTGCGATCTGGCTGATTGTCGGTCTGGCCATGCACCTGGCAGCCGTTGGTCTGATTGGCCTCTCGGTTATCGTGCTGGCCACCTCTCTGACCGGGATCACCGAGGAGCACTCGCTGGGTAAAGCCTTCCAGGAGGCTCTCCCCTTCACCGCCCTGCTGGCGGTCTTCTTCAGCGTGGTTGCCGTCATCATCGATCAGCAGCTGTTCAAACCGGTGATCCAGCTGGTACTGGCAGCCAAACCGGAGAACCAGCTGGCCCTCTTCTATCTGGCCAACGGGGTGCTCTCCATGGTCAGTGACAACGTCTTTGTCGGCACCGTCTACATCAATGAGGTGAAGACGGCCATGCTCAATGGTGCCATCGACCGCGCCCAGTTCGATCTGCTGGCGGTAGCCATCAACACAGGTACCAACCTGCCATCGGTCGCCACCCCCAATGGTCAGGCCGCCTTCCTGTTTATGCTCACCTCGGCATTGGCGCCGCTGCTGCGTCTCTCCTATGGCCGCATGGTCTGGATGGCGCTGCCCTACACATTGGTGCTGGGGCTGATCGGCTTTTTCTCTGTCGAATTGCTGCTTGGTCCTGCCACCGAGTGGTTCTATCAGCATGGATGGCTGGTGATGGAGAGTGCACTGCCAGCGGTACAGCAGGCGCTGCATTAATCCATTGAGATGGTTTCCGAGGGCCCTTTCAGGGCCCTTTTCTTTTCGGTTCCGCTCTGCTCTAATTCAGCCACTGTTTTTTCTGAGAGATCAATGAGATGATCGAGTTTCTCCGCCGTATTGCCGCCCATCGGCTGGCTTGGGGCCTGTTGGCAGCATCAGCCCTGTTCCTCGAGTTGTGCGCCCTCTTCTTCCAGCATGTGCTGGGCCTCTCCCCGTGCGTGATGTGCGTTTACGAACGGTTGGCGACCCTGGGGGTGCTGGCCGCCGGTCTGCTCGGCATGGTGGCGCCGAATAAGTGGTATGTTCGCTGGAGTGCCATATTGCTGTGGGGCTACAGTGCCTTCCGCGGCTTCCAGCTGGCCCTCAAGCATGTGGACTATCAGGTTAACCCCTCCCCGTTCAACGTCTGCAGCCCGTTTGCCGACTTCCCGAGCTGGGCTCCGCTCGATCAGTGGCTCCCCTGGCTCTTTATGCCGGAAGGGGATTGTGCCCAGATCACCTGGCAGTTCTTCGGTTACTCCATGCCCCAGTGGCTGGTCGTCATCTTCGCCGCTTACCTGTTGGTCTTCACCGTGGTGGCCATCGGCAATCTGGTGAAAGGGCGCTGCTGCAACTGAGTGTCATGCCCGCGTGGAGATAAAAAGGGGGAGCCATAATGGCTCCCCCTTTCTCGTTCTGGCTGACCGTATTTCTGGTTACGCCTTGGCAGTACCCATCTTGGCCTTGACCGCGCCAATTACCATGGGCAACAGGGAGATACCGATGATGCCGAAGATCAGCAGGGTAAAGTTGTGACGCACCACCGGCAGATTACCAAAGAAGTGGCCGGCATAGACGAAGGAGAGTACCCACAGCAGGCCGCCAACCAGGTTGAACGCCAGGAAGCGCGGATAGGTCATGGCCCCCATCCCTGCCACGAACGGCGCAAAGGTACGCACAATAGGCAGGAAGCGGGTGATGATGATGGTCTTGCCACCATGCTTGGCATAGAAGGCGTGGGTCTTCTCCAGATAATCCCGGCGGAAGATTTTGGAGTCCGGGTTGCGGAACAGCTGCTCGCCGAAGAAGTGACCAATGGTGTAGTTGACCACGTTGCCCAGCACGGCAGCGATGATCAGCACGGCCGCCAGGGTATGGACGTCCAGCACGCTGCCCACGGTAAGCGCACCGGCGGCAAACAGCAGGGAGTCACCCGGCAGGAACGGCGTCACTACCAACCCGGTTTCACAGAAGATGATGAGAAACAGGATGGCATAAACCCAGACGCCATAGTTCTCGAACAGCTCTTTCAAATGCACGTCAACGTGCAGGATAAAGTCGATTGCAAAGAGGATCAGATCCATTTTTCCATACCCATAAAGTGAACGGCGTGGAGTCTACGCCAATGCCATCCGGGCGACAATCACCGGGGCAGCCTCTTTTTCATCCTGCAGAGCCCACCTTCAAATGAAACCGTTTTTCCGCTTCCTTCGAGGGTGGGAGCGCACAGAGTGATGTCGAGCGTGGTGTTGAAAAGGTGAACTAGGAGGCCTGTTCCAGATCGCTGCGCACTGCGGGGGGAAGGCAACGCTCCCAACCCCACAGCAACACCAGCAGCAGGGTCACGTCATCGAACCAACCCAGCAAGGGCACCACGTCAGGGATAAGATCCACCGGACTAATGCCATAGAGCAGGATAAGGATCACCAGTCCCCTCGCCCACCAGGGGGTACCGGGATGGCGAAAACCATGATAGAGACGACGAAGTCGTTGCCAAATCAGCCAGCGTTTGCGGCTCATGACTCAATCAACTCGCTGCGCAACTGCTGGATCTGATCCCGCAGTGCCGCCGCCTGTTCGAACTCCAGATCCCGGGCATGTTGGAACATCTGCTCCTCCATCCGCTTGATCTCTTTGGCAATCTCGCTGGCAGAGCGGACATGGTATTCCCCTTGCGGCTCGGCTGCCTTGCGCATCCCCTTGCCTGGTTTGCCTGCCGTGCGGCTGCCCCCCATGTCCATCACATCGCCAATGGATTTGTTGAGCCCTTTGGGGGTGATCCCATGCTTGAGGTTATGGGCATGCTGCAAGGCGCGGCGCCGCTCGGTCTCCTCAATGGCTACCTTCATCGAGTTGGTGATGGTATCGCCGTAGAGAATGACCTTGCCGTTGAGGTTACGCGCCGCACGGCCGATGGTCTGGATCAGCGAGCGGGTCGAACGCAGGAAGCCCTCTTTATCCGCATCCAGAATCGCCACCAGCGACACCTCCGGCATGTCGAGACCTTCCCGCAGCAGGTTGATGCCGACCAGCACATCGAACTTGCCAAGGCGCAGATCGCGGATGATCTCCACCCGTTCGACCGTATCGATATCAGAGTGGAGATAGCGCACCTTGACGTCGTGCTCCGCCAGATACTCGGTCAAGTCTTCCGCCATCCGCTTGGTCAGGGTCGTGACCAGCACCCGCTCCTCCACCGCCACCCGCTTGCGGATCTCGGAGAGCAGATCGTCCACCTGAGTGGTCACCGGACGCACCTCGATCTCCGGATCGAGCAGGCCGGTAGGGCGCACCACCTGCTGCACCACATCGCCGCCGGACTTCTCCAGCTCGTAGGGGCCGGGAGTCGCCGAAACAAACACAGTCTGCGGCATCAGCGCTTCAAATTCGTCGAACTTGAGCGGCCGGTTGTCGAGCGCCGAGGGGAGCCGGAAGCCGTACTCCACCAGGGTCTCCTTGCGGGAGCGGTCCCCTTTGAACATGGCACCGATCTGCGGCACCGTGACGTGAGACTCGTCTATGATGAGCAGGCCATCCCCCGGCAGGTAGTCAAACAGGGTGGGCGGCGGCTCCCCCGGCGCACGACCGGAAAGGTAGCGGCTGTAGTTCTCGATGCCGGAGCAGTAACCCAGCTCCTGCATCATCTCCATGTCGAACTGGGTACGCTGGCTGATGCGCTGCTCTTCCACCAGCTTGTTGAGGGACAACAGCTGCTCGCGGCGGCTGCGCAGCTCCTCCTTGATATGCTCGATAGCCCCCAGAATGGTTTCGCGCGGGGTGGCGTAGTGGGTCTTGGGATAGATGGTGTAGCGCACTACCGTCTGCTCGATGGCGCCGGTCAGAGGATCGAACTGGGAGAGCCGCTCCACCTCCTCATCAAACAGCTCTACCCGCAGGGCCAACTTGTCCGATTCGGCAGGGTAGATGTCGATCACTTCACCGCGCACCCGGAAGGTGCCGCGTTGAAACGCCATGTCGTTGCGTGTGTACTGCAGCTCAGCGAGGCGACGCAGGATATCCCGCTGGTTGATCACATCCCCCACTTTGAGATGCAGCATCATGCTCAGATAAGCTTGGGGATCCCCCAAACCATAGATGGCCGACACCGAAGCGACGATCACCACGTCGCGCCGCTCCAGCAGTGCCTTGGTGGCGGACAATCGCATCTGCTCGATGTGATCGTTGATCGAGGCATCCTTCTCTATAAAGGTGTCGGTGGTCGGCACATAGGCTTCGGGCTGGTAATAGTCGTAGTAGGAGACGAAATACTCCACCGCGTTGTCGGGGAAGAACTCCTTCATCTCACCATAGAGCTGGGCGGCCAGGGTCTTGTTGGGAGCCAGGATCATGGTCGGGCGGTTCAGGGTGGCGATGACGTTGGCCATGGTGAAGGTCTTGCCCGAACCGGTCACCCCGAGCAGAGTCTGATGAGCCAGCCCCGACTCGATACCATCCAGCAGTTGGGCAATCGCCGTGGGCTGATCCCCGGCGGGTTGAAACTGGCTGGCTAACTTGAACAATTTGCTCATGAACACTCCCGACACAAAACAGCAGAGGAGCAGTGTAACCGAGGGTTTGGCAGCGGTACACCCGTGCCATCATCCCGCGAATGGCTTGACCACCCAAGACACCTTCTGTATGATGCTCCTCCTTGCCTGATGTTCCCCCGTAGTTCAGTCGGTAGAACGGCGGACTGTTAATCCGTATGTCACTGGTTCAAGTCCAGTCGGGGGAGCCAATTCCTCACCATCTCGGTGCAAGTTATCCACTTTAGTGCCCTCTCCTGCCAATTTTAATGCACAAGATCCTTCTTGCTGCTGACGCTCCCTTTTGTTACCCGTTCCGGCTCGACAGAGTTTTCTCCTGTTGCACCTAACTATTTGATTTTTATACAAACATTTTTCTTCCGGTATTTTTTGAACAGCCCTTGCATCCCAGTGCTGGCGCGGCTTTCAGGGCGATGAACAAGTTTCATGAACAGGGTTATCCACAGATTCTGTGGGTAAGTGCAGCAAGCCCTGTCAGGACGCGGGATTGCCCTTGATGGCCCCCGGCGAAGAGTCATTTTGCTGGCCAACCTGATTTTATGCTGTTTTTTTGCCCCCTCAGGAACCGCGGGGTGACAGGCTCTATTGGCACTTTTCAGAGGTATCTTTTTGCCAACCCTTTCCCTGTGGGCGAACGGGCAAATATCAAGCTGATTTGACCCTCAGCCAACCATGGCGGCCATCGGTTGAATCTGCTGAAACTGATCCCCGCCAAGCGGCCGGACAGCAGAATCTAAAATATCGGCCTGCGCCAGAGCACTTCGGTCGCGGGCAGCAGATTTCACTAATTGACAACGACAGTTACAGCAAAAATTGCCAGATTTCATCCGCTTGTCTCCCTATCACGCCGCAGGTTCCACAAATAGCGTCCGATAACGTTCGATTAATCGCTCCCTTGCGCTTCTTTATTGGGGATAGATCCGGCACAATATCGACCCCACTTTTTTCCTCGGTTTTTCCGGGCATGACCATAGATTTCGTGACACTGCTACATCAAAGCGACTCCCTGCTGCTGTTCGTGGTATTGGCCTTCGGCCTGCTGCTGGGCAAGGTGCGAATTGGCAACTTTCAGATTGGCAACACCATAGGTGTGCTGTTTACCGCCCTGCTGTTCGGCCAGATGGGCTTCGAATTTGCAGCCACCACTGAAAACGTAGGCTTTATGCTGTTCATCTTCTGTGTGGGGATCGAGGCGGGCCCTCACTTCTTCAGCGTCTTCCTGCGCGACGGCATCCACTACATCACCCTGACCCTGGTGATCTTGCTGACCGCCCTGCTGCTGACGGTGGGGCTGGCCAAGTTCTTTAATCTGGGGCCGGGCATGGCGGCGGGGATCCTGGCGGGTTCCCTCACCTCGACCCCGGCGCTGGTGGGTGCCCAGGATGCCTTGCGCAGCGGTCTGCTCAACCTGCCCCATCAGACCGATATGCAGGCGGTGCTCGACAACATGGGCATCGGCTACGCCCTGACCTATCTGGTGGGTCTGGTGGGTCTGATGCTGGTGGTGCGCTACCTCCCCTCGCTGGCACGGCTCGACCTCAATACCGAGGCGCAAAAAATCGCCCGTGAGCGGGGGCTCTCCGACAGCGAGAGTCGCAAGACCTATCTGCCCATCATCCGCGCCTATCGGGTGGGCCCCGAGCTGGCAGCCTGGATCGGTGGCCGTACCCTGCGGGAGACCGGCATCTATCCCCATACCGGCTGCTATGTAGAGCGGATCCGCCGTAACGGCATTCTGGCCAGCCCCGATGGCGATGCCGTTATTCAGGAAGGGGACGAAATCGCCCTGGTGGGCTATCCCGAGAGCCACGAGAAGCTGGACGTAAACTACCGCAACGGTAAAGAGGTGTTCGACCGCAACCTGCTTGACCTGCAGATCGTCACCGAAGAGATAGTGGTAAAGAATGACTCCGTGGTAGGCCGCCATCTTGTGGAGCTCAACCTCACCGAGAAAGGGTGCTTCCTCAACCGGGTAGTGCGCTCCCAGATCGAGATGCCGTTCGATCGCAACATTATGCTGCAAAAAGGCGACGTGTTGCAGATCAGCGGCGAGAAGCAGCGGGTCAAACTGCTGGCCAACAAGATCGGCTTTATCAGCATCCACAGCCAGACCACGGATCTGGTGGCCTTCACCACCTTCTTCGTACTCGGCCTGCTGATCGGCTCCGTTTCGCTGGTGTTCGGTCAGATCGAATTCGGTCTCGGCAACGCCGTCGGCCTGCTGCTGGCAGGCATTCTGATGGGTTACCTGCGGGCCAACCACCCGACGGTCGGCTATGTGCCGCCCGGTGCGCTCAGATTGGCCAAGGATCTCGGTCTGGCGGTCTTTATGGTGAGCACGGGCCTGAAAGCCGGTGGCGGCATCCTCGACCACCTCAGCGAGGTGGGTACGGTAGTGCTCTTCTCCGGCATGCTGGTGACCACCTTGCCGGTGCTGGTAGGCTATCTGTTCGGGGTCTGGGTGCTCAAGATGAACCCGGCGCTGCTGCTCGGAGCCATCACAGGTGCCCGTACCTGTGCCCCGGCGATGGATGTGGTCAACGAGGCAGCCAACAGCTCCATTCCGGCGCTCGGCTATGCCGGTACCTATGCGGTGGCCAACGTGATGCTGACCCTGGCGGGCTCCTTTATCATCGGCTTCTGGTTCTAGCCAGTACCATCACATTACCGCTAACAAAAAAGGGAGCCTCAGGCTCCCTTCTTGCTATCTGCCTTTCTCCCAAGTGCGGAGCAGGCTCATTGGTGTGGCGCCCCCCATCTGCGCTGAAATCTGCCACCAACCCACTCCCCTTATTCCACAATGGTCGATGCTCTGCTCTGCTCTGCTC
>NZ_CDDK01000038.1:30840-63823 GCF_000820225.1 Aeromonas veronii bv. veronii
TCTGCTCTGCTCTGCTCTGCAATGAGTGATGGCAGATCCCGAAGACAAAAAAAGCGCCCTGAGGCGCTTTTTTCACATCAATTGGATGATCAAGCTTTGAACTTGCTGAACACCAGAGAGGCGTTGGTACCGCCAAAGCCGAAGCTGTTGGACATGACGGTGTTGAGTTCGGCCGCTTCGTACTCGCGCACGATGGGCAGTCCTTCAGCTTTCTCGTCCAGGGTCTCGATGTTGATGCTGGGGGCGATAAAGCCGTGTTCCATCATCAGCAGGGAGTAGACAGCCTCGTGCACGCCCGCAGCGCCCAGCGCATGACCGGTCATCGCCTTGGTGGCAGAGATCTTGGGACCGTTGGCGCCAAACAGCGTCTGGATAGCTTCCAGCTCTTTGGTATCACCGACCGGAGTGGAGGTGCCGTGGGTGTTGATGTAGTCAACCTTGCCTACACCCTGCATCGCCATCTTCATGCAACGCACCGCACCTTCACCGCTCGGCGCGACCATGTCGTAGCCATCGGAGGTAGCACCGTAACCGGTCAGCTCGGCATAGATGTGAGCACCACGGGCCAGCGCATGTTCCAGCTCTTCGATCACCAGAACTCCACCGCCACCGGAGATAACGAAACCGTCGCGGTTCGCATCATAGGTACGGGACGCTTTTTCCGGCGTGTCGTTGTACTTGGTGGAGAGCGCGCCCATGGCGTCAAACTGGATGGTAGAGGACCAGTCCAGCTCTTCACCGCCACCGGCGAAGACCACATCCTGTTTGCCAAGCTGGATCAGCTCAAGCGCGTGACCGATGCAATGAGCAGAGGTGGCGCAGGCGGAGCTGATGGAGTAGTTGACACCCTTGATCTGGAACGGGGTCGCGAGGCAAGCAGAGGTGGTGGAAGACATGGTGCGCGGCACCATGTAAGGGCCCACACGCTTGACCCCTTTCTCACGGGCGATGTCCACAGATTCCGAGGTGTTCTTGCCGGAGGCACCACCTGAACCGACCACCAGGCCGGTACGCTCGTTGGAGACCTGATCTTCCGCCAGACCGGCATCTGCAATGGCCTGCTGCATGGAGAGGTAGGCGTAGGCCGCAGCGTCGCCCATGAAACGCATGACTTTACGGTCGATCAGTTCAGACGGATCGAGTTTGATGTTACCCCAGACACGGCTGCGCAGGTTGTGCTGCTCGAACTGCTCGGAATAGGTGATGCCGGATTTACCTGCTTTCAGGGAGGCCAGCACTTCTTCCTTGTTGTTGCCGATACTGGAGATGACGCCGATACCGGTGATCACTGCTCTTCTCATTAATTCATCTCGTCTGGAAAAACTGGCGCCAAGTCTACCCGCTTTCGGCTGCCAAACTGGTCTGCTTTCACGTAGAATGCCCGCGATTTTGTGACGCGAGCCGAGGAAAACGTGAGTCAAACATCCTTACATCATGCCCGATTGGACTGGAATGAAGCGGGAACTCCTGTCTCCAGTGACTTCGGGGATGTGTACTTTTCCAATGATAACGGTCTAAGTGAAACCCGCTACGTCTTTTTGCAGCAAAACCGGCTACCTGCGCGATTTTCGCACCACGATAGTGACAGTTTCGTGATAGGTGAAACAGGTTTCGGCACAGGCCTTAACTTTCTGGCGACAATGCAAGCCTTCCTGGAACAGGCGCCTCAATCCGGCAACGGCTCCCGTCTGCACTTCATCAGTTTCGAGAAATACCCCCTGACCCAAGACGATCTGCGCAAGGCGCTGGCCGCCTGGCCTGAACTTGGCCACTTGAGCCAGGATCTTGTCGCCCAATGGCCGCTGCCGGTCTCCGGTTGCCACCGCCTGCATTTTGCGGGTGGCCGCATTCGCCTCGATCTCTGGTTTGGCGACATCAAGGATATGCTGCCGCAGGTGCCTCACCGGGCAGAGGGGCTGGTGGATGCCTGGTATCTGGATGGTTTCTCCCCGGCCAAAAACCCGGAAATGTGGACACAGGAGCTGTTTGAGGGTCTCGCTCGCCTCGCCCGTCCCGATTGCTCCATCGCCACCTTTACCTGTGCCGGTTTTGTCCGTCGCGGCCTGATTGCCGCCGGTTTTGCCATGAAGAAGGTGAAGGGCCACGGTAGCAAGCGGGAGATGCTGGTGGGGGATCGCACCAACAAGCAGCCGCAGCAGACCATCGCCCCCTGGTATGCCCGTCCTGCCGGACGCGCTGGCGAGGTAGTGATCATCGGCGGCGGCATCGCCTCAGCCATGACGGCACTCTCTCTGGTGGAGCGGGGTCGCAAGGTGACGTTGCTGTGTGCAGATGGCGAACCGGCCACCGGCGCCTCGGGCAACCGCCAAGGGGCCCTCTATCCACTGCTTAACGGCGAGCACGATGCCCTGTCGCGCTTCTATTCCCTCGCCTTTGGCTATGCCCGCCAACGGCTGCTGGCGTTGGCCGAACGCCACCCCATCGCTTTTGCACTGTGCGGGGTAACCCAGCTCGGTTATGACGACAAATCGGCAGCCAAGCTGGCCAAGATGAGTCAGGGCCCCTTCCCGTCCGAGCTGATGCATCCCCTCTCTACAGCAGAGGTAGAGCAGGTGGTTGGCCTGCCCTGTGGCCACAGCGGCGTCAGTTACCCACAGGGGGGCTGGCTCTGTCCGGCCGATCTCACCCGCGCCGCTATCAAAGAAGCACAAGCCAGCGGCCTGCTGGAGGTCGTGTTCAAGACCGAGGTAGTCGCCATTGCCGAGCAGGCCGATGGCTGGCAAGTAGAAAGCCAGGATGGCCGCCACTGGCAGGCCCCCAATCTGGTGGTCGCCGCCGGTCACCAGTTGCCAGCATTGCTCCCCTTTGCCGAACTGCCCCTCTATCCGGTGCGCGGTCAGGTGAGCCATGTGCCGACCACGGCCAGCTTGCGTCAGCTCAGCACAGTACTCTGCTACGATGGCTACCTCACGCCGATGCACAACGATCAACACTGCATCGGCGCCAGTTATGGCCGCAACCAGAGCAGCCTTGAGTTTCGTGCCGAGGAGCAAATCCAGAATCAGGTGCGGTTGCAAGTCTGCCTGCCGGAGCAAACCTGGCCCGCCGAGGTGGATGTGAGTGACAACGAGGCACGCGTAGGGGTTCGTTGTGCCAGTCGGGATCACCTGCCGGTGGTAGGGCCAGTGGCCAGATTGCAAGGTCTGGCGGATCACTATGCGCAGCTGCAGCATGATCAACACAACGCCCAGCCGCTCCCCCTTCACCCCGGCCTCTATGTGCTGGGTGCGCTCGGCTCTCGGGGTCTCTGCTCAGCGCCACTCTGTGGTGAGCTGCTCGCCAGCGAGATCTGCGGCGATCCGCTGCCGCTGGCCGCCGATCTGCTGGAAGCGCTCCACCCAGCCCGTTACTGGGTGCGCAAACTGCTCAAGGGCAAAGCGCTGGTCTGAACCGGACTCTGCAAACAAATAGAATGGCCGCCCATCGGGCGGCCATTCTATTTATCAAATCGTGCGATGCTGGATATTGCGTCTTGAGATAGCGCTCATTTGGGCCAGTGCACCCCAAGCTGTTCGCCGTAACCTGTCTGACGCTGGAATCCGTCGAGCCGTCCCTTGACCTTGTTCAGCTCGCCACTACCTGCTGCCCACGCGGCATAGCGCAGTGCCTGACAATCTGCATGTCCGGGTAGCCCAGCAATAGCGCCACCCACCTGATTGGCCCCCTGCAGCACCATCTCCTTGAAGCGGGATTCGTAGTCAAACATGCTGGAGAGCAGCCGCCCCCAGCGCTGGCGGGCAGGATCGTTACTGTTCGCGCTCTGACGCCAACGGGGCAACAACACAGTGGCGTTGGTGGTCACCGTCACCCGGTTGAGCTGGCAGCGACCCGGCAACTGCTCGGTATCCAGCTGCCAGTCCACCTGATAACTCGCCTTGCCGAGTACGGGCTTGCCATTCACCTTGGGAGCACTCTGGGCAATCGCCCGGGCAAGCTGCTCCGGACTGGTTGCATTGACCTCATAAAAACGGACATTGATGCGGGACGCTGGCACCACTTGCGGCCGGCTCGGCTGAGCCTGACTCATCAGGGGCAACAGCAACAACCCGACCCCCACTACTCCATAAACCTTGCTGACCATGCCAGACTACCTTCCTTGATTGCACGGGCGGAGTACCAACCTTGGTGAACCCCACCGCCACACAGATGACGGGTATAGCCTATGTGTGACGACGAGGCGGCGCAACACAATGATGCGCCCAGAAATCAGAGCACGCTCACAGGTTGCGTGAGCAGAGTATGGCACAAGGCCAAAACTGTATTTTTATTGAGCATGACGGCTGATGCGCTGCCAGTCGAGGTGATAGTTTTTCACATTGATGTCATGACCATCTATCTGAATAAAATGATCATTTTTAAGGCGGTTGGCAAAAAAGTCCTGATCTGCCCCCTCATTGAGCCACAGCTCGCAAAGTCCCCGTTTTCCCTCTTTGGCATAGAATCTCGGAGTGACCAGCAGCGCGACCCCATCTACCCGGATGGCATGACGGGCCAGACAGTTTGCTTCGGTGGTTTTGGATGCCAGCGCGGCAAAACGGGGTCTGTTCCCCTCGGCAACCACCAGTACACCGTAAGAGTGAGGAGCCATGAGACGCCGCATGGCGACCGCCTGATGAGGACCGGTTTGATGAAAACCGTCATTGGTTACTGCAAACACGCAAGTAGGTGAAAATAGCATCGTAAGAAGAAAAAGAGAGCGTTTAATGCCTGAAAAATCACCAACCACCATATAAAAGCCTCAAAAGACAACCAAGGCTGGCAAGGGTAGGTAGCCAAACCCGCTGGGTAAAGTACCTTTACCTTTCTTTAATTCTGTTCATGGGGTTAAACGTTGATTTAGCTCACACAACATCCTGTTTCCAGTCGCCACTCTACCCCTATCGGAATAGACTCCCTCCACTCTCATCCAATCAGAAGGCAACATATGCTGGAACTCATCGTTGGCACCCTGGTCACCCTGGTGGTGGGCCGTGCCATTTTCAAAGGATACTCCGCGACCGGGGTGCTGCTGAGCGGCGGCTTGCTGCTGCTGGTCATCACCGCCATGATGGGCAAGCCGGTACTGCCGAGCAAGGTGGTCAGCACCGGTTATATCGCAACCGATATCTTCGAATACGTCCGCTTCCTGCTCAATGACCGTGGCGGTGGACTGGGGATGCTGATCATGGTGCTGTGCGGCTTCGCCGGCTACATGAGCCATATCGGCGCCAACACCATTCTGGTCAAGCTGGCCAGCAAACCGCTCGGCATCATCAAGTCCCCCTATATCCTGTTGGTGGCTGCCTATCTGGTGGCCTGCGCCATGTCGCTGGCGGTGAGCTCTGCCACCGGCCTCGGCGTGCTGCTGATGGCAACCCTGTTCCCGCTGATGGTCAACATGGGGATCTCCCGTGGTGCGGCTGCGGCCGTGTGCGCCTCGCCAGCCGCCATTATTCTGGCACCGACCTCAGGGGACGTGGTGATGGCCGCTCAGGCCGCCAACATGCCGCTGCTGGATTTTGCCTTCAAGCTGACCCTGCCCATCTCGCTGGTGGCGATCGCCTGCATGGCGGTGACCCACTTTTTCTGGCAACGCTACCTTGACCAGAAATCCGGTGAACACAACGAGCCGGTCGCACCGGGTGATCTGGTGACTACCGCCCCCGCTTTCTACGCCATCCTGCCCTTTACCCCCATCATCGGGGTGCTGGTGTTTGACGGTAAATGGGGCCCACAACTGGATATCGTCACCATCATCGTCATGTGCATGGTGCTGGCCAGCCTGCTGGAGCTGGTGCGTATCCGCAATGGCAAGGAGCTGCTGGACGGTCTGCAGGTCTGCTGGCGCAACATGGCTGATGCCTTTGCCGGTGTGGTCATGCTGCTGGTCGGTGCCGGCGTCTTCGCCCAGGGTCTGATGACCATCGGCTTTATCGACACCCTGCTGGCTCACGCGCAGGATCTCGGCTCCGGCGGCCTGATCATGATGCTGTCACTGGTGGTGATCACTACCCTGGCCGCCTTCACCACCGGCTCGGGCAATGCCCCCTTCTACGCCTTCGTGGAGCTGATCCCCAACCTGGCCAGCAGCCTTGGCATCAACCCGGCCTATCTGGTGATCCCGATGCTGCAAGCCTCCAACCTGGGTCGCACCATTTCTCCGGTCTCCGGGGTGGTGGTCGCCTGTGCCGGGATGGGCAAGCTCTCGCCGTTCGAGGTGGTCAAGCGCACCAGTATGCCGGTCGCCGTCGGCCTGCTGGTGGTGATTGTCGCCACCCAGATCATGGTACCCGCCTGATCATTGACCAGCCCGGCACCCTGCCGGGCTGGTATCCTCCCCCCCCTTTGCAGTAGACTCGGTGCTCATTTTCCCCCTAAGGAGGACCGAGATGAGTATTACGGTTCAACTTGCCCATTTCAGTGATTGCCACTCCCACTTCGATGGCGCGCCCATGAGCTTCTCCCCTGTCGGTGAAGGCCAGTGGCGCACCCAGTGCGGCGGTTATGCCCGGATCCTGACCCGACTGACCCAACTGCGTGCCAAAGCCGCAGCAGCCGGCCAGCGTTTTCTGTTTCTGCACGGTGGCGACTCCTTTCAGGGCTCTCTCTATTTCAACCGCTTCAAAGGGCGCGCCAACGCCGACCTGCTCGCCATGCTGGCCCCCGATGCCATGGTGCTCGGCAACCACGAGTTCGATCTGGGCAATGGCCCGCTGGTGGAGTTCTTGCGCCAGCTCGATTTTCCGGTGCTGGCCGCCAATTTGGACAACAGTCAGGAGCCAGCCGACACGCCGCTTGGGTTGTGGGATATTCCCCACCTCTACGACGCCCATCAGCCCTGGCATCGTCAGGTGATCGACGGGGTTCCCTTTGCGCTGCTCGGGATCACCCTCGCCCAGATGGCGGCCATCGCCAACCCGGATCCCCACACCCGTTTCCACGCGGTCGCCGACACCCTCACCCGGGTGCTGCGGGAGATCAAGCGCGAAGGGATCCAGCATATCGTGCTGCTGAGCCACCTCGGGCTGGATCAGGACAAACTGCTGGCCGAGCGCTTCCCCGAACTCAGCCTCATCATCGGTGGCCACACCCACAGCCTGCTCGGCGATCTCGCGCCGCTGGGTCTGCCAAGCGAAGGCAGCTATCCGCTGATGAACAACGGGGTGGCTATCCTGCACGCTGGCCACAGCGCCCTCTGCCTCGGTGTCTGCGAGCTCACCTTCGATGAGTCGGGCCGCGTCGTGCAGAGTCAGGGGCAGCTGGAGTGGCTCCCCTGGCAGCCCTGGCCATTTCCCTCCACCCCACCCGCCGGGCTCACCTTCTGCGAGCCGGATCCACAGCTTGAACAACATCTGGCCAAACGCTACCGGCCGGAGATTGAAACCATGAGCCAGCGCATCGTCACCCGACTGGCGGCGCCACTTCCCCATCAGCGGCTGCCGGATGCCACCCTGCCCCACGGCAGCCAGCTCGCCCCGCTGGTGGCCCGCGCCATGCTGACCGCCGCCCGTGAACAGGTAGGCGAGGTGGACTTTGCCCTGCACAATGCTGGCGGCGTGCGCTGCTCACTGGAGCCGGGCCCCCTGAGCGAA
Organism: Aeromonas veronii bv. veronii; assembly: GCF_000820225.1. Classification (GTDB taxonomy): domain Bacteria; phylum Pseudomonadota; class Gammaproteobacteria; order Enterobacterales; family Aeromonadaceae; genus Aeromonas; species Aeromonas veronii. The sequence continues at coordinate 38,433 of NZ_CDDK01000038.1, forward strand.
GCGGATATCGCCGGTCGCCTGCTGCCGTTTGCCATTCCCCTCACCCTCTATCGGGTGCACGGTCACGAGTTGGCGGAAGCGCTGGAAAATGCCATCGACAACGCGACCAACAACGGCGTGGTCGGCAATGGCAACGGCAGCTTCCCCTACACCGCGGGGGTGCGATTCACCTATCAGGCCGATCGGCCCAAGGGTCAGCGTATCACCCGACTGGAGTGGGAAGCCGCCCCCAGCCAGTGGCAAGCGGTCAATGCCGAACAGGTCTATCGCGGAGTGTCGAGCGCCTATACCGCCTCCGGCAAGGAGGGTTACACCGCACTGGCGCGTACCCTGACCCAGCACAATCAGGAGCTCGGCATCACCCTGGCCGACGCTTTTATCCGCTGGGCCCGTCACCTGCCCACACTGGAAGCGCAGCCGCCCCTGGTTGAGTACATCCATTGATGCAGAGGGGGAATGGCTTTGCCACATCCCCCTGACGGCCAATATTGCCGCAGCCAGCGCCCGGTTCCCTGCAAGAACCGGGCTTTTTCGAGAATATTTGCCCCACACGGGCCCGCCCCATTGCATCGCACTCACTAGCTCGGCAAGATAGGCCCGCTTTCAAGACCAGCTGCAGGAACAGGCGACTTCATGAATCACTCCATCCGTTTCACTCCCCCTCGCGTCAACCCGGGTATCAAGCCAGCCATTGTGCTGCTGACCGCCTTGCTGGCGCTGCTCTTCTGTCTGCGCAACCCGCTCTTCCACGCCATGGCGCCGGGCTTTGATGCCTCGCTGTTCGCGGTGATGGGCAAGATGTGGAGCGAAGGGGGCGTGCTCTATCGCGACATGATTGACATCAAGGGGCCGATGATTTTCGCCCTCGACGCGCTGGGTTATCGAATGGGGGGATTTGTCGGGATCTGGGCACTGGAGTGGGCGCTCTGCTGGCTCGGACTGCTGGCCAGCTGGCAAGCCTTTGCCCAGCTCGGTCTTTCGTTCAAGGCGCGCCTTGGCGCCATGCTGGCGGTGCTGGCTCTCTACGGCACCCGTTACTACTACGGCAACATGACCGAGGACTGGACCTTCCACCTCGCCCTCATCGCCCAGTGGGCCTTTATCACCCTGCTGCTGGACAAGGGATTTCGCTGGTGGCCCGCGCTGGTGGCGGCCCTCACCTTCGCCATCGTCGCCTGGATGCGCACCAACAACGGCGCCTTCTGGGGCGCATGGTATCTGGTGTTGTTCTGCCACTGGTGTCTGCACGAGAAGTGGCGTGACGCCATTCTGCTGCTCATCTCCAGCCTGCTGGGACTGGCGCTGATTGGCGGCCCGCTTTACGCCTACTTCCAGCAGCATGATCTGCTGGCGGCCTTCAAATACTACGCCTTCGACATCTTCTTCGAGGGGAGCTACGGCAACGGCTTCTCCCCCATGGTGGGCGCCGTCGGCCTGCTGCGCACCGGCCTTATCATGCTGCTGCCCGCCTTCATCATTTTGATGCTGAGCCGCCGTCAGGAGTGGTATCTGCCCGCCCTGCTGGCGACCCTGTTTGGGGTGCTGTTTACCCTGATCGCCAACTCGGTCTCCGGCCATGTGTTCGATCACTACGACGTGCTCTATCTGCAACTGGCAGTGCTGCCGTTGGCGGTATTGCTGGATCGCAGCGAACAGCAGGCTGATGCCATCGGCCTGCTCTGCATCTCGCTGGTGGTACTCACCGCCAGCTGGCTGCTGGCCCAGCAGCTCGCCTTTGGCTGGAGCACCAAGGAGTGGTCCCTCGAGCGGGTCAACGAGGTGCTCGGTACCAGCCTGCTGTGGGCGCTGCCGGTGCTGATCCTCATCCCCCTCTGGCGCGCCTGGGATGTGCGCAGTGCCACCCCCTGGCTGGCAACGCTGGCCATGCTGCTGCTGATGATCAACAACGCCTGGGAAGGCACCCTCAAGGGTCGCCCTTTCAATCCGGCCGCGCAGGTACGGGTTGATCGCATCAAGGCCGAGACAGTCCCGAGCGACAAGATCTGGGTCGATGGCATCCAGCCGCAATATTATCTCTGGACCGATCGCCAGCCAGCGTCCGCCTACCTCTTCTTTGCCAACGTCAATCCGCCCTATGACGTGCGCGAGCGAGTGCTGGCCGATATCCAGCGCCAGAATCCGAAGTTCATCATCGCCAAGCCGGATCGGGTGAGCGAGGAGCTGAAAAAACCGAGCACCCCTTCCCATCTCGCCTTCTATCAATACCTGACCAGCCACTACGAAGAGGTGGATCCGGGTCTCTATCGCCGACGCTGATCGTCAATACGCCCCGCAGGGCGGCCATTGTTGCAATGGCCGCCCTTTTTCTTGCGCCAGAACCCCTTGCAGCAGCGGCCCGCAGTAGGCAAGCCCGCCCGAGATAACTACAATGACGCTCTTTTTGATGTAACGAGTAACACCATGGCGGAACTGACTTATCTGGGCGGCTATCCCGACCCTCTCAAGGCACAGGTACAGCAGCTGATTGCGGCAGGCAAGCTGGGGGAGATGCTGGCCAAACGCTATCCGGAAAGCCACCAGATCCAGAGCGACAAGGCGCTGCTTGTCTACACCATGGAGCTGAAGAACCGCTACCTCAAGAGCTCGGCGCCCCTGTCAAAGGTGGTGTTCGATGGCAAGATCAACGTGATCAAGGATGCCCTCGGCCTGCACACCTACGTCAGCCGGGTACAGGGCAGCAAGCTCAAGGCCAAGAACGAGATCCGCATCGCCGCCCTGTTCAAGGAGGCGCCGTCCCCGTTCCTGAAAATGATCGTGGTGCACGAGCTGGCCCATATCAAAGAGAAGGCTCACAACAAGAGCTTCTACCAGCTCTGCCAGCACATGGAGCCCGACTATCATCAACTGGAGTTTGATCTCAGGCTCTGGCTCACCTGGCGCGATATCGACAAGGCCAACCGCTAGACTGACAACCGTTTCAGGGAGGAAACATGTCATTTGCCGCAACCCCCTTTGGTGCCACCCGCTTTATTGCCACTTTGGTAATGACCAGCTTAGGCCGCGCTGCCCGTCCCCGCAGCTCGTCACACGGGCTGCTGGCGCTGCTGCTTCTGCTCGCGGGCCACAGCGCCCGGGCCGATGAGCGCTGGCAGAGCGATAGCTATCTGGTCGAGAGCTTTATGGCTATCGCCATGGAGCGGGAGTATGGCGAAGCCAGGCAGACCCGTTTTGCCCGCTGGCAGCAGCCGATCCGGCTGCAACTTATCAACGAGTCGGGTGACAAGCCGCTGCAGGCCGACGTGGTGAAGGTACAGGCGGCCCATCTGGCCCGCATCACCGGCCACTCCATCAGCATGGTGGCCGCAAAGCCCAACCTCACCCTGATCATGACCGACTACAGCAAGATGAAGAGCTGGGCCAACCGTACTATGGGGGGCGATCCATCGGTCAAGATGGCGCTCAAGGAGGGGCTCTGCCTTGCCAACTTCGCAACCAATGCAAAACACGAGATCAGCCGTGCCACCATCATCATTCCGGTAGACTACAGCCGGGCCAAGGGTCGCTTTCTCGACTGTGTGGTGGAGGAGTTCACCCAGGTGATGGGGCTGCCCAACGACTCGGACAAGGTGTTTCCCTCCATCTTCAATGACAACAGCATCGACAGCTTTTTGACCGGGCTGGACTATGTGCTGCTCAAGATGGCCTATCACCCGGCCCTCAAAGCCGGAATGAGCAGTGACGAGATCCGCGCCGCACTGCCTATCGCACTGGCCGACCTGCGCGCCAAAGGGGAGATCCGCGAAGCCAATCGCCGGGTGCAGCAGCAGAGCCTGAAAAGCTGGGCGGGGTTGTAACGGGCCTGGCTCAACCCAGAGCCAGACAAGCCACCGCGAACTCATCACCAACAAAAAAACGCAGCCACTTGGCTGCGTTTTTTTGTTGTCCGAGGATCAACGGATCAGTAGCGGGCATGCACGTTTATCCGCAACCCGTTTATCCAACGCCCGAGTTATCCACTGACAGTGCGGGATCAGGAGGCGACGTTCTCTTCCGGCATCCAGCTGTCGGCGTTCTCCCACACCTCCTGCACCATGGCTTCGGCCAGCTCTTTGTCTTCCTTGCTGGCACGGCTGACGGTCAGGGCCATGGCACTGCCCGGCGCGACCCGCACATGGATGTCGGGAAATTTTTCGCCAAGCTGCTTGAGCAGCTCCTGACGCAGCGCCTCCATGGTCGAGGTCGGGATCTGATGTTTTCTGTCGATGATGATTTCAAGACGCATAGGAAACTTCTCCATGATTTATAACTGTATTTTTATCCAGTATTTATGGGAAGTAAAGTGCCATCTTGCACCAATCAGAAAAGATCCAGCTGCTGACCACAGATCCGGTCGAATGACTCGCCGATAAAGGGCAGGATGGCGTCGGCAATGGGCCGCAACTGCTTGTCGATATAGTGTTCGTAATCGATGGCGCTGCGCCGGTACTCCAGCGGCTCGGGGCCATTGAGGGTCATCAGATAGGCGATGGAGCCCCGATGCTGATAGCGCTGGGGCAGACCGCGGCGCAGGTTCTCCTCATCGGCCAGCCGCGCTGCCCGCACATGGGGCGGTACATTCTTCTGATACTCCTCGAGCTTCTGGCGTAGCCGTTTGCGGTAGATAAGCAGATCGTCGTGACGACCGGCACGAGTCTCATCCACCATGGTGCGCACATAGCCACTGGGATCTTCATCGTGAAACACCAGTTCATAGAGGCGGGTCTGAAACTGCTTGGCCAGCATGGTCCAGTCGGTGCGCACCGATTCGAGCCCCTTGAATACCAGCTGTTCACTCCCCTCACTGGCCTTGCCAACCAGCCCCGCATAGCGCTTCTTGCTCCCCTTCTCCAAGCCGCGGATGGTGGGCATCAGAAAGCGGCGATAGTGGGTCTCGTACTGGATCTCCAGATAACTCGGCAGGTCGAACTCGCGCCTGATCAGTGCAGCCCAGTTATCGTTGATCATCTTCGCCAGCCGCTGGCCAATCTCGTCCGCCTCATCGGGGCTGGTCTCGCGCCCCAGATGAACAAAGGTGGAGTCGGTGTCGCCATAGATCACCTCGAACCCCTTCGCCTCAATCCACTCGCGGGTCTGCTGCATGATGCTGTGGCCACGCAGGGTGATGGATGAGGCTAGGCGCGGATCATAGAAACGGCAGCCCCCCGACCCCAGCACGCCGTAGAAGGAGTTCATGATGATCTTGATGGCCTGGGAGAGCGCCTTGTTGCTGGCCGCCTTGGCTCTGTCCCTCGCCGCCCAGAGGGTGGCGATGAGTTCCGGCAAGAAGTGCCGCTCGCGGGAGAACATGGCGCCGCGAAAGCCCGGAATGGCGTGCTCGGGATGCTGCAACCCTTCGATGAGCCCCATGGGGTCGATGCAGAAGGTGCGGATGATGCTGGGATAGAGGCTCTTGAAATCGAGCACCAGCACATGGCGATAGAGGCCGGGTTTGGAGTCCATCACATAGCCACCGGGGCTCGCCAGCCCACCGTCGGCCGGCAGATTGGGGGCCACGTAGCCACCACGATGCAGCCGCGGCAGATAGAGGTTGGTAAAGGCCGCAACCGAGCCCCCTACCCTGTCCAGCTCAAGGCCGGTGAGGGAGGCGCGCTCGATGGCAAAGGGGATAAGGTGGCAGTAGTCGAAGATCTCCCACACCAGCTTGCAATCTTCCAGGTTGTAGCGGGCCAGCGCCTCCTTGTCGGAGTGGAACAGCTCGGTGATCTTCTCCCCCCGATTGGCCACATCCTCGATATCCTTGCCACGGCCGAGCAGTTCGCTCGCCACCGCATCCAGGCTGTAGCTGGCAAACTGCCAGGTGGCGCTTTTGAGGGTATCGATGCCATCGAGCACCATGCGCCCGGGGATAATGACGTTGCCGGTTTGGGGATCGCCCCGTGACGAGCGCCAGAAGCAGAGCTCGCGCCCCCGCCCGAGCCGCAGCCGCCGCTTGTTAAGCTCGGCGCGGCGTAGCAGCAGGCGAAAGTCAAAGTTGACCACGTTCCAGCCGATGACCAGATCGGGGTCATGCAGGCTGAACCAGCTCTCCAGCGCACTCAGCAGGGCGCTCTCGTCCTCTACCCACTGGACCTGGGTGCCCCAGCTCTCGGCATCCGCCTCCGGGGTGCCGATCATGATGACCCGCGCATCCTGCTCGCTGTAAAGACCGACCGAGAAGAGGGCCCCGTCCATGGCGCACTCCACATCCAGCGACACCCAGGAGAGGGTTGGCGTCACCGCCTGCGGCGCGCAGCGCGCCTCGTTCACCTCCCAGTAGCCCTGCTTGCCCCCCTTTTTTACCGCCCGGCCATCGAAGCGCACGCCAGCGGTGATGAAGCGTTCCATCAGGAAGCGCTCCGGCAGCCGGATATCCGCCTCGAAGTGCTCCAGTCCGCGAATGAGCAGCAGCTCGATGGCGCGGTGAAAGGCGCTCAGGGTGGCGAAATAGCAGCCCACCACGGGGCGACCGTCGAAGGTGTGCATTGGCAGGCGGCGAAACCGCCCGCTCACCCCAGCCCCCTTGAACAGTTCGGCGGCTTCTGCCATATGGCTCTGCGGCAAAAAAAACACCGGCTCCTGCCCCGGCACCACCACCCGCACCGGCCCCTGCGCGCTCCAGAGCCACATCACGATTTCGGTGGTTGCAGGCTGCCCGTTGCGGCCGCGCACGTCCCGACCGTGGCGGGTCAGGATAAAACCGTCGAGCGGCGGAGTGGCGGGTACGGTGGGCTGGGTTGCAGTCATGAAGCGTAAAGGGGCTGTCCGAGAATGGGACTATTGTACGTTCATACAGTGCCTGCTCGCAATCGTCACGCTGGCTGCGAGGCGGGAGTCAAACTGGTAAGCTCGATCCGGACGTTATTCCCGCCCATCCCGTTCTGACCACTCTTCGCCGACGAAAGGAGTCTTTGTGGCAATCTATTCCCTGCTGGATCAGCTGGCTATCCCCTACCAGCGTATTGATCATCCCCCAGTGTTTACCTGTGAGGAGGCGAGCAAGTTGCTGCCCGACCTGCCCGCCGCCAAGACCAAGAACCTCTTTTTGCGCGACCCGAAAAGCGAGCGGCTGTTCCTGGTGGTGAGTCCGGAGGAGCACCGGGTCGACCTCAAGGCGCTGGCAGCCATGCTCGGGGTCAAGCGGCTGAGCTTTGGCTCCCCGGAGCGGCTCGATGCGGTGCTCGGCCTCACCCCGGGATCGGTGACCCTGCTCGCCATGGTGCGCGACAGGGAAAAAGCGGTAGAGCTGGTGGTGGACGAGGCCATCTGGCAGGCCGAACAGGTGCAGTGCCATCCGCTGGTCAACACCGCTACCCTGATCATCCGCCTCAACGACGTGCGCCGTCTGCTGACCCATCTGGACAGGGAGGCCATAGTAATGCGCTTGCCTGCTGCAACCTGCGATTAGCACAACGTCTGGCGGTTGGGTTCACCCTGCCGCCAACACAACCACCTTTCACGCAGCGAAATTGACTGACAAGACAATAAAATGCCCTCTTGCGCTCTGATAAATCGAGTCAGCAGTTGCCATCGTGCAAGAAGTCGGAGGTGAGCACATTCGGCCATTTAACCCATTGATAATAGGTTGGATTCATGTTGTGATCGGCCACTGCCAGCGGGCGATACCCCATCGCCTGTTCGTTCACAGGTGACTTCCCAGAGAGCCCCTTGATGCCAAGTCTGTTTTCCTCGGCCCAGTTGTTGAGTCTGGTGCTGTTCGTCACGCTGTCACATGTGGGGGTCGCCACCATTTTCGCCGCCATGTGGCACACCCATCGCCAGATCAGGGCATTGATCTACTGGTCAGCGGGGGAACTGGTTATCGCGGGGGCTTTTTGCTGCCTGCTGCTGCGCCCCCTTGAGGGAAATGCCTCCCTTGCCAATATTCTCTGCACCAACCTGCTGTTGATGTCGACCACCCTGCTCTATGAACGGGGGATGCGCCACTTCTTTCGCCGTGAAGCCGACCAACTGGGCTGGCTGCTGCCCGCCGTTACCCTCGGCGGTTTCGTCCTGTTTGCCCTGACCGCCCTGCAGCAACCCCTCTTTGATGTGCACAGCCGGATCATCGTGCTCTCCGGCGTGCTCTCGCTGCAGATTGCGCTACTTATCTGGCAGCTCTGGCGCTACCAGCGGCTGGCCCCTGTCTATCGGGTGCTGCGCTTTACCATTCTGCTGCTCGGCCTGCAACTGCTGTTGCAACTGCTGCGGATCGCCAAACACCTCTGGCAGCCGGAGCTGGCGGCCAACTCCTTCACCGACCCGCTGCTCGGGCCTGTGATCCTGCTCAGCCTGCTCTTTACCATCGCCCGCAGTTATCTGCTGCTGAGCCTGGTCCACACCCGCCAACAGCAAGCCCTGCTGGCCACCCAGCGCAAGCTGGAGCGGCGCGCCAATCAGGATGAGTTGACTGGCCTGTTCAGCCGCCACTATTTCGAACGCCAGGTGGCCCTGCGTGCCCGCGATGTGAGGAGCCCCAGCCAGCTGCTGCTGATCGATCTGGACAACTTCAAACAGATCAACGACCGCCACGGCCACCCCGCCGGTGATGCCATGCTGCGGGCCGTGGGTCGGGTGATCGCCAATACCCTGCCTTCTGAGGGCATGGCCGGTCGGCTTGGCGGCGATGAGCTGGCCCTGCTGCTGATGGCGGACCCGCAGACCCTACCCGACTACTGCCACAGCCTGCAACAGCAGATCGCCGAGGCGACCCGGGAGCTGGCCGGTGGCCCAATCAGCCTCAGTATCGGCCTCACCTCGCTGCACCCTGACGAGGGATTTGAAGCGGCCTACCTGCGCGCGGATCAGGCTCTTTACGCCGCCAAACAGGCTGGGAGGCAACGGGCCTGCGTACAGGAGCTCCACCACAACGAGCCGCAACCGCTGCAGCCCTGCGCGCTCCTGTCATGAGCGCAGTGCTCGCTCTGCAGTGCCGACCGGCCAAGCTGGCAGATGCTCCGGCTTACCGGCGCTATGTCACCGAATGCGCCGAGGACGGACAGCCGCTCTATCAGGTGGCGCAATTTGACCCGGACGGCTGGCTACAGAGCCTGCTGGATCACGCCAAAGGGCGCAACTTGCCCAGTGGATACCTGCCGACCACCACCTATTTTGCCCTCGATGGCGAGGAGATCATCGCCACCCTGCGTCTTCGTCACGGTGACAATGAGGCAACCCGCCAGTGGCTGGGTCATATCGGTTACGAAACCCGCCCCTCTCGCCGTGGCGAAGGGGCCGCGACCGTGCTGCTGCGCTGGGTACAACAACAGGTGCTGACAGCGCCGGTGCTGATCAGCTGTGACCAAGACAATCTGGCCTCCCGCAAGGTCATTACGGCCGCCGGGGGCGTGTTGCTGGGGCGGCGCTTCCATCCGGGGAATTGCAACTGGCTGGAGATGTATCAGCTAGCCCCCAGCCCCAGCCCCAGCCGACCATAGCCGCAGCAGAAATAAAAAGAGCGCCCCGAAGGCGCTCTTTTTGCGGACGTGGCAAGACCGTTAGTAGCTGTCTTCCTGCTCCGCCTTCATCCGGGCCTGACGGGCATAGGCCTCCTCCTCGGCGCTCTCAATCTCCTGCAGCACCGAATCGAGATCGATGGCGGCGCGGCTCTCTTCAAAGTGGCCGGTCAGCTCGCTCTCGGGGGTGAGCTTGCCATCTTCAAACAGCGCCCACATCTCCTGGGCATAACGGGTCTTGAGCAGTTCGGGGGCATACATGCCGTAGTAGTTGCGCATGTTGTTGACGTCCCGCTCCAGCATCGCCTTGGCCTGGTTGTTGGCGGCGGCATCCACTACCTGGGGCAGGTCGATGATGACCGGGCCCTGTTCATCCACCAGCACGTTGAACTCCGAGAGATCACCGTGGATAAGACCGGCGCAAAGCATCCGCACCACATAGCGGATCACTTTGTGGTGATCGATGACCGCCTGCTCGGGGGTGAGTGCCACATCGTTGAGGCGCGGCGCGACATTGCCATCCTCATCGGTGATAAGTTCCATCAAGAGGACACCATCGAGGCAGACATAGGGCTGTGGCACCCGCACACCGGCCGCAGCCAGCTTGAACAGGGCGTCGACCTCGGTGTTCTGCCACACCTCTTCATGCTGCTTGCGGCCATACTTGGAGCCCTTCTCCATAGCGCGAGCGCTGCGGCTATTACGCACCTTGCGCCCCTCCTGATAGACCACGGCTTGCTTGAAGCTGCGCTTGGACGCCTCTTTATAAACTTTGGCGCAGCGGATCTCGTCGCCGCAGCGCACCACATAGACGTCGGCCTCTTTGCCACTCATCAACCGGCTGACGACCTCATCGACCAGGCCGTCATCAACCAGAGGTTGGATTCGATTTGGAATTTTCATGGCCGCCCTTTTACCCTATTTCCGCTCTCGAAGATAGCTCCGCGCACGCTCACCTGCCTCTCCCTTTCATAAGACACCCTGTTATCCCCTGTTTGCGCTGTTTTTGTCCACCCGTTCGCCTTAAAAACCACCAGCAGCAGACCAAATACGAAAGGCTTCTGTGCCAACAAAAATGGCCCGCAAGCGGGCCAATTTTCAAGGTTCGGGCGGCAAGCCCTGACGAATGCGCTGGATCCCCGCTTCATAAAGGCCGTCATCCCCCTCCTGATGCTCCAGGGTTTCGAAGATCTTGAGAAACCACATGTACTGCTCGGGATGGCGCGCCACCTGCATCTCTACCACCCGGTTCATGGCGTTGACGTCTGCCAGCAGATCGGCGGTGGGATAAGGGCCAAACGGCGGCTCGATCTCCAGCAGATAGCATCCCTCATCCTCGTCATAGCTGGCGAAGATGGGCACGGCCCTGGCGCCAGTCAGCTTCACCAGCTTGGGCAGCGCGGGCAGGGTTGCCTTGGGGCGACCAAAAAAGGGAACAAACACGCTCGCCTCGCGGCCGTGATCCTGATCTGGCAGGTAAAAAAAACTGGCACCGGCGCGGATCGACTTGATCGCCGGCTTGATCCCGGCGCTGCGCTCGTACACTTTGCCCCCTTTGGCACGCTCGCGGTTGATGTACCAGTCGAACACCTGATCTTTCGGGCTCTTCATCATGGTGCACATCTCGATGCCCATCATGGAGAAGTAGCGGCCAATCATGTCGACCGCCCAGGTATGAGGCACCACCAGGATCACCGGGCGGCCCGCAGCCTGCTCCGCTTGCACATGCTCCCAGCCGGTGACCTTGATGCGGCGGGTCAGCCGCGCCTTGCTGCGCCAGCTGAGCTCGCCAAAGCCCATAAAGGTCTTGAGCCCGACCCGGATCGATTTGAGCAGCAGCGCCTGCCGTGCAGCGGCATCCAGCTCGGGAAAGCAGATCTTGAGGTTGGTATCGGCGATATAGGCCTGCTTTTTCGAAAAACGCAGCAGGGTCGGTGAGACCAGATCGGCAAAGCGATCCCTCAATCTCGCAGGAGTAAATGCCAGCAGGGAAAGCAGGCCCAGCGCACACCAGCTGCCCCACCATTTGGGATGCAGCAGGCGGCTATGAAATGAGGTATCAAATACCGGATCTAACGCAGACATGGCGGCCATCAAGTCATCAAAAACAAACGGTTATTGTAGTTATCCTGACATTTTTTTCTACCCTGGGGAGGCTGGCCATCAGCCTGCAAGGCACTGATCAGACTAGTTATCATAAAAAATGGCCCACCTGGGGCCATTTCAATCAATCCAAATTCTGGGTCAGCCGTGGGGCGACAATCCCTTGCGGATCCGCTGGATCCCCGCCTCGTAAAGGCCATCCAGCCCCTCCTGATCTTCACGGGTATCGAAGATCTTGAGGAACCACATATACTGGCCCGGATGGCGCATCAGCTGCTGTTGCACCATGTCGTTCATGCGACAGGTATCGGCCATCACATCCTCGGTGGGATAGTTGTCGAACGGTGCCTCAATCTCCAGCCGGTAGCAGTGGTTCGCTTCGTCATAGCAGGCGAGCAGCGGCACCGCCTTGGCGCCACTGACCTGCACCAGACGGGGCAAGGCAGGCAGGGTCGCTTTGGGATAGCCAAAGAAGGGGGCGAAGATGCTCTTCTCGCGGCCATGATCCTGATCCGGCAGATAGAAGAAGCTGCGACCGCTCTTGATGGTCCTGATCACTGCCTTGATCCCGGCGCTGCGCTCATAGACGCGGCAACCGTTCTTGGCTCGTGCACGGTTGAGGTGCCAATCAAACACCGGATTGCGCGCCCGTTTCATCATGGTGCACATGGGCACCCCGCGCTGGGTGAAGCAGTAACCGGCGGCATCCACCGGCCAGGTATGGGGCACCACCAGGATCACCGGACGGCCGGCCGTCCGCTCCGCCTCAATATGCTCCCAACCGATCACCTGCATCCGGCTCATCAGATAACGCTGACTGCGCATGGTGAACTCGCCAAATCCCAACAGACTCTTGAGGCCGACCCGGATCGAGGTCAGTGCAATGGCATCCCGCTCTTCCGGGCTCTTATCCGGGAAGCAGATCTCCAGATTGGTTCTGGCGATATAAATCTGTTTTTTCGAGATACGAAACACCAGCGGAGCCAAGGCTTCGGCCAAACGGTCGCGCAATCGCACCGGCACAAAGGCGAGCAACATCAGCACGCCGAGCGCCAGCCAGCTGAACCAGTAGCGGGGATGCAGAAAACGGGCTTCAAAAGAGGAGTCAAATACGGGATCTTGGGACGACATGTATTGGGGTCGAGCGAAAAAGTGGTGCTGCATTGTAGTCGTCCTGACAGGTAATACCAGTTAAATCCATGGCAAATAGCCCGCCACGGGCGCCACATCAAAAAACCATAAAAAAATGCCCCGCACTGCGGGGCATTTTGCTCGTTACACAACCAGGGTGGAGGCTCTTTGTCCATCCATCGTATGACTGGTCGTTTATCCCGTCGCTCTCGGAGCGCACTGCTTATCCATTTCCCGATGTCACATCATCAAGATTTATCGGTGAGCCCCCTGGCGGGCCATGCCGTTATTCATTTCGGTATTACGCTGCGGCAGAAAAAACATCAGGTAACGCAGTGCCACATACCCGACGATCACGGTAGCCACCCCCAGCTCGAAGTGGGCCAGCAGTCTGATCTGCTCAACGTAGTGACTCCCTTGCGCAAACCCTTCAACCAGATGAGCCACTTTGAACAGAGCGGTGGCACCGATCACCAGCGGGAAGGTGAAGGCGGCATAACCCGGCGAGAAGGGCAGACGCAGCAGTTTGATGAAGGCCAGATAGATGATACCGGTCATCAGGATGGCAATCCCCAACAGCACGGCCACCAGCAGCAGTGACGGCTCCTGGCTGACGGTCAGGTAACCGGCCAGAGAGAGGCTGGCAGGAGCCGCCAGAATGGCGATGGTCGGTTTGGCGGCATCCGGCACTTCATGGCTGAAGATCAGGCGATAGAGCATCAGCGGCAGCATCAGGCCATAGCAGATGATCCCGAACCAGAGCAGACCGTTGGCCAGCGGGGCAAACTGACCGCCCGGGAAGGCGACGTCAGCCACGATGATGCCCACTGGCGGCACGAACCAGCTCGGCACCATGTGGTGGATTTCAAACTCTTTGGCGCGATGCCAGATAAAAGTGGCCAGGAACAGCAGGTGAACCGCCACGGCAAACAGCCAGAGGGCCTCACCCGCTTGCGGCGCAATCATACCGAGCGCTTTGGAGACCACCATGGTGCCCATGGCATAGGTCGGAACCACACTGCCGACTACGGGGTGAGCGAGATCCTGCAACAGCAGGCGGGGGTGAAGCAGAAACTTGAAGGTCAGGATCACCAGCAGCACGGCCGCAATGGCAGCGCCCAGCAGTTGCATCCGGCCATCGAAGTGACCGGCATTTTCCCAACACCAACCAAGGCTGGCGATGCCCAGCGCCAGACCCGCCATAGGGGTTGGGGCGGCAGCCAGTGATTTACGGGTTCTTGCGATCATGATGACACCTTTCTATTGATGACTATGGCGATAGGATAATAGCCCCTTATCGTTTACGATATCTAAATGAATTAAATCAATCATTCAGGAAAACCAAACACGATGAAACTGACCCTGCAGCAGCTGAAAGTGTTCGCCACCATTGCCCGCTATGGAAACCTTGGCCTTGCCGCCAACGAGCTCTGCCTGAGCAAGGGGGCCGTCTCCCAGTCGCTGCAGGAGCTGGAGCGCCAGCTCTCCACCCCGTTGTTTGACCGCATTCACCCCAGATTGCAGCTCAATAACGAAGGGCGCCTGCTGCAACCGGCCGCCGAAGAGCTGCTGACCCGGATGCAGGATATCGAGAACCTGTTCAGTCCCGATGCCGAACCGAGCGGCCAGCTGCGCCTTGGTGCCAGCCAGACCATCGGCAACTACCTGCTCCCTACCCTGCTCGCCAGCAGCAAACAGGAGCTGGGGCTCCCCCCCAAGGTGACCATCAACAACACTCACCTGCTCTGCCATGCGCTGGCCAACTTCGAGCTGGATATGGCACTGATCGAGGGGGAGAACCACCACCCCGACCTGCTCGCCGAACCCTGGCTGCAGGACGAGATGCTGGTGGTGGCCCCACCCGGGCACCCGCTTGCCAACAAGAAGGAGCTCTCCCTCTCCCGTCTGGGGGGCGAGACCTGGGTATTGCGTGAAGCACAATCGGGCAGCCGCGAGCAATTTATCCAGCAGATCCAGCCCGAGCTGCCCCGCTGGCAACCAGGGCTTGAACTCAACACCCTGGAGGCGGTGATGCTGGCGGTGGAGAAGGGGCTTGGCATCTCCTTTATCTCCCGGCTGGCAGCCTCGGATCGCCTGGCAGATGGGCGGCTGCTCGCCCTGCCCCTCTCCCGCCGCTTCCCTCGCCAGCTCTCCCTTATCTGGCACAAGCAGAAGTACCACTCCACCTCCCTGCGCCACTTTATCCACTTCTGCCGGGCTCAGGTAAAGGATGCCGAGGTGAGCCGCGCAGAGTAACGCGCGCTCGGAGCGCCGCTGGCACGCCCGCCCGCCAATGACGGAAAAAGCAGAGAGGGAGCCACGGCTCCCTCTCTTTGATTCGCTTCTGAGTATCACTTCGCCAGACTGCGCAACCAGCTGATCTCCTCGCCCCAGATGGACTCGTCAATGGTCTCGAGGATCAGCGGAATGCGATCGAAGCGCTCATCATTCATGATGTGGTGGAATACTGCCTCCCCCAGATTGCCCTCCCGCAAGCTGTGGTGGCGATCGACCCGGCTGCCGAAGGTACACTTGGCGCCGTTGATATGCATCCCCTTGAGATAGTGAAAACCCACCGTACGGTCGAACTCGGCAAAGACGGCAGCGCAACTCTCTGCGGTGCGCAGATCGTAACCCGCGGCAAAGGCGTGGCAGGTATCGAAACAGATCCCGACCCGGCTCTTGTCCTCCACCCCCTCGATGATGGTGGCGAGGTGCTCGAACGACCAGCCGAGGTTGGTCCCCTGCCCTGCGGTATTCTCAATCACCGCCGTCACCCCTTCACTGCGCTCCAGCGCCCAGTTGATGGACTCGCTCACCAACTTGAGGCTGGCCGCCTCAGGGATCTGCTTGAGATGGCTACCGGGGTGGAAGTTCAGATAACAGAGCCCCAGCTGCTCGCAGCGTTTCATCTCGTCAAGAAACGCATCGCGGGATTTGGCCAGACCATCGGGATCCGGGTGGCCCAGATTGATGAGGTAACTGTCGTGGGGCAGGATCTGCTCCGGCAGAAAACCGGCCTTGTCACAAGCCGCCTTGAAGGCACGGATGGTGGCATCCGACAAGGGCGCCGCCTGCCACTGACGTTGATTCTTGGTAAAGAGGGCAAACGCGTTGGCCCCGATGGCCTGGGCGCGGGCGATGGTATTCTCCACCCCACCGGCCGCACTGACGTGGGCTCCGATATATTTCATACAATCTCCTCGATACGGCAAGCCGCCATTATGCCGATCCCGCCCGGCCACGCCAAACCGGGATATCCGATAGCGGGTATCGACAAATAGCGCCGCCTATACAAGGCGCTGCGTTTCATGGCGTAATCGGCCTTCGCTGTGGCAACCTCTCCCCAGAAGGGATAGTTAGAGCCCGCCCGCGCCAGCATGGCGCCCATAAAAAAACGCAGCGTATCGCCTGAGCAATAACGCTGCGTCTTTGGGTCTCTCGGCCGTCCACCTTGCCGTGACCCGAATGGCCAGCGACAAGGGAGCAAGAATGCGCGGGGAGAGTCGCCTTAGAAGGGCATCTTGAAGCCTGGCGGCAGTTGCATGCCACCGGTCAGTTCGCCCATCTTGGCCTTGTTTTGCTCTTCCACACGACGCACGGCATCGTTGCAAGCGGCAGCAACCAGATCTTCCAGCAGCTCCTTGTCATCTTCCATCAGGGAGGGGTCGATCTCGATGCGACGGACGCTGTGGCTACCGGTCATGGTGACCTTGACCATGCCTGCACCGGCTTCACCGGTCACTTCCATCTGAGCCAGCTGCTCCTGCGCCTTCTGCATACGCTCTTGCATCTGTTGGGCCTGTTTCATCAGGTTCCCCATTCCACCTTTACCAAACATATGTCGTCTCTCGTCTTGAAATCCGGCATCCAGCGCCGGGCTGTGGGCTTGTCTGTCCTAGATGGGGACAGCCAAACTGCTTTTCAACCGGAAGCAAGCTCCCGGCCACGGAATTTAGCGGTTGAGGGGCTCGATGCTCTCGTGATGAAGCACGGCACCAAACCGCTGAACTAAAAACTGCACGTTGGGATCCTGCTCCAGATCCCGGGTCACCTGCTCGCGCACCCCGAGATAAAGGCGGTGTTCGATCTCGAGGGGAGTCTCCTTGTCAGGCACCACACCGAGCGTCACCTCGACCTGCACCGGTTGACCCAGCGCAGGCCCAATGATCTCGGCCAGATCGGCGCGCGCCTTGTCGCTCACCAGATGGCGCTGCTCGGGCTTGAGGGTTAGCAGTACCTTGTCCCCTTCCCGCGTCATCACCGAGTTGATGGCCAGCTGGCGCAGCCGCCCTCCCACCTGAGTGTGGGCGATCAACTCGGCCCAAGCATCGCCGCAACCATTGAGCAGCGAGGAGGGGATAAGGCGAGTCGCCTCTCCCTCTTGCGGCTCGCTGTCGCTCTCGAGCTCATCCCAGTCGATGGTCTCCATCACCGGCTGAACGGGCTCATCCTGAGTCACAGGGGTAGCAGCCACCGCCGTGGTGGCAACGGGTGGCTGGGTCGCTGGGGCGGGCGTCACCGCAGGCGCCGCAGCGCTGCGCTCGCCGGGTCGATAGCTCGGCTGCCCGTCGAGATCCCAAGGTGGCAGATCGGTTGGCTGGGCCGGTGCCGTGACGGGGGCATGGCTCATCACCGGAGTCTGCCCGGCAAAGCCCTGATTGAGATACTCTTCGTATTCCCCGTTGTCACCCTGCGGCTCGTAACCGTCGCCATAGAGATCCACTGGCGGCAGATCATCATAGTGCCCCATCGTCGCCATCCCCTGCCCGGTAGGTTGGCTGACCGGGGCTGACTGTTGGGTGACGACCGGTGCAGCAGCGGGCGCTACAGGTTTAGCTGGCGCAACCGGCACTGCGCGCGGTGCGGGCGCCGCCGGGGCATCCTGACCACGCTGGCGGCTGCGCAGCATGTTTCGCTTGCCAAGCAGGCTCTGCATGCTCGACACCGCTGAAACAGCTTCAGGTGCGCTAACCGGCGTTGCTGTCGGTTCGAGCGCGGGCTCGATGCTGGCAGTCAGCGACTCGCCACGGGAATGGTCCGCGTAGGCAGCGGCAGAAGCTTGTTCATCAGCATCTGCGGGCTGTGCAACCGAGTGCGCAGACACATCGGGCTGCACATGGGGTAACGCGGGCTCGGGTTGATACCCCATGCCTGCGGCTTCGCGCAGCAGCTCATCCTGCTGGCTGAACAGCTCGACGGCTTGCGCCTCCTCCTCGCTATCGGCGGGGTTGCCGATGTCATCCGTCATCGCAGGCAGGGAGACATCAACCGCGGGCACTGCACTGGTAGCAACAGGCGTGCTGGCAACAGGGCTGGCTAGCGGTGCAGGCACGGCGCCGCTGATCGGTGCCACTGCGGCCGATTCAGCGGCCGGGCGCTTTCCCGGCAAGGAGGCTACCGGAGTGGCACTGCTTGCCGCACTGCTCGTCATTGACGGGGGCAACGCAGTGAGGCTGGCCGGATGCAGGGCATCGCGCCTTGGGGAGAAGGCGAGCATCCGCAGGCAGGTCATCTCCAGCGCGGTGCGGCCATCGGGGGCCCAGGGCAGATCTTTACGGCCACCCAGCACGATCTGGTAGCAGAGCTGCACCTCTTCCGGGCTCATCGCCTTGGCCAGTTGCAGCAGGGAATCGGCATCCGCACCCTGTTCCTGCACACAGGCAGGCAGCAGCTGTGCCATGGCGATGCGATGGAGCAAACCTTCCAGCTCGGCGTGGAGCTGATCAAAATCGGGGCCCAGGGTGGCGATCTCGGTGATCTTGGCCATGGTCGCGGGGGCATCTTGCCGCAAAATGGCTTCCAGCAGCTGGTGCAGATGGCGGTGATCGAGCGTGCCCAGCATCGCCAGCACACTCTCGAGGCGCACGCTACCATTGCCGTGGGCCAGCGCCTGATCGGTCAGGCTCAGGGCATCTCGCATACTGCCGTCGGCGGCTTTGGCCAGGGCCAGCAGGGCGCGTGGTTCGAAGGGCTGCCCCTCCTGATCCAGCACCCATTCGAGCTGCTTGGCAATCTGGGTCTGATCCAGACTCTTCAGATGAAACTGCAGGCAGCGCGAGAGAATGGTAATGGGCAACTTCTGCGGATCCGTGGTGGCCAGCAGAAACTTCACATAGGGGGGCGGCTCTTCCAGGGTTTTCAGCAGCGCGTTGAAGCTGTGGCGCGACAACATGTGCACTTCATCGATGAGGTAGACCTTGAAGCGGCCACGGGCCGGGCGGTACTGCACGTTGTCGAGCAGCTCGCGGGTATCTTCCACCTTGGTTCGCGACGCCGCGTCAATCTCCAGCAGGTCGACAAAGTTGCCCTGATCGATCTCGCGGCAGGTATCGCAGACACCGCATGGGTGGCTGCTGATCCCCTGCTCGCAGTTGAGGCTCTTGGCCAGAATACGGGCGATGGTGGTCTTGCCGACCCCGCGGGTACCGCTCAGCAGATAGGCGTGATGCAGCCGTCCCTGATCCAGGGCGTTGGTCAAGGCGGTCAGCACATGTTGCTGGCCTACCACTTGTTCAAACGTATGGGGGCGCCATTTACGCGCCAGAACCTGATAGCTCATAAATCCATCATGCAGGGAAGACAGGGCATTGAGGCCGGATGCTAACACAAATGGCGGGCTGGCTGTATCGGCTATCGGTCAGAGCGGGAGGGATCGCTTGATTTTCAAACCGATGCCCGCAAGGGCATCGGTTCAATGCAGGCCCGATGCAGAGGATCAGGCCGAAGAGGCATTACTCGCCGGCCAGCTCGACCAGTGAGACCACCTTGATGCCAGCGGCAGTCAGGCGGGCATCGCCGCCCAGAGACGGCAGGGAGATGATGAAAGCCGCATCGGCAACTTCACCACCAGCACGGCGGATCAGCTTGACGGTCGCATCAACGGTACCGCCGGTCGCCAGCAGATCGTCCACGACCAGCACCTTGTCACCGGGCACGATGGCATCGGTGTGCAGTTGCAGGGTATCGGTGCCGTACTCGAGGGCATAGGACTCCTCGATCACTTCGCGCGGCAGCTTGCCCGGCTTTCGGACCGGCACGAAGCCCAGCCCCATGGCATAGGCAACCGGCGCGCCAAAGATGAAGCCGCGAGCCTCGGTGCCAACAATCTTGGTGATCCCTTGATCACGATAATGATTGGCCAGCAGATCGATGGTTGCCTTGAAGGCCTCGGCGTTCTCGATCAGGCTGGTGATGTCACGAAACAGAATGCCCGGCTTCGGATAGTCGGGAATGGTCTTGATGCTTGCTTCGATAAATTTCAGGGTTTCCGGATTCATGTGTTGACCGCTTATTTTTTTGACCCAGGGGTGGCCATTTTTTCTCAATTCCCTTCTGCGGGAAATAAAAAAGCCTGTCACGCAAAAATGACAGGCCGACTCCATAGCATTATTGCTGCAATAGCTTAGGGACTTCACTTCACCATTGCAACTGGCTCCAGCACCGGCAGGCGCATTAACCAGGTGAGCAGGATCACCATTATGACAACCAGCAGCCCCTTGACCCACAGCAGTGGCACCACCGCCAGCGACACCGAAAAGGTGAGCAAAATGAAGATAATGGCGCGCCGTCTGGCCTGACGACGAATGCCGCGATACTGCTGCCAATCCACGATGGGCGGGCCAAACCAGGGATGGGTCAGCAACCAGCGATGAAAACGGGGCGACGAGCGGGCAAACAGGGCGGCAGCCAGCAACATGAAGGGGGTAGTCGGCAAGAGCGGCAGCACAATGCCCACGATACCGGTGGCAAATGCCAGCCACCCGAGCGCCATCAGACACCAACGCTTCATTCCTTCTCCTTGCGTGATTTATCTCCCTCTAGCCTAACAGAGTTTGAGCGGGTGCTGACAGCGGGCCGCAACCCCACTACAATCTGCGCTCTTTTTTCTTGCCACTCTCGTCGGAAAGCCGTTATGCGCGTTATTTTGGCCCCCATGCAGGGGGTACTGGATCACCTGATGCGGGAGGTACTCACCTCCGTCAATGATTACGATCTCTGCGTGAGCGAGTTTATCCGGGTCGTCGATCAGCTGCTGCCCGCCAAGGTGTTCTACCGCCTCTGCCCTGAACTGCTGCAAGATGGCAAAACCCGCGCAGGCACCCCGGTGCGGGTACAACTGCTGGGGCAACACCCCGAGTGGCTGGCCGAGAACGCCCTGCGCGCCATCGAGCTGGGCTCCCCCGGCGTCGATCTCAACTTCGGCTGTCCCGCCCCTACGGTCAACAAGAGCAAGGGCGGTGCGGTGCTGCTCAAAGAGCCCGAGACCATCTACCGCATCGTCAAGGCGGTGCGCGAGGCGGTGCCTGCCCATCTGCCGGTGAGCGCCAAAATTCGCCTCGGTTACGACGACAAGGATCTCTATCTGGAGAACGCTCAGGCGGTCTTCCAGGGGGGCGCCAACGAGCTGGCCGTTCATGCCCGCACCAAGCGCGAAGGCTACAAGGCCCCCGCCCACTGGGAGTATGTGGATGCCATTCGCCGCGCCCTGCCCATCCCCGTCACCGCCAACGGCGAGATTTGGGATCACAAAGATGCCCTCGCCTGCGCCAGGGTCTCGGGTTGCGATGCCCTGATGGTCGGGCGCGGCGCCATCTCCCTGCCCAATCTGGCCAACGTGATGAAAACCGGCTGCCCGCACATGAGCTGGGCCGAGGTGCTGCAGTTGATGGTGAGCTATACCGAGCAGGATCTGGCCAGCGAAAAAGCCGACTACTACCCCAGCCGCATCAAACAGTGGTTCAGCTATCTCAAGCGGGAATATCCCGAAGCGGACCTGCTGTTTCAGGAGATCCGGGTGCTCAAAGAGACGGATCCGATCCGCGATGCCCTGCTGCAAGCAGCCAAAAGCCACAGCTAACCACGTTTAACTTGACGCATATCATCTTGATAAAGTTATCGGATCCCTATACTGCCCCGAATCTGTCGTCTGTCCTGTGGGGGATAATGTGTGTGAAATGACGCAAGCACAGTTGACTGTCTGGCGTAATCGCCTGCTGTCAGACTGGGCCCAAGTACGAGAAACGCTGATCGGTCAGCTTAAAGCCTGCCGCCGTGACGAGTGGGCCGAGCAGGTCGGTCACTGCGAGCAGGATCAACTGGTGGAACTGACCAGCCGGCTGGATCTGCCGAAGGTTGAGCAGAGCGTGGCCCGCCTCAAGCGGATCGATGCAGCACTCTGCCAGATGGATCTCGGCCTCTATGGCCTCTGCTCCGATTGTGAAGAGCCACTGTCCATCGAACAGCTGGAACAGGATCCGACCCTGCAACGCTGCCCGCGCTGTGAAACCCGCTATCGCAAGGGATTCCACGCCCACGAACTGTGAGGGATGCACATCTGTGCATCCGCTCAACCCTCAGCACTGGTTACTCCGTCGTTCCTGTCCAATACTCAACCGTATCAGCCTGTTCGAGGGTATGCGTTGTGTACAGACTCTTGTTGTTATGGTGTTTGTGTTGCCAGGCTACGGCACAGGAGTCATTGGTCGTGGGCTGGGTCGACTGGCAGCCCTTCAGTTATCGCAATGAACAGCAACAGCTCCGCGGACTGGATGTGGAGCTACTCAATGCCATCTTCCTGCGGGCCGGTTATCAGGCCAAATTCAATGAAATGCCCTGGGCTCGCGTGCTGCACGAGCTGAAATTCGGCACGGTTCAGCTGACCATGTCAGCCAATATCACCGCCGAGCGGCAGCAATATGCCCGCTTCAGCCACCCCTATCGGGAAGAGGAGACGGCCATCATCATCCGTCGGCAAGATGTCGAACGCTGGCGCGGGATCACCACCCTCGAGCAGTTGATCAACACCCCCGACTTCCATATCGGGGTGCTCAAGGGCTTTGATTACGGCAATACCTTCCGCCTGTTGATGGCAAGGCACGAGCTGCAGCCTCGCTTGCAGATGCGCCTGCGGCTGGATCAGCTGCTGAAGATGTTGCAAGGGGGACGGATCCAGGGGTTTATTCTGGATCCCCACGGACTGCAGGGGTGGCAGGGTAAGGATGAAGCGCAGGATCAGCTGCATACCCTGCTGCGTATCGAAGTCACGCCGGTTCACCTGATGCTGAGCAAAGAGAGCACTACTGAGGCGCAACTGCAGCGGATCAATCAGGCTATCGATCAATTGAAACAGAGTCCCGACTATCAGCAGATCCTCGATCGCTATCAGTTCAGATCCCTGCATTCACAGGAAAACACTCATAAGTAAGGGGAGCATCAGCTCCCCTTACTGTCTCAAGCAAACCCAATCCTGTCTCAAACAACCCTGGTTGCAACTTGCCAGGACGCTTTGGTCACCGATAACGTGATGGGTTAAGCCTGACTATCAGCGTCCCAGCACAATGTCGGCAAGGTGGGCGAAGTGGTGGATTTCGTGGGTGGCATCGCACTCGCCCGCTTGCCGCGCCGGGTTGTACCAGCAGGTTGCCAGCCCCTGCGCCGCCGCCCCGGCAATATCGGTTTTCGGATTATCCCCCACCATCAGCACCCGCGCAGGATCCGGCTGCCCCATCAGGGAGAGGGTGTGCTGGAAAATAGCTGGCGCCGGCTTGGTCACCCGAATTTCGTCGGAGATCACCAGCGGCTCGAACCACTCGCTCCAGCCCAGTTTGCCGAGCCGCCCCCGCTGGGGCACGCTGAAACCATTGGTGATGATCCCCATCCGCACCTTGCTGCGCAGCTGCTGCAGGGTCTCGACCACCCCTTCGAGAGGCATGCTAAGGGCAATGATCTGCTCCAGAAAGGTGTTGTTCATCGCCATGGGATCGGCGGCAACCTGCTGGGCAAAGAGGGAGAAGCGGGTCTGCTGCAACGCCGTTGCATCGATCTCGCCGTCGTTGTACTGCTGCCAGAGCCCGTGGTTGAGGGCGTGGTACTGCGCCATGCTGGCGTCATCAGCCTGTACGCCATAGATCTGCAAGGTGTGCGTCAGCGCGGAGGCGACCGGAAAATCGAGCAGGGTTTCATCCAAATCGAACAGCACCCAGTCATAGCTTGGTTGTTTCACAGAACTCCTTGTTATCATTCAGATTGTTCAGAGGCTTGGCGACCAACTCTGCCAAGCGGGCTGGCCAGCAGATCCAGCGTGAGACGCACGCCGAAGCCGGTCACTTCGCTGGAGACCACCCCATTGCCCCCCTTGTTGCGAAAACCGCTCAGGTCGAAGTGCAGCCAGGGGGTCTGCTCGGGCACGAAGTGGGCGAGGAAACGGGCCGCATCAATGTGATCCGGCGAACTGCCCGGCGCACATTGCAACAGATCCGCCCACTCGCTTTCGATGTTGTCGTCGTAATCGTCATCAAGCGGGAAGGGCCAGACTCGTTCACCGCTGCGCTGACCCAGATTGACCAGCGATGTCATCCATTCGCTGCGATTGGTAAAGACGCCGCTGTAGCGGCTACCCAGCGCCCGTTTGCAGGCCCCGGTCAGGGTCGCGTAATCGAGCAGCAGATCCGGGGTATCCTGCACCGCCATCGCCAGGGTATCGGCCAGTACCATTCGCCCTTCGGCATCGGTATCGACCACCTCGATGGAGGTGCCATTGATGGCAGTCACCACCTCGCCGGGGCGATAGGCGTGAGGGCCGATATGGTTCTCGGCAATGGCCAGCCAGCAGTGTACCTCATAGGGTAGCTGAGCTCGGCTGATAGCGTAGAGGGCCCCCAGCGCCACCGCGCTGCCCCCCATGTCCAGATGCATGCCATACATGCTGCCAGAGACCTTGAGGTTGTAACCGCCAGAGTCGTGGCAGATCCCCTTGCCCACCAACGCAATGCGACGCACCGGTTTGGGTGGATAGTAGCTGAGCTTGACCATAGCCCCCTGATTGTCTTCCGAGCCACGAGCAACGGCCAGAAACGCCCCCGCCCCCAGCTCGGCCAGCTGCGCCTGATCATAGTGATGGCACTGCCACCCCTCATCTTGCGCCAGCTTGCTGACAAACTCGCGATAGCTGGCGGCCGTCAGCTCGGAGGCAGGCAATACCGCCAGATGGCGAGCCAGCCCGTTGCCCCCCGCTTCGCTGTAGAGGCGCGCCAAGTCCAGCACCACCGCGGGTGAAACCTTGATCTGCTGATAGCTCCAGCTGCTTTCACTGCGGCGCTTGCTGGTGGGCAACGAAATATTGGCGGCAAGCAGGGCTGACAACATCACTTCGGCCAGCATCACTCGCTCGGAGGGAGAAAAACCTTCCAGATGCAGCCCAAGCCGCTCCACATTGAGCCCAGAAAGAGGAGCAATCCAGCCTCGGATCTGTTTATAGAGGCGGTGATCCCGCGTCACGCTGCCGGCCACAAACATCACCTGCAACAGGGTATTGCCGTGCATCAGGGTAAAGGGCGCTTTTTTCCCCAGCGCAAGCTGGGTCTGGAGACCTGCAAGAGCGGGCAGCGAAAGCAAGGACTCCTTCTGCTCTTCGGCGATCAGCAGCAGTTGCAACGGCAGCCCTTGGGCAAGGGCTTCGGCCAGCGTGGCATCCCGGCTTTCAATAGCAGGAGGAAGATAGGTGAAGGGAGTGATCACAGGCGCGTGCCTCATCCATGAAGAGATACCTGATGATACCCAACAAATGGTTGATACGACCAGTTTTGGTCTTGAAAAAGCGTCAAAAATAGCAGCAATCACCAGATGGTGACGAGCATCAAGAAGGATTGTTCAATAACTGGCAATGCAGGAAGGGAACGTACAGAAAGTTGGTTGCGGGGGCCG
>NZ_CDDK01000039.1 GCF_000820225.1 Aeromonas veronii bv. veronii
ATCCTCTTCAAGTCTGCATCATGGGCACGCCGCTTCAACCCATCACCAACTGGCCAACATACAACAAGTCTTTGATTAATCGTGGTTCACTCACCTTCTGGGTTGATGCCGAGGCCATGAGCAACTGGTTTCACCACGACCATCATGGGCGGCGGGGGCGCAGCCAGCTCTACACCGACCAGAGCATCTGTACCTTTCTGATGCTCAAAGGGATTTTCAACCTCTCCCTGTGGGCGACACAGGGCCTGTTCGACTCGCTGCTTGAGCTGATGAATGTGCCGCTGTGTGCCCCCGACTACAGCTGTGTCAGCAAGCGCGCACGCACAGTGAAGGTGGCCTATCGGCAGCCCCCCCAAGGGGCGCATTACCGACCTAGTTATCGACTCGACGGGTCTGAAAGTGTTTGGTGAAGGCGAGTGGAAGGTCAGAAAACACGGCGCCGAGAAGCGGCGAGTGTGGCGCAAGTTGCATCTGGCGGTAGACCCGGTGGCCCACGATATCGTGGCGGCGGAAGTGTCGTTGGAAAATGTCCATGACGCCGAGGTGTTGCCGACCTTGCTCAACCCTCTGCGGCGCAAGCTGGGATGTGTTTATGCGGATGGCGCCTACGACAGCAAAGCCAGCCATCAGCTTATCTCGCGCAAAGGGGCGACAGCCTGTATCCCGCCTCGCAAGAATGCAGGGCTCTGGAAAAAGGCGCACCCAAGAAATGAGGCCGTGCTGGTGATGCGCAAAGAAGGGTTGGCGTACTGGAAGAAGATATCGGGGTATCACCGTCGCTC
>NZ_CDDK01000040.1:0-45578 GCF_000820225.1 Aeromonas veronii bv. veronii
GGCGACCATCTATGAATACCTTTGGCCTGCCTCTCAGAAAGCCCCGAGTGTAGCGGTCACTTGGGGCTGGGGCAGGTGTGGCTTGATGGTTGATTTGGGAAACAACGCCGTTTGGCGATAAAATCAGATCACAAACGAAGCCTTTTTATATCTATTTCAATTGGTTGCCGCTAAAGATCCTGTACATGAGCTCCTGCTATTGATTAACCTCCTAGGTAATCGCAGCAACGTGTAAACTCGTCAAAATCATAGACGAAGCCACCTTTCTATATGGCTGGCCCTTGCGTCCTAGAGCTGAATCCTTGACTCAATCAAATAGCACTGTGACTGGTAGCCCCTCAACTTGAAGACTGAGCGGTAACTTATCATCCAATGATAGTGCTACTTTGAGCGTTGCTTTCTCCCCTTCAAACGGAGCGGCCAATTGTGCTGGCAATTTGTCGGCTAGCTCGACCGGTCTAGCTACTCTGGCTGCCAGACGCTCACCACTGGGTAACTTGACGATGGCCCTGTGACCCGTCTCCATGGATGACAAATACTTGGGCTGCACATAGGCAAGGACTAGAGGATCCTCACGTTTGGAGATCAGCGCAAGTGGAGCCCCCGAGAAGACCCAGTCCCCTGCTTGTACTAGCACATCGGAGACCTTGCCCCTGGTAGGCGCTACTGGTTGTTGCTGCATAGCCATGGTTTCCATCTCCGTCAACTCCTGTTCTAGAGAGTGGCGAGCACTGGCCAGTGGTCCTGTCAGGTGATCTTCTTTGACTTGTAAGATGTGTTGCGTTTTGTCTACCTTGGCTTTTTGCAGCGCGATAAGTGACTGTGTCCAGCTCAGAAGAACGCTGGCGTATTCAGCGCTGGATACCAGTTTCTGCTGCCGGTAGTTTGCATATTCTTTGTAGATAGCTTCCTGCTCACGGGAGCCTCGTTCAGCAATGCTGATTTGTCCATCAAGGATGCGCAGTATCTCAAGCTCGTCGAGCTGCTTGTTAAGTACAATCGCCTTCAAACGGGCTTTGCGCGCCTCAATATTTACATTGAGTGTAGGGGATTCAAACTGCATCAAGACATCCCCCTGTGAGACGGGTTGTCCCGGTGTCATGTAGATATTGCGGATAAAGCCATCGCCATTGGCCACCACCAACTGGGGCTCTGTCGTGATAATGGCTGGTGCTTGAGTTAGCCACCACTCTCGTCCCAGATACCAGAGCAGTATGATGACAGGACTGAAGGCCAGTATCAGGATCAGATACCATCGCACCTTGAATGCCATCCGTTTCGCGGGGGCATACAATACTCGGATCCCCTGTTCCGAGGTGGCATCCTGTTTTTTAGGGGGGGTGAATGTGACTTTCATCAGAATTTGTTTCCTCGTTTCAGAACCCACCATGGCGCCATGCTGCTCTCTTCATGGCCGCGCCGGAATATTTCATTCAAAAGTGCTACGGCACACCACAGACGCATCAGTAGGGTATAAACCGGATAGAGGCACAACCAAGGCAACAGTCTCAGATCGGCTCTGGGCCGTTCTGATATTGCGAGCAGGAACACCAGAAAATTGATCAAAGTGAGAAATAGGTAAACCAGATAGAGACAGAGCATTAAGGCCATCACAAACTGACTCGGATAACTGAAGATCAGCCACCACGTGTATCCCATGACTAGCAGTGGCAGCACCACGTTTTGCGCCACCCCATAGACCAGAGTGAACAGGAAGGTTTTCCATCCTAATATGCGAGGTGTAAGTGACAGCTTGTGCTTGCGCAGATAGAGGAAAAGCAGGTCACCATCCCAGCGCAGACGCTGTTTGGCTAGAGTGACTAGATCCGAAGGGGCATCAGTATGGCCTATGGCTTTAGGGGCAAACCCTATCTTCAGACTGGGGTGACGCTTGAGGTAGTGTTTGATCCGTAATGTCAGATCCAAGTCTTCTGCTGTGTGTGTATCCCATCCCCCAATCTGGCGAAGGAAATCACGACGAAATGCCCCGAATGCCCCCGAAATATTGTTGATAAGATTCCACTCGCTTAAGCCGGTTTTGCCGCCCTGCATGGAGATCATGTATTCAATCCCCTGCATCCGGGTCAGCAGCCCAGCCTGCAGGTTGCGCACTCGCAATGCTCCGCCGACGGCTGGAATATTGGGATCATCAAAACAGGCGACAATCTCATCGATCATATTGTTGTCAAAGGATGTATCCCCATCGGCATTCATCACTATTTCACCGGTTGCCGCCGATAGGCCTGCGTTCAGGGTCGATACCCGTCCGCCACGTTGCCACTTAGGCAACAGCACCAGGGTTCGGTTCTCGCATCCCTGAAACTCGCGGACACAGTCCAAGGCCGCTTGGTAGGTATGAGCGTTGGCATTGGCGCCATCAATGACCGCGATGATCTCCATATGACCGCGATATAGCTGTTCCTTGAGGGTCAATATAGTGGAGCGGATCGCATTCCCCTCTCCATAACTGGTGATGATACAAGAGACGCTGGGGCAGCGTCGTGACAGCGGTAGGTCGGACACTCTGGGCTCCTGACGGGCATACCACTTGAGGATTCCGGTCAGCGTCAGCGCCATTAGTGGAACTTCAACCAACAGCAGCATGGGCAACAGCAGCAGAATCATCCGAGGTGAAACCGACAGACTGCCCAGTATATCTATCAGGATGTAATAAACGGTTCTCAGCCAATCATGCATGCTGGATGCTCCCATCCAGCCAGTGACTCAGCCATAGGTTGGCGTCTTCACCCAGGCTGACAGGTAGGGGTTGCATCTTCACATTGAGTGTCAGTGTGTCCAGTCCCTCAATATTGTTCATCGCCAGGATCCGGCTCTGCAATATCTCTCTGTCATCTGCATCCGTGTATGGGAGCAGGAGCAGCAGCAAGTCATCTGCGTACTGGCAAACTACGTCTGTATCCCGAAATTGTGCTTGTAGGCGAGTAAGCAGAGCTGCCAGCCTCTGGAAAGCTTTTAGCAACCCCAGTTCTGCTCGAAACTCGGCCAGATGCTCAACCTGTATAGCGAGCAGCGTATGGCTGCCGCCGTGACGCTGTAGCAGGCGGTTGCTCCACTGCAGCAACCAAGGGAAGTGTTCTATAGCCATAGGAGCTCCCCAAGCTAGGGGGAGATGCAACCGCTGGCTGCCTTCCCGGGCAATATGATGCGCCAGTTTGCCAATGCGATATTCATGGATGGGCGTCACCACAAGATCATCCGGTTTGCTTGACTGACCGCACTCATAACAGCGCGCCAATACGGTAGCTTCGATGAAACGAGCGTTACACGAGAGACAACGATACTTCTCCAGTGGGCGATCATAGTCCACCCCTATGTGACGCAAGGTGGTGACACATTTGGGACAACGCAACGTGCTCTGTTGCATGAAGGAATCTTGGTCATCAACGTGGCCACAGGTGAAGCAGTGAACAGCCGGTTTAGCCTCAAGGGCAATATGGGAGCATTCCGGACAAACATCGACAAAGTTCAGGTGAGCTGAGCGACAGCGGTTGCACAGGCGCACGCGATCCACCAGTTGTTCGCTCTGCAACAGACGTTCAGACACCAGTTGTGGCAAAGAGCCTATGGACTCGCTGCCTAATAGACAATCGAGCAGAGGATAACTGTAGCCTTGACGGCAACCTACCTGCCAGTGTGGTAACAAGCGGAAGTGAGCGCGCGGCCAGCTGTACCAGGCTAATTTATCCATCTCATCTGGGTGTTCACGCAGTGTCAGTAGGGACAGACGTTCAAGTATATGAGGTACCCGCTCATCCAGTTGGCCAAGCAGACCATCTGCCAATATGGGCGAGAGCGGGCTGGCTTCTAGGCAGAAAACGGGATGCAAATAACGGTCGGGATCACGGCGAACCGCCAGCAAGACCTGGTCTTGCTCATCTGCTGGTAAATTGAGTAGCAGCACTGCTTGCTGTGCTGGGTCCCATAGAGACCAATCGGTTATATGCTGGGTAACACGATCCATCGATGCCCCTAGTAGAGCGATCTGGATGGGTTGTTCATTTGTACTCATCATGAGGAAATAACCTCTTTCCACAGACTGAAATATAGAGTGCCACCCTGTAAGAGGGTTAGTGTACTGGTGTCAACAACTGTGGGGAGAGAGACTGCGAGCTTCCCAACCTGGAGCGATACCAATGGCACTGCCGTTAAATCGATCAACGTCCTGGATATGGCGAAAGTACACAGAGGGTTGAGAACTGATAACTGATGCCATACTCAATCTGCAGCTCAGCCGTCTCAGGTGTAGAGATCTGTAGCTTTCCGAACCCGACTCACATCGGGAGTGGCGAGGTGGATAAATACAACCTTGTGCAAAACTTAGTCAATGCTTGGAAATAGGAATTGTTATCAATTAATCATGTTCGGTAGCCTGCCATTCGAGACCTTGTTTTTCCTACAACTATTGAGGCAATAAACAGCACTACGAATTGCTTGGCCTACATCCGAGGTTTAATAAACTAGGGGGACTCTATTGTGCCCCGCCTTCCCTTGTTGCCGGTGTAGACACACAGAGTTGCGAGGCTTGCTGACTACGACAGATGGCGTCATTTGATAACAATTCTGACACTGTTTGTGGCTCGGGCTGGATTAGTGGTAGCAGAGGCAGAGGGAGCTTAAGGAAAGGGAGGGGGTTGCGTATCCGGAGAATTCTTACTTAGTGGTAACTCAAGAAATATCTGAAACTAGGCAGGCTCATGATGAGTTGGAATGCTTAACAGCAGTAATTGAGGTCGGGGGGGGCAGTCTAGCCCCTGAGTATGTAGGGAGGTAGCCCTAGGTGCTCGGGCTCGTTGAGAAAGAATTGCGTGATTCATCTTTCAGTTTCATATTCCAATATGTTTATTCTGACATTAACATCAATTAATACAGCCTAATAGCACAATATATTTGATCTAAGTCAAGTTCTATTTTTATTATAATTTAAGTTGTCAGTAATAGATTTCATCGATAACAGCAATAGATAATTAAAAAACTCATCCTGCTAATTGTGGTATATGATGTGGAAAATTTGGGGGTGCCTATGATTATCTATGGACAATACGGTGGGGCAGCACTTAGGGCCGTACATTTAATGGTGCAGAACAACTATGATCATATCACTGCTTGGGATATGGCAATATTCGAAGCGTTCGGAGAGGACTTGGGCGAAAAAAAACAGTATAAAAACAACCCGAAGGTAACATTCCTGACCCTCTGCAGCTTGGGTAGCATCAGTTGCATTATGCCAATCCACTATGATACAGCCATCAAAACTAAGAAATATGTCACGACAGCAATCGACATCCTTTCCTCTAAAGATAAATCCACACCGATTAACCCTGATGACTTATGGCAAGAAGTTATTGCAGCATGTGATGCCGCAGCTTCATTGAAGCATAACAATCAGATGGATGTGGTTTTGACGCTATGGTATGCAAATGTGTTGAATACCAATTGGTCTAGTGATGAACTGGAACTGTGTACGGAATTTATATGAATTTTGCAGTTAAAAAAGCCAAGGTAAAATCACCTTGGCTCTTCACATTATTTGATTTTAATTAATGTACCACTATCAGAATGTGCAAATGGTTTACCGTACACTTGCAGACTTGTCGTCTGATTATACTTGAGCTGATCTTTAACAGAGAAATCAAGCGACATCATAAAGTCAGTCGTTGAATCATTTGCTGACATATAACTACTTTCAGCAATTCCACGCTTCCCTGTTTTAAAATCAACCTTATTGCCTGCTTTACCTTCGACGACAACACAAACAGCACGAGGTATGCAGTATGAGTTGTAGATCATCTGATTTTTTTTATCGTAAATCAGATAACCACGCTGGTCATGAAACTTACCGTTGTCACTTTTTCTGAATACTTCTTGCTTGTAATACATCGCAACTAAATATTGGTCACTGGCGTTTTTTGCATCCGCAGCGGGCTCGAAGGTAAAGGTCTCATAGTACGGTTCGACCGCTGGTCCACCCTTACCAACCTTGCTCCCTTCTTGCCCTGGAGCTACGTCTACACCACCACTGTCCGTGCTTTTCCATGTTCCCACTAGCTGTGCCAGGGGACCAAAATCCAAGCCATTTATTGTTGTGTCTGAATCTGCGTGCGCCAGCGTAGAGCTGGCAAGTAAAATGGCGGGTATTACAAGCTTATTCATAAAAGACTCCTGTATGGTTCAGCTTTTTATTATTTTCTGCAAGCCAGGGGATTTTAAAAAGAGCGGTAGATGATGGTCAATTATATTTAATTGTGTGATGTGATTTTTGTGAGGCCGGATTCGTTTTTTACTCGTAATAAAAACCAGATTTGATTTAACACATGTTCATGGTTATAGCGGAAAAATCTCAATGCCAATCTAGATCAATTTTTAGTTACGATATTCTATACTTACGGTTAGGTGATTTTATTGCTAGGTAGGAGAGGGCTATGTATTGTTTGAAATGTTATTAGTTTAGGGTCGTCGTTTTTTGTTAAGGTGCTGACTTTTGATGCCGATATTAAATGTGGAACATAAGGCGTTGACATAAAAGTTAATAAGGATAACCAGATGCTTAAATCAATGACAATAGGTAATAAACTGATAACTGTTTTTTCGGCCCTTGTGGTGCTGATGCTGGGATTTGCCTGGTTTTCTGTTACCCAACTATCGAACATTTACCGTGATACAACCGAGATCACTAACAATGTCATTCCGTCAATACGAGCTTCAAGCCAAATGCATACGGCCTTGCTTGATGCTCGCCGGGCTGAGTTGAGCATGCTGATTGGTATTCAAGACAGTGATCAGAGTGCGATTAGTACCAACAAACAACGTTTTGAGAGCAGTAAACGTGACTTTGAGGCTGCGCAACAACAATATTCCAAGATGGATTTTGTCTCAGAGAGGGACAAACAATACTTCGAGAACCTTGTCGCAGCCGCATCGGATTATTTTTCTGCCCATTCCATTCTGTTGACGGCCGTTGAGCAAGGTGACGTGACCAAAACAAAGTCCCTTATCAATAACGAGTCTAAGCAAGCCTTGGAAAAGGCTGGGCAGGATGCCTTGAGTCTGCGTGCAGAAAATGATCGGATTGCTCATGAGATGGCCGCTCATGACAAGGTAGTTTATGACAACGCCAAGACACTCAGCATTTCAATGGGTGCAGGTACGGTGGTTTTTGTGATCCTGGCGGCTCTACTACTTATCCGTCAGATCCGCAATCCGATCATGGTTTTGTTAGAGCAAATTCATCAGGTATCTGCTGGTAACCTCACCAGCAAGCTCGATATGAAAGTCTTTTCCCATGATGAACTCGGCATGCTGGCCAAGGGCTTGAACGAGATGCAGGACAACTTGCGGATGCTCGTAAATGAGGTTTTAAGCTCTGTGGTTCAGCTCGGTTCTGCAACCGAAGAGATCAGTGCCGTTGCCTTGCAGTCTGCCCATAATATGGATGGTCAAAAGCATGAGCTGAACCAACTGGCCACAGCTATGAATGAGATGCAGGCCACTGTGCAGGAGGTAGCCCGCAATACTAACGATGCTGCCAGTGCTGCAACCCAGGCAAGTACAACAGCCCTTCAGGGTAGTAACACAGTGAACAACTCTATCGTGCGTATCGAGAAGGTGGGTGAATCGATAGAGCATACTGCAGTGGTGATCCGCCAGCTGGGCGATGATAGCCGCAATATCGGCATGGTGCTGGAGGTAATTCAAAGCATTGCGGAGCAGACCAATCTGCTGGCGCTGAACGCAGCGATTGAAGCAGCTCGAGCTGGCGAACAAGGGCGTGGATTTGCAGTCGTGGCCGATGAGGTCAGAACGCTGGCTAAACGAACCCAAGACTCCACCTCCCAGATAAACGGTATCATCTCCGAACTGCAGGAACGAGCGAATGAAGCGGGAGCCACGATGCAGCAAAGTCAGACCATGATGGTTGAAACGGTTACCATCGCCCGGGAAGCAGGGGCGTCAATCTCGGAGATCAGCAGTGCTGTCAGCAGTATTTCGCATATGAATATCCAGATTGCCACTGCTACAGAAGAGCAGGGGGCTGTGAGTGAAGAACTGAATCGCAACGTGGTCAACATCAGCAATGCTTCGGAAGAAGTCGCAGCAGGCGCTAAGCAGATGTCCCAGGCATGCCATGACTTGAACCACTTAGCTACTCAGTTACAAGATGTAGTCAGGAAATTCCGCATTTAAGCTTGGGAAAGGATATGTCTTTGTTGAACACCGGCTGATAGCCGGTGTTTTTTATTAGACAAGTGCTGGCGCTTATTCAATATTTGACGGTTTTAAGAAACCACAGATATAGCAATAGATATTACTGTTTTTGTTATTAGAGCTTATACGTAAATTTCAGATAGACCTTCATCTCTGAATCAGTAAAATTTGGCGAGGCTCACCCAACAAGAAGGTTATAACGTGAAAAAAACGATGCTAGTATTGGCCTGCTCGATTGGATTGTTTGGTAGTAGTTGGCCTGCATTTGCTGCAAATGATAGCAAGGCTCAGCAGGTTCAGTTTAAAAAAGGGATGTCGGAGACAACAATTAACAGTTCGATCAAAGGTGATCAGAACTTGGATTATAAGTTAACGGCCAACAAGGGCCAGAAGATGCTTGTGACATTGGACACCAAGTACAACACATATTTTAATATCCTTCCTCCTGGTAGTACTGCTGATGCCATGTTCTCTGGTGCTATGAAAGGTGACCGCTTTGAAGGTGAGCTGCCGATGAAAGGGACTTATACCATTCGAGTTTATCAGATGGGGGCAGACAAAAGCAGTAAAGCCAAGCATGATTTCAAGCTTTATGTAAAAATTAGTGGCTAAGCTTTATAAGGTTAATGTGGGCCATTCTGTAGCGAGCTTACGATGTTGAGAGAAAGCCCCGAGCATTATGCTTGGGGCTTGATTGAAAACCGATATGAATTATTTTCTGTTAAAATCAATTCGATTAGACTCGATTGTTTTCTATATCTCGCTAACACAATAATATCACTATTACTGGTGCGTGACATTGATCAAACTTTGGCCTTACCATGGTTATGCCGACACTAGACCATCCGGCTATTAACCTAAAAAGGGCCAAGCGTGACCAAGAATATTAAAATTCTTCAAACCAGACCAGTCTTTATTAGCACTATATGGAGCTGACTCTGCTGAAAATGTCTGGCGGCGTGCTGGTTCCTTCCACCCCAGCTGATGCTGAAGCGATCCGATCATTACCCATTGGCTCATTTATTCAAGCCAAAGGAAGCGGGCGCCGTAATCCTGCTTTTCATCGCCGCTTCTTCGCATTACTCAATCTGACTTTCGATTACTGGGAACCTGCAGGCGGAATGGTGTCACCAGCAGAGCAGGGGATCTTGAATCGCTTTGTTCGTTACCTCTCACATTTTGGCTCATCTCAGGCACTTAACCAAGCGAAGGATGAGTTCATCGAGCTGTTAGCCATTAACAGGGTCGAGCGTCATGGACCTCAAGCTGAAAAGTCATTCGAGGTAATGCGCAAGTGGCTGACTGTCGAGGCTGGATATTTCACTATCGTTATACTGCCGGATGGTGGGATGCGCAAAGAACCAAAAAGCATTCGGTTTAACAAGATGGAACAGGCCGAATTTTCAGATCTATATCGAGCTGTATTCGGTGTGTGTTGGCGCTATGTGTTGAATCAGCAGTTTGGCTCTGAGGCTGAGAATACCATTGCTCAGCTGATGGGATTTTCTGGATGAGGTTTGATACTAGCCCTATTCGCTCGAAAGCACTGCGGAATAGCGCCAGAGGGCAGTTGTGCAAGTTGCAGTTGCTTGGTGTGTGCCAAGGCGGTACCGAGACGACGGTGTTGGCTCATCTGCCGAGTATGCCTCATGGGATGGCCCTGAAGGGTGATGATCTGATTGCAGTCGAGGCTTGTGCAGCGTGCCACGATGCCATCGATGGACGATTCAACTATGGCTGGCTACCGGGAGAGAAGGAGGAAGTCCTCTACTTCGCCCTGATCCGCCAACTGCATCAGTGGGTAGTGCGCGGGCTTATTAGTGTGAAAGGGGCAACATGATCCACCTATCAGCCCTTGAAGCTAGTCGTCTGCTTGCTAATTACCCCAAAGCTAAGCGGGAAGTTGAGCAACTGAAGACAGTTCAACAGGTAGACAGCTTGCATGGCAATGTGATGGCCGAGCTAGTTGGTTTTCCGGAGCCAAAGACCGAGCTGCTATTCCACCCAGTTCGAAAATGGAGGTTTGACTATGCCTGGCCACTCAACATGATCGCCCTTGAGATCCACGGCGGGATCCACTCTGGGGGGCGGCACACCCGGGGCAAAGGGTTCGTTGAGGACAGAATGAAGATGAATGAGGCCACATTGCTTGGATGGTCCGTCATCGAAGTTACTCCTGAGCATATCAAGACTGGCCAGCTGCGCGCCTGGTTGCTGAAAGCATTTGACCGGAATACCAATCACTTGAGGACCACCCCATGAGCAAAGCATTGGAAATGGCACTGCGCCTGTTTTCACCAAAAGGAGCTCTCCATGAACCGACCTCCCGTAATTTCAGCGCTCTGGGGCGTGACGAGTTGATTGGTGCGCTACAGATAGCCTCCAAGGATAATCCCCAGGGGTTGCAGTATCTGATGGCTGATCACCTGATCGACAAACAAGCTATAGAGGCGCTGCAGGCTCACTTCAACGATGGCCTGTGTAATGCGGATGTAGGGCGTATGGCATTGGCTATCCTGCTACGACGTCCACTGCCAGAGCAATTGGAGAGGCTCGTTCTATCTCATCCCTACTATGACAAAGAGCGCCGCCGTGCTGCAGTGGTAATGGAGAAGGCCAAGCGGGCTCACCGTCACGGTAATGATCATGAATATCTGCGCCTGCTAGATGAGCGTAATGCCATCCTAAATACCGCGCATGGTCGCTGTGTTGATGAGATGCTGATATCCGGGCGTTGTCCACATTGCACTGGAACCGGCAGGCGGCTACGAATCGGTGGCGAGTGTCCCAAGTGTCATGATACCGGGCGTGTGGCCCCTGACATTGCTCTGGTCTCCCGTCGATTCGGAGGGGAAGTACAACTATCTGTAGAGAGCATGGTGGATGAGGTGATCTACCAAGCGTCAGATCTCACTAAGGCTATGGAGCGGCAGGTTCGGGAAATGGTCATGGAGTGAGGTTCTTCCTATCGTGTCAGCTCCCATGGAGTCACTGCGCTTAACTCATGTAGGCGTTGCTTTTTTGGTTGCTTTATTTTTGTACATTTTCCTGTCAATGATATCTAAGGTCGTATCTATGTTTGACTCAAAGCGGTTGTAACCAAATGAAAATGAAAGCTGAGGGTAATTCTTTTGGAATTTAGTTTTGAATCGTATTTCGATTTCTTGTAATGCCTCTTTCACATCTACATCTTCAGTACAGTCGATGATGATAAGGTACTCATCACCCCCCATTCTCACAATGTAGTCATCATGCCGGAAGGTTTTCTTCAAAATATTGGCTACATCACACAAAACCTTATCACCTGCTAAGTGACCAAATGAATCGTTGATGTATTTAAAATTATCAAGGTCCATATAAATCAGTAGGTTATCTGATTTTAATTGTAGGTCTTCTAGAACACTTCGATTATAAATTCCAGTCAGTGGGTCCGTTTTAGCTTGTTTTTGGTACAACATTTTTTCATTGTATGAGTCAGTTATATCTGTTGCTAAGGTGAATATATATACCTCATCTTCCACTACACTCTTAAATTTTGTGACATCAAAATAATGCACGTTATCGTCAAATTTAAACGACATAATCTTATTGGATTCTTCATTGTTATCCATATATGTTAGAGTCAAGTCATGGCATTGGGCAAATACATTTGCGACATTGCCATCGACTAAGTCACAGATATCATCATTCGTTAAACCGATAATGTTCATATCTGTGAGACTTGCAACCCATTCTCTAAATGGTTCATTTATATAGACAATCCGGTGTTTGCTGTCCCTTACTGATAGAAACCCAGGAAAATATTTAATAAAAATATCAGAAAAATTTATTGCTGTTTTGCTCATAAAGACACCATTATTAATAACCATTCCCGTAACATCAAGTGTAGTTGTTTGCAACAATCACACATCGCTAATCTGTTTAGTGCCTTAGGAGGAGCCTTCACATACAGCAACATGAACAGGGATAATTAAGGCTATCTATGTCAGCAGATTAAGTGGGGTAATATGCACGGTTCTAAGGCTGAGATCTAGCGCAGCTGATATGATTGATATCAGGCATAGCTTATCGCCAA
Organism: Aeromonas veronii bv. veronii; assembly: GCF_000820225.1. Classification (GTDB taxonomy): domain Bacteria; phylum Pseudomonadota; class Gammaproteobacteria; order Enterobacterales; family Aeromonadaceae; genus Aeromonas; species Aeromonas veronii. Next base: position 12,299 of record NZ_CDDK01000040.1, read on the forward strand.
GTTGGCTACATCAGAGAAGAACGGAAATTATCATTCATATAGTCCATTGTTTTTAAACAGCTTACTATTATTTTAACGTTTTCGTGCTATTCGCGCTCAGTCATGTTTGCGAGGTACTGTCATTGATGACGACCGTTCCTTAATTTTTTTGAAAAAATATGTTGCAGAGATACATTGAATGCATAGATGAGCAAGATAGCGGCAAACATGACCATGTTGTGATTAATGCTTCTGGTTGAATTCACCCCGCCGTCCCAGCGTTAGTATTGCTTAAAGATGACCAGAGTCACCGTGACCTTGGTCTTTTTCATTTCTGGCTCGCCTGGTGCGGGCTTTGTCGTTTCTGGAGGGGAGGGGGAGATAGGTGGCGTCACTATAGGGGGACCAAGATTGTGCCGCTTGTTGTTGTGTCAGGTGATAACTAGATCTGTACAGTCAGGCCAAGCTGGATGCACTCACACCAAGCGTGATGAAGCAGCGGGCGCTGGCGGCCAGATCCCCGAATACTGGTTCGGTGGTGCGTGGTAGCTGGCGGCGCAAGTCTCGCAATCAGCTGGGCCATGCCAGCTGGCTGGATGTGGTAGAAGCCGCTCTCTGGTGCTTCTGGCATGGGGACGATTCGGCCAGCGGCGAGGTATTGCTCGGCTTACTGCTGGGGCGGGATGAGCGAGTGCGGCTTGTTTATGGTCTGCTGGTGGGGGCTTTCTACATGGGTGAGCCTTTCAAGCTCGAGTGAGATTGTTTGAATGCCTCAGTAAGTGATTAAAATATAAAAATAAAATGAACTTCTGCAGTTTATGTCCACGAACTTCTGCATGTGGTGTTTCAAATATGAAACGGCTGGACGGGTCTGGCCTGGCTCTATTACGGCAAAAACGGATGAAATCCTGTCGGTTCAGTTGCTCAGTCGAAGAGTGTTACTATCTGTAGCAATGCCCCTCAAATTTCACCACGTCCCAATTGTGTACCACTATCATCAGCGTTAGAGCCATAAACCTTTATAAATCAGTTCATTAAAAAAGACATATTGCAAAACGTGGAAGTAGAATGTTGGCTCGTTGCCCGCGTGTGCTGTTTTGCTCATGTTGCTCGAGATGAGGTATCCGATGACGGCGGCTAGCGCCTGGGTGGGCGGTGCCAGGCACCACAATTGCCAGCATGGTAAACCATAGCGCAGGCAGAACGAAGGGCGAGCCGCGCAGGTGGCGGTTTATTGGGCGGTTGTTCCCGACATCTTGTGCACTTCTGTCTTGCTCAGCGGGACTATACGACCAATTTATCTCGTAGGATGCGATGATTTTTTATGACATCAAAATGTTAGCCTGGTCCCATATCCGCTGGTTATAAGGAGTATAACCAGCGTGTGACGGCGGTAGCCTTTAGACTGCAGGCCTCAAAACAGCAATTTTGCAGGTGGTGCAGTTATGGTGATTACTCAGGGTCCACAGTTCAACGGCAAGGCATCCAAGCGGATGCATGTGATGGCCAAACCTATCGGGGCCGTGTGTAACATCGACTGCACCTACTGCTACTACCTCAGCAAGCAGGATCTGCTGGAATACAAGAAGGGGTGTTCGCCCCAGATGGACGAGCAGACCCTTGAGACCTATATCCGCCAATATATCGAGGGGCAGAACACCCCCGAGATCATCTTCTCCTGGCAGGGGGGAGAGCCGACGTTGCTCGGGCTCGACTATTTTCGCAAAGTGGTCGAGTTGCAGCGCAAATACCAGCCGCAAGGGGTGGTGATTGCCAACGACCTGCAGACCAACGGCATCCTGCTCAACGATGAGTGGTGTGAATTTCTGGCCGCCAACAACTTTCTCATCGGTCTGAGCATCGATGGCCCCGAGTTGCTACACAACGCCTATCGGGTCAACCGAGCCGGGCGCGGTACCTTCAATCAGGTGATGGCGGCGGTGGCGTTGCTGCATAAATACAAGGTGAAGTTTGCCACCCTGACCTGCGTCAACAACCTCACCAGCAAGAATGCGCTGGAGGTTTATCGCTTCCTGCGTGATGAGGTGAAGTCGCCCCAGATGCAGTTTATCCCCATCGTCGAGCAGAAGAGTTTTCGCACCACCGCGCCCCAGACCTGGCAACCGCAGGAGCAACTCAAGCAGGGGGACAAGCGCCTCAATCCCTGGCACAAAAATTCGGTGGTCGAGCCCTGGTGCGTCTCGGCCGAGGGGTGGGGGGATTTTCTCATCACCATTTTCGATGAGTGGGTGCAGCGGGATCTGGGACGGGTCTTCGTGCAATATTTCGAGGCGAGTGTCGAGACCTGGATGGGACGCAAGAACCCCCTCTGTACCTTGGGGGAGATCTGCGGCAAGGGGCTGGCGATGGAGCCCAACGGCGATGTGTTTGCCTGTGACCACTATGTCTATCCCAAGTACAAGATCGGCAATATCCACCATCAGCCGCTCAGTGAACTGGCGTATTCGCCCGCCCAGCAAGCCTTCGGCTTTGCCAAATCGCGCAGTCTGGCCCGCCAGTGCCAGCAGTGTGACTACCAGTTTGCCTGCTATGGGGAGTGCCCGAAGAACCGATTTATTCGCACCCACGAAGGGGAGGCAGGTCTGAATTACCTCTGTGCCGGTTGGTACAAGTTTTTCAGCCATATCGATCAGTCGATGGCCTATATCCTGCGCCGTGCCGGTTATCCGGTGGCCCATGGCAAGTACCGTGATTCGGTGATGAATAACGGCGTCATGACACATGGTCAGAGGAAATAAGCGATGCAGAGAATGTTGAGTCGCCACGAGTTCCGTCACACCCGCTCCTGCACCATGGGCGCCTTGTGGCTGGCCCTTGGCATGACCCTGTCTGGCCCAACACTGGCGGTAGCCAGCCCTGAGCCGCCAGTCACCACATCAGCGAATGGGGCACCCACTGCATCCGTGGCGGCCAGTGCGCCCTCAGCCGCCCAGATCCAGCAGTGGGCCTACAGTGCGCAGAATATCTCCCTGCCAGCGGTGGAGCGGGCCGATGCCCTGCGCCAGCTGGCGGCTTATCCGAACCAGAACAGTCTGGTGGCGGTGGCCAGAAGCCTGCGTGATGAGCACGCATTGGTGCGCGAAGCGGCGGTGATTGCCGCCGATCCCTATCAGTTTGCGCACCGCTGGCGACTGCTCTCACCGCTGCTGGCTGACAGCAGTGCCGAGGTTCGCCGCGCCGCTACCTTCAATCTGGCTCGCGATTATGGCGCCATGAATGAGGGGCAACTGAGCGCCATTGGCCAGCCGCTGGCGGAGTTGAGCGAGTATCTCGCCCGGCAGCAGGACCCTGCGCAGCAGCTGTTGCAGGCAGATCTCTATCGCTGGACCCGGCAGTGGGACAAGGCGCAGGCAAGCTACGAACAACTGCTGGCCAATCAGCCTGACAATCCCCAGCTCTGGCTTGGCCTCTCTGACAACTTGCGGGCTCAGCAACGGGATGCCGAGGCGCTGGCCTTGCTCAACAAGGGGATTCTTGCGCTGCCGCAGAATGCCAACCTCCATTACGCCAAGGCGCTGACCCAGGTGCGCCTCGATCAGAAGAACGAAGCGGCAGTCACCATGGCACGGGCTGCGGAGCTCGCTGGCAATAATAGCTACTTCTGGTATCTCAACGGGGTGCTGCAAGAGCCGCTGGATCTTGAGAAAGCCATCGGCTCGTTCGAGCTTGCCTACCGGATCTCCGGCGCGCCGGAGCAGCTCTATGCGGTGTGTGATATCTACCTTCGCCACGATCACCCCAAGAGCGACGCCTGCATGAGTGAACTTGGCAAGATAGCGCCCCCCGAGGTGCTGGCCGAGCTCAATAGCAAGCGCGCGAGCAAGACGAGCACGCCGCCGGTTTCCGCTGGCCAGTGATGGCTGCCACTTCTCTTACTGCACAGGTCAGGCTATGACGATCATACCGTTCAAATGCGCAATTCCGTTGCTGGCGACCACCCTGCTGGTGGCCGGCTGCACCCTCTCGGTCAAACAGGGCAACCAACCGCTCCATCCGCTGCGACAGAAGGTTGAGGCGGACATGGTGCTGGTGGAAGAGGGCCGTTTTGATATGGGCTCCAACGACCCTGCCGCCAAAGCGAGCGAAGGGCCGCAGCATACGGTCTCGCTCAACAGCTTCTACATGGCAAAATTCGAGGTGACCCAGGCTCTTTTCGAAGCGGTGATGGGCCCCTCCATCAGCTATTTCCAGGCACCGGATGTACCGGTCAACAACCTCAGCTGGCAACAGGCCAATCTGTTTGTGACAAGGCTCAATGAGCTGACCGGCGCTCACTACCGCCTGCCCACCGAAGCTGAGTGGGAGTATGCAGCCAAGGGGGGCAAGCTGAGTAAAGGTTATCGTTACAGCGGCTCCGATCAGATTGACGAAGTGGCCTGGTACAGCGGCAACGCCAAGAATCGCGCCTATCCGGTGGGGCTGAAAAAGCCCAACGAGCTGGGGCTATACGACATGACCGGCAATGTGGGGGAGTTTGTGGCTGATGCCTATGAAGAGACCTTCTATCGCCACAGTCCTCAAGAGAACCCGAACAATGCCCAGCAGAGCAAGAGCCACCTCGCCCATAAGTCGGTGCGAGGCGGCAGCTACGCCTATGAGGCTGAATTGTCTGAAAATTTCCGGCGTGATTTTGCCAGCCAGTCGGTGATGATGGCTGACATGGGATTGCGACTGGTGCGAGATGCCCGTTAGGACTGAACGATGGAGGTGGTCAGCCCCAGCTCGCTGACCACTTCGAACAACTGCTGGCGCAGCCAACGGTGGCCAGCCTCGGTGGTCCGGCTGGGGTGCCAGATGGCCGACAGGCTGAATACTGATTCCTCGAAGGGGAAGGGGAGTACCCGCACATCATACATGCCGGCAAAGGTATTTATGATGGAGGTGGGCAAAACCCCGATGATCTCGCTGCATGCAATGATGGGCAGCATCTCCATGGCGGTCGGCACCCGTACCACGATATTGCGGTTGGCCATTTGCGGCAGGTGCTCGGCGGTGATCATGCTGCCTCTGACCTGCCACTGGGCCAACGCCACATGCTCCTCGGTAAAATAGGCCTCCACCGTCAAGTCGCTGCCCAGTCGCGGGTGGTTGCTGGCACACACCACCTTCACCTGCTCGCCATAGAGCACCTCGCTCTTGAGCATGCTGCGCCCGCTCTGGGTCATGTCGATGATGAGATCATAACGCTGCATCCGCAGGTCACTCTCCATATCCTCGGTAAAGAGGGGATGCACCTCAAGCGAAATACCTGGGGCGTGTGCCCGGATCTTGCACAGCAGCGCCGGGACCAGTTGGGCGCTGATCAGTCTGACACAGGCGATGGAGAAGACTCGCTGGGAAGTACGTGGATTGAAAGTGCGCGAGGTCGAGAGGGTCGAGCTGAAGTTTTTCAGCGCGGCCGCCATCGCCGGATAGATGTCGATGGCAAACGAGGTGGGCTCCATCCCCACGACCTTGCGATTAAACAGAGGATCGCCGTAGATCTCCCGCAGTCGCTTGAGGGCCTTGCTGACGGCGGGTTGGCTGATCTCCATGCGTGTCGCCGCCCGGGAGAGGCTGCGCTCTTCATAGATGGCGACAAAGATCGGGATCAGGTTCAGCTCGGTACTTCGGATGTCTAACAAGAGAAGCCTCGTTACATGTTCGTGGAAAAATCACACTGCCTTGGCACTGCCGGGTAGCCGGAGGGGAGAACCTGCCACGCCAGTCAGGTGGCGTGGCAGCCAGCTGGTATCCCACTTTGGCAGTGTAATGAAGTGAGCAAAGTGGGACAACCAGTGCAGGGGTTGGTTGCTGCGTGGCGCACTTTATTTATCTGTTTGCGTTGCAGGATGATTGACCCGCTGAGGTCGGTTTGCCAGTCAGGGGGGTCAGTTCCGGCAGGGCCGCTTGCCAGCCGATGATGCGGCCCAACCATGAACGGATGTTGCCAAGACTGGCGCCCCGTCGCCTTTGCAGGCGCACCAGCAGGTGCCAGCCCATCCTGAGCGCATCAGCCCGATCAAGGGGATCTTGCTGGAATACAACCTGTTGTTGCTCCCAAGCCGGATCGGAACTGACACGGCTAAGTTCCAGCCAACCCCTCTTGGCCCGCAGATAGCGATAGGCCAGTACCCGCACCGCCCCCCACTGCCTGCTCCAGATGGCGGCCCCATATTGCCAGCCGAGCGGACGAGGGTGGTGACGGTAGTAACGGGCCATAGCCAGGAGCGCCAGCACCAGCAGGGCTACACCACTGGCTACTCCAAGCAGCCGATGCCAGTAGGCCGCCAGCCAGGAGGCGGGAGTGTGGCGCACTTGCAGGGTCTGCCCAGGGAGGGTCAGGGTTTGCAGCTGGCCAGTCTGGCTGTTCCACCAGGCAAGCTCCAGCGCGGGCAGGGTCAACTCACCACCGCGCTGCACGATATAGGTAGTCTGATCTTCCCGTGTCGAGAGGTACTCCCCCCGATCCTGGGTATCGTTCAGTCGGGCTTGCGCCGGATAGGCCTGTACCCGCCCATCGCTTGCAAGCGGAGTGATCAGCGGCGGGATCAGCACCGAGAGGGTATCCTGCCCGCTGGCGGTCACGGTGCGGGTGATAGCATCCCCCACCCGCAGCTCGCCGTCAGCACGGTCATCCGCAGAGCGCTGCCAACGCTGGCTCAGGGTGAGATTACTGGCGCTCAGCCAACGCCCGCCGACCGTCAGGGCTGGGTCGGGCAGAGCGGCGGCAAAGCGCTGAGGGTGGGTGGTGAGGGTGATCTGCCGGGAGCCCCCTTCAGGGCGCGCCACGGTGGCCCGCACCGTGATGGCGGGGATCTCGAACTGGCCGGATTGCTGGGGATAGAGCGTCAGCTCCCAGCGCTGGTGCGACCAGGTCTCGCCATTGCGGCGCTGGGTGAAGTTGGTCGCCAGCTCGCTGCGCTGCTTGACCATGACCCCCGGCAGCTCGAACTGGCCGATGCGGGTACCCGCGGTAAACCAGCGGTTGGTGGCCAACTCCAGATAGAGGGTGATCTGTTGGTTGACGGCATAGGGGCGCTTCTCCTCCCCCTGATCTTTCAACCAGCTCTTGAGGGTTACCTGAGTGGCGTCAGTCGCATCAGCGGCCTCGGCAGCCTGTGCCTCGACCGTGAGCAGCACGGCCCCGAGCAGGGTAGCGGTCGCCACATATCTGCACAGCCAGTGGCGGAGTTTATTGTGCCGGTTGCACATGGGTAGGCTCCTTGTGGGTGGCAGAACGAGGACGGGCGGTTGCGCCCGTTTGCTGCGCTTGTAGCTGGAGGCGGAATTTGGCTTGCAGGAAGTCACCGGGATCAGACTCCACCCGGCGCAGCCACTTTTCGGCCTGCGCCGGATTGGCCAGGATCTGATCTGCGGTCAGGGTTTCGCGCGCCATCAGGGATGAAGCCACGGTCTCTTCTGCCCCGTTGGCACTGCGTGGCTCATCATCGGGCAGTTCACTGGAGTGATCAGGTCCATCCGGCGTGCCGGTCTGGCTCTGACTGGCGCGGTTGATCTCGTCAACAATCCCGCTCATCACCTGATAGTTATGGGCGGCTGATTGGCGCACGCTCGGGTCGCTGGCCTCGTCAGCCAGTTTCCGGAACAGCCGGCGGGCGGCCAGATACTCACGCTGTCTGGCGAGGGCATTGCCGGCATAGAGCAGAGCCTGTTCGGAGTCGGCTTGCAGGAATGCTGACTGGGCCAGCGCAAACTCGGCGCCATAGTAGTAGGCCACCCCCTTGTAGAAGGGATCTTCATAGTGTTTAGCCGCCTCCAGATAGTCACCTTGCTGGAAGTACCACTGCCCCTGCTGATCCGGGGTGAGCCAGAGGTTTAACCACTGCTGTTTCAGCTCCTTTGCCCAGTGATTGATCGCAGGCTCTGTCGGCTCTACGGGCGCCAGCGAGAAGGTGGTGGCCTGCGCAGGCGTCGTCTGTAACAGGGAGAGACCGATGGCTGCCACCAGACCCCACTGCACCAGCCAGCCTTTGCGAAACCAGAGCAGCAGCAGGGCGACGACCGGAAAGAGCAGGTAGTAGCCCATGTCTTGCCAGGGCATCAGGGAGTCGTTGTGGATCAAAAAGTTGCGTTCAATCCCCCGGTTGATGCGCTCTACGTCGCCATTATCCACCGTCATGGTGAGCAGGGTGCCATCGCTGTCACTGGCCAGTCGCCGTAGTGAGGCAAGCTCCAGCGGGCGTTTGCCACTCAGGGCCGGGTCGCCAGCGGCCAGGATCAGCAACTGACGGGATTGACCACGGAAATAGTCAGCCAAGGGGGCGATGGCGGAGGGGCTGATGCCATCACTCACCAGCAAAACGGTGCTGCCGGTCTCATCGGCCAGAAGCTCGGTGAGCAGCGGGAGCACCTGTTCGGTGCGCTTGCCCGCTTTAGGCATGATCTCGGGACGGATGGCGGCGAGGATAGGGTCATAGACGGCATTGTCACGGGTCAGCGGCATGGCGGTGTGGGCCGAGCCGGCAAAGACCACCAGCCCGTTGCGCCCGCCATCGCGGGTCGCCAGCAGATCGCTGATCTTCTGCTTGGCCCGCGTCAACCGGTTGGGGGCGATATCCGTTTCCAGCATGGAGTCGCTGTTATCGAGCAGGATCAGCAGGGCGCCCTGATCTTCGCCAAAGGGGGAGGGTTCACGGCTCCAGGTCGGCCCTGCGCAGATCAGTATGGCGAGCCCCATCAGCAGCCCCAGCACCTTGAGGGGCAGGTTCTTTTTCCAGCCGGTGTCCCCCAGCGTCAACGCCTCGCGCAGATGGGGCGGCAGCCGCTGTTGCCAGCTGTTTGCTTCATCCATGCGCCAGCGCAGCAGCAGGATGGCGACAAGGGGGAGCAAGGCCAGCAGCCACCAGGGGCGCAGAAAGTGGGCATTCAGCCAGAGCTGTTGCCAGTAGAGAGGATCCATCATGGCGTGTCTCCTGAGAGAGCAGTGCGCAGGCGGTAGCGCCTGAGGGTCAACAGGGAAAAGAGAGTGAGATAGAGGCCGACGCTGACGGCGATGAGGTAATGGTGCAGGCTTTCGCGAGTCTGAAAGCGGGTGCTTTCGTAGCGCTGTGGCTCCAGCTCACCGATCACCTGATAGGCGCGCGTCAGCTGCGCCTCATCAAGAGCCTGAAACAACTGGCCGCCGGTCAGGGTCGCCAACTGTTGCAGGGTATCGAGATCAAGTGCCTGTTCGCCGACGGTGGCCGGATCCCCCATGGCGATAGTATGCAGCCGCACGCCGTTGACCGCGGCTACCCGGGCCGCATCCCGCGGGCTGACAAAACTGCCGGTGTCGTTGCCATCGGTAAGGATGATGGCGACTTTCTCCCGCTTGGCGCTGTTCTGGTCTTGTTGCCCGTGGCGATCACTGTTGTTGAACACTTTGATTGCCAGACCGATGGCATCTCCCAGATGGGTACTCTGGCCCGCCATGGCGACATCGGTCTCCTGCAGCAGGGTTTGCCAGGTCTCGAGATCGGCGGTAAACGGCGCCTGGAGAAAGGCGGCATCCCCAAACAGGATGAGCCCGAGCCGATCTCCTTCGCGCGTTGCAGCAAATTGTTTAAGCACCTCTTTGGCGGCGTCGAGCCGACTGAGGGACTTGCCGGGGTCGGGGGAGAAGTCGGTCTCGGCCATGGAGCCGGAGAGATCCAGCACTATCATCACATCCCGCCCGAACCGCTCGCGTACCTGAGGCGGGCCATAGATGGTGGGCTTGGCCAGCGCCACCACCGTCAGTAGCCAAACGGTGATCAGGGCGATCCGTTGCCACCAGCTGGCAGTCAGCTGGGTTGCCCCCTCACGCGGCGGCTCATCCAGCAGGTCGATCAGCAGATCGAAGAAGGGTACCTTGATGGCACTCTGCCGGGTGCGATAGGCCGGAATAAGGCGAAACACCAGCCACGGCAGGGGCAGCAGCCAGAAACAGTGGGGGTGGGCAAACTCGAGACCGGCATCAAGCATGATGGGCCTCCGTCGCCAACGAGGCTGTTTGTATTGGAGTCTGGTGGTGGGCAAGCCAGTCGTTGCAGAGGGAAACGAGGCAGAGCTGATCACTGACGCTTAACACCACCTGATCACAGACCAGCGATACCAGCCAGCGCTCCCCCAGTTCGGTCGCGAAACGGGGCTGTCTATCAGCCATGGCATTGTCGAGGGTCTGCAGCAACGCCATGCCAAACAGCTTGCCGTGCCGGGGATCTAGGTGGGTCAACACCTGCTTGATCAGGTGAAACAGCGCCAGACTGGCCCCGGCATCAGACCAGTTGATCGTGCTCAGGGCCGCCTGCGCTTCACGGCGGTAACGCTGTTGCCACCAGCGCTGTGCCCGGTGATAGAGCCAGAGCAGCGCCAGCGCCCCCAGGCTCAGAGCCAGCAGCAGCCAGCCTGCGGTTTGCGGTTGCCAGCTGATGGTGGGTGGTACGGTCACGTCCTGCAATTCGCGCAGCATATAGGTGCCGGGCAGCTTGTGGTTCATCAGTGATCTCCTCCCAATGCGGTAATGAGGCGGGCGAGGTGGTGGCCACCGGTGTCGAGGGTGATAAGCGGCAATCCCTTGAGGGCCATCAGTCGCAGCAGTTGATCTTTTTTCAGCTGCTGCTGGCGGGCTAGCCCCTGATCCAGCACAGGGATCAGGTGGGGAGCAATATTGAGCTGGTACTGGCCATCGCCGACTACCCAGCTGGCGTCTGCGGCTGTGGTCGACAGGGTCGACTCGAGGGGATCGGCGATGTGCAGTGCCAGCACATCGTTGTGCTGCTGCAAGTAACCGAGGCGGGTCAGGTCGGCCTCGGTGACGCCTGCCCAGTCGCTGAGAAAGATCAGGGTGGTATTTTTCAACTTGAGGCGGCCCAGCATCGCCAGCAGGGGGGCCAGACCGGTCGCCTCGCTGTCGCGGCTGGTGGCCGAGAGAGCATGATTGGCGGCACAGAGCTGGCGCAGTCCTGCCAACCAGTGGCCACGGGAGCGCTGGCCGCGCAGCCACGCCACGCCATCGCAGTGCAAAATGGCGAGCCCGACCCGATCGTTCTCTTTGAGTACTTGCCAGCCGAGCAGGGCGGCGACTTCGGCGGCCACTACCGACTTCATCATCTCCACCGAGGAGAAGAACATGCAACTGCGCTGATCAACACAGAGGATCACGTGACGATCTTTCTCTTCGCTGTAACTGCGCACATGGGGGCGGCCGGTGCGCAGGGTCACTTTCCAGTCCAGGGTGCGAATATCATCCCCTTGCTGATAGTGGCGCAGCTCTTCAAAGTTGAGTCCACGGCCGCGAAAGCTTGACGGGTGACGGCCGCACAGCAGATTGCCGCTGTTTAGCCGGGGCAGCAGTGAAAACTGGCCGACCAGCCCCTGTAGCCGGACCAGCGTCAGGTAGTCACAGTGGATGCGGGGGTCACCACTGGGCGGTTGCCCGCACTGTGTCAGCCTGTCATGGGATAAGGAGCGAGGTGTCATGGTATCGCTTACCCGATGACGACGTGATCGAGCAGAGTCATCACCACCTGCTGGTGATCCACCCCATCTGCCAGCGCGTCATAGCTGAGGGTAAAGCGGTGACCAAGCACGCTGGGCACCATGGCGCGCACATCGTCGGGCAGCACGTGGTTGCGCCCTTGCAGCCAGGCATAGGCGCGTGCGCACTTGTCCAGAGCAATGGATGCGCGGGGACTGGCGCCGACCGCAATCCACTGTGGCAGCCCGGTGGCCGGGTAGCGATCGGGGTGTCGGGTCGCCATGACCAGCGCAATGATGTAGTGCTCCACCAGCGGTGAGACCGTCATGGCCGATAGCTCAGATCTGGCCTGCAAGATGAGTTCAGGGGAGAGGGGGGCGAACCCCTCGTTCTGCTGGCGGGTACCGCGCTCTTCGGCCCGCACCAACCGAATGATGGCAAGCTCTGCCTCATCATCGGGGTAGGCGACCGAGACCTTGAGGGCAAAACGGTCCATCTGGGCTTCTGGCAGCGGGTAGGTACCCTCCTGCTCGATGGGGTTCTGGGTGGCCAGCACCATAAAGAGCTCGGGCAAGCGATGGATCTTGTCACCGACGGTAACGGTGCCTTCTGCCATCGCCTCCAGCAGCGCCGCTTGTACCTTGGCGGGGGCGCGGTTCACTTCATCGGCCAGTACGATGCTGTTGAAGATGGGGCCAGGCTGGAAACGCAACTGGTGGGCTCCGTCACGCTCCTGATACATCTCGGTGCCGGTTACATCCGAGGGGAGCAGATCGGGGGTGAACTGAATGCGGCCGAAGCTGGTATTGAGGGCTTCTGCCAGCGCCTTGACCGAGCGGGTCTTGGCGGTGCCGGGTAAACCTTCAAGGAGCACGTGGCTATTGGTCAGCAGGCCGATGACCAGGGCGCGGATCACATGGGACTGGCCGACCACACTGAGACCAACCTGTTCGATAAGTTGCGAGATCTGTTGTTGCAAGGAGTTCATAGGGTTTTCCACAGGGTACATTTAACGAGACAGAGATTGCGCTCGGAGGGGCCAACAGGTTTTCAATTTCCAGCCGGCACGGGGCGAGCCAGCTGGAAATTGAAAACGCCCACCAGAGAGTGATGGGCGTTGGAGTCACCGCCTTACTTGATGGTGGCGACTTTTTGTTTGAGTGCATCCAGCTCTGCCAGTTTGCCCTTGAGCATCAGGCTCTGGGAGCTAATGCTGGCCGGGTTCATCTGGAAGCTCTGTTGCATCGGATAGTTGGGCAGAGTGTCGAAGAACTCTTTCAGGATCCCCTGTGCAGGTACGAACAGCCACATGTTGTCTGCCATCCAGCGCAGATACATGCCTGACTCATGCGGTGCCTTCTCGAACGGGTCAGCGCGCAGGTTGATGATCTGCGGCCAGTTTGGAGTCACACGCGCCGCGTCGGTGATGTTGCCCTCCATGGTGGCAAAGTTCAGTTTGAAGTCATTCCAGCGCACGGCGTTGAGTTCGCCGTTTGAGGAGAAGTAGAGCATGGAGTTGCGCGGGGAGGTGTCGGCTTTTCCTGCGAGGTACGGCATGAAGTTGTAACCGTCCAGTTTCACCCGCCACTGTTTGCCGTTGGCCTTGTAGCCCTTGGCCAGCTTCTCTTTCACATCCGGTACACCGGCAGCGGCCAACAGCGTCGGCATCCAGTCCTGATGGGCCATCATGGCGTTGACCTTGGTGCCTGGCTTGATCACGCCTGGCCAGCGAACCAGTTGCGGAACCCGCATCCCGCCTTCCCATGTGGTGCCTTTTTCGCCGTAGAATGGGGTGGTGCCGCCATCCGGCCAGCTGACGGTCTCGGCGCCGTTGTCAGTGGTGTAGATCACGATGGTGTTGTCGGCGACCCCCAGCTCGTCCAGTTTGTCGAGCAGGATCCCCACCTGATCATCGTGCTCCAGCATGCCATCGGCATAGATGCTGACGCCGGATTTACCCTGATACTTCTCTTGCAGACGGGTCCAGACGTGCATGCGGGTGGCGTTATGCCAGATGAAGAAGGGCTTCTTGGCCTTGACTGCTTTCTCCATGAACGCCAGCGAGGACTCGAGGAACTCTTCGTCAGCATGCTCCATGCGCTTGCGGGTCATGGGGCCGGTATCTTCAATCTTGCCGTCGGCAGAAGATTTGATGACGCCGCGTGGGCCGAACTTCTTCTTGAACTCCGGATCTTTCGGGTAGTAGTAGGTTTCCGGTTCCTCTTCCGCGTTCAGGTGATAGAGGTTACCGAAGAACTCGTCGAAACCGTGCTTGGTCGGTAGATGCTGGTTCTGATCGCCCAAATGGTTCTTGCCGAACTGAGCCGTCATGTAACCCTGCTCTTTGAGCAGATCACCGATGGTGGGGGCCCAATCCGGAATGCCGTGGGTAGAGCCGGGCATGCCGATGGTCAGCAGACCGGTACGGAATGGCTCTTCACCGGTAATGAAGGCGGCACGGCCGGCGGTGCAGGATTGCTGACCGTAGTGATCGGTAAAGAGGGCCCCTTCATTGGCGATCCTGTCCAGGTTCGGGGTCTGGTAGCCCATCATTCCCTGGTTGTAGGCACTGATGTTCCAGTAGCCGATGTCATCGCCCATGATGGCAAGAATATTGGGCTTGGCGGCTGCTGTGGCACTACCAGCGGTGGCCATTAAGGCAAGGCTCATTGCTATTTTGTTTATTTGAATGGCCATTATTGGCTCCACTCCTAATCTGATGTGAATTGGTACACAAAATGGGCGATGAAAGCAGCGTGCGTTTAACGCGGTGGAAATATCATCCCGTGCAGGCTGTTGGAGGGGATGGAATACCCGGATGGGCACATTCCCCTTTATCGCTGTCGTTATGACCTGCAAAGAGTGATATGACCTGAATAGCCCGAGTTAACCGCCGCTTGGAAATCAGCTTTCAACAGTTTCACTCTATAAATCCCGTTTATCCTTGTCGCCTTATAGCGAATATAACCGCTGGTTATCCGATATTTTTTCTCCAACCTTTCGGTCGCAGGCTATCGGGTGGGCTGGAGCGAGCATGGGAAGCTTTATCCAGAAGGCGGAGGTGTCTACCGCTATCGATGGCGACAAGGCGAATAAATGGGTGATGGAGTTCACAGTTCGGCTAATCAATTTAGGGGATGAGAGCTGTTATGAGCATTGTGGTGTGCCTTTATTCAAATATCTTACTGGCAAGTCGAGCACTCTTTAATTCTGATTAAGTCATAATTAAGTAAAGTTGGGGTGTTGATTGTTTCGCTCAGACATGAGTTTTTAAAATTGCTCACAATCTCATCGCGAGATTTAAAAATTCTACTTGCATATTTTTGAACGAGTAAATATGACTTGCATGGGAGTGGCCAAATAAATCCAGCTGTGATCTTTGTCTTTTCAAGGTGCTAGGGTCATAAATGCCTATAAAAACAAGGTAAAAGGCTCGGCTATTGACTAAGTTGATAGAAGGCGAGGCATAAAACAGCGCCAGTTTGATACGACAACATCGCATGGGACCCGGATCATGGACAGAGCGCAGGGCGTAGCCCCCTTTTCGTTGCAAGTGGATCTAAGGCAGGTGGTGTATGCCCTGTCAGCCTCGCTGGATCTGGTGGGCATTGGCGATGTGGCCCACGGTAAACGGGTCGGGATTATGGCTGCCGAGTGCAGCCGGGAGCTGGGAATGAGTGAGGCCGAACGCTGTCTGCTGTTCGAGCTCGGGGTGCTGCATGATATCGGTGTCTCCTCGACCATCACCCATCACCATCTGGTCAGCGAGTTCGATTGGGAGTCCTCCCAGCGCCACTGCGAGGTGGGATATCAGCTGCTCAAGGATTTCCGTTTGCTGGCACCATTGGCCCTGCCTATCCGTTATCACCACACCCACTGGCACCTGTTGCGCGAGATGGCCGATGTGGACCTCAATGTGGCCCGTCAGGCCAACCTTATCTTTCTGGTGGATCGCTGCGATGCGTTGGCGGCGCCCTACTATGGCGATGGTTCATTGTTGATGCATACCAACGAGATCCGCGCACGCCTGCAGGATTTCCGTGACGAGTTCTTTGCCCCCGAGCTGGTGGATGCCTTCCTCAAGGCGTCTCGCTCTGAGGCATTTTGGCTGCAGCTGGAAGCGCGCTCCATCAATGATTACATGCTGGAGATGCTGCAGGTGCGGGAGCCTTGCCTGACCTTCAACGGGGAGCTTAAAGCGCTGGCGCAGATCTTCTCCGGCATTGTCGACGCCAAAAGTCCATTCACGATGACGCATTCACTCGGTGTGAGCAGGTTGTCTCGGGCATTGGCCGAGCAGATGGGAGTCAGTGCCATCCATTGTGACATGCTGGAGATCGCCGGTTTGCTTCATGATTTGGGCAAGCTCAGGGTGCCGGACGAGATCCTCGACAAGCCTGCCAGCCTGACGAAAGAGGAGCGGGCCATCATCAATTCCCACAGCTTCGAGACTTACCAGATCCTGCGCCACATCGAAGGGTTTGAGGAGATTGCCTGCTGGGCGGCCTATCACCATGAGGAGCCTGACGGGGAGGGCTATCCGTTCCACCTGCCGGCATCCGCTATGGCGCTAGAAGCGCGGATCCTGCGGGTCGCCGATATTTTTCAGGCCATGGTGCAGGACAGACCTTATCGCCGCGGTCTGCCTGCCCGTGACGCATTGACCTTTATGCAGCAACTGGCGGATCAGGGGCGGGTCGATCCCGCTGTGGTGGCGGTGCTGGCCGATCACCTGCCGCAGATGATGATGGCAGCCATTCCGGATCGCGAGCCTGATCATGCCATCAATTGAGGGAGAGGCTGGCCGCTGACTCATACCGCCGCGAGCCAGCTATGCTTGGAACAAGCCGAGCATGGTGCCGGTACCGGCGCACAAGACGCCAGCTTGATAGACTACCGTAGGGGATCAGATATGGAATCGCTAAAAGCCAAGGATTATATGCAAAGCAGACCCATCACCTTCACTGCCGACATGATGGTGCAAGCTGCGGTCGAGAAATTTCTGAACAGTCATCAGCTCGGTGGCCCGGTGGTGGATGGGCAGGGCCATCTGATTGGCTGGATCTCCGAGCAGGATTGCATCGCAGTGCTGCTTAAAGAGGCCTATCACTGCGAACAGGTGGCGCAGGTCAAGGATGTGATGCGCAAGGAGGTGTTGTCGGTGGGACCCGATACCAGCATTTTGAGTCTGGCGGAGATGATGATGGGGCAAAAGCCGAAGATCTATCCGGTAGTGGAGGAGGGGCGTCTGCTCGGGGTCATCAATCGCCACAACGTCATGCAGGCCATTCACGCCCAGCTCACCACCTGTTTTGTCCATCACACCCACGGTTAACCCTGTTTTCCTCTCTCCCAAGGCAAGCTTCGGCTTGCCTTGACTATTTCATATACTGAGATTTATTCATATTATGCCATCTTACAATGGTTGTTTTGTCATGTTTGAGGATCGGCCAATCTCTCTGTCTTCCCATATATAACGCTACGTTAAGGCTTGCACCGTTCCCGCTCGCTCTTTAGGATCGCTCGCAGCTAATCGATATGGCCCCTCTGGGCACCTATTTAAGGAATTCGTACCTTGTCTCTCTCTATCGAGGCGCTGCGCCGCCGTCTCTCTGCATGCATGAACCTCGACGCCCGCCGCCTTTCCAGCCGTCTGCACGGGGTCAAGAAGCTGCCTGAAGGCAAACAGGCCGCCGTGCTGGAGACCATATCCGCCGATCTGGATGCCGCACAAGCGCGTTATCAAACCCGTCTGGCCGGAGTGCCCAAGGTCACCTATCCGGACAACCTGCCGGTCAGCCAGAAGCAGGCTGAGATCGCCAAGGCCATTCAAGAGCATCAAGTGGTGATCATCGCAGGGGAAACAGGCTCGGGCAAAAC
Source organism: Aeromonas veronii bv. veronii (assembly GCF_000820225.1). Lineage (GTDB taxonomy): Bacteria > Pseudomonadota > Gammaproteobacteria > Enterobacterales > Aeromonadaceae > Aeromonas > Aeromonas veronii. Next base: position 29,619 of record NZ_CDDK01000040.1, read on the forward strand.
CACCCAGATCCCCAAGATCTGTCTGGCGCTCGGGCGCGGGGTGAAGGGCTTTATCGGCCACACCCAGCCACGCCGTTTGGCAGCCCGCACCGTGGCGGCCCGTATTGCCGAGGAGATGGAGTCCGAACTCGGCCACTACGTGGGTTATAAGGTGCGCTTTACTGATCAGGTGAGCGAGCAGACCCACATCAAGCTGATGACCGACGGTATTCTGCTGGCGGAGATCCAGAACGACCGGATGCTCACCCAGTACGACACCATCATCATTGACGAGGCCCACGAGCGCAGCCTCAATATCGACTTCATCCTGGGCTATCTCAAGCAACTGCTGCCCAAGCGCCCGGATCTCAAGGTGATCATCACCTCGGCCACTATCGACCCGCAACGTTTCTCCCGCCATTTCAACAAGGCGCCGGTGATCGAGGTCTCCGGCCGCACTTACCCGGTGGAGGTGCGCTACCGTCCACTCACCAGTGACAAGAGTGAAGGGCTGGAAGAGCGCGATGAACTGCAGGGGATCTTCGATGCGGTGGAAGAGCTGGCACGCGAAGGGCTGGGGGACATCCTTATCTTCATGAACGGCGAGCGGGAGATCCGCGATACCGCCGATGCCTTGCGCAAGCTCAACCTGCGCGATACCGAGGTGCTGCCGCTCTACGCCCGTCTTTCCAACGCCGAGCAGAACAAGGTGTTCCAGCAACACGCCGGACGGCGCATCGTGCTCGCCACCAACGTGGCGGAGACCTCGCTGACGGTGCCGGGCATCCGCTACGTTATCGATCCGGGCACCGCCCGCATCAGCCGTTACTCCTGGCGCACCAAGGTGCAGCGCCTGCCCATCGAGCCGGTCTCCCAGGCCAGTGCCAACCAGCGTAAAGGGCGCTGCGGCCGAGTGGCGGACGGCATCTGTATCCGCCTCTACTCGGAGGAGGATTTTAACAGCCGCCCTGCCTTCACCGACCCCGAGATCCTGCGCACCAACCTGGCCTCCGTCATCCTGCAGATGCTGGCGCTCGGCCTTGGCAATATGGAGGCTTTCCCCTTCGTCGAGCCACCAGAGTCGCGCCATATCAAGGATGGCCTGACTCTCTTGAAAGAGCTGGAGGCGGTGCGCGAGCTGCCCGCCACCGGCGAGCGCGAAGCCAAGTTGCAGCTGACCGAGACCGGTCGCCAGCTCTCGCGCATCCCCCTTGATCCGCGTTTGGCGAAGATGGTGATCAGCGCGGCGCAGACCGGCTGCTTGAGCGAGGTGATGGTGATCACTGCGGCCCTCAGCATTCAGGATCCCCGCGAGCGGCCCATGGAGAAGAAGCAGGCCGCCGACGAACAGCACAGGCGCTTTGAGGACAAGGATTCCGACTTCCTCGCCTTCGTCAATCTGTGGAACTACCTGAAAGAGCAGCAGGATGCCCTTGGCAGCAATCCATTCCGCCGCATGTGCCAGAAGGAGTTTCTCTCCTATCTGCGGGTGCGCGAATGGCAGGACATCCATTTCCAGCTGCGTCAGACGGTCAAGGAGCTGGGTTTTAAAGCCAACCATGAACCGGCGGATTTCAAGACGGTGCACTGTGCCCTGCTGACCGGCCTCTTGAGCCACATCGGCAACAAGGATCTGGAAAAGCCCGAGTTCCTTGGCGCCCGCAACGGCCGTTTCCACCTGTTCCCGGCCTCGGGTCTGTTCAAGAAGCCGCCCAAGTGGGTGATGGCCGCAGAATTGGTGGAGACCTCGCGCCTCTACGCTCGCATCAATGCCAAGATTGAGCCCGAGTGGGTGGAGCCGCTGGCAGGCCACCTCATCAAGCTGCACCATAGCGACCCTCACTGGTCGAAGAAAAACGGCGCCGTAATGGCCAAGGAGAAGGTGACGCTGTATGGCCTGACACTGGTCAATGAGCGCACCATCAACTTCAGCCGTATCGATCCGGCGCTGTGCCGCGAGCTGTTTATCCGCCGCGCCTTGGTGGAGGGGGATTTCGAGACCCGTCACCGTTTCTTCAGCGACAATCGCAAGCTCCTGGCCGAGGTGGAGGCGCTGGAGCACAAATCCCGTCGGCGCGACATCCTGGTGGATGACGAGGACTTGTTCCGCTTCTACGATGCCCGTTTGCCGGAGGAGGTGATCTCCGCCCGCCACTTCGACAAGTGGTGGAAAGAGGCGCAAAAGCGGGATCCCGAGCTGCTCAACTTCGAAAAAGAGATGCTGATGAAGGGGGACGCCGCCCACATCAGCGATCTTGACTACCCCAACTTCTGGCAGCAGGGGCGCCTCAAGCTCAAGCTGACCTATCAGTTCGAGCCGGGTGAGGCGGCAGATGGTGTGACCCTGCATATTCCGCTGCCGCTCCTGAATCAGGTGGAGGTGAAGGGGTTCGAGTGGTTGATCCCCGGGCTGCGCCACGAGCTGTTGGTGGCCCTTATCAAGTCGATGCCCAAGCCGATGCGCAAGAATTTCGTGCCGGCGCCGAACTATGCCGATGCGCTGCTTGCCAGCATCAACCCCGAGCAGGGGCCGCTCTTGGACGAAATGGAGCGCCAACTGCGCCGCATGACCGGCGTGACCGTGCCCCGAGAATCCTGGGATTGGAATGCGGTACCCGATCACCTGAAACTCACCTTCCGGGTGGTGGACGACAAGCACAAGAAGGTAGCGGAAGGCAAAGATCTGGAAGCCTTGAAAGAGTCGCTGCGTGGCAAGGTGCAGGAGACCCTGTCGCAAGTGGCGGACGATGACATCGAGCAGTCCGGCCTCACCCTGTGGAGTTTTGGCGAGTTGCCCCAGGAGTACAGCCAGAAGCGCGGCGGGTTCGAGGTGAAAGCCTATCCGGCGTTGGTGGACGAGAAGGATTCGGTCGCCATCCAGCTGGTGGAGAGTCCGGTGGTGCAGCAGCAGCTGATGTGGGCCGGTCAGCGCCGGCTGGTGCTGCTCAACGTGCCATCCCCCATCAAGTATCTGCAGGAGAAGCTGCCCAACAAGGCCAAGCTCGGGCTCTATTTCAACCCGTTTGGCAAGGTGGCGGAGCTGATTGATGACTGTATCGCCTGTGGCTGCGACAAGCTGATCGAGCAGCATGGCGGACTGGCTTGGGACGAGGCCGGTTTCGAGGCGCTCAAGGAGTTTGTCCGTGCTGAGCTCAACGATGCGGTGGTGGAGGTAGCCAAACAGGTGGAGGCCGTACTGACGCTGTCCCATGAGATCAAGAAACGGCTCAAGGGCAAGATGCAGCTCGACACCGCTTTTGCCATGTCGGATATCCAGCAGCAGCTCGGCAACCTTATTCACAAGGGCTTTGTCACCGAGACCGGCTGGCAGCGGTTGCCTGATTTGCTGCGTTACCTGCGCGCCATCGAGCGTCGCCTGGAGAAGCTTGCCATCGATCCCAACCGGGATCGGGTCTACATGCTCAAAGTGCACAGTGTGGAGTCGGAGTACAAGGCGCTGCTGGCCAAGATCCCCAAATCCCAGCTCATTCCCACCGAGGTGGCCAATATTCGCTGGATGATCGAGGAGCTGCGGGTGTCGTTTTTTGCCCAGAATCTGGGGACCCCTTATCCGGTCTCCGATAAACGGGTGCTTAACGCCATCGCTCAGTGCTAAGCTGCTATCTAACTGTTTTAACAGCATGATAGCGGGTGCTGAGAAGGGGTTGCCGGTCAGGTAGCCCCTTCAAACCGCAAGTCAGGGAGGCAAGGATGCTGGGGATCTGGTTGAGTGTGGCGCAGGTGGTGATCAGCGGTTATCAACCCATCGCGGAACAAACCTGGGTGCAGTTGAACCCGGAATATTACCCGCTGGCGCGCACGCCGCCTGCGATGTTTGTGGCTTGGCGTGGCAATCAGTTTCCGCCGCTGGCCCAAAAGCAAAAGCACGGTCGCTGGCAGATCCTCTTTCCCGCCCGGCTGGTCCCCCCTTTCGATCTGTTCGAGGGGGAGGCGCAGCTCTCCAAAAACTATCTGGCAAGGCTGCGGCGTATCGACGAGATGGCTTACGGGGTCGCCCCCGGCCAGGTCGCTGCAATCGTGCAGCAGGGGAGTGGGTCCCCTGCTTATCACGCGCAACCTGTCGCGCCCTTTATCGCCGAGTTCCGTACACCCCAAGACGCGTTCGGTGGTGTTGATATGCTCACCGACCCCGCCGAGAACGAACCTCTACTGGTTCAGCTGGGGGTGACCTTTCGCACTGCGGGGATGAGTGGTGCCCAAGGATATGAGGGAGTAGCGAGCACCGATATGGCGCTCGCCAGCCACACGGCTAGCTTATCCGCAGGCAGTGACGTCATGCTTACCCTCTCGGCTCCTGCGGCCGGCGGTTCACAAACCGTGTGTCATCAGGTCGCAGCAGGGGAGACCCTGTGGCGTATAGCGAATCAGTTATCCAGCGCCCAGGGAGCAGATACCTACAGCTATTTGCTGGCGCTGGTGGCAGAGAACCAGCAGCGGCTTGGCAAGAGCATTCGAGTCAGAACGGGGGAGGGTCTCTACTGCCCGCGCGCCGAGACCCTGGCGCGGTTTGATGCCCTGAGCCCGGCCCAGCGTCAGCAGCAATTCGCCCGGTTGGAGCAGAGGCGCTAAATGCAGAGTCGGTACCTTGTATCCGAATTTGGCCCGTGGTAGTATTCGCGCTCGTTTTGCGAGGTGCTGACCGGTCGCAGTTAGCACCATAAATTCATCCAAAAGAGATACATACTATGTCTTTCGTATTCCAAGCTGAAGTCCGTTCTGACCTGGGGAAAGGTGCGAGCCGCCGCCTGCGTCAAGCTGACCAAGTTCCTGCCATCGTTTACGGTGCAGGCAAAGAAGCCCTGTCCATCACTGTTGACCACAAGAAAATGATCCTGGCTCAAGAGAAGCCGGAATTCTATGAGTCTGTACTGACTCTGGTTATCAACGGTGAAGAAGTTAACGTAAAAGTGAAAGCTATCCAGCGTCACCCGGTACGTTACAAGCTGATCCACCTGGACTTCGTTCGCGTTTAATAGCGAACAGTCAGGTTGAAGAAAAGCCACTCTCAGGAGTGGCTTTTTGCTATCTGACATCTTGTGATCAGGCTGAAGGGACTTGCCTGATAAGCCCGCAAGGCAGTTATCCCAGCTGGCTAAGGGCTTGCTGGCAGCGCTGCTCGGCGGCATCCAGCTCCAGCAGCACCATTCTGATATCTTCCATCTGCTGTTGCAGTGTCTCCCGTTTCTCCTCAACCAGTCCCAGCATGGTCTGTAACTGGGTGCGGCTGCTCTTGTCGGCATCATAGAGATCAAACAACTCGCGGATCTCGGCGAGGCTGAACCCGAGCCGCTTGCCACGCAGGGTGAGCTTGAGGCGAACCCGATCCTGCTTGCTGTAAATGCGGGTCTGTCCCTCTCTGGCAGGATTGAGCAATCCCTGATCCTCGTAGAAACGGATACTGCGCGTCGTAATATCAAATTCCCGGGCCAGCTCACTGATGCTGAAGCGCCGTCCTTCATCCATGTTGTTCATACAGACTTCTTGGCGAACTAAATCCTGTCTGCACCTTACCTAAACGTAAACTGCACTGCAACTCTTGTTCCATTGCGTCAGAACCCCTATGTTATGGCCATGTAACAAACAGAGGCAGGCAAATGGATATTGCAATTGTGGCGGCAAAACGGACTCCGATGGGGGCGTTTCAGGGGGCATTGGCAGAGGTCACTGCGCCTGAGTTGGGAGCCTGTGCCATCGAGGCGGCACTGCAGCAAAGTGGGCTGCGTCCGGAGCAGGTCGATGAAGTGTTTATGGGCAATGTGCTGGCGGCGGGCGTGGGGCAAGCGCCAGCCCGGCAGGCGTTGTTGAAAGCAGAGTTGCCAGATAGTGTGCCTGCTACCACGGTCAACAAGGTGTGCGGCTCCGGCATGAAAGCAGTGATGCTGGCGGCGGATACCATCCGCCTTGGTGACAACAGGGTGGTGGTCGCGGGGGGGATGGAGAGTATGAGCCGTGCCCCCTATCTGCTGGATAATGCCCGCAACGGCTTTCGGATGGGGCATCAAAAGGTGTTGGACCACCTATTCCTCGACGGTTTGCAAGATGCCTATGATGGCCAGCTGATGGGGGTGCATGCCCAGCGCAGCGCCGATCAGGCCGGTTTGACCCGCAGTGCCATGGATGAGTTTGCTCTTGCGTCGTTGCAGCGTGCGCGCGATGCGCAGCAAGCCGGCGCATTTGCATCCGAGCTGGCAAGTGTCTATCGCGGTGATCGCTTGTTGCTGGCCGAAGACGAGCAGCCTGGCAAGGGCAGACCGGAGAAGATCCCGACCCTGAAGCCAGCGTTTGGTAAGGAAGGCACTATTACGGCGGCCAATTCGAGCTCCATCTCGGATGGTGCGGCGGCGCTGATATTGATGGATGGCGCCACGGCGCAAGCCTGGCAGGTACCTGTGCTGGCTCGGATCGTCGGTTATCAGAGCCACGCGGCATTGCCCGCCGAGTTTACCTCTGCGCCCATTGGCGCCATTTCACGCTTGCTGGCGCGTCTTGCATGGTCGGTGGAAGAGGTCGATCTGTTCGAGATCAACGAGGCCTTCGCCATGGTCACCATGCTGGCCATGAGCGGGGTCGGCATCCCTCATCACAAAGTTAATGTGCATGGTGGGGCCTGTGCGCTTGGTCATCCGCTGGGGGCGAGTGGCGCGCGCATTCTGGTGACGCTGATCGCCGCGCTGCGGCAACGGGGTTTGCGGCGAGGCGTGGCCGCGCTCTGTATCGGGGGCGGGGAGGCGACCGCTATCGCGGTCGAGGTGAATGACGAGCCGAATTAATTGGTGGCTTCCATCGCCAGCAGTTGTTCCGTGACCCAGGTGGTGGCGGCCAGATAGAGGTGACTCACCTTATCCTCGCTCAGCCCCAGGCGGGCTGTTCTGGCCGTTACCCGCGACCAGTTGGCGCTCTCGTAATCTTCACAAAACGCGAGGTAGAAACCCAGATTGCCTTTGCGCTCCAGCAGCGCCAGCCGAATATCGTCGATAAGAGGGATAGTGCCGAGCAGTTTGTCCATCGGCTGCTCCATCAGTACATCCAGCAGGGAGAAGAGACCGGTGATAAAGGCCTGTTGTGCCTGCTGGCTCGGAGCGTGGGCGTGGGCTAACAGTTCACAGAATCGAGCACGGATCATCGACATCTGGTAGAGCTCGGCGCTCTTGCCCTTGCCCGCACTGGTCGCGGCCACCAGCGAGACAAAGCGCTTTAGCTGGGTGTTGCCCAGATAGATGGCAGCCTGGCGAAATGACGAAATAGTGTTGGTGTGGCCTTTGAGATGGTTAACGTAGCGCAGCAGCTTGAGGGAGAGGGAGATATCCTGGCTGAGCAGTTGCTCGATCTTGTTGATATCCGGCTCTGTCTCGTTGACCACATTGAGCAACTGCATCACCACGACTTGCGCCGGCTCCATAGTGGCTTGTTTGACCATCTCGGGGCGGCTGAAGAAAAAGCCCTGAAACAGCTGGATCCCCAGCTGTTTTACCCGTTTGAACTCCGCCTTGTCCTCTACTTTTTCTGCCAGATAGGTGAGCCCCAGCGCTTGATGACGCTTGATAAACACCTTGATCTGAAAAAGTGATGTCGCTCGCAGGTCAAACTTGATGATATTGATAAAGGGGAGGAAGCGCTCCCAATCCGGCGACATGGTGAAGTCATCGAGTGCCAGCTGATAACCCAGTTTGTGCAACTGTTTCACCTTTTCCAGCAGGGCATCATCCGGTGGGGAATCTTCCAGGATCTCAATCACCACTTTTTCGGGCGGCAGGCACTCTGCCAATCCCTCCAGCAGCAGTGAGTGGGGGAAATTGATAAAGCAGGGGCGGCCTCCCAACAGCTGATCGATATTTTGTTGGAGGAACTGTTCGACCACCAGGCGTGACGTCGCCTGCTGGGAGGAGATACTCGGGAAGACATTATTCAGACTATCGCGAAAGAGCAGCTCATAGGCATGAGTGTTGAGGTCTCTGTCGAGGATCGGCTGTCTTGCTACGTAGGAATACATGCCTTGCTCCAGTAAAGGTACTGGGTTGATTTTATGGTGTTGCAGAACACTATGCCAGTGTTCACCTTATTGAGTAAGGCAATAATTGGCATAGCGTTTTTTGCAGGGAAGGAATTTAGAAGAGATAGCTCAATTGTGCACCAGCCAGCCAGGCATCCCCTTCAGAAGTGCCCTGGAAGGTGGAGGTCGTCATCGGATTACCCGGTTGCAGCTCCATTTTTTCAGTGACATCCACCTTTTTACCATCGATCAGGGTCAGCCCCAGATCCACGGTCAGGTTGGGCGTGAACTGATACCCCATTCCCACGCTGTACCAGAGGCGATCGGCATCCGGGATGGAAATGGTACGACGATCGGCTGGCACAGGGCTGGCGTCATAGGCCACACCGGAGCGCAGTTGCCATTTGGGAGTGACCTGATAGGTCATACCGATGGCGTAGCGCCAGCTATCTTCCCAGTGCTCGTCCTTGATGTGCATGTTCTGCAAATTGTTGAGATCAGCTTCCAACTGAACGAATTTGCTCCAGTTGGTCCAGTTCAGGCTGCCGTGGAGAGCCAGCTTGTCAGTCAGCTGATGGAACGCCGCCAACTCTGCCGTCGCTGGCAACGGCAGATCCAGACTACCGGTATCTCTGATCTCGGTAACGGAGCCATCTGCATTGGGTCGGCCCAGGATAGCATCTCCCGAGAGGGTCAAAGTGACATCGTGACGGTAGGAGAGGCCAATTCGGGTTTGCTCGGACAACTCCAGCAAGGTGCCGACATTCCAGCCCCATGCCCAGCCATCCCCTTGCAAATGTTTTGCGATCAGGTTGCGAGAAGGGAAGGTGCCACCGACTTCTCCTTCGCCCTGAATAGCAGAGATCCCGGCACCAATTGACCACATCTCATTGATGCGATAGGCGAGTGAGGTACCCAGATCCATGGTCTTGATATCGGAGACATTGCCAAAGTGTCCCGCGCTGTAGTTATCCGGCATCTTGACGCCAAGGCCGTAGTAAGAGGTTGCCGAGAAGCCTAGTCGCCACTGCTCATTGAGTGGAATGATGAGATAGGCGTTGGGTACCCAGGCTGCGGCGGCGATATCGTGTGCACTGGCATCGGAGGTGACGATACCGGCTTTGGTCGGCAAGCGGGTGTTGCCTTCAATATTGACGTCAGGACTGACATAGATGACTCCGCCAGAGAGCGCCATCTGATCGAAGCGGGTCATGGCTGCTGCATTGCGGGAGAGTACACTGGCGTTATCCGCGATGGCTGCCTCACCGGCAAAGGCGCGTCCCAGTCCTGTAGCGGACTGTTCAGCCAATTGGAACCCGGCGGCATGGGTCTGACCCGCGATCACCAGCAGGGCGATGGCGGACGGTTTGATGATGGGATGCATGGCAAAATCCTTGCTGTTACCCGAAGGTTCAATCGGTCATATGAATGAAGGCAGGATTTTATATGGTATGACCAGTAAGGCAACGGTAATGGCCAGTATCTGGATAAAACAAGATTAAATGCTGGGATGATGCACTCTAATAGCTTGATTGGAAAAGAAAAATAAACACGTGTGTGCTACATGTGTGCGCTGAACTGGCTTTTGCGGATAAAAAAAGAGCGCCTGGCGGCGCTCTTTCAATTCTATCAATAATCAGAACTTCATGTTGAAGCCAACAGATGCTAAGAATGCATCACCATGTGAAGTACCAACCCAATGCGGGTTTTGTAGGCTTGCAGGACCATGAGTCGCACCCAAGCTTTCATCTACATCAACTTTCTTGCCATCGATATAGGTCAAGCCGAAGTCCAAGCTCATATCTTGGTTGAAGTGGTATGTTGTACCAGCGCTATACCAGATTCGATCTGAGTCTGGAATGCTCAAGCTGCGATACTCAGCTTCGATTGGAGTTTTGTCATAAGCAAAGCCTAGACGTGCTTCCCAAACTGGGTTTATGTACCAAGTTCCGCCGATCGCATAACGAGTTGAGTCTTTAAACTTCTCGTCTTTTTGTAAAAGCGTTGCACCACTGCTGGAGGTTGCTTTCAGTTCTTGGAATGCGCTCCAGTCGGTCCAGTTAACGGAGTAGTGAACTGCAAATTGCTGATTAAGACGATGGTAACCAGCAAACTCTGCTTGTGCTGGCAAATCGAGCTTAAGATTGCCGTCAATCGTTCTACCGGCCAAGCCGCCAGCAATCGCAGGGAGGTCATTCGAGTAATCCCCGTCAAAGCTCATGTCAACCTGTGAACGGTAGGTTAGTGCCAAGCGGTTATTTTCGTTAATTTCGTAAAGTGTACCAATGTTCCAACCGAAGCCCCAAGTGTCTCCTTTCATGTGAGAAACACGAGTCGCATTAGGTAACTGAGGAATCAAATCTCCGTTGAAGCGATTCAACTCAGCAGCGCCATAAACTGCATTAATTCCAGCACCGATACTGAATTGCTCGTTGATTCTGTAGGCAATGTTGGGGTTTATGTTGAACGTAACAAGGGATGTGTCACCTGCTCCAGAGCCTGCGTTGAAACTCTTATCGTACTCGGTAGACAACCCGTAGTTGGAGAAGAGACCAATACCCCAAGCCCACTGGTCATTAATTGGTTGGATAAAATATGAGGCTGGCACAAAGGCTGCTGGTGCAATGTCATCTTGGCTGGCACTTACGCCACGCAAAGGAATAGTTCCCTCCACATCCACATCCGGTTTGATGTAGGTGCCGGAGACAGAAACTGCCATCTTGTCGAAGGTGGTCATGGCGGCCGGGTTACGGGCCAGAACGGAGGCGTTGTCGGCAATAGCTGCTTCACCGGCATAGGCGCGACCCAGACCGGAGGCCGAGTGCTCGTTCAACTGGAATGCCGCGGCATGGACTTGACCGGTGGCCAGCGCGATGGTGGCGGCAATCAGGCTCTTCTTGAAAATAGTTGTCGTCATGGTGTTCTCTCTTGTAGGCAGATTTTTTTGCCGATATTGGCTGCACGTTCAATGCAAACCTCGACAAAATCCGTTTTTATTTCAGCTTCTTCCCAATCAATTCTGGCGTGATTCTATGGATCTGGTAGGAGGTAAGAAATCAGACCAGTGACAGCAGAATACATAAAAGTGATCGATGTGTTAATCATTTGTTTTAACTTGCTGTTTAATTCATCATTTTGAGGGTCTAAAGGTGGATTATTGACCTGGATTGCCGATCTCCGTCACAAAAATAATTTTGTCAATTTTTCGAAATCTTGAGGCAAATGAGTGACAAAGAGGAGTAATCAGGGGGAGAACAGGCAGCGGCTGGTGACCGCCACCTGCTATTGAGGATGGATCTGAGGTTGTTAACCGGCGATGTTAAATGTCCCACTGCAGACGTGACTGCAGGGCGTTGGCAACGGGGGCAAGTGGCTCTCTCATCTCGCCAATCAGTACCATATTGGCGCCTTTGAGCTGGACTATCTCCCCTTTGAGGGTGCCATCTTCAAAGGTGGCCTGTTGCAGGGTTAATGGCACATGTTTGGGCACTAAAAAGAGAGTGACTGGCCCCATCTTTCCCTGGATCACCATGTGCAAGGCTGGTCCCTGATAAAACGAGCAGTGATTGACATAGGTCACCTTGAGCCCATCCATCCCGCTTAAGGTGGCGCCATACTTCTCCATCTTGGCATTGATGTTATGCAGATTGACCTGTTCATCGACACCTTCAATAAAGGGTTCTTCGCCATAGACATGAGCCATCGCCACCTGTGCGAGGGAGAGGGCCGCAGGAGCCGTTTCTGGCAGCGTGATCCAGCGGGTGCTCATTCCCAGCAGGAAGGCGACCGATGCAGCCAGGGCGATCTGGCGCCAGGATGTTGATGTCCGGATCTTGACCGGCGCCGTGCCAAGGGGGCGGGATGGCGGCAAATCATCTGGCGCGTCACTGTCTTGCTGCATGGCTTGCCTGAGCAGGACCCGCTCGACCAGTCCGGCGGGGACCTCTACCTGCATGGTGCGCTTGAGGGTTCTGTCGAACTGCTTCATCTCGTCGAGATAGTTCCGATTGGCCTGGCTGGCTTCAGCAGCTTTGAGAAAATCCGGCAGTTGATCGTGGGGCTGGATCATGGCGTTGCGGCGAAATTCGAGTTCATCCATGTCCGTGTCCTCTTGCTTGGTTCTTCTGCTCCATCGCCTCCTTGATCTGGTTGCGGGCGCGAAACAGGCGGGTCATAACGGTGTTTTTGTTGAGGCCGAGCATCTCGGCAATCTCCTCACCACTGAATCCTCCCACGACTTGCAGCAGCAGTGGCTCCTGGTACTCCTCGGGCAATCGGGCGATGTGACGGTGCAACCACTCGTTCTCCATCTCCTGTTCACTGTGCAGCGCATCGTGCTGGGGTTGAGGGTGATCGTCGAGATCCACCAGCTCCAGCTGTTTGCGTTCAAAGCGGCGGGCGTTCTCCCGTCTGAGGATGGTGATCAGCCACCCTTTGGCCGCCTTGTCATCCTGCAGGGTGTCGATAGCCTTCCAGGCACGCAGGAAGGTCTCTTGCACCAGATCTTCCGCCACGTTGGGATCCCTGGTCAGCCAGTAGGCATATCGGTAGAGATCGCCGTGCAGCGCATGAACCAGTGCTTCAAATTTGGTTTGTTTGTCAGCCATGGGATCAGAGACCGGCGAAGTGGCCGGATCATTTCCACCAATATGCTGCTGAGCACGTTTTTTTCTAAAAAACAGCAGTGCCATTGGGCAATCCTTGTCAGGGGGCGTGGCGGCGGGAGCGGGAACTCCCGTGCGCCAGCAGGTAAATCAGGTACGCAATACCGGCCGTTTCATCAGCCCTGAGGGTACGCGCCAGAGCGCGCCACTCGATGGGCGGGCCAGAAGAGGGCCGTGCAAAACAGGCTCGCTCGAGTGCGGCTAGCCCGTTGCCGAGCCGATTATGCCCAGCCTCAGGCAACTGGCCTAATTGATAATAGGAGACCTGCCAGCGCATGGTCGCCCACTTGATCAGCGCCTTGCGACTGGCATCCGGCTGTTGTTGGGCAAGGGCACGTTGCAGTTGATAGAAGGCGCGCCAGCGGGGCCAGTGGCGCCATAGTGCACGCAGCGCCACGGCCAGCACGACCCACCAAAGGCTCTCTCGCAGAGCCACCTGCGATGTCTGCTGATCAGGTTGCCGATTTGTCGTTGCCTGAAACGTCAGCGTAATGGCGGGCAGGTTGGCCTGTTCAATCCGGCTGCTTTGGGTATTAAACCAGGGCAAATCAATGGGGGGGAGCTGATAGTCGCCGCTCTGCTCCGCGACCAGAGTCTGGCGCCACTGTCGCTCAAACAACAGCTTGCCATCACGGTAACGCTCCTGCTGTTGCTCGCCATCGGGATGTGCCTGTATGCCGCTTGGCAGTTGATGGGCCATCAGGGGGGCAAGCTGTATCTGGCCGCTGTCACCATTTTCCATGGTCAGGGTGAGGATCCGGATCAGCGGTTCACCCACTTCCCCCGTGGTGGCCGGTTCAAGACGCTGGCTCAGGGTCAGTCGGGTGGCCACCGGCGTGGCAGGGGCTTTGTCCACCCTCACCTCGAGCGGTGCCGCGCGGGCCGAGAGTTTTTGCGGCTTGCCCCCTTGCGGCGTGAGCTGCCCCTGCAAGCGGGGTGAGTCGAGGTGCCAGAGTCCCGGCGCTTTTGCCTGAACGAGCCAGCTGCGGGTGAGCCTGCCGGGCAGACCTGCCTGAGCGGGGGCGATCCGCTCGTCGCTACCGAGGCGACGGATGGTGAAGTGGGCAGAGCTAAGCTCGCTTAGCGCCGGGTTTTGCATACTGGTGGGCAGCCAAAGAGTCAGGCGGTAGATCACCGGCTGGCCGGGATAGAGCGGGCCCTGATGATCAAGGCTGGCCTGCATCTCGAGGGGTGAGGGGGCTGCGGGTTGCGGCAGCGCCGCTGTTTTCTCCTCTCTCAATGGCAGGGTGAGCGAGGGAGTGAACTCATTTCCGAGCTTGAGCGGGGCAATCACCACCTCTGTATTTGCGGGTGAATTGCTCTGGTGCAGCGGGATCTGCCAGCGAGTCAGTTGTTGTACCGGGGTGGTGACCCGGCTCATGGTCACTCTGCCCACTGCAAACTGGCGCAGTAGGGGGGTGATCTCCAGCTCGCTGCTCTGGCGCTCGCCATCCGCTTCGATGATCAGCAGCCAATCGCTGGGGTCGGCCCCCGGCAGCAGCTCTGCCCGAGGGGGCAAAGCCCAGCAAAGTGGACTCGCGAGTGCGAGCAACAACCCCCATCCTGCCCGTGTCACCAGGGCTCCTCCACCTTGATCAGATCCCGGCGTAGTGCCTCTTTGCGCAGTCGCTGCTCCAGCAGCAACACAGGGGGAGAGGGGGGCAGGGGCATTGCTGCTGCCTGCTGTTCAGCCGATGGCTTGGGCTGCTTGCTGTTGCTGGTATCGGGAGCGGCCGCCGCTGCGCCCTGTAACAGAGAGAGGTTATAGAGCGCATCTTCATGGCCGGGTTCAAGTGCCAGAGCGGCCAGATAGGCCTCTTTGGCTGCGGCAAACTCCCCCAGTTGCAGCAGGGCATTGCCGCGGTTGTAGTGGGCGGTGGCACTCTCTGCTTCCTGATAGGCTGCGATGGCTGGCCGGTAGGCGCCAGCTCGATACCAGGCGTTGCCGCGCCAGACTGGATCGTTGAAGGTGCGGGCTGCCCGCTGAAAATCCCCCTCTTGATAAGCCTGCATCGCTTGCAGATCCCCCCTCTCTGTTGCTTGCAGATCTTGTGGCGCAAGCAGCTGAGCTCCCAACATCAGCGCCACCATCAACCGGGCGCCGACTCTGGCCAGCAAGGCGAGCGGTAACAAGGGGATTAGCAACCAGGGGCCAAGATCCAGTGGCGCCGGGGTGAGGGCCGAGGTCGTGGTGGGGAGGGGAGCAAAGTGGGGGACATCGCTGCCAAGCCATTGCAGCTCACCGCCGAGGCGATTGGCCAGTGCGGCAATGGCCTGACTATCGGGGGCGGGCAACTGCGCGGGCATGCGGGTGGCAAACCCCAACTCATTGGCCGGAATGGCGGGCATGGGGGCCGGTTGACCGCTGTTGGCAAGCAGAATATCGAGGCGTGCCGACTGGGTGTCGCGGCAAAGAAGGCGTTGCTGGCAGGGCCACAGGGCGGCGATTTGGGTCATCTGATTATGGGTGAGGTCGTCGGTGATCAGCAGCAGACGCGCTTGTTCTCCAGGGGCCAGCTGCGTCATGGCAAGTTCCACCGCCCGTGCCGGGTTGCTGCCCTGCAGCGGCATGATATCGGGGCGCAAGTCGGGCAGCAGCAGCGAAAGGGCCTGATGATCCCGGGTTGGCGGCATGGCGAGGTAGGCATCGCCTGCGTAGAGGATCAGCGCAATGCGCTCGCCCTTGGCGCGGCTCAGCAGCTGCTGCAACTGCCATCTGACCCGGGTTGCCCGATCCGGTTTGAGATCGGTGGCGGTCATCGAGCGTGACAAGTCCAGTAGCCAGATATCTAGCGGTGCTGCAGGCTGCTGTTGCAGCTCACCGCGCAATGCCGGTCCACTCAGGGCCAAAATGACGGGCAGGGTTGCCAGCCAGAGCCAGGGGCGCTGAGGACGGGATGCTGGCAGCAGATAAGCCTGCATTGCAGGTGCGAGCAGCGGGGGCTGGCGACGACGGCGCCACCCTTGCCAGAGCCAGGGGATGAGTGCGATCAGCCACAGGGGGCGGAGCAAGATCAGATCCATCTGCGTGCACCTCGTGTCAGCCAGCTACGCACCATGCGAAACTCCAGCCTGCCGTGCCCTGACGGCAGAAGCAACAAGCCACAAAGCAGTGCCAACGGCCAGGGGTAGAGCTCGATCACCGGCTGGTACTGGGCAATCGGCATGGGGGCAGGTTCAAGGGCATTGAGAGTCACGTTGATGGTATCGAGATCGCTCTGGGTGCGTGCCCGAAAGTAACGTCCCTGGCCTGTCTGTGCCAGCTCTTTCAGGAGCGGCTCGTCCAGTTCGCTGCTGGGATCGGCC
>NZ_CDDK01000040.1:45855-86168 GCF_000820225.1 Aeromonas veronii bv. veronii
TGCCCGCCTCATCATAGGGTTGGATAAAGGTATCGGGATCGGCCCCGACCCCCAGCGTGTAGATCCTTATTCCCTGTGCTGCGGCGAGTTTGGCCTCCTGCAGCGGGTCGGCATTGCCTGCGGTATTGCGGCCATCAGTGACCAGCAGCAGGGCGGTGGGGCGACCCGGATCCCCATGCTGACGTGCCAGCAGGATGGCTTCGCCAAGGGCGGTGGTTCGGCCGACCAGATCAAAATCGAGCTCGTCGCTTAAGGTCAACAGCGCCGGGATCTCCTGGGTGAGGGGAGAGAGCAGGTAGGCGTGATCGGCAAAGACGATAATGCCCACCCTGTCTCCGGCCCGTTTGGCGATCAGCGCCTTGATCTGCTGGCGCACCGCCGTCAGCCGTGCTTGCTGCTCGCCGTTATCGAGCATATCCGGGGTGCGCATGCTGTCTGACAGATCCACCGCCAGCAGCAGATCCCGACTCCCTTCATATTGGATAACCGGTTCTCCCCACCACTGGGGGCGGCAGAGGGCGAGGATAAGGGCGCACCAGAGCAGCATGGCGCGCCAGAGCGGTAATCCGGCCTGAGGACGTAGCAGCGCAAACCCGGGGTGAGCCAGATAGCCGCGGCGCAGGGGCGGCAAGCCGAAGCGCACCAGCAAGGGCAGCACCAGCGCCAGCGCAAACCAGGGCCAGGCGAGGATCATGGATGCCTCCGCGCGGTTTTACGCCTCGAGCGGGGGGCGAGCTGGAAGAAGAGGGTTTGACCCCAACGGCGATAATGTTGCTGAAGCTGTTCGCACTGCTCGCGAGTCGGGTTCTGGCTGCCATAGAGCCAACTGCTCCAGTGAGACGAGAACTGGCTAAAATTGCTGCCCCCGTGACGATCGATGAAGGCGAGCCACGCTTCACCTTGCAGTTGGCGCGCCTCGGGCCAGCGCTGTAGCGCTTCATGACGCAGGGCCTCCTGTATTTGCGCCACCAGCAGCGCCGGATCCCCCTCCAGCTGGCGACACCAGCGGCGGTAACGTATCACCCTGCGGGCAATCAGGACGATCATCAGTAGAAGAAAACCGGCGATCAGGAGCCACAATAGCGCCTGCACTCTGGGATCAAGATTCTGTTCAATCAGATCCGGCCCCGGGTGGATGTCTCGCATCAGGGCGGCCAGCGGCGGAGTGATGGCGTCGGAGGCGGGACTGGCGCTGTCGAGTTCGGCGGGCGAGATCATCCCTGATGACATAGCCCCTCCTGCCACTGCTGTTGCAGCGTCTGGCTGTTATCGAGCAGATAGAGGCACTGTACCAGCGGCAGCAACTGCTGCTTGCTGTGGGCCAGCTGGTGCTCGGCGGCTTGCCGGTAGCGGCGGGAGAAACCGTCATGGCCCCCATCCAGCCAGCCCTGATAGTGCTGGCCTGGCCGATCGATGGCCACCGGTAGCTGGCCGCCTTGGGGAAGGGCTGCCTCGAGGGGATCGCGGATCTGCCAATAGTGAATATCGTGGCGCCGCGAGAGCAGCTGCAACTGCTGACAGAGCGTCGACTCGCAGGGTCTGTGGTCGGTGATGATCGTCAGCTTGGCTCCGTGAGGCAACTTCACGCCGGACAAGGTGTCGGCTAGCGAGTGAGAAAGGGGCCGACGTGCCAGCCCTTGCTGGTAGTGATGGCAGAGGGATTCGAGCAGAGGCAGCACGCTGCCCCTCTGGCTCTGGTGATGGGGGATAAGCCCGTGGCAGATCAGGGTGTTGTGCTGCTTCTCCCCTTGCCAGATCAAGGCTGCTGCCAGCTCGCACCCCAGACGCGCCTTGAGCTGCAGCATGGAGCCGAAATACATGGCGGGGGAGAGATCGAGCAGCAGCCAGTGCGCCTGATCGAGCTCCTCGCTATAGAGGCGGGTATAGGGACGACCGAGGCGTGCGGTCACTCGCCAGTCGATATGGCGTACCTCGTCACCAGCCTGATAGGCGCGCAGCTCCCGAAACGTGAGTCCGGGAGAGCGGCCCGGTTTGCCGCGTTCGCTGCTGCTTCTGCCTGCGTGAGGTGGCTTCTTGGCCTTGGCCCAGAGCCGGATATTGAGCAGCCGTGGCAGCGACAGGGCGATATCGGGATGCAGACCGGGTTCTAGGGGCATGGCACCTGATCCAGCAGTTGGGCGATCAGGATATCGTTATCCAGATTGTCGGCCAGTGCCTGATAGCTGGGTATAAGGCGGTGGCGCAGCACAGGATAGGCTTGCAGCTGAATATCTTCCGGTAGCACATAATCACGTCCGGCAAGCCAAGCACGGGCGCGGGCAGAGCGAGCCAGCCCCAACGTGGCGCGGGGGCTGGCCCCCACGGCAATCAGCGGCTCGAGGGCAGGGCAAAGGCCGCTGCCCGGGCGAGTGGCGCAGACCAGTTCCACCAGATAGTGCTCCAGTCGGCTTTGCATGGTCACCGCCAGCACTTCGCTGCGAGCACGTTGCAAGTTGGTCTGACTCAGGGTCACTGGCGCCGCGCCAAGTTGTTCGCCGCTGGCGTTGAGCTGCAAGATGGCGAGCTCCAGGGTGGGGCTCGGGTAATCCACCATCAGCTTGAGCAGAAAGCGGTCGAGCTGGGCCTCCGGCAGGGGATAGGTTCCCTCCTGCTCGATGGGATTCTGGGTGGCGGCGACCATAAAGAGGGGCGGCAGCCGCCAGCTCTTTTTGCCCACGGTTATCTGGTGTTCGGCCGTGGCCTCCAGCAGCGCTGATTGCACCTTGGCCGGCGCCCGGTTGATCTCGTCCGCCAGCACCAGATGGTTGAACAGGGGGCCCGGTTGGAATACAAAACTGGCATCCTGCGGATGAAACACCTCGCTGCCGGTGAGATCGGCGGGAAGCAGGTCGGGGGTGAACTGGATACGGGCAAAGCGTCCCTCGACGGCGCCAGCGAGCGCCTTGACGGCGCGGGTTTTGGCCAGCCCGGGGGCCCCTTCGATTAACACATGTCCTTCACATAACAGGGCAATCAGGAGCCCTTCTATTAGCTCCTCCTGCCCCAGGATCTGACTGCCAAGATAGTCCCTAAGTGCTCTGAACTCGGCCGCTGCCATGCGATAAACCCGTTGTTTTTATGGAAGTTGATCTTTTTATACTCCAGTTGCTCCCCAAGGGCGAGCAAAGGGGGCTTGCCGTGCTTAATTTAGTTTCAATCAGCTGTATGAAACTTGTGATTGGATTGTTAAGATGTGGCGCAATGAGGTCAGACCTCTGCCTTTTAAACCAAGGAGCCAGGATGAAACAGCCATTGAAACTGACGACTCGCCAGGGCGAACGGATTGCCGTCGTGGCGGGGCTGCGTACCCCCTTTGCCAAGCAGGCCACCGCCTTTCATGGCGTGCCTGCAGTCGATCTCGGCAAACTGGTGGTGAGCGAGATGCTTGCCCGTACCGATCTCGATCCCAAGCTTATCGACCAGCTGGTGTTTGGTCAGGTGGTTCAGATGCCGGAAGCCCCCAACATTGCCCGCGAGATCGTGCTCGGTACCGGCATGAGCGTCAATACCGATGCCTATAGTGTCTCCCGCGCCTGCGCCACCAGTTTCCAGGCGGTGGCCAACGTCACCGAATCCATCATGGCCGGTACCGTAGACATCGCCATCGCCGGCGGTGCTGATTCCTCCTCCGTGCTGCCTATCGGGGTGAGCAAGAAGCTGGCCCGCGCCCTGGTGGATCTCAACAAGGCGCGCAATCTGCAGCAGCGCTTCAATATTCTGCGGACATTGAGGGTCAAGGATCTGCTGCCTGTGCCGCCTGCGGTGGCGGAATACTCTACTGGCCTCTCCATGGGACAGACCGCCGAGCAGATGGCCAAGAGTCACCAGATCAGCCGCGAGGCGCAAGATGCGCTGGCTCACCGCTCCCACACTCTGGCCGCGCTGGCTTGGGCTGATGGCAAGCTCAGCGGTGAGGTGTTTACCGCCCATGTACCGCCCTACAAATCACCGCTCGAGCGGGACAACAATATCCGTGAAAGCTCGGATCTCACGAGCTACGCCAAGCTCAAGCCGGTGTTTGATCGGGTCCATGGCACAGTCACTGCTGCCAATGCCACCCCGCTGACCGATGGCGCTGCTGCCGTGCTGTTGATGCGGGAAGGGCGGGCGAAAGAGCTGGGCCTCGAGCCGCTTGGCTATATCCGCAGCTTCGCCTTCTCGGCCATCGATGTCTGGCAAGACATGCTGATGGGGCCCTCCTACGCCACGCCGCTGGCGCTGGACAGAGCTGGTATCACGCTCGGTGATCTGACCCTGATCGACATGCACGAAGCCTTTGCCGCCCAGACGCTGGCCAACCTCAAGATGTTTGCCAGCCACGATTTTGCCCGTGACAAGCTGGGCCGCGATCAGGCCATCGGCGAGGTGGACATGGAGAAGTTCAACGTCCTCGGTGGTTCGCTGGCCTATGGCCACCCCTTTGCCGCGACCGGTGCGCGGATGATCACCCAGACCCTGCACGAGCTGCGTCGTCGCGGCGGGGGACTGGGGCTCAACACCGCCTGTGCGGCGGGTGGATTGGGCGTGGCTATGGTGTTGGAGGTTGAATGATGAGCGCTAAGACTTTTTCCCTGGATGTTCGCAAAGATGGCATCGGCATCCTCACCATGGATGTGCCGGGCGAGAGCATGAATACCCTGAAGGCCGCCTTTGTGGAGGAGATCCGCACCGTGTTGGCCGAAGTGAAACGCAACAAGGATTTGATCGGTCTGGTGATCACCTCCGGCAAGAAGGACTCCTTCATCGCCGGCGCTGACATTACCATGCTGGCCGCCTGCACCAGTGCCAAGGATGCCGAGACCCTGTCGCGAGAAGGGCAGGAGATCTTTGCCGAGATCGAGGGGCTGACCATTCCGGTGATCGCCGCCATTCACGGCCCCTGCCTCGGTGGCGGGCTGGAGCTGGCGCTGGCCTGCCATGGTCGGGTGGTGACCGATCACGGAAAATCTGTGCTGGGATTGCCGGAAGTTCAGCTCGGTCTGCTGCCGGGCTCTGGCGGTACCCAGCGTCTGCCGCGCCTCATCGGGGTGGCCAAGGCGCTGGATCTGATGCTGACCGGCAAGCAGGTGCGGGCCAAACAAGCCAAGAAATTGGGGCTGGTGGACGATGTGGTGCCGCCGTCAATCTTGCTGGATGCTGCCATCAAGCTGGCCAAGAAGGGCAAACCGCGCCATCAGTTGAAACGGGATCTGCAGGGCAAGGTGCTGGAGACCAACAAACTGGGTCGCAAGGTGCTGTTCGATCAGGCTAGCAAGGGGGTTAAAGCCAAGACCCGTGGCAACTACCCGGCGCCGGAGCGGATCCTGGACGTTGTGCGCATTGGCGTGGAGGAGGGAATGAAGGCCGGTCTGGTCGCCGAGTCCCGCCACTTTGGCGAGCTGGTGATGACTGCTGAGTCTGCCGCCCTGCGTTCCATCTTCTTTGCCACCACCGAGATGAAGAAAGAGGTCACCTATCAGGGGGCCGAGCCGCGCAAGGTGGCCCATGCCGCCGTGCTGGGCGGTGGTCTGATGGGGGGCGGCATTGCGTTCGTCACCGCTACCAAGGCGGGAGTGCCGGTGCGGATCAAGGATGTGGCAAGCGCCGGGATCGGCAATGCCATGCGCTACAGCTATGACATTCTGGCCAAGAAGCTCAAGCGTCGCCACATCTTGCGCAGCGAATTGGAAAAGCAGATGAGCCTGTTGACCGGTACCCTCGACTACTCCGGTTTCCACCGGGTGGACATGGTGGTTGAGGCGGTGTTTGAAGATCTCGCGCTCAAACACCAGATGGTGAAGGACGTGGAGCATGAGTGCGGTGAGCACACAGTGTTTGCCTCCAACACCTCCTCCCTGCCCATAAACCAGATTGCGGCAGAGGCGGCGCACCCGGAGCGAGTCGTGGGGCTGCACTACTTCAGCCCGGTGGACAAGATGCCGCTGGCGGAGATCATCCCCCACGCTGGCACCAGTGCCGAGACGGTCGCCACCACTCTGGCTTTTGCCCGTGCTCAGGGTAAAACGCCTATCGTGGTGAAAGACGAAGCCGGTTTCTACGTCAACCGCATCCTGGCGCCCTACATGAATGAGGCGGCAAGACTGGTGCTGGAAGGGGAGCCGGTAGAGGTGCTGGATAGCGCGCTGCTGGACTTTGGTTTCCCGGTTGGCCCCATCACCTTGCTGGACGAGGTGGGGATCGATGTGGGCGCCAAGATCTCCCCCATTCTCGAGAAAGAGCTGGGCGGCGAGCAGTTCCAGGCGCCCAAGGCGTTCGACAAGCTGCTGCAAAATGATCGCAAGGGACGCAAGAACGGCAAGGGCTTCTACCTCTATGGCAAGGCGGCACCGCGCAACAAGCTGACCGGCAAAGAGGGCAAGAAGACGGTGGACGAGAGCGTCTATGGCGTGCTCGGCATCAAGCCGTCTGCCAAGCTGGCCCGTCAGGAGATCGCCGAGCGCTGCGTGCTGCTGATGCTCAACGAAGCGGCCATGGCGCTGGATAGCGGCGTGGTGGCGTCGGCCCGTGATGGCGATATCGGCGCCATCTTCGGCATCGGTTTCCCGCCTTTCCTTGGCGGCCCGTTCCGTTATATGGACACGCTCGGGATCGATCATCTGGTTGGCCGTCTGGAGTATTATCAGAAGCGCCATGGCGATCGGTTTGCCCCCTGTGCCCGCCTCAAGGCAATGGCCGCAGAGCAGCAGACCTTCTACTGATAGCTGCTGCAGATTAACTGCAAGACAAAGAGGCCCGCATACAGTGCGGGCCTCTTTCTATGTTGTGGTTTGTTCGGGTTGTACGGCTTGGTCAGCGCTCATGCTGGCAGACGCGGCCGATGAAAAAACGACCCACCGAAGTGGGCCGTCGAGATATCTGATCGCGGGTCAGATCCCCGGTTTGCGCTCCGGGCAACGACCTATGATATCGGGTGGCAGCTCGCCGTTATCCTGCTCCAACACCACATCGAATCCCCACAGTTGATGGAGGTGCTTGAGCACCTCATGGCGTGAGTCGCCAAGGGGGATGCGGTTGTGGGGCACATAGCGCAGGGTAAGGGAGCGATCCCCCTTCACGGCGACGTTGTAGACCTGAATATTGGGTTCCAGATTGCTCAGGTTGTACTGGGCCGACAGGGTATTGCGCACCTGACGGTACCCCTCGTCATTGTGGATGGCTGAGACCTTCAGATAGTTCTTCAGATCGTCGTCATCAATGGCGAACAGCTTCATATCCCGCATCACTTTCGGGCTTAAGAACTGGCTGATAAAGCTCTCGTCCTTGAAGTTCTGCATGGCAAAGTGGAGGGTGTCGACCCAGTTGCTGCCGGCATAGTCGGGGAACCAGTATTTATCTTCCTCGGTCGGGTTCTCGCAGATGCGGCGCAGGTCGGTAAACATGGCAAACCCCAGCGCATAGGGGTTGATCCCCGAGTAGTAGCGGCTGTTGTAAGCCGGTTGATAGACCACGTTGGTGTGGCTGTGCAGCACCTCCATCATGAAGCGATCGCTCAGCTTGCCCTCGTCATAGAGGTGATTGAGGATGGTGTAGTGCCAGAAGGTGGCCCACCCCTCGTTCATCACCTGAGTCTGCTTTTGCGGATAGAAATACTGGCTTATCTTGCGCACTATGCGCACCACTTCCCGCTGCCAGGGCTCCAGCAAGGGGGCATTCTTCTCGATAAAGTAGAGAATGTTCTCCTGGGGTTCGGCGGGGTAGCGCCTGTCCTCCACACCAGCCGCTTTATGCTGCTTGGGCAGGGTACGCCACAGCTCGTTGACCTGAGTCTGAAGATAATCTTCCCGCGCCTTCTGACGCCGCTTCTCCTCTGCCATCGAGATCTTCTGGGGACGCTTGTAGCGATCGACCCCGAAGTTCATCAGGGCATGGCAGGAGTCGAGCAGCTGTTCCACCGCCTCAATGCCATGCTTCTCTTCACACTGGGTGATGTAGTTCTTGGCAAACAGCAGGTAGTCGATGATGGAGGAGGCATCGGTCCAGGCCTTGAACAGGTAGTTGTTCTTGAAGAAGGAGTTATGACCGTAGCAGGCGTGGGCCATCACCAGCGCCTGCATCGGCATGGTGTTCTCCTCCATCAGGTAGGCGATGCAGGGATCGGAGTTGATGACGATCTCGTAGGCCAGCCCCATCTGGCCGCGCTTGTAGTTGCGCTCGGTATGGATAAAACGCTTGCCGAACGACCAGTGCTGGTAGCCGATGGGCATGCCAACGCTGGAGTAAGCATCCATCATTTGCTCGGCGGTGATCACCTCGATCTGGTTGGGGTAGGTATCCAGCTTGTAGAAACGGGCGACCCGGGCGATCTCCTGGTGATAGGTCTCCAGCAGATCGAAGTTCCAGTCTGGTCCGTCATCCAGTGGCGCTACACGTTTTTCTGTTTCGATCATGTGACCTCCTCACGCCGCTTGTTTCTTGAACAGCTCGCGGAACACCGGATAGATATCCTCGACCTTGCGAATGTGCTCCATCGCAAAGTGGGGGAACTGGCTGGCTACCGACTCATATTCGTGCCACAGGGTCTGGTGGGCACGGGTGGTGATCTCGATGTAGGAGTAGTACCGCACCCTTGGCATGATGTCCCGCGCCAGAATTTCACGGCACTGCGGTGAGTCATCAGCCCAGTTGTCACCATCCGATGCCTGCGCCGCATAGATGTTCCACTGGTTGGCGGGATAACGCTCATTGATGATGTCATTCATCATCTTGAGGGCGCTGGAGACGATGGTGCCGCCTGTCTCCTGGGAGTAGAAGAACTCGTGCTCGTCCACCTCCTTGGCCTGGGTATGGTGGCGGATGTAAACAACCTCAACGTTCTTGTAGGTCCGGCTCAGGAACAGATAGAGCAGGATATAGAAACGCTTGGCCATCTCCTTGGTGGCCTGATCCATGGAGCCCGAGACGTCCATCAGGCAGAACATCACCGCCTGGCTGGAGGGGACGGGCCGTTTGACGAAGTTGTTGAACTTGAGATCGAAGGTGTCGATAAAGGGCACCGCGTCGATCCGCCGTTTCAGCTCCCTGATCTCCTTCTCGAGCAGGGCGATTTCGGCAAAGTGCTCGTTGGGATCGTTGGCCAGCAGAGCCAGCCGATCTTCCAGTTCATGCAGTTGGCGTTTCTTGCCCGCTTGCAGCGCCATGCGCCGCGCCAGCGAATTTTGCAGCGAGCGCACCACGTTGATGTTGGCGGGCACCCCGTTTGAGGTGTAGCCAGCACGGTAGGTTTTGACTTCCATCAGCTGATTGAGCTGGGTTTTCTGCAGCCTGGGCAGCTCCAGATCTTCAAACAGCAGATCGAGATACTCATCCTTGGAGATCTGGAACACGAAATCATCGGCCCCTTCACCCTGATTGGATGCCTGTCCCTCGCCGGAACCCTGTCCGCCGCCCCCTCCTTTGGGACGGTCAATCTTGTCGCCGGAGACGAACTGGTCATTGCCGGGATGCACCATCTCCCGTTTACCACCGTGCCCCTGATGAAAATGGGGCTCGCCGATATCCTTGGTCGGGATGCTGATGCTCTCGCCCTTGTCTACGTCCTGAATGCTGCGCTTGGAGACAGCATCCGAGACCGCTTGTTTTATCTGCTTCTTGTAGCGGCGGATGAAGCGCTGCCGATTGACAGCGCTTTTGTTTTTGCCGTTGAGCCTGCGGTCGATAAAATGCGCCATAACTCCCCCTTGAACAGTCAGGGTCAGGATGACTTGCGTACCCTGAGATACCATTCGGAGAGCAGTCGCACCTGTTTGCGGGTGTAGCCTTTCTCCATCATCCGCTCGACAAAGTTATCGTGCTTCTTCTGCTCCTCGGCCGAGGTTTTGCTGTTGAAGGAGATAACCGGCAGCAGCTCTTCCGTGTTGGAGAACATCTTCTTCTCGATCACGGTGCGCAGCTTCTCGTAACTGGTCCAGTTGGGGTTACGGCCTGCATTGTTGGCCCGGGCACGCAGCACGAAGTTGACGATTTCGTTACGGAAATCTTTCGGGTTGCTGATCCCGGCGGGTTTTTCAATTTTCTCCAGCTCGCTGTTGAGAGACGCTCTGTCAAACAGCTGGCCGGTTTCGGGGTCACGGTACTCCTGATCCTGGATCCAGAAGTCGGCGTAAGTGACGTAGCGATCGAAGATGTTCTGACCGTACTCGGAGTAGGACTCGAGATAGGCAGTCTGGATCTCCTTGCCGATGAACTCCACATAGCGCGGGGTCAGATAGCCCTTGATGAACTCAAGGTAGCGATCGTGCAGCTCTTGAGGGAACTGCTCGCGCTCGATCTGCTGCTCCAGCACATAGAAGAGGTGTACCGGGTTGGCGGCCACTTCCGCGTGGTCGAAGTTGAAGACGCGGGAGAGGATCTTGAACGCAAAGCGGGTAGAGAGACCATTCATCCCCTCGTCCACACCGGCGTAGTCGCGATACTCCTGATAGCTCTTCGCCTTCGGATCGGTGTCCTTCAGACTTTCGCCATCATAGACCCGCATCTTGGAGTAGATGCTGGAGTTTTCCGGCTCTTTCAGCCGTGACAACACAGAGAACTGGCCCAGCAGCTCGAGGGTGCCCGGGGCGCACTTGGCCTCGGTCAGCTCGCTGTTGATCAGCAGCTTCTCGTAGATCTTCACCTCTTCCGAGACGCGCAGGCAGTAAGGCACCTTGACGATGTAGACCCGGTCGAGGAAGGCCTCGTTGTTTTTGTTGTTGCGGAACTGCTGCCACTCGGATTCGTTGGAGTGGGCCAGCAGAATGCCGTCAAAGGGCAGGGCGGAGAGCCCTTCGGTGCCGTTGTAGTTCCCCTCCTGGGTCGCTGTCAGCAGCGGGTGCAATACCTTGATGGGCGCCTTGAACATCTCCACAAACTCCATCACCCCCTGGTTCGCTTTACACAGCGCACCTGAGTAGGAGTAGGCATCGGCGTCATCCTGGGCGAAGTGCTCCAGCATGCGGATGTCGACCTTGCCGACCAGTGAGGAGATGTCCTGGTTGTTGTCATCACCCGGTTCAGTCTTGGCAATGGCGATTTGATCGAGGATGGAGGGGTTGACCTTCTCCACCTTGAACTTGGTGATGTCGCCGCCAAACTCGTGCAGGCGTTTGGCCACCCAAGGGGACATGATGGGACGCAGGTAACGGCGCGGGATGCCGTACTCTTTCTCCAGGATCTCCCCATCCTCTTCGATATCGAACAGGCAGAAGGGGTGATCATTGACTGGTGAGCCCTTGATGCGATAGATGGGCACCTTCTGCATCAGGGATTTGAGTTTCTCTGCCAGCGAGGATTTACCGCCGCCAACGGGGCCCAGCAGATAGAGGATCTGTTTCTTCTCCTCCAGCCCCTGTGCGGAGTGTTTGAGGTAGGAGACGATCTGTTCGATGGCCTCTTCCATCCCGTAGAAATCCTTGAAGGCGGGATAGCGTGCCACGACGCGGTTGGAGAAGAGTCGGCTCAGTCTGGGGTTGGCTGAGGTGTCTACCATCTCCGGCTCACCGATGGCGGTCAGCAGACGTTCGGCTGCGGAGGCGTAGCAGGCTTTGTCCTGCTTACACATATCCAGGAACTCCTGGATGGTATATTCCTCTTCTCTCGCTTTTTCATATCGCTGTTGGTAATGCTCGAATATGCCCATAACTTTGCCCTCGTTATAGTCGCTTACCCTGAAAAAAGTGGATGACTGCTTTTGTGTTGTGCGCTTTTAAAGCCTAGTCAACAGACTCCAGTAATCCATCACGGTTGATAGGTTAAATTCTGAAGAAACCTGCCCGATCCTTTTGCGGGGAGGGTCAGTCAACAACACCGCTATGTTACTGACTGTTAAATTATTTTTGCCACGATAGTGAGGTAAATGTCAAAGACATAAAAAATAAATGTTTATGGGAAAGAGGGAACTTATTGCGAAAAGATTAAGGGGTTTGACGAAAGGCAATGGGGCTGCGGGTTGGCGGGGTTATGGATGATAATGTCATTACGTGAACGTCAACGTAAATCACTTTGTTTGGAGTTTTGGCTCTAATTTTTACATTGACGCTACAATTTGAGTGCCCTAGATTGGCGAGGTGTGAGCAGCAAGATGCTTTAGCAAGAGAGTTGACTGTTGCCTCACCAAGCTCTGTTTAAGCACGTTTCCGTTGGCTTGACCCTCGCAACCGCGAGGGTCTTCTTTTTCTGCGTCTTTAAACGCTTGTTTCTGCTGGTGGCGATTGACGCCGCCAGCACTCATCTATCAAGGGTAGGCTTGTTGCACTGCCGCCAGGACGCGGGCAAACGGGTGCGCGGCCAACTGGCCTGCACCCGCCAGCGATTTGGCTTTGACCCGGCTGGTCAGCGGTGTGGTGATGCCGCACAGGAAACGGGCCAGAACACGATCATCCACCGAACCTGTCTTGGCAATCAGCGGATCGCACCAGGCGCGGATCCCTGTCTCGTTTGGCATGGCCAGTTGGGGCAGGGGAGGAAGATGTGCCACCTCGCCACGACAAACCGAACAGTGGCCGCAATGAACCGGCGCCACCTCATCGGCAAAATAGCGGGCGAGGCGGTAGCTCAGGCACTCACTTGAGGTGAAAAAGTCGAGCATGGCTTGCAGTCTGGCAAGCTCGCTCTGCTCTTTTTGCAAGAAGAGCGCATGGAGCGCGTTAGCCTCCTGCTCGCAGTCCCACCCCTGACGGGTGATCCGGTAGACCTCGGTCATCTGCTTGCTTTCGAGTTCGATCCAGCCTTGCTGTTGCAGGTAGTCGAGCGCCGCAACGGCCCGCTGCCGCTCTCCCTGATAGCCCTGCCAGAGGGCGTCAAAGTCCATGGTGCACCAGCTGCGCGCTTGCGGGGCGCATACGAACAGTTGCTCCAGAAACTGGCGACGATCCGGATTGAAGCGGCTCACTATCTCGCCTTTATCCAGCACAAACTTGAAGCGGTAATCTGCGTAGTAGCTGTAGGCCGGGGTGATGATGCCCGCCATCTCCAGATAGACCAGCAGGGTTTTAAGGGGCAACTGGCGGATATTGGTGTCGTTGGAGAGGCGCAGCAGGGTGAATTCCCACTCGTTCCCGCTCTGCTTGATGATAGCAAGGAGCTGGAGGATGGCACTCAAATCCGGCGTATCGCCGTAGACGAAGTTCTCCAGCACCGGCAGCTGGCTCTGGTTGGCCAGCACGATACAGCGCGATGGCTGGCCATCACGCCCGGCGCGGCCAATCT
Source organism: Aeromonas veronii bv. veronii (assembly GCF_000820225.1). GTDB lineage: Bacteria > Pseudomonadota > Gammaproteobacteria > Enterobacterales > Aeromonadaceae > Aeromonas > Aeromonas veronii. The sequence continues at coordinate 59,038 of NZ_CDDK01000040.1, forward strand.
CCTGGCTGTAGTTCTCGATGGATTTGGGCAGATCGTAGTGAATGACCCGCCGGATATCCGCTTTGTCGATCCCCATGCCAAAGGCGATGGTGGCGACGATGCAATCCACCTTGCCCGCCATGAAGTCGTGCTGGATCTGACTGCGCAGCGCCGAGTCGAGTCCGGCATGATAGGCGCGGGCGTTGATCCCTTCTCTAATGAGTTGCTCGGCACAGGCTTCTGCGGTGTGTTGCAAGGTGACGTAGACGATGGTGGCGGCCGCCGGATCGTTGGCCAACTCCTGCGCGAGCCAGCTATCCCGCGCGTCGGGCGACAGGGGAATGACCGCCAGATCAAGATTGGGGCGGTAGAAACCGGTGACCACGACCCCCTCCGGCGCTATGCCGAATTTGGTCTGCATATCCTGAATAACCGCCGGTGTGGCGGTGGCGGTGAGCAGCAGCACCTGCGGGATCTTCAGATCATGGCGATAGCTCGGCAGCTTGAGGTAGTCGGGGCGAAAGTTGTGGCCCCACTCCGAGATACAGTGCGCCTCATCGACGACCAGCAGCGAGAGCGGCACTTGCTGGATAAAGCGACGAAAGCGCTCGTTCTTGAGTCGCTCCACCGAGATCATCAGGATCTTGAGCTGGCCATCCAGCGCCTGCTGCATCACTCGTCGGCTCTCCTCCGGGCTCTGGCTCGAGTCGAGGGTAGCGGCGCTTATTCCCTTGCTTTTGAGGAAGGCGAGTTGATCGTGCATCAGCGCCAGCAGCGGCGAGATAACCAGGGTCAGGTGATGCAGGGCGAGGGCAGGCAGTTGATAACAGAGCGACTTGCCGGAGCCGGTGGGAAAGATGGCGGCGGCACTCTGACCTGCCAGCACCCGGCTGATCACCGCTTCCTGACCTGGTCTGAGTGCGGAGAAACCAAAATATTGGTTGAGCAGGGATGGGATCATGGCAAGGCTCCGCGGCAAATGGGGGATGATAGCACAGCGACACCGGTCACGGGTGGCACAGGAATGGTCGTGAGGGTGAGGGCAGAGAGTGTCGATAAAACGTACAAAAATGGGTGGTTGCGCTGTAGTTAAGGTTTTGTTGCGGTTTTTTGTGATGTAAACGGGATATTTTTTGGTGAGTCTCTGGAAAAAAAAGATGGCGAATGGGATATTCCGTCATGCAATCCGGTGACTGGCGGATCGGCCCGACAGAAGGCTGGCCACAGACACCACATTCGGGCGACAGGGGTCTCCCGATGAGTGGTTGCAGACAGGACTCATGATTCATGCACTACGGTGCTTAGGGACTTTTTTGATGACACAACAACACCCCCTCCTTCGGCTGGTCAATAGCACCAGCCTGGTCAGCCAGATCCTGGTTGGTCTGGTATTCGGTATCTTGCTGGCACTGTTTGCCCCCGAGTGGGCGAAAACGGCAGGTCTGCTTGGCAGTCTGTTCGTTGGTGCACTGAAAGCGGTAGCTCCGCTGCTGGTATTCGTACTGGTGATGGCGGCCATCATTGGTCACAAGCAGGGTCAGAAGACCAATATTCGCCCGCTGCTGGCGCTCTACCTGTTTGGTACCTTCTCTGCGGCCGTGGTCGCGGTGATTGCCAGCTTCCTGTTCCCCTCCAACCTCCATCTGGTGGCCAATACTGCCGAGATCACCCCGCCAGGCGGGATCACCGAGGTGCTGCAGACCTTGCTGTTCAATGTGGTAACCAACCCGGTCAAGGCGCTGATGGATGCCAACTATATCGGTATTCTGGCGTGGGCCATCGGTCTGGGTATCGCCATGCGCCATGCCAACGAGAGCACCAAGGCGCTGATCACTGACCTGTCTCACGGTGTATCCGCCATCGTGAAAGCGGTGATCCGCTGTGCTCCGCTCGGGATCCTGGGTCTGGTTGCCTCCACGCTGGCAGAGACCGGCTTCGATGCCCTGTTTGGCTATGCTCAACTGCTGGTGGTGCTGATCGGCTGCATGCTGTTTATCGCCTTTGTGGTCAACCCATTGATCGTCTTCTGGAAGATCAAGCGCAACCCCTATCCGCTGGTGCTGACCTGCCTCAAAGAGAGCGGCGTGACCGCCTTCTTTACCCGCAGCTCTGCCGCCAACATTCCGGTCAACATGGCGCTGTGTGAAAAACTGCGCCTGCCCAAAGATACCTACGCGGTCTCCATCCCGCTGGGTGCCACCATCAATATGGCGGGTGCCGCTATCACCATCACTGTGCTCGCCATGGCGGCGGTACATACCCTGGGGATGGAAGTGGACATGGCAACGGCCATTCTGCTCTCCGTGGTTGCCACCATCAGTGCCTGTGGCGCATCCGGTGTCGCCGGTGGTTCCTTGCTGCTGATCCCGCTGGCCTGCAGCCTGTTTGGCATCAGCAACGACATCGCCATGCAGGTGGTTGCTGTCGGCTTTATCATCGGCGTGTTGCAGGATTCTGCCGAGACAGCGCTGAACAGCTCCACCGACGTGCTGTTCACCGCCGCTGCTTGCATGGCCGAAGATGAAACCCTGCTGGAACCTTCCGCGCTGCCCAGCAGCGAGGCGTGAGCCGGTAGCTCGATTTTTCGATTCAGCCCCTCTCTGTGAGGGGCTTTTTATATCAGCGGGCCTAAATGTGTTGAGGAGAGGAGTGCGCAAGAAAACATTCATTTTGATGAAATGTTTGGTTACAAATAGCCGACAGACAGTGCGGGTGCTGCCCCGTTAAAATAGCTGCGGAATAATAAGGTTCAGGCTAAAAAACGAGATTAAATAATGAAAAAAACTACGCTTTCGTGGGCAATTATTGGTGCATTAGGTTTGGTTGGTTGCGGTGGTGGTGGCGGAGATAGTGGTGGTGGTGGTACCACGCCACCGGAGCCGCAACCGAGGGCGCTGCCGGTGGCTGGCGTCTATCTCCCCGTCCTGATGGACGCTCAGGGGCAGTTAATCAACCGTCCGGTCAACGACAGTTATCGTGCGGTCGGTCTTGTCTATCCGGCGTCCACAGAGGGCACGGGTTGGGCGATGAACATTGCTGAGAAAAGAAGTGCCACAGTCAGCACTTATACCTTCCCTCAAGGCTTCTCTTCTCTGAATAAAGGTGAGGGTTACCCACTGACGTTGTCGTTGCTGGTGAACAAAAGCCAACCCAGTACCTTCGACTCGGCTGAGCAAAAGTCCAATACCAATGTCGATGGGTTGGTCAAGGTGGCGTCTGTGCCAGATACGGCGGGAAGCAGCCAGTCACTCTGGGTACTCGATTATCGACCCGTCAAAGCCAAAATCGATTCTGCACTCACTATTCAGAATTGGGGCGGCCAAGTGGCATTGCAGCCGATGGTCACTGCGCCTATCAACGCGGACTCCTGGTACAACCTTGGGGAGAGTGCACTGTTTCAAGATTTCAAAACCGAGCGCAGCAACAATGGTTTGGGGATCAAGCTGACCATCCTGTTTAAAGAAGGGTGTTCTGTAAGCGGTGAGACAGAGGCCAACACTCAAGGTTTGAACAAGCTGACGCTGACTGGCTGGAAGGAGTGCAGCTTCAATACTTTGACAGGGCCTGCTGATATCAAAGAGGGAAAAATTTATGAGGGGCTCTGGGAAAAAAGGATGCGCGAATTTGCCGATCGCAACGCCAGTGTCACTGCATATCTGACCATGAAACCGGGTAGCAATGGTCAGAAAGACACCCTGGTGCTCGGTATTCCGGAAATCACCGGTATCACGCCGTTCCTGTTGGAAGCGCAACCACTCTAATCAGCCAGAGAGAGTGTGTGTTTATCAAGAGATGCCAGTCGCTTGCCCGACTGGCATTTTTGTTGGTCGAGGTTCGGTGAGAAGCCCTGAAACATCATGATGTGGTTGCCGGATAAGGGTTGTGTCCTTGGTTGTTGTGTGAGTTCAGGTGCTGTGGCTGCAATAACTGCGTGATGAGTGGCAAGACTATTCAGGACGGGACAACGCAATAAAAAAAGCCAGCCGAGTGTTCGGCTGGCTTTTTGCTATCAGCGGCAGGTAGGGGATTAACCGACCAGCTGATAGAGGATGGCGGAGATGGCGATCATCCCCATCACTGCGACAAATACGTTGCTGATATGGCCCTGATATTTCGCCATGGCAGGTACGCGCTTGATGGCGTACATCGGCATGATGAACAGGATGGTGGCGATGATCGGGCCGCCCAAGGATTCAATCATGCCCAGGATGGAAGGGTTGGCAATGGCAGTGCCCCACAGGGTCAGGATGAAGAAGGCGATGATGAACATCTCGACTTTCTTGGCGTTCGGCTCTTTACCGGACTTGCGCATGTTCTGCACGATCATCCCCTTCAGACCTTCACGGGCACCCAGATAGTGGCCGAAGAAGGAGGAAACGATGGCTACGAACGCAACCAACGGACCGAAGTAAGAAATGATGGGGCTGGCATGCTGGTTGGCCAGATAGGAGAGCACGGCGATGTTCTGAGCCTTGGCTTCTGCCAGCTGGGCCGGTGTCAGGCTCATGACGCAGGAGAAGACGAAGAACATCACGAAGCCCAGCAGCACCATGGCGGTACGCTTGAGGATGGCATCGGCTTTCTCGACAGCCTGATCACCGTGGTCGCGGCGCTGGGCCAGAGAGAAGCTGGAGATGGCCGGGCTGTGGTTGAAGGAGAAAACCAGTACCGGGATGGTCAGCCACAGGGTAGTGGCGAAATCCTTGGCAGAGGGCACTTGCTCCAGCGCGGCACCGGTCCAGTCCGGAATGAGGTACAAAGAGATACCGGCCAGAATGGCGATCAGCGGATAAACCAGCAGCTCGGTCACTTTCAGCATCAGCTTTTCACCGGCCAGCATCACCGACATCATGCCCATGATCAGCACGATGGAGAGGATCCAGCGCGGCGGGGCACTCATCTGCAGCTGGTTGACCATAAAGCTTTCGACGGTGTTGGTGATGCCCACGCCGTAGATCAGCACGATGGGGTAGATGGCGAAGAAGTAGAGCAGGGTGATTAATTTACCCGCACCCACGCCAAAGTGCTCTTCCACCACTTCGGTGATGTCTGCATTTGGCTTTTTGGAGGAGAGCACGAAGCGGGCCAGACCACGGTGTGCCAGATAGGTCATGGGACCTACCAGCAGCGCCATGACGACCAGCGGCCAGAAACCGCCCATACCCGCGTTGATCGGCAGGAACAGGATCCCCGCGCCAACCGCGGTCCCGAACAGACTGATGACCCAGGTAGAGTCGCGTTTTTCCCAACGAGTGGTTTGAGTAGAGCGGATCCCTTGCTCTGTTGACGCCGCAACTCCCTGCGTGCCAGTGACTGTGTTTGACATCTATCTCACCCCGAATGTGTGGTTCTTATTAAGTCGGCGCAAGGATACGGTTTTTCTAATCAAAAATGTTGATCAAATTCATCTTTACGGCACGAAAAACCGCACTTTCTTATGGAAATGTGATCAAAACAAGAAAAATTCAATTATTGTTTATCAATTGGCACGTTATTTTAGTGTTAATGATTAAATCTCGCTCAGCCAAATGTAGGTAAATTGTTATTTTGCGAGATGCTGGGCTAGTTGGTTGATCATGCTGGCGGTAGCCCCCCAGATAAAGTGCTGTTGCCAGGGGATCCAGTAGATGGTGTGCGCTTTCCCCCCTCTGGAAAGGGTCAGGGGGATGTGGTTGCGCCGATCCAGCAGATGGGTCAGCGGCACTTCAAAGGCGTGATCCACTTCATCCGGACTCAGGATGAGGGGATAGTTGCCATCGAGCAGCCCCAGTACCGGCAGCACCTCGAATCGTGACACCGTATTGAGCGGGTTGAGGGTGCCGATCACTTCAATCAGTCGGGCCGGAATGCCGAGCTCCTCTTCGGTCTCCCGCAGCGCCGTGGCAATCAGGTTTTCGTCGCCGGGATCCTGTCGCCCGCCGGGGAAGCTGATCTGCCCCCCATGATGACGCAGCCGTGGGCTGCGCCGGGTCAATAACACGCTGAGCCCCTCATCGCGCATCACCACCGGGATCAACACTGCCGCCGGACTGAGCCCGCCGATGGCGAGGCGATGGGCCGGGGCGGGTCGCTGCAACTGGAAGCGGGTCAGCAGTTCGTGGCGATCCATGGCGGGGAGCTCTCCTGTGCGTTGGCCTGACAGTGGGGAGGGTTAAAGCGCCGACAGCGGCGGCAGGATGCGGGCGACCTTGTCATAGGTCTCCTGATATTCGCTGTCGGCGTCGGAGTCGGCGATGATGCCGCCACCGGCCCAGCAGTGCAGACGACCCGCTTCGGCGATCAAAGTGCGAATGCAGATGCTGGTATCCATCCGGCCGTGCTGGCTGAGATAGCCGATGCTGCCGCAATAGGCGTTGCGGCGCTGGGGCTCCAGCTCTTCGATGATCTCCATGGCACGGATCTTGGGGGCGCCGGTGATGGAGCCACCCGGGAAACAGGCCCGCAGCAGATCGACCCCTTGCCAGCGTGCATCCAGCTCACCGTGGATGGTGGAGACCAGATGATGTACCGCTGGAAACGACTCCACCGCAAAGAGATGAGGCACGCTGACCGAGCCCGGCCGGCTGACCCGACCTATATCGTTGCGCAGCAGATCAACGATCATCAGATTCTCTGATCTGTCCTTGTCGGCCTGTGCCAGCTCCAGCGCGACTTGCTGATCGGTGGCCGGATCGGGGTGGCGAGGGCGAGTGCCTTTGATGGGTTTGGTTTCGATATGGCGGCCATCAAGCAGCAGGAACCGCTCGGGGGAGAGGCTCAGCAGTGCACTGTCCGGCAGGCGGATAAAAGCTGAGAAGGGGGCCTTGTTGGCGGTGGCCAGCAGGCAGTAGGCCTGCCACTCATCACCCTGATAGGGGGCGCTGAAACGTTGGGTCAGGTTGATCTGGTAGCAATCCCCCGCGGCGAGATATTCCTGAATGCGGGCAAACTTCTCGCCATACTCGGCGCGGCTCATATTGCTCTGCCACGCCCCCTGCAAGGCAAAAGCGGGGGCCGGTTTGGCCTGCTGCTGTTCAAGCCAGGCCAGCCGGTTGGCAAGGCCCGCTTTATCCCCCCAGTGCACCAGCTGCCAGTCGCCGGTCGCCACATTGCGCAGCAGCGCCCAGTCGTAGATGCCCACCGCCATGTCGGGCACCGCGATATCGGCGGCGGCCTGCACTGGCAGTCGCTCGAAGCGACGGCCGAGATCATAGCCAAACAGGCCGAGGGCGCCGCCAATAAAGGGTAGGTGAGTGGCACATAGATCCAGCTCCCCCAGCAGCTGTCGCTGGGTATGGGCCAGCAGGGCGAGGGGATCTTCGTGGTGTTTGCTGATCTTCGCCCCGATACGCAGAGTGGTCACCTCGCCGCGGGTTTCGAGGGTCGCCAGCGGATCGGCAGTGATGATATCAAAGCCGTTATCGGCGCCGAGTGGCCCCGCCGATTCCAGCAACATGGCCCACGGCTGATGTTGCAGGCGGGCAAAAAGCTGATGGAGTTCAGCACTATGGTCTAGATGATGGATATGAAGTGTTGGCGTCATTTTATGTTACACAGGCAACAGTTTGGTTCCCGAACCCTAGTCGGTGCTGGTGGGCAAGCGTATCATAGGTGTCGGTGACTTAAGAAAAAACTGCCGTGTCGTTCGTTTTTTGCTGGTTGATAGTTTTTAGCCAGCACGTCAGCACGGCCCATCATATGGAAGCCCTTGCCCTGCTCCGTGGCAGAGACAAGGACCAGTGAGGATGATATGAGCATTATAAAAAAACAGGATTTCATCGATTCTATCGCAGATGCCCTCCAGTACATCTCCTATTACCACCCGTTGGATTTTGTTCAGGCTGCCAAAGCTGCGTATGACCGTGAGGCCAACCCGGCCGCCAAAGATGCGCTGGCCCAGATCCTGATCAACTCCCGCATGTCCGCCGAAGGTCATCGTCCGCTCTGCCAGGACACCGGCATCGTGACCTGTTTCGTCAAGATCGGCATGCAAGTCCAGTGGGACAGCGACATGACTGTGCAGGAGATGGTGGACGAAGGGACCCGTCGTGCCTACACCAATCCTGACAACCCGCTGCGCGCCTCCGTGCTGGCCGATCCGGCTGGCAGTCGCAAGAATACCAAAGACAACGCCCCTGCCGTGGTCCATATCGACATGATCCCCGGCAACAAGGTGGAAGTGAGCATCGCGGCCAAAGGCGGCGGCTCCGAGAACAAATCCAAGATGGTGATGCTCAATCCCTCTGACGATATCGTCGAATGGGTGCTGAAAACCGTGCCGACCATGGGCGCAGGCTGGTGCCCGCCCGGCATGCTGGGCATCGGCATCGGCGGTACCGCCGAGAAAGCGGCGGTGCTGGCCAAAGAGGCCCTGATGGAGCACATCGACATTCAGGAGCTGATTGCCCGTGGCCCGCAAACCACCGAAGAGAAGCTGCGGGTCGAGCTCTACGACAAGGTCAACAAGCTGGGGATCGGTGCCCAGGGGCTGGGCGGCCTGACTACCGTGCTGGATGTGAAGGTCAAATCTGCGCCGACTCACGCCGCTTCCAAGCCGGTGGTGATGATCCCCAACTGCGCCGCGACCCGCCACGTTCACTTCGAGCTGGATGGTTCAGGCCCTGCCGAACTGACTCCGCCGAAACTGAGTGATTGGCCGGAGATAACCCGTGAAGCGGGTGGCAACGTGCGCCGCGTCAACGTCGATGGCATCACCAAGGCCGAGCTGGCCAGCTGGAAGAGCGGTGATACCGTGCTGCTCTCCGGCAAGATCCTCACCGGTCGCGACGCCGCCCACAAGCGTATCGCCGACATGCTGAAAAATGGCGAAGGGCTGCCTGAAGGGGTCGATTTCACCAACCGCTTCATCTATTACGTTGGCCCGGTCGATGCGGTGCGCGACGAAGTGGTCGGCCCGGCAGGCCCCACCACCTCCACCCGGATGGACAAGTTCACCGATATGATGCTGGGTGAAACTGGCCTTATCGGCATGATCGGCAAGTCCGAGCGTGGCCCGAAAACCGTCGAGAGCATCAAGCAGCACAAGGCCGTCTATCTGATGGCCGTCGGTGGCGCCGCCTATCTGGTGGCCAAGGCTATCAAAAAGGCGCGTGTGGTAGCTTTTGCCGATCTCGGTATGGAAGCGATCTACGAGTTTGAAGTGGAAGATATGCCGGTGACTGTTGCGGTCGACTCCGAAGGTAACAATATCCACGAAACCGGCCCTGCCTACTGGTCGGCCAAGATTGCCGAGCTGGACGGCAAACTCTCCTCCTGAGTGACCGTTTCCGCTGCCGGTTAACGGCATAGGCCTGTAAAGAAGGCGCGTCCATCCGGATGTACCTTTTAGCTTTGGCTGGCCTGTTATGGGCTCAGGTTGGCCGTTTGCGACAAGTAGGTATAAAAAAAGGATGGCGTGACGCCATCCTTTTTCGTTGTGCTTGTGCTTATGCTCTGGCAGCAGACAGCAGAGCAATCGCCCTTGGCTTAGGCCTTTTTCAGGTAGGCAGCAACCAGTACGATCTGCACGCCGTTGACCTTGCCTTCGATATGGAGCGGGTTGTTGGTCAGATGGATGCCCTTGACCAGGGTGCCACGCTTGGCGGTGAAACCGGCACCTTTCACGTCCAGATCCTTGATCAGGGTGACGGAGTCGCCCTCTTGCAGCACGGCGCCGTTGGAGTCAACGGTCGGTACGCTGTCCTCATCTTCGTCAGCAATACCAGCTTCAGCCCAGGCCTTGGCTTCGTCTTCCATGTACATCATGTCCAGCAGATCCTGAGCCCACACCTCACCCTTGCCGGAGAGAGCTTTGAGCTGGCGCCATGCCATCACCTGCACCGCAGGCACCTGGCTCCACATGCTGTCGCTCAGGCAACGCCAGTGGTTGACCACCAGGGTATCCGGTTGTTCCAGCTGACCACGGCAGGTGTCACAGATAGCAACGCTGTGATCATCGTCGCTGGCGGGGGAGTGAGGCACCACGAAGGCGGTCAGCGCCTGCTCGGCGCTGCACAGTTCACACTTGGCGCCCGCGCGCGCTTGCAGAATGGCGTTGATGGTCATGTTGTTGGTCCCATAGCTAGTGGTAAAGCGACCCGCGTTGGGCGGGGCGCGTGAAAGAGGGGGCGGAATATAGCATAAAACCCCGCACTTTGTCAGGTCTGCCCTGGCTCACAAGGTTGGCTGTGCTGTTGCGCGGCGCTGATCATCAGGTATTGAGAGTGCAATTTGAAGCGGGATCGCTAGAATGAGCCTCCTTTTTGACTGCAAGGCAGGGGCATTCGTGCTGGCTCAACGTTTTCAACACCTGGATCGACTGCTCACCCGCTACCGACGCTGGTGGCAATATCAGCCATATCATCATCTGACCATGGCCTTTACCGATGAGGCGCCCGAACTGGCGGCGAAGCTCAATGGGTTGACGCAGACCCAGTTGGCGGAGCTCGATGCGGATATGGATGCACTCAGCAGTCTGCTTGCCCCCTGGATTGCCGAGGGAGCCGAGCTGCAGCAACTCAGCCAGCTTGCCCCGTTTACCCCTGAGCCCATCACTTGCAGCAAGGAGATGGCATTGCATATGCCGGGGCGCAAGCAGGCCCAGATCGAGTCGTTCACCGCCTGTCTGCCTGCCCATCAGGGCCCCTATCTGGAGTGGTGTGCTGGCAAGGGGCATCTTGGGCGGCTGGTGTCACTTCATCGACAGGCTCCGATCCTCAGTCTGGAGTTGCAAGGGCAGCTTTGTGACGAAGGTCGGCTGCTGGCCGAGCGGGATGGCGCCAATATGACCTTTACCTGCGCCGATGCCTTTGCCCCCGAGTCGGCGGTGCTGATCGCCCCCGAACATCATGCCATGGCACTCCATGCCTGCGGCGAGCTGCACACCCATCTGCTGGAGCGGGTGGCCGAGCGCGGTGCCCGCGGAGTGACCATCTCTCCCTGTTGTTACCACCTGATCCGCAGCAGCCACTATCGCCCGCTGTCGGCCGCGGCCAATGCCAGCGAGCTGGTGTTGAGCAAGGCGGATCTCAAGTTGCCGCTACAGGAGACGGTGACTGGCGGTGCGCGGATCGCCCGCCTGCGCGAGCAGGAAGTGGTGTGGCGGCTCGGGTTTGACTGCCTGCAGCGTCAGGTGCGCGGTGTGGATGAGTATCTGCCGGTGCCCAATATGCAAAAGAGCCTGCTGACCGGCACGTTTGAGTCATTCTGCGTTTGGGCTGCTGAACGCAAAGGGATTGTGCTGCCTGCCGGGCTCGACTACCTCGCCTGGTTGGAACACGGGGAGCGTCGCTTTGGTGATGTCGCCCGCATGGAGCTGGTGCGCCACCTGTTTCGCCGTCCCCTCGAGATCTGGCTGGCGCTGGATCGCGCGCTCTTTTTGCAAGAGCAGGGCTATCGGGTTGAAGTGGGGGAGTTCTGTGCCAAACCCATGACTCCGCGCAATATCCTGATCCGTGCGGTGCGTGCCTGACATCCGGCTATTTTGAGCATTTTTCTTGAACATTGATGATGGCTGACAGGTTGAGCCTGTCAGCCATTTTTTTCATCACGAACAATGACCGAATGGAACGTCACCTGGTCGTCTCAACTGTTCTAAAAATGGGCGGTAGATCACGATTTTGTGTTTTCGTTTGGGTTCCTTTTCTTTGTTTCAGCTGCACTGAATATCACAAGGTGAAATGGCTCACAAATTCTGCTTATTTATTAATTCTCATCGTGAATTTAGTTGTTGAAACACCTACTCTTGGAACGCATTAATTCAAACAAGGACGATAAACATGTTCAAACCCAAGCGTTGTGCCTGGCTGATCGCTGCCGCCTGCGCATTGCCAAGCTATGCCGCAATGAGTGCAGCCATGAATATTCAACCCGATCCGCAAAATGCGGGAGGATATGTGATTTCGGCCCCGGATCTGGCAGTCATGGAAAAAGCCAAGACGGCCAATCCAATGTATGCAATATGGGCCAAAGCATTGGCGACCCGGTCAAATAAAATCGTTGATGCCATTGAACCGGGTCTGGCAAGCAATCCTGACAACGTAAAACGGGTTGAACGGGTATTTCCCCAATCTGAATGGGAATATTTAACCCAGATGGCAGCGCCGGAATATACTTATGTCCGCTTCTTGCGAGCCATCGGTAAATTCCCTGCGTTCTGTGGTGAATATACTGACGGGCGCGATTCTGATGCGATCTGTAAAAAATCCATTGTGACGGCCTTTGCCCACTTCTCTCAGGAGACCGGTGGCCATATTGCCAAGGAGAACGTCTCCGATAACCCGTTGGGGCTGGAGGAGTGGCAACAGGCGCTGGTGCATGTGCGGGAGATGGGCTGGTCAGAGGGACAGACCGGTTATACCACCGGCTGTGGCCAGAACGACTGGCAGAACAAGAAGTGGCCTTGCAGCACGGGTCAGGGGTATTTCGGCCGCGGCGCCAAGCAGCTTTCTTACCACTTCAACTACGGCGCCTTTTCCGAGGCGATGTTTGATGGTGATGCCTCCGTGCTGCTCAACAACCCGGGGCTGGTGGCGGACTCCTGGCTCAACCTCGCTTCTGCCATCTGGTTCTTCCTCACCCCGCAGGCCCCGAAACCGGCCATGCTGCACGTGATTGATCGCACTTGGGTACCCTCCAAACGGGAAGCTGACGCTGGTATCGGCTACGGCTTTGGCACCACCATCAACGTCATCAACGGCGGCATCGAGTGTGGCGAGCAGAACAAGGACAAGGGGCAGCCGGTCAATCGTATCCGCTACTGGGAAGGGCTGGCCAACCACTACCAGATCCCGCTCAAGGCGGATGAGAAGAACACCTGCTGGCAGCAGACTCCCTATGGCAGCCTCAATCTTAACGGCGCTACCGACGTGCTCTACACCAACTGGGATGGCAACTGGAAATACTATCCGGACCGCCCGGGCGGTTACTCCTTCGAGTGCGAGCTGGTGGGCTTCCAGACCGCATATTCTGCGCTGGTGCCGGGTGATTACGAGAAGTGCGTGACCAACTTCTACGGCTCCCACGCCAACTGGCCGAAAGTGCGGGTTGTGGACAAACTGACTCCACCACCGGTCGATCCGAGTGAACCCCCCATCGGTGGCAACCCGGCATGGGAAGCGACCAAGGTCTACACCGCTGGCAGCAAGGTGAGCTACAAGGGCGCCGTCTATCAGGCCAAATGGTGGACACAGGGAGATGATCCCGCCAAAGGGGGCCCCTGGGCGTCGGTGACAACTCAATAAAGAGACAGTCCATCCATTGATTGATAAGGAGAGGGGGCTTAGCCCCCTTTTAATATATTTTTGCGCTGGGGGGGAATATGTGGCAGCGATTAAAAAAGATTCATCAATCTGGAGGGGGAACTATATTCCCCAGCCAGCTTTTATTTCCCGATTAAAGTGACGTAAACAGCCCGCATCAAATTTATTGATGGTTGGATTTAATGTTTTAACCTTGCTGTTCAGTAATATTAAAAAGCGTTGAGTGATGTTTTGCTGAGCGATGGATTCGAAGAGCGCACCCATGACGCCATCCCTCTCGTATTTACGATGAGGGGGTTTATTCTTCCCATCTATCAACTCATGGCATCGCCTTGCACGCTATATATTTCACGGAAAGAGAAAATTTACATATTGGATGTAAAAGTCATATGTATCTATTTGTTTACGGATGAGTGTGTGTAGTTTAGCGGATGTTTTTTTACTGCGAGCGAGGTAATCTTGCTCGATTTTAAAGAATTGTTAAGGTGCGCAGATGAATGGGGATTGTCGTCTCGTTATCCGAATGGGAAGTCGTATGCGGTTTAATCACTAAGCAGATAGCAGGAAAAAGGAGTGCACCATGGAACTGGTGGTGATCCGCCATGGCGAGACGCAGGCCAATGCGGAAGAGCGCTATCAGGGCGCGCTGGATATCGGGCTCAATGACGATGGCGTGCGCCAGATATCCCGGCTGGCTGAGAAGGTGGCAGTGACAGAGCCGCCGTTTGATCGGTTGCTGGCATCTCCCCTGCTGCGAACAAGGGAGAGTGCTGCCATCTTGTCTCGCCAGTTGGGATTGCATGTGGAGCTTGTGTCAGCCTTTCGTGAGAGGGATGTCGGCCTGTTTGAAGGGCTGACGCAGGCAGAAGCAAGGGATCGCTATCCTGAACTGTGGGCGCGCAATATCACCCGGCGCTGGGCGGAGGCTCCGCCTGGCGGTGAGACGCTGGATGAGGTGATTGCCCGCGTCTTGCAGGGACTCACGGAACTTGCTTCGACCATGCAAGGGGAGCGGATACTGCTGGTGGCGCACGGTATGGTCGCCAAGGTGATCCGCGCCGTAACGATTGCCGGTTTTGATGACTTCTTTGAATGGCAATTGCCCAACGGCGGCATGCTGTCGGTGAGGCTCTCTCTGGATGATGGTGGCCCACTGCGCTTTAGCCGTCCCCTTGATGGTTGTGATTGAAAAGTGCACCAAAAGCATGACGAGAAAAAGCGCTACCGAAGAGAGTCGCGCTGTCTTTTGTATTCGTTGCGGTTGGTTATCTCTGCAGGCAAAGGTTAGCAGTGTTACCAGAGGGCAGGGGCGTGCGCCATCAGGTCGGCTCCGGCTCCTCTTTGCGGCAGCAGTTGCGCCCCTGTTTCTTGGCCAAATAGAGGGCGGTGTCGGCTCGTCTAACCATCTTCTCTACAGTGTCATGGCTGCCCTTGCTGGCGCTGATCCCGATACTGATGGTGAGGGAGATCTCAAGAGCCCCCTCCAGTGCATGGTGCTGGGATTCGATGGCTAGCCTGATCCGCTCGGCGCTGGCCCAGGCGAGCTCGAGGGAGGTTTCCGGTAGCAGTACGATAAACTCCTCGCCACCCCAGCGACCCAGCATGTCCACCTCCCGCAGCTGTTTGCTGATCCGTTTCACCAGACTCAGGATTGCCAGATCTCCCTGCTGATGGCCAAAGGTGTCGTTGACTTCCTTGAAGTGGTCGATATCGATCAGCAGCAGGCTCATGGTATGGCCAAAACGCTGACAGCGCTGCATCTCGGCGTTGACCAGCTCGTTGAAGCGGCGCCGGTTGGCAATGCCGGTGAGGGGATCCGTGGTTGCGGCGACCTTCAACTCCTCCACCAGTCGGGCTCGCTCCGAGATATCCCGCAAGATGGCGGTCATCTCGGTGGTCGGGCCCAGATTGATCTTGGCGATGGTCACCTCCAGCGGAAATTCGCTGCCGTCTCGGCGCAGACCCATCACCGAGGCGCGGGCATGCATCGGGCGCGAATTGATGGGGGAGCTGCTGAAGGCTTTGAAATAGGTTTCGTGATTGGCGCGAAAACGCTGGGGAAGCAGGGTTTCCAGCCGCTTGCCGAGATAACTCTCGTCGATCCCGAACATCTCGCAGGCAGCGGTATTGATAAGCTCGATGCGCGATTCGCTGCTGACACTGATGATGCCGTCATAGGCGGAGTTGACCACAGCTTCGAAGCGGCGGCGACTGGTGGTGAGCGCCTCTTCCAGCTGCATCCTGGCGGTGATGTCGATGGCGGTGACGATGATCCGGTTGATCCGTGCCTGCTCGGGGATGATGGGGGAGAGAATAAAGCGCCACCAACTGGTACGCGACAGGCTGTCGATAGGCAGCTCGCTCTCGAGCCCTGTCTGCATGCGCACACACTCGTGCATTGGCGGCTCGATGGTATTGGTGATGTAGCGGGGAAACATCTCGCTCAGCTGTTTGCCAATGCTGCCAAGGACATCCAGCTCGAACGCCTTGGCAAAGGTATCGTTGGCAGAGACCAGCACAAAGTGATCATCCTTGTCGAGGCTGAACACCGCCACGGCAGCGCCGATGGCGTCGAGAGATGACTTTATGTCGGCATGGGAACCCTGTGTAAACATGCGACCTCCACGGCGAATAACGTATTGATATTCAGTATAGTGTGGTCGTTTGGCTAACTACTCTTCGATATCCAGCAACACCAGAATGGCGCTGTCGCCGCCCCATTCGCGGGGAGCTTGATGGAAGGCGCGCACATTGGGGTGCTGGGCCAGCCAGCTGGGAATGCGCTGCTTGAGAATATGTTTGCCGATGCCGTGCATCACCGAGGCGACGTGAATGTTCTCTTTCTGGCAGAGTGTGAGCAGGGCGGCCAGCTCCTGTTTTGCCTGCTGCTGGTTCATGCCGTGCAGATCCAGGTAGATCTCCGGCGGATAAATGCCCCGCTTGAGCTTTTTCAGCTCAAATTTTGACACATCTTCCCGCACGTAACGGGTCGGCCCATCATCATCGAGATGGGGCTGATACTCATCGCTGAAATAGTGGTCAACCCCAAGCTTTTCGCGGGTTTCGCGCAATTCGCGTTTCTGCTTGACCGGGCGTAACTCGGCCCTTATGGTATCTTGCTTGATTTTCCGGGTACCTTTTATCGCATCGCGGAACAGCAGGGTTTCCTCGTCTGTCGGTGAGGGCGTTTTTTTCATCAGATGCTCATGTATTAGGTATGCGTCTTGCCCGCAACGTAAACGGGGCTCGGGCCGGATATTACTCGACTTGGAGGTGGATTTGGACAAGATATTTATCGATGAGGTGGTTGCCGAGATGCACACCATCCAGGACATGTTGCGTTGGGCCATGAGTCGTTTCAACGACGCCGGGATTTTTTACGGTCATGGAACCGACAACGCCTGGGATGAAGCTGTGCAGCTGGTACTGCCCGCGTTACATCTGCCACCGGATGTAGACCCGGCCATGCGCCACTCCCGTCTCACCAGCAGCGAGCGTCACCGTATCGCCGAGCTGATTATCCGCCGGGTACAGGAGCGGGTACCGGCCGCCTACCTGACCAACAAGGCCTGGTATGCCGGTTGGGAGTTCTACGTGGACGAGCGGGTGCTCATTCCCCGTTCCCCCATTGCCGAGATGGTGGCCAACCGTTTCGCACCCTTCCTCAAACATGAACCGACCCGGATCATGGACTTGTGCACCGGCTCCGGCTGTATCGCCATCATCATGGCCCACGAGTTCCCTGAAGCGGAAGTGGATGCCATCGACATCAGCGTCGATGCCCTGAACGTGGCCGAGCGCAATATCAACGATCACGGGCTGGAGCAGCAGGTTATCCCGATCCGCTCCGATCTGTTCCGCGATCTGCCAGCGGGCGACAAGTACGATCTCATCGTCTCCAACCCGCCCTATGTGGACTCCGAAGATATGTCGGATCTGCCGGATGAATTCCGTCACGAACCCGAGCTGGCGCTGGCGTCCGGCTCCGATGGTCTCAAGCTGACCAAGCGTCTGCTGGCCCATGCGGCAGATTTCCTCAAGGATAACGGCGTGCTGGTGGTCGAAGTGGGCAACAGCATGATCCATCTGGAAGCCCAGTTCCCCGAGATCCCCTTTACCTGGGTTGAATTCGAAAACGGCGGTCACGGCGTCTTTGTGATGACCCGTGACGAGCTGATGCAGTATCAGGATCATTTCGCCATCTACAAGAACTAAGCAGGAGCGCGCATGGCAGGGAACAGTTTTGGTCAACTCTTTCGGGTCACTACCTTTGGCGAGAGCCACGGCCTGGCGCTGGGCGCCGTGGTTGATGGCTGCCCGCCGGGGCTGGAGATCAGCGAGGCGGATCTGCAGGGGGATCTGGATCGGCGAAAGCCGGGCACTTCCCGCTACACCACGCCGCGCCGTGAGCCGGATGAGGTGAAGATCCTCTCCGGGGTGTTTGAGGGCAAGACCACCGGCACCTCCATCGGGCTGCTCATCGAGAATACCGATCAGCGCTCCAAGGATTACTCCGATATCAAGGATCTGTTCCGGCCGGGTCACGCTGACTACACCTATCACCAGAAGTATGGTCAGCGGGACTATCGCGGCGGTGGTCGCTCCTCGGCACGCGAGACTGCGATGCGGGTAGCTGCGGGGGCGATCGCCAAGAAGTACCTCAAACAGGTGCATGGCATCGAGATCACCGGTTTTCTCTCCCAGCTCGGCCCCATCAAGGCGGAAGGCTTTGACGCGGCGCAGATTGAGCAGAATCCCTTCTTCTTCCCCGATGCGGGCAAGTTGGAAGAGCTCGATCAATACATGCGCGACCTGAAGAAAGAGGGCAACAGTATCGGTGCCAAGGTGCAGGTCATTGCGCGCAATGTGCCGGTGGGCCTGGGTGAGCCGGTGTTTGATCGCCTCGACGCCGACATTGCCCATGCCATGATGGGCATCAATGCGGTGAAAGGCGTGGAGATCGGTGACGGCTTTGCGGTAGTGGAGCAAAAAGGCTCCGAGCATCGTGACGAGATGACCCCGTCAGGCTTTGCCAGCAACCATGCGGGCGGCATTCTGGGTGGGATCTCGTCGGGTCAGGATATCGTGGTGAGCATGGCGCTCAAACCGACTTCCAGCATCACTGTGCCGGGCAAGACCATCAATACCGAAGGCGAGGCAATCGAGATGATCACCAAGGGTCGTCACGATCCCTGTGTCGGCATCCGCGCCGTGCCCATCGCCGAAGCCATGCTGGCGCTGGTGTTGATGGATCACCTGCTGCGCCATCGCGCCCAGAATCAGGGGGTGTTGACCCATACCCCGCTGCTGCGCTGATCCCTGTTGCTGCTTATCGACTGAGCGTTCCCTGTTCGGGGAACAAGTTCGACAATACCAAAAAGGCGACCTTCGGGTCGCCTTTGCTATTTCAGGTGGCGGCTTATCCCGTCAATGCTTGCGGAGGGTGCGGGTCAGCAGATCTGCGGCGCCCGGATCGGCATTGAGGCGACACCTTGGGGGCGAGAACTTGTTGTGGGGTTTGGGCAAGGCATGAATGGCCTCGTTGACTTTGAGGATCTGTTCTTCGCTCACGCTGTTTTTGGCAAACATCAGGCTGACCGGCTGGTGGTGTAGCAACAGCTGGCAGCTGATAAACTCTTCGGCCCCCAGTTGGGCCAGCCGGTAGCGGGCATATTGCCACTCCATGATGATGCCATCGAGGCGGCGAGCCAGCAGCAGATCGATCATCCGCTCATCGGCGTTGTATTCGGTCGCCATTTTAAGCGCCGGGCAGCTATCCATCTGATGCATGGGGCGGGTGCCACGCAACTTGCCTATCTTGAGCCCCTTCTCGTTGCACAACGCGGGCAGATTATCGAGCTGTGCCCACCGATCCTGATGGCCGGGAATCGGGTCATTGCTCAGCAGCACATAGGCACTCTGGCGGTAGGGGGTCGAGAAGCGGGCATAGCTCTGGCGCTCCGGCAGAGGGAGGGCGGCCATCGCCACATCCAGCTGATCGTGTTCTACCAGATGCAGTGCCCGCGCCCAGGGAAGTTCGCGAAACTTGGGGGCAAAGCCCGCCTGGGTGAGGATCTGGCGGGTCAGGCTGACATCCAGCCCATCCAGCTCACCCCGGTTGTTGATTTGGCTGAAGGGGGGCCAGTGACTCCAGGCCACGGTCAGAGTCTGACTGGCCTGCAGTGCAGGGCTTAGCAGCAGAAGCAGCAGGCCAATCCTTGCCTGCCAGCTGCCGCGGGGACGATATGACGTGGTCATAGTTAAACCTCGTTATTGTGTTCTTGTATCCCATGCTTTTGCCCTGCGAGCCATGCCTGCGAGGGCTGATATTGTGTTGCCAGTTAATAGTGTGGTGCGTGCTACATCAATCAACGGGATTATTCGGGGGGCAGGAGGGGAATTTTCTGTTCGTGCTGGGAGGAGCATCACATTTTTCTCGTTTATCCCGGGCAACTCCGTTAGACTGCGCCTCTATTCTTTCCCCTTTGCTCTGCTCCCCGGGGAAATCGTTGTTTTCTCAATAGGCCCAGATCTTGTGAGATGGCATCGGCTCAGCAGAGGAGCCCCACCACAAATCCCCGGCGCCCCTATCTCTAGCAGGTAATTATGAGTTTTACTTCCCTCGGTCTGGCCGAACCCTTGTTGCGTGCCGTTGCCGAACAAGGCTACGACACCCCGTCTCCCATTCAGCAGCAAGCGATCCCCGCCGTTCTGGCTGGCCGCGATCTGATGGCGGCGGCTCAAACAGGGACCGGCAAGACCGCAGGCTTTACCCTGCCGATGCTGCAACGTCTGATGGAGAGCAAGCGCAAGGTCTCTCCGAACCGCGTCCGTGCGCTGGTACTGACCCCGACGCGCGAGCTGGCCGCCCAGGTGGGCGAGAGCGTGCGTAACTACGGCAAACACCTGCCGATGCGCAGCCACGTGGTCTTCGGTGGCGTGAGCATCAACCCGCAGATGATGGCGACCCGCCGTGGTCTGGATGTGCTGGTGGCCTGTCCGGGCCGTCTGATCGATCTCTACAACCAGAATGCCGTCAAATTTGACGAGGTGGAGATCCTGGTACTGGATGAAGCAGATCGCATGCTCGACATGGGCTTTATCCGCGACATCCGCCGCATCCTGGCCCTGATGCCGAAGAAGCGTCAGAACCTGCTCTTCTCCGCCACCTTCGCCGATGAAATTCGCGAGCTGGCCACTGGTCTGCTGGACAACCCGGCAGTCATTGAAGTCGCCCCGCGCAACAGCACCGCCGAGCGTATCGAACAGCTGGTGCACCCGTGCGACAAGGCCAACAAGATTGCGCTGCTGAGCCATCTGGTCACCAGCAACAATTGGCAGCAGGTACTGGTGTTCACCCGTACCAAGCACATGGCCAACCGCGTTGCCGAAACCCTCGACAAGAACGGCGTCAGCGCCGCCGCCATCCACGGCAACAAGAGCCAGGGTGCCCGTACCCGTGCGCTGGCCGGCTTCAAGGATGGTAGTGTCAAGGTGCTGGTGGCGACCGACATCGCCGCCCGTGGTCTGGACATCGACAAGCTGCCGCAAGTGGTCAACTTCGAGTTGCCCAACGTGGCGGAAGATTACGTGCACCGTATCGGTCGTACCGGCCGTGCCGGTGCTGCCGGTCACGCCATCTCGCTGGTGGCTGCAGATGAAGGCAAGCTTATCAAGGCGATCGAGCGTCTGACCAAGCAGAGCATTCCGTGCGAGCAGGTGGCCGGTTTCGAAGCCTCCCGCGAGACCCTGGACAACATCGCCCGTGGTATCGGTGCGCCGCTGCGCAAAGAGCCCCGCGATCCGAGCGAGCAGCGCCGTGCGCCGCGTCCGCAAGGTCAAGGCCAGCGTCAAGGTGCCGGTCGTTCCGCCTCCAATGGCAATGCGGGTGGTGCCCGTACCGGTAACGGTGGCAAGCCCAAGCCGCAAGGTGGTCAGCGTCCGGCTGATGGCGCTGGCAAACCGGCTCAGGCCCGTCGTCCACGTCGCTCTACTCACAACCAGTAAGCGGCTCGGGAGTTTGACTCCCCAGCTATGCTGTTGACTGAAAAGCCCTGCCAATCTGGCAGGGCTTTTTGTTTTTTCAGCCATGTAATCGGCACTGTGTGGTGCTGCGAGAAGCGCGCTAGATGGCGGAGAGGTATTGCTTTTGCATCGCCAGCCAGCGGCCGTTATTGATAAACGCCAGCTGTATCTTGAGCAGGGCCGCAATTTCCGCTCGGTGCTTTTTATCAAGATAGAGAAAGACCTGCTCTTTGGTGATCTTCTGCCAGGGGGACGCCAGTGCAGGTTGAGAGGCGGGGCGCATCTTGATGAGCCAGTCCACTTTGCCTCGATGCAGTTGGGCAAGCCCTTGCTTCTCATCGTTCAACCAGATGACCTGATAGTTGCCGAGGAAGCGCTCGCACCACTGGATGCCACGCAGGCAGCCAATCACGGTACCCTCGGCAGGGGGCCAGCTCGGGTTATCCCGTGGCTGACCATAAATCGCCGCCTCCGAGATGGGGGCACCGATCTGCAGCAAGTGGGGATAGGTCTGATCAAAGCCCCTGATCCGGGCCATATCGCCATCGACGGCATGGTCTGCCTCAATCAACTTTTCGCAGCGGGCATAGGTGCAGGGGATCAACTGAAAGTCGATGCCGGCCCGGCCAAACCAGTCATGAATAAAAGGGCGCAATATCGCAGTGTGTTCGACCGCTGCCGCCAGCTTTAGCGGGGTTGCGTGGGCAACGGGAGTCAGCCCGACAAGCAGTAACCAGCCAATCCACTTCATATCGCACTCCTGAATCGGGCTTGTTTAAGCAGCACTGTTGCGACTATCTGTGCAGTAAAGAATAGCCGATGGTGATGTCTGCCAGACCGCTTCGGCAGCTATTCGTGACGGCCGGGTCAGGGGAGCAGCGCCGTGATCAGGATATGGGCCGCGCTCACCAGGATCACCGTGAAGGTCAGCCCCATTCCCGCCACCCGATAACGGAAGTTCTCCGGCGTGCGGCTCATGCCAAATGCATGGCAGAGGCGGCCAAGCAGCAAGGCGCTCCCCAGCAGATGGATAAGCCAGGGGGTATGGCTGCCGGTTTCGACGAAATAGATCAGCAGCAGGGCGATGGGGACATACTCGGCAAAGTTGGCGTGTACCCGCATGGCCCGCAGCATGGCGGGGTCATCCCCATGCCCCAGCGCCACCTTGCGGCTATGGCGGGTGCGAATGGTACGAATGCTCAGCAACACAAAAAGCAGCGTGAGCAGGGCCGCGTAAACAGGCAGTATGGTCATGGTATCTGGCTCCTTGTGTGATGATAACGAGTGGCTGGTGTTGAGAGACGCGATATAGCTCGGCATCTCAATGGCTTGCCTTGAGGGTAGCAGCAAACTGCCTTAGCACGATCGTCATCCACTGACTCGCCATCGGCCAAGTGCAGGCGCAAAACAAACAGCCCTGCCGAGGTGGCAGGGCTGTTTTTGATCATATTGATGGTGGGCAGAGCCCCGTCATTACCCCTCGTAAGGGAGGGAGGAGTGGTGCAGCACGATGCGCACTTTGCCATCATCTCCTTTCTTGAAACCCCAGGTCTTGTCGACCGTGGTCTCCTTGTTGTCGCGATCCACCAGATGCACCTTGCCCATGGTCAGCGCCATATCGCCGTTGATATAGACGGCGGCATTGTCATAGCGATAGCTCTGCCAGTTTTTCAGGGCAAAGCCGCTATCGGCCGGATAGGCGCTGTTGTTGCCGACAAAGTAGGCCAGCGCCCCCTCGCGGTTGGTGCGAAAGGTCTGCTCGCCACCGGCGAGGGTGGGTTTGAACAGCACTGGCCCCTGCTGATAGCCGTAGGCGCTGTCGAGCACCGCTTCGGCAGTCGCCTTGGCGCGCTCAATTCCACCGGCGCGATAGTCATCGCTGATCTTGATGAGCGCCGCGCCCCAACCATCCTGCGCGGCCTTGATCTCCGCATCGGTAATATTGTTGTTGGTTATTTCGGCTGCGCTGAGTGCGCCGCTGGCGGCAAGCAGGACGAGGGCAAGGGTGCTCTTCTTGAGGTGCAACATCATTGTTTTCAAACTCCTGATAGCGATAAACGAGCGGGCAGTGTAGCGAAGGGGCATGAACGGTTTTTGAACTGATTATTCAGGGTTGGGTAGTAAAAAGGTCGGTATATAGCTGAAGGTTTGGGTGTTTGTTTGGTAAGGGGCGCTGTCTTAATTAATGGCTGATGCCTGTATCCAACTTGATTTCTTTTCCAACAAAAAGCCCCGTCAAGTTAATTGGCGGGGCTTGGCTATTTGGGGCGTTTAGTATCGGGGATTACAGCGCTGGCAGCATTCCAAGGCTGACGCTGATCTGGACGCCGACAATCAGCACGCCCATGGCGGCGGCCACTCCCAGCGCAACCATGCCACCCGGGGCGCGGTAGTGGTGGGCTGGCGCCTGTTTGCGGCTCTGCCATACCAGCGCCACCGGCAGCAGTACCGCGAGGATCGCCAGCGCAATGGCGGCGTAGCCCAGCGCCATGATAAAGCCCTGCGGGAAGTAGAGGGCAAACAGCAATGGCGGCACGAAGGTGATGAGGCCAGTCTGAGTGCGGCCCTGCCAGTTGTCCTTGCGGCGGGTTACCTTGGCCATAAAGTCGAACAGCCCCAGCGTCACCCCGAGGAAGGAGGTGGCGAGTGCCAGATCGGCAAACAGGTGCATCGCCTGATTAAACGCAGGCCAGCTCACCAGCTTGCCGACGTTGGCCAGCAGGCTGTCCAGCGCGCCGCCGGTTTGCAGCAGGGCTTGCTGGCCGAGCAGACCGAGGATCGCTACCTGCCATAGCACGTAGAGGATCAGCGGCAGGGCAGAGCCCCAGACAAAGACCCGGCGCAGCTGCTTGGGGCAGTCACCGAGGTAGAGCATGACGCTCGGAATGGAGCCGTGAAAGCCGAACGAGGTGAAGATGACCGGCAGGCCCGCCAGCAACAGGCCCTGACCCAGCGGCATCGAGAGCAGATGTTGCCCCTCGGCGCGGGGCAGCAGCAACGCCAGCACTACCACCATGATCACCAGTTTGACGGTGAACATCAGCCGGTTGAGGTAATCCACCGAACGGGTGCCGACACAGACCATGCCGCCAAACAGCAGAGTAAAGGCCCAGGCAGCCTGCTCCTGGCTGAGAGTCATGCCCGCATCGGCCAGCGCCTGTGCCAGCAGGCTGCTGCCGCCGCTGATGTAGGCGGAGGCCAGCGAGTAGAACAGCATCAGGATACAGAAGGAGGCGATGCGCTTGCCCCAGGGGCCGAGCAGATGATCCGCCAGCTGGTGCAGGTACCACTTGCCGGTGTTGAGGCTTGCCTCTACTTGCAACATGGCGGTGAAGGCCATCAGGGCCCAGAGGCCGACCATCAACATCAGGGTGGCGGGGCCGCCAAGGGAGGAGGAGGCCAGCGGCAGGGCCAGCATGCCGGCGCCTATGGTGGTGCCGGCAATCAACAGGGTACAACCCAGGGTTTTGGTATTCATGTTATCCATCCGAACGTAGCGATGTCAGTGCAAACAGGCGATGTCAGCAGTGACGTCAACAAGAGGGGGCCGATTGGCGTTATCAGAAGGTGCCTCCGGTGATAGGGCCGGAGGCTAGCAATATCGGAACGGGAACATCTGTACCTAAAACCTGTCAGTTGTAAAAGATGGTTGCCACATTAGCGGATCAAAATAGCGGAAACAACCCCCTTTATACGGATCTTGTGCTGGCTTGTGGCAACAAGTGGAAATAAATGATGACAGCGGTAGCTAATTGCAGAAAAAAGCACCGAAAAAATGACTGGCAGGGGCTCATTGATACAGGTCAGCCAAGTGGCAACAGTACGGATAAGGGAGCGAGGAGGGGGGCGTTGAGTTGTGCGGCGAACAGGGGGTGGAGGCCGGTTGTTTAGTCGGCCAGACGGGAGAGAAAGCAAAGCGGGCGGGTAGGGTTGTGGGGGAAAACAATAAGGCTGCCGATGCTGGCAGCCTTATTGTCATCTGTTCGCTTTACCCACCCATTGACAGCAAATCGGGTCTGCAGCGGTCAGGTTAGCGACGGCGCTTGAGGGTGCGGCTCACATAGTACAGCCCGCTCTGGTAGTCGCCATTGACCGCCTTGAGCGCCAGCTCCAGCGCCTGGCTGGCCAGGGCATCGTGCTGCTGGGGCAGGGAGTTGATGCCAAAGGGGAGGAAGTCGAGCAGCCGATCGTCGCCGAAGGTGGCCATGGCAAGCTGGCTCATATCGATCTCTTGCTCCAACAGGTAGTCGAGTACCCCCTCCATCAGGATATAGGAAGTAGTGATCAGTGCTTCGGGCAGCTGGCCCAGCTGCTGGTGCAGATCTTTGATCAGGCGATACCCCTCAAGACGGGAGAAGTGATCCCCCTCACACAGGTGGCGAGCCGCGCTATGACTGGCGACCGCCTGCTCGAAACCGGCTTTTCGCTCCTTGCTGATCGTGAGTGCTGGCAGCGCAGTGATCAAGGCGATATGGCGCAAGGTCGGGGTGAGCAGGGAGCTGGTGAGATCAAAGCTCGCTTTCTCGTTTTCACTGGCGACGGTGACGAACTTGTCGGCGGCCATCGCCCGGTCGATGGCGAGGATCTGGCTGCCTTGCGCCTGCAATTTGCCGTAGAAGGGGTCGTCTGGGGGCAGGCAACTGGCCACCAGCAGGGCATCCACATGGCGGCTCACCAGCATCTGGGCCAGCTCTTTTTCGGTAGTGGGCTCATCTTCCGAGCAGACAATGAGCAGCTGATAGCCCTGCGCCCGAGCCCCTTGTTCCAGCCGTTTGGCTAGCTTGGCGTAACTGGCGTTCTCAAGGTCGGGCAGGATAAAGCCCAGAGTCTTGGTCTGGCCGCCGCGCAGGGAGGCGGCGCGGCTGTCCGGCTGATAGTTATGGGCGGTGACAACGGCCATCACCTTGTCGCGGGTGGCCTGACTGATGCGGTATTGGTCGGCCTTGCCATTGATCACATAGCTTGCCGTGGTGCGCGAGACACCGGCGAGGGCGGCGATTTCATCCAGTTTCATCATATTGGCTCTGTTTGAGTTGCAAGGCCCACGGTCACTGCCGGGTGAGGGCACCGAAAAGTGTGCGCGGGATCATATCATTGAAAAGCACTCTTTGTGGGTACTTGATCAATTCGCTGAAACGATTCAGTCTGAGTGTAAGTGAAACGATTCAGCCTGTCAGCAACGAAGAGACCCAGTGGCCTGAAAATCAGGCTCCGATCACAGTCAACCGTGTTCGGGTCAATTGTCAGCTGGCGAGTTACCCGAATGTTCAATTGTGACGTACCGGCGCGGCCGGAACCTGATGGAGAGTCTCTATGTTGAAGTTGGCGCGAGAGCAGATCTTGCTGGGGCAGTCGGTGGCGACCAAGTCGGACGCCATTGCCCTGCTGGCAGGCAAACTGACCGAAGCGGGTCTGGTGGAAGCGGGCTATGTCGATGGGATGCTGGCCCGTGAAGCGCAGCATGCCACCTACCTTGGCAGCGGCATCGCCATTCCCCACGGCACCACCGACACCCGTCATCTGGTGAAGAACACAGGCGTCATGGTGGCCCAGTTCCCTCATGGCATCGAGTGGGACGAGGGGCAGATCGCCTACGTCGCCATCGGTATCGCCGCCAAGTCGGACGAGCATCTGGGCATTTTGCGCCAGCTCACCCATGTGCTGGGTGACGAGCAGGCGGCAGCCCAGCTCAAAGAGGCCACCGACGCCGACACCATCATCAATATCCTGACCGGTGCCACTGCCGCCAAAGAGGTGCAATACCTCACCCTGGCCGACTTCCCGGCCGATGATTGCGACCAGCTGTTGCTGGGGGCGGCCGCCCGCGCCAAATCGGCGGGCTGGGGCGATGCCGCCATGGTGAGCGCCCTGCTGGCAAGCGATCCCGCC
>NZ_CDDK01000040.1:86212-184857 GCF_000820225.1 Aeromonas veronii bv. veronii
CAAGCGATCCCGCCTATCTGGGTGAGGGCGTCTGGCTGGCCCGGGCGCAAGCGGCCCAGACCGGGTGGGTGCTGGCCACCCCGAGTAGCGCCCTCACGGCAGGGGAGCTGCCGGTCAGCGCCATGCTGCTGCTGTGCGCCGCAGATAGCAGCCATCTGCCGCAACTGGAGAATCTGGCCAAACTGGCGGCTGCCGGTCAGCTGGCGACGCTGGCGGGCAATGACGCTCTGGCCATGCTGCAAGCTGGTCCTGCGAGTGGTCTTTCCGAAACCTTTACCATCATCAACCCCCACGGTCTGCACGCCCGTCCGGGCGCCATGCTGGTCAAGGTGGCCAAAGAGTTTGCATCCGACATCCGGGTTGCCAATCTGGATGGCAGCGGCGAGGCAGTCTCCGCCAAGAGCCTGATGAAAGTGATCGGCCTTGGCGTCAAGTGCGGTCACCGTCTGGCATTTCGTGCCGAAGGGGCAGATGCCGAAGCGGCCCTCAAGGGGATCGGTGAGGCGATCGCCGCTGGTCTCGGCGAGGGGGCGCATTGATGAAGATTGTTACCATCACCCTCAACCCGGCCCTTGATCTCACTACTCGCCTTGAGGCGATGAGCCTTGGTGAGGTCAATCTGGTGAGCGAGGCTAACCTGCGTGCCGCAGGCAAGGGGATCAACGTCGCCATGGTGCTCAAGGACTTGGGCCGCGAGGTGGGCGTCACCGGTTGGCTGGGCGCTGACAATGAACAGAGTTTTGTCTCCCTGTTTGCCGAGCGAGCGCTGGATGATCACTTTGTGCGCGTGGCGGGCAGCACCCGCATCAACGTCAAGATCTCCGAGCAGTCTGGTCGGGTCACCGATCTCAACCTGCCGGGGCTCACCATCGAGCAAGGGGAGGTGAGCGCGCTGGAGCAGGCCATCGACCAATTGGCTGCGCATGCTGAGTGGTTCGTGCTGGCGGGCAGCCTGCCCAAAGGGGTGGCCCCCGATTACTGTGCCCATCTGATCCGCCTGCTCAAGGCCAAGGGCAAGCAGGTGATCTTCGATTGCAGCGGTGCGGCTTTAAGCGAAGGGATCAAGGCGGCGCCGACTCTGGTCAAACCCAATCTGGAGGAGCTGAGCCAGTGGGCGGGTCGCCCCATCAAGACCCTGAGCGAGCAGGCCGAGTGTGCCCGCGCGCTGCAGGCAAGCGGCATCCCCAACGTGGTCATATCCAACGGCGCCGACGGCCTTATCTGGTTTGCCCCGGATGCCGTCTGGCAGGCCATTCCACCGCGGATGCAGGTGGTCAGCACGGTCGGTGCTGGCGACTCCCTGGTGGCCGGTCTCGCCCATGGTCTCAGCCTTGGCTGGGCGCCGGAGCAGACCCTGCGGCTGGCCACTGCCGTCTCAGCCTTGGCGGTCAGTCAGGTGGCGGTAGGCTTTGACGATATCAATGTGCTCAATCCTTTACTTGAACAGGTGCGCGTAGAGCGTCTGGATGTGCTGGCACCGGTTCAGTGCAATACCCCCTCAATGGAAAACTCAGGAGATGCCCAATGAAAGCAATCTTGGTTACGGCTTGCCCGGCGGGCATTGCTACCAGCTTTCTCGCTGCAAAACGGATAGAACAGCAGGCCAAACAGGCTGGCTGGGAACTCACCCTTGACGTCGGCTCCAGCGTGCAGCCCCGCCAAGTACCGAGCAAGGAGCAGATTGCCGCCGCCGATCTGGTGGTGGTTGTCGCCAGTGCCCCGGTGGATCTCGCCGCCTATGATGGCAAGCGAGTCTATCAGGGCAGCATGGATCTCGCCCTGCAGGATCCCGCCGCCTTGCTGGAAGCAGCCACCAGCGGCGCCAGCCTCTATCGCCATCAAGCCGCACCTGCTGCCGCCAAATCGGCCGCCGCTGGCAAGCGCATCGTGGCAGTGACAGCGTGCCCGACTGGCGTTGCCCACACCTTTATGTCGGCAGAGGCGCTGGAGACCATGGCCAAACAGCTGGGTTATCAGATCCGTGTCGAGACCCAAGGCTCGGTCGGTGCCCAGAATGCCCTGACCGCCGAGGAGATTGCCGCTGCCGATCTGGTATTCCTCGCCACCGATATCGAAGTGGACATGGCGCGCTTTGACGGTAAGCCGGTCTATCGTACCAGCACGGGCGCGGCATTGAAGAAAACCCGCACCGAACTCGACAAGGCGTGGAACGAGGCGACACTCTATCGCCACAGCGGCGCCAGCCAACCCAAGAAAGAGGAAAAAGCAGGCCCCTACAAGCACCTATTGACCGGCGTCTCCTTCATGCTGCCCATGGTGGTGGCGGGCGGCCTTATCATCGCGCTCTCGTTTGTGTTCGGTATCGAAGCGTTCAAGGTGGAAGGCACCCTGGCCGCCGCTCTGATGAAGATCGGTGGTGGCTCCGCCTTTGCCCTGATGATCCCGGTGCTGGCCGGTTACATTGCCTACTCCATCGCTGACCGCCCGGGTCTCGCTCCCGGCATGATCGGCGGCATGTTGGCAAGCTCGCTGGGCGCCGGTTTCCTTGGCGGCATCGTGGCCGGTTTCCTGGCCGGTTACAGTGCCAAATACCTGAGTGACAAGGTGCGCCTGCCGACTACCCTGGAAGCGCTCAAGCCGATCCTGATTATTCCGCTGTTTGCCAGCCTCTTTACCGGCCTGGTGATGATCTACGTGGTGGGTGGCCCGGTGGCCGGCATCATGAATGCCATGACCGAGTTCCTCAACAACATGGGCTCTGCCAACGCCGTGCTGCTGGGTGTCATCATCGGTGCCATGATGTGCTTCGACATGGGCGGCCCGGTCAACAAGGCGGCCTACGCCTTCGGTGTTGGTCTGCTGGCCTCCAAAACCTACGCCCCGATGGCAGCGGTGATGGCCGCCGGTATGGTGCCGGCGCTAGGCATGGGCATCGCCACCTTCCTGGCCCGCACCAAGTTCATCAAGGCGGAGCAGGAAGCGGGCAAGGCCTCCTTCGTGCTGGGTCTGTGCTTTATCTCCGAGGGGGCCATTCCGTTTGCCGCCAAGGATCCGATGCGGGTTATCCCGGCCTGTATGGTGGGCGGCGCCCTGACCGGTGCGCTCTCCATGCTGTTCGGCTGTGAGCTGATGGCACCCCACGGCGGCCTGTTCGTGCTCTTTATCCCGCACGCCATCAGCAACGTCATGATGTATATCGTGGCGATTGCGGCGGGCTCGCTGTTGACCGGTGTCTCCTACGCCATGCTCAAGCGCGGTGAAGAGCAGGCCAAGCTGGCAACAGCCTGATAGTCATTCCACTTTCAAAGCAAGCAGTTCAATGCCGCCCGGTTGCAAAGCCGGGCGGCATTTTTATATGCCTTTTAAACAGAATCGTTGAGCCGCTGTTACTGAAGTCTCGCGTATCAGGGCCAGCGTCAGGCTCAGTTTCAACACTTGATTCTGTGGGGAAGGGCCGTAACCAATATCCCATGTATAGATTGTGCTGCCGCTAGGATAGGGGGAAACTGGCGAGCTTTCGGGAAGCAAATCTGTATCAGCGACAGTTACCTATATGTACATCTGTGTAGATGCAACCTGAGTTGATCATCAGTTGAACAAGACCTGAGGCAGGTTTGCTATATGACGAACCTCCCCATTTCTGCGAAAGGAGGATTCAGGTTTCGGTACAACCGAATGCCCTGGTTGACAAGTATGCATTGAACCAGAGGGTCCCATATCAAATGAATCTTGAACCCCACACCAGCCCATTGCAGACCGTCATCTATACAACTTTTTGTATGCCAACAAACAAAATTTTAAACAGACAAAATCAGTTGGCCTCATGCTGAACATAAACGCTGAAAAACTGGCATTCTCTGTTACGTGAAAAAGTAAACATGAGTTAACGCAGTGTTCAATGATAGAGAGATAACAGACAAAGCGGCTTTGCAGAGCATGGGTATTAATGTGTCTGTGAGTGCACAGGGGAAAAGAGAAATAAAAAAGCCACACCGGTTGGTGTGGCTTTTGTTTAGGGGGTCAACCCGGGTTGCTTAGGGGCGACCGGCCGGGCAGGTGGCCACGTTGACGGCGGCAGTGCTGCCACCATGACGACCTGATGTGCTCACTTCGTTGCGTACCAGCGGCGGGTAGTTAACCGGCTCACGAGCAGGCAGGGCAGGGGCTTCGGCAGGGGTTGCCATCGGGGCGGATGCTTTGCGGGCACGAGCCAGCAGGCCAGCACCGTGAGCTACCTGTTTGGTAACGACCGGAGTCTCTTCCACCGCAACCGCAGCGACAGGAGCCGGGGCTTCGACAACAGCAACTGGCATTTCGACTGCAGCCGGTGCAGCTTCCACGACAGGATTGCTGACAGCAGGGGCTTCTTCAACAACCGGCGAAGTTTCAACGACTTCAGTGGCAGCCATGTTGACAGCCGGAGCGGCGACAACGACAACTTCCGGCTCTGCTGGCACTACGACCTCAGCGAAAGATTCAACAACCGGGCTAGCGATCACATCGGCTTGAGTTGCTTCAACCTGGGCAGCAGCCTGCTCGGCAGCTTCTTCAGCAACGGCTTCGACAACCACATGCTCGGTCAGTGCCGCAGAGGCTTGCAGGGCTGCAGCGACGGCTTCAGCGCTCGGGATGGTAACAACAGGCACTACCGGCTCTTCAACCTGCGCTTTGGCAATATCTGCCTGGGCTGCGGTGGTCAGAGTGGTAGTATCTTGCTGTTCTTCGTCACGCTGGCTGCGGGCATCTTCGTTGATGCGCTTGCGGCGCTGGCCTTCGATACGCTGGCTGCGCGGAGTGCGGCGTGAACGGCGCTGGCCTTCACTCTGCTCTTCCTGCTCGTTACCCACGGTAGCATCGATCACTTCAGCTTGCGCTGGTACTTCGTCAACCGGCAGGGCAGGGGTGTCAGCAGCGGCGACATCGACGCGGATCTGCTTGCGCAGTTGGCGACGTTCGCGGCGCTCGGCCACTTTCTGCTCTTTCTCCTGACGTGGCTGGGCGACAGTTGCATCAACGGCGTCTACCGCTTCAACAACGACTTCGGCGCGTGGCTCACGGGGAGCACGAGGTTCACGGGCCGGACGTGGCGCACGTTCCTGACGCGGTTCGCGAGGCTCTCGCTCCTGACGGGGTTCACGTTCCATGCGCTGTTCGCTGCGCACTTCGCCACGAGCTTCACGCTCCTGACGAGGCTCGCGCTCTTTACGTGGACGGCGATTGCGGTTTTCACCGGCTTCGCGGTTGCCACCTTCACGCTTCTCGCCAGCTTCCGCATTGTTGCGGTTGCCACGATTGTCGTCACGACGAGGACGCTGACCACGGCCACGGCCTTCTTCGCGCTGGTGACGTTGACCTTCATCCTTGCGTGCTTCACGAGCTGCAGGTTTCTCGGTGGGTGCTTTCACGTCGGCAGGGGCTGCATCGCTGCTGAACAGGCCGGTAATACCTTTGATCAGCTTGCTGAAGAAGCCGGCTTCGGCAGGGGCCGCAGCAACGGGTGCCGCCGGCTGTTGCGGCGCAACAGGGGCAGGTTGTGCCGGTTGGGCAAAGCCTTGCAGCAGCGGTTGCTCACGCTCGATCACCTGAGCTTGCTTCGGTTGGTAGACCGGCTTGGCAATCTCGGTTTTCAGCTCGTAGCTGGCCGCTTCCGGGATCTCGTTCTGACGAATGCGGGTTACTTCGTAGTGCGGGGTTTCCAGATGCTGGTTCGGAATGATGTAAACACGCACATCATTGCGCTGTTCCAGACTGGCGATGGCGGCACGCTTCTCGTTAAGCAGATAGGCGGCAACATCCACCGGCACTTGGCCGTGAACCTGCTCGGTGTTGTCCTTCATGGCCTCTTCTTCGATGAGACGCAGGATGGACAGGGCGAGAGATTCGTTGTCACGGATCACGCCCTGACCCTGGCAACGGGGGCAGATATGGCTGCTGGATTCATTGAGGGAGGGGCGCAGACGCTGGCGAGACATCTCCAGCAGACCGAAACGGGAGATCCGGCCCAGCTGGATGCGGGCACGATCCTGATGAACCGCTTCACGCAGACGGTTTTCCACTTCGCGCTGATGGCGAACCGGCGTCATGTCGATGAAGTCGATTACGATCAGGCCACCCAGGTCGCGCAGACGCAATTGACGGGCAATTTCGTCGGCGGCTTCTAGGTTGGTTTGCAGCGCCGTCTCTTCGATATCGCCGCCCTTGGTGGCGCGGGAGGAGTTGATATCGATGGAGGTCAGCGCTTCGGTCGGATCGATAACGATACTGCCGCCGGAGGGGAGGCGCACTTCACGCTGGAAGGCTGATTCGATCTGGCTCTCAATCTGGAAGTGGTTGAACAGGGCAACTTCACCCTTGTACAGCTTCACGCGGTTGAGGAAATCGGGACGTACCAGCTCGATATGGGCCTTGGCGCGTTCGAAAATCACCGGATTGTCGATCAGGATCTCGCCCACATCGCGACGCAGATAGTCACGGATGGCACGCACGATGACGTTGCTTTCCTGGTGGATCAGTACCGGCGCGGCGCGCTCCTGAGAGGCTTTGTGGATGGAGTCCCAGTGGTTGAGCAGAACGTTCAGATCCCATTCCAGCTCTTCTGGCGACTTGCCCACACCGGCGGTGCGCACGATCAGGCCCATGCCTTCCGGCACGGTCAAACCACTCAGGGCTTCTTTCAGTTCAGTCCGCTCATCACCCTCGATGCGGCGGGAGATACCACCGGCACGGGGGTTGTTGGGCATCAGTACCAGGTAGCTACCTGCCAGGCTGATAAAGGTGGTGAGGGCTGCACCCTTGGTGCCACGCTCTTCCTTGTCGATCTGGACGATAACTTCCTGACCTTCGCGGACCACTTCTTTGATGTTGGGACGACCCTGATAGGAGTAACCGGAGGGGAAGTAATTGCGGGCGATCTCCTTCAACGGCAGGAAACCGTGGCGCTCGGCGCCGTAGTCAACAAAAGCAGCTTCAAGGCTGGGTTCTACGCGGGTGATCTTACCCTTGTAAATGTTCGCTTTCTTCTGCTCGTGTCCCGGACTTTCAATATCCAAATCGTAGAGCTGTTGTCCGTCAACCAGCGCTACGCGCAACTCCTCTTCTTGAGTTGCGTTGATAAGCATTCTTTTCATTGAGTTCTCATTATTGTGTCATTTTGATTTCCTCCATCTGGGTCCTGCCAGCGCCGGCCTCGGGTCTTCAGCATACTGGGGCAACCTCCCGGTTGGGGTATGCATGAGGCGCAAACTAAGGGCGTTCTGGTCATCACTTCTCGAGAAGGAATGAATAAGGATGCCGAAATGGAGACAAATAAACGGTGATGTTTGTGTTCTCCATGCGTTGTACCTCGCACCCGGGAACCGTCATGTTCTTGTATACACGGTGTTTCGGGATTGGGTGGCATACTTTTTGGCCACTTAGTACAAGGCTTGAACACAATGACAAAACCTTGTTTATTATCCCATTTAAACCTCTTTTATAGCAAGGCGCCATTTTTCAACAAACCATGCAGCCAAGGGGCGCTGGCAGTGTTAAAATCCGCGCCATGACACAGATACAACAACAAGTGCAGCTGCTCACCATCGAAGCTGAGCATGACGGGCAGCGCATCGACAATTTTCTCAAGACTCAGCTAAAGGGCGTCCCCAAGAGCCTGATCTATCGCATCCTTCGTAAAGGCGAAGTGCGAGTAAACAAAAAGCGCATCAAACCGGAGTACAAACTCTGCGCAGGTGACGAGGTGCGGGTACCCCCCGTGCGCGTTGCCGAGAAGAATGAGCTGCCTTCAGCCAACCTCGGGGTTATCCAGCGTCTGGAGAGCCAGATCCTGTTCGAAGACGATGCCATGATCGTGCTGAACAAGCCCTCCGGCATGGCAGTACACGGTGGCAGCGGTCTGAGCTTTGGCGTGATTGAAGGGCTGCGCGCCCTGCGTCCGGAAGCCCGCTTCCTTGAACTGGTTCATCGACTGGATCGCGACACCTCTGGGGTATTGCTGGTTGCCAAAAAACGCAGCGCCCTGCGCAGCCTGCATGAGCAGTTGCGCGTCAAGACCATGCGCAAGCAGTATCTGGCGCTGGTGCGTGGCAAGTGGCAGGCTCACGTCAAGGTGGTTAATGCGCCGCTGCGCAAAAACGATCTGCAATCCGGTGAACGGGTAGTACGGGTCAGTGCCGATGGCAAGCCCTCCGAAACCCGGTTCCGCATCGTGCGTCAATTTGCCGAAGCGACTCTGGTCGAGTGCAGCCCCATTACTGGTCGTACCCACCAGATCCGCGTGCACACCCTGCATGCCGGTCACCCGATCGCCTGTGACGATAAGTACGGTGAAGCGGCGTTTGACGAGAAAATGCGCAGCCAAGGTCTGAAACGGCTCTTTTTGCATGCTTGGAAGCTCAGCTTCACCCATCCGGCCGATGGTCGCGAAATGCAGGTAGAAGCGCCGCTGGCACCTGAGCTCGACAACTTCCTCAACGGCTTGCCACGCTGATGCAAGATATCCGGCTCGCCATTTTCGATTGGGACGGCACCCTGATGGATTCGGTAGGCCGGATTGTTGCCTGTGTGCAAGGGGCCGCCAGAGATTGTGAGCTGGCGGTACCTGCACCAGCCCAGATCCGGCAGATCATCGGATTGAGCCTTGATGTCGCCATGTCCCGTCTGTTTCCTTTAAGTAGTGGCAGTGGTAGTGCCTTTGATGAGCGCCAGATTGCCGCACTCATCGATCGCTATCGTCATCACTATCTGCACGATGCCACCCCCAGCCCGTTGTTTGCCGGGGCAGGGGAGTTGCTGCATGATTGGCGGTCACGAGGGCTGCAACTGGCCGTCGCGACCGGCAAATCACGCCGTGGGCTGGATGGGGTATTGGATGAGACCGGGCTGCGCCCGTTGTTTGTAACCAGTCGCGGGGCCGATGAGGCTCGCTCCAAGCCTGATCCGCTGATGCTTGAGCAGATCCTGGACGAGCTGGGGCTGTCACCCCGGCAGGCCGTCATGATCGGCGACTCTGTTCACGATATGGCGATGGCCGAGGCAATTGCCATGCCGCGCATTGGCGTTACTTGGGGTGTAGATAGCCGCGATGCCCTCAGTCGTCACGGGCCAGTGGCGGTGGTGGATTCTATGGCGGCTCTTCGCGGGCTGTTATAGACGCCTCTTTTTAAGAGACATCGATCTGATTGATAACAGAAGCCCGGTCTATTGACCGGGCTTTTTATATGCTCGATCTAGCTTATCTATTCGTCCGCGATCAGGGCAGGGCAATACCGTGGCGCTCCAGCAGCTCGATCAGGCCGATCAGCGGCAGACCGATCAAGGCGTTAGGATCGCGCCCTTCCAGCCCCTTGAACAGCACGATCCCCATCCCTTCGCATTTGAAACTGCCCGCACAATCGAGGGGCAGTTCAGCCTCTACATAGCGGCGAATGGCGGATTCGTCGAGATCGCGAAAGTGGACCGTAAACGGTTCAATCAATTGATGAATCTCATTGGTTGCAGCGTTAAGTACGCACAGCCCGGTGTAAAAGGTGACGCTGCGACCTTGAGCCTCCATCAGCTGGGCGATGGCATTGTCGATGGTGCCCGGTTTGCCGAGGATGTGATTATTGCAGACACACACCTGATCAGATCCGATGATCAAGCCGTGATCACGATGTTGGGCGATGGCATCAGCCTTGGCACGAGCCAGTCTGGCCACCAGCGCCTCGGCGGATTCGCCAGCCAGTGGTTGCTCATCCACATCGGGGGCGGCACATTCAAAAGGGAGACCGAGCTTCTCCAGCAGGGCTTTGCGATAGCGAGAAGTTGAGGCGAGGAGCAGATTCTGTGGCATAATCGAGTTACCGATGAAAGCGAGTACCGGCATTCTAGGGACTTGTGACGTTAAAATCATCGGCGGTAAGGACTTTTTCCTTTGACTATCAGTTGTTGGACCTATATTATTCGCGCCCTATGCAAAAGGTGAAGTTGCCCGTTAAGGTTGATCCAGTCCGTAGTGCCTTGAAGCTGCTCGATTACATCGGGATAGTGGAAAAGTCGCAGATGCCCAGGCTGGAGGAATCAACCGCTGGCTTGCAGAGTGATATCGATGTATCACTGCACTTTGGCAAAGATGTCCAGAAGTTGACCGTTATGAAAGGCACTGCCCATGCCAAGGTTGACCTGGTTTGCCAACGTTGCGGAGAGACATTCGAACACCTCTGTGAAGCTGAATTTATCTACACTCCGCTGTTCGAAAGAACAAACGAGGAAGAACTGCCGGAAGCTTATGAGCCCATTGAGTTGGACGAAAACGGCGAGATAGATCTTCATCAAATCCTGGAGGATGAACTCATCCTCTCGTTGCCTCAAGTCGCAATGCATTCTCTGGATGCATGCCCGAGAGGAAACATGGAGATGACCTGGGGTGAAATCGAACCTGCTGATGAGCGGCCGAATCCCTTTGCAGTTCTTGAAGAGCTTAAACGTAAGTGAATTTAGGAGTTAGCCTACAATGGCCGTACAACAGAACCGTAAAACCCGTGCCAAGCGTGGCATGCGTCGTTCCCACGATGCGCTGACCACCGCTGCCCTGACTGTTGATCAGACCAGTGGCGAAATTCATCGTCGTCACCACGTGACTGCCGATGGTTTCTACCGCGGTAAAAAGGTAATCGCTTAAGGATTGCCTTTGTCTACGCAAACTGTCGCGCTAGACATCATGGGGGGAGATATTGGCCCCTCGGAAACAGTGCCTGCCGCCGTGCAGGCACTGTCTCTTTTACCCCAGTTAAAACTGATCCTGGTCGGCGACCAGCACCAGACCTCCTCTCTGCTGCAGCAACATGGTTTGCTAAATCATCCCCGAGTCCGTTTTGTACATGCATCCCAAGTGGTTGGCATGGGCGATAAACCGATCGTGGCGCTGCGAACTCTGAAAGACTCCTCCATGCGGGTGGTACTCAATCTGGTGAAAGCCGGTGAGGCCGATGCTTGCGTCAGTGCCGGCAATACCGGAGCGCTGATGGCGATGGCCAAGTGCGTGCTCAAATCCTTGCCAGGGGTAGACAGACCCGCCCTCATCAAGGCGTTGCCGACATTGAGTGGCAAACGTACCGTGATGCTGGATCTCGGCGCCAACGTCAGTTGCGATGCGGATACCTTGCTGCAGTTTGCCGTGATGGGCTCTGTGGTGGCCGAAAAGGTAGAAGGCATTGCATCCCCCCGTGTTGCTTTGCTCAACATCGGCGAGGAGGAGATCAAGGGCAACGATCTGGTGCGCCACAGCGCCGAATTGTTGCGTCAGTGCCACGCGCTCAATTATGTCGGGTTTGTCGAAGGGGATCGCATCTTCAGCGGCGACAGCGACGTGATCGTCTGCGACGGTTTTGTCGGCAATGTCGCCCTCAAGACGGCAGAAGGGGTGGTGCGGATGATGGCCCAGCTGGCCGGATATCCCCGCAAGAAACGCACTTTTCTTGGCCGGATCGCCGGATTTATGTTCAAACGGCGTTTTTCTTACCTGAACCCCGACCAGTATAACGGGGCAAGTCTGTTAGGATTGCGCGGCATTGTGGTAAAAAGTCATGGGCGGGCCGAACGGCGCGCTCTGTGTAATGCGATCCTGCTGGCCGCACAAGAGGCCAAACATCAACTTCCACTGCAAATAGCAGATCGCCTTGAAGCTGTCTTCTCTGACAGGGATCTATAAGAACTCTATGCATAGCAAAATTCTGGGTACTGGCAGCTACCTGCCGAGTTCAGTGCGTACCAACGCCGATCTCGAGCAGATGGTTGAGACCAGTGATGAGTGGATCGTGGAACGCACCGGTATCCGTGAGCGCCGTATTGCCGGGGCTGACGAAACCGTTGCCACCCTCTCTTACCAGGCCGCCCTGCGCGCCCTGGAGTCAGCCGGCCTGACCGCTGCCGATCTCGATATGATAGTGCTGGCCACCACCAGTGCTGAAAATGCCTTCCCGGCTGCTGCCTGCGAGCTGCAGGGGCTGCTCGGTGTTCCGGGCATTCCTGCCTTTGACGTGGCTGCAGCCTGCGCAGGTTTCACCTACGCACTCTCCATTGCCGATCAGTTCGTCAAATCCGGCGCTGCCCGCCATGTGCTGGTCGTCGGGGCCGATGTGCTTTCCCGCATGTGCGATCCGCAAGATCGCGGCACCATCATCCTGTTTGGTGATGGGGCAGGGGCTGTGATTGTCGGTGCCAGCGAGACGCCGGGCATCCTCTCTACCCATCTCCATGCCGATGGCCGTTATGGCGAGCTGCTCAAGCTGCCGCAACCCCGTCGCGGCATGCCAGGGGCCGAGCTTGAAGCCTACATGTACATGAAGGGCAACGATGTCTTCAAGGTCGCGGTCACCCGTCTGAGCGAGATCGTAACCGAAACCCTGGCCGCTGCTGGCATTGAGCCGAGCGAGCTGGACTGGCTGGTGCCCCATCAAGCCAACTTCCGCATCATCAGCGCCACCGCCAAGAAGTTGGGTATGAGCCTCGATAAAGTGGTGCTGACCCTCGACAAGCACGGCAATACCTCTGCCGCTTCCGTTCCGGTTGCCTTCGATGAAGGGGTACGAGATGGCCGGATCAAACCGGGTCAGCTGGTACTGCTGGAGGCCTTCGGCGGCGGTTTTGCCTGGGGCTCGGCGCTGGTTCGACTCTGATCTTCGGCGGGATGGTATCTCCATCATCCCGTCACCGATTTCATTTTTGTCTTATCTAAAAGGAATCAATGATGACCCAATTTGCCATTGCCTTCCCGGGACAAGGTTCCCAGTCCGTTGGCATGCTGACCGAGCTGGCCGAACAACATGCCGTGATCAAGGAGACCTTCGCCGAGGCGAGTCAGGTGCTGGGTTATGACCTGTTTGCCCTGGTGATGGATGGTCCGGTTGAAGATCTGAACAAAACCTGGCGCACCCAGCCTGCGCTGCTGACTGCCTCTGTCGCCCTGTGGCGCCTGTGGCAACAGCAGGGTGGGGCAACGCCTGCCATGATGGCGGGTCACAGCCTGGGTGAGTATTCCGCGCTGGTTTGCAGCGGCGCACTCGATTTTGCCGATGCGGTCAAACTGGTCGAGTTGCGTGGTCTGGCCATGCAGGAAGCGGTACCGGAAGGCACCGGCGCCATGGCGGCCATCATCGGCCTTGATAACGAATCCATCGCCGCCAACTGCGAAAAAGCGGCACATGGGCAGGTGGTCTCTCCGGTCAACTTCAATTCCCCGGGCCAGGTGGTTATCGCCGGTCACAAAGAGGCCGTTGAGCGTGCCAACGTGCTGATGAAAGAGTCGGGCGCCAAGCGTGCGCTGCCGCTGCCGGTCTCCGTGCCGTCTCACTGCGCGCTGATGAAACCTGCCGCAGAAAAACTGGCAGCTGCGCTGGACGGGATCGAGATCAAGGTTCCAACCATCGCGGTCATCAATAATGTCGACGTATCCTGTGAACAGGATCCGGCCGCCATCAAGCAAGCGCTGGTACGTCAGCTGTTCAGCCCGGTTCGTTGGACCGAGACTGTCGAGCAGATGGCCAACGAGGGGGTTACCCTCGAGATCGAGATGGGACCGGGCAAAGTGTTGACCGGGCTCGCCAAGCGCATCGACAAGCGCGTGGAAGGTATTCACGCCAACGATGCCGCCTCTTTCGAGCAGGCGCTGGCCCAGATCAAGTAAACAGGAGCAAGTGATGAGCTTTACCGATAAGGTTGTGTTGGTGACCGGTGCCAGTCGTGGCATCGGCCGTGCGATTGCCGAAACATTCGTGGCCCGTGGCGCGAAAGTGGTCGGTACGGCGACCAGCGAGAGCGGTGCCGAGGCGATCAGCGCCTATCTGGGTGACAATGGCTGCGGCATGGCACTGAACGTGACCAGCCAGGAATCCATCGAAGCCGTCTTCGCCGCCATCAAGGCGCGCTTTGGCGACATCGACATCCTGATCAACAACGCGGGGATCACCCGTGACAACCTGTTGATGCGGATGAAAGATGACGAGTGGAACGAGATCATCGATACCAATCTGACCTCGCTTTACCGTCTGAGCAAACCGGTGTTGCGTGCCATGATGAAGAAACGTCACGGTCGCATCATCAGCATTGGCTCCGTGGTGGGAACCATGGGCAATGCCGGTCAGGTCAACTATGCTGCCGCCAAGGCCGGTCTGGTTGGTTTTACCAAATCGTTGGCGCGGGAAGTGGCATCCCGTGGTATCACAGTGAACGCGGTTGCTCCCGGTTTCATCGAAACCGACATGACCCGTGCCCTGAATGACGATCAACGTGCCGGCATCATGAGTCAGGTGCCTGCCGCCCGTTTGGGTGATCCAAAAGAAATTGCCGCAGCTGTGGTATTCTTGGCTTCTGATGAAGCAGCCTATATCACCGGCGAAACCCTGCATGTTAATGGCGGGATGTACATGGTGTAATCAATTTGTCGTAAGATCTGTTCAAATTTGCGATAGTACGCCGAAGTTTGGCACATTTCGTGGTTTGACCAGCGGCAAGCTACTTGCAAACTCACGTCAATTGAATAAACTACCCCAACCAGACGCAAATAGCGTATTTTTAAAGGAAAATTCAGGTCATGAGCAACATCGAAGAACGCGTAAAGAAAATCATCATCGAACAACTGGGTGTTAAAGAGGAAGACGTTAAGAACGCTGCCTCCTTCGTCGACGACCTGGGCGCTGACTCTTTGGATACCGTTGAACTGGTAATGGCGCTGGAAGAAGAATTCGATACCGAAATTCCTGATGAAGAAGCCGAAAAGATCACCACTGTTCAAGCGGCTATCGACTACATCACCGCTAATCAGGAATAAGTTCCTGTTCTAAGAGAAGCGGCCCAAGGGCCGCTTCTTTTGTATTTGTTCCCTTTCAAAACACCTCTCGGAGACTACCTCAGTGTCAAAACGCAGAGTCGTGGTGACCGGCTTGGGGATGCTTTCCCCGGTGGGTAACACTGCCGAATCCAGCTGGCAAGCACTGCTCAACGGGCAGAGCGGCATTTCCCTTATCGAACATTTTGATGCCAGCGAGTTTGCAACCCGCTTCGCAGGTCTGGTCAAGGATTTCGATCCAGAGCAGTACGGTATCAACCGTAAAGACGCTCGCAAAATGGATCTCTTCATTCAATACGGCATCGCGGCCGGTATGCAGGCGCTGGATGATTCCGGCCTGACCATCAATGAAGAGAATGCCGAGCGTGTCGGCGTGGCGATTGGCTCCGGTATCGGCGGTCTGGGTCTGATTGAACAGAACCACGAAAGTTTGGTCAACGGCGGCCCGCGCAAGATCAGTCCCTTCTTCGTTCCGTCCACCATCATCAATATGGTGTCCGGTCATCTCTCCATCATGAAAGGTATGCAAGGGCCGAACATCGCCGTGACGACCGCCTGTACCACTGGTACCCATGCCATCGGCATGGCTGGCCGGATGATCGCTTACGGTGATGCCGACGTGATGGTCGCCGGCGGTGCCGAGAAAGCCTCCACCGCGATGGGGATGGGTGGTTTTGCTGCCGCCAAGGCACTCTCCAACCGCAACGACGAGCCGC
Organism: Aeromonas veronii bv. veronii; assembly: GCF_000820225.1. Classification (GTDB taxonomy): domain Bacteria; phylum Pseudomonadota; class Gammaproteobacteria; order Enterobacterales; family Aeromonadaceae; genus Aeromonas; species Aeromonas veronii. The sequence continues at coordinate 101,711 of NZ_CDDK01000040.1, forward strand.
AAAAAGCGAGCCGTCCGTGGGATAAGGATCGCGACGGTTTCGTGCTGGGTGACGGTGCCGGTGTACTGGTGCTGGAAGAGTACGAACACGCCAAGGCCCGTGGCGCCAAGATCTACGCCGAGCTGGTCGGTTTTGGTATGAGCGGTGACGCGTACCACATGACTGCGCCTCCTGCAGATGGCAACGGTGGTGCTCGCGCCATGAAAAATGCCATCAAGGATGCCGGCATTGCCCCCGAGCAGATTGGTTACATCAACGCGCACGGTACCTCCACCCCGCTGGGTGATGTGGCCGAGCTGCGTGGCATGAAGTCGGTGTTTGGTGAGCACGCCAAATCCCTGATGGTGAGCTCCACCAAGTCGATGACCGGTCACCTGTTGGGCGCCGCCGGTGCCATCGAGGCGATCATCACTGTGTTGGCCCTGCGTGATCAGGTGGCTCCGCCCACCATTAACCTGGACAACCCGGATGATGAGTGCGATCTGGATCTGGTACCCCATGTGGCCAAGCCAGGTAGCTTCGAGTACGCCCTTTCCAACTCGTTTGGTTTTGGCGGCACCAATGGCTCACTGATCTTCAAACGCGTATAATTTGCCGCAGGGCAAAGACACAGGCCCGATACTGCCGGTATCGGGCCTTTTTTATCGGAGGGATCCCTTTGCTTATCAATGGCATGAAGCTTGATACCATCTCGGCCCATGATCGGGGGCTGGCTTATGGTGACGGTCATTTCACCACCATGGCGGTCAGGGAGGGACGCGTGTTGCAGTGGCCTGCCCATCTGGCACGGTTGCAGCAGGCGAACAACCGGTTGGGATTGGTTGAACCGGACTGGGACCTCTTGACCCGGGAGGTTGAAGAGATGGTGGCCGACCAGCCACAATGCGTGGCCAAGGTGATCCTGACCCGTGGCGAAGGGGGGCGGGGCTATGATGGCAGCGGATGTCAGCACACAACCCGGATTGTCACTCTGGCGCCATTTCCCACTCACTATGGCCAGTGGCAACAGGAGGGGATCGAGATGGTGGTGTGCCGCCAGCGGATCGGCGATGCCCCCATGCTGGCCGGGCTTAAAACCTTGAATCGTCTGGAGCAGGTATTGCTGAAAAGCGAACTTGTCAGCCGAAATGCAGTCGAAGGGATAGTGCTTAACAGTCGCGGTTTTCTCATTGAAGGGGTCAGTGCCAATCTGTTTTGGCGTCGGGGCAAGACGGTGTTTACGCCCGATCTCGCCCGCGGTGGTGTCGATGGCATCATGCGCCGCCAGGTGATGGCGATGCTGAAACAGATGAGTATTGAGTTGCGTGTGGTAGAGGCTCCGCTGGAGTCACTATGGCAGGCGGAAGAGGTGTGGCTCACCAATACCCTGATGGGGATCGTGCCGGTCAATGGCATAGAGGATATTCACTATCCCCCAGCGGTATTGAGTCGCCGTTTACAGGAGCGTTTGGTCATTGAAGTTTAATCGGCTTTACACCCTGCTCGCGGGGGCGGCACTGACGGTAGCCGCTGCCGGGGGTTATGTACATTACAAATGGCAGCAGGTAGAGACGCTCACCAACAAGGGGCCGACCCGGCTCTTTACGGTGGAGAAGGGCGCCCATGCGGCGCGCCTCATCGCCGAACTGGGTGAGGGGGAAACCAGCCCCTGGGCGGTGCGGCTCTGGCTGCGCAGCCATCCCGAACTGGTGGCCATCAAATCGGGCACCTACGAAATCAAGGAAGGGGCCCCTCTCAAGGAGACCCTTTCCCTGTTCGCATCGGGCAAGGAGTTTCACTTCAGCCTCACCTTCGTCGAAGGTTCCCGTTTCGAGGATTGGCAGAAGCAACTCTCCAGCGCCCCATATCTTGAGCGGTTGACCGTCGAGCAATCAGAAGCCGACCTGGCGCAGGAGCTCGGCATCGAGAATGGCAAGCTGGAGGGGTGGTTCCTGCCGGAAACCTACGCCTATACCACCCATGCCAGCGATCTCTCGATCCTGCGTCGTGCCCATCAGGATATGGAGACTTTCCTGCAGCAGAGCTGGGAGAAACGTCAGGCCAACCTGCCTTACAAGACCCCCTACGAGGCGTTGATCATGGCCTCCATCATCGAGAAAGAGACCGGTCAGCCGGACGAGCGGGCACAGATCGCCTCGGTGTTTGTCAATCGTCTGCGTCTGGGCATGAAGTTGCAAACCGATCCCACCGTCATTTACGGGGTGAAGGATCGCTACGATGGCAACATTCGCCGCAGCGATCTGACCGACAAGAATCCCTACAACACCTATGTGATCGACGGTCTGCCGCCCACGCCTATTGCCATGCCGGGCAAGGCCTCCATCGAAGCTGCGCTTAACCCCAAATCGACCGATTATCTCTACTTTGTCGCCAAGGGGGGCGGTGCCCACTATTTCTCCAAGACCCTCGATGAACACAATCGGGCGGTTCGCGAATACATATTGAAGAAACCCTAATGTCTAAATTTATTGTGATCGAAGGATTGGAAGGGGCAGGGAAGAGCTCGGCCGTTCGTTATGTGACCGACTATCTGCAGCGCCACGGCATCAACCGGATCGAGTGCACCCGCGAGCCAGGTGGTACGCCGCTGGCCGAGCGGATGCGGGCCATCGTCAAAGAGGTGCACGACGAGCGCCTCACCATCGAGGCGGAATTGCTGCTGATGTATGCCTCCCGGGTACAACTGGTGGAGACCCGCATCAAACCCGCACTGGCCGACGGTGTCTGGGTGGTGGGGGATCGCCACGATCTCTCCTCCCAGGCCTATCAGGGTGGCGGCCGTGGTATCGATGCCCAGCTTATCGGTGCCATCAAGCAGGCGGTGCTTGGCAATTTCAAGCCGGATCTCACCCTCTATCTCGATATCGATCCTGCCCTTGGCTTGCAGCGTGCTCGCCATCGTGGCGAGCTGGATCGCATCGAACTGGAGCAACTGAGCTTCTTCGAGCGTACCCGAACTCGTTATCTCGAACTGGCCGCCAAGGATGATTCCATTGTGGTGATCGATGCGGCGCAAACGCCGGAACAGGTCAAAGCTGCCATCGAGCGTGCATTGGATCACTATCTGTCGAACGAGCCGCTATGTATCCCTGGCTGATCCCCGACTGGCATGCCCTGAGCCAGACGGCCCAGTCCGGTCGTCTCGGCCACGCCTGGTTGTTGCTGGGCGATCCCGGTCTTGGCAAGGAGCAACTGGCTGAGCGGCTGGCGCGTTTGCACCTTTGCCAACAACCGGATCGTGGAGAACCGTGTGGTCAGTGCCACTCCTGCCAGCTGTTTGACAAGGGCAACCACCCGGATCTCGGCACCATAACGCGCGACAGCAAGACCATCGGGGTCGAGGCCATTCGCGAGATCTGCACCCGGCTACAGGGCTCTGCCCAGCTCGGCCGTGGCAAGGTGGTGATCATTCCTGATGCGGAGCGGATGACCGAATCGGCAGCCAATGCCCTGTTGAAAACCCTGGAAGAGCCGGCCGGCGACAGCTTGCTGTTGCTGATTGCCTCCCAGGTTTCCCGGTTGCTTCCCACCATTCTCAGTCGCTGTCACAAACATGTCTGTCAGTTGCCTGCGGAAGGGGAAACAGTACGCTGGTTGGCCGAGCAGGGTCATCAGGCCACTCTGGCTCAGGTGCGGATCTGTCAGGGGGCCCCGCTGCGGGTACTCGACTATATCGAGCAGCAACAGGACGGTACTCGCCGCGAACTGCTGGAACAGTTTGTCGCCCTGAGTCAAAGTCCGGTCAAGGCGACGGCATTGTGCAGCCAGCTTGGTCAGGAGACGCAGGTCAGGTTGCACTGGTTGCAGCTCTTCTTGTGCGATGCCCTGAAAACCCAGGCCGGATGTGGTCACCATCTGCTGGCAATGCCTGATCTGGCCATCTTGAGTCAACGGTTGGCGGAGCAGCACTCCAGCGAAAAACTGCTGGAGGCAGAACAAGATCTGGTTGCCCTGAAAGCGGCATGTCAGCCGGGTCAGCTCTCCAATCCCACCATCCATCTGATGAACTGGCTCAGTCGCTGGTTATAAGTACCGACAAGCAGAAAGGTTTTATATGTTACTCGTTGATTCCCACTGTCATCTCGATCGCCTCAGCTATGGCAGCAAGCAGACCAGCTTGGCTGATGTACTGGCAAAGGCCGCGAAACTGGACGTGGGATATTTTCTCTGTGTCAGTGTGACTCAGGCAAAGTTCCCGACCATGCTCGAGGCGATCGCTCCCTATCCCCAGGTGTTTGCCTCCTGCGGGGTACACCCGCTCAATCAGGAACCCGGTGTCGATGCCGAGTTGCTGCTCAAGCAAGCTGCCGATCCACGTGTGGTGGCCATCGGTGAGACCGGTCTCGATTACTTTTACTCGCCCGAGAACAAGGACGTTCAGCAAGCCTCTTTCCGCGAACATATCCGTGTTGCTCGCGCGCTGAACAAGCCGCTGATCATCCATACCCGCGATGCCCAGCAAGATACCTTGCAGATCATGCGCGAAGAGGGTGCGGATCAGGTTGGCGGTGTGCTGCACTGCTTCACCGAATCCCTCGAAATGGCGCAAGCTGCGATGGCGATGGGGTTCTATATCTCCATCTCCGGGATCGCCACCTTCAAAAATGCGTCCGCCCTGCAAGAGGTGGTCAAGGCTCTGCCCCTCGACAGATTGCTGGTCGAGACCGACTCGCCCTATCTTGCCCCCGTGCCGCATCGGGGGAGGGAGAACGAACCTGCCTTTGTGCGAGACGTTGCGCAGTTTATTGCCGATCTGCGTCATATTCCGCTTGATGAATTGGCAGAAGCCACCAGCCGGAATTTCTTTGAACTATTCAAACTGGCGAAAAAATAACACAGAAGCCCCGTTGCTCGGGGCTTTTTATATTTCAAATACCAAGCTGATTACCCACCTGAAAATCAACCTAGCACAACGTTATCTCTCACCCACCCATTCAACTCGTTCATCCACACAAAACTGGGTGAATGATATTCCGATGTTTCGTTTTTTCACCGTGGTTGAAGGGTATTAAAACATCAGGCTATAAGTATCGATAATATTCATTATCGATACTTGATGTATGGAAAGGATCCTGTAAGATCCTCTCAAACTTCATATGAATCATAGAGTTCCGTGGCATATCCATCCTTGTCCAATCCAGCTCATCAGTCACTGCAGACTGTTTTCGATGCACAGCTAAATAGTCGGGCACGCCGCTTTTTGCGCAGTGCAAAAGCGGATTCCACCCTCAATGCCTATCAGGCGGATACCCGTATTTTTGTCTTCTGGTGTCAATTGCACGGGCTGGATCCGCTGCAAACGACCCATCACGACATCATGAATTTTCTCGCTGATCAGGCCGACGGCGTATTAGCCAACTGGGTATGGCTGGATAAAGAGGAGGGGAAGGGGGAGCTGCGTAACGGTGAACCTCGTAAACCGGCAACCCTGGTGAGACGGCTTGCCGGGATCCGTTATGCCTTCAAGCAGAAAGGCATTCACCCCATGCCCACCGAACATCCCGAAATCAAGGAGATGATGCGCGGTATTGTCAGGTTGGGGGATAACCGTAAACGCAAAACCGGCGCCCTGACGCTGCAACCATTGACCCAGGTGCTGGATGGCATCGACACCGGTGATCTGGCTGGCTTGCGTGATCACACTCTGCTGCTCTTGATGTTCAGTGGCGCCTTGCGCCGCTCGGAAGCAGCCCGGATTGAGGTGAGCGATCTCGATTTTGTGGGGCAGGGGATCCGCCTTCGCCTCAAACCGAGCAAGCATCAGCTGCATGAAACCGAGATTGCCCTGATCCCGGGCAAGCAATATTGTCCTGTGTCGGCACTGCAAAAATGGCTACACAAAAGCCGGATCAGCGAGGGGCCGCTGTTTCGGCGCATGAACCGCTGGGGCCAACTGATGGCCGAGCCACTCGGCCCCCAGGGCATCAATCTGATGATCAAGCGGCGAACCGGCCAAACCATCGACGATCTCTACGTCAGTGGCCATAGCCTGCGCCGTGGATTTATCACCTCGGCGGTAACTGCCGGCAAGCCGATGAACAAGATCATTGAGGTGACGCGCCACAAGGATATGCGAACCCTGCAGGAGTATTTCGATGACGCCCACAAATTCTCCGATCATGCCCTTGATGGCTTGCTTTGACACAACTGCGTCACTTCGTTTTTTATGTTAAATGATATCTTGTTGATCTGATGATATATTTGCCGTGCAGCCAGCAGCCCAAGGTGGAAGGGGCATCTTCCAATGGATAATGGCATGTGATGAGAGATAACAAATCCAAAAATGGAACATCGCAAGGACATATGAGCCAAGAAATGATAGTGCGTGAAGAGCAAGAGGCGGGGCCCCAAAACAATGCCGAGCGGCAGCGCCAACATGTAAAACGCAAGCAGGAGACCCATACCCGTTTGCAATGCTGGATCAGCAATCGCCATGCCGAGCGATTGGCCGCTCTGGGTATTCATTTAGAAGACAGTCAGGCATCACTCATCGAGCAGGCGATCGATCTGCTCTACCAATATGAGCTTGGTAGAGAGCCTCCGTTTGAAAATCGAGTCGCCACACAGCTCGAAGAGACCGTCGAATAGAGCCAAGAGTGAAGTAACAGCGATACGTGAAGAGATAAAAAAAGCCAGGTACGAATTCCTTGTACCTGGCATAGGGGAATTGGCTCCTTGCAGAGCCGTGCGCTAACTGGTGTTCGGATTGCCTTAAGCTTAGACAAGGCTCAAGGCTTTTCAAGATCCGAAGAAAAGTTCAACCAGAGTGTAGGTATTTCAGACTCGTTCAAGTGCTGATGCACCGAAAGGCCCACTACGCATTGAACAGATTGTTGTCACGCACCAGCTCGCGGGGGAGGGCATTCTTGACCCGACTACCCACCCATTTCCCCATGCCCAGGGTATGCCCCTGATAGCGGACGATCACCTCGCCAGCGCCCGCATCCTGTTCTGGCCAGACGTCCCGTCCCATCATGAATTCCCGCGCATTGGCGCTATCCAGCTCGACAACACCCTTGCTCGCTTTATCGCCATAGGCCAATGCCCACTCATGAGTGAGGCGATAACCTTTCTTGAAGGTTTCGGCCAACTTGATGCCGATGCGATCGAAGCGCAACTTGCCCTGCACCTGATCAAACCGCAGAGGGAAGAGCCAGATCTCGTCATTGCGGCCAAACAGCTGACCCTGCGGTGCCACCCCAAAGTTGGCTTCAATCTCGCGCAACATGGGTTCAGCCTCTTTGGCAGGAAGCGGCGCAAAGGGGAATTTACCCAGCTTGCCCGGCTTGAACATGGTGTTGGGCACAGAGTGATGCTTGCGCAATCTGGCGACGAAAAAGCCTTCACTGTCGAAGATTTGGGGCCAAACGTGCAGGTATCCTTCGGATGTACAGGCCTGCTCTGCATGGGGGAACAGGTCTGCCAACGAGTCAAAACTCAAGGCATCGCCAAACTTGTCCAGCAGGGATTGGCAGACCGCCTGATTCTCCTGCTCACTCAAGGTACAGGTGGAGTAGACCAGCACACCACCCGGTTTCAGGGCATGGAAGGCGCTCTCAAGCAACCCTTGTTGCACTGCCGCAATCTCGTCGATGCTCTCGATGCTCCAGTTGCGCAGCGCATCTTCATCCTTGCGCACCGTACCTTCACCGGAGCAGGGGGCATCGAGCAGGATGGCATCGAATGTCTCCGGCAACCACTGGCCAAACACCTTGGCATCAAAATGGGTCATGCCCACATTGGTCACGCCGCAGCGCTGGATATTGGCGCTGAGCACTTTCAACCGGCTGCTGGAAAACTCGTTGGCAACCAGCATTCCCTGATTGTTCATCAAGGCGGCTATCTGGGTGGTCTTGGAGCCGGGGGCCGCCGCTGCATCCAGCAACATGCCATCCGCTTTGATCTTGTCGCTGGCAAAGAGTGCCATCACCGGCAGCATGGAGCTCGCTTCCTGAATGTAGAAGAGCCCGCTCAAGTGCTCGGCGGTGTTGCCAAGTGGGACAGTTTCATCACTGCGGGTCAGCCAGAAGCCGGTATCACACCAGGGGACAGGGTCGAGCTGCCAACCCAGTGGCTCCATCAGGGCGACGAAATCCGAGACGGCTATCTTCAAGGTATTGACCCGAATGCTGCGGCGCAGCGGACGTCGACAACTGGCCACAAAGTCATCCATCGAGAGATGGGCCGGCATGATGGCCGCAATGTGGCGTAAAAAGTAATCGGGAAGGAAGGTGTTGTCGTGCACTGTGCCGTCTCGTTGACCGAAAAAGAGGGGCGATATCCTACCACAAGGCTAAGAATATTCTGAATCTGAACCCTATCAACAAGCACCGGAATATAAAAAAGCCCGGCACAGTGCCGGGCTTTGATGAGATACAAAGGGAAGAGATCAGGGCTGGATACGCGGACTCCACTCCAGCCACTCTTTCTCGGCCTTGCCGTAGAGCGGATAGCTGTGTCCTGCCTTGACGGTTGGACCCATTTCTCTCTCCGGCGTATTGAAGGCGATGCCGCCAGCCAGCAGGCTCTGCACCGTCTCCACTTCGATGGTGCCGCCGGTCAGGCCGATATCCGCCTTGACCCCGGAGACATTCCAGAAACGGGAGTTGGCCCGCACCAAATGGGCATACTCCTGATCCACGTTAACGTCGATCACCACCTCGCTACCATCCCGAGCCAGCGCCACCTTGGTGACACTGCCCACAACCATCTTGCGAAACAGCAGCGGGCTGCCGACGCTCAGGCCATTGACGGAGGGGCTCTTGAGGGTCAGGGCCAGACCCACCGGGCCGACCTGACTCAAGGGGAAGCGATTTTTGCCAGCGCCTTTACCGGGTTGTGCCTCTACAAACGCCCCCTTGATCAGGGTGTCGAGGTGAGCGACACCGCCCAGCCCCAGCTTGGCCTGCACCAGAGTAAAGCGGGCACCGGACTGCAGGAAACGCTCGGCATAGTGGCCATCGAGTTCCGCCTTGAAGATCACCTGACCCAGAGACGGCTCCAGCTCGATCTCTTCAATTTTGCCGATATCGACCCCGCGATAGCGGATCGGGCTGCCAATCCCGAGCCCCGGATTGCTCTCTGCCACCAGTGACAGCTGGCGCACCTTGGCCTTGGCTTGCTCCCTGGAATCGAACAGTTGATGGCTGCTGCGGCCATTGGCCAACCGATCAAACTCGATGGCACCGCGCAGCAGGGTACCGAGGTTACCCACCTTGACTTGCACCCCATCGACCCGCACCTTGGTGTCGATGGCCGGTTTTTTCCAGAATTGGGGTTGTTGGGCGAGGAGGGGAGCATAGACTCCATCAATCTCGAGTTCGATCTCGACCCCCTCTTTGGCGGCGCGCAGCTGTTTCACCTTGCCCGCTTCCAACCCCAGATAGAGCACAGGCGAGCCAATGCCGATGCCATCGGCCTGACCTGCTTTGAGCAACCAGCGCTGCGGCTTGGCATCACGGGTACCGAGCAGTGCCAGCTCCTGACTCGGGTAGAGACGGTTAATCCGTTCGCCACTACTGGCTTGTATCAGCTTGATCCCGCCTCCCAACCAGGCACTGGCCGGACTGGTTTCTACCTTGATGCCGCTCAGATCGGCATCGATCTGCAGCGGGGCAGCGCGATAGAAGCGGGCACGGTTGAGCAGATGACCATAGTTCGGCGCCATCACCAGCTCGACGCTGGCATTGCCGCGCGCATCCAGGGTGAGCTGGCTGATGCGGCCCACCTGCAATCCCTTGTACCAGACAGGGGCATCCTGATTGAGCCCTGCCAGATCGTCAGCCTGCAGCGTCACCTTGGTGCCGCTCTGGGGCGCGCGATCGGTCAGGGTCATCTTCTGTACCGATTTACCCACCACATAGTCGAGGCGGATGGCCGGGCCGGAGAGCAGGCGATCTGCATGCTGCACGCCAGCCGCGGAGAGGGAGACGCTCTCCCACACCAGTTGACTCTTGTCGGTAATGCGATAAGCCTGCTCCGGGTTGATCAGCGCTGTGACCACCCGGCCTTTATCAGTAAGGCGAATGGGGTCGATACGACCAATCTCGATCCCCTCATAGAGGATGGGCATCCCCTCCTTGACCGGAAGATCGCCAGCCGCAATGTCGATACGCGCACCGCGTGCCGCTTCCGCCAGCCCTTTATAGAGGACGAAGGTCTGTCCCTTCTCAGGCTCCGGTGAATCTTTGGGTGAGTCAAAGGCAATGCCACCGCTCAGAATGGAGGTGAGGCTGCCTGCCTCCACGCTGACGCCAGCCAGACTGAAGGAGCCCTTGATGCCACTGATGTTCCAGAAGCGGGTATCAGCTTTGACCAGATGTTCAAAACGCGGCTCGATCACCAGATCCAGAATGACGTTCTGGTTGTCCTGACCCAGGCGGGTATTGATGACGCTGCCCACCTCGATACCGCGAAAATAGAGCTTGGCGCCAATCCCCACAGAACCCAGCGAATCGGCAGTCAGGTGCAACATCCGCCCCTGAGCCTGATAACCGGGAGGAGGGCCCTCCAGGGCATCGAAGGTCTCCTCCAGCGGATTGCTTTCACGCCCCGGTTGCAGGTTGATGTAGTTGCCGGAGACCAGGGTATCGAGGCCAGAGATCTCGGTGAGCGACGCCTTGGGGCTCACCAGCCAGAAGTCGGATCCCTTGCGGATCAGCGGTCTGGCACGGCTGTCAATCTTGGCCATCACCGCAATCTTGCGGCCATCTTCAGCCAGCTCCAGCTCTTGCACCACACCGATAGCCACCCCCTGATAACGAACCTGGGTTTTACCCGGCAAGATGCCGTTGCCCTGGGCGAAGTTGATCTGGATAAGCTGGCCACGGCTCAATACCTGCTGATAGAGAAAGCCACCTGCCAGCAGCAGGGCTATCAGGGGTAACAGCCAGACCGGCGATAACCAGCGACGCTTTTCGATGACGGGTTCAGCCCCGATCATAGTGACTCCTTATTGGCTGGATTAAACAGCACATCAGACAAAAACAGAGAAATCATCAACGGGCCGCCTTGTCCCACAGTAAACGGGTATCGAGCATGCGGGCCGACATCATGGTCAGCACCACTACACCGGCAAAGGCGGTGGCACCGGGGCCTGCGCGGACACTCAGCAGCACACCCCGATCGACCAGTGCCACCATCAGCGAAATCACGAACAAGTCCAGCATTGACCAGCGACCAATAAAATCGATCACCCGATACATCACCAGCTGGCGCTTGCGCCGCACCGGCTTGGCCCGCTGCAACTGCCAGCAGATCCAGCCCAACCCCAATATCTTGCCCACGGGTACCAGTATGCTGGCGGTGAGGACTATGGTGGCAATCCCGCTCATTTTGCTGCGATAGAGCATCATGATACCGCTGAAGATGGTATCTGACTGCAGTAACCCCTTGTTGTAGAAATGGGTTATGGGCAACAGATTCGCAGGCAACAACATGAAGGTGGCGAGCGCCAGCAAGCCCCACGACCAGGCAAGCGAGCGGGGAATGCGCACCTGCAATTTGCTGCGGCAACGGGGGCAGACTGCCCCGGCTTGATAACGTACCAGCAGACCGCAGGTATGGCAGCGGCAGAGCCCCATCTCACGGGCGCTGGTCATGTTCCGGCTCCTTTAACGGGATCCGCGCCCAGTAGGGGGCGGGGTCAAACAGGATCAGCAGGGTCATGTTGAGCAGCATCAAAATACCGAGACTGAGCAAGCCGCCACCGAGGCGCACATCGGCGATGTCGATCAGTTTGAACAGGGCAACCAGCAAGCTGACGATATAGACCTCCAGCATGGCCCAGTGGCGAAATACCTCGACCAGCTTCAAGGTGACGGGAAGAATGTGCCAACGTTTTGCCAGACCCGAAGCCAGCGCAAAGATCCCCGCCAATAACCCCACTGGCGCCAACACCGCGCACCAGAGTACCAGGCTGGCTACCCACCATTCACCTTCGCCAAACAGCACCAGGATACCGCGCAGCAGGTCGGCGTCGGTGTTAACCCCAGCCAGCCGCAGATAGATCAGCGGCTCAAAAAATGCGGAGGGCAGCAGCAGAAAACCGGTAATGGTTAGGGCCATCAACTGGGAGGGACGAAAGGCATAACGGCCATAGAGATGCTGATGACAACGCGGGCAGTGGGCATGACGACGCAACGGCAGTGCTTTGCGCTGGATCAGCAAGTCGCACGCCGGACAGACAATTACGGAACCGGGCTCCATCATACAATTCAACCTGTTGAAGGAATTGGTGAAATTTACCCTAAAACCGGTTTCCTGTCTTGCCTGCAGCCAGAATGTTACGAAAGTATAATTGACGTTAACGTAAACGTGATATTAGATGGCCAGACTAGACAGGTGAAAGGAGTCATGATGTCCAGTTTGTCCCCCTCGGCAGGCCTGCGCTTTCGCACCGCCCTTGCCAATGAACATCCCCTGCAGATCGTCGGCACCATCAATGCCTATATGGCGCTGATGGCCGAGCGCAGCGGTTTTCAAGCCCTCTATCTCTCCGGCGCCGGAGTGGCCAATGCCTCCTACGGCTTGCCGGATCTCGGAATGACCTCCCTCAACGACGTGCTGATCGATGCCGAGCGGATCACAGCGGCGACCCGTGTGCCGCTTCTGGTTGATATCGACACCGGCTGGGGCGGGGCATTCAATATCGCCCGCACCATTCGCGCGTTCGAGCGAGCCGGGGTTGCCGCCGTCCATATGGAAGATCAGGTGGCCCAAAAGCGCTGCGGCCACCGTCCCAACAAGGCGGTGGTCACGCTGGAGGAGATGTGCGATCGCATCAAGGCAGCAGTGGATGCCCGCGAGAATAGCGAGTTCGTCATCATGGCCCGCACCGATGCACTGGCGGTGGAGGGGATGGAGTCGGCTCTTGAACGCACCGCTGCCTATGTAGCCGCCGGTGCCGACATGATCTTCGCCGAGGCGGTGACCGAGCTTGCCCAGTACGACCAGTTCAAGCTGGCGGCCAAAGTGCCGATCCTCGCCAACATGACCGAGTTCGGCAAAACCGCGCTGTTTGACAAAGAGCAACTGGCCGCCCACGGGGTCGATATGGTGCTCTACCCCTTGAGTGCCAACCGGGCCGCCAATCAGGCCGCCCTCAACGTCTATCAACATATTCGCCAGGATGGCCATCAAAGGGCCGTCGTGGAGACCATGCAGACCCGGGAGTCGCTCTACGACTTCCTCGGATATCACCACTACGAGCAGACACTGGATCGTCTGTTTACAGCCAAGGAATAGGAGGCAGCTTATGGGACAGCAAAAACCGTTGGGCGGGGCAGGTCTGCGCGGTCAAAGCGCAGGGGAGACCAGTATCTGCACCGTGGGCAAGAGTGGCACCGGTCTTACCTATCGCGGTTACGACATCAAGGAGCTGGCCGACAGCGCCCAGTTCGAGGAGGTCGCCTATCTACTGCTCAAGGGTGAGTTGCCCGGTGAGCAGCAGCTTGACGCCTACAAGCGCGAGCTGCGTCGCCTGCGCACCTTGCCCCTGCCGCTGCTGGAGGTACTGGAGCGGATTCCCGCCGATGCCCACCCCATGGATGTGCTGCGCACCGGCTGCTCCATGCTCGGCGATCTGGAACCGGAAGATGGTTTCGAGCATGAGCATGAAGTGGCGGATAGGCTGCTGGCTGCCTTTCCGGGCATTCTGATCTACTGGTACAAGTTCAGCCATGAAGGTATTCGTATCGCCCTCGATACCGACGAAGAGTGTATCGGTGGCCATTTCCTCGCGCTGCTGCACCAGAAGGCGCCGAGCGAGCTGGAGCGCCGGGTGATGCATGTCTCCCTCATCCTCTACGCCGAGCATGAGTTCAACGCCTCCACCTTTGCGGCGCGGGTCTGCGCCTCGACGCTCTCTGATATGTTCTCCTGCATCACCGCCGCCATCGGTACCCTGCGCGGCCCGCTCCATGGCGGTGCCAACGAGGCGGCCATGGCGATGATCGAACATTGGCAAGATGAGACGCAGGCAAGGCGAGAACTGCTGGCCAAGCTGGCGGCCAAGGAGAAGATCATGGGCTTTGGCCACGCCATCTACCGCACTTCTGATCCGCGTAACGTCATCATCAAGGAGTGGTCGGCCAAGCTCGCCGAGGCGGTGGGGGATGATCGCCTCTATCGCGTCTCCTGCGAGGCGGAGAAGGTGATGTGGGAAGAAAAAGAGCTCTTTCCCAATGCCGACTTCTTCCACGCCAGCGCCTATCACTACATGGGGATCCCGACCAAGCTGTTCACCCCCATCTTCGTCTGCTCGCGGGTCACCGGCTGGTGCGCCCACGTGATGGAGCAGCGCGAGCACAACCGGATCATCCGTCCGAGCGCCGATTATGTCGGCCCGGCGCCCCGTCACTTTGTCTCTCTACAACAACGATAAGGAAGTCACGATGTCCGCCAACGTCGACGTCAACCACAGACCAGACCCTGATCAGGTGCTGGTCGATATTGCCGATTATGTCTGCAACCACCCCATTACCAGTGAGGCTGCCCTCGACACTGCCCGCTACTGCCTGATGGACACCCTTGGCTGTGGCCTGCTGGCCCTGCGCTTCCCCGAATGTACCAAACACCTTGGTCCCATCGTACCCGGTACACTGGTACCCCACGGCGCCCGGGTGCCCGGTACCCAGCTCTGCCTCGATCCAGTCAAGGCGGCCTGGGATATCGGCGCCATCATCCGCTGGCTCGATTACAACGACACCTGGCTGGCCGCTGAGTGGGGTCACCCATCCGACAATCTGGGGGGCATTCTGGCCACCGCCGACTGGCTCTCCCGTACTCGCGTCGCCGAGGGCAAGGCGCCGCTCACCATGGCCGATGTGCTGGTGGCCATGGTCAAAGCCCACGAAATTCAGGGGGTGCTGGCGCTGGAGAACTCCTTCAACCGGGTTGGCCTCGATCACGTGGTGCTGGTCAAGGTCGCCAGCACCGCCGTGGTGACCCATATGCTGGGTGGCACCCGTGATCAGGTGATCGATGCGGTTTCCCAGGCCTGGGTCGATGGCCAGAGCCTGCGTACCTACCGTCATGCCCCCAATGCTGGGTCGCGCAAGAGCTGGGCGGCGGGGGATGCCACCTCGCGCGCCGTGCGCCTCGCCCTTATCACCATGAGCGGCGAGATGGGCTATCCCGGCGTACTGAGCGCGCCCAAGTGGGGCTTCTACGATGTGCTGTTCAAGGGCAACCAGTTCGCCCTGCATCAGGGGTACGGCAGCTATGTGATGGAAAACGTGCTGTTCAAGATCTCCTATCCCGCCGAGTTCCATGCCCAGACCGCGGTAGAGTGCGCCATGAAGCTGCATGGGCAGGTGAAGGGACGGCTGGAGGAGATCGACCGTATCGAGCTCACCACCCATGAGTCGGCCATTCGTATCATCAGCAAGGTCGGTGCCCTCAACAACCCGGCCGATCGGGATCACTGCCTGCAGTACATGGTGGCGGTGCCTCTCATCTTCGGTCGCCTGATCGCCGAGGATTATGAGGACGATGTTGCCGCCGATCCCCGCATCGACGCGCTGCGTAGCAAGATGGTGGTGCAGGAGGACAAGCGTTACAGCCGCGAGTATCTGGAGGCAGACAAGCGTTCCATCGCAAACGCCATCCAGATCTTCTTCAAGGACGGCACTCACACCGCCAAGGTGGAAGTGGAGTATCCGGTCGGCCATCGTCGCCGTCGGGAGGAGGGGATCCCGCTGCTGGTGGATAAATTCCAGCACAATCTGGCCACCCGCTTCCCGGCCAAACGGGTCAGCGACATTCTGGCCCTCTGTCAGGATGGGCCGCGCCTTGCCGCCACCCCGGTGCACGCCTTTATGGATCTGCTGGTGATCTGATCGCTCTTGCATTGGCCAACATATCGGCAAACAGTGATAAACGAAAAGCGGGCTCATCGGCCCGCTTTGTTATTCTGGCGGCTTATCCCTCGATAAGCCTTACCCCAGCGCACTGCTATCGCCGTTAAAGAGCGCCGTCATGATGGCCGTCTCACGACTGGCGATGGTTTCGAGAAACTCGTTGGCACGCCCCATCTGATGACACACCTGATAACCACGCTCGACAAAGGAGAAGAGCTCGCCAAGCCCCGCCAGATGGGCGGGCCCTGACACCAGCTTGAGGGTCGCCCCCAGCAGCGGCTTTCTCGCCAGTCTGTCCAGCGTCATCCCAAGCTCGCTCACCAACGCAATCTGATGTTCCCGGCGCGCCTGTTCACCCACGGCACGATAGGCGATGGTGTAATGGTCCGGCGTGATGGGATCAATGCCATCAATGCGCCGCAGCGCCACCACCATCAGATAGTCCAGCTCTTCGGAGAGGGCATCGAGCTCGATCGCCTGCGCCAGCACCTTGAGACCGGACTCCGGCAACAGCCGCTCAGCGGTCGGCATCACCCGCATCACGTCCGCATCGCGGCGGGTACAATCCCCCGGGCCATAGAGATCGGTCAGGAAAAACTCGGCGGCAGGGCCGTAGCGGTCACTCTCCAGCAGATCTCGATGGGTTCGTCCCAACCGGTCGGCCTGCCACTGGCGTAGCCGATCCCGATCCTGCTGATCTTCCGGGTGGGCACGCATCTGCTCGCGCAAGGCTGCAACCCGCTTGAGCTGGCGGTATAGCCGACCCAGGGTGCTATCGTCGTCGTGGGCATGTTCTTGATGCGTCATCTACAGCTCTCTGGCCTTGGGCCCATTGATGGGGATTGGGTGATACGAAGATACAAGTGAATGAAAAACAAGCAGCTTTTGCTGAAGGTCCCGTGACAAGTGTAGCGCGCACGGGGGAGGGAATAAATGCCATGTCCCGCTGATGGCCTGCATCCCTCTCGACTCTGTTAAGTGAGTCCCATTTATGTGAACCATCCTTTCATTTGTTGTGAACATGTGTTTAATATCAATAACTAACTTATGACCCAGAGTAACGACCATGTTCTTCAACTCGCTCGCTGGCAGCAGCGCACTCTCTATCATTCAGATCAGCCGTCAGCATCCGCTGGGACTGGCCGCCGCCCGGATCGCGGCCGAAGCCATCGCTGCGGACATGAGCGAGAGCTATCAACTCGATTGCGAATGGGCGGATGAAGAGGAGACCGAGCTACGCTTTCGCGGCTCAGGGGTACATGGCACTCTCACCCTGGACGAAGATACCCTGGAACTGGAAGTGCATCTTGGTTTGATGCTGTTGCCGGTACGCAGCGTACTGGAGCAAGAGATCCTCGATTATGTCGACAATCGCTTACCTTGCCCCAAACGTATTTGAAACTCTTCGTTGCACTGGTTTTAAATAAACCAGCTGTAAAAGATGGCTGTTTGAAATAAGTTGGCAAGCCATATGGTTTGTCAGATTTATTATCCGGCGAGGTCTCGATTCTATTTTGTAAGTAATATTTCATCTTTATTTCATATTTCGAGTCGGCACTCATTAAAGTCATTCTGATTGCATCAAGCCTTCATCCGGATATGAGGGCAGAAGCAATTTGCCGCCTCGATAAATTCATTTTGTAGGGAAACAACCATGCCACTGAGTGAATTTATCTCCTGCGTCGATACCGCCTGGTTACGCATGGACAGACCCAACAACCTGATGCAGATCATCGGTGTCCTGATGTTTGAAGGAGAGCTTGATGAAGCGCGTCTGCGGGCCGGATTGCGCCACACCATTTCGGTGCAACCCCGCTTCCACCAGCGGGCCGTGCTGGAGGGGGGCTCCTACTACTGGCGCCATGATCCAGATTTCGATCTCGATCAGCACCTCAAGCGAGTGATCCTGCCGGGTGAAGCGGGCAAGCTGGAGCTGGAGAAGCTGGTGGCCGATCTCGCCTCGACGCCGCTCAACCACCAGCGCCCCCTGTGGGATATGCACCTGACCGACACGTCGCTGGGTGGGCAAGCGCTGGTGGTGCGCATTCACCACGCTATGGGCGATGGCTTCTCGCTGGTGCGAGCCATGCTGACCATGATGGATAACACACCGGAAGGGGCGCCGCGACCACCGTCACCGGAGCCACTGGATGACAGCGATGACGAGGATGAGGAGGATTGCCACCAGGGCAGCCGTCTGGTGCGAGCCGGTCTCAAGCTGACCGGTAGCCTCTGGTCCAAATATGTCGAAGTGGTCACCCATCCCACCAAGGCGGTGGATTACCTCAAGACCGGGCGGGATGTGGCGAGCGAGCTGTGCAATATCGCCACCCTCGGTGATGACTCTCCCTGCCGCCTGCGGGGCAAGACCACCAGCACCAAGCGGGTAGCCTGGTCGGAGCAAATTGATCTGCCGGATATCAAGGCAGTGGGCAAGGTACTGGGCTGCTCGGTCAACGATCTGCTGATCGCTGCCACCGCAGGGGCGTTTCGCCACTACCTGCAGGAGAAGGGGGATGATGCCAACAAGGTCAAGATACGCGCCCTGGTGCCAGTCAATATGCGTGCACCGGACGATGAGGGGGCACTTGGCAACCGCTTCGGGCTGGTGGCCCTGGACTTGCCACTGGATGTTGAACACCCGTTGCAGCGGCTCTATACCGTGCGTGACCGGATGCAGGCGCTGCGCACCTCACTGCAACCCGTGGTGGTGCTCAACCTGTTACATGCCCTTGGCATGGCCCCCAATGCGGTGCAGCAGCAGGCCGTCGAGCTGCTCACGGCCAAGGCCAGTGCAGTGATCACCAATGTGCCCGGCCCGCAGCAGACCCTCTATCTGGCTGGAGCAAAATTGCGTCAGCCGCTGTTCTGGGTGCCGCAATCGGGGGATATCGGCGTCGGCGTCTCCATCCTCTCTTACGATCACAAGGTGCAGCTGGGTCTTATCACCGACAAGAAGCTGGTACCGGACCCGGATCGGGTGGTCGAGCGGTTTGCGGTGGAGTTCGAGCAACTGCTGTTGCTGGTGCTGATGGAGCCAGAGCTACTGTTTGACCCCAACGGACTGGATGCGCTGCTCGGTTGAGCGTGCACTTGAGCGACCGGTGACGGCATAGCCAACCGGTCAGCTCCCATCATAAAAGAGGCCAACCCGCGGGTTGGCCTCTTGTTTTACTACCTCTTAGTGGCAGGAGTGGCGGTTAATCCTCCAGCTCTTCCCGCGCCGCCTCCACATCGAGGCGCTCCATGGCATCCATCGGTTCGCACTCGGCCGCTTCGGCATAGAGGGCTTCGGCCACTTTCAGGCGGCTCTTGCCGTGCAGCATCACTTGAGCGTTGGCGTACTCCATGCGGGCGATAGCCGATTCTGGGATCAGCGCCAGCGCCTCCTTGAAGTGACGCTCGGACTCTTCCTTCTTGGCACCATAGGTGAGGCCGCCGATCATGGCCCCCAGCTTGTCGACGATCTCCGCGTGCCAGGCGCCAAAGGCGATATGGGCCTCGGCGTGATCTGGCGCCAGCTCCAGCGCCTTCTCAAGACTTGCCTTGATCTTGTCACCAATTCCTTGCGAGAGGGCCTTGGAGATGGAAATGACCTGGCTGTAGCGACCGAGTGCCAGCGCGTGGAAATACCAGGCGTTGGCGTTCTTGGGCTGACGCTTTTGCAGCTTCTCGGCATGGCTGGCCGCCCGCTCGAAGGCGGCGCGCTTGGCATACTTGTCCTCCAGCAGATAGCTGGCGTGGATCACTAGCGCCTTGTTTGCCACATTGAGGCCCGCCTCACCGGCCGCTTCGCCAAGAGCGACGGCCCGGGCAAAATCCCCGGCATGATAGGCCCGCCAGGCATCCTGTACCTGCTCATCCTCGGGCCAGGGTTCGGCATCCCCCTGATGGAGACGATCCCAGTTGTCCGCCAGCTTCTGGCCAGCATACTCATAGGCCGCATCCACGTAGGGGAAGGGGACAAATTCGAGTTGTGAAGTGGTCATGCTTGTTCTCCCTGTAGCATGTGAATCAAACCTTGTCGGTGTAGTGATGGGCGAGGGCGCCCAGATGAGCGCGGGCATCGGCCCGCAAATAGGGTGCGACCAGCTGCATCACCTGAAAGACGCCGAGGGCGATATCGGCGTCCACCTTGGGGTGCAGTGCCCGCTGGTAAGAGATCCAGAATGTGCCCACCAGCGCCACATTGGCCGCCAGCGTGCGCATCTGTTGCGTCGTGCCCTCCATCAGCCCGACCGTTTGCAGATGATTGCAAATGGCGATGGCGGTCTGCTCCTTGCGGCGCAGCAGGGCGGAAAAGCGCTGTTCCACCTGATGATAACCACTCATCAGGGTCGCGATATCGTAGTAGAGGAAACGGTACTGCCAGATGGCTTCAAACATCAGGTGGAGAAAGAGCCAGATATCTTCTGGCTCATCGGACGGGGTGCTGACCGCCTCCAGCAGGCGATCCATCTGCTGTTCAAATTCGCAGAACAGGGCGTTGACGATCTCCTCCTTGTTGTGGAAGTGGTAGTAGAGATTGCCCTGGCTGATCTCCATCTCGGCCGCAATGGCCGAGGTGGTGACGCTGGGTTCCCCTTGTCGATTGAAGCAGGCGAGGGCAGTGGTCAGGATCCGCTCCCGGGTACGGCGTTTGGGTTTGCGATCCATGCTACTCCTTTGGTGATGAACGGCGCACGCCGTGGCGATAGCGTTTGGCAAGCCAGTGCTGCAGCAGCTCCAGCGACTTGTCGAGGGCGGCAACCGAGCCAATGCCGGGGGCCAGCAGGGTGCGATCTTCATCGGCCAGCGCGGCCAGATTGAGCTCGAGGCCATGCTTGGCCAGCACCGGCGCCAGCTCGTCACGACGCTGCCAGAGATCGCGGCGGGTATGCTGGTAAGCGTGCTCGCAGAGACGGCGGCGATCCCGGTAACTGAACACATTGGTGAAGAACATCTCGCCATCGGCAGAAGAGGGCTCAAACAGCAGGGCGTCGGCGTCGGGATATTGGTGCTTGTAGCGATCCATCCCCACATGCATGCGGGAGTGGATGATGGCGCGAAAAGTCTGGGCCAGCACCACCGGCAGACCGCTGTCCACCAGATTGGTCGGGGTGCCGTCGGCCATGTCCGCATCATAGGGCACCAGCGGATTGATGCAGAACACCAGATCCGCCCCCTCTTCCAGCGCTACCGAAGCGTGCAGAGTCTTGAT
The DNA here is from genome assembly GCF_000820225.1 of Aeromonas veronii bv. veronii. Lineage (GTDB taxonomy): Bacteria > Pseudomonadota > Gammaproteobacteria > Enterobacterales > Aeromonadaceae > Aeromonas > Aeromonas veronii. The sequence continues at coordinate 122,771 of NZ_CDDK01000040.1, forward strand.
CAGCGCCCCGTCCACATAGTAACGACCGTTGATCAATGAAGGGGGAAAGAGGCCGGGCAGGGCGGCTGACGCCTGTACCGCCGCCGAGATGGGCACGTCATCGAGCCCCAGGCTGCCGAAGGCGACCGGATGACCGGTGTCGAGTTCGGTAGCTACCACAAACAGTCGACTGCGCAGCTGGCGAAAATCATTGCTGCGGCCGGGACGAGAGAAAAACTGGGTCAGGGTACGATCCACCCCGCGATTGTCGAACAGTCCGGTCGGAATGGCCTTGGAGAGTCCCTGCAGCGATTCAAACAGGCTGCGCTTCCAGGGCGCCGCCAGATAGTAGGTCAGGCTCTGCCACGCCAGTGGCGGGATCGAGGTCAGGCGGTCGGCATATTCACGAAAGGCGGGTCGCAGCAAGGTGGCCGGGTCAAACATCTCCCCCGAGTCATCGCTGAGCAGGATCCGCACCAGCTTAGCCGGCGAGATGCCGTTGGCCAGCGCCGACGCCACCACGGCCCCCGAACTGACGCCGACATAGATATCGGCATGGTCAAGGCGCAGGCCGTTGATGCTGTCAGAGAGGGCAGCGCAGGCACCGATCTCGTAGATGCCGCCGAGCGGCCCGCCGCCAGCAAGGGCAATTGCGATGGTACTCATAGCGTCGCCTCTCTATCCATGACATTCACCATGACAAGACCGGCCCAGCGCAGGGCATGGGCCGGTATCAATCACCTTCCGCCACCACGAGGGATCAGGGCAGGACGCTCTCTGCTTTGGCCTTCACCTCTTTCACCGCGTCTTCGGCGGCGGAGAGGAGATCGGCGGCCTGCTCAACCACGGCCTCTTTGGCCTTGGCTACCGGTGCCTTCTTTACCGGAGGCTTGCGGGCAGCGGGCTTTTTGGCGGCAGCCGGTTTGGCTTCAGCGGCAGGAGCCTCCTCTTCCTGCGCATCCAGCAGTTGCTGGACCACGTCGGTCAGCTCGGCCATGCGCTTGGAGAGCTTATCGATATCCTTGCGGGTCGGAATGCCGAGGCTGGCCACAGCGCGGGCCACGCGATCTTCAAACACCTGCTCCAGACGGCCCCAGGTATTGGCGGTCTTGTCGGTCACAGCGGCAATCTTCTCATCTGCGCTCTGACGGGTTTTGGCCTGCAATGCTTCCCCTTCCTGCACGAGGGCTTCAAAGATCTTGCCACCCTCTTCCTGCGCCTTGGCATAGGCACCCAGACCCGCCAACCAGATCTGCTGGGTGGACTCCTTGATGGTGGAGGTGAGTTGGTTGTCGGTCACTGACCCTGCCAGCGCTTTCAATTTCTTAGCCATGATCTTCTCCTTGAATAACGACAGATAAATGTAATGGCGACAACGAAACTGCAATCGGGTTGTGGCATTACTGATTTTTCAACTTCAGTCTAGGGAGAAAAAATAGAGGGTTCTACCTAATAACGGAACAGGCACACCACCGAAATTAGGGTTTGCTCACGAACCGACAATCAAATTGCGGATTCCCATATGAATCGTGATATATCTAACAACCTAGTAACACCCTAATCAGTAGCAGGATTCTCTTTATGAACTATTTCATTACTGGCGGTAGTGGTTTTATCGGGCGTCGATTGATCAAAAAGTTATTCCAACAGCATCCCGACTGTATCGTCTATTTTCTGATGCGCGCCTCTCATCAGGATAAATTGCCGGAGTTATTTGCATTCTGGAATGTGGATGAATCGCGCGCAGTCCCGGTTTTTGGCGACATGACGCAACCGCTGCTGGGGGTGTCGGTCGAGATACAGGAGCAGTTGATCGGCAAGATCGACCACTTCTTCCATCTGGCGGCCATCTATGACCTCAACGCCAAGGCCGGGATCCAGCAGCAGGTCAACACCGAAGGGACCCGTCAAGCCGTTCAACTTGCCGAGCGGCTGGGGGCGGGGCAGTTCCACCACTGCAGCTCCATCGCGGCAGCGGGCCTGTTTGACGGTCTGTTTCGCGAGGATATGTTCGATGAGGCCGAACACCTCGACATGCCTTACTTCCAGACCAAGCACGAAGCCGAAGGGATTGTGCGCAATGAGTGCACAGTTCCGTGGCGAGTCTATCGACCGGGGATCGTTGTCGGTGACTCCAATACCGGCGAGATGGACAAGATCGACGGCCCTTACTACTTCTTCAAGACCATCCAGAAGCTGCGCCGTCTGCTGCCGCCCTGGATGCCCGCCATCGGGGTTGAGGGCGGGCGCATCAATATCGTGCCGGTCAACTTTGTGGTCGATGCCATGGAGCATATCGCCCATCAGGAGGGAGAGGAGAACAAAACCTTCCATCTGACCGACCCCAACCCGATGCGGGTTGGCGATATGCTGAGCACCTTCTCCCGCGCCGCCCATGCGCCAGAGCCTGCGATCCGCATCAATGCCTCTCTCTTTAATTTCATTCCCCGCCACCTGACCGCCATGCTGATGACCATGGCGCCGGTGCGCCGCATCCGCGATGCCGCCATCGCCGATCTGGGTCTGCCCAAGGATGTGTTCCGCCTTATCAGTTATCCCACCCGTTTCGACAGTCGCGAAACCCAGCGAGTACTGAAAGGAACCGGTATCGAAGTGCCACCACTGCACAGCTACGCCTGGCGGCTGTGGGATTACTGGGAGCGTCACCTCGACCCGGAGCTCTTCATCGATCGCTCCCTGCGTGGTCGGGTAGAAGGCAAGGTGGTGCTGGTGACCGGGGCCACCTCAGGCATTGGCCGTGCAACCGCGCGCAAGCTGGCGGGGGCGGGGGCCAACGTCGTTACCATCGCCCGCGACGAGCAGAAGATTGCCGAGACTAAAGCGGAGTTTGCCGAGCTGGGGCTGACCATCGAGATCTATCAGGGGGATCTCTCCAATCTGGCGCAAGCCGAGGAGATCACCGCTCGCATCGTGGCCGATCACGGTGGCGTCGATATTCTGGTCAACAATGCCGGCCGCTCCATCCGCCGCTCCATCGAGGACTCCTTCGATCGCTTCCACGATCTGGAGCGCACCATGCAGCTCAACTACTTTGGCGCGCTCAAGGTGATCATGGGGGTGCTACCCACCATGATCGAGAAGAAAAAAGGGCACATCATCAACATCTCCTCCATCGGGGTGTTGACCAATGCGCCGCGCTTCTCCGCCTATGTTGCCTCCAAGTCGGCCCTCGATGCCTGGGTGCGTACCGCCGCCTCCGAGTTTGCCGATAAAGGGGTCAGCTTCTCCATCATCAATATGCCGCTGGTGAAAACGCCGATGGTCGCGCCGACCAAGGTCTATGAGCAGGTGCCGATGATGACGCCGGAAGAGGCGGCCGATCTGGTGTGCGATACCATCATCAACAAACATGTGCGACTGGCGACTCGCCTCGGGGTATTTGGCCAGGTGGTTCACGCTCTGGCACCGCGGGTTGCCCAGGTGATCATGAACACCAGCTTCCGCACCTTTGCCGATCCCAAGGATGGCGACAAATCCAAAGCCACCGCCGATCAGGTTGCCGTCTCGACCCTGATCAAGGGGATCCACTTCTAACCTGATGATGGGATAAAGAGATCAACAGGGGCCTGAGCAATCAGGCCCCTGTTTTATTTGGAATAACAGTTGAAGGACGAATAAGGAGGGTCAGACTCGGGACAACAACTCAATCAGCAGCTCAGTCGTGCGACGGGAGTAAAGCAGAGAGAGATGGCCAATGGCGGGCAACTCGATATCCTCCATTCCCACCAATCGTTGCCGCTCTTGCGGCATCACCACATTGTCGTGACTGGTGCGCACTGAGATGCCGGGCACGCAAAGCGGCACAGAGGCAAAACGTTGCAACCAGCCGGAACCGGGCTCCATCTCGCGGGCATTGGCCCCAAGCCCAAGGGCGGCCAGCTGACTGCCCTGATGAGGCGTAGCCAGCGTGATCAGGCGCGCGACCTTGTCACCACCATGGATAGCCAGATAGTCGCGGCAGACCAGCCCCCCCATACTGTGGCCGACCAGCACCAGCTTGTCAGCCCCGGTCTGCGCCAGCACATCGTCAATCCGGGTGGCCAGCAGCGGCACCATCTCATCGATATGACCAAATGGTGGCATCAGGGTAATGGTGGCAACCACATGGCCTGCGGCCTCCAGTCGGGTGCGCTGGGTGCGCCAGATACCGCGGCTGCAACCGTAACCATGTACCAGCAATACGGGACGCTGGCATGGACGCAGCCGATCGGGTGCCATCAACAAAGGCTCGAACGGTAACAACAAGGTGAAGGTGTAAAGGTAGGCCAGCATCTCCTGCGCCATCATCTTCACCCTGCGCCAGGGGCCGATAGCCGGGGAGGGGTAGAAGCGGGTAAACAGCCAACTGCCGAGCACCACCAGACAGCGCAACCCAAGCAGGGCAAACACCACAAACAGCAGGGTCAGCAACCAGGGGAGTCCCACGACCAAGTGGGCGATACTCCCGAGGAGCAGCACCTCTACCATCAGCAGGATAAACAGGTGTCGTACGATCGTCATAAGGTCATGATCCGACCAGTCAGGCGTGGAAGTCAAACGGCACTTTGAGACAGCTTGATCCAGCGCGGCTTTTGTCGCTAAACCCCGGCGAACTCTTTTCCGGTGAGGTTATTTACAATACTGTATATCCATACATATACTCTATCCATCATCACCAAGAGGAGGCCATCATGGCTGTCGAGATCAAATATGTGGTTGTTCGTGGGGGAGTGGAAAAAATGACCTTTGCCAGCAAAAAAGAGGCCGATGCCTATGACAAGCTGCTGGATACGGCCGATGAGTTGATGACCCTGTTGGCTGGCGCCCCGATCGAGCTGGCGCCAGAGCAGCAAGAGAGTCTGGCATTCTACCTGGCAGAGCAGCGCGATGTGCTGCAAACCCTGCTGCGCGGCGGCAAGGTTCAGGCAGGCACGAAAGAGGAAGAGGCCCCAGCAGCCAAGCGCAAGGAGAAGCCACTAAAGCAGGTGGCCTGATTGCACAGACCTGCTATTTCTCGGGATAAACAGCTCATGGCATTCACTTTATTTGCATTTAAAACCATTTAAACGGCTATTTACCCCGAGAATTTTTTAACCATGCTGCATATCCCATGCATAACTGAATAGCGTGCACCACTGAGCGACATCAGCCAGATCTATGAGGAAATAATGAGCAAACAGTGGAGAGAACGTTATCCAGATCGCTCCCGGTGACCTTAATCAGCAACAAGAAGAGGCAATACAAATCCCAATAGAAGCCGCATTCATGTATCACGAGCCCTTTTCTAGCAACTCGGCTCACAGGCTCATATCGTCTCATCTCAGCATCAACAAGCAACACCATGACTCAACAACCATTATCCTTGCCGCCAGCCATGCCGCTGTTTGACAGCCTTATCTATCTGGAGACCGGTAACCCGCAGGTCAATCAGTACCTTGCCAACCTCAGCCTCAACGATGTACCCGATGCCGGGCTGGTTTACGAACTGGCGGTCGATTGGCTGCTGGAGCAGCGCAACAGCGAAAACAACTACAAAACCTATCGCAGCGAACTGACCACTTTTTTGCACTGGTGCTTTCGAGAGGCGGCCATCAGCCCGAAAGATCTCACTCGCCGCATCATGATCCGCTATCTCGACTACTGTCAGTCGCCCCCTGACGAGTTGATCGCCTATCGCAACGTAGCGCAATTTGTCATCGACAAGGAGTGGGTAGAGCGGTTGCCCAATCCGCAATGGCGACCGTTTCTCGGCAAGCGGGAGCTGGGCCGCACCTTGCCCTATCGCCTGAGCGAGCAGGCGATGAAGACCAAGCTCGCCATCTTGTCGGCCTTCTTCCAGTTCCTGATCCAGGAGGAGTACATGGACAGGAATCCCGCTCTGCTGCTGCAGCGGGTCAAACGGCCGCAACAGCAGGAGGCCGATGATCAGGTGCAGGCCTTCAGCGAATTGCAGTGGTCATACGTGATGCAGGCCGCCGATACCCTTGCCAACGACCATCCGGAGCAGCACGAGCGCAGCCGTTTTCTCACCATTCTGATGTACGCCTGCTATCTGCGGATCTCTGAAGTTGCAGCTCGGCCGGGCTTTACCCCTGTGATGGGGCAGTTCAGGCGGGATCGCAAAACCGGCGTCTGGGGCTACTTTATTCCGCAAAGCAAAGGGGGCAAACGGCGTACCGTAGCGGTATCCCAAGCACTGTTGGCGGCACTTGAACGCTACCGCCGCTTCCTCGGTCTCTCTCCCTTGCCGACACCGGATGAACAGACACCGCTGTTCGTTCGCCATAAAGCGGCAGCCCACGGCCGCGAGCAGGGCGAGCTAAACGCCAATCTCGGTATTCGCCAGTTACGGGATTTGATCATGGTGATCATCGGTAAAGGCGCAGAATTGGCAGAGCAGGATGGATTTGTCCAGGATGCGGCCGAAATGCGGCAACTTTCTCCCCATGCGATCCGCCACACCGGGATCACCCATGACATCAACCTGCATGGTCGACCGCTTTCCCACGTACAAGCCGATGCAGGACATGACAGCATCGACACCACTTCGAAATACCTGCACACCAGCAACAGTGAACGACATGAGAGCGCCCAGCAAAAGCCGCTGGACCGATTGAACCAACACGTGAGAGATAACATTCAGGAGGACTAACGAACAACGTGACATGACCCTGATTTATATTGACTGCTCTTAGAACACAGAATGGCTTGTTTGGGGTGTCATAGAAGTTGGCGCGGCAATGTTGTACTTCTCTGGATGCAGTCGGTTCAGGAAATATTTTTGGCTCACATGGATGATTCAGAACAGGCTCCTTGCCATCTTCGGCATACATATTGATCCCGTAGCAGAGAAGCAAAAAACGAAGTTGCTTGCTGAAACACCGAGAACACCCGATGCCGAAAGCTAAGTAACATGCCGGAAGCAGTCATATTCGGTTGAACAGCGCCTTGTTATCACACTTGCATATCCAGTCATCATTGGTGATATTGATATCAATATTAACGAGATACCAAGGAGCAGGTATGCAAGTGGCAGTGGTGGAAAAGACCTTCAGGATCGTTGGCAAAGGGTCGCTCATGGCCCAGTTCACCTTTATCTCTTCAGGCACACTGCATATCTGGTTTCCGGATGTGGGCCTGCAGATGGAGGCCCACTGCAAAGAGTTGCGTATCGAAGATTGCACCATTATCTATACCAATGGCCTCCATCACGGCCAGCCCAGAGCACTCTGGTCCTTAACCCTCCATCCCGATGATATGAACGAGCTCAAACGTATATTGCAGCAGTTTAACAGCAACCTCTACTTGACCTGCCAGCCACCCACATTGGCCATCGCCAAACGTGCCTTGAATATCAATTGACCCGACTTCCAAAAAAGTCGCAATCATGCCAGCCACAACAATAAGCCGTGAGGATTAAGGGGAGGGGAATCTATCGCGATAGTCGGCATTTTCATAGCTTGTATTACAAGAGGGAGTATCAATATTTCCAGAGAGAGACCTCTCAAGTAGGGGACAGATATTTCCAAGAATATTCACGGTAATGACGTTAGTTATAACGGTGCCAATCAAACTTAACGTTCCATTGGTGAGGGGTACTAATTTAATAGTGGACTCTTGTCTCAAAATGGGACATTTCGGTGATGTGGGGCAGGGCGGTTGACTGTGTTATTCTGTTGTCGCTGCAAGAGCATCTGCAGGAGGAATCAACCAGATATTGTCCTTCTGCTTTGGGCAGTCAGATCGCTGGAGGTCTGTGTGTAGCCTCGATCCTGATCGATTTCCGAACCTTTAAGCTAAGGAAAGGCTGCGGGCTACTGCTTTCAACAAGCCTTGTTATCTATCACAATGATGCCGATAAACAGGGTTATCGGCATTTGCTTATCTGAATGCTATCCCTATCACTTATGAGGTGTATAGCCAGGGAATTGGAACAGAAGGCCATATAGATCAGACATGGTATCTCTGATCACTTCCAAATCTCGTTCTTTGTAAAGCGAGTCCGGCAAGCCTTCAATTAAAGCACACAAGTTTTCGAACTTTGGTTGCAGCTCTACTGGTAAATCGTTCTCTGCTGAGATGTGAGCAAACATCTGCCCATAAGTCTCATTGAGCGACTGAGCTGGAGTTCCACGCTCATGAATATAGGTCAGCGCGCTAAGCAGCTTCTCATAGGCATAGGTGTTGCTGGTCGTCATGGAAGATCCTCTGTAGTTACTCGGTGATACTTCACCGGTGTCAATTATGCATCACCAGGGATCACGGAACAATTCTATACATTTCAATAGCTTGCCATAATCAGCACCTTTAGCCAGCTGTTCGTCCAGCGTGTCGGCTCACTCAAACTTGGAGGTTAAATTATCTCACCTGGTAACGTGGTATTGGGGTCACACTGAGCCAACAGTTCTTCCAGTGTGTAGCTCGGCTTGCCATCATCGCGCAGTTTGGCGCGAGCACGCTCCACATCATCAAGCGCCGCAGTCAGCAGCGCCGGATCACCATCTTCAAGAGCTGCCAGCAGATAGGCAACCATGTCGGCCTCAGTGGCCAAGACGTCAGCCACATCAAAGCGGCTCCATTGTTCAGTTCTCTTCATTCCGTCCTCCTGTATCCATCATTGCGCATAATTCATGATTACGTTAAAGCCGCCGATGCCGTGCGTCCTGACAATGTTGTCAGATTCGAGCGGTACGCGAATAATGCGCAGGAATATAACAAAAAACTTTATCTTTCGATGGTTTGAGTGCGGTTTGAGTCCAGAGGAAACAGCGAAACTTTGTTTTGTTTCCGTGACGGAGGTCACACTCTGGGATGAGGGAAAACCCATACCGCCTGCATGCAAACGAGTCATGAGGATGGCAGTTGGACGGGAGCTGCCAACCGTTTTTACCCGCTATTGGGATGGCTGGCGTATGTCCGGACATCACTTAATCACCCCTGCTGGCACCTATCTGAGCCGCCAGCGTCTGGAAATCATCGAGTCGTTCGGGAGTGAAGACCTCAAGGCGCTGAAAGACAACGCGGCGCTGAGGCGTCTACCTACCTCAGAACGCTGAGAGCCTTAAAAGCCGGTTAATTAAGGGATTGAGGGAGAAGTGATCCCCTCAATCCCCTGCTCAAGGGTATGTTGGGGTGGTGTAGTCAATCACTAAATCGGAACCCCACAAGTGGGGCCCCCACGATTTAGCGTTTGACTAGGTTAGTGCCACTGGGGGTTGGCTTTGTAGAGCTTGTCAGTGAAGGTGCGGAGTGCTTTGAACTGTATCCACTCAACTGGTGCGCAGGAGTTCCACGGCACTGGCAGGTCGAACAGGCGCTCAAGTAGCTGGAGCATGAAGAGATAGGAGTAATCTGTCTTAGTCGCCTTGGCCAACTTGAAATAGTTCTCCTCAAGCAGGTGAACACCCTGACGACTACACCGAAGATCCCAAAACACCTCCCAAGCATCAGCAACAGGGTTTGACCTGGTGGTGGTCTTTGCAGGAGAGGAAAGAGGCAAATCAACCTGCTTATGGAGATGGCCAGATTCTGGGGCAGGAGACGAAGTTGCGGGTTGCCCTGGCTGTTGGCGTGATACCTTCTCGATCATCGCGTGATGCCAAGCCAGATACCTGACGGCTAAGGCCGTGCGGCGTTCTATGGCCATTTGGCCGTTCTCCATGCGTACAACGGTGTTACGGGCAACGGCCAGCTCGTCAGCCATGCGCTGTTGTGACCACTCAAGGCGGGACCGTATGTCTTTCAGTTCTACGGCGCTCAAGGTCAAATCGTCCATGTTTCCTCCTTGTTGGTGCAACATCATGTTGCATACATTGATTATAGTTTGAGCTGTTTGTAATGCAACATCATGTTGCACTTTCTTTTTGAATGTCCGTGTTTTGGCTACGGGCGGGAGCAACGCTACACGAGGCGATTTATTTTGGGGGAGGGTGTCCTCGGGGAGCGCCGCTGCGCGGGGAAACGCCAGCGGTGGTGCTGCTGGCCCGCGCGGCGGCGGGCCTACGGCCACTGGCAAAATGAAATCGTGCTGAGAAGCCAGGGGACGCGTTGGAGGGACGCGTCACACTTGGACGGGGTGAATGCTACAAAGCCTTTTCAACTGATCCCGCAACGCCTGCGGTCAAACTATCCTTCTTGCCTGACGGTATGGTGTTGCGCTCACGGATGAGCATGGTCACTTTGCCTTTGGTGATAACCAAGCCGTAGGACTTCATGACGACAGTCCAGCCCAACTGGGTGAGGTCTCCCGAACGCCATGTCGTTATGTTGTTGTCCTTGTCGTCCCACACCTCGATCCATGCATCCAGCAAATGGCCGTTGACGATGGTCTGAGAGGTCAGAACAGGCTTGCCGGATTCAAGGGTCTGAGTGAAGAGATCATCGACCTTGGGTTTCGGGGGCGGCTCCGGCCTTGGTGCTGGTTGCCCAGGTGAACTGGGTGATGCAACTTCATGTTGCTGTGCCTCCTGCTTGGACAAGTCTTCGGCCCCCGTCTTGCTGTTGAAGTTGAGCATTGTATCGACAGCGAACCAGAGGCCACCGATGAACAGCAGGGCAGCGATAGGGAGCCCGTACTTGAACTTGGCGGACTTGAAGATATTCGTTCGGTCATCTTCATAAACCCCCATTTCATTGTCTTCTGAGGTGGTGCTGGCGTAGCTGCCGAAATACTTGGGGTCATACTGCCGGATGCCGCCTGTGAGCTTCTCGAACTCGATACGGCTACGCTGGCCGTCTGCCCTGAGGGAACCACTGTAGGCAGTCCAAGAGTAGCGTTTGGCTTGGCCTACGGCGTCGAGCTTCTTGAAGACGAACTTCTTGTCGATACGGTTGCGCCACATGCTGTGGACATCGTTGAGGTTCTGACCCATCAACACGATATCAAGGCCACGGTGGCGGTGTTCTGTTATCAATTGGATGATCGGGTCAGGTAATTTTTGCCGACCAGAGGGCCAGAAGTTCTGGCTCTCATCGATGATAACGAGGCTTTTGTCGCGAACGTGTTCGTGGATGGCCGGCACCTGCTCACGGGTGATCTGCCTGAGCTGTTCTTGGCACTCCTCAAGGGTTATCTCGGCCAGCTCGGCAATCTTCTCGTAATTCAGGCCCTCGATATAGGCATCCACGGTGCGACCATCCTTGAGTCGCGGAATAATATGGGACACCAATGCTTCATAGCTTTTACCGGAGCCCGGCAATCCCTCATGAAATATCAGCATGTTAAGACTCCATTTAACATAATAAAACCGTCACGCAGTTATCACCACTGGAACAATGTTGCCACTTTACGAACCAGCCGGAAGGCGACACCCATCGATATAAACAGGAACGCCTGCGCTATCCCCGACATATTCAGGAAGTAGACAACATCCGAGGGAATGTAGTTAAAGAGATCCTGCAAGCTGTATTGCAAGAAATCCGGCATAGGGATACTCGATATAACGAACCGTATCCCCTCCAATAGCTTTTCCAACGTGGTCAGCAGAATATCCTCGAACCACTGGAATATGGCCTGAAAGAACTTCACCACCCACATGATGAAGCTCTCAATCATATCCTTGAGCCAGTTCCTGAACGAATTAAGCAATTCCATGGATTGTATCCTTAGTCCAGCAGGGCAATTCTAAAAGCGGCATAAAGCCCTAATAGCTTCACGCACAGCGCGATTATTTCGAATATCTTTTGCAGGTCGGCATTACAGAACACATCGAACACCAGACTTCCACCACCTACGCCGCCAATCTCCGGCACATCGATACTGAACTGGGGACACGTACCCGCGCCCATATCGACTTTGAAGAAGTCACCGATGGACGAGAACAGCGGCAACTGATTCATGGCTGTAACATGATGTTGCATCACGGTGCCGTAGTTACGTTGCCCCCAGTCGTTGGGATTGGGGTTAACCGAGTTCGGGTCGGTCTTGATGTTTGTATCGCCCGGGGGGAGGGGCTCTTGGCCTTCTCCCTCTTCACCCTTCTCAATGGCGTCTTTGATGGCATCCAACTTGGTGCCGAGCTGGGCGTTACCATCCTTGATGGCGTTGGCCGTCTGTATCTGGCCCATGCTGGCCCCTGCGCTGCCCTGTGAACTGGCGAGCTGTGACTCATAAATCTGTTTCTGGATATCCTTGCCGACCTCTTGAATGACCTTACCCATGGCGGCGTTCTGCTCGGAGGTCGCCTTGATCTCTTTGTTGCTGGTCTCGGCTATCTTGTTGACGACATCGTTAAGCGTGGCCGTGCCCGTTGCGCCTGAGGTGGTGTTACCAAGGGCATCGCTAACAGCGCCGTCGAGGTTGTTCTGGGCGTCATTGGTTGAATCTGATGAGCCTGGGGGCGTGACTGGGGTATCTACACCCGCAGATGATGAATCCTCTGCATCACCGTTGGTCTGTATGGGACAGTTCTCGCCTGTGAACTGAATGACCCCCGACCAGACATTGGGGTTTGAGCCAAGGTTGATGGCACCGCCTACCGACTTAACAGAGCATTGCCCATAACAGGTAATTTTGACTGAGCCAAAATTGCTTGTGAAATAACTGACGGGCTCGTCTGGTGTGCCATAGGTATTACCCGCGATGCCTTCACATATCGGACGGCAGAATTCTTTGCCTGTTATTGCGTTGGTGTCTTTGACAGAGCCCAGCAAACACTGAAGTGGTTTCTTTTCACAGACAGTTGCGCCGTTTACAACTTTAGGCCCCATAGTGAATTTTGGTTGCCCTGGGGGCGGGCATGAATACGAGGTGAAAGCACCAGTCTTGGTCAAAGCGCCCCAATAATAACAGCCGCCATCCTTATCGCAGGCAGTCCACTTAATTTGTGATGATGTATCCGATTGAATTGCGCCAATGGTATACGGGGCTCCAGCAGGGCTATATAGATTCGCCAGAGCGTAAACAATATACGCCTTGCACTCTTCGATGGTTTTTCCATTGGTGTAATGACCAGAGGATATACTACAAACCCCACGATAATCCGTAGTCTTGTGAGCCGGAACAGATTCAGCCGCGTGGGCATAATTGCCAATGGCCAGCGTAAGCATTCCCAGCGCAATAGAGCCGAACACGATATAGAGGGCCCACTTGAACAGGCGGAGAATGAGCTTAAAGAAATTCAGCGGGTTGATGCAGTACATCAATGCCTTGAGGGTCTTCTTGGTTATCCAGCGCCAGTTAATGGCGCGAATTGTTTCCCGATATGATCGCATATGCCAGCACCAACCCTGTGATGAACATTATGGGAGCCCAAATCATGGCGTCCTCTCCAATGAAAAAGGGGCAGCGATGGCCGCCCCTTGTGGTTGCAACATGGTGTTACTTACTGCCAGCCAGGCTCTGGATTTTACGCCAGCCCCAGATGGCCGCCGCCAAACCAGCCTTGGACAGACCAACAGCGGCCACGAACCCGAGCAGGGCAGCAACAGCGGCCAGCACCACAGTTTGAACACCGGATACATCAAAACCACCTTCACCAGCAGCATTGGCAACGCCAGCGGCCAGCAGCATGGAGGCGATGATGGTCATTTTCGGGGCATTACGGATCATGTTTTTCATGTGATATTCCTTCATCTCATACCAGTAATTGAGGCCAGTCTGTCCCATGCCCATGAGGCGTAGTAAACAGAGATAACCCCTGTGAAAGAGGCGGCCATGATGGCCCCCAAAGTCCCATAGCCCACGGTTGCAGGGTCGAGCCAAGCAGCCATGGATGCTATGTCATGTTGCTCGACCAGATACGCGCCTTGGCACTGGTCAAGCGCCACATTGGCGACTTGCAAGAAGCCGTCAGCCGTTACCTGGACGCAGCGCATTAGTTACCCTTCTTCTCAGGTGAGGGGAGGGCGAACAGGCGGAAGCCGTTGAAGGTCTTGTGCAAGCCGCCGTTGCCCGCGTAGCTGTTGTCCACGTATTCGAGTTGCAGGTTGACCTTGCGGCCGACCATGTTGGCCAGCTCAACGTGATAGTTGGCTTTGACCTGTTCCTCGCTCAGGCTGAACTCGATGACAGCGGTGGGCTTGGTGGTCATGAATTTCACAGTACCGATTTGCACATCGATGTCGTTGCGCTTACGGGTACTCAGCACGATGTCGTCGGCATCGAGGATGGTTCCTACAATTTCCATATTCGTTATCTCCGGTTGTTTGGTTTGGTAAAGACAGGACAGTTAATGACACGGGTCCAAGCCGCCGCCGGGCGGCTCGCACCCCAGAGGGGGCCCCGCGAGGCGCTCGTCGTCGGAAAACAGGAGCCATGCGCGGGACTGGTAATCACAAATGGCCATCTGGCGGAGGGCCTCATACTCTTCGTATTCCATGTAGGCGTAAGCCTTCTCGTCGCGCATAACCTCGAACTGGTCGCGAACGCCTTCCATGGTCTTCCGGCAGGCCGCTTCCCATTTCTCCTTGGAGGTCACAAGCCATTCTTTGGCGCGGGTGAGCATGAAAATGTTCGCGTACATCAACCCCATGGCGCGGGCAGGCGCATCGTCGCCGTACTGGGTCTTGCTGCGCGGGGTATGGAGGGCAACGCCGTCCTCGTCACAGAGCAGCTTCATGGTCTCAGGGATGCCGTAGTGAACGCGCACGGTCTGGTCGTTGCGACGAACTTGAACGCCGCCCATGGCGCAACAGAACGCGGCCCAGTCTCCCGCGTCAGCGGCTTTGCGGACGTTTTCGAGCGCGAAGTGCTGCTCTTTGGTGAGTTGTTGGAACATAGGGTCTTCCATATCGAGTTCGTCGCGGATGGTGCGGAACTCGCGCCATGCAGTGACTGAGGGACCGCCAATCTGTTGGAACTGGCGGATACGGTTATCGGATTTCCACGCGTCAACGCGGGCGGCAGTGTCAACGGCCTTGGCTCGTTTTCCGGCTTCGTGGTCGAGGCCAACAGCGAAGCCGTCGATATTCTTAGCCACGTACTTGGAGCAGTAGCCCACGGCGGAACCCTTGCGCGGGTCGATGAAGACCACTTTGAAGCGATGCTGCTTGGCGCCTGGCTCATTACCGGAGTCAGCCAGCATCTGGGCGCGGCAGATAGCGATGTACTGTTTGGCCTGCTGGGTTGTCATGAACAGGACAGCGTGCCAGTGGGGCGTACCATCGTGGTGAGGTTCGGCGAACCGGAAGCCGTACGGCTTGATTTCAGCCTCTCCGGCGCGTTTGCGAATGTTGTTCCAGCAGTTGGTCAGCCATGCTTGGGCGTCACGCACGGACGGGCGGCCCGCCTCGATCCATTTCTGGTTCTGCTGGCCATTGCGGTGAACCGAGTGGAAACGGCTGGGACACGTAAAGGTGAGGAAGATTGCAACATGACGTTGCTCTTTGGCGCACTGCTCGAAGCCGGACAAGCGGGTCATCAGCTCGGCCCGACGGTTCTTGGGGTTGCTGACGCTGGCGTCTACGGCGTCTTTCATGCTTACCGCGTCGAATACATCCTTCGCATTGTGCGCCACAAGCGCAGACAAGGTTTCATCATTGCGAGCACGACGGAAAGCCCGGCGAGCAACTGAAAGATCCGTTGTATAGGCTGCCATTCTTGCGCTGACCAAGGCATACCCTCTGGAAACGTCATAGAGGCGCTTAGCAGCAACAGAACGAATGCGGCGACGTACCCAATCCATAGCAGACCAGCGATTGAGGGTAGGATAAGGATCTCGCTCTTGGTCAGGTGTGGGCTTAGCCACAGGTGAAAGGCCATACTCATGAGCCAATCCAATAGTAAGGCGCAGGGCAATGAAATCAGCCCGAGTAGCAGCCAGGCGGCCCACGTACTCGGCAAATCGGGTTGCAAAGATATCAACAGATTCGTCATCAGCAGAAAAACGAAACTCGCCAAGTTCGCCCCTAACAGAAAGAGCGCTATCGAGTTGACGTATGGACTCATTAGCAGCTTGGACACCCAGTAACGCATTACGCGATTGATAGACATGTGTGAACCACCCAGTGCAAGCAGGGTGACGCAGGATTACGCGCTCCCGCAGTTTGGCATCTTCGGCACCACCAATCGGCAGGGCCGCGAATTTGTCCGCTTGAGCCTCGGGGCTGAACGGGGTAGGGGAGGAACGCAGCACCGGAGCAGGTTCCTCGACTTGCGGTTTCCACCACTTGTTTGCAACATCAAGTTGCACATCATTCTCTTGTGCCCACTGTTCGCGCAGCATGGCCATGTAGGCCGGAGAGCTGCGAAGGGCCATCAGATAATCTTCACCCTTGAGGCCAGCGAGGGAAGGGGAGCGACTACGCTTGGCGGCAACCGCAGAACGGGAGCCGTCAAGGCTGCGCTGGGCGGCGTAGGAGGTGAATGTCATGGAAGAGCCAAGAGTGCCGTTGCGGGAGGTGATCATTTGCTGGCACCAACGAGATCAGCAAAGCGGGACTGGCCATCTGGATAAACCATGTACAGGCTTGAAGCGCGACCGATAAGGGCCTCAAAATGAGCCAGTGAATCAGCCTCATTCGTAAAGCACTTGTTGTACGGCTTGCCGTCTTCTTTCCAAACGACAATGTACTCATAGGCAGGTTTCCAAGCGGCATTGACGCCGATAACCCCATTTATCGGCGATGGCTCGGGCAGTTCGTCTACCCACTCGGGGTCGAGCTGGATATCACCGTCGAGGATCAAAAGGTCAGAGCAAGCCTGACAGCCTGCGCCGTTACACTGTTGGCACACGTGGTAAACCGGTACTTGTTGCTGTAGGGTCTGCGCTTCCATGGCACTCGCTCACTAAGTGGTAAGTTCGAGTGATTTATATGTGAGACGCTAACTTATTACAACGTATGGAATGTGAGCAGAATTGCTGTGGTAAGATTTGTTTGACAAACACATGAGGATGGAAAAATGGACTCTAAAACGCTGATGGAGGCCTACATGAGGGCCAAAAACTACACCAGTTACGCGCAAGTGTGCCAAGACCTCGGTTTTAGCAGTGCATACATCGCAGGTATAAACAAAGGAAGAGCGCAATTCACTGATGAGACTGCAAAAATTCTTGCGGTTGGCGCGGGGCTGGATCCCTTGGAAGTAATAATTTCCCTGAACGCTGTCAGAGCCAAGACCCCAGAGATGCGGGCTACTTGGTATGACATCCTAAAAAAGTATTGCGCAAGCACGGGGGCCGCTCTGGCCGTGGCTTGCGTGATGATGGGAAGTCTTGATTCAGAGCCTTCTGTGACTGCGCATAATGTATATTATGTTAAATCTCGTATCTTGTTTCCTGTCACCACTAATTGAACTGTGTATAATGGCAACAATTGATCCTATCTTCGACCGGATGTCTTAAGTGGCTGAATTAACATCAGAACAATTAAAACCCGCTTTTGCGATTGAACAGTTCCCCAAGCTTAGCGAGCTTGAACCTATCCCCTTTGCTGCGCTGCAACCCAGAGCCATTTCCGGCATCAAACGTCTTGCCAGTTTTGATGGTGACTGTCCGGTCATGCTGCTCAACGGGTTTCCCGGTGCAGATTACGAAGGCGTTTGCCAAACGTTGATTGCCGACTCCAATGGCAAGGACGGTGACCTGTTTGATCTCTGCTACACCGAGAATCTGAACAACCCCTACAAGCCTATCTGGCTGCGCCTGCAACCGGGCACCGGCGTCGAGTTTTGCGAAATGGTTGGCGAGCTGCTCAAGCTGTTGAGCCACCATCTCGATGCCGAACGCATCGTGACCCGCATCATGCGCAAGCAGAACAATGATCCGAAAATCGATGATTTCCTCTCCGATTTGGCAGCTCACGTGGCATTGGGTCTGGAGTTCCAGCACCCCATTCTGATCAACCTGCTGATCCACCACGAAGCGCAGGAAGCGCCGGTGATTTATGGCCGTGATCTCAACTGGGATACCTTGTTTGGCTCCATCAACTACCAGACCGAACAAGGCTCTGTCTATGCCAATCAGCACCTTTTGGAGCCTGGCTTGCTGCGCGAAGCCAACGGCGGTTACCTCATTTTGCAACTGGATGAGCTGCTGGATCAGCCGCATCTCTGGTTCAAACTGAAAAATGCCATGCAAAAAGGCGAGCTGGACTGGAACGCCTATCAGGAAGGGAAAACCCTGACTCCCTTCTTCGCACCCGAAGCGACCCCCATCAAGCTCAAGTTGATCCTGGTGGGTGACCGACTCGACGTGGCCGAGTTCCAGATGCTGGATCGGGATATGTCCGAACGCATCTTCCTGCGCGCGGATCTGGTCTCCGAAGTGAATATTGAAGAGGATCTGCAGGAATTTCTGCAGTACCTGGCCTGGCTGCGCCAGCGCTGGAGCCTGCTGGACTTCACGCCAGCCGCCCTCGCCGCCCTTTGTCGTCATGCCAGCCGCCTCTGTGACCATCAGGAGTGGCTGTCGCTCTCCGAAGTGCAACTCTCCGCCATCATGCGGATGGCTGACAGTCTGGCTCGGGAGCTGGGAGCAGAGGTGGTCACCGACGAGCATATCCGTGGCGCACTGGAGGAGCAGGATTACCGCCTCAACTATCTGGTTGAGCAGTCAGATCAGGGGGTTATCGACGGTCAGATCCTGCTGCAAACCGATGGCGAAGAGATTGGCCAGATCAACGGCCTGTCGGTCATTCAGGTCTCTGGTCACCCTTATGACTTCGGTGAGCCGGTGCGCCTCACCGCGACCGTACACCTGGGTGATGGCGATGTGGCGGATATCGAGCGCAAAGCGGAGCTGGCCGGTCATATCCACGCCAAGGCGATGATGATTATCCACGGCTATCTCTCCAACAAATTTGGTGCAGAGAACCCCTCCCCCCTGTCGGCGAATCTGGTGTTCGAGCAGTCTTACCACGAAATTGATGGCGACAGTGCCTCACTGACCGGCTTGTGTGCCCTGCTCTCTGCCCTCGCCCGCCAGCCTATCTATCAGCACTTCGCCGTGACCGGTGCGGTCGATCAGTTTGGCAATGTGCAGGCCGTGGGTGGCGTCAACGAGAAGATTGAAGGCTTCTTCCGGGTGTGCAAAATCCACGGCATCACCGGCAAGCAAGGGATTATTTTACCGGGCACCAACATCCAGCAGCTGAACCTCTCTGACGAGGTGATTGCAGCGGTTGAAGCGGGCCAGTTCCACATCCACCCGGTGGATCATGTGGAAGAGGCCATCGAGTTGCTGACTGGCTGTGTCGCCGGTGAGCCTGATATGCCCGATACCCTGTTTGGCCGTATTCAGGAGCGGTTGGACGAGTTGAACGGCTCCACTGCCAAAGTCGGACTGCTGCAATCCCTGCTGGGGCGCCTGTTTGGCCGCTGATGAAGTGATCGGAGTTGTTTAGCGAACAACTGTAAGCTAAATTGGCCCGGCTTTGACCCATTTGAAGGAAATACCGCGTGACCGTAGACAATACCACCATGGAAGCCCGCCTTTCCCTGTGCGAACAGGGCAAGAACTCTTTTACCCGTGAAGAGCTGCTGGCTTGCAGCCGTGGCGAACTGTTTGGTGAGGGTAACAGTCAGCTGCCTGCCCCCAACATGTTGATGATGGACCGCATCGTCAAGATCAATGACAACGGCGGCGAACACGGCAAGGGCGAGATCCTGGCTGAGCTCGACATTACTCCGGATCTCTGGTTCTTCGATTGCCACTTCCCAGGTGATCCTGTGATGCCTGGCTGTCTCGGTCTGGACGCCATGTGGCAGCTGGTTGGCTTCTTCCTTGGCTGGAAAGGTGGCCCCGGCAAGGGTCGTGCTCTGGGCGTAGGTGAAGTGAAATTCACCGGCCAGATCCTGCCGACCGCCAAGAAAGTGACCTACAAGATCACCTTCAAGCGCGTCATCAACCGCAAGCTGGTGATGGGAATTGCTGATGGTGTGGTCGAAGTTGACGGCCGTCCGATCTACAGCGCCACCGACCTGAAAGTGGGCCTGTTCAAAGATACCACCGCATTCTGATCTCTCTGATTGGTGGTAAAACAGCACTAACGCAAAGGGGCCACAACGGCCCCTTTCCTTTTGTAATGAGTGATGAAGTACCTGCTACTTCATGAAGAGGCCTGAGCCCCGCCCTTCCATGGCGTCACGCCAACCACCAAGCCAATGCCCTCGGGCATCCAGGCATTGATACGGACACGCTTCTTTCTGTTTGCCGACCACGCCAGCCTGATAACCACGAGCACGAGCTCTTTCCAGACGGTCCCGCTTCTGTCTCTTCATCATCTACGACCCTCTTCGTGGAACAAAAAAAGCGACCAATTCTGCATCGGTCGCTTTCATCTTTACTCCTGCGAGCGCACTGGGTCAAACAAAAACTTCCACCCTAACCGGGCTATGTGACACAAGGCACTGAACTGGATTAAGTTTTAATTACAGGGAACTTACTCCTGATTTTTGAGTCCTTCCAGCTCTTCCCAGCGAGCAAATGCCTGTTCCAGCGCGGCTTCAGCGGCATTGAGCGCATCCAGTTTCGGCTGGGTTTTATCTGCCGGCAGCGAGAAGAACCCTGGCTGGTTGATCTCGCTTTGCAGCGCATCCAGCTCGGCTTCCAGCTGCTCAAGACGAGCAGGCAACCCTTCCAGTTCAAGCTGCAGCTTGTAGGAGAGCTTCTTGCTTTTCTTCGGCGCTTCTGGCACGGCGGCAACGACCGGCTCGGGCGCCTTGACCGGTGCACTCTTGGCCTGTTGTTGAGCGTTCTGCTGTTCGCGGGTCGCCATCATGTCGGCGTAACCACCCACGTAATCGCTTATGCGGCCATCCCCTTCAAACAGCCAGCAGCCGGTCACTGTGTTGTCGATGAAGCGACGATCGTGACTGACCAGCAGCAGGGTGCCGGGGTAGTCGGAAAGCAGCTCTTCCAGCAGCTCCAGGGTTTCCACATCCAGATCGTTGGTCGGTTCATCGAGGATCAGCAGGTTGCTCGGCTTGAGGAACAGCTTGGCCAGCAGCAGCCGGTTCTTCTCGCCACCGGAGAGCGCCTTGACCGGCGTACGGGCCCGCTTGGGCTCGAACAGGAAGTCCTGCAGGTAACCAAGAATGTGACGGGAGCGGCCGCGCACCATCACCTCCTGCTTGCCCTCCCCGACGTTGTCCACCACGGTCTGCTCGGGATCGAGCTGCTCGCGGTACTGATCGAAGTAGGCCACCTCCAGATTGGTGCCCCCCTTGACGGTGCCACGGGTTGGCTCAAGCTGACCCAGCAACAGCTTGATCAGGGTCGATTTGCCGCAGCCATTGGGGCCGACCAGCGCAATTTTGTCGCCGCGCAGCACTTGCAGATCGAGCCCCTTGAACAGGGTGCGATCGCCAAAGTCCAGCCCCAGCCCTTCAGTCTCGAACACCAGCTTGCCGGAGCGATTGACCTCGTCCAGTTGCAGCTTGGCCTTGCCCTGCAGCTCGCGGCGCTGGCTGCGCTCCATGCGCATTGCCTCAAGGGCGCGCACCCGACCTTCGTTACGGGTACGGCGAGCCTTGATACCCTGACGCACCCACACCTCTTCCTGGGCCAGTTTGCGGTCGAACTCGGCATTTTTCAGCTCTTCGACCCGCAGCCACTCCTCTTTCCCCTGCAGATACTCGTCGTAGTTACCCGGCCAGGAGGTGATGGCGCCGCGATCGAGATCGATGATCCGGGTCGCCAGCTTGTGGATGAACTCCCGATCGTGAGAGATAAAGACGATGGCGCCGCGAAAATCCTTGAGGAAATCTTCCAGCCAGTTGATGGCTTCGATGTCCAGGTGGTTGGTCGGCTCATCGAGCAGCAACAAGTCGGGATCGCAAGCCAGCGCACGGGCCAGCGCCACTTTTCGCAGCCAGCCGCCGGAGAGGCTGTCGAGGGTCACATCGGGAGCCAGCCCCAGCAGGGTCAACACCTGACTGATGCGGGTCTCGAACTGCCAACCGTTCTGATAGTCGAGCTGCTCTTGCAACTCGCTCATCTTGCGAATGTTGGCGTCTGACGGATCGCTCGCCAGCTCCATGGAGATATGGTGATACTGTTTGAGCAGTTCCCCCACCCCTGCCAGCCCTTCGGCGGCATAGTCAAACACCGTCAGCTCGCTGGAAGCAGGCGGATCCTGCTCAAGGCGGGTCACTTTCAAATCTTGTTGCAGCACCAGACGCCCGTCGTCCAGCGGCAATTCGCTGGCAATGACCTTCATCAGGGTGGACTTGCCCGCCCCGTTGCGGCCAACCAGACAGAGGCGCTCGCCCCGCTCGATGGTCAATTCGGCATTGTCGAGCAGCGGGAAA
This sequence comes from Aeromonas veronii bv. veronii, assembly GCF_000820225.1. Classification (GTDB taxonomy): domain Bacteria; phylum Pseudomonadota; class Gammaproteobacteria; order Enterobacterales; family Aeromonadaceae; genus Aeromonas; species Aeromonas veronii. The sequence continues at coordinate 144,939 of NZ_CDDK01000040.1, forward strand.
TCACTGAACGACAGACATGCGCCGTGCAATGTTAAAAGAGCCATGTGTGTTCCTTATTTCATATGAAAAAAACGGGCAGCAGACTGGGTCTGCCCCCGTTTTATCGTCAAATCACTCTCACCCCTGACAGGCGGCCCAGCTTTTTAGCTCGGCCAGTGTGAAGGGCCAACCGAGCTCGCGGCCTGCTTCGTCACGCAGCACCGGAATGCGCACCCGATAGGCGGCAAGCCACTGCTCATCATCCATGATGTCGCACTGGCGGGTGGCGGTGGCAAGACCAGCCTCCTCCACCAGCGCCCAGGCCTGCTCGCACAGGTGGCAACCGTCGGTATGAAACAGGGTCAGCATCACGCCTCGCCTTGCTCAGGCGCATGGGTGATGATCCAGCAGTTGTGGATGTGCTGGTTACGTTCGAAATCCTTCGGTCGCGTCTTCTGGGTGATGTTCTGGGCCTTGAGACCAGTGGCCTCGAGACCGGCCAGATCCATCTTGAAGTGACGCTTGTTGTTGGAGAAGACCAGAGTGCCGTCTGCCGCCAGCAGACGCTTCAGATGCTGCATCAGCAACAGGTGATCGCGCTGTACGTCGAAGCTCTCGTCCATCCGCTTGGAGTTGGAGAAGGTGGGCGGATCGATGAAGATGAGGTCGTACTGCTCATCGGCTTCAGACAACCACTTCAGGCAATCTGCCTGCACAAACTTGTGCTGACGGCCCACCAGCGAGTTGAGACGCATGTTGTCCTGCGCCCAGTTCAGGTAGGTGTGGGACATGTCCACCGTGGTGGTCTCGCTGGCACCGCCAAGACCCGCGTGCACGGTGGCACTGCCGGTGTAGGCAAACAGGTTCAGGAAGCGCTTGCCCTTGGCCATCTGGCCCAGCATACGGCGAGTCTGACGGTGGTCGAGGAACAGGCCGGTATCCAGATAGTCATAGAGGTTGACCCACAGACGGGCGCCGTACTCCTGCACTTCCATCCGGTGCTGCTCTTCGGAGAGCTTCTGATATTGCTGTTTGCCCTCCTGACGCTCACGCACCTTCAGGATCACCTTCTCGCCATCCATGCCGGTCACCTTGATGGCGGCCTGAACCATGTCAAGCAGACGCTGACGGGTCTTCTGGGCGGGGATGTCCTTGGGCGCGGCATACTCCTGCACCACCAGATAGTCCTGATAGCGGTCGATGGCGGCGTTGTATTCCGGCAAGTCGGCATCGTAGATGCGATAGCAATCGATGCCCTCTTTGTTGGCCCATTTCTCGAGGGTTTTCAGATTCTTGCGCAGACGGTTTGCAAAGTCCTGTGCCACCTCTTTTTGGGAAGCCACGGAGTCCAGTGCGATCTGGTAGTTACGCAGCTGACACTCGAGGGCGCCGTTGAACAGGCGATATTGCTTGTCGGCGCGCAGGCGCAGACAGCTGAGCAGCTCGGGCGATGCGGAAAGAATGGAGACTTTCCAACCCTGGAAGCTGCGACGCAGGGCATCGCCGAGGGCCTGATGCACTTCCAGCAGCGCCGGAAATTCGCCAAGACGCTCGCCATAAGGCGGGTTGGAGATCAGCATACCGACCTGGCGGGCCTCCCCTTGACCTTCTTCCCCTTCAACAGGGGCAGGCATCGGCAGCGGGTTTTCCAGCTTGGTGACGTCGGCCTGCTTGAAGGTGATGAGGTGGGCCACACCGGCCGCTTTGGCGTTATCACGGGCTTTGAGCAGCACGCGCTGGTCGGCATCACAACCAAACAGTTTTACTTCGCAACGCTGCATGCCGCGTTTGGCACGCACTTGTGCTTCCATCATCAAGCTCTGCCATAGCTCGCTATCGTGCTGCAGCCAGCGATCGAAACCGAAGCGCTCGCGGCGCAGCGCCGGTGCCATGTCGGCGGCGATAAAGGCCGCTTCAATCAGCAAGGTACCTGAACCGCACATGGGGTCCATCATGGGCTCACCGGCCCAGCCGCTACGGGCAATCATGGCGCAGGCCAGGTTCTCTTTGAGGGGCGCCTCACCGGTGCCCTGACGATAGAAACGCTGGTGCAGCGCCGGGCCTGACAAGTCCAGCGTGATATTGGCCTTGCCTTTGCCCAGGTGCGCCATGATGCGGATATCCGGCGACTTTTTGTCCACGTCCGGACGCACGTGACCGCGCTTGGTGAAGCGGTCAACGATGGCATCCTTGATCTTCAGCGCGCCATATTGGGTATTGCGAATGGCAGGGTTGGTACCGGTAAAGTCCACCGCGATGGTAGAGGTACCGGAGAAGTGCTCTTCCCAGGGGATTGTGTGGGCGCCCAGATAGAGATCCAGATCGTCGTTCATCTGGAATTCGGAGAGCACCAGCACGATGCGGGAGGCAAAACGGCTCCACAGGCAGGCCTTGTAGCCAATCGCCAGTTCGCCTTTGAAGTGGACGCCAGCCACGGTCTCACGGACCTGCTCTGCGCCAAGATTGGTCAGCTCATCGGCCAACAGGTTTTCCAGCCCCTTGGGGCAGGTTGCAAAAAATTCTTTCATCACGCTCACGGGGAACCCATAAAAATAGTGCCGCATTATACCTCATCAGGCGGACTGGAGCATGCAAAAGTCGGCGCAAACAGCAGGATGGAAACAGATTGATAGGGGGCGATAAAGGTAAAAGACCCCATGATCACCTGATGGCGGGATCATGGGGCCAGACCTCATTTAGCGGATCACTTCATACGAGCCTTGAAACGGGGATTGCTTTTGCAAATCACGAACAATTTTCCCCGACGACGCACCAACTGACAATCGGGATGACGCGCCCGTGCGGATTTGAGTGAACAGACAACCTGCATTCAGGACTCCTTCTTACTTGAAAATGCGCCAAAGCGCTTGTTGAAACGGGCCACACTCCCCTCACTCGATACCTGCTTCTGCTTGCCGGTATAGAACGAGTGCGACTGGCTGGAAACATCGAGCGACACATAGGGATACTCCTTCCCGTCTTGCCACGTATAGCGGCGATCGCTCTTGATGGTTGAACCGACCAGGAAAAAGGCATCTGCTGCCGTGTCATGGAACAGCACCAAACGATAATCAGGATGAATATGAGGCTTCATAGCAACTACATTTTGTTATGTTATAACAAAATGTAGTTGAGAATAGCTCTCGTTTCAAGCATAAAATGTCGTATGTAGAAAATCGCTGCTGTGAGTGATGTGTTGATACTGGGGTGAAGGCACTACACAAGCAGAACGAAACAAGAGGGAGACACCATGCTTGCAGCACGGAAGACCAAGATACTGCGTGGGTCAGAACACAAGGTGCAAGCGGATGTAAAAAGCCTCAGGAGAGGCTGGATCACAACCATGAAGATCAATCAGAATGGACAAGATGTTCGCGGATCAATGAAGTATCAGAAACGAGGCGCGATTGAGATGACAACAGTAAAAACAAGCAGCAGTGTAATCACAGAGATAAAAAGATTGATGAAAATATATCAACTGACCTGACGATATTGCTCGGTCACGGTAATACGCGGTTTCATCCGGTTATTCATCACTTTGATCACCCCGAAACGCGGCAAGTTTTTACTGGTGGTCAATACCAGATCGGCAGTGAGGTTCAAACAGACGCTAGCCTGATCCCCTGCCTCAATGACCATAAATTCGCCGTTGCCATGGGGTGTATTCATCAGGACAAGATCACCGTTTTGCGGGATCACTTGCGGATGCTGTTCACTAAAAAACCAGCTTTGCGGCATCAAAGGTTTATAAAAGCGACTGACCGCGATGGCATTAAGCACCAACTGAACCTGATGCGGAATACTCCACTCAAGTTCGGCTGCTTTATCCATCAACTGATAATAGAGGGCGGCATCATCGACACAAAAAGGTTGGGTCGCAAACGAGCTGGGCACCAATTGCCGCCCTTTATACTCGGTCGCAAATAACATGTTATCAGACAGGTCCAACATCAGACGGTCACTCTGGGCATCATAGTGCCATTGCCAGCTATCGGTCGGTTGGATAAACATGTTGGAGCCCTTACTTGATAATTACCAGTTGACTTTATTCCATATGCAGAAAATCAGCAACGTCAAATAAAGGGCTCCGCCATCTATTTCTTAAATATTGGTCACAATCTCTTTGACCAACCCCGGCCCTTTATAAATAAAGCCGCTATAAATTTGTACCAGACTGGCACCGGCGGCCAATTTTTCACGGGCGGCCATGGCACTATCAATACCACCTACACCGATAATTGGCAGAACACCATTGAGCGCCTTGGCCAGATGACGGATCACCTCGGTACTCTTGTGCTGCAGCGGACGACCACTCAGGCCACCCGCTTCACCGGCGTGGGGCATGTCATAAATCATCTCGCGCTCGAGGGTGGTATTGGTGGCGATAACCCCATCAATACCATTCCGTACCAGCGAAGCGGCCACCTGATCTATTTCTTCAAGGCTTAAATCCGGGGCAATTTTAACCGCCAGCGGCACATACTTTTTATATTGGGCGGCCAGCTCTTGCTGACGCACCTTGAGGGCGGCCAGCAATTCATCCAGCGCCTCGCCATATTGCAGTGAACGCAAACCCGGGGTGTTGGGGGAAGAGATATTGACGGCAATATAACCGGCATGATCATAAACCTTGTCCATGCAGATCAGGTAATCATCTTTTCCCTGTTCGATGGGAGTGTCTTTGTTCTTGCCGATATTAATGCCGATGACCCCCTGATATTTGGCCTCTTTTACCTTGGCCACCAGATGATCAACCCCCTTGTTGTTGAACCCCATCCGGTTGATGATCCCCTCTGCCGGAATAACCCGGAACAGACGGGGCTTGTCATTGCCGCTTTGGGGTCTGGGGGTGACGGTACCGACTTCGATAAAACCAAATCCCATGGCGCCCAGCGCGTCAATGCACTCACCATCTTTATCCAGACCGGCCGCCAATCCCACCGGATTGGCAAAAGAAAGCCCCATGACAGTGACGGGGCGTTTCGGCAAATTCTGGCGGAAGAAACAATCGAGTGGCGTACCGAGAAGGCGGGGCAAATATTTCATGGAGAGATCGTGAGCCTGTTCCGGATTGAGTTTGAACAGGAAATGCCTGGCGATGGGGTACAACATCTTTGCTCCTTAAAGAAAGCCCCGGCAACTGGCCGGGGCTTTAGGTGTAATGTCGGTGTCATGCCTTAATCTGGCAATTAAAGTGCCCGACAATTCAACTGGAGCAGGTTCAACTCTCGCAAGGCCACCGAGAACTTGGCGAACTCGTGGGTACTGGTGGTCTTGAAGTCGGCCAACATGTGGGTCCAACGGGACAAGAGTTGCTCATGCTCCGAAATCCAGTCGGCCAGTATGGTAGCGCATTCTCCCTGATCTTTGCACCCTTCCAGTACCACAGAAGTGAGACTGCGTTGCTGCCAGTCAAGATCTTCGCGGAAGGAGGCACGCGCCATCGCCTGCCAGTGGTTGCCGACCGGCTGATGGTTAATCTGGTCGAGGAACCAGTGCAGATCCAGTTTGGCTCCGAGGCGATAGTAAACATTGGCGGCGCGCAGGATATCGGTCTTGTGCTCCGCGGCAATCTGCGCCAGATCCAGGCTGGAGAAGAGGCTGCTCATATGGGCGACCTGACGGGCAATGGCCTCCGGCACCTGTTTCTCCATCCACTTGGCAACAGCCTGACGATGCTCGGCCACTTCGCTCTCATCCATCACCTCGTAGAGGTGCTTCCCTAAGGTCTCGAACGCCGGACGGAAGAAGGCGATGTTCTCGCTGATACTCCAGCTGCGATTACGGGCACGCAGGAACCAGCGGGTGGCTCGGCGCACAATGCGGCGGCTGTAGAACATCAGCTCGAGCTGAGTCTGGGCATCAACCAGGTTGTCGCACCCTTCGATATCACGCCACAGCTGGTTCATACCAAACACTTCGCGGGCCATGGCAAAGCAGCAGGCCACTTCGGCGACCGAGGCACCGGTCTCGTCCTTCATCCGGCTGGCGAAGTTGAGCCCCATGTCATTGACCAACATGTTGGCCACACGGGTAGCGATGATCTCGCCGCGTAGCGGGTGATCGGCCAGCTGGGCACCAAACTGCTGCTGCACCTTGGTCGGGAAGCTGGTGACCAGCATGTTGGCGAGGAAGGGCTCGTCGGTCACTTCCGGGCAGTTCAGCTGCTCTTTCAGCACCATCTTGCCGTAAGCCACCAGCACCGCCAGTTCGGGGCGGGTCAGTCCCTGCCCTGCCGCCATCCGCTCGGAAAGCTCCTCATCGGATGGCAGGAACTCCAACGCACGATCGAGCTTGCCTTCCCGCTCCAGTCCCTGAATAAAGCGCTGCTGCTCTTTCAGTTGTTCAGAGCCGCGGAAGCTGGTGACCGAGATAGACTGGGACTGGCGATAGGCGTTGGTGATCACGATCTGCGCCACATCGTCGGTCATCTCATACAGCATCTGGTTGCGCTGCTTGAGTGTCAGATCCCCTGCCGCCACCAATTGGTTGAGCAGGATCTTGATGTTCACCTCGTTGTCGGAGCAATCCACCCCGCCCACGTTGTCGGTAAAATCGGTATTGATGCGACCGCCCTGACTGGCGTACTCCACCCGACCGAGCTGGGTGAAGCCAAGGTTCCCCCCCTCGCCCACGATGCGGGCCCGCAAATCGCGACCATTGACCCGCAGTGCGTCGTTGCTGCGATCGCCCACTTCCCCATCGCTCTCGCGAGCGCTCTTCACATAGGTGCCGATACCGCCGTTCCACAGCAGGTCGACATTGAGGCAAAGCAGCGCCTTGATCAGCTCGTTCGGCGCCATGCTGGCCTTGTCGGTGCCGAGCAGTGTCTGCATCTCGGGGCTCAGCTTGATGGACTTGGCCGAGCGCAGGAAGATGCCGCCCCCTTGTGATATCAGCTCGCGGTTGTAGTCATCCCAGCTGGAACCCGGTAGATCGAACAGCCGCTGGCGCTCGACAAAGCTCTTGGCCGCATCCGGGGTCGGGTCAACGAAGATGTGCATGTGGTTGAACGCGCCCACCAGCCGGGTGTGCTCGGAGAGCAGCATGCCGTTGCCGAACACGTCGCCGGCCATGTCCCCAATCCCCACGCAAGTGAAGTCGGTGGTCTGGCAGTTGACGCCAATTTCACGAAAATGCCGTTTGACCGACTCCCAGGCACCGCGGGCGGTGATGCCCATCTTCTTGTGGTCGTAACCGACCGAGCCGCCGGAGGCGAACGCATCGCCGAGCCAGTGGCCGTACTCGAGGCTTATTTCGTTGGCGATGTCGGAGAAGGTCGCCGTGCCCTTGTCGGCGGCGACCACCAGGTAGTAGTCATCCTCGTCGTGACGCACCACGGATGTCGGCGGGATCACCTCGCCGCCGATGATGTTGTCAGTCACATCGAGCAGGCCGCGAATAAACAGGCGATAACAGGCCTTTCCCTCCTCCTGAATGACGGCGCGGGTTGCCCCCATCGGCATCTGTTTGCAGTAGAAACCGCCCTTGGCCCCCACCGGCACGATGACGGTGTTCTTCACCTGCTGGGCTTTCACCAGACCCAGCACTTCTGTACGGAAGTCCTCCTTGCGATCGGACCAGCGCAGACCGCCACGAGCCACTTTACCCCAGCGCAGATGTACCCCTTCCACTCGCGGCGAATAGACAAAAATCTCGAACTTGGGCAGCGGTAGCGGCATATCGGTGATGCTGGACGGCGCCAGTTTGAAGGAGATATAGGGCTTGATGTTGCCCGCCTTGTCCAGCTGGTAGTAGTTGGTGCGCAGGGTGGCATCGATCATCTCCACATAGCGGCGAATGATGCGATCGTCGTCCAGATTAGCCACCTGATCCAGCTTGGTGGCAAGCTCCTCGTGCAACTTGGCTTCTGCTTTGGCATCCTGCTTGCCGGCCGGGTCGAGGCGCTGCTCGAACAGGGTAAACAGCAGCTGGGCGATATCAGGGTAACGGGTCAGGGTCTCTTCGATATAGGACTGGCTGAAGGAGACGCCGGTCTGGCGCATGTATTTGGCATAGGCGCGCAGCACCGACACCTGACGGCCGGTAAGTCCCGCCCCCAATACCAGCCGGTTGAAGCCGTCATCTTCCAGCTGCTTGTTCCAGATGGCAGCAAACGCCTGCTGGAAGCGCTGCTGGCTCTGGGCCAGATCAAAGGGCTGCTCGCCATGCAGCAGCATGGAGAAGTCGAGGATCCAGAACAGATCGCCACCCGGAGTGCGAACCTGATACGGGGTCTCGCCGATCACCCGCAGCCCCATGTTCTCCAGCATCGGCAGCACATCGGAGAGGTGAATGGGCTCGGTGCGGTGGAACAGCTTGAGCCGAACCCGACGGTCGTTCTCTTCCTCCTGGGCGCGGTAGAACAGCATACCCAGCGGCTCGGCTTCGCTCAGGTTATCGAGCGCCATGATGTCGGCCACGGCAGAGCCAGGCAGCACATCTTCCTTGTAAGCACGGGGGAAGGCGGTACTGAAACGGCGGCGCAGCTCGTTGCCACGGGCCTCGCCATAGTGGGAAAGCAGCACGGAGTCGAGTCTGTCGTCCCAGCTGCGGGCCGCTTCAATCAGGTTGTTCTGTACTTCGTTCACATCCACGTCCACGTTGTTGTTGTTGACCCGCACTATGTAGTGGGTCCGCGCCAGCACGCCTTCGGTGAAGTAAACGTTAAACTCCACCTCTTCATTGCTGCCAAAATACTTCTGCAAAATTTGCTGGGTCTTGATCCGCAGCGCCGTGTTGTAGCGCTCCTTGGTGACATAGACCATGCAGGAGAAGAAGCGACCATAGACATCGCGGCGCACGAACAGTCGCAGCATGTCCCGCTCCTGCATCTCCAGCACCCCAAGACCGGTGGCCAACAGCTCCTCTTCGCGGGCCTGGATCAGCTCGTCACGGGGATAGGTTTCCAGCACGTTCAGCAGCGCCTTGTAGGCGTGGGAGCCCTTCTCATGACCGGAGGCGGCCATGATGCGCTCGAGACGATGGCTGATGAGCGGGATCTGGGTCGCGCTGGTGTTGTAGATGGAAGAGGCGTAGAGGCCGATGAAGCGATCTTCCCCGATCACCTTGCCATGCTCGTCAAAGCGCTTGATGCCGATGTAATCCACATAAGCCGGACGGTGCACCCGGGACTTGCTGTTGGATTTGGTGAGGATCAGCAGGTCAGAACTCAGAGCGGCGTGACGGGCGCTGGCTGGCATGTTGCCAAGGCGCTGGCCCACCTCCTTGATTGAGTTCTTCATCAGCCCCAGGCTGGAGTTGGCCTGCGGCAGGATCTCGTGATCCCCCTCCACCGCTTTGACGTCGTAGCGGCGATACCCCATCAGGGTGAAGTTGTGGGCTGCCACCCATTTGAGGAAGGCAACGCAGGAGGCCACCTCCTCCTTGCTGACCGGGTGCTTGCGCTTGGGCAGTTCGTCGATGATCTCATTGAGCTTGGCCAGCATGGGCTGCCAGTCGCCCACTGCCAGCGCCACTTCACCGGCCACCGAGTTGAGCTCGGTAGCCAGCGCGGCCATCTGCTCCTCGCTGGTGAGGTGATCGATCTCGATAAGGAAGGCCGTTTCAACCGAGGTCTGCCCGTCGGTGTTGTCGAGCGCCAGAATGGCGTCAATCTTGCCATCCGCACCACGAATGAGGTGCAGCGGTTGGTGCAGCATCATGTGGGCAGTGATATTGAGTCGCTTGAGCGCCATCCGGATGGAGTCCACCAGGAAGGGCGAGTCCTGCAGGATCACCTCGACGATGGTATGGGGCGATTGCCAGCCGTGACGGGTTAGCTCGGGATTGTAGACCCGGATGTAGGGATCGGTACCGCTGCGCTGATTGAGGGCATTCCAAAGGCTCAGGGCCGCGCCGTAGAGATCGCTGTCATTGCGATCGTGCAGGTCGGAGCTCGCCATGTTGCCGTAGAACTTGGCAACGAAGCGCTCGACCAGAGAGGCGCTGTTTTTGGGCAACTTCTGATGGATCAGGCTGAGAACGTTTTCGAGCAGAACTGAGGTAGGGGCGTCTTTCAATGCCATTTTTATATTCCTTATCGGACGACATTAACCACCGACGCAGAGGCAACCACCCTGGTTACCCGCTGGTGCAGAGTTGTTGCGAAGTGTAATGGCTTGGATAAGGGAAGGCGAGGAAAGGTGCTAACGAGATGTTAAAAACAAGGTGCAGATCACGGCTTAAACTGTGAGAAATTTTGCAAATAACCAAAAATACAGAAATTCCCACTACCTTTGTACCAGTTTACCGGATAGATAGTGACGCAAAGCAGATAAACAGTCGGTAATCTGTTCGATTTTTGTTAATTTATGCGTTCGAGACTGATAAAGCGGTAATCGTCCTGGGTTTTGAGCCGAAAATAGCCATGCACACCATTGATGGCGACAAAGGGCCGTATTTTTTCTATGCCAAGTTCCAGGGTCAATCCCTGTTCGCTGCGCACCACCAGCCGTCTGGCATGGCCCTGATACATCAGCATCACCTCATCGCTATTCAATGAGAGCCGAAAAGTAAACTGCTTCACGCTTGCTCCTGATCACACGACAAATCACACGATAGGGGCAGGCGCATTAACGCCCCTGCCCCGTCGACACTTACTGCTGCAGCGCCTTGCTTACCTTCTCGAACAGATCCCGTGCCAGCCCCTCAAGGTTGGCAAGGCGGGTCAACTCGGCGCGGATCAGCGCCTTGCGCGCCTCATCCAGTCGCTTGAACTGGATAAGCGGAGTGATGAGGCGGGAGGCCACCTGCGGATTGACCTCGTTGAGCTCGATCAGCAGATCGGTCAGGAAACGGTAACCGCTGCCATCCACCGCATGGAACTGCATCTGATTGCTCATGGCGAAGCTGCCGATCAGCGCCCGCAGCCGGTTCGGATTGCGAATGCTGAAAGTGGGGTGACTCATTGCCTGTTTCACTTCGCTCAGTACATCGGCAGCCGGCTTGCTGCCAATCAGCCGCAGCCAGTTGTCCAGCACCAGTCCATCTTTGGCCCACTTGCCTTCAAAATCGGCCAGCAGCGCAGCGCGGCATGGCAACAGATAGCCGTTGGCCACCTGCAGTGCCGCCAGGGTGTCGGTCATGTTGTCGGCAGTTGCATACTGCTCGCGCAACAGCGCATCAGCATGCTCCGTATCCAGCGCAGCCAGATAGCCGAGCACCACCCCTTTGAGGGCCCGTTTGGCCATGTCGGCATGCACCACCTGATAACCATTCAGACGCAGACTCTGATAGGTTGCCGCCAAACGCGCGCCAAAGGCCTCGGCAAGACGGGTGTGGATCGCGTCGCGCACCTGATGGATGGCATCAATATCGGCCACCTCGAACAGCTCGGCCAGGGTCGCTTCACCGGGCAGCGCCAGGATCTCCGCCTTGAGGGCCAAATCGAGATCGCTGTCGTCCAGAATGGCGACGAAGGCGGCCAGCAGGGTTTGGGAGAGCTCAACCCCCTGCCCATGCTGGACCCGTGCCACCCCATCGATGACTGCTTTGTTGATCAGCATCTGGGCCGCATCCCAGCGGGCAAACTCGTTGCGGGCAAAGCGCATCAGGAAGGCGAGCGCTTCGTCGCTGTAGTCATAGTGCAGCTTGACCGGCGCGGAGAAGTCCCGCAGCAGGGAGGGAACCGGTTTGACCGGCACCCGATCGAACTCGAAGGTCTGCTCCGCTTCCAGCACGTCGAGCACGTTGCCGATGGCCTTTCCCTGATACTGCAGCGCAATGACGGCACCCTGCTCGTCATAAAGCTCGATGTCGAGAGGGATATGCAGCGGCAGCTTTTGCGGTTGATCCTGAGTCGGCGGGGTATGCTGGCTCACATGAAGGCGATAGATACCGCTGGCGGCATCATACTCGTCGGTCACGGTCAGCTCGGGTGTGCCGGACTGACTGTACCAGCGGCGGAAACGACCGAGATCGACACCGGAAGCATCCTCCATCGCCTGCACGAAATCATCGCAAGTAGCGGCCGAGCCGTCGTGACGCTCGAAGTAGAGACGCATACCAGCCTGGAAGGCATCTTCCCCCAGCAGGGTGTGCATCATGCGGATCACTTCCGACCCCTTCTCATAGACGGTCAGGGTGTAGAAGTTGTTCATCTCGATCACCACATCCGGGCGGATCGGGTGCGCCATGGGGCCGGCATCTTCGGCAAACTGCGGGCCGCGCACGGTACGCACGTTGTTGATGCGGTTGACGCCACGGGAGCCCAGATCGGAGGAGAACTCCTGATCCCGGAACACTGTCAGCCCCTCTTTCAGGCTGAGCTGGAACCAGTCTCGACAGGTGACGCGGTTGCCGGTCCAGTTGTGGAAATACTCATGACCGATCACCCGCTCGATACCGTGGTAGTCGCTGTCGGTAGCGGTGGCCGGATTGGCCAGCACGAACTTGGAGTTGAAGATGTTGAGCCCCTTGTTCTCCATGGCGCCCATATTGAAGAAGTCCACCGCAACGATCATGTAGATGTCGAGATCATACTCGAGGCCAAAACGCTGTTCGTCCCAGCGCATGGAGTTGATGAGACTCTCCATGGCAAAACCGGCGCGATCGAGGTTGCCCTTGTCGACGAAGATCTCGAGGGCCACCTTGCGGCCGCTCTCGGTGGTGTAGTGGCTGCGCTCTACATCGAAATCACCGGCCACCAGCGCAAACAGGTAGCTCGGTTTGGGGAAAGGATCCTGCCACTGCACGAAGTGACGGCCGCCATCCAAATCACCGCTGTCAACCTTGTTGCCATTGGAGAGCAAGAAGGGGAACTGGGCTTTGTCGGCAGTAATGCGGGTGCTGTATCGCGCCAGAATGTCGGGGCGGTCCAGATAATAGGTGATGCGGCGAAAGCCCTCCGCTTCACACTGGGTGCAGTAGGCATCGCCAGACTTGTAAAGCCCTTCCAGCGCGGTGTTGGCAGCCGGATCCAGCAGGGTGACGATGGTCAGTACACATTCGGCCGGCAGGTTGAACAGGGTCAGACTGCTCTCGCCTTGCTCGTAGTGGTCACAGGGAATGCCATCAATAGCAACGCTTTTGAGGGTCAGCTGCTCACCATCGAGGACGAGCGGCGCATTGTGCTCGCCGTTGCGACGAATGCGGGTGATGGCGGTGACCTGGGTCAGCGGCTCCTGCAGTTGGAAATCGAGGTCGATGGTGTCGATCCAGTAGAGCGGCGCCTGATAATCCTGGCGAAATTTGGCCGTCATGGCCTGGGAGTGATCGGTCATTATTGTCTGCTTCCACGCTTGTTAAAGGCGAGAAAGAGGCTGTCACAACCAACTGGCGGGGTCAAACAATTTGCATTACGTCAGATACGCCAGACAAAAAGAAAGGGCGACCGCAGTCGCCCTTGTGCATTGGAGGTGCCTTGTCAGCTGCGTTTGCTGACCTTGGCCAGATCCGCAGTGATATTGGCCGCTTCGATGAGATACTCATCGGGCGCTTCAAAATCAGCGGGCAGTTCATCCAGACTCTTCACCGCCGGCTTGCCAAGACGTGCCAGACGCTCGTTGGTACGTTTGAGCGCTTTCTCATCCTGTTTCGCCTGCTCTGCAACACGTTCCGCCTCGTTGAGGGAGACCGACTTCTTGTCTTTCTCCTCCTTGTAGTCGGCGATGTCCTGCATCACATAGGCAAACTCGGGATCCTTGGCGATCCGGGCATCGTGCGCCGCCTGCAACTTGGGCAGTACGCTGGCGAAGTTACCGAGTTTCTCGTAGTTGGCGGAGGCAATCTTGTCCCACGGCAACGCATTGAACTCGCGGCTTTCGCCCGTCTCTTCCGGAGCAACCGGTGTCGGGAAGCTGATATCCGGCGCAACGCCCTTGTTCTGGGTGCTGCCACCGTCGATCCGGTAGAACTTGGCGATGGTGTACTGCACGTGACCCAGCGGCTGCTCGTAGAAGTCATAGACCTTGGCGAGACTGCGATGCTGCTGCACCGTCCCCTTGCCGAACGAGTTTTCACCCAGAATCAACGCGCGGCCATAATCCTGCATGGCGGCAGCGAAGATCTCGGAGGCCGAGGCACTGTAGCGGTCGATCATCACCGACATGGGCCCACCGTAGTAGACGTTGCCATCGTCATCGCCATTGACCGTGATACGGCCCATATGATCACGAATTTGCACCACGGGACCGCTGGCAAAGAAGAGACCGCTGAGGGCGGAAGCTTCGGTCAGTGCGCCACCGCCGTTACCGCGCAGATCGATGATCAGACCATCGATTTTCTTCTTGTTCAGGCTGGAGAGCTCCTTGATCACGTCATCGTGCAGATTGACGTAGAAACTCGGGATCTCGATGACCCCAATCTTCTTGCCTTCGGCGTTAATCACCTTGGACTTGGCAGCCCGGTCTTCAAGGCGCACCTTGTCGCGGGTCAGCTCGATCTGCTCGGTCTTGGCAGTTGCGCCCTTGCCGCGCTGGATCTCCAGCTTGACCTTGCTCCCCTTGGGCCCCTTAATGAGCTCGACCACGTCATCAAGACGCCAGCCGATCACATCGACAATCTTGCCATCTTCCTGCCCTACCCCGGTGATCTTGTCATCGGGCTTGAGGTGGTTGGATTTGGCAGCCGGGCCACCAGGCACCAGAGAACGGATGACGGTAAAGTCATCTTCCGCCTGCAACACGGCACCAATCCCCTCGAGCGAGAGGTTCATCTCGGTATTGAAACGATCGGCACTGCGCGGTGAGAGGTAACTGGTGTGCGGTTCGATGGCGCGAGCGAAGGAGTTCATGAAGAGCTGGAAGACATCTTCGCTCTCGGTTTGGGACATCCGCTTGATGGCGTTGTTGTAACGCTTGCCAAGCAGCTCCTTGATCTCGGGCCACTCCTTGCCACTGAGCTTGAGGCTCAGGGCATCGAACTTGACCCGCTGACGCCACAGCTCGTTGAGCTCTGCTTCATCTTTGGGCCAAGCCGCCCCTTCCCGATCAAACACATAGTTGTCGGTCTGGGTAAAATCGAAAGGAGTATCAAGCAGTTTGAGGGCGTATTCGAACCGCTCATAACGCCGTTGCTGACTCAGGTTGAACATCTCGTAGGCGGGAGCCAGACGGCCTCTTTCG
This sequence comes from Aeromonas veronii bv. veronii, assembly GCF_000820225.1. Taxonomy (GTDB): domain Bacteria; phylum Pseudomonadota; class Gammaproteobacteria; order Enterobacterales; family Aeromonadaceae; genus Aeromonas; species Aeromonas veronii. Next base: position 159,983 of record NZ_CDDK01000040.1, read on the forward strand.
AGGTCGGTGTCAAAACCGTTACGGTACTTTTCAAAACGGCTGATATCAGAGGCCAAAAACAGGTTGCGGCTGTAGTCCAGATTCTCCAGATATTTATCGAAAATCACGGAGGAAAAGGCATCGTCCAGCTTGAACTGTTTGTAGTGCGAGCGGGTAAACAGATTGGTAATTCGCTTGCTGGCCGTAGCATGTTGGCTCTCTTGAGCCAACACAGGCAAATCACTCTCCTTGAGCACCGGCTCGATGGCCTGTGCAAGCCCGGCAAGCGCCAGGCTACAGGCAACGAGGGAAAAACGAATTACGCCATGCTTCAACATTTGTCTCCTTAGAGAACCAAGTGCTCTGATTTGACCCGCACCATCATGCCGGTCTGCAGTTGGACCTGTACATCGTCCTTGGTTACTTCCTTGATGGTTGCCGGAACCGGGAATTTACCCATAACGACGCGCACATCCTGGCCCACTTTCAGCGTAGCGGCATCCACTTTAACCAGCGGAGCATCAGCGACCGGTGCCTTGGCGGCAGCTTTCGGCTTGGCAGCTACATCAGCTTTCTCGGTTTTGCGCACAGCAGGACGACGGGGCTTCTTAGCCTTCTCATCCTTCTCTTTGGTATTGGTACGACGGCTGGCGAATACGCGCTCTTTGCTCTCTTTCAGAGCTTGCTTGGCGTGCTCGATGTGCTCTTCGGTCAGCAGCTCGCCCGGGTTGCCATCCAGATCAACGCGAGCCTGGCCAGCTTTGAGACCGTGCAGGTAGCGCCAGCTGGAGGTGTATTGACGCAGTGCGGAACGCAGCATGGTCTTGGAGACTCTGGCATCGTCAGCAAGACGCTCGGCCAAATCCTGGAAGATGCCAATCTTGAGCGGCTTGGCCTCTCCTTCAGCAACGAAGCAGGCCGGGAATTTCTCGACCAGGTAGGCAACGATCTCTTTACTGTTCTTCAGCTTCTCAGTGTTTTCCATGTATAACCTTGGCTTTCATATAAACGCACGGGCACGTCCCGAGCACAACAAAGGCCCCATTATAGAGAGCTTGGGGCCTTTTGCGAACCATCTAGCAATGACTTAGAGCATGCTTTCCAAAATTTGCACCGTTTCTTCGAGGCCAATCCGGTCTTCTTGGTCGAAACGGTTAAAAATCGGACTGTCGATATCGAGTACCCCGATGATCTCGCCACCACGGCGCACCGGGATCACGATTTCCGAGTTGCTCGCACCATCGCAAGCGATGTGACCGTCGAACTGGTGGACATCGTCAATGAGCTGGGTTCTCCCCTCTGCCACTGCCGTACCACACACACCGCGGCCAACCGGGATCCGCACGCAGGCCGGTTTGCCCTGAAATGGCCCCAATACCAGGGTCTCGCCCTGCAACAGATAAAAACCGACCCAGTTGATCTCCTCCAGCTCCTGATTAAGCAGTGCGGAGAGGTTGGCCAGATTGGCAATCAGATCGGTTTCCCCCTCCAGCAGCGCCTTGGCCTGCTGGTTGAGGGTGCGATAAAACGGTTGTTTTTCAATCATGATTAAATGAACTTCACTCCCTGATGGTTTGGGGAAGGTAACGCCTGGCCGGGAAATTTCAAATATTTTTTCCACTCCCCACCTCTTGCGCCATTATTCCCGGGCAACGGAAAGCGCCAATTGCTGGCGTTGACCATTACTCCACTCGATATTTAACAACCAGATCATGACGGGTGATGTACAGCTCCCCACCTGGGTTACCCCCTGCCACTGTCCGTCTATTTCTTCAAAGCTCACCGGAATTGTGCCCATAAACATATCTTTGCCTTCGAGTGTCGCTTTCACCGGCTTGATGGCCGGATCGCCGCCGGTAATAGCGATGGCAAAGTCATGTTCGGCGCGCAGCGGTAATTCTTTGATGGCGACCGTCAGCGGCTTGTCACCAATCAGCGCGCTGCAAGGGGTGTGGGAAAGATCACAAATCTGATCTTTTTTCTGGTCAGCAGAGACGCTGTTATCGGCCGAAAACCAGGTGCGATAGGCCATCAGCGCCAATAACAGCGCCAATACCAGTACGAGGTGCAAAACTTTACGTGCGGTAAGTCTCTCTTTCATCAAAAACAGCCCGATTAAGATGCAATTAAAATAGTTTTTTGTGATCTCGAACAAGGTAAAAAACTGCCATATCGAGACCGGACGGAGCCAAATATATCACTGTTTATACTGTTATTTTACCTGTCACTTCAGTATCATTCCCATGCAGTTTTCATTTAGCCATCTTTTGCTTTTCCTTTCGTTAACAGATGTTAACAACTGGTCGGCGGTGGCTGATGAAGCCAGTCCGGTCCTCCGGATACAAAACCAAACAACAGCAGCATCGGAAGCGGAATATAACGATGAGCCATACAACTAACCATCCTGAGTACAACTACACCGTTGTTCGCCAGTTTACCGTCATGACGATTGTCTGGGGAATTGTCGGCATGTCGGTTGGCGTACTGATCGCAGCCCAGTTGATCTGGCCTGCCCTCAACTTCGAGACCCCGTGGCTGACTTACAGTCGTCTGCGGCCCCTCCATACCAACGCAGTGATCTTCGCCTTCGGCGTCAGTGCACTGATGGCCACCTCCTTCTACGTGGTGCAGCGCACCTGTCAAACCAGGCTGTTTGGTGGCCCGCTGGCAACCTTCGTCTTCTGGGGTTGGCAAGCAATCATCCTCTCTGCCGCCATCTCTCTGCCGCTGGGTTTCACCTCCGCCAAAGAGTATGCCGAGCTGGAGTGGCCGATTGATATCGCCATCACTGTGGTATGGGTTACCTATGCCATCGTCTTCTTCGGCACACTGATGAAGCGCACCACCTCCCACATCTATGTGGCGAACTGGTTCTTCGGTGCCTTCATCATCACCGTTGCGGTGCTGCACATTGTCAACAACATGGAAGTGCCGCTCTCCGGCATGAAGTCCTACTCCATGTACTCCGGCGCCATGGACGCCATGGTGCAGTGGTGGTATGGCCACAACGCGGTAGGCTTCCTGCTGACCGCCGGCTTCCTGGGGATGATGTACTACTTCGTGCCCAAGCAGGCCGGTCGTCCGGTTTACTCCTATCGTCTCTCCATCGTCCACTTCTGGGCGCTGATCTCCCTCTATATCTGGGCCGGTCCGCACCACCTGCACTACACCGCACTGCCTGACTGGGCTCAGTCGCTGGGCATGGTTATGTCCCTGATCCTGTTCGTACCCTCTTGGGGCGGCATGATCAACGGTATCATGACCCTCTCCGGTGCCTGGCACAAACTGCGTTATGACCCCATCCTGCGCTTCCTGATCGTCTCCCTCTCTTTCTACGGCATGTCGACCTTCGAAGGCCCGATGATGGCGATCAAAACCGTCAACGCCCTCTCCCACTACACCGACTGGACCGTCGGTCACGTGCACTCCGGTGCGCTGGGCTGGGTTGCCATGGTCTCCATCGGTGCTGTCTATCACCTGATCCCGAACCTGTTCGGCCAGGGCCGGATGTACAGCGTCAAGCTGATCAACGTTCACTTCTGGCTGGCGACAGTGGGCACCGTGCTCTACATCGTTGCCATGTGGATTTCCGGCGTGATGCAGGGCCTGATGTGGCGTGCAGTCAACGAAGACGGCACCCTGACCTACAGCTTCGTTGAAGCGCTGCAGGCATCCTATCCCTTCTATTTCGTGCGCTTCCTGGGTGGCTGCTTCTTCGTCACCGGCATGTTGCTGATGGCTTACAACGCCTATCGCACCATCACTGCGCCCAAAGGTTCTCTGGAACCTGTCGCCCAGCCAGCATGATTGAAGAGGTCAACCCATGAGCAACAATAACCGTCACGAAATATTTGAAAAAAGCGTTCCCATGCTGGTGGTCGGCATCATCTTCGCCATCAGTCTGGGAGGGCTGGTTGAAATCACTCCGCTGTTCTTCCAAAAGCAGACCACCGAGCCGGTGGAGGGCCTCAAGCCCTACACCGCTCTGCAGATGGAAGGACGCGACATCTTCATTCGCGAAGGCTGCACCAACTGCCACAGCCAGATGATCCGTCCGTTCCGTGCCGAAACCGAGCGTTACGGTCACTACTCGGTCGCCGGTGAGAGCGTCTGGGAGCACCCCTTCCTGTGGGGCTCCAAGCGTACTGGTCCGGATCTGGCCCGTGTCGGTGGCCGTTACTCCGATGAGTGGCACAAGGTTCACCTGATCAACCCGCGCGATGTGGTACCGGAATCCAACATGCCCGCCTACCCCTGGCTTGATACCAATGTGCTGACCGGCGAGATGACCGCCAAGAAGCTGGCGCTGTTCCGCGATCACTTCGGTGTGCCCTATACCGACGCCGATATTCAGGGTGCGGGCGAAGCCGTCAAGGGCAAAACCGAGCTGGATGCGCTGGTGGCCTATCTGCAATCACTGGGTCATGCCCTGAAATAAGGAGGCGAAGATGGACTACGGCACATTTCGCGGTCTGTATACCCTGCTGTTGATGGCCATCATGATTGGCATCATCGTCTGGGCCTACAGCAAACGCCGCAAGACCTCTTTCGACGAGGCTGCCAATCTGGTTTTTGCCGATGATGAGCAACCCGGTGCTGATAAAAAGAACGCAGGAGCGAAACAATAATGAGCACTCTGTTTAGCATTTTTGTGACTGTCATCAGTCTGGGAACCATCCTCGGCTGCTTCTTGCTGCTGATGTGGTGCCGCAAGGACAAGATGGGTGTTGAAGAAGGCAAATCGATGGGTCACTCCTTCGATGGCATCGAGGAGATCAACAACCCGCTGCCGAAGTGGTGGACTTACATGTTCCTCTTCTTCATCGTCACCGGTCTGGTCTATCTGATCGCCTTCCCGGGGCTTGGCAACTTCAAAGGCCTGCTGGGCTGGCAAAGTTCCAACCAGGACGTGCGCTCGCTGGCCGAGTCCAAGGCTGCAACCGAATCGGCCAAGGCTGAAGGTCGCGCGGTGGAGTATGACCGTGAGGTCGCCAAGGCTGACGAGATCTACGGCGCCAAGTTCCGTGAACTCACCTATGAAGCGGATGGCAAAACCTATCGTGCCATCACCGAGATCGCCAAGGATCCGGAAGCCCTGAAAGTGGGTCAGCGTCTGTTCCTGCAGAACTGCTCCCAGTGCCACGGCTCTGACGCCCGCGGTGGTCGCGGTTTCCCGAACCTGACCGACAGCGAATGGCAATGGGGCGGCCAGCCTGATCAAATCAAGACCACCATCATGGGCGGTCGTCAGGGGATCATGGCTGCCTGGGGTGAAATCCTCGGCAAAGATGGCGTTCAGGAAGTGGCCTCCTATGTGCTGAGCCTCTCCGGTCGCAAGGTCGACCTGGTCGAAGCGAAGAAAGGTGAAGCTCGCTTTGCCATCTGTGCAGCCTGCCACGGGGCCGATGCCAAGGGCGGTATTGCCGTCGGTGCGCCAGACCTGACCAACAACACCTGGCTCTACGGTGGCTCCCGCGAAGTGGTGGTGCAAACCATCACCCACGGTCGTCACGGCGTGATGCCAGCCTGGAAAGATATTCTGGGTGAGGACAAGGTTCACCTGCTGGCCTCCTACGTTTACAGCCTGTCTCATCAACAGTCTGCCAAATAAGGTTCGTCCGTAACGTTGTAACATGTGATAAACACGTGATTACACAGCAAAAAGCCTCGACTCCTCGAGGCTTTTTGTTATCTTGTGTTGCGTAAAAACCATCTTCCACGTTAATCATTCGTTTCATGGCAGTAGCAATCATGACCCAACCTCTATCCAAACCGTGGTATCACCAATTCTGGCCCTGGTTTATCATCGCCCTCCCCACTGCCGCCGTTGTCGGCAGTATCGCCACCGCCATCATCGCCAGCAAGGATGGGGTCAATCTGGTGGCCGAGGACTATTACAAACAAGGGAAAGAGATCAATCAGGACTTGAGCAAGTTTGACCGCTCCGAAGCGCTCAATATCCGCTTTGGACTGGAGGTTGACGGCAACGAGCTGACCCTCAAACCCATCAGCGGCGATATTCCTGCCGGGCAAGCTCTCTATCTCTCATTGTTCCACCCGACCTTGGCCGGTCAGGACAGCGAACACATGATCACCGCCGATGCGAGCGGCACCTATCGCCTCCATTTCGACAAGCCGCTGGTCGGCAAGTGGCACATTCGGGTCGATGCCTTTGATCACCAGTGGCGATTACAAGAGACCGTCCAGCTGCCCACCTTGGCATCTGTCGAACTCGACCCGAAAGGACGCTAAGCCATGACCGGCTGTTCTCACTGTGGCGAGCCGATGTTCGCCAGCACCCCTGCTGCTTGCATTCTGCATTCAGGGGGGCATAACGCATGACCCCCTGCTTTCACTGTGGCGAACCGGTACCCGCCAATAGTGGCTATGCCCTTGAGATAAAGGGGATTGTTCGCCCTATGTGCTGCCCCGGTTGTCAGGCTGTGGCAGAAACCATCATGGAGTGCGGCCTCGCCAGTTACTACGATCACCGCACCGCTCCCGGCACCAAGGGAGATCTAGTGCCCGAAGAGCTGGCCGCCCTCACCCACTACGATCTGGCAGAAGTGCAACAGGATTTTGTCACCGACAGCGGTACCCTTCGCGAAATCCAGCTGACAGTTGAAGGGCTCACCTGCGCCGCCTGTGCCTGGCTGATCGAACGCCACCTGATGACACTGACGGGCCTGCGCTTCATCAACGTCAACACCACCACCCACCGGGCCCGCATCAAGTGGGATCCGGGCCAGCTCTCCCTGAGTGACATCCTCAAGGGATTTGCCCAAATCGGCTATCGCGCCTATCCGTTCCAGACCCATCAACAGGAGGCGCTCTACGCCAAAGAGGTGCGCAGCTATATGTTCCGGCTGGCACTGGCAGGGCTGGGCTCGATGCAGGTGATGATGTGCGCCGTGGCCCTCTATATGGACCTATTCATCAGTGTTGAAGATGAGTTCATGGTCTACTTCAAGTGGATAAGCCTGCTGCTCTCCACCCCCATCATGATCTACTCGGCCCAGCCCTTTTACGTGGGTGCCTGGCGCAGCCTGAAACAGGGCCATCTGTCGATGGATGTGTCGGTGTCACTTGCGCTGATCGGTGCCTTTGTTGCCTCCATGTGGGCCACTGTGTTCAATACCGGTGAGGTCTATTACGACTCCATCACCATGTTCGTCTTCTTCCTGCTGCTGGGGCGCTTTCTCGAGTTGCGGGCCCGACGCAAGGCGTCGGAATCGAGCTCCAACCTGGCGCGACTGGTGCCCATCATGGCGACCCGCATCGATGATGAAGGGGAGCATGAGGTAGCGGCCAAGACCTTGCAGGTCGGCGATCGGGTACGTGTGCTGGCTGGCGCCACCTTGCCGGCGGACGGCATCATTATCGAAGGGCAAGCCAGCCTCAACGAATCCATGCTGACCGGTGAACAGCTGCCCCTGCTCAAACAGCGCGGTGATCAGGTCTATGCCGGCACCATCAACACAGATGCCCCGCTGCAGATCCGGGTCAGCCACCGTATTGAAGAGTCGCGGATCGCCCAGATCATGCGGCTGCAGGATCATGCTCTCGATGATAAACCGGCCATCGCCCAGATGGCGGATCAGCTGTCGCGCCACTTTATTCTGGTGCTGCTGATCATTACCGCCGCGGTCTGGACCTTCTGGCACTTCCATCAACCGGATCAGGCGTTCTGGGTCACCCTCGCCGTGCTGGTTGCCACCTGCCCCTGTGCCCTGTCGCTGGCGACTCCGACTGCGCTAACCTCGGCCACCGCCAATCTGACCCGCAACGGCATCCTGCTGCGCCGTGGCCATGTGCTGGATATATTGACCAAGGCAAACCGGATCGTGATGGACAAGACTGGCACCCTGACCACAGGTGAGATCAGTCTGACAGGCACCACCACCTTGGCAGAGATGGACGAGACGCAATGCCTCGCCATCGCCCGGGCCATGGAGGCGCAATCCGAACACCCCATTGCCCGCGCCTTCCGGCTGCCCGCCGACAACATCACAGTGCTGCCATCCGCCCGCGAGATCACCCCGGTCATCGGTCACGGCATCACAGCGCTGGTGGATGGCGTACGCTACCGCATCGGCAGTGCCCGCTGGCTTGGGCTGGATCCGGCGCAAGAGCATGGCCGCGGTCTGGCTATCTATCTGGCCGACGAGCAGCAGGTATTGGCCCGTTTCAATCTGGAAGATACCCTGCGCCCCGATGCCAGGGCGCTGATCGCGGCATTCAAGTCAGCAGGTCTGCAAACTACCGTGCTGACTGGCGACAGCTCTCTGCAGGCAGACGAGATTGCCCGCGAGCTGGGCGTGGATGAGCTGGTCAAGGGGGTCTCGCCCGATGGCAAGCTGGCCTACCTCAAGGCCCGGGAAGCCCAGGGAGATATCAGCATCATGGTGGGCGATGGCATCAACGACGCGCCGGTACTGGCTGGCGCTCACGCCTCGTTTGCCATGGTTGGTGGCACCGATCTGGCGAAAAACAGCGCCGACGCCATCCTGCTGGCCGATGACCTGAGCCGACTGCTCGAGGCCAGAGTGCTGGCAATGCGTACCCGCAAGATCATCATCGAGAACTTCGCCTGGTCCATCGGTTACAACCTGCTGGTGCTGCCGCTGGCAGCCTGCGGCTGGCTCCCCCCCTATCTGGCGGCGGCGGGCATGTCGCTCAGTTCACTCATCGTGGTGACCAACTCCATGCGCCTCAACCGATGAGACCGGTGGCGAAAAATAGCTGAAAATGTGGCCTGCCTCCGATGCAGGCCACATTTCTCACTGATAGCGGCTGGCCCCCTGCCCGAACAGGGTTACCATAGGGGACGCTTGCCAAGGATGAACGCCAAGGTACCTCTCATGAATATAATTTTTGTCCTGATCCCCATCGCCATCCTGTTTGTGATCATCGCCGGGGTCGTCTTCTTCTGGGCCATTCGCTCCGAGCAGTTTGAAGATCTCGACCGGCAGGGTTCCAACATCCTGTTTGACGAAGAGCAACCTGCCCACAAACCCGTAAAGCCTGCTGACCATGACCCACAGCCTTGATCTGGCCGGCGCCCTGCTGGTCGGACTGGCAGGCTCTGCCCACTGTATCGGCATGTGCGGGGGTGTCTCCGCCGCGCTCTCCATGGCGATCCCAGCCAACAAGCAACACTTCTGGGGGCGGCTTGCCTATCTGCTCAACTACAACCTCGGCCGGATCCTGAGCTATGTGATTGCAGGTGCACTGGTGGGCGGCCTGCTCGCCACTACCAGTGAGCTGGGCGCAGGCAAACACGCCATCGCCGGGCTGCGGCTGGTAGCCGCATTGCTGATGATCGCCCTTGGTCTCTATCTGGCGGGCTGGTGGCAAGGGATCTTGCTGCTGGAGCGGCTCGGCGCCAGACTTTGGCCCCGTATCAAACCGCTGGCGGGCAAGTTTCTCCCCTTCACCTCACCTGTGCAGGCACTGCCCTTTGGCATGGTGTGGGGCTGGCTGCCCTGCGGGCTGGTCTACTCCATGCTGACCTGGAGCGCAGCGGCCGGTTCGGCCAGTGGCGGGGCGCTGATCATGCTCTTTTTTGGTCTCGGCACCCTGCCCACCCTGTTCGCGTTGGGCGGGCTCGCCGATCGCCTGAGATACTGGCTCACCCTGCGCAGTTTGCGCCTTGGCGGTGCCCTGCTGCTCATTTTGTTCGGGGTACATACCTTCTGGATTGGCATTGCTTCCTTTTGAAACCCTATCCAAAACGGATGAGTTGATGGTAAACTTGTTTGATATAAATCAATTATTCGTATGAGCCTATGATCCCGGAAAAGAAACCTGGCAGACGTATCCAGAGCGGTGGCTGTGCAATTCATTGCCAGGATTGCAGCATCAGTCAGCTCTGTATTCCCTTCACTCTGAACGACAACGAGCTTGATCAGCTGGACAGCATCATCGAGCGCAAGAAGCCGATCCAGAAGGGTGAAGAGCTGTTCAAGGCTGGCGATGAGTTCAAATCGCTCTATGCCATCCGTTCCGGGACCATCAAGTCTTACACCATCACCGAGCAAGGGGATGAGCAGATCACTGCGTTCCACCTCGCTGGCGATCTGGTCGGTTTTGATGCCATCAACAAGCAGGCCCACCCCTCCTTCGCCCAGGCGCTGGAAACGGCCATGGTGTGCGAGATCCCCTTTGAAGTGCTGGATGATCTCTCCGGCAAGATGCCCAAACTGCGCCAGCAGATCATGCGTCTGATGAGCAGCGAAATCATGGGCGATCAGGAGATGATCCTGCTGCTCTCCAAGAAGAATGCTGAAGAGCGCCTCGCCGCCTTCCTGCACAATCTGTCGGTACGCTTCTCCGAGCGCGGTTTCTCCGCCAAGGAGTTCCGTCTCTCCATGACCCGTGGTGACATTGGCAACTATCTGGGTCTGACTGTCGAGACCATCAGTCGTCTGCTCGGCCGCTTCCAGAAGTCCGGTCTCATCAGCGTCAAAGGCAAATACATTACCGTGCTGGATCAGGTCGCGCTGGGCATGATGGCCGGTGCAACTCGCCCGCCCTGCGGCTGATTTTCCGCTTACCCTCTCACTTTTCTCCTGCTTTTCCTGCCGGATCCTTTCCTCTGGAATGTGATCCGGTACGTTCCCCATACCCTCCTCCTGCGCTAAGCTGTAATGGCTAAGATTCTGCTGTCATTGGACTTTTCCAAGGAGGAGAAGATGGTCAAATATCAGAATATTCTGGTGGTTATCAATCCAGAAGAGGAGCGTCAAATCGCCCTCGAACGGGCAGTCAAAGTCGCCGAGCTGGACGAAAACGCCCATCTGACCCTGCTGCTCACCATCTATGACTTCTCGTATGAAATGACTGCCATGCTCTCGGTGGACGAGCGGCAAGAGATGCGCGACGGCGTCATTTCACAGCGACGTGAGTGGCTGGACGAGATCCTGATCCCCTATCGGGCACAGGGGATCGAATGCGAAGTGAAAGTAGTCTGGCACAATCGTCCCTTCGAGTGTGTCATTCAGGAAGTGCTGGAGCAGCGCCACGATCTGGTGGTCAAAGCCACTCACCATCACAGCTTCCTGCAAACCTTCATCTTTACCCCCACCGACTGGCACCTGCTGCGCAAATGCCCCTGTCCGGTGCTGCTGGTCAAGGAGGGGCACTGGCAACGGGGCGGCAACATCATCGCCGCCATCAACTGCTCAAGCGACGATCCGGATCAGAAACTGCTCAACGAACGGATCACCCAGGAGGGAAGCGACATCGCCGAACTACTGGTCTCCAACCTCTATCTGGTCAACACCTACCCGGGCACCCCGGTCAACGTGGCCATAGAGCTGCCGGAGTTTGACCCCCACGCCTACAACGAAGCTATCCGCAAACACCACGAAAGCCTGCTGCTCAGCCATGCCGACAAGTTCGGGATCGGTCATCTCTGGACCCGGGTAGCAGAGGGGCTACCGGAAGAGGTGTTGCCGGATATGGCCGAAGAGCTCAAGGCGACCTTGATGATCATGGGCTGCGTCGGGCGTACCGGGCTTTCTGCAGCTTTGCTCGGCAATACCGCCGAACATGTGATTGACCGCCTCTCCTGCGACATCCTGATCCTCAAACCGGCGGACTACTGCTGCCCGGTCGACAGTCGTCGCAATCAATCATAAGGTGCCTGGCACCTTGCCCTCCCCCGGGACATGGCTATAATAACGCGCTTATTTGTGTCCCGGGTTTTACGAGCATGCTAGAAGAGCTGAACGCCAAAGAAAAATACAGTTTTAACAAACTGCAAAAGCGCCTGCGGCGCAACGTGGGTCAGGCCATTGCCGACTTCAACATGATTGAAGAGGGCGACAAGGTCATGGTCTGCCTCTCCGGCGGCAAGGACAGCTTCGGTATGCTCGACATACTGATGAGCCTCAAAGCCAGCGCCCCCATCCATTTCGATCTGGTTGCCGTCAACCTGGATCAGAAGCAGCCCGGCTTCCCCGTGCATGTGCTGCCCGAGTACTTGGACTCCCTCGGTATCGAGTACAAGATCGTCGAGGAAGATACCTACTCCATCGTCAAGGAGAAGGTACCGGAAGGCAAAACCACCTGCTCCCTCTGCTCACGGCTGCGTCGCGGTATTCTCTACCGCACCGCCCAGGAGCTGGGTTGCACCAAGATTGCCCTTGGCCACCATCGCGATGACATCCTCGAGACCCTGTTCCTCAACATGTTCTACGGTGGCAAGCTCAAGTCCATGCCGCCCAAGCTGGTGAGCGACGATGGCAAGAACGTGGTGATCCGCCCGCTAGCCTACTGCAAAGAGAAGGATCTGATCCGCTACGCCGACGTCAAAGCCTTCCCCATCATTCCGTGCAACCTGTGCGGCTCGCAGGAGAACCTGCAGCGTCAGGCCATCAAGCAGATGATGCAGGATTGGGATCGCCGCTTCCCCGGTCGTATCGAAACCATGTTCACCGCCATTCAGGACGTGATCCCGAGCCACCTGCTCGACCACAAGCTGTTTGACTTCAAGAGCATCAACCGCGACTCCGGCATCATCGATGGGGGCGACAAGGCGTTTGATCCGCCCGAGATGCCAAAGGCGCCGCTGCTGGACATCGACGAGATGGACATGCTGGATGTGATTGAAGTGCGCTAAGCCGCGCTCACAGGGCAAACGCCACACAATAAAAAAGGAGCGATGATCGCTCCTTTTTGCTTTCTTGATCTGCCTGTTACCAACGTGACAGCACCATCTATATCAGCCCTTGTGCAACCAGGGGGTCAGTCGCAGCACGTCACCCTGCAGGCGCAGTTGCCCGGCAGCGAACGCGGCCAGTTGCTCATTGCTAAGCAACAGATGGCCTTCCTGCCAGGGCAGCGCTTCCTGACGGGCGCCATCAATCAGATAAGCTGTTCCGCTCTGCTGCACCAGGGTAATCCGCACCCCTTCCATCTTCGGCAGGAAGTGCTTGCCGACCATGCCCGCCATCTTGTCGAGCAGCGACTGCATCTGCTGCTGACGTGCCGCCAGCTCGGCCACCGGCAGCTCGGGTCCGTTCGGCGCATCGGCCATCACCTGTACCGTCATATCGCATGTAGCGTGCTCTTCTTTCAGGCCGACGGTCACGATCCCCTTGTCGAGGTTGAGATCCTCATCAAAAGGCAGGCGCAGTTCGCTATCGATTGTTACCTCGCCCGCAACCTCCTTGCTGTCGGTTGCAACCCGGGCAAAGGTGAGGCCACAGCGCTGACCATTTTGCGGATCGGTCAGATAAAACCCCAGTCTGGCGTGACCAAACTCCCCTTTGGCAAAGGTCTTCATCTGGCTGTAGAAGGTGCTGTATTGCAGATCCAGCACCGGCTCAGCCAGCGCCAGCCCTGGCAGCAAGAGCGTGGCCAGCAGGCTCTGGCGCACAGCCTTGGTCACTCCATATCGACGGGTCATTCAACGTCCTTTTGCATCATGCATTGAAATGGTTGGGGCCTTCTGTCACCTCGTTAACCTCTACACCTACCCCGCAGAGATCCCGATAGAGGATCCCCTTGCAGTTGAAATAGAGCGGTGCCACCCAGATAAGCCCCAACCCCATGGGGATCAGAGCCAGGAAGAAGAGCGCGGTCATCACGCCGTGGAACAGCACAATGCTGGGCCAGCCGCGTGCAAAGAGTTTGAGAGAAACCAGAATGGCCTGGGGCGGCGTCAGGCCACGCTCCAGCACAAGCGGGACGGTAAAGAGCAGCCCCATGCCGATCAGGGCCGAGGGGATGAAAGAGAGCACGGCGGGCAATCCCAGCAGATCGAACAGCGGGCCAAACAGGCTGGTGAGCAGACTGCCAAGCAGGCTGAGCATGCCGAGGCGTACAAAGTGGCGGAAGAAGTCGAACACCTGGTTGGCCCGGGCGCGCACCCCGACCGACTGCTGCAACCCCAACATATCGAGGGAGCTGGTCATGGGGGCCATCACCACCGTCATCAACAGGCTCAGCACCATGGCCACATTCATCTGGCTGTCATCCCCCAGATAGGGCAACAGCAGCACATTGCTTAGCAGGATCCAGATCGCCGTCACCCCGACAATCGCCAGCAGCAGGCCAAATCCGGTACGGCGGGTCTGTTGCCATCCCTCCTGGATGACCCCTTTCAGATCAAGGCGGTAGCCCTGGTTCAGAGACTGCTCAAGGGAGCCGCCAATACGCATTTTATTACTCAATTGACTATCCAATATCGAAAACGACCAAATCAGGTGGCACATTATAGCGATTTGGTCTGCTATTCGTAGCCGTTTTTCCTGCGCACTTGCGGCTAATTCGGGCCAAAAAGCCTTTAATTTCATGTGTCGGCTGCATAGAATGCGGCCCTCTTTCAACACGATGGCCACTGGCTGGGGTGAGACTGGCGGATGATGAACAATCCACAGGTAATTGTCGCGCTGAACAAGATCAGCAAAAAATACGATGGCAAGGTGATCCTGAGTGACCTTGACCTTGAAATCTATGACGGTGAATTTCTTACCCTGCTGGGCCCTTCCGGCTGTGGCAAGACCACCCTGCTGCGCCTGCTGGCCGGGCTCGAATCGGTCGATGGTGGCACCATCCATCTGGCCGGTGACGAGATCACCCATATCCCCGCCGAACACAGGCACATCAACACCGTGTTCCAGAGCTATGCGCTCTTCCCCCATATGACGGTGTTTGAAAACGTCGCCTTTGGCCTCGAGATGCAGAAAGTACCGGCCAGCGAGATCCGCCAGCGGGTCGAGGAGACTCTCGCCATGGTGCAGCTCACCGAGCTGGCCAACCGCCGCCCGGATCAGCTCTCTGGTGGTCAGCAGCAACGGGTCGCCATCGCCCGCGCCGTGGTCAACAAGCCCCGCCTGCTGCTGCTCGACGAATCCCTATCGGCGCTCGACTACAAGCTGCGCAAGCAGATGCAGAGCGAGCTCAAGGCGCTGCAACGTCGCCTTGGCATCACCTTTGTCTTCGTCACCCATGATCAGGAAGAGGCGCTCACCATGTCTGATCGCATCCTGGTGATGGAGGGCGGCAAGATCATCCAGCGCGGCACCCCGCGCGATATCTACGAATCGCCAGCCAATCTGTTCGTGGCCCGCTTTATCGGCGAGATCAACGTGATGGACGGCAAGCTGATCAGCCAGCGCGAGCCCGGTATCTGGCAGGCCGAGGTAGAGGGGCGCGAATGCCTGCTCCATACCACCTTGCCGTTCCAGCCAGACGACAAGGTGCTGGTGCTGCTGCGCCCGGAAGATCTGCGCATTCTCGATCAGGATGACGATCAAAGTGGCGCGCTGCGGGGCAATATCCGCGAGCGCAACTACAAGGGGGCGACGCTGGATTCGGTGATCGAGCTCGAAAGTGGCAAACAGCTGCTTATCTCCGAGTTCTTCGACGAGGATGACCCCGACTTTGACTATCGCCTGGGTCAGGAGGTGGCGATCCACTGGGTTGACAGCTGGGAGGTGGTGCTGCCCTATGAGCCTCACTAATCTGCGGGTACCGCACAGCTTTGCCCACAATGGCTTTCGCAACGGGGCCATCGCGCTGATCCTGGGCTGGCTGACGCTGTTTGTCTTCCTGCCCAACCTGATGATCATCGGCGTCAGCTTCCTGACCCGGGACGAGTCCGAGCTTATCGCGCCGCTCTTTACCCTGAGCAACTATGGCCGCCTGCTGGATCCCCTCTATTTCGAGGTGCTGCTCCACTCCCTCTGGCTGGCGCTGCTCGCCACAAGCATCTGCCTGCTGGTGGGCTACCCCTTTGCCTGGCTGCTGGCTCATCTGCCAGCGCGTATCCGCCCGCTGCTGCTGTTTCTGGTGGTGGTGCCGTTTTGGACCAACTCCCTCATTCGTACCTATGCGCTGAAAGTGCTGCTCGGCACCCGGGGGCTGATCAATGGCTGGCTGCTGGATCTGGGGCTTATCGAGCGACCGCTGCAGATGATGTATACCGAGGTGGCCGTCATCATCGGGCTGGTCTATGTGCTGCTCCCCTTTATGGTGCTGCCGCTCTACTCCAGCATCGAGAAGCTGGATGGCCGTTTGCTGGAGGCGGCACGAGATCTCGGCGCCAACGGCTGGCAGCGGCTGGTGCGGATCATCTTGCCCCTCACCCTGCCCGGCATCATCGCCGGTTGTCTGCTGGTGTTCCTGCCCGCCATGGGGATGTTCTACGTCTCCGACTTGCTGGGGGGCGCCAAGCACCTGCTGATCGGTAACCTGATCAAGACCCAGTTCCTCAACAGCCGTGACTGGCCCTTTGGCGCCGCCATCAGCGTGATGCTGACGGTGCTGATGGCGCTCTTGGTCTACTGCTACTGGCGGGCGGGCAAGCTGCTCAGCAAGAAGGGGGAGCTGGCATGATGCGCGCACTGAAGGCTCTGTTCTTGCTGCTGGTGTTTGGCTATCTCTATGTACCCATCGGGGTGCTGATCGCCAACTCCTTCAATCTGTCGAAATATGGCATCGACTGGCGCGGCTTTACCCTGGGCTGGTATGAGAAGCTGTTTGCCAGCGCCAGCCTGATGCAGGCGGCCCAGCACTCCCTGACCATTGCAGCCCTCACCGCCACAGCAGCGACCCTGATCGGCACTCTCACCGCCGTGGCGCTGTTTCGCTATCGCTTTCGCGGCAAGCAGTACGTGAGCGGCATGCTGTTTGTGGTGATGATGTCCCCCGATATCGTGATGGCCATCTCCCTGCTGACCCTGTTTGTGGTGACCGGCATTGCGCTGGGCTTCTGGTCGCTACTGATCGCCCACATCACCTTCTGCCTGCCGTTCGTGGTGATCACCGTCTACTCGCGGCTGTGCGGTTTTGATGTGCGGATGCTGGAGGCAGCGCGGGATCTAGGGGCTGGCGAGTGGATCATCCTGCGCCGCATCATACTGCCGCTGGCCCTGCCGGCGGTGATGGCGGGCTGGCTGCTCTCCTTTACCCTGTCGCTGGACGACGTGGTGGTGAGCTCCTTTGTTACCGGCCCGGCCTACGAGATCCTGCCGCTCAAGATCTACTCCATGGTCAAGGTGGGGGTCTCCCCCGAGGTCAACGCCCTGGCCACCCTGATGCTGGTCGCCTCCCTCGGGATGGTGCTGCTGGCGCAACTGTTACTGCGCAAACGGCAGGGTTGACCCTGCCCGTTTCGTCCCCGCCATCTTTGGCGAACTCTGTCACGGTGGGCCGCAAGGCCCCATAACCCCAAGGAGTTGTTGATGACAATCCAACACAAGGCCGGCGCCCTGCTGGCAGCCGCCCTCACCCTCACCACCCCGCTGCTGAGCCAGAGTGCTCACGCGGCCGACGACAAGGTGGTCTACTTCTACAACTGGTCGGAATATGTGCCGGACGGCCTGCTGGAGCAGTTCCAGCAAGAGACCGGTATCAAGGTGATCTACTCCACCTACGAATCCAACGAGACCCTCTACGCCAAGCTGAAAACCCATGGCGACGGCTATGACGTGGTGGTGCCCAGCACCTATTTCATCTCGAAAATGGCCAAAGAAGGTATGTTGCAGCCGCTGGATCGCGCCCAGCTGCCCAACTTCAAGCACCTCGACCCTACCCTGCTCAACCACGAGTACGACCCGGACAACCGCTACTCCATCCCCTATATCTGGGGCGCAACCGGGATCGGCACCAACACCGACATCATCGAGCAGCCGGTCACCAGCTGGAAGCAGCTCTGGGCACCGGAGTGGAAAGAGAGCCTGCTGCTGATGGACGATGCCCGCGAGGTGTTCCATATCGCGCTGGTGCAGCTGGGTTACAGCCCCAACACTCAAGACAAGGCGCAAATTGCCGAAGCGTTCGAATACCTGAAAAAGCTGATGCCAAACGTCAAGGCATTCAACTCCGACAACCCGGCCGACCCCTTTATCGCCGGTGAGGTCAATATCGGTATGCTGTGGAACGGCTCGGCCTACGGCGCCCAGCGCGAATACCCCTCCATCCAGATGACCTACCCCGAAGAAGGCGCCGTGCTCTGGATGGACAACCTCGCCATCCCGGCCAAGGCCAAGCATGTGAAAGAGGCCCACGCCCTGATCAACTTCCTGATGCGCCCCGATGTGGCCGCCAAGGTGGCCGAGGCAATTGGCTACCCCACCCCGGTCAAGGATGCTATTCCCCTGCTCACCCCGGCGTTTCGCAATAACCCCATGGTCTTCCCGAGCGACGAGATCAAACGTAAGGGCGAGTTCCAGTCCGATGTGGGTGATGCCTCCCGCCTCTACGAGCAGTACTTCCTGCAGCTGAAAGCCATGGTGGCCAAAGCGGGTTAAATCGGCGGTTAATCCCCCCTGACGGGGTTAATGGATTAAGGGGGCAATATTTGCCCCCTTCTCTTTTTATCCACCAGCACGGTTTCTCGGCGCAATAGTCTTTAACACCGAGAGGCACGGGGAACCTCGATTCAAGGCAACATATATGAACAGCAACCGTCCTCTCAAACAGCCAGCTTCAAAGCCGATTTGAAGGGGGGTATGGTGATGATTGTGGTAAATATGGCCATCTTGATCAGATTCAGAGTTGCCCCATTGTGGGAGTACGGGAAAAATAAACGAGTTTATAAGCAATGGCTGTACAGTATTATCGAAACCGCGAACGTCCGATTACACTTCGCTAATCGAACATACGACCCTGTATCATCGCTATGATTCATGGGTTCTAAGGTGTATCTCGCCCAATTTAAGATATGTAAAGCAAGGTATAGTAGACAGCCGAGTCCAATTGATGGTATTATTTATTACCATTACCCATCCAATCACCATTATATTACAGAGTAAATATGAGTGTTGAAAGATTAGTCTTATCTAGTGAGGGACAAGAATTTTTATTATCAATATCGCCCGACTGGCCTATGATAATGATTACGGGATTAATAGGTATAGGTAGTATATTTACGTCTATAGCAGTAGGTCGTATAAGTAAACAAAATCAACAATCACAAAATTTAGCTAAAAAGGCAGAACTGCGACAAGCTTGGATAACAGAGTTGAGAGAACATATTTCTCAGTTCGTAAGTCTAGCCTCAACAATCAGAGTGAGGCGCAATATCGACAATCAGTTTTCATCTAGTGAGGCGTTTTATGAGTATCACTCACAGTTAATTACATCAAGAACTAGAATACACCTAATGCTAGATGCCAATAAAGAATATACTGAAATCATTAAATCCCTTATTCATGATCTTTATAATGAAGCTGTTATGAAAGATGGCGTTGCAAAAAATGTCGGGGCATACCGAAAAGCGCTTGAAGAACAGTCTCAAAAAATTTTAGAAAAAGCATGGTCAGATATTAAGTCAGAACTAACATAATATGCATCAAGCAGAACAGTGATCTACTCATTTAAAAAACATTGTATTTAAAAGAGTATTAATATCAAAAGTTTTTATTTTAACCATGAAGCTAATGGCCTTGAACGATAGGCTTCAGGTATGACGAGTAACAAGGCGGCCAACGCCGATTAATTCTGCGCTTTTTCATTACCCCTGTGGGGTGTAGATTGGTTGTGGGGGCAAACGTTGCCCCCTCTCTTTTTTCATGACCCCTCGAGGTATCACGAAAACACGTTTTTCGCCGATATTGCGGGTGGCCTGAGCCAATCAGGAGTATTCATGTCCGATCTGACCCTCTATTTCGCTCCCGGCACTTGTGCCATGGCCGTGCAGATTGCCCTGCTGGAAGCGAATGCCCCGTTCCAACCCCGTCTCGTCAACCTCGCCGCAGGGGAGCAGCGTGATCCTTCGTATCTTGCCATCAACCCCAAAGGGCGGGTGCCTGCCCTTGTCACCGAGCAGGGCACCCTGACCGAGACCCCGGCCCTGCTGCTCTATGTGGCACAGCGCTTCCCCGATGCAAAGCTGGCACCGCTGGACAACCCGTTCCTGCTGGCCCGCATGCAGGAGGTCAACAGCTTCCTCGCCTCCACCGTGCATGTCTCCCACGCCCACGGTCGCCGTGGCAGCCGCTGGGCCGATGACGAGCAAGCCATTGCCGCCATGCAGCAGAAAGTCGCCAGCAATATGCGCGATGGCTTTGCCCAGATTGAGCAGCACTATCTGGCAGGCCCCTGGGTGCTGGGCGAGCAGTTCAGCGTGGCGGATATCTATCTGTTCGTGGTCGCGGGCTGGCTGAAAAGCGATGGGGTCGAGATCAGTGAATTCCCCAAGGTTGCCGAGCATTATCAGCGCATGCTGAGCCGTCCGGCGATCGCCAAGGCAGTGGCCAACTAACCATAAAATCAATAGCTCGATGAATAACAAGGGTGTCAGGGCTCTGCTGACACCCTTCCTGCCTCCTCCCCTGCACTTCTTCTCCCGCCTTTGAGATCGTTTTCACATTTCCGTGGTTTTGCCGTGGCCCTTCCCCGGTAAAAAGCCTATCTTTGCGCCATGACGCAACCGGTTGCGTAACCGGTTGCCTAGCGGTTCACAGATTGACGGGCCAAGGCCTGATGAGGTGCTGTATGAAACGAGGCGTACTGCTCAATGCTCCCCTGAGTGCTCTGGTGGCACAGATGGGCCACACCGACGAGATCACCGTCTGCGATGCAGGCTTGCCCATTCCGGCAGGTCCGGAGCGGATCGATCTGGCGCTGATGGCGGGGACACCCAGCCTTGAAACCGTACTGACCGCCCTGCTCACCGATCTGGTGGTGGAGAAGGTGATCATGGCAAGCGAGATCAAGCAGATCAGCCCCGCCGCCCATCAGGCTCTGGTCGATCAGCTTGAGGCCCACGCAGCAGCCCAGGGCAAGCCCATCACCATCGAATACTGCCTGCATGAGGAGTTCAAAACCCGCTCCCGCCAGAGCAAGGCAATCGTGCGCAGCGGCGAGGTGACTCCCTACGCCAACCTGATCCTCTGCGCCGGTGTGGCGTTCTGACATTCTTCAAAGAAGGCCTCTTCAAGGAAGCTGCAAATGAGCACAACCTCCCCCCTCTCACCCATTCTGGAGCTGACCGGGATCGTCAAGACCTTCCCCGGTGTGCGCGCCCTCGACGAAGCGGGTCTGCGGGTCTATCCGGGCCAGGTGATGGCCCTGCTCGGTGAAAATGGCGCCGGCAAATCCACCCTGATGAAGGTGCTGACCGGCATCTATCAGGCCGATGCGGGCAGCGTCAGCTACCGCGGCCAGCCGGTCCACTTCAAGGGCCCCCGCGACTCCCAGGATCAGGGGATCAGCATCATCCATCAGGAGCTGAACCTGCTGCCGGAGTTGTCGATTGCCGCCAACATCTTCCTCGGCCGCGAACCCCGTACCCGTTTTGGCAACATCGATCACCCGCAGTTGCGCGAGCGGGCCAGCAGCCTGCTGGGCCGACTCGGCGTCAAGCACGGGCCGGATACAAGACTTGGGGATCTGTCGATTGGCGAGCAGCAGATGGTGGAAATCGCCAAGGCGCTGTCGTTCGATGCCAGCGTCATCATCATGGATGAACCGACCGATGCGCTGACCGACACCGAAACCGAGCAACTGTTTGCGGTGATCCGCGAGCTGCGCCAGCAGGGTTGCGGCATCGTCTACATCTCTCACCGTCTCAAAGAGATCTTCCAGATCTGCGACCGGGTCACCGTGCTGCGCGACGGCAAGTGGATCGGCGAGAAGGCGGTAAGCGATCTCGATGAAGACAAAATCATCGAGATGATGGTGGGTCGGCGGCTGGAAGAGCAGTATCCGCGCCTTGAGCGCGAGCTCGGCCCCGTCAGCCTGCAAGTGAAAGCACTGGCCGGTCCCGGTGTGCGCGGGGTGAGTTTTTCCCTGCGTCAGGGGGAAATTCTGGGCTTTAGCGGCCTGATGGGCTCCGGCCGCACCGAGCTGATGAAGCTTATCTATGGCGCCAGCCCCATCAGCGCCGGTGAAGTGCAAGTTGACGGTCATGCTCTGGTGCCCAAAAGCCCGGCGGATGGGTTGGCCGCCGGCATCGCCTATATCTCCGAAGATCGCAAGGGCGATGGGCTGGTGCTGGAACTCTCGGTGCGCGAAAACATGAGTCTCTGCGCCCTCGACGAGTTCATCAGCAACGGCAAGATTGACGGCAAGGCCGAACGGCAGGCGGTGAGCGACTATGTGCGCCTGTTCAACATCAAGACCCCGAGTCAGGATCAGCTGATAAAGCTGCTTTCCGGCGGCAACCAGCAGAAGGTGGCCATCGCCAAAGGGCTGCTGACCCGGCCCAAGGTACTGATCCTCGACGAGCCGACCCGCGGCGTCGACGTGGGGGCGAAGAAGGAAATTTATCAGCTGATCAACCAGTTCAAGAATGAGGGGATGAGCATCATTCTGGTCTCCTCCGAAATGCCGGAAGTGCTCGGCATGAGTGATCGCATCATGGTGATGCACGAAGGGCGCATCAGCGCAGAGTTCAACACCCGCGATGCCAATCAGGAGAAGCTGATGGCGGCGGCAGTCGGTAAACAGTGGCAAGCAGAGCAAGAGGCATCCCAATGACAACCCAAACCCTTTCCCGCCGTGGCGTCATGAGCAAGGCGTGGTGGATCGAGAACAAATCCCTGGTCGCGCTGCTGGTCCTGATTGGTGTGGTCTCGGCCTTAAGCCCCAACTTCTTCACCGCCGACAACCTCCTCAACATCCTGCGCCAGACCTCGGTCAACGCCATCATGGCGGTCGGTATGACGCTGGTTATCCTTACCGCCGGTATCGATCTGTCGGTCGGCTCTGTGCTTGCCCTGTGCGGTGCGCTGGCCGCCACCATGGTCGCCATGGAGCTGCCCATCTGGCTGGTAGTGCCCCTCACTCTGGGGGCCGGTGCCCTGCTTGGCGGCGTCAGCGGTCTCATCATTGCCAAGGGCAAGGTTCAGGCCTTTATCGCCACTCTGGTCACCATGACCGCCCTGCGCGGTATCACCATGGTCTATACCGAGGGGCGTCCCATCTCCACCGGTTTCAGTGACGGCGCCGATCACTTTGCCTGGCTCGGTACCGGTTACCTGTTCGGTCTGCCGGTGCCCATCTGGCTGATGGCCATCGTCTTCCTGCTCGCCTGGTTCATGCTCAACCATACCCGTCTCGGTCGCTACATCTACGCGCTGGGCGGCAACGAATCGGCTACCCGCCTCTCCGGTATCAATGTGGATCGGGTGAAGCTGGCAGTGTATGGTCTGTGCGGCGCGCTCTCGGCACTGGCAGGGCTTATCGTTACCTCTCGTCTCTCCTCTGCCCAGCCGACGGCGGGCATGGGTTACGAGCTGGATGCCATCGCCGCCGTGGTGCTGGGTGGTACCAGCCTGATGGGCGGCAAGGGGCGCATCATGGGCACCCTGATCGGTGCTTTGATCATCGGCTTCCTGAACAACGCCCTCAACCTGCTCGACGTATCCTCCTATTACCAGATGATCGCCAAGGCCAGCGTGATCTTGCTTGCCGTGATGATCGATAACAAAAGCAATCGTTGATAAGACAAGCCACACACAAGGAATGAAATGATGAAAAAGCTCAATACCCTGCTCGCTGCCGCCATCATGTCCGTGCTGGGCACTGCCCATGCCGCCGATCAAACCCTGGCCATGGTGGTCTCCACCCTCAATAACCCCTTCTTCGTCACCATGAAAGAGGGTGCCGAAGCCAAAGCCAAAGAGCTTGGCTACGAGCTGGTGGTACTGGACTCCCAGAATGACCCGGCCAAAGAGCTCTCCAACATGGAAGATCTCACTGTACGCAAGGTCGGCGCCATTCTGATCAACCCCACCGACTCCGAAGCAGTCGGCAACGCCATTCGTCTGGCCAACCGCGCCAACATCCCGGTACTGACTCTGGACCGCGGCGCCGCGCAGGGTGAGGTCAAGGCTCACATTGCTTCCGACAACGTGGCGGGCGGCAAGCTGGCCGGTGACTTCATCACCGAGAAACTGGGTACCGGTGCCAAGGTGATCCAGCTGGAAGGGATTGCCGGTACCTCCGCCGCCCGTGACCGTGGCGAAGGTTTTGCCCTGGCCGTGGCGGCCAACAAGCTGCAGGTGCTGGCTTCCCAGCCTGCCGACTTTGACCGCACCAAGGGTCTGAACGTCATGGAAAACCTGCTGGCCGCCCATCCGACCGTACAGGCAGTGTTCGCCCAGAACGACGAGATGGCGCTGGGTGCCATCCGCGCGGTACAAGCTGCCGGCAAAGAGGTAATGATCGTCGGTTTCGACGGCACTGACGATGGCAAAGCCGCCGTAGCCAAGGGTAAACTGGCCGCCACCGTGGCCCAGCAGCCTGCCCTGATCGGTGCCATCGGCGTCGAGACTGCCGACAAGGTGCTGAAAGGTCAACCGGTAGAGAAATCCATTCCGGTACCGCTGCAAGTGGTCAGCAAATAAATCACAAGGGGGAGGCTCGCCTCCCCTTTTCCCTTTCGTTCAGGTGCCTCCCGGCTTGAGCTCACTCCATCACAGTGTTCAAGCCAAGATGCATCAGGAGTAGTCAACATGAATCGTCTCGTCGTTCTGGGCAGTGTCAATGCAGACCATGTGCTGCGCGTACCCCACTTTCCTCGCCCGGGTGAAACCCTGACCGGTCACAGCTATCAGGTGGTGCCCGGTGGCAAGGGGGCCAATCAGGCGGTTGCGGCCGCCCGTCTCGGTGCCCCCGTCTCCTTTATCGCACGCATCGGTGATGATGCCATCGGTCACCAGATGAAGAGCGGCTTTGCCAAAGATGGCATCGACGTCAGCGCCGTCGAACTCGATCCCAAGCTCCCGACCGGTATCGCCATCATCTATGTGAGCGATGAGGGGGAGAACAGCATAGGTATCTCCGCCGAAGCCAACGGTGCCATCACCCCTGCTGTGGTGAAAAACCACGAAGCGATGATCGCCGACGCCCACACCCTGCTGTTGCAGCTGGAAGTGCCGCTCGAGAGTGTCCATGAAGCTGCACGGCTGGCCCGCGCCCACGGCACCCGGGTG
>NZ_CDDK01000041.1:0-90161 GCF_000820225.1 Aeromonas veronii bv. veronii
CTGAGCTAAACGACCTGGGAATTCTGTCTCCACCGAGTGGAGAAATGGTGGGTCGTGCTGGATTCGAACCAGCGACCAATTGATTAAAAGTCAACTGCTCTACCGACTGAGCTAACGACCCTCACCACGACCAGTTCCGACTGCATTACTGCTTCGGCTCTGACGGCGGCCTATATTACGGATTTAAATTTCCGGTGCAACAGAAAATTCGTAATTTAAATCCGTTTGCTCACTGTGCGTACAAATGCAGGCTGTTTTTACAGTAGCGTTACGAAAACAGTGACATACAGCAATGTTACAGCTTGGCCAGACTCTGTTTGGCCAACTGGGCTGGCGAGGTGTTGGGATAGCCCTTGATCACCTGCTCATAGAAGGATTTGGCTTCCGTCTTCTTGCCATCCAGCTGCGCCAGCATACCCAGCTTCAGCAGCGCATCGGCTCGCTTGGGGGATTTGCTGTATTTGTTGGCCACGGTCGAAAACTGGGCCGAGGCTCCGGCTCTGTCACCCTTGTTGAACAGCAACTGGCCGAGCCAGTAGTGTGCATTGGGAACATAGCCCGAATTGGGGTACTGCTTGATGAAGCCCTGGAAAGCCGGAATGGCTTTGTCGTAGTTCTTCTCTTTGAGCACCATGTTGACCGCTGCGTCGTAGGCCTGGTTCTCATCCTGATTGGTTGAGTAATTGGCGGCAGCAGCCGGTGTGGCAGCAGCAGGGGCCGGGGCGGCTGGAGCAGCTTGCTGGCTGCTGGCAACCTTGTCGAGCTCCTGGTAGAGCTGACGCTGGCGCTCTTGCGACTGTTCCATCTGGTAGGTCTGCTGCTCCAGCTGACCGCGCAGTTCGGAGACCTCCCCTTGCAGGGAGTCGACCTGTTGCTGCAATTCAGCTTGCAGTCGCAGACGGGCATTGAGGGTGCGCTCCAGCAGGGCAACCCGATCTTCCAGGCTACCGGTGGGCACGATGGCACCGTTGTTGCCGCTAAGGACAACCCCACCACCCGAGTCACCACCCAGATCGCTGACAGGAGCCGCAGCTTGCGCATTCAGAACAACCATTACGGCCAACGCAACGACAGCTTGCTTGTACACAGATTTCATTCGGATCAAACCTTAGCGTTTAGTACAGATAAAACGGCCAGCGCCATCGTCGCTCGCATATGCAGATTTCATTCGGATCAAACCTTGGCGTTTAGTGCAAATAAAACGGCCATCGAAATGGCCGCTTGCATATAAACGAACTTCGTTCGGTTCAAACCTTAGTAAACCAGAACCGCGCGGCGGTTTTTGGCAAAGGCATCCTCGGTGTGGGACATGTCCAGCGGCTTCTCTTCGCCATAGCTGACGATGGAGAGCTGCTCGGCCTGCACACCCAGGGTTTGCAGATACTTGGCAACAGCCTTGGCACGACGCTCGCCCAGGGCGATGTTGTACTCGGGAGTACCGCGCTCGTCGGCGTGACCTTCGATCAGGACTTTCACGCTCGGGCGCTCGCGCAGGTAGCTGGCGTGGGCATCCAGCAGATCAGCGTACTGACCCTGGATATCGTAACCGTCGAACGGGAAGTAGATCACGTTGTCACGCTGCAGTGCTTCGAACTTCTGACGCATCTGCTCTTCCGGGGACAACATGCCGTTGGCGCCGCCGGTTTGTACACCGCCCATGCCGTCGGTCATACCTGATTCAGCGCCAGCGGCGTCGGAATCAGAAGAAGAACTACAAGCGGCCAGGGTGAACAGTGGCAGTGCGATGGCCAAACCCTTGAGCAGTTTATTGAGTTGCATGCTATTTCCTTAAACCTTTATAACAAAACAAAAAACAATTGGATTTTTATCAATTCAAGAAGGGCGACCAAGCTGGTGCACGAATTTCACCGCTACTGGTCGGAAGCACAGCCTTGAAGCGACCATCAGTCGACACCAACGCAAGACTCTTACGACCCTGATAGATGGTGGCATAAATGATCATGCTGCCATTGGGAGCCACACTTGGCGACTCATCCAGAGCACTCTGGGTAAGGACCAACAGGGCATTGTTTTCCATGTCCTGGCGGGCAATACGATACTGTCCCTGAACACGGGTCACCATCACCATGATTTTGCCATCAGGAGTGATGGATGCACCCTGGTTGGATTCACCTTCCCAAGTCATCCGGCGAGTCATACCAGTCGCCAAATTTACGCTATAAATCTGGGGTTTGCCACCACGTTCAGAGGTGAACAACAAATTTTGCCCGTCCGGCATCCAGGAGGGTTCAGTGTCGATCACACGGCTGGTAGTGACGCGGGTCAGCTGCTTGCTAGCGACATCAACCACATAGAGGTTCGGTGAACCATCTTTGGAGAGAACGATAGCCAGACGACGACCATCCGGAGACCACTCCGGCGCCCCGTTGATACCGCGGAAACTGGTGATCAGGCTGCGCTGCTGGGTGTAGATATCCTGCACGTAGATTTCGGACTTCTGGTTCTCGAAGCTCACGTAAGCCAGCTTGCTGCCATCCGGCGACCAGGCCGGAGACATCAACGGCTCGCGGGAGCGCAGCAGGGTCTTCTCGTTGTAACCGTCGTAGTCAGAAATGCGCAGCTGGTACGGGAACTGGGTACCCTGCTGTACGGAGACGTAAGCCAGACGGGTCAGGAAGGCACCGCGCTCGCCAGTCAAACGCTCATAGACGATGTCGGAGATACGGTGGGCAAACTGGCGCATCTGGGCACCCGGGATGGTCGCCATACGGCTATCCAGAATGTAACCGTTGCTCTCGCCACCTTGTGCCTTGGCCAGCTGGCCTTTCAGCACATCGACCAGCTCGAAGTTCACCTTGTAGGTGCCGTCACCGACTGCCGAAATGGAACCCACCACCACGGCTTCAACCCCTTGGGAGGCCCAGGGAGCGAAGTTGATCTCGCTGCTGCTGCTCGGGGTCTGCGGCATCTGGCCACGGGCCAGCGGCTTGAACTTGCCGCTGCGCATCAGGTCGTTGGAGACCACTTCCGCGATGTCCTGCGGCAACTGCCCGTTGCCTTCCCACTTGAAGGGGGCGACAGCGATGGGGCGTGCGCTATCAATACCGCCGGTGATGACGATGTCCAGGGCCGCCTGGGCACTCTGGCCCAGCAACAAACAGCCAACCAAAGCAAAAAATACTTTTCTGATCATGGCTTAAATACTCGGTTCCAATATAGATGAGAGGTTAAATTCCTTTCTCGGCTAGAGGTTGCCAACCAAAGGCAAGCAACCTCGTTTTATCACGCTTAGATACTCGGTTCTAACTTCAGGTTAAATTCCTTCAACATCTCGAATGCCGCAGGATCCTTGGGCACAGGCAGTTGATTGGCTTTCAGAACAGCCGCCTTACCGGAACGACAGACCGCCGGGTCACCCTGGCCGTTATCTACCGATATGACAAAGCCACTGCTCGCAAGACGTACGCCGATAGTACATGTTTTGCCCCGCATGGTGGGATCCAAAATCATATACCGCTCAACAGTGGCCTTGATGAGCGCCGCATATTTGTCGACTTCGCCCTGGGCTGCTGCCGATGCAGCCTGACTGCGGGCATTGGCCTCAGCCGACAGCTGCTGCTGCATCATCTCTTCCATCTCTTTTTGCAGCTTGGCCTGCTCGGCTGCTTTACGCTTGCGCTCAGCCGCGATCTTGGCCTGCTTTTCGGCCTCTGCCTTGGCTTTCTTCTCTGCGTCAGCTTTTGCCTTTTTCTCAGCCTCTTCCTTGGCCTTCTTCTCGGCTTCGGCTTTGGCTTTTTTCTCTGCTTCTGCCTTGGCTTTCTTCTCGGCTTCAGCTTTGGCCTTCTTGTCAGCTTCGGCTTTCTTGGCCTTGGCTTCTGCCGCCTTGGCCTTCTCTTCGGCCTCTTTCTTCTCTTGTTCCTTTTTCTTCTTCAGTGCCAACGCCTTGCTCTCGGCTTCCGCCGCTTTACGCTCGGCTTCGGCCTTCTTGGCCTTCTGTTCTTCCAGCTTGCGGGCTTCCTCGGCTTTTTGGGCCTTCTCTTCCGCCTGCTTCTGCTCGGCAACCTTCTTCTGCTTTTCGGCCTCGGCCTTGCGAGTCGCCTCTTCGGCCTGCTTGCGCTTGGTCTCGGCGATGCGAAGCTGCTCCTGTTTCTGAGCCAGCTCACGCTTGGCGAGATCCGTGTCTTCCTTATCCTTCTCTTTCTCTACCTTTTGAGGCTTGGGCTGAGATTTCTGCTGCTGGATCTGCTTGGCCTGTTCGTTGAGGAAGTTCTCATCGAGCATGACGGCATTGACGATCTGCCCCTTCGACTCGGGTCGTTTCGGTTTGCTGAAATCGAGCCCGACAAACAGGATGATGCCGATGATCAGGTGCAGCAGAAACGACGCGATGAGATAACCGGAAATACCACGCTTCACATCCATCTCCGTTAGTTCACCGGATCTGTCATCAGGCCAACCTGAGGCACACCCGCTTTCTTGAGGGCCACCATCAACAGGATCACCTCTTCGTAGCGCACGGCCTTGTCACCCGCGACCACCACGGGGGCATTCTGGTTGATCGCCAGATAGCCCATGGCTTTTTCGGTGATATATTGCTGCATCGCCTCTGGCGTGCCGCTTGGCACCGGCTCGTCATCGGCTTCGCCAGCCTTGATGACATACTCGCCTTCGGTATTGACGCTGACGATGAAGGGCGGCTTGGCATCTTCCGGCAACTGCTCGGACTCAGCCTGTGGCAGATCCACCTTGACCCCTTGCGTGATCACCGGCGTGACCGCCATAAAGATGATAAGCAGCACCAGCATGACGTCGATATAGGGAACCACGTTGATCTCGGCCACCTTCTTGCGCCGGATCCGCTGATAGGTTTGCATTACTGATCACCCTGCTGCTGTGCAATTTGACGGTTCAGAATGGTGGTGAACTCGTCCATGAAGTTGGCGTAGGCGTTCTCCAGCCGCTCGACCTTGTTGGAGAAGCGGTTGTAGAAGATAACCGCCGGGATAGCGGCAAACAGACCCATGGCGGTGGCGATCAGCGCTTCCGCGATACCCGGTGCCACCATCTGCAGGGTGGCCTGCTGCACCTGACCCAGGGCGATAAAGGCGTTCATGATCCCCCATACGGTACCGAACAGACCGATATAGGGGCTGATGGAGCCGATGGTCGCCAGCACCGGCAGGTTGGATTCCAGATCGTCCACCGCGCGGGAGAGGGAGACACGCATGGCGCGGTAGGTACCATCCATCACCGCATCCTGACCACGGGCACCGGCCTTGAGCAAGCGGGCATACTCCTTGAAGCCGGAGTAGAAGATATCTTCCATGCCTTCGATATCATCGCGGCGGGAAGAGGACTCCTGATAGAGGCGATTGAGATCGACCCCTGACCAGAAGCGATCTTCAAACTGTTCCGATGCGAGATTGGCCGCCTTGATCGCCTTTGAACGCTGGATAATCAGCGCCCACGAGACAATAGACATGCTCATCAGGGTCATCATGACCAGTTTTACCAACAGGCTGGCTTGCCAAAACAGGCCAATAAACGAAATTTCAGCGTGCACTTAACAGCACTCCCTTGATTTTTTCAGGTATAGCTACAGGTTTCATTTGCGGATGACTGACACAGGCTATCTGTACCATGGCCTGGGTGATCAGTCGTCCATCAGCCGCCAGGATCTGCTGCGAAAAGCGCAGGGATGCGCGTTTCACTTCAATCACTTGCGTTAATACATTCAATAGTTCATTAAAACGGGCCGCCGAGCGGAAATCGATCTCAGTTCGGCTCACCACGAAGGCATATCCCTCCTTCAGCCAGACGTCCTGTTCGACCCCTTTGGCACGAAGAAACTCGGTGCGAGCACGTTCCATAAACTTGAGATAATTGGCGTTGTAGACGATGCCCCCAGCGTCGGTGTCTTCGTAGTAGACACGCACCGGAAACTCAAAGACTTCCCCCATAACAATCTGTGATCCATTCGACAGTCAGATGGGGGGCTATCATAGCGCAGGGCTGAATAGGAAAGAAGCAGGGGGAGACAGGGAAATCCTGCCTCCCCCCGTTTTTTATGAAAGGAAATATGAATGTGTCAGCCAGAGGCCATACAACAAACTGGGCCAGGCGAGCCAGGGGTTGAATAGCACACGTCCGGGCAGGCTTTTCAGATGAAAGCCAAGCCCGTTAAGTACGCCACAACAGACGGCCCACATCAGCCAGGGAGCAAGCCAGAGACCATGCTCGCTGGTGTTGGCCGCGATCAAATTGGGGGCCTGTAAAATAGCGACGGCCAACAAGGCCGCCGCGAGTAACATCAACCCCTGCCACGGCTGCCGCTCCAGTGGAGCGGCCAGCCTGGCGAGTCGATCACTTGTTTTCATCGATCTGACGATCCATGTTCTCGGTGTGTTCCAGCCACAGCGCATTGATGATGCCAAATGCACAGGCCAGCAACAGCCCCAGGATCCAGGTGAAATACCACATTGTCAGCGCACCTCTTAATAGAGAGATTGTTGGTTATCTTCGATGTGCTTGTTGGTTACCCGGCCAAACATCTTGATGTAAGTCCAGATGGTGTAACCCAGCACAATCGGTACGAAGATCGCTGCAGCCACAGTCATCACCTGCAAGGTGTTGAAAGAGGCGGTAGCATCCCACATGGTCAGGCTCAGTGACGGCTCAAGGCTTGAGGGCATCACGAACGGGAACATGGAGAAACCGGCAGTGAGGATGACCCCGGCAATCGCCAGCGAGGAGCTGGTAAACGCCAGCCAGCCGATGTTCATGCGGGCAAACAGCGCAGTCAGCAGGCTCATGGCCAGGCCCAGTACAGGGGCAGCCACCATCCACGGATAGAGGGTGTAGTTGTTCATCCAGGCACCAGCCTGCAGGACAACTTCCTTGTTCATCGGGTTGGATACTGCGTCAGTCGCGGCAGCCTTGACGATGACATACCCTTCCATACCGCTTACCCACCAACCCGCGGCAGCAAACAGCACCAGGGTCAGCAGTGAGCAGATCATGGCAGCCGTGCGGGAACGCGCCAGCACTTCACCGTCGGTCTTCATCATCAACCAGGTTGCGCCCTGGGTGAGCAGCATAAACAGGCTCACCAGACCAGCAAGAATGCCGAACGGGTTAAGCAGGCCGAAGAAGTTGCCGTGATAGGTCAACATCATGAACTGGTTAAACTCGAACGGAACGCCTTGCAGCAGGTTGCCAAAGGCCACACCAAAGACGATGGGCGGTACGGCGCTACCGGCGAACAAGGCCCAGTCCCAGTTGCTGCGCCATTTTGCATCAGCACGCAGTGAGCGGTACTTGAAACCGACTGGACGCAGGAACAGCGCCATCAAGGTCAGGATCATGGCGATGTAGAAGCCGGAGAAGGTCGCGGCATATACCATCGGCCAGGCGGCGAACAAGGCACCACCGGCAGTGACCAGCCAAACCTGGTTACCTTCCCAGTGCGGTCCCATGGTGTTGAGCATCACGCGGCGCTCGACATCTTTCTTGCCGACAAACGGGAGCAGTGCGCCTACCCCCATGTCGAAGCCGTCAGTGATGGCAAAACCGATCAGCAGTACGCCGACCAGAGCCCACCAAATGACACGCAGAGTTTCGTAATCAAACATGGTCGCTCTCCTTATGCCTTGATCTGTTCAAAGTGATACTTGCCAGTCTTCAGGCTGCTGGGGCCAAGACGGGCATACTTGAACATCAGGTACATCTCGATAACCAGAAGTACGGTATAGAACAGGCAGATACCGATCAGAGAGAACCAGATCTCGGCTGCAGGCAAATTGGATGCAGAGAGGGAAGTCGGCAACACCTCTGCAATGGTCCACGGTTGGCGACCATATTCAGCCACAAACCAGCCAGCTTCAATAGCGATCCACGGCAGCGGGATACCCCACAGCAGACCCTTGAGCAGCCACTTGCGCTTGCCGATCTGGTGGCGGGCACTGTCATAGAAGGCCATACCAATCAGCACCAGCATCAGCATGCCAACGGCAACCATGATGCGGAAGGCGAAGAACAGCGGCAGAACCTGCGGGATGGAGTCATCCACTGCGGCCTTGATCTGCTCGTCGGTAGCATCGGTCACGTTGCTGGTGTAGCGCTTGAGCAGCAGACCGTAGCCCAGATCCTGCTTCACTTCGTCGAAGCGAGCGCGGGTCTCGTCAGACTTGTCACCGGATTGCAGCTTGGTCAGCAGGTCGTAAGCGGTCATACCGTTACGAACGCGCAGTTCGTGCTCGCTCTTCAGATCCTTCAGACCGGTTACCTGACCGTCCAGAGAACGGGTCGCGATAATGCCCAGCGCATAGGGGATCTTGATGGCGTAGTCGGTGCGCATCTCTTCCTGATTCGGAATACCGAACAGGGTAAAGGCGGCCGGAGCAGGTTCAGTTTCCCACTCGGCTTCGATAGCGGCCAGTTTCACCTTCTGCACTTCACCGGTCTCGTAACCGGATTCGTCACCGAGGATCAGCACGGACACGATGGAAGCCATACCGAACGCGGCGGCAATGGCGAAGGAGCGACGGGCGAACGCCACATCACGATTCTTCAGCAGGTAGTAGGAGGAGATACCCAGCACAAACATGGCGCCACAGGTATAACCAGCCGCCACAGTGTGGACGAACTTGACCTGAGCAACCGGGTTGAGCACCACGTCAGCGAAGCTCATCATCTCCATCCGCATGGATTCGAAGTTGAACTCGGCACCGACCGGGTTCTGCATCCAGCCGTTGGCGACCAGGATCCAGAGGGCGGAGAGGTTGGTACCCAGCGCCATCAACCAGGTGGCAGCCAGATGCTGATGCTTGCTCAGACGATCCCAACCAAAGAAGAACATACCGACGAAGGTGGACTCCAGGAAGAAGGCCATCAGCCCTTCGATAGCCAGCGGGGCCCCGAAGATATCGCCGACATAATGGGAGTAGTAAGCCCAGTTCGTCCCGAACTGGAACTCCATGGCCAGACCTGTGGTGACCCCCAAAGCAAAGTTGATACCAAACAACTTACCCCAGAATTTGGTCATGTCCCGGTAGATGGTGTTGTTGGTCATCACATAGACGGATTCCATGATCGCCAGGAGAAAGGCCATTCCCAGCGTCAGGGGTACAAACAAAAAGTGATAAAGGGCCGTCGCAGCGAACTGGAACCGCGATAGGTCTACCACATGCTCAGCAATCATGATGTTTCCTCACCGATTATTGGCACGGCTATTTTAAGTTTTAAGCACAAAGCTTCCGTTGGAGGTTATCGAATGAGCCTTATTGGGACGTGTCACAACAAAACGCGTTCAGTAACCACTGGCATTAACAACAAGGCAATACGAGAACACAAATAAAGCTAATGTTTAACAATTCCAAAACAATCAGCCTAAATTTATTCTCGCCCATGATGACCGGGTTTTTATATCACCTTTATTTGATTGAAATCAATGTAAAAGGACCCGCCATACATGGCTTTGAAAGGCATTTTTAATCTATTTCACGATTATTGACGCGAGCCAGATCACAAAACACGATAAAGCGTAAAACATTGATTTAAATCAATTTAAGAATTTAACATCCCGCCACTCGGTTTAATTTGAAAAGCGTGAATGACGCGCCTTTTTCCATGTTATCCGAGTCAGGCAATCTGATTCGAAAACTCAATTTAAAATTGCAAAGAATGCATACTCATGCGAACCAATTTCATCAATAAAGACATTAGATAAACTAATTTGAAGAGTGCAATTTTTCTTGTTTGCCGGGGTCGATTCGAACTCCTACAATGCGCCTCGCAGTGAGGGCATACCCTTGGATACAGGCCGGTTAATCCGGGTTCACGGTACGTATTCGACGATCAATTTGAACCTGTCTATTGGAATCGAAGATGAAAAAGTTTGTTGCTAAAACCATCCGTTACTACAAGCTTTCCTTTGTTCAGCTCTATCAACTGAACCGACTCTGAGAGCTCGCGACGGCTCACCTGTTTATTTTCCGGTCTGTGTCCAGACGCACTCACTGTCTGTGAACATCCATCCTGAATTGTCTTTGCCCACCGCATCCGCCGTGGGCTTTTTTTTGCCCGGATAATAAAAAACCGCCTTTGACGGCGGTTTCATGTTCAAACGACTGTTTTTACTTCTCATCTGGTCGCTGAAGACCGAAATGAGCGTAGGCCCGTGTGGTCGCAATCCGTCCTCTGGGTGTACGTTGCAGATACCCTTGCTGGATCAGATAAGGCTCCAGCACATCTTCGATAGTATCTTTCTCTTCCCCGATCGCGGCGGCCAGATTATCGAGACCCACCGGGCCCCCCATAAACTTGTCTATCACAGCCAACAATAACTTGCGGTCCATGAAGTCAAAACCTTCGTTATCGACATCCAGCATGTCCATGGCGCGGGCAGCAATGGGGCCGTCGATCCGGCCATCGGATTTCACCTGGGCAAAGTCGCGCACCCGCCTTAACAAACGGTTAGCAATCCGCGGCGTGCCGCGAGAGCGACGGGCGACCTCAATGGCACCATCTTCCGTCATGTCGAGCCCCAGACAACGGGCGCTGCGGGAGACGATATCGGTCAGATCCTTGACGTTGTAGAACTCCAGCCGCTGGACGATACCGAAGCGATCCCGCAGCGGGCTAGTCAGTGAACCTGCCCGGGTGGTGGCGCCAATCAGGGTGAAGGGAGGCAGATCCAGCTTGATGGAGCGAGCTGCGGGTCCCTCCCCGATCATGATGTCGAGCTGGTAATCCTCCATCGCCGGATAGAGCACCTCTTCCACCACCGGGCTAAGACGGTGGATCTCATCGATGAACAGCACATCGTTCGGTTCGAGGTTGGTGAGCAGCGCGGCCAGATCCCCTGCTTTCTCCAGTACCGGGCCGGAGGTGGTCTTGATATTGACCCCCATCTCGTTGGCGACGATGTTGGCGAGGGTGGTCTTGCCCAAGCCCGGCGGGCCGAAGATCAGCAGGTGATCGAGCGCTTCGCCCCGTTGACGGGCCGCTTCGATAAAGATCTCCATCTGTTCGCAGACGGTATCCTGACCGGTGTAGTCAGCCAGCTTCTTGGGGCGGATAGCCCGGTCAATAATGTCATCCTCACGGGCGGCACTGGCCGAAATGAGGCGGTCTGCTTCAATCATCAACTACCTCATACCAGGCTACGCAGGGATTCACGGATGATATCTTCCACCGACATCCCCTCTTTGGCGATCTTGCTGACAATCTGACTCGCCTGCTGCGGCTTGTAACCTAAGGCCACCAGCGCACTGGCCGCCTCTTCGGTCACATCAGGTGCCCGCAATTCGGGCTCACTGGCTGGCAAGGTGACCATGGCCGGGGAGAAGAGGTCGTGACTTACCCACCCCTTGAGGCGATCCTTCATCTCCACCACCAGCCGCTCGGCGGTCTTCTTGCCGACTCCCGGCAGTTTGACTAAAGAGCTTATCTCTTCACGTTCGACACTCAGCACAAACTGGGTAGCTGTCATGCCGGAGAGAATAGCCAGCGCCAGCTTGGGGCCGACTCCGTTGGTCTTGATCAGCTCGCGGAACAGCGCCCGCTCCTGTTTGTGGTTGAAACCATAGAGCAACTGGGCATCTTCCCGCACCACGAAGTGAGTATGGATGGTCGCTTCCTTGCCGATCTCCGGCAAATCATAGAAGCAGCTCATCGGCATCTGCACCTCATAGCCAACCCCGCCCACTTCCAGCAGGACCTCGGGGGGCTGCTTTTCAATGACAATGCCTCTCAAGCGACCAATCACGGCTCTCTCCTCACCAATACAACTATTCGTAAATTGGCTCATAGCATAAAGAATAACTGGATAAGTATCCAGCATAGGGCAGCAACACCCTTGTGGTCAGAGAGGCTTTTTATCCAATTTTCCACCATGCTTGATCGGGTGCAGCCAGTGCACGGGATGTTTCAGCGCCGCACCGGCCCCCGAGCGGGGGATAAACCACTACACTAAACCCGTTCGGAACCGAAACTGGTGCCAATGTCGATACCAAGGAAGGCCATCACATGAAAATTGTTACCACCTCCAATCTGGGTCTTGCCATATTGCTCGGCTGTACGCTGGGCATGGGGGTCGTTGGCTGGTATGGCAGCCAGCGGCTAGCCAATCTGCTCTCCTACGTATTGGGCGCCGCCTGGCAGACCGCCGACGGTGCCATGGAGGGCTCCATAGAGCTGGGCAACCAACAGCTACAGATTCAGAAGATGCAAAACGGCACCCCGCTCAATCGCGCCGAACTCGATGCAGCCAAGGCGGCGACAGATGACGCGCTGGCCCGGGTCAGCCAGGGGCAGCTCATTGATGGTGCAGCCCTTGCCACCATGGAACAGCACAAGCAGGGCTATCAACAGCAACAAGAGAAGCTGCTGGCGCTCTATCACGCCTATACCGAGGTGGATCAGGCCCTGCATCACAACGCCGACCTGATGGCCCGCCTCTCGACCCAGCTGGAGGTGATCGGCGATGGCGCGGTCGAGGCGCTGACCCAATCCCCCGACCAGACCATCAGCTGGAACAGCGGCCTCTCCACTCGCTGGGAAGCGGCCGACGGGGGGATGGAATCCAACATAGGCTTTTTGCGCCAGCTCTATGCGCTGGAAAAGATGCGCAGACAAGGAGTCACAGAGGCGATCAAGGCCGAGTTGAAAGAGGCGACCGATTTCTACCACGAAGCGGTCGACAGCATGCTCGGCACCGGGCTGTTCGATATCGAGGGAACCGGGGAATTTGCCGGCAAGACACTGTCGGCAGAGTATCGCGCCCTGTTGGCCCGGCATCAGCAACTGATGGGACAGTGGGTCGATGCGCTCGGCAGCTATCAGGCCCAGCAGTCCGCCTATGAGGTCAGTGCCGATGAGCTGCGACAACAGCTGGTTGCCATCGAGGAGAGCGGCGATGCCACCGTCGAGGATCAGGTGGCCCAGCTCAACGGCATCATCAGCCAGACCCGAACCCTGCTACTGGGTGGCCTGTTACTGAGCCTGATCATGGTCACCCTCTGCGGCTTCTGGCTGACCCGCAAGCTGGTAACCCCGCTGCTGCAAGTGGACAAAAGGATGCAGGATATCGCCGCCGGCGAGGGAGATCTCAACGCCCGCATCAACCTGCAACGGGATGACGAGATAGGTTCGCTGGCAAACAGCGTGGATCGTTTCATCGAGAAATTGCAGAAGATGATCAGCTCCACCATGGACAACAACCAGCACATCAGCGAACACGTTCACACCTCGGTCAACCGGGTGGAGGCAATCAGCCAAAGCAGCCGCCAGACTGCCGAACATGCGCTGGCCCTGCACCACGACAGTGAACAGATGGTGCAAGTCGCCACAGGTATCTCGGACAACTGCAGTATGGCGGCCCACAATGCCAACGAGGTGCGCCAGCTGACCACCGAGAGCAGCCAGTATGTCACCTCCGCCAGCGCGGGCATGCAGCGGGTGGTACAGGAGGTGAGCGAGTGTGCCATCGCCATCAACTCCCTCAAGGAGCAGGCGGGTCAGATTGGCCAGATCATCTCCACCATCAGCGGCATCTCGGAGCAGACCAACCTGCTTG
Source organism: Aeromonas veronii bv. veronii (assembly GCF_000820225.1). Taxonomy (GTDB): domain Bacteria; phylum Pseudomonadota; class Gammaproteobacteria; order Enterobacterales; family Aeromonadaceae; genus Aeromonas; species Aeromonas veronii. The sequence goes on from NZ_CDDK01000041.1 coordinate 13,538, forward strand.
CCCTCAATGCGGCCATCGAAGCGGCCCGCGCGGGGGAGATGGGGCGTGGCTTTGCGGTGGTTGCGGACGAGGTGCGCACCCTGGCCAATCGCACCGCAACATCAAGCGCCGAAATTAGCCAGGTGATCAGCAGTATCCAGCAGCAGACCGAGACCGCCTATCTGATGATGCAACGCAACCTCAAGACGGTGGAGTCCGGCATGCAGGACTCCGAGAACACCAAGCAGATCCTGTTCAAGGTGGAAGGCGCCATCGACCAGCTGGCCGACATGGTGCAGCAGGTAGCCGTGGCTACCGGGCAACTGTCACACACCCTGAGCCACTCCTCTGACAAGGTCTCCGGTATCAGTCTGCAAGCCAGAACCGGCGAACAGGAGGCACAGGAGTGCCTGCAGCTCGCCTCCTCGCTCCATCAAGCCAGCCTGCTGCAACAGCGCCTACTCTCCCAGTTCAGGGTCTGACCCCTTTCAATAGCAAAGATGCCACTCATGTGAGTGGCATCTTTTTGTTACCGGTCGCTCATTCCTGCCGCCTTAACTTCCTCAACGTCCTATGGCCAGTTGAACAGCCAGGCTCAGCATGATGATGCCAACCAGCAGATCGATCCCCTGCTGCACCCGGCCGCGGGCCAACCAGGGCGTCAGTGCCGCAGCCCCCAGCGCCAGCGAGTAGAACCACACCAGCGAGGCCAGCATGGCCCCCGCAGCAAAGGCCGGACGCAGGGACTCGCTCACCTGACTGCCAAGGGAGCCGAGCAGCATCAGGGTATCGAGATAGACGTGGGGATTGAGCAGCGTAACTCCCAGCGTCATCGCCAGCACGCTTTTGGCCCCCATCTGCTGAGCAGAATCGGCAAGTCCCTCCCCCTTACCGCGCCAGGCACTGAGCAGGGAACGGCCACCAAACCAGCCGAGAAACAGCACGCCACCCCAGGTGAGTAGCGCCATGCCGAGGGGGCTGGCGGCCAGCACATTGGCTCCGCCAAATACGCCGATAGCAATCAGGGTGAGATCGCAGAAACTGCAGAGCGTGGCCGTCAGCAGATGGTGATTGCGATGGATGCCCCGGCTCAGCACAAAGGCATTCTGGGCGCCGATGGGGATGATCATGGCCAGACCGATGGTGAAGCCTTGCAGTGTCGTTGCGAGCATCATGGAGAGCACCGTTCGAAATGATGAATGAGCGGCACTATAGCGATGGCGGTTCCTTCTTAGAAATTCATTGATTTACTGATTGATTCATTTTGCTAATAAAAACCAGCATACCCAGCCGCTGTTCCAGCCCTTGTCAATTACCGGATCTGACAATTGTGACCCTCAGAGTGCGGCAGGAGAATCTGTTGCGCCTGCGGGCTCAGCCTACTGCAGCAATCTGGGGAAGTTGGTAACCACAACTTGCTCCAGATTGGGTAGCAACAGCCCCGTACTAACCCCTTTGGCAATGGCCTGATAGCGGTTCATGGAGCCGGTTTTGCGGGTGACCTGATTGAGATGGTAATTGACCGTGCGCTCCGTGATCCCGAGGATGCAGGCGATCTCGCTAGAGGTCTTCCCTTCGCTGGCCCAGAACAGGCACTCGGTCTCGCGCTCGGTCAAGGGGTCTTTACCCGCACTGTCCATCATGCTGAAACGCACCACCCGAATGGCCGCCTCGAAGATGTAATTGGACATCTAGGAGAGGATCGGCGAGGACTCCAGCAGCAGGTCGCTCGAGGCCCGCTCGGAGGTGATGAAGGAGAGAATACCGTTCTCCCCGGCAGCACCGTGCAGAGGGAAGGAGATGCCGTTACGCAACCCGAACTCGGCTGCCAACCCCATCACATCCATGGTTCCCTCCTGCAGAAAACTGGCCCGCTCATCGAGGCGGTTCCAGTAAATGGGCAGCGTCTGCTTGCGTGCCAGCCGGATCACCGGATCGCACGCCAGCATGTTGTTTTCGGTATAGGCCTGCACCCAGGAATCGGGGCACTGGTTGAACAGCACCACCTTGGGCCTTTGCATCGACATCGGCAGGATCAGGGCGAAGCGATAGTAGTCATAGCCCATCCCGAGCGTAAAGCGACCGATCAGTTCGGCCAGACGATTGCCGTCCGTCACCGAAGTGAAATGTTCGAGGTACTCAAGCAGTTGGTCTCTGTTCATATGAAAGCCCCCTTGGCCAGACATGTGATTATAACGGCGAATAGCAAGATAGAGGGTCCATAATGTTGGTTTTTAAAGGAAAATTGAGAGAACATCCACGAAACGAGGTGGAGAATGAACTCTATCGCTTTCGAAATCGCGTCTTTTCCGACCGGCTAGGCTGGGATGTCGAGTCTCATCGGGGCCTGGAGCGTGACAGCTTCGACACGCCAGACACCCATTGGGTGCTGATCGAAGACGAACAAGGGCTGTGTGGCTGTATTCGTCTGCTCAACTGTGCCGATGCCTATATGCTGCCCACCATCTTCCCCACCGCCCTTGCCGGTGAAAGCGCGCCACGCACCCCCGATGTCTGGGAACTCACCCGTCTGGCTATCGATGCCCAGCGCGCACCGCGCATGAGCAATGGCGTCAGCGAACTCACTTGTGTCATCTTCCGCGAGGTCTATGCCTTCGCCCATGCCCACGGGATCCGGGAGCTGGTCGCCGTCGTCAGCCTGCCGGTGGAGCGCATCTTCCGCCGCCTCGGCCTGCCCATCGAGCGGCTCGGTCATCGTCAGGCGGTCGATCTGGGGGCGGTAAGGGGCGTAGGCATCCGCTTCCATCTGGATGAGCGCTTCGCGCAGGCGGTCTCCCAACCTCTGCTGGGCCATTATCAAACCAGCCATTATCCACCACAGCAACCGTCACCGGTGCTGGCAGTTCACTCATAAAAAATCCCGGGAAAACAGACCCGGGATAAAGATGTCGCTACGATCTGCGCAGGGCTACCCCATGCGGCACCAAAGAGTATCCTCCCTCAATGGCCTGACCACTACTGTCAAAAATCACAGCACAACGCCCCTTCCACCGCCCATTGTTGTCCCCTGCCGAGTGACGTAGAGTCAGCCCTTGGGCAACGGAAGGGGGAGAAGATGAAAGAGCTGGACTACAAACTGCTGCGGGCGCTGGATGCGGTACTGCAGGAGCAGAACTTCGATCGGGCGGCCAAGTCGCTCCATATCACCCAGTCGGCCATCTCCCAGCGGATCAAGCAGCTGGAGCAACAGTTTGCCGAGCCGCTGCTCATTCGCAGCCAACCGCTGCAGGCCACGTCACTCGGCCAGAAGCTGCTTGCCCACTATCGGCAGGTACATCAGCTCGAGCTCGAACTGGCGGGGGAGCTGACCCCCGACCAACCGCAGGGGCCAATCCGGATCAGTATCGCAGTGAACGCTGACAGCCTGGCCACTTGGTTCCTGCCCGCCATTGCCCCCTTGTTGAAGCTGCACCCCATCGAACTCAACCTGCTGGTCGATGACGAGAGCCGTACCCTCGACAAGGTACGCGAGGGTCAGGCGTTCGGTGCGGTCAGCCTGCATCCCCAGCCGCTGGCGGGTTGCTGCGTCGACGAGCTAGGTGAGATGAACTATCTGCTTACCGCCAGCCCCACCTTCGTGGCGCGCCACTTTCCCGCGGGCCTGACCCGTGAGGCGCTGGCCAAGGCACCGGCGGTGGCGTTCGATCAGCGCGATGACATGCATGTGAGTTTTATGAGAGAACACTTCGGGCTGGAACCGGGCGGTTATCCCTGCCATACGGTTCACTCGTCAGAGGCCTTCGTCGCCATGGCCGAGCAGGGGTTGGCCTACTGCCTCATTCCCGAATTGCAAATAAGAGGCCAGCTGGCTGGCGGGTCACTACTCAACCTCAGTCCCGACCACGTCCTGACGGAACGCCTCTACTGGCACCGCTGGGTACTGGAAAAAGGGGTTCACAAGCAGCTATCCCAACGCCTTATCGACCATGCCAGCTCGCAGTTGAAACCACGCTGAGCAGGCCATTCACCTTGGCTTTGCAGGGCTAAAAACGTATAGTGCTGGGCGATCCTTCATCAGGTCTCCACCCAGGTTTTCACTTCAGGTTCCTCACTTATGTTCCAAGACAATCCGCTGCTGGCCCAGCTCAAGCAACAAATCCGCGAAAACATCCCGAAGAAAGAGGGTGTGATCCGCGCCTCGGACCGGGGCTTCGGCTTTCTGGAAGTCGATGAGAAGACCAGCTATTTCGTGCCGCCTCCCTACATGAAGAAGGTGATGCACGGTGACCGGGTGACCGCCCTGATCCGCACCGAAAAAGAGAAGGAAGTGGCCGAGCCGGATACCCTGCTGGAGCAGTCCGTCACCCGCTTCGTGGCCCGGGTCAAGATGTTCCGCGACCGCCTCAACGTGGTCGCCGACCACCCTCTGATCAAGGATGCCATCAAGGCCCGCGTCAAGAAGGGCCTGGATGAGAAAGAGTTCAAGGAAGGTGACTGGGTGGTGGCGACCCTCAAGCGCCATGCGCTGGTCGACGGCAACTTTTCTGCCGAGATCATCCAGAAGATCGCCGCCCAGGAAGATCACAATGTGCCCTGGTGGGTGGTGCTGGCGCGCCACAATCTGGCCCAGGTCGAGCCGGCTGATTTGCCGGAGTGGAAGGTGATCGAAGAGGAAGAGCTGCCCCGTCGTGACCTGACCAAGGTGCCCTTCTTCACCATCGACGGTGCCAAGACCAAGGATATGGACGATGCGCTGGCCATCACCAAGCTGGACAACGGCTGGGAGCTGCTGGTCGCCATCGCTGACCCGACCGCCTATGTGGCCGAAGGGAGCGAGCTGGACAAAGAAGCCGCCCAGCGCGCCTTTACCGTCTACATGCCGGGCCGCAACGTGCCGATGATCCCGCGCACCCTCTCCGACGAGCTCTGCTCCCTGAAAGAGGGCGAGGAGCGCAACACCCTGTGCGCTCGTCTGCTCATCGCCGAAGATGGTCTGCTGCTGGAGGAGACCGAGTTCTTCGCCGCCCGCATCTGCTCCCACGCCCGCCTCAACTATGACGACGTCTCCGACTGGGCCGAGCATGGCAAAGAGCTGTCCATCGACGCAGGCGTACTGGCCCAGCTGCCGCTGATGAAGGCAATGACCGAGGCGCGCATCGCGTGGCGCACCGAGCATGCGCTGGTGTTCCCGGATCGTCCCGACTACGACTTCGAGCTGGGCGAGAATGGCGAAGTGCTGGCCATCCACGTCGAGCCGCGCCGCATCGCCAACCGCATGGTGGAAGAGTCGATGATCGCCGCCAACATCTGTGCCGGTCGCGTGCTGGGCAAGAGCGTCGGTTACGGCATCTTCAACGTTCACACCGGCTTTGACGAAGAGTCCCTCGACGGCGCCATCGACCTGCTGAAGAGTGCCGAAGCCCCGTTCGAGCGCGACGAGATCGCCAGCCTCTCCGGCTTCTGCGCCCTGCGCCGCTGGATCGACAACCTCGACACCCGCTGGCTGGATGGCAAGATCCGCCGCTTCCAGAGCTATGCGCTGATGTCCTCCGAACCGGGCGCCCACTACGGTCTGGGTCTGGATGCCTACGCCACCTGGACCTCGCCGATCCGTAAATACGGCGATATGGTCAACCATCGTCTGCTCAAAGCGGTCATCGCCGGCAAGACCCCGGGTGAACGCCCGAGCACCGAGCTCACCGAGCACCTGACCGCCTGCCGCCGCCTGCACCGCATGGTGGAGCGCGACATCGGCGACTGGCTCTATGTCCGTTACCTGAAAGCCGCCGCTGGCACCGATCAGGTATTCAACGCCGAGATCATCGACGTGATGCGTGCCGGTCTCAAGCTGCGTCTGCAAGAGAACGGCGCCGTGGTCTTCATGCCTGCTCGCCACATTCTGGACAACAAGGATCGACTGGAGTGCAACTGGGACAACGGTCGCGTCTATCTGGACAAGACCGAAGTGGTCTACGAGCTCGGCCAGCTCATCGAGGTCAAGCTGACCGAAGCGGTAGAAGAGACCCGCTCCCTTATCGCCAAACCGGCAGTGGGTCTGGTGCCTGGCCCGGCACCGGAAGCCCCGGCGGCCGAGAGTGCGCCAGCCGATAGCAGTGAAACGCCCGCTGAGGCTGCCCCCAAGGCAGAATAAGCCGCGCAGAATCATCTGATCTGCCCGAGAGCCCGCCATCGTGCGGGCTCTTTTTTGCCCGGCATCCCGCCCTACAAGCTGCCATATATACCGTTATGGCACACAGTTCTAGCCACGATTGGCAGAAAACACAGTGAATGTCTCCACCAGCAGGGCTGAAAGCAACCATTATGTGCGCCATCTCTCCTTTCTGACATATTAATCAAGGAGAAATATGTCTATACTCGCTTGGGTACAATCCAAGGGATATTGGTATGCAGGAATGGGATCCGGAACACTTCACCAACTTCGCTCAGTTATGCGAAGTGAGCCTCGCCACCATCCGTGAAAAGACCGATGCCGAACGCCTCTACCTCTGGCTAAAAGCCCCCGAACCGCAGCTCTACAGCTTTCAGCTCGATCAGGGGCTGACCACGCTTGATCTCGCCCATCTCGGCCAACTGACCCTGCCCCACCACCTGATCGACAAGGCGATGGAAAAGGGACAACTGGTGATCGAGCAGCTCCAAGCACCGCCGGATCCCGGCGAAAATGTGGAGCCCGCCCAGCCGCAGTTACGCGCCTGTTTCCCTCTCAAGCGTCACATGAAACTGGAAGGGGTCATCTATCTGGAGACCCGCCGCCGCATCGATCGCCTCTCCTCCCACCAGCGTCAGGGCATCCAGCTCCTTATCCACTATCTGACTGCCGAGCTCAGCAATCACCTGCTCTCCAGCCAGGTCAATCAGGAGCGGGACCAGCGGCTCCATACCCAGACCGATCTGGTACAGAGTCAGGCACTGCAGGGCTCCTTCCTTACCATGTTGCAGGCGCTGCACATGGTCAGCGTCACCCTCTCCCGCAGTCGCAGCGAGAACGATCTGCTGCGGGATGCCGTGCTGCTGGCCCGCAAGGAGCTGCAGTTCGATCGGGTTGCCATCTTCCTGATCGAACCCGATGGCAAAACCATGCGCGGCACCTGGGGCACCAGCGAAGAGGGCGAGCTGATGGATGAACATAACTTCATCAGCCCCATTCCGGATCACCCCACGGTGCAAGAGGCGCTCAGGCGCAAGGACTACGTGCTGGTGATGGAAGATACCCCCCTCTACTACGAGAAGCAGCAGGTGGGCCGTGGCTGGAACGCCATGGTATCGCTATGGGATGGCACTACCCCCATCGGCTGGATCGCCGCCGACAACCTGCTCTGGCACCGTCCGCTCAAAGCCTATCAGAGCGAGATCTTCAAACAGTACGCCGCCATCCTGTCACAACTGCTGATCCGCCAGCGCACCCAGGAGCAGCTGGAAACCCTCAACCGCCAGCTGGAAGCCCGGGTCGCCGAGCGCACCATGCAACTGGCCGAGACCAACCGTGCGCTGGAGGAGGCCAATCACCGCCTCTCCCTGCTGTCGCTGGAAGATCCCCTCACCGGCATCGCCAACCGGCGCCAGTGGGACATCACCATGCAGCGGGAGTGGGAGTGGGCACGACGCACCCAGAACCTGCTGGCGGTATTGATGATCGACGTCGACGAGTTCAAGGCCTACAACGACCACTTCGGCCATGCCAAGGGGGATCTCTGCCTGCAACAGGTGGCCCATGTGCTGCGGGATGCAGAGCGACGCTGCACCAATCTGGTCGCCCGTTACGGCGGGGAGGAGTTCGTCATTCTGCTCTGCGCCCCGCAACCCGGTGAGGCCGAACAGCTGGCCGGGCGGATCCACGATGGTCTTGCCCGCTTGAAAATGCCCCATCCCGCCTCGCGGGTTGCTGATTTCATTACGGTTAGCATAGGCTTTAGCTATCTGGTTCCCTCCCTGGACGGAGCATGGCAGACCCTGACCGAACAGGCTGACCAGGCGCTCTACCACGCCAAGTCACAAGGGAGGGCCCGCACTCTGGCCTATCGGTGATCCCATGCTGTTGCGTCGCTACCCCATCTTCAATCGTCGCCTGGCTCTGGTGGCCTACGGCATCGACTATCAGCTCAGTTCACCGGTCGAATGGCCTTCACTGGCGCAACATTGCCGCCTGCTGGCGCAGGGGCGTCAATATCTGGTGCCCTTCACCCACGAACAGCTAGATGAACAGCGTCCCATGCTGCTGGATCAGGACGCGATCCCGCTGGTTGAAGCCTCCAGTGAACGCCAGCCCAACTCGTTCCCGGTGCTGGAGCAGTGGCGCGACAGTCGGCGCAGACTGGCGGTGCACGGCGCCAACCGGGATCCACGCTGGCTCGGCGCCAGCCGCCTGCTGGTGTACTGGATGGGGGAAGAGGGGATCTGCCAGCCCACCGAACACAAGCGGATGGCGCTGAACATCGAAACCTGGGCGGATTTTCTCCCGCTGCGGGAGGCCGGGGTCGACTTCTTTGCCGGCGGCTTTCTCGCCCGTCCCGAGCTGGTCAATCAGCGGGCCAACCAGCCCGATATGGCGCTGGTACAGCAGATCCTCCAGCTCATCTGCCACGAAGAGTTCTCCTTCGCCCAGGTAGCCCGCCTGCTGGAGCAGGATGCCTGGCTGCCCGGCCTGCTGCTCACCTACGTCAACGCCCCCGGCTTCGATCATGCCGCCCCCATCACCTCGGTACCCCGCGCCCTCTCCTATCTGGGGGAGCAGGAGATCCGCAAGTTCGTACTGATCAACGGTCTGGCCCGGGTAAGCCAGCACATGCCGGAGGCCTGCACCCGCATGGCCATCGCCCGCGGCCGCTTCTGCGAGTTGATTGCCCTCACCGCCCTCGGTAAAGCAGAGGCAAGCTGGGCCTTTCTGGTGGGACTGGTGCTCGATGGCTCTCTGCTGTCTGAGCCGCTGATGGCCCACCTGCCCAAGAGCGTGCAGCGCGCCATCGAACTGCATGAAGGGCCACTCTTTCATCTGTTTCAGCTGGTCAGCACCTATGAACAGGGCAACTGGGCCCTGCTGGAACAGCTTGCCCCCAAATATCAACTCGATCCGGCCCAACTCACCCCCGTCTATTTTCAGTCACAAATGTGGGGGCAAGCGTTTCTCACCAGCTAGGTGATGGCGAGGCGGGGAGCCACTGGCTAGAATGGGCTCCCTTTTTTCAGAGACAGACCCCGCACCATGACCCTTTCCGGATTCCAAGGCCTGGTCTTTGACCTTGATGGCACCCTGGTCGACTCCATGCCGCTGCACCTCGCCGCCTGGGAGCACACCGCCCGCGAGTTTGGCTTTCACTTCGATGCCGACTGGTTCTATGAGCTGGGGGGCATGCCGAGCCGCAAGATAGCCCTGCTGGTCGCACAGGAGCAGCAGATCCCCCTCGATCCGCTCGAAGTCACCCGCTGCAAGACCGCCCACTATGTGGCCAACCTGCACAAAGCGACCGTCTTTCCCGCCATGCAGGCGCTGGTCGAGCGCTATCATGGCGTCATCCCGATGGGGATCGGCACCGGCTCGCCGCGCATCAATGCCGAGGCGGTGCTGCGCAACACCGGGCTGGATCGCTACTTCTCCGTGGTGGTCACCGCAGACGATGTGGAGCTGCACAAGCCCAATCCGGACACCTTCCTGCTGGTCGCCAGCAAGCTGGGGGTCGAGCCATCAGGCTGTCTGGTGTTTGAAGATACCGGTATCGGGGTACAGGCCGGAGAAGCGGCGGGTATGCAGACCTGCATGGTCAAAGAGGGTCAACCAGTCGGCATAACGGCGTAGTGCGGAAAAAAATATCGCCCTGCAAGGGGCGATAACCGGAACCGGCTCTCATACGGGACATGAATGAAAATGAGAGCAGGTTCCGTCAGCCGCTGACGCAGGGCGCGTCAACGGGGCGTGCGGGGCAGACGATTACTCGTTGTTGCCGCCGCCCTGATTGTCGTCATAACGACCCGGCGCACCGTGGGGGCGCGGCGCCATGGAGACACGCGGCTTGCGAGCACGCTGGATGCTCACTTGCGGACGGCCGGTGTGCATGGCGATGGTGGAGATCTTGGCCTTGTAGACCAGCTGCTGGTTACCATGAGCATCGGTCAGCAGCACGCTGTACTGGTCGAACCCGCTGATGGTGCCTTCCAGCTTGATGCCGCTCACCAGAAAAATAGCGACCTGACTGCGGTTCTTGCGCAACCAGTTGAGGGCAGAATCTTGCCCGTTCCCGAGGGAGAAGGCTTGCTCAATCGTGGAGTAGCTGGGGGATTCAGTTGTCATAAATTATTGTCCCGCGGAAAAAAAGTGGCGTTTGATTGTGCTAAATGGGCACTGGCTTGTCAAAGTCATTCTCACTCCCGCCAGCAATAGCGCCCTCCGGGGGCTGGTCGCTGACCAGCACAACTGCGATAATCGCCAGCTCTGGCTCTACCACGGGCCTTATCTGGGGTTTTATCTTGCATCCGGTTTCACACCAACACCACACCACCTATGTCCATGATGCCACTGCCTGCGAAGAGTGTGACCTGCTGATACCGGCCACACCGCTCGAGGTGGGACAGGCCAGCTGCTGCCCCCGTTGCGGACACACCCTGAGTCGCCACCTGCCACAGCAGGAGTTGCGGCCGATCTCCTACGGGTTCGCGGCACTCATCATGTTCGTGCTCGCCAATGCCTTTACTTTTATGTCCTTCTCGGCCAAAGGGGTGGGCCAGGAGATGACCTTTTTGCAGAGCATCACCACCCTGGTGGATGAGGGCTATCTGTTTCTCGGCGCGGTACTGAGCCTGACCCTGATCGGCCTGCCGCTGGTTTATATGGGCTCCATCATGCTGGTGCTGTGGCGGGTCGATAAAGATCTGCACAGCAATGCCCTGCGCTCCCTCGGCCGTCTGCTCTGCCGGATCAAACCCTGGCTGATGGTGGATGTCTTTCTGGTGGGGGTGCTCATCTCGCTGGTCAAGCTGATGGGGATGGCCGACATCAAGATGGGGCTGTCATTCTGGGCTTTCGTCGGCTACACGGTGCTGCTCATCAAGATGATCTCCTCGCTGGATCAGATGTGGCTGTGGCAGCGGCTGTTCGGCCCGACCGAGTCACGGGATATCGACCCGGAAGCGGGTGCGCTGGAATCCGGCCTGGTGGGCTGCCATATCTGTGGCGCTCTGAGCGAGGTGGGCAGCCACAGTTGCTCCCGCTGCGGCGGCAAGCTGCATGCCCGCAAGCCGGGCGGCCTGAACCGTACCTGGGCGCTGCTGTTTACCTCCGCCATTCTCTACATTCCGGCCAACGTCTATCCCATCATGGATACGGTGTTTCTCGGTGATGACAGCCCCTCCACCATCCTCGGCGGTGTGGTGCTGCTCTGGGCCATGGGCTCATACCCCATAGCTGCGGTGATCTTTTTCGCCAGCGTGGTGGTTCCGCTGGTGAAAATACTGGCGCTATTCTGGCTTTGCTATATGGTGCAGCGCGGCAATGTCACCTCCCCACTCGGCAAGCTAAAACTCTATCGCATGACCGAATTTGTCGGACGCTGGTCGATGATCGACGTCTTCGTGGTGGCCATTCTGGCGGGCCTGATCCGACTCGACAATCTGATGACCATCTATCCCGGCCCTGCGGCCGTCGCATTTGCAGGTGTGGTGCTGATCACCATGGTCGCCGCCATGAGTTTCGACTCCCGCCTGATCTGGGATTTACAACAAGGAGAACGCGAACGTGAGTGAGCGTAAAAAAAGGTGGAAACCGGGCTCTGACTTTCTGAGCTCTGCCGCCGCAATCTGGATGGTGCCCCTGCTGGCGCTGTTCATCGGTCTCTGGATGCTGTTCCAGCACTGGTACTCCCAGGGCCCCAGTTTCACCCTGACAGTCGCCACTGCCGAGGGCATAGTCGCAGGCAAGACGGTGATCCGCTCCCGCGAAGTGGACGTCGGCCGCATTGAGGCCGTCGAGCTGAGCGATGACTACAGCCATGCGGTGCTGAAAGGACGGCTGACCAATGCCGCCTCCGGCATGCTGCGCGGTGACAGCCAGTTCTGGGTGGTCAAGCCCAGAGTGGGCCGTGAAGGGGTATCGGGTCTGAGCACCCTGCTCTCCGGCGCCTATATCGAGCTCGCCCCCGGCAAGAAAGGTCGGGCGCGAGATGAATACGCCATGCTCGACAAACCGCCGCTCGCCTCCCTCGATGCCAAGGGGCTGCGTCTCACCCTCAGCAGTCGCGACACTCGCGCGCTCGGGGAAGGCTCCCCCATCAACTATCAGGGCTTCACCATAGGTCAGGTGGAAGAGGCGAAGTTCCTGCCGGAAAAGAGCGAGATGCAGTATCAAATCTTCATCCACGCCCCCTATGACATTCTGGTGAGCAGCAACTCCCGCTTCTGGATGACCCCGGGCTTCGAGGTCTCCATGAGCAGCGAGGGGATGAAGGTGAAGATGGATTCGCTGGAGAGCCTGATCGATGGCGGCATCACCATGGGTCTGCCACCCGGCTGGGCCCCTGGCGAACCGGTCAAACAGATGGAAGGGTTCACCCTGTTCCAGGATGAGGCGAGCGTGCTGGCCGGTAGTCTGGATCAGTTCATCGACTACGTCTTCCTGTTCGATGACAACGTGGGTGGCCTGCACCCGGGCGCGGCGGTGCAGTATCGCGGCATTCGGGTCGGTACCGTCATCTCCGCCCCCTACCTCATCGAGGACAAGGGCGTGCAGATCTTCAAGAGCCGCCAGATCCCGGTGCTGGCCCGTATCGAGGTGCAGCGCCTCTCCCACCGCTATGCCAAAGCGGAGAAGGATCAGTGGCGTGCCCTGTTCGGCAAGCAGTTCAAGGAGGGGTTGCGTGCCAGCCTCAAGACCTCGAGCCTGCTGACCGGCGGCAAGATCATCGACCTCAACTTCTATCCGGACGCGCCGCGCTTCGAGCAGGCCAAGCTGGCCGGTTATCAGGTCTTCCCCACCGTGCAGGGCGGGCTGGATCAGATCGAGCGCAAGGTAAACCTCATCCTCGACAAGTTTGTCGACATGGACATGGCGACCACCCTGACCAAGGTCAACGGGTCACTCACCACCCTGGATGGCACCCTGAAGAACATCAGTGCAGTCAGCGCCAACCTGAACAAGCTCACTGCCAAGGATTCCACCCAGCAGCTGCCCGCCTCGCTCAACGAGAGCCTCAAGCAGTTGCAGGAGACCTTGCAGGCCTATGATGCCCAGTCGCAGACCAATCAGGACCTGCGCCAGTCGGTGCAGACCCTCAATCAGTTGATGCGCGAACTGCAGCCGCTGGTGCACTCCCTCAACGAGCAGCCCAGCTCGCTGATCTTCGATCGCGCGCATCCATCGGACCCTGAGCCCAAGCGAGGCAAACAATGAAAAAAGAGATCCTGACGCTGGCCCTGCTGGGCCTGCTGGCGGGTTGCAGCAGCCAGCCAAGCCTGCACTACTACTCGCTCGATGCCGACAGCCAGCAACCCGTAACGGCCCCGGCCAAACCGCAGCACCAGCTGGTGCTGCGCCCGGTGGCGCTGGCCAGCCAGCTCGACCGGATCAGCCTGGTCTATCAGCTGGAAGGGCAAGAGCTGCACTTCACCGAGTACCATCGCTGGGCCGGTGCGCTGGACGATCAGCTCAACCGACTCACCCTCAATGGCCTCTCCACCCGCCTGCCGGGCTGGGTGGTACGGCAGGATGGCGCCCGCAAGGGGCCGGTGCTGACCATTCTGGTGGAGCGCTTTCAGGGCCGTCATGACGGCAGCGCCATGCTGAGCGGCCGCTGGCGCCTGCTGGCAGAAGATGGCACCGTGCTGCGCGATGCCCCCTTCCGTCAGGAGCGGGTGCTGCCGGCCGATGGCTACAACGCGCTGGTGAACGAGCTGGGTCAGGGCTGGCAACAGCTGCTTGACCAGATCGCCGCCGAGGTGCGCCAGAGCGCCCGCTAATCGGCCATCAGCCGATTGCAGAGATAAAAAAACGACGCCAGCTGGCGTCGTTTTTTTTATGGGCAAGAGTCGGGGGCGACTTATGCCTTGGCGGGCAGGCTCAGGCGGGCAACCGCTTCCACATGCATGGAGTGCGGGAACATATCGACCGGCTGCACCTCGTCCAGCACGAAGCCCTGCTTGACCAGCCAGGCAAGGTCGCGGGCCAGGGTCTGCGGGTTGCAGGAGACATAGACCAGACGGCGGGGCGCCATGGCGACCAGGGTCTGCAGCACCGCCTTGTCACAGCCTTTGCGGGGCGGGTCCATTACCACCACGTCAGCGGTCACGCCCTGGGCGTGCAGCTCGGGCATCAGCTGCTCCGCCTTGCCGACGTGGAATTCGGTGTGCTCGATGCCGTTGAGGGCAGCGTTGCGACGGGCATCGCTGATGGCGCTCTCCACCGACTCGATCCCGACGACCTTGGCGGCCTTGCCAGCCAGGAACAGGGAGATGGTGCCGATACCGCAATAGATGTCGAACACCGTCTCGTTGCCGGTCAGCTCGGCATACTCGAGGGCGCTGGAGTAGAGTACATCGGTCTGGGTCGGGTTGTTCTGGAAGAAGGAGAGCGGCGAGATCTCGAACTCGAGTTCGTGGATCTTGTCGCGGATCACCCCTTCGCCCAACAGCACCCGGTTGGTGGCACCCAGAATGCGGTTGGTGCGCTCATCGTTGATGTTCTGCACCAAGGTAGTGACCGGCAGATCGCTCAGGGCTGCCAACAGCTCGGCTTCGAACGGCAGCGCCTCGCCCAGGGTCACCAGCACCACCATCAGCTCGCCACTCTTGAAGCCCTTGCGGGTCATCAGGTTGCGCACGCAGCCGCTGTGGTTCACTTCGTCATAGGCCGCAATGTTGTGCTCGCGCATCCAGTTGCGTACCCGGGCGTTGAGCTCCACGTGCAGCGGATCCTGCACCGCACAGTCATCGGCCGTGATGAGATCGTGAGAGTGCTTGCGATAAAAACCGATCTCGGCACCGGCGTCACAGCCACGCACCGCATATTGCGCCTTGTTGCGATAGGCGAACGGGCTTTCCATGCCAAGGATATCCTTGACCGGGGTGTCACCCAGCCCGACCTGTTCCAGTGCGCTCTGCACCAAGGCCTGCTTGAGCTTGAGCTGGGCCGGATAGGCCAGCGGGCGCACCTGACAGCCACCACACTCGGTGTTGGGACAGAAATCGGCAACCCGATCGGCAGAGGGCTGGAGCAGCTCGGCAACCTTGCCGTGCAGATAGTTCGGCTTGACCTCGGTCAGCTCCACCAGCGCCTGCTCACCGGGCAGCAGACCTTCGACAAACAGGGGGCGATCGAACAGGCGTCCTTTGCCATCTCCTTTGTCGGTCAGTTCCAGGATCTCGATCTGGTGTTGATGTCCCACTAACGGCATGAGCGGCTCCAAAAGTACTAAAAATGGGGGGTGATGAACGCGGCAGAGCCATGCCCATCGAGAAAAGGTGGCAGAGTTTAGCGGAGATCCGGCCAAATTGCAGGCATAAAAAGCCTGCTTGTTGCAATGGTCATTACCCCTGGCCATCTGCCGGGCGTGGCCACCTTTCGGGTTGCGGCAAATTTAGCCCTTGGGCCATAACGCCCAGCCTGTTAAAATTCCGCCCTTGAAATTATCCTGGGCCCCGCGCCCGTTCTAGCTAAGGTCTACCGCGATGCGTACCAGCCAATATCTGCTTTCCACTCTCAAGGAAACCCCCTCCGACGCTGAAGTTGTCAGCCACCAGCTGATGCTGCGCGCCGGGATGATCCGTAAACTGGCCTCCGGCATGTATGCCTGGTTGCCAACCGGTCTGCGGGTACTGAAGAAAATCGAGAACATTGTTCGCGAAGAGATGAACAATGCTGGTGCCGTCGAAGTCTCCATGCCGGTGGTACAACCCGCCGAGCTGTGGCAGGAGTCCGGCCGCTGGGATGACTACGGTCCCGAGCTGTGCCGTCTGACCGACCGTCACAACCGTCCCTTCGTGCTGGGCCCGACCCACGAAGAGGTGATCACTGCGCTGGTGCGTTACGAAGTGAACAGCTACAAGCAGCTGCCGCTCAACCTCTACCAGATCCAGACCAAGTTCCGCGACGAAGTACGCCCTCGTTTCGGCGTGATGCGTGGCCGCGAATTCCTGATGAAGGATGCCTACTCCTTCCACATCGACAAAGAGTCTCTGGTCGATACCTACGAGAAGATGCACGCCGCCTACTGCAAGGCGTTCACCCGCATGGGTCTGAACTTCCGTCCGGTGCAGGCCGATACCGGCTCCATCGGGGGTACCGGTTCCCACGAATTCCAGGTGCTGGCCGAGAGCGGTGAAGATCTGATCGCCTTCTCCGACAGCTCCGATTACGCCGCCAACATCGAGATGGCCGAAGCGCTGGCACCGGCTGGTGAGCGCGCTGCCGCCACCGCAGCCCTGACCAAGGTTGCCACCCCGAACGTCCACACCATCGACGAAGTGGCCGCTTTCCTGAACGTGGCACCGACCGCCATCGCCAAGACCCTGCTGGTACTGGCAGAGGAAGATGAGCACGGCAAGCAGGCCGTCATCGCGCTGGTACTGCGTGGCGACCACGAACTGAACGAAATCAAGGCAGAGAAACTGGCTGGCGTGGCCAACCCGCTGACCTTCGCCAACGACGAGCAGATTAAAGCTGCCGCCGGTTGCGATGCAGGTTCCATCGGCCCGGTCGGCTTTGCCGGTCGCATCATCGTCGATCGCAGCGCAGCCCATCTGGCGGACTTCGTCTGCGGCGCCAACCAGACCGGCTTCCACCTGACCGGTGCCAACTGGGGTCGCGACATCGCTTCTTACGAAGTTGCCGACCTGCGCAACGTGGTGGAAGGCGACCCGAGCCCGTGTGGCCAGGGCAAGCTGCTGCTCAAGCGCGGTATTGAAGTGGGCCACATCTTCCAGCTGGGTACCAAGTACTCCGAAGCGATGAAGGCGAGCGTGCTGAACGAAGCTGGCAAGTCCGTCACCATGGAGATGGGTTGCTACGGTATCGGGGTTTCCCGTCTGGTTGCTGCCGCCATCGAGCAGAACAACGACCAGTACGGCATCATCTGGCCGGACGCCATCGCCCCGTTCGAAGTGGCCATCGTGCCGATGAACATGCACAAGTCCGAGCGCGTGGCCGAGCAGGCACAGCAGTTCTACGCCGAGCTGAAAGCCGCTGGTGTGGACGTGCTGTTTGACGACCGTAAAGAGCGCCCGGGCGTGATGTTCGCCGACATGGAGCTGCTGGGCATCCCGCACGCCATCGTCATCGGCGATCGCGGTCTGGACAACGGCGTGGTGGAGTACAAGTGCCGCCGCACCGGCGAGAAGCAGGAAGTGGCCATCAGCGACATCATCGCCATGCTCAAGGCCAAGCTGGGCCGTTAATTCCGCCCCCTTACCTGAATAGAAAAGCGCGCCGTTTGGCGCGCTTTTTGTTTCTGTATGTTCTGACGACGGCAACCGGATGGCGGGCTTCGCCTCAGGGATTGCGACCGATAAAGAGGTCGGTCACGTGGCAGCTGCTTCTGGCTTCCAGCGCGTCGAGCATATAGGCCGCCGCATCTTCTGGTGTCATGAAGCTACTCGGGTCCACGTGATCCGAGTTGTCCCAGAATTCGCTGCGGATCCCGCTCGGATAGAGATTGACCAGCCGCAACGGCGAGCCTTTCAGCTCGGCGCGCAAGGATTCGAGAAAGCCGCGCATCCCCCATTTGGAGGCGCAGTAGAGGCTCTCGTTGGCCTTGCCCACCTGCGCAGCGGAGGAGAGCACATTGGCCAGCACTCCACCTTTCTCCCCGATAAGCCGCACCGTCTGCTGGGCCACCAGAATGGTGGAGATGAGATTGCTCTCCACCACCCGGCGGATCTGCTCGGCGGTGTAGACACCGACCGGGCCAAACTCGCCCACCCCGGCGCAGTGGATCACCATGTCGGGCTGCCCGCCCCACTCCACCGCAGCGGCGAAGGCAACGTCGACCTCTTCATGGTGCGCCAGATCGGCGGCGATGCCGATTACCGCGCTGCCGAGCAGTTGCTCCTGCTCCTGCAGTCGCTGATAACGGCGCCCCATCATGGAGACCTTATGGCCCCGCTCAACCAGACCTATGGTCAGCGCCCGGCCAAGACCGGAACCGGCACCTGTCACTATGATGTGGCCCATTATCGCTCCTCGTCGTCAGCTGACGATCAGATTAGAAGGTGAATTCGCCGCCCATGAACCAGCCATCGACAGACTGATCGATATTGGCGAAGTCGACTTTGGCTTCACGCCAGCCGGCACGCAGCTTGATCGGCATGGAGGAGAACTTGTAGGAACCACCCAGACGGTAGTCATAGTTGTCCGCATCGTGAGTGCGCAGATCGCCGAAGAAGGCGATGCCGGTGCCCGGGATCTTCACTTCGCTGCCGGCATAGGCCATCAAGGTATCTTCGTCATAACCCTTGCGACCGAAGTAGACCTGCTCGCCATCGTAGTGACGACCGGTCATACCCAGATCGATCTTGAACAGATCGTTGTTGAACAGACGGTAGTAGAGGCTCAGATCGTAGGCAGTCAGATCGTTCTTGAAGTTACCGCCAGAGGTGCTGAAATCGGAGACTTCAAACTTGGCGTTCGGCAGGAAGATGATGCCGTGTTCCAGTTGCAGATAGCCGTTCCAGTTGTAGCTGTCGTCATAGCTGCCATCAGCACTGGTGCCATAAGCCTGACCACTGCCCTTGGCGGCCCATACGTCGGCACCGGCGGCAAAACGCCAGTCGTCAGCGGCCATGGCACTCTGGCTGCACAGAGCCAGCACAAAACCGGCAATCAGCGTCTTTTTCATTACGTC
This sequence comes from Aeromonas veronii bv. veronii, assembly GCF_000820225.1. Lineage (GTDB taxonomy): Bacteria > Pseudomonadota > Gammaproteobacteria > Enterobacterales > Aeromonadaceae > Aeromonas > Aeromonas veronii. The sequence goes on from NZ_CDDK01000041.1 coordinate 32,314, forward strand.
ACTTCCTCTTGCATACATGGAAAAGAGCACTATTTTACTCGGTGCAGCCAAAATACCCAGCGTCAATCCTGAACAAACGACGACAAATGTCAGTGCTTCATATGCTTCATCTCTGCCATCGGCTCAATCGGCTTCACCGGCAGTGACAGATCCAGCTGCTGACCATCATCCATGGTGAGGGTGAGCGGGAAAGGAGTCTGCTCGGAGAGCGTGCCCACCTCGAACAGCATGATGTGCAGGCTGCCCGGTTTCAGCACCGCCTCGCCCTTGGCCGGGATCTCGATATTCTCGACCTGGCGCATCTTCATCACGCCATTTTCGTGCAGATGAGTGTGCAGCTCGGCACGCCCCGCCGCAGCAGAAGCCGCCGCCACCAGCTTGACCGGCTGGTCGGCGTCATTCTTGAGCACCATAAAGGCGGCGGTGTTGGGGGAACCCGGCGGCAGCAGCCGCACATAACCGTCGACTGCCTCGACCTTGGCCAGTGCAGGCGCCGTCATACCCAGAACCAGCAGAGAATAAAACGCACGTTTAAACATGGTTGAAATCCTTTTATGATGTTGTTAAACGGCGCCAAGGTTACCCCAGCAGCAACCTTTTTTGCACCTTTCAATAACAAGGATTTAGACATGGCCCCCATTCTCATTGCCGAGCAGCAGGATGGCTTGCTCACCCTGACCCTCAACCGCCCCGACAAGCGCAACGCTCTCAATACCGAGTTGTATCAACAACTGGTGGCAGCGCTGCGAGAGGCGGCAGCCGATGAGGAGGTGCATGTCCTGCTGTTGCAGGGGCAGCAGGATTGCTTTACCGCGGGCAATGATCTGGCCGACTTTATGGGCAAGAGCGCGCTGGAGCCCGACGACCCCATACTGCAGTTCCTCCACACTCTGGCCGATTTCCCCAAACCCGTGATCGCCGCTGTTGCAGGCCCGGCTGTGGGGATTGGCACCACCATTCTGCTGCACTGCGATCTGGTCTATCTGGGGGATAACGCCCGCTTGCTGCTTCCTTTCGTCGAGTTGGGGCTGGTGCCGGAGTTCGCCTCCAGCCTGCTGCTGCCGCGTCTGGTGGGGCACCTCAAGGCGGCCGAGCTGTTGCTGCTGGCCGAGGCGATGGATGCCGAGGAGGCGCTACGCCTCGGGCTCGCCAACAAGGTGGTGGCGGCCGATGGATTGCTCTCCTTTGCCCGCGAGCAGGGGCTGAAGCTGGCGGCCAAACCGCCCAGAGCGCTACAAAAGAGCAAGGCGCTGCTGAAACAGGAGCTTAAACAGGCGGTGCACTTTGTCATCGATCTGGAGGCGCGCGCCTTCGCACAGGCACTGCAAGGGGAAGAGGCGCAGCAGCGCATCGCCCAGAAACTCAAACGGCGGGGCTGAGCCGCGCCCACATCCGTTCAGTTGAGGCGAAAACGGCCGATCAGCTCGCAGCCCTGCACCTTGTCCTGCAGCTGGATCAGCCGGGCAATTTCCGGATTGGGGTGGCGCTTGAGAAAGGCGAGCAGGGCGCCGCGACAGCAACCCAGCTCGCTGATCAGTGCCTCGCACTCCCTGTTGGGGCACTGCGGCACCAGCGCAGTCACCAGCTCGGAGGCAAGTTTCAGGTAGCGCAGCTCGTAAGTCGGCTCATCCATCGCCCGCCAGAAGTCGGCCAGCCGGTGGCAGGTGGCGACTCGCATGGTGGCCAGTTCGGTCAACTCGACCTGGGTCATCTCGTAAACATCCCCCAGCGCCTGCTGATAAAAGCAGATCGCAGCCCCCAGCGAACCTGCCTGCCAGGCACGCTCCGCCTCCAGCATGTATCGTTGCCAACTTTGCGGTGTCATCTCGCTCTCCCGAGTCCGTCATGGTGGGAGTGTTATCATGGCTAATTGAGAATAAATATCAACCAGAGGGTTAGTGCAGGATCTCTGCGCAACCTTGGCAAACCCGGCGCCCGACCTTATGATCGTGCCCTTCCCCCCCTTCTTTGGAGCACACCACAATGCGACCACGCCTCCCGCAGATGCTGGGCTGCTCCCTGCTCTGCGTGCCCCGCATGCTGGTCTGGATCCATTAGCTGCGCTCAAGCGAACGCAACCCATCCGATCCATTCAGCAAAGGAGTACCAGCATGAACCCCTGCCAACACTGGTCGCAGGTCGAATACCTGCACCTGACGGTGACCAACCCCAATATCTCCCTCAAAGGACAGCACAGCTACTACTCGGGTGCCTGGGATGGCCCCTTCGAAGAGGTGGCAGTGCGCTACCTCCATGGCGATCCCTTCAGCCGCAGCCCGGACACCGGCTGGGAGCCGCTCTGGCATATCGACCGGCTCCATATCGGCGACTATGTGCAGATTGCCGCTGGGGTAAAGATCATCATGGGGGGCAACCACACCCACAACACGGCCTTCATCAGCACCTATCCGTTCGCCGATCTGGCGGCGCTCAAGCGCAGCTACCGCCCCGCTGGCGATACCCGCATCGGCAACGATGTCTGGATCGGCATGGAGGCGATGATCATGCCCGGCGTCACCATCGGCGACGGCGCCATCATCGCCGCCCGCTCGCTGGTCAATCAGGATGTGCCGCCCTATGCCATGGTGGCGGGCACCCCGGCCAGGGTGGTGCGAATGCGCTTTGGCGAGGAGGAGATTGCCCGGCTACAGGCCCTCGCTTGGTGGGATTGGCGGGATCAACAGGTCAACGATCTGCTACCGCTGATCCAGCAAGGTGACGTCGCCCTGCTTGAACAGGCTGCTGCCCGCTGGGCGGAGCGCCATGAGTGATCACCACTAGCCAGCAGTAACAAGCTGACAGCAGAAGGGCGACCCCGGGGTCGCCCTCTTTTATCTCCGGCATACTCTGGATGCCGTCATCGCACATCCACTCACTGCGCGCTTTTGGACTGGTTGAGGCTGCACTGCTTGCCGGGATAACCGGGTAGATCCTTGGCATCGCTGCCGCAGGCGAGCCGTTTGGCCTGTTGCAGGCGGGCCGCCAGATTGGCGCTGTCCACCGGCATCCACTGCATCTGCTTGCCGAGCCAACTAGCCCAGGCAAACTCGACGAAATAGACCTGTTTATCCTTGCGAAAGTAGCCCGCATTCTGCAGCAGTCCGGCAAGGGTGCGATAGGGGTAATCAGGCAGCTTGTCGATACGGGTCGGCAACTGCTCCGGGGTCAGTGGTTGCCCCTTCTCATCCTTGAGCCAGGCCCAATGGTTGTTCTGCATCTGGCTCCAGAAGTTGGCCTTGTCCTGCAGGCGGCCAATCACCTTGACCCGGGCATCCTTGACGCCCTGCTGCCACAACGCCTTGGTAAGATGGTGTCTGTCCACCAGCCAGTAGCTGCCATCCGGCGCAATCACTACAGGAATCTCTTTCTTTTTCATCAACTTGTCGAGCTGCTTTGCGCTCATGCCAGCCAATGTGGCCTGGGTCTCATCGACCTGGATCTGGCCGACGCCCCCCTGAGTCGGGTGCAAGGCATCGATGCCGATCTCGCACCAGTTGCCCACCGCCGTGTCGCTCTGGCACGGGGCCAACGCCCAGGCACTCTGGCTCAACACACAGGCCAGCAATAACCATGCTTTCATCGTTTGACACTCCTCACCACATTGAACTGCGCAGACGCCGGGAACGCTCTTCTACCCCGATTGGGAGTGAGAGTCGAATGCTGGCGGTCAGACCAGCAAACGGGATATCATGATTTCCCATCTGTCGGCGATATTTTCTCGCCGAGTTTTCTCCCCGCTTCACACTATTTGAAGGATCCGACCCATGAAAGGATGGACCCCCTTGCTGGCCCTGCTGGGCTGTGCTGCTGTCCAGGCTGCCGATATTCCCGCCGGAACACAACTCGCCGCCGAGCAGATTGTCGTTCGCCACCTCAAGGATGAACCTGCAAGCCTGAGCCCACTCAAGCTGGTCGGCCTGCCGGAGTTGCAGGTACTGCGGGATCTGTTCGAGGGGCTGCTGACCCAGGGGCCGGATGGCAAACCGGTTGCCGGGGTGGCGGCCAGCTGGGAGAACAAGGGAAACCAGTTCTTTACCTTCCATCTGCGCCCGGATGCTCGCTGGTCCAACGGCGATCCGGTCAAGGCTGGCGACTTCGTCTACGGCTGGCGCAAGCTGGTCGACCCGAAAGAGGCGGCCACCTTCGCCTGGTTTGCCCAACTGGCCCGTTTCGACAAGGTGGACGAGATAGTCGCTGGCAAATTGCCTGTCAGCGAGCTGGGGGTCAAGGCCCTCGATGACCACACCCTGCAGGTGACCCTCTCCCAACCGGTGCCCTACTTCCTGAACCTGCTGAGCCACCCCAGCCTGTCGCCGCTCCATCAGGCCAGCATCGAACAGTACGGCAACCAGTGGACCCAACCCGGCAAACTGGTGGGCAACGGTGCCTTTGTGCTGAACAACCGGGTGGTCAACGAGAAGCTGGAGCTGACCCCCAACCCTTATTACTGGGATCGGGCCCATACCGTATTGACCAAGGTGATCTTCATGCCGATCAATCAGGAGAGCGCGGCCACCAACCGTTATCTGGCGGGAGATCTGCATATCACAGAATCCTTCCCCAAAGAGCAGTACGACAAACTGAAGCAGCAGATCCCGAATGAGGTCTACACCCCGGATCAGCTCGGCACCTACTACTACGCCTTCAATACCAAACAGGCACCACTGAACGATGTGCGGGTGCGCAAGGCGCTCTCCTACACCATCGACCGCGCCCTGATCGCCGACAAGGTGCTCGGCACCGGCGAGAAACCGGCTTATCACTTCACTCCGGATGTGACCGCCAGCTTTACCCCGGCCGCTAACCTGCTCTCCACCAGCAGCCAGCCGGCGCTGGACAGCAAGGCCAAGGCCCTGCTCAAGGATGCCGGTTACGGCCCGGACAAACCACTCAAGCTGACCCTGCTCTACAACACCGCGGAAATTCACAAGAAGATGGCACTGGCGATTGCCAGCATGTGGAAGCAGAAGCTGGGCGCCGAGGTCGAGCTGACCAATCAGGAGTGGAAAACCTATCTCGACAGCCGCCAGAGCGGTCAGTTCGAGGTGATCCGCTCCTCCTGGGTTGCGGACTACAACGACCCGTCAGCGTTCCTCGGCCTGTGGGGCTCCCGTCACAGCGGCAATATGGCAGGCTTTGCCAATGCCCGTTATGACCAGCTGCTGGCAGAGGCTGCCAGCACCCAGGATGCCGCCAGCCGTAGCAAGCTATTTGGCGAGGCGGAGGCGATCCTGCTGGATCAAGCCCCCATCGCCCCCATCTACCAGTACACCAATGCCCGACTCATCAAGCCATGGCTCAAGGGCTACCCCATCAACAACCCGGAAGATGTGGCCTACAGCCGCCAGCTGTACCTCGTCAAACACTGACACCAGCCACAACGATGCGAGGCCCCGCAGGGCCTCGCTATTGACACTGTTCACACCACGATTTCCAGCCTAAAATGCCGCCCCTTCTGTTCAATTAATCTTCAATACCCAGTCAGACATGCGTTATTTGATACTGCTCTCGTTGTTGTGGACCCTGCCTGCTCAGGCCAACAGCGAATCCCAATGCCAGCAAGAGTTTGTCGGCTGGATGCTGCACCAGCAACAACAGTTCAGCGATCGCAAGTCTGACAAGATGGAACGGCGCCGGGCCGAGCGGGCCATCGAGTTGGCTCGTCAGGAGTACGACAAGCAGGCCAGCTTCTGCAAAACCATGCAGCTTGTACATGAGTACAAAGATGATGATCCTCGCCTCGCCCCAAGAAAGGGTGAAGTTCACGATTTCACACCGGCCAGCTGACCCTCACTTCATCAATTCATTGTGTTGATTAATTGACCCAAGCCAAGTTCGGGTCACTGAAGAGCCTTAGAATGATTAACTGAGAACGACAATAAAAAATATATTTATCAGTTATTTGGCTTTTTCAGGAACGACACATGACCAAACTCCATCAGGAGGGGGAGATACACTTCCCCGACAACATCGCACTCATCTCGACCACGGATCCCGCCAGTCATATTACCTATGCCAACCAGCATTTCTGTGATGTGGCCGGGTATGGTGCTGCCGAAATGGAAGGGGTGCCCCACAATCTGGTGCGACACCCCGACATGCCCAAGGTGGCCTTCGCCGACATGTGGCAGCGGCTGCGACAGGGCAAAAGCTGGATGGGGCTGGTCAAGAACCGCGCCAAAAGCGGTCAGTTCTATTGGGTAAACGCTTACGTCACCCCGATCCTCAATGCGCAGAAGGAGATCGTCGAGTTCCAGTCGGTGCGCACCAAACCCGCCGCCAGCGATGTGGCCTGGGCCGAGCAGCTCTATGGCCTGCTGCGCAGCGGCAAAGCGCTTCCCTGGCTGAGCCGGTGTCACATTGAACCGGGTCAGCTGACCCTCTGGCTCTCCGCTTCTGCCTTGTTCACCACCCTTGCTACCTTTGCTACCGGCAACCTGTTATGGCTGCTGCCCACCGCCTTGTTGCTGTTGGCACAGGCAACCCACGGCTGGCGATTGCAGCAACGGCTGGCTCATCTGCTCACCCTTGCCGATCAAGACAAGGGAACCCGCCTCTGTCAGGTGCTCTACACCCGACGGCGCGACACTCTGGCGGCCGTCGAACTGGCCCTGCGGATGAAGCAGGCCGAGCTCAAGGCCGTGGTCGGGCGCAGCGCCGACACCAACCAGCAGATCCTGCAGGCAGCCGAAGATGACCGGGGCAATATCCAGACCATTGATACTCATCTGCAGCAGCAGCGCGCCCACAGCGAGCAGCTGGCGACCGCCATCACCGAGCTGAGCCACTCCATTCGCGATGTGGCCCACAGTGCCCATGAGGCTAGCAATCTGGTTATAGAGGTGCAGCAGGTCTCCGACGAGGGGCTGCAAGCATTGGCGACCACCCGCTCCGCCGTCAATCAACTCCATCAGGAGCTGGATGCCAACCATGCCGTGCTGGCCCAGCTCACCAGCGACAGCCAGAAGATCAGCGGCATTCTGGAGGTGATCAGCCAAATCGCCGACCAGACCAACCTGCTCGCCCTCAATGCGGCCATCGAGGCCGCCCGGGCGGGCGAACAGGGGCGCGGTTTTGCCGTGGTGGCGGATGAAGTGAGGGCGCTGGCCCAGAAGACCCGAGCCTCGACCAGCGAGATCCACGAGATGATCCAGGCGCTACAACAGACTACACGACAGCTGTCGGACGGGATGACGCAAGGGGCGCAGACCTCGGTGCGCTGCCAGCAGCACTCGGGCATCACCGCCGACGTGCTCACCCAGATCAACCGGATGCTGGGGCAGGTAACCCGCACCAGCGACGAGATCGCCCAGGCGGTAAGTCAGCAGGCCGACGTCACGGCGACGCTCGATGAAGGGGTACACCAGATCCACCAACTTGCCAGCCACACCGCCGACAACAGCAGGCTGGCCCTCGATGGCATCACCCTGCTGGTAGAGCGGCTGCAGGATCTCTCGCGGCTGATCAACCAGTTCAGATATTGAAGCGACAGTAATAAAAAAAGCGCGTCAACTGACGCGCTTTTTGGCTGCTCTTGCCTTGGCACAACTGGCTTATTCGGCCGTCTCGCTGGCGGTAAACTCCGGCACCTTGGCCATGGCATCCAGCACCACCTGAATATCCGCCCCCGGCTTGCAGGCGTTCTCACTCAGGTGACGGCGCCAGGCGCGGGCCCCCTGCATATTCTGGAACAATCCCAGCATGTGGCGGGTCATGTGGGAGAGGTAGTTGCCCTTGGCCAGCTCCTGCTCGATATAGGGCAGCATCATCCGCACCACCTCGTGGCGGCTCGGCACAGCGTTGTTCTGGCCGAACACCAGGTTGTCCACCTGCGCCAGAATGTAGGGGTTCTGATAGGCTTCACGCCCCATCATGACGCCATCAACATGTTGTAGATGCTCGAGGGTCTGCTCCATGGAGGTAACACCGCCGTTGAGGGCGATAGTGAGCTCCGGGTAATCCTGCTTGACCCGATAGACGCGAGGATAATCGAGGGGCGGGATCTCGCGGTTCTCCTTGGGGCTCAGGCCACTCAGCCACGCCTTGCGGGCATGGACGATGAAGGTATCGCAACCGGCATCGCGCACCTGTTCGATAAAGGCCTGCAGAAATTCGTAGGAGTCCTGATCGTCGATACCGATACGGGTCTTCACCGTCACCGGAATATCGACCACATCGCGCATCGCCTTGACGCAGTCCGCCACCAGCGCCGGTTCACCCATCAGGCAGGCACCAAAACGGCCGTTTTGCACCCGATCGGAGGGGCAGCCGACGTTGATGTTCACCTCGTCATAGCCGCGCTCCTCGGCCAGCTTGGCACAGCGCGCCAGATCGGCCGGATTGCTGCCACCCAGTTGCAGGGAGATGGGGTGCTCCTGCTCGCTGTAACCCAGATAATCACCCTTGCCGTGGATGATGGCGCCGGTGGTCACCATTTCGGTATAGAGCAAGGTCTGGCGGCTCATCAGTCGATGAAAGTAACGGCAATGCCGATCAGTCCAGTCCAGCATGGGGGCGATGGAAAAACGCTGCGCCTGCATAAAAATCATCCGGGTTGGCTAAAGAAAGGGGCGGATTTTATCACAACGTGAAGCAGCCCCAGAAAATGAATTTTGTCGCCGCGCCATGCGAGGCCCTGTGATAGTATCCGGCTAATAGAAAGGGTATCTGCGCGATCATGAATCAAGACCAACTTTTACAACGAGCCGAGCGACTCTGTATACAGCGAGGGATCCGCTTCACCCCGACCCGGCGTCAGGTATTTCGCCTGCTGGCGGCACACGGCAACGCCATCAGCGCCTATGATTTGTTGGCCCAGCTGCAACAAACCGAAGCCAATGCCAAGCCGCCAACCGTCTATCGGGCACTCGATTTTTTGCTCGAACAGGGCTTTGCTCACAAGGTGGAATCTCTCAACGCGTTTATCTTCTGCTGCCACTTCGATCACGCTCACCCGATGCAGTTGTTGATCTGCGACGAGTGCGGGGATGTGGTCGAGCTTCACGATACGGCGATCGATAGCGCGTTTTCCGAGCAGGCCCACTTGCATGGTTTTACTATTACCAATAAGACGATAGAGGCACATGGCCAATGTGCCCGTTGTACGCCCACTGTAGGAAGTCATCATGAAGGCTGATTTTGTAAATCCGTTCCTGCTATCCCTGCTCAATGTGCTCTCGACCATGGCACAGCTGGAACTCAAACCGGGCAAACCGAAACGCAAGATGGATGAGCTGGCGCGCGGTGACGTCTCCGGCCTGATCGGCATGGTCGGCCCGCAGACCCGTGGCTCCCTCTCCATCAGCTTCGAGAAGGGGTTGGCGCTGGAGATCATGCGCCGCATGCTGGGGGAAGCTCCCGCCAACATCAACGAAGAGGTGACCGACATGGTCGGTGAAATCACCAACATGGTGACCGGTGGTGCAAAGCGGATGCTGGGCGAGAAGGGCTACGAGTTTGACATGGCGACCCCCATCATCGTCTCCGGCCCCAACCACACCATTACCCACCGTGCCGATGGCACCAAGATCATGATGCCGTTCGAATCAGATTTCGGTCGCGCCACTATCGAAATTTGCTTCGAGTAACCCTATGTGGAAAGCATTGAAATGGATTTTCATCTGCTGGGCCCTGCTGTTGATCCTGTCGGACATTCAGATCAGCACCTCCCTCTACAAGTACGAAGATAACCGGGTGCTAATCAACTTCCCGCGCTGGGAAGCCAAGCAGCCCTGGGGCACCTTCGAGTGGCATGCCGGACGGGTAGAAACCCACTGGTATGGTCTGGAGGGCAAACCCAAGCCGAAAGGCCCGCCAATCTGATCCGGTAACGGATCCGGCAGAAACAGAAGAGGCCAGCAGATGCAGGCCTCTTTGCTATCTCGTTGTTTCTGAATCAAGCCGCTTCGGCAGCCAACTTCCCGCTTAGTCGCACCAGGATGCCGACGATGCAGGCCAACAGAGTCGGCAGCAGCCAGGCAAGCCCCTTGTCGAACAGCGGCAGGAAGGCAAAACCATCCATCGCCATCCCGGCAGCCCCCAGCCCATCGAGGCAACCAAACAGAAAGGCGACCGTCAGCACGCCGCGAAACGCCAGCCGTGGCTGGGCAAACCATCCCTTGAGGAAGGTAACCAGCACCAGCGCGATGGCAACCGGATAGATGGCTACCAGCACCGGGATGGAGAGGCCAATCAGCTCGCTCAGCCCCACATTGGCCACCACTGCACAGAGCGCCCCCAGCAGGATCACCCAGTTGCGATAGGCCCAGCCTGTCAGGCCATGGAAGTAGTCGGCACCGGCACAAAGCAGGCCGACAGCACTGGTAAAACAGGCCAGGGTGATGATGGCAGCCAGAATAAACTGACCCGGTTGGCCAAACAGGCTCAGGACGTAGGCATTGACGATGGCGCCGCCATTACTGATATCGCTTGCGACCCCACCGGCGCTGTTGCCCAGCTGAAAGAGCGAGACATACACCGCCGACAGCCCGACCGCCGAGATCAAGCCTGCGATGGTCAGATATTTGAACTGGCTGCGATAATCCTCGATCCCCTTCTGGCGCAGCAACCCGATGATCAGGGCGCCAAACATCAGGGAGGCAAGGGTGTCCATGGTGTTGTACCCCTCCAGCATTCCTTTGGTCAGGGCTGCATCTATGTACTCACCGCTGGCATCAGGCATGGTGCCCTGCGGCGTCATAAAGACCCCGACCGCCAGAATAAGCAGCATCGCCATCAGGGCTGGGGTCAGATACTTGCCGACCGCATCGAGCAGCTTGCCCCGATCGAGCGCCACCAGGATAACCAGCGCAAAGAAACTCAGGGTGTAGATCAGCAGTCCCGCATGACCGGCATCGCCAAGCCAGGGCTTTAGCCCCATCTCGTAGGCGACCAGACCGGTGCGGGGAATGGCAAAGGCGGGCCCCATGATGATATAGATGGCGATGGCCAGCGCCGTCGCCGCCCCGGCGGGCAGATAGCGGGTCATTCCGGTCCAGCCACTCGCGCCGCCCCCCGAGCTCCCCTTGGCCACCGCAATCAGGGTGATCAGCGGCAAACCCACTGCCGTCAGCAAAAAGCCGCACATGGCGGCCAGCAGATGCTCACCGGCCATAAAACCGGCCAGCGGCGGAAAAATGATATTGCCTGCCCCCAGATAGAAGGCAAACGTCATAAACCCCAATCCGAATACGTCGGACAACTTCAATGATTTCGTCAAACTCAACCTCATCTGCCTTATCAGCTTGTTATTGATTGCACCCACTGCCTGGCAGATAACCGGTAACAACACCTCTCGCCCCCACACGGCCCGCAGACCGGATGAGGCGCACCACCTTTAGCATAAAGAAGAGGAGTTCGATCTCAATCACCAATTAATATCTTGAAACAATTTACTGCTGCGGAATTAATCGCCGAACAACTCGGCGCTCCATAAAGAGGTGTCACACGTGGCGTATGGGAGGCAAGAAGAGGGGAACGGGTTATAGCGGCAAGATACGGCTGCTCAGATGCTATCTGCATACGGTAACAATTACGGCCGCAAAGCGAGGTGAGAAGCGAGGCTTATAGAAAACAAAAGAGCCTGCACGGGGCAGGCTCTTGGCAATATCACATCGGGTGTGATCAGGCCGCTTCGGCAGCCATCTCGGTCGGACGCACCATCACGCCAACTACGCAGGCCAGCAGGGTTGGCATCAGCCAGGCGAGGCCCTTGTCGAACAGCGGCAGGAAGGCAAACGCATCCATCTTCATACCGGCAGCACCCAGACCATCCAGGCACCCGAACAGGAAGGCAACCATCAACACGCCACGGAACACCAGACGGGGACGGCCGAAATAACCCTTCAGGAAGGTGACCAGTACCAGCGCCACGGCAACGGGATAGATGGCAACCAGCACCGGAATGGAGAGGCTGATCAGCTGGCTCAGACCCACGTTGGCCACCACGGCACAGATAACGCCCAGCAACACCACCAGCTTCTTGTAAGCCATGCCGGTCAGATTGTGGAAGAAATCGGAACAAGCGGAGATCAGACCAACTGCAGTGGTGAAGCAAGCCAGAGTGATGATGGCCGCCAGAATGAACTGACCCGGCTGACCAAACAGGCTAAGTACGTAAGCGTTGACGATGGCGCCACCATTGCTGACATCGGTCGCCACACCGGCTGCAGTGTTACCCAGCTGGAACAGGGAGACGTACACCACGCTCAGACCAACGGCAGAGATAAGGCCGGCAATGGCCAGATACTTGAACTGGCTCTTGTAATCGTTGATGCCTTTCTGGCGCAGCAGATCGACGATCAGAGCGCCAAACATCAGGGACGCCAGGGTGTCCATGGTGTTGTAGCCTTCCAGGATCCCTTTCACGAAGGGGCTGTTCTGATAGTCACCGGACGCATCAGGCATGGTGCCTTGCGGCGCAACAAATACCCCGATCGCCAGAGTCAGCAGCAGCAGCATCAGTACCGGAGTCAGGTATTTGCCGATGGCGTCCATCAGCTTGCCCTGGTTCATGGAGACCAGAATGGCCACACCAAAGAAGATCACGGTATAGGCAGCCAGACCCGCCTGCCCCATGTCACCGATGAACGGCTTGAGGCCCATTTCATAGGCAACCAGACCGGTACGGGGCGCAGCAAAGGCCGGGCCTATGATGATATAGATGGCAACGGCCAGCGCAGTCGCGACACCGGCAGGCAGCAGTTTGGTCATGCCAGCCCAACCGTTACCGGCTTTCGCCACGGCCAGAATGGTCACCAGAGGCAGCCCCACGGCAGTGACCAGGAAGCCAAACATCGCCAGGGAGAGGTGCTCACCAGCCATGTAACCGGCCAACGGCGGGAAAATGATGTTACCGGCGCCCAAGTAGAAGGCGAAGGTCATAAACCCTAATCCGAGTACATCGGACAATGTGAGTGATTTCGTCAAGTTCAACCTCGTCTGTCTTGTAAATTATTGCTTGTTATAGTTTTTATCGGTCGCTGACCGGGTGTGTTCAGGGGGTATAAAAAAAGAGCCCCGCATGTTTTTTCATCGCAACCAGTGGTTTTAGCTGGTCTGGAGCGGGCGCTCGATCTGGAACCAGCATAATGGCGTGAAAAAATAGTTCAAGACGAAATTTACATCTTCAAATAGAAGGGGTTGGTCAGTTGGATATATCTGTCGGAATAGGCCCCATTAGCAGAATGGATCACAATTTCACCCCTCTCACACCTGTTTAATCCTCTGCCAAGTAGCAATAAAACACGATTTGCCTCTTTACCCTCTCTGGTGATAACAGCTGTATAACAAATGCCATGCAGATCATAATTCGCCGAAATGCATAAAATTTCATCGGCCATCGCCGTCGGCAGCACCAGCGCCACCTGCCCGTTCGGGCTCAGCAAACGATCGCAGGCCGCCAGTAATGCGTGGCTGTCGAGGGCGCCGGTATGGCGGGCCAACGCCCGCGCCGGATCGCTAAATGACTGGCCTGCCACGAAATAGGGAGGGTTGGAGACGACAAGATCATAAGGGTCGGCCTGATAATCCTGAATAGCGCTCTCTATGACGGTCACCCGATCGGCCCAGGGAGAAGCAGCCGCATTCTCCCGCGCCTGACTGGCCGCATTAATATCCAGCTCGACCGCATCAAGACGGCAGTCAGATCTGCTGCGCTGGGCCAGCATCAGGGCGATCAGGCCGCTGCCGGTGCCGATATCGAGCACTCGACGCGCCTGTTCGACCGGCGCCCAGGCACCGAGCAAAATGCCATCAGTGCCCACCTTCATGGCGCAGCGATCGTGATTGATATGGAACTGTTTGAAGGTAAATCCGCGACTACGCCCCATCTGGCCCCCGTCATCTGCAAAAATGGTGGGCGATTATAGCGGCTAAGACACACTCACCAATAGGAGCCGACGAGATAATCGCCTATAATCTGCCGTTTCCTTAATGACCGAGTATTGCCATGAGCCAGTCCTTTGATGATTTCGACCTGCACCCCGCCCTCAACCGGGCCTTGGCCGAGATGGGATTCACCCGCCCCACCACCATCCAGCAGATGGTGCTGGAGCCAGCCCTGGACGGCCGCGATATTCTGGCATCCGCTCCGACCGGTACCGGCAAGACCGCCTCTTTCCTGCTGCCGGCACTCCAGCACCTGCTGGACTTCCCGCGCCGCAAGCCGGGCCCCTGCCGCATGCTGATCCTGACCCCGACCCGCGAGCTGGCGCTGCAGGTGACCGCCCATGCCAAGGCGCTGGCGGCTCACACCAACCTCAGCATCGAGACCATCATCGGCGGCGTCAGCCATGAAGAGCAGCTGCCTGCCCTGACCAAGACCACCGACATCGTGGTCGCCACCCCGGGCCGTCTGCTCGAGTACATCGAGAAAGAGGAGTTCGAGAGCCACGACATCGAGGTGCTGGTGCTGGACGAAGCGGACCGCATGCTGGACATGGGCTTTATCAAGGATGTGAACCGCATCGTGGCAGAGGCGCGCTACCGCAAGCACACCATGCTCTTCTCCGCCACTCTGGAAGGGGCCGGCCTTGAGAAGTTCGCCAACGAGATCCTCAAGGATCCGGTGGAGCTGCACGCCGAGCCGCCCCGCAGCGAGCGTCGCCCCATCACCCAGTGGATCCATCTGGCTGATGACGCCGCCCACAAGCTGGCGCTGCTGACCCATATCCTGAAAGATCCGGAAACCCAGAAAGCGATCATCTTCGTCAAGACTCGCGAGCGTCTGGCGGAGCTCTCCGGCCAGCTGCAGGCTGCAGGTATCTCTTGCGCCTGGATCCGTGGCGAGATGGAGCAGAGCAAGCGTATCGAATCGATCCGCAAGTTCCACGAAGGGGAAGTACCCTTCCTGATCGCCACCGACGTCGCCGCCCGCGGCATCGACCTGCCGAACGTCAGCCATGTCATCAACTACGACATGCCCTACGGCGCCGATGTCTACGTCCACCGGATCGGCCGTACCGGCCGCGCTGGCAATCGTGGCTGCGCCATCAGCCTGGTGGAAGCCCACGACATGGCGATGGTCGCCAAGATCGAGCGCTACACCGAGGAGCGCCTCAAGCGCCGGGTGATCGACGAGCTGCGCCCGAAACACAAGGAAGCACGGGTACCGGTGAAGAAGAAAAAGCCGGTCGACAAGAAGAAGTCCGCCAAGAAGAAAAAGAAGAAGTGATCGCCTGGCGATAAAGAGAAGGGCCATCCCGCGGGATGGCCCTTCTGCATTCTGAATCACTCTGACGAGTGGTTATGCCACCACTCTGCGCATCCCCATATGGGGGATATCGTCTTCGAGATAGCCCTCCCCTTCCGCCACAAAACCGTGCTGGCCATAGAAGCCCTGCAGATGAGCCTGCGCCCCCAGCCAGATGCTGTGAGTCGGCCAGCGCGCCTCGCACGCCTTGACTGCCTCGCCTATTAGCTGGTGACCGAGACCACCGCCACGCGCCTTGGGTGATGTCACCACCCGGCCGATGGCGGCACCGCTCTCATCACCGATGCCGGGCGCCATGATCCGCGCATAGGCGGCCAGCAGCTCGCCCTGATAACCGAGCAGGTGCCAGACCCCGTCGCGGCGATCGAGCCCGTCCAGATCCTGAAAGGGGCAGGTCTGCTCCACCACGAACACCTCGGCCCGCAGCGCCAGCAACTCATACAACTCGTCTGTGGTCAGTTCAGACCAGGGTTTCAGGATCCAGTTCATCGGCAACTCCTTATCAGTTCGGCCTGCCAGCATAATCGTGGCGCCAGCGCCCTGCATTAACCTTTGTTAAGTTCTTTCAGCCGTTTGCGAATGCGGCTCAGACTAATGGGAGTGATACCGAGATAGGCGGCAATCTGGTGGTCTGGCACTCTGGCATCGAGAGCAGGAAAACTGTCGAGAAAGTGCTGATAGCGTGCCTGCGGGCTGCCGGTCAGCAGCAACTGCTCCTTCTCCTCTTTGATGCGCAGCTGCACCTCCAGCAGGTGCTGGTACCAGCGCGGCCAGCCGGGCAGCTGGCGCAGGTCGGCCAGACTGAACAGCTGCAGACGACAGGGCTCCAGCGCCTCCACGCTGTAGCGGGCCGGCTCGCCACTGAGCAGGTGGTGAAAGTCGAGAAACTCGTCCCCCTCCCAATAGAACTCCTTGATGTACTCGCGGCCATCCTCCAGCACCAGCTTGGCCCGCAGCAGCCCCTGCTCCACCCTGACCAGCAGATCCGGGCTGTCACCGGCGTGCCAGAGGCAGCTTTTCGGGCTGAGGGTCAGCGGGCGGGCAAAAGAGAGGAGGCGCGCGGCCTCCTCTCTATCTGCGACCTGCGCCCAATCGAAGGGGGGTCTGTCAGTCAGCATGATTAACCGCGACGCTGACGCACGGCTTCAAACAGGCAAACGCCGGTTGCCACCGAGACGTTGAGGCTGGATACCGCCCCTGCCATCGGGATGCTCACCAGCTCGTCGCAATGTTCGCGGGTCAGGCGACGCATACCTTTACCTTCGGCACCCATCACCAGCGCCATCGGGCCGGTCAGTTTGGCCTGATAGAGGTCGTGATCGGCCTCGCCAGCGGTGCCGACAATCCAGACGCCGCGCTCCTGCAGCTCGCGCAGGGTGCGGGCCAGGTTGGTGACCTGAATGAGCGGCACCACTTCAGCGGCGCCACAGGCAACCTTGCGCACGATCGGGGTGAGACCCGTGGCCTTGTCCCGCGGCACGATGACCGCATGAGCCCCGGCAGCATCGGCGCTGCGCAGGCAGGCGCCGAGGTTGTGCGGGTCGGTCACGCCATCCAGCACCAGCAGGAAGGGCTGGCTCTGTTGTGCCGCCAGCTCGTCCAGCAGGCTGGCCAGGTCGTGCTCGGCGAGCTTCGGCGCCTCTTTCACCCGGGCCATGATGCCCTGGTGATTGTTGCCTTCCGCTTTGTCATCAAGGGTCTTGCGGTTCACGCTCTGCACCTTGAGGCCGAGGGATTCCAGCTCGGTCAGCAGGGGTTGCAGCCGGTCGTCATCCCGCCCTTTCAGCGCCCATACCTCGATGAAACGCTCCGGGGTGCGCTCCAGCAGCGCGGTGACAGCGTGAATGCCGTAGATCAGTTCAGTACTCATTTAGTGCTCTTGGCCTTATCGCGAGCCTTTTTGCTCGGTCGTCTGTTGCTCGGTTTGGCGCGGCCACCCTTGTCGGATTTGCCGTGATCCTTGCCCTCTTTACGTTTTTCGTGGCGCTGGGCGCTCTTGGCCTTCTCTTTCTTGATCTCGGCCTGCTTGCGCGCCATCTCTTTGGCGTTCTTGCCGGTGGCCTTGAGCGGCTCTTCCACCATCACGAAGTCGATCTTGCGATCGTCCAGGTTCACGCCCATCACCTTGACCCGCACCTTGTCACCCAGACGGTAGCGACGGCGGAAGTTCTCGCCAATCAGCTGCATGTGCAGGGGATCAAACTGGTAGTAGTCGTTGGTGAGGGTGCTGACGTGCACCAGACCGTCGATGTGGATCTCCGCCAAACGGACAAAGAAGCCAAAGCCGGTGACGCTGGCGATAACGCCGTCGAACTCGTCACCCACGTGATCCAGCATGTACTCGCACTTGAGCCAGTCGGCCACATCGCGGGTCGCATCGTCGGCACGGCGCTCGGTCATGGAGCAGTGCTCGCCCATAGGGTCCACTTCTTCCAGCTGGTAGTGATAACCACCGCTCGGGGTCCACTTGTGGCGCAGGTTGCCCTGTTGCTCCTTGGCGGTCTGGTACTTGATCGCTCGGTGCAGGATGAGGTCGGGGTAGCGACGGATTGGCGAAGTAAAGTGCGCATAGGACTTCAACGCCAGACCGAAGTGACCGATATTGTCTGCCTGATAGATGGCCTGACGCATGGAGCGCAGCAGCATGGTGGAGAGCAGCTCCGCATCCGGGCGACCTTCAAACTTGGCAGCCAGCTCTGCGAAATCTTTCGGCTCGGGCTCGAGACCGCCCTTGAGCTCCAGACCCAGTTCGGCCAGGAAGTCGCGGAAACCGGTCAGACGCTCTTCGCCCGGACGGTCGTGCACCCGGAACAGGGCAAAGGCTTCGTTCTTCTCGATATAACGAGCCGCGGCAACGTTCGCCTGGATCATGCACTCTTCGATGATCTTGTGGGCATCGTTGCGCACCAGCGGCACGATGCGGTCGATCTTGCGCTGGGCGTTGAAGATGAAGCGGGTCTCCTCGCTCTCGAACTCCACCGCACCGCGCTGGTGACGGGCATGCTTGAGCGCCTTGTAGAGGTTGTTGAGCTCCTCGATATGGCCCACCAGCGGATCATACTGCTGGCGCAGCTTGGGATCGCCGTCGAGGATCGCCGCCACCTTGGTGTAGGTCAGACGGGCGTGAGAGTTCATTACCGCTTCGTAGAACTTGTAGCCGGACATGCGACCAGCGGCGGAGATGGTCATCTCGCACACCATGCAGAGACGGTCAACTTGCGGGTTCAGGGAACACAAGCCGTTGGAGAGCACCTCCGGCAGCATGGGCACCACGAACTCGGGGAAGTAGACGGAGTTGCCGCGCTGATAGGCTTCGGCATCCAGCGCCGTGCCGGGCTTCACGTAAGCGGAGACGTCAGCAATGGCCACCCACAGGCGCCAGCCGCCACCACGCTTGGCTTCACAGAAGACGGCGTCATCGAAGTCACGGGCATCTTCCCCGTCGATGGTCACCAGTGGCAGAGCGCGCAGATCGATGCGGCCCTCTTTGGCTTTCTCCGGCACCTGCTCGCCGAGACCGGCAACCTCTTTGGTCACCTCTTCCGGCCAGGTGTGCGGAATGCCGTGGGTACGCAGGGCAATTTCGATCTCCATGCCCGGCGCCATGTTCTCACCCAACACTTCCAGTACGGTACCGACGGCATTGATGCGGGAGGTGGCGCGCTGGTTAATCCGCACAACCACGACCTGGCTCTGGCGAGCCCCTTTGTTTTCCCCTTCCGGGATGATGATGTCCTGGCCGATACGGCTGTCATCCGGCACCACGAAACCAACGCCATTCTCGACGAAGTAACGGCCGACAATGTCTGCCTCACGGGACTTGAGCAGGCGCACCAGACGCGCTTCCTGACGACCCTTGCGGTCAATCTCGGTCGGCTGTACCAGCACGTAATCGCCATGCATCAGGCGTTGCATCTCTCGGTTGTTCAGATACAGATCCGGACCACCACCTTCCGGACGCAGAAAACCGAAGCCATCCTTGTGGCCGATTACATAACCTTTGACCAGATTCAGGCGATCCGGCAGGGCATAACATTGGTTGCGAGTGAATACCAGTTGTCCATCACGCTCCATGGCGCGCAGACGACGACGCAAGGCTTCCAACGGCTCTTCATCTTTCAGCTTGAGGACCTTGGCCAACTCTTCACGGGACATGGGCTTTTCATGGCCCTTGATGAGTTCCAGGATCAACTCGCGACTGGCGATGGGGTTATCGTATTTTTCGGCCTCGCGTTCGAGGAAAGGATCTTTTTGAGACATAAGCAGGCCTTAGGGTAGGTGGTAACGGTGCCATTATATCGGAGGGGGGGGCGAATGGCATCCATCGGCTGCCTTTTGGCCAATCTCTCTGTCATACTATCTTCAGTTCGCTGGCATGATGAGACACAGAACTCATGAGTAAGGACACATTTGCCCAATCCGCCGCCTATCTCAAACAGGCGGTCCCTTTGATGATCAAGTACCAGATCCCCACGACGCCGGACAATTACCACCTGTGGTACAACTATGTCTCGGCCAGCATGCCCGAGCTCAACCAGGCGATTGATCAGGCAGTCAAAATGCAGGGAACCTGCTCGCTCACGACCTGCGAGCGCCTCTATCACCAGTATCTGGCCGCTCAGGACGAGAAGCAGATGGAGGCGATGAAACTGAGCCTCGCCGCCATGGCCAACGAGCTAGGCCACTCCATGCAGGACGCCATCTCCGATACCGGCATGTTTCAGGAGATGCTCGACAAGAGTTTCGACAAGTTGAGCAAGATCGACGATGAGGGCCTCAGTCTGGAGGACACCATGGGGATCCTGCGGGAGCTGGTGCGCGAATCGCGGGACGTGCGCATGTCCACCATGCACTTTCGCAACCAGCTCAGCAATGCGGAGAAAGAGATCAAGGAGCTGCGGGCAGCCCTAAACGAGACACGCAAGCTGGCCAACGAAGATGCCCTCACCAGCCTGCTCAACCGCCGCGCCTTCGATCTGGAGCTGGAGGGGCTGATCCGCAGCCAGCAATCCTTCTCGCTGATCCTGACTGATATCGATCGTTTCAAGAGTTTCAACGACGAGTATGGCCACCTGCTCGGCGACCAGGTCCTGCGCGCCTTCAGCAAACGGCTGCGCGATGCCAGCAAAGAGGGGGTCACCGCCTACCGGATTGGCGGAGAAGAGTTTGCCCTGCTGTTACCCCATCGCTCGCTGGCGCTGGCCAGACAGATGGCAGAGAGCATGCGCCGGGCTATCGAGCGGATGTCGATTCTGGATCGCAAATCGGGCCGGCGCATCGACCACATCACAGCCTCGTTTGGCGTGGGCGAGTTCAACGGTCAGGAGAGCGCTGACAGCCTGGTCGAACGTACCGACAAGCTGCTCTACAAGGCCAAGGAGCTGGGGCGCAACCGGGTGATGCCACTCCCTTCCTGATTTGTCCCCTGCCCGACCGCAATGCCAATGTAAAAAGCCAGTCAGATCAACTGACTGGCTTTTTGGTCTCTCTTGCTCCGACAGGGGCTGTTCATTGCAGCCCCATTGGAGACCTTCTCAGTGTAAAGGATTACTCCTGCACCTCGCTGACACCTTCGACTTTCACATCAACACGGCGATCCGGAGCCAGGCAGACGATCAGCTCACGCTTGGACTTGCTGACGCAGCTGTCGCCGGTAACCGGTGAGGATTTACCACGCCCTTCCACATTGATCTTGGCGGCCGGGATCCCTTTACCAACCAGATAGTTGGCAACAGTCTGGGCACGCTGCTCGGAGAGCTTCTGGTTGTAGGCATCAGAACCGATACGGTCGGTGTGACCAATTACGGTTGCCACGCCATCCTTGGGTCGTGCTTCTTCAATCTGGCTATAGAGGCTATCCAGTGCCTGACTGGCTTCTGGCTTGAGGGTCGCCTTGTTGAAGTCAAACAGCACATCGGAGCTCAGGGTAAACTGCTTCTCAACCATCACAGGTGCAGGAGCAGGTTCCGGAGCCGGGGCGGGCGCCACAGGGGCAACCTGACCAAAGCGATAAACCGCTGCCAGTGAGAGCAGGCCGTTATCCATTCTCAGACCGGTATCATCGCGGCTGCCATACGGGGTGGTGTACTGGTACTCCAGGCGAGCGGCCCAGTCGAGATTGAACGCATACTCGGCACCCAGTGCACCGACCATGACAAAGCGGCTGTCATCTTTGTAAACATCGCTCTTGGTATCAGCCCAGCCATAACCGCCACCGACACGACCATACAGATCCAGATTATCGGTAACCGGGAAGCCCAGTTTCAGGGTCAGTTGAGCCAGCTGCGCTTTTACTTCATCGCTGAAAGCGCCTGCCGCCGTAGTGGCATCGTATTTGTAATTGCCCAGATAGTCGTAACCCAGCTCCAGTCCCAGATTCTTGTTGATCTGATAACCGCCAAACACGCCTGCACCCAAGGCATCGTTGGTCTCATTGCCAAGGGTCAGGGCATTGCTTTCATCAATGCCGTAGAAGTTGGACCAACCCAGTTTGGCACCGCCATACCAGGTGTTGTCTTGACCGGCAGCCTGGGCATTGGCCGCCAGCAAGCCGGTAACCAGCAAGGTAATCAATGATTTTTTCATGTTTGAGCCTCTGCAACTTTATGTAGGAGGAGGTTGATTGATATCACCTCGTCTTATAGGTGCAACCACCCAAAAGCGATCGCAGCATATCAACGTTAGCCTATTTTCAAGTCACTGATATCAATTAACAAAAAACACTCTAACGCAACCACGTTACAAAAACAGCAACAAACGTTTGTTATTTGAACTGAATGTGACGCAAAAAGACGCATAAATGAGGGCGGATAGGAGAAAAAGGCCAGCAACATGCTGGCCCGAAGCGATATCAGTGACGAACAAACTCGTAGTGCTGATCGATAAAGTCAGCAACACGCTGGCTCAGTACCTTATGCACCGTCTTGGTCGGATGCACCTGATCCCAGAACATATGCTCATCGCAGTTGAGAGTCGCAGCTCGCCCTTTTGCCTGCCCGCTCACCACCGCCTGCGCCAGGATCGGGTTACCGGCAATAGCCACTCTTTCGGAGACACTCAAAGCCGGGGTCGCAGCCACCTCGGCGGCGCTGCCGGAGAACGGCTTCCACGTATAGCCGCCACCGTAGCAGGCGTGTTCTGTGTCACTCAGCCCGAACTGCTGAGGATCGCGCATCATCTCGTCAAACTGCTTGTCCACTTCGAACAGCTTCACGATGCCAAGGGGAGCTAGCTCGCGAGTGAGGTTCTGCAACTTCTGGTTGTGGTAGCTGGCCACATGGCGCACCTTCTCCACCACCTTCATGCTGCGGGCTGACGGGGTCTGCCCCAGACCAGGAATGTTGAACAGCAGGATCTGCTGCGCGCCGTTGAGCACCAACCGGTTGGATGCCAGCCGGATGGTATCGATCACCCGATCCGCATCCCGCTCGGTGTTCCAGCCATAGGCCAGATAGTCGTTGGCACCGACCCAGATCACCACCAGATCATCGGGGCGGAACTTGTCCTTTTTCAGGAACTGATCGATCTCGTAATCGAGGTTGTTGATCACCTGATATTTGGGATCCCAGGACCAGAAACCGAGCCAGCCATTCAGAGCCCCCAGATGGTTATAGGCCACCGCGGTTGCACCGCCTTCCGCCTCGTTGGCCACGACCAGACCGGGGAAACGCTCGTCACCCAACTGCTCCAGCCACACTGGGCCGTTGCTGAAGCGCCCGTTGAAGTAGGGTGGGCTGGAGGGGAGATACCCCCGCATCTTTTTGTACATCTTGCCGGTGTCGGAGAGGCTGTCACCAAACATCACGACCCGGGAAAAAGGTTGGCGTCCCTCTGCCGCTTGCGCGGTTAATGCCATTAACCCCAATAAACAAACAAGCCATTTTTTCATATTGTTATGCTCTTCGATTAAGCAGGTGAGACCTGCGGACTTCTCCTCGAGTGGCGGCAGGCATGGGAAGAGTCTGCTGCCACTGACTTCTGGTGAAGGCGACAGATTACAGTTCCAGATGAAATCACACATGTTCCGCCACCGATGAAATCGCTTGCGCTCACAAAACAGACAATCACACCAGCCTATTTCTTTCACGCTTGTTTCACGCCCCCCCCGGCACAATGCCCCCATACCAACGACAGGAGTATGAAATGAACAAGGCAAGCGCAAGCGTAATCGGACTGTTGACCCTGATGTCTGTCTCCTCTTTTGCCATGGCGGCCTATACCGGACCGCAAGAGCAGAACAAGGTTTCCGTTGCTCAACTGAAAGATCTGGCAGATGACAGCTGGGCCACCCTGGAAGGGAAACTGGTCAAGCACCTGGGCGGCGAGAACTATCTGTTCCGCGATGCCAGCGGTGAGGTGGAGGTCGAAGTGGATCAGGATGTGTGGCGTGGCACCGAAGTGGGCCCGGATGATCAGATCCGTATCCGTGGTGAAGTGGACCACAGCTGGAACAAGACCGAAGTGGAAGTCAAAACCCTGGAGAAAGTGGGCGCGGCCCCGCAGACCAAGGGCGGCTTTATTGCCAAATAAGGCCACTTCAACGACGAACTGGCCAGACGTTAAAAGGGCGCTTGATATCAAGCGCCCTTTTGCATGGTTAACCCAGCGTCACCGCTTAACCGGCCCGACTTGCAAAGGCTCTCTTGAACCCCTTCTCGGCCTGATTGACCTTGTAGAGGTAACGGCGCGCCTCCTCTTTGGGATGTTGCTCGGTCAACACCTGATAGACCGCCTCGGGGGAGAGCCGGTTGATCCGGCCCGGCGCCGCCTTGCGATCGCTGGAGAAGGTATTGAGCACCCCGCCCGCACCACCGTTATAGGCGGAGATTACCGCATAGCGACGGGAGCGCGGATCCTGAATATCCGCCAGATAGACGGTCTGCAACAGGTGCAGATAGGCGGTACCGACATCGATGTTGTAGGCCGGGTTGAACAGCTCCTCCCGGGTTGGCTGGCCGTTCTTGCCCTTGACCCGAACATAGACGTCACGACCGGCGGTAGCCGGGATCACCTGCATCAGGCCATAAGCGTTGGCATGGCTCACCGCATAGGGGTTGAAGCTGCTCTCGGTCTTGATCACCGCATAGATCAGGCTCTCCGGCACGCCGTATTTGCGCGACGCTTCCCGGATGATCCCCGCATACTTGTAGCCCCGTCGATCTTCATGGTTGGCCACCATGGGAATATCAACGAAGAAGATGGTTCGAATCCCCAAAGTGCGCTTCTTCATCGCCGTGTTGAGCAGGTAATCGGCATAACGCTCGGCGCGCCAGGAGGCGCGGATTGGCTGGCGCTGATTGTCCAGCACCTGACCGTAGAGGAAGGGCTCGCCGCCGGTCAGAATTTCCCGGTCGGAGTAAAGATCCACTTCGGCCGGATCGTCCGGCGTCAGCAGGGTCTCGATGATGGCGCGACGCAGGTGAGCGCGGGGATCGATGCCCGAGACCGTCTCCACCATGATGTGGCCGCTGGAGAAGTCGATGTGGGCCCGGCTCTTGTACTGATCCGTGTATTTTACGTAGTCAAACTTGCCCGCAAACAGCGCCTCCCGCCCCCATATCTCGTTCACGTTATGGGAGAGCGCGCTGATCATGTGTTCAAAACCGCGGATGTCCTTGCCGTTGACCAGATCGTCATCCTCACTCCCGCTGGGCTTGGGGGAAGATGAGCAGGCAGAGAGAAACAGCAGGGTGCACAGCAGCCAAAAAATTCGGCCCATAGGATCCTCAAACCGGGCAGCAGAGCTGCCCATCATTCATTTGCTGCGACTTCAGGAGCGGTCCGCCAGTGTGGCGCCATTCCCGCACCTGTTCACACGTACAACAGCCGGAGAGCTTACTGGGCAGGCGGGGTGTAACCTTCGATCTGCACTTCACCCGCATCAAACAGGTAGCTGACCATCTCTTTTTCCAGCAGTTGGCGATGCTCAAGATTCATCATGTTGAGCTTTTTCTCGTTGATCAGCATCACCTGCTTCTTCTGCCACTCGGCCCAGGCTTCCTTGCTGATGTTGTCAAAAATCCGCTTGCCGAGCTCGCCGGGATAGAGTTGGAAATCCAGACCTGGGCCCTCTTTTTTCAGGCGTTGGCAAAATACAGTACGGCTCATGTTGACCTCTATGGTTGTAACTCTGGATAGGCGAGCAGGCGGGCCGTGGCGGCCGCCAGCCCCACCTCAGCAGGATGGCGTAAGTTATACCAGAGTCGGTTATCTGCTTCCATGAGCCGCAGCGGCTGCGCCTCATCAATGTCAATCAGCAGCGGCTGAATATCGAGATGGAAGTGGCTGAAGGTATGGCGAAAACCGGCCAGTTCACGATAACCGTGATGGCTCAGGCCAAGGGACGCCAGCAGACCATCCACCTCCGCCAGCGAGGCCACCTGCGGGAAGCAGTAGAGCCCGCCCCAGATCCCCTGTGGCGGCCGCTTCTCCAGCAGCAGCTCATCGCCGTGACGGATCAGCAGCATGATGCCATCGCGAGCCGGAATGCTCTTCTTCGGCTTGCTGTTGGGGTAGGCCGTGGGGTTGCCTTGCGACAGCCCCTGGCAATCGCCCCGCACCGGACAGCGATCACAGGCAGGCTTGCTGCGGGTGCAGATCGTCGCCCCAATATCCATCATCGCCTGATTGTATTGCGCCACCCCCAGTTTGGGAGTCAGCCGGATGGCGATCTCCCACAGCTCGTTCTCCACCTGTTTTTGGCCGGGCCAGCCCGGCAGCGCCAGCCAGCGGGTGAGTACCCGCTTCACGTTGCCATCAAGGATGGCGTGGGGCTGACCCAGAGAGAGCGACAGCACGGCCCCGGCGGTTGAGCGACCAATGCCCGGCAGCGCCATCACCTCGTCAAAACTCTCGGGAAAGAGACCATGGTGGTGATCGCGGATCTGCTGGGCCGCCTTGTGCAGGTTGCGGGCCCGGGCGTAGTAGCCCAGCCCGGTCCAGTGGTGCAGCACCTCGTCGACAGGGGCATCGGCCAGCGCCACCACATCGGGGAAGCGCGCCATAAAACGCTGGTAGTAGGGGATCACAGTAGCGACCTGGGTCTGCTGCAGCATGATCTCCGAGACCCAGACCCGGTAAGGGGTCTTCTCCTGCTGCCAGGGCAGGGTTTTGCGGCCATGAAGCTGGTACCACTCCAGAACCCGGCTTGCGAAGGTTGATTGATTCACGTTGTTCTCATGTCGTTGATATAAGGGGAACTCTGCGGTTCCTTCGGCTCATCTGGCCTACGCGGGCATAACACCATCCCGCAGCACAGTGCCAGCTGTCTGGTGCGGCAGCGTAAGGCCTCGTCACGCCCAAGTCAAAGCCGCGCTGACTGGCGCTGCAGGCAGGTGGTGGTCAGGCAGCAAAGCGGTAACAAAGACGATATACTCGGCCCCACGATTGATGACGGGAGAGACGGTTTGCAGACTTATCTGGTTGGGGGCGCAGTGCGGGATCGCCTGCTGGGATTGCCGCAGGGCGACAGGGATCATCTGGTGGTCGGCGCCACCGTGGAGCAGATGCTGGCGCTGGGTTTTACCCAGGTCGGTCGCGACTTTCCCGTGTTTCTGCACCCCAAAACCCAGCAGGAGTATGCCCTCGCCCGTACCGAGCGCAAACAGGGTCAGGGCTACACCGGCTTTGTCTGCCACGCGGCCCCCGATGTGACGCTGGAGCAGGATCTGCTGCGCCGGGATCTCACCATCAACGCCATCGCCGAAGATGATCAGGGCCAGCTCCATGATCCCTACGGTGGCATCAAGGATTTGGAAAAGCGGCTGCTGCGCCACGTATCTCCCGCCTTTGCCGAAGATCCGCTGCGCATCCTGCGGGTCGCCCGCTTCGCCGCCCGCTTCCACGCTCAGGGCTTTACCATAGCGCCGGAGACCCTCGCCCTGATGAGCGAGATGACGGCCGCCGGCGAGCTGGCCCACCTCACGCCGGAGCGAGTCTGGAAGGAGCTGGAAAAAGTGCTGCTGGGGCCGACCCCGCAGATCTTTATCGAGGTGCTGCGCCAGTGCGGCGCCCTGAAGGCGCTGTTCCCAGAGATTGATGCGCTGTTTGGCGTCCCCGCCCCGGCCAAGTGGCACCCGGAGATCGACACCGGCATCCACACCCTGATGGTGCTGGAGCAGGCGTGCCGGATCTCTCCGGAATTGACCGTCCGCTTTGCTGCCCTCTGCCATGACCTTGGCAAGGGAGTAACCCCCAAGGAGTTCTGGCCAAGCCATCACGGTCATGGCCAGAAGGGGCTGCCGCTTATTCGCGCCCTGTGCGAACGGTTCCGGGTACCCAACGAGTGCCGGGATCTGGCGCTGCTGGTGAGCGATCTGCATACCCACATCCACATCGCCTTTGAGCTCAAACCCGCCACCCTGCTCAAGGTGTTCGACAAGGCTGATGCCTGGCGTCGCCCCGAGCGCTTTGCTCAGTTGCTGGATGCCTGCCGCGCCGACTTCCACGGCCGCACCGGTTTCGAGGAGCGGGTCTACGCCGAGCCGGACTATGTGGCCGAAGCGCTGGCTGCCGCCCAGGCGGTGCCGGTGAAAGAGATAGTGGCGGCCGGTTACAAGGGAGAAGAGATCAAGGAGCAGCTCGCCAAAAAGCGCACTGATGCCATTAGCCGCATCAAGGATGAGTGGACCTTTATCGAGGAGTAACCTCGGCCCCATAACAGACGGCCGCCCTGATGATGAGCTCCGCAAGGAGAGCATCGCCAGGGCGGCCGTTTTGCATCCAAGTTTATATGTAAAGGGGCGCTAACCCCTGCTGGTGGTGTTATGCCGGACCAATTCGCTCCATCAGGCTCATATGGGATGAGCCATCGTGGCGCTTGAGATTCTGGCGATATTCGAACTGGCGCTGGCTCTCCTGCTTGAGCCCCAGCATCAGCGAATAGCACATCGCCAGCATGATCACCGAGAACGGCAGCGCCGCTATGATGCTGGCCGCCTGCAAGGCTGCCAGGCCGCCGGAAACCAGCAGGATAGCGGCAACCAGCCCCTGCCCCAGACCCCATACGGCGCGGTGCAGTACCGGCGGCTCCTGATCACCGATGGAGAGCAGAGTCGTGATAACCAGCGTACCCGAGTCACTGGAAGTGATGAAGTAGGTGCAGATGAGCAGGGTTAGCACGGCCTTGGCGATCCAGCCGAAGGTATCCCAATGCAGCAGCTCGACCGTCTTGTAGAGCGCCAGCGTCACATCCTGATTGACCGCAGCGACCACGCCGCCACCGCCAAACAGCTCCAGATTCATCGCCGTACCGCCAAACACGGTGAGCCAGAACATGCCGAGCAGCGAGGGTACCAGCAACACACCGAGCACAAACTCGCGGATAGTACGCCCCTTGGAAATGCGGGCGATAAACATGCCGACAAACGGCGCCCAGGCAATCCACCAGCCCCAGTAAAACGCCGTCCAGCTCGACTGCCAGGCCGAGGTGCCGTTGGCCTCGGTGTTGGTCCAGAAGCTCAGTTTGACGATGTTCTGCAGGTAATCACCGATGTTCTGTACATAGGCGTTGAGGATATAGGTGGTCGGCCCCAGCACCAGAAAGAGCGCGAGCACGAAGACACTCAGCCAGATATTGAGCTCGGAGAGGATCTTCACCCCGCGCCCGACCCCGGAGACCGCAGACAGAGTGGCGATCAGACTGATGCCACCAATCAACCAGAGCTGGTTGGACTGCGATACGTCCATACCGAACATCTGGTTGAGGCCGGTATTCATCTGGGAGACCCCCAGACCAAGGGAGGTCGCCACCCCGAACACGGTGCCGAACACCGCCAGCACATCGGCCGCATGGCCCCAAAAACCGTAAATCCGCTCGCCAAGGATGGGGTAAAGCACAGAGCGGATCGCCAGCGGCAACTTGCGCCGGTAGCTGAAAAAGGCCAGTGACAGGCCGACGATCACATAGATGGCCCAGGGGTGCAGGCCCCAATGGAAAAAGGTGAGGCGCATGGCGATCTGGGCCGCCTCCGGGGTCATCCCTTCGGTAATGAACGGATTGCCCTGCAGATGGTTCATCGGCTCGGCGATGCTCCAGAACACCAGACCGATCCCCATGCCCGCGCTAAAGAGCATGGAGAACCAGGCGAAGTAGCCGAACTCCGGTACCTGGTCGTCGTCACCCAGCCGGATGCTGCCAAAACGGCTGAACATCAGGTAGACAGCGAAGAACAGGAACAGGGCGACCACCAGAATGTAGTACCACTTGAACCCGGCAATAATCTGATCCTTGGCACCGACAAACCAGGCGGCCGCGGTATCGGGAACAAATACGCCAAACAGCAAAAACAGGGTGATCACGGTGAGGGCCGTCATGGCCATGGTCGGGTTGAGGCCTTTCAATAGCCCTTTGCTTGCTCGCATCCAGCCTCCTTAGTCGTTGTTGAAAAAGTCTTCGCCCACATGATCACCGGCACCGCCGATGGCGCGATAGACCAGTTTGCCAGCTGCTTGTTCGCGGTGATCCACCAGCGAAACCGAGGGCTGGCCATTCACGGCGTGACGTTTGCCAAGGAAGATGGCCATGGGGACGCCCAGATTGGAGATACCGCTGGTGATCCAGAGGCGGTTGAAGTCGTAAGAGCCACCGATGAACTCCAGCTGTGCCAGGCCGGTATCGAGGCCAGTCAGATAGAAGTTCATGGCACTTTCGTCAGGAAAGAGGTGCACCAGCACATAGGCGTAGCGTAATTCATTCACCAACTCCTTTAGGTTGAAAGTACCTGTCTCACTGCAAGAGAGGGGTAACTCACCATCATAGTGGTGTACCTTGAGGTTGTTCGGGTCTTCATCATAGGCAGGCTGATAGCGCACAAAAGCCGAGGTATCCGGCAGTTCATAGCGCACTCTGACCACACGTAACTCGGCCACCAGAGACTTGATATCCAGCTCGTCATTCATCATTTCGCTCCTCAAATGTCAGGGTGAATTCCGTGAAATGCCCGTCAACCTAACACAAAATTAATTAGAGCAGAAATTATTACAACAAAAACCATATTGACCTTGTGACGAATTAGGCGGAAAATTTTGCGCCTCTCCATAGCCTTCCAATGACGCACACCCCATGGAAAAACATGATGAAGTGCTGGTCGCCCTGCGCCAGATTATTCGTGCCATCGACATGCACTCCAGGCGCTTGATCAAAGAAGCCGGGCTCACCTCCCCGCAACTCTTGCTGCTCAAAGGGATCGACGAGCTGGGACAGATCTCCATGCGTCAGCTGGCCGATCACACCAACATGAGCCAGGCCACCGCCACCACCATCATGGACCGATTGGAGAGCCGCCAACTGGTGCAGCGCGTTCGCAGCAATACCGACAAGCGCAAGGTTCACGCGACACTGACTGACGCAGGCCGCGCCCTGCTGGCCCAGGCCCCGACCCCGCTGCAAGAGCGCTTCATCCAGCGTTTTCAAGCGCTGGAAGCGTGGGAGCAGACGCTGCTGCTCTCTTCCCTGCAACGCATCTCCTCTATGATGAATGCAGACGAAATCGACGCCGCCCCAGTGCTGAGCGTCAGACCCCTCACCGAAGAGCAGGCATAAGCTGCTGAACAATTTCAGGCATAAAAAAAGCTCCCGAACGGGAGCTTTGTTCTATCAGGGGCCGTAGAGGATTACTCTTCCAGGCTGATCCCGATATTGGAGACGCCATCCTGAGAGGCGAATACTCTGATGGCCAGAATACGATCGCTGTCGCGCTCATGGGCAACCCGCTTGAGCAGTTCAACCTGGAACTCCAGCTCGGCTTCCATGTACTCGTGCTCGTAGAGCTCCTCTTCGGTCAGATCCCGCTCTTCCAGCAGCTCGATAAAACCGGCCACAGTACCGACTGAGGCATGACTGGCATCGTTGGCCTCTTCGCCAACCCGGCAGATCACCGAGTTATAGGCGCAGCCCAGCGCAACACAGGCATCAAGCGCCGGATAGGCACCGTAGGATTCAAACTTGCGGGGATCCGGAATGTGAGACTCGAACTCTTCGAGAATGGCCCCCAGATTGACCCGGGATCCCTTGACGGTGAGGTAGACCCACATCTGATCCAGCGCATGCCGGAAAGCGCCAGCATTGCCAAAGCCGGAGGCCTGGCTGAACAGGGCATAGTTGGGGTACATACGCTCTGCCAGCGCCAGGGTGTAGACGGTCTGTTGCCAAGGCTGTAGCTCGGCCAGTCGCTTATAAAACTTGTCACCAAACACTGGAGTCGGATCCTTTGCAAAATGTGGGGCAGATTGTAGCCCACGAGGGGCGCGGCGAAAACGAAAAAGCGCCCTGGTCGGCTATGTTGCGATATGAAGTCAGGTAAGATGGGTCGAGAGCGGCATCTTGTTGCGCCGCAAATTCTGATAAGGAACAAGAGTATGAGCCAACGTACCCTTCTTTTGCTCAGCCAGGATAATGCTCACTACGAACGGCTGCTCAAGGCCGCCAACCTCCCCCATCTGCGCATTTTGCGAGCCGATAACCAGAGCGATGCCGAGAAGCTGATCGGCGAAGCCCATATTCTGATGGCCGAACCGGCCCGCGCCAAACCGCTGCTGCCCAAAGCCAACAAGCTGAGCTGGTTCCAGTCCACCTATGCGGGAGTCGATGTGCTGCTCGATCCTGACAGTCGTCGTGATTATCAGCTCACCAATGTGCGCGGCATCTTCGGCCCGCTGATGAGCGAGTATGTCTTTGGTCATCTGCTCAGCCTGATGCGCCAAATTCCCCTTTATCGGGAGCAGCAGAAACAGCGGCTGTGGCAAAGTCACCCCTATCAGGGCCTCAAGGGGCGCACCATGCTGATCCTGGGGACCGGCAGCATTGGCCAGCATATTGCCCACACCGGCAAACATTTTGGCATGAAGGTGCTGGGCATCAGCCGCAGCGGTCGGGAGCGAGCCGGGTTTGATCAGGTTTATCAGCTACCTGCGCTCAACAAGATGCTGGCGCAGGCCGATGTCATCGTCAGCGTGCTGCCAGCCACCCGCGATACCCGTCATCTGTTCAATGCCGCCCGCTTCGAACACTGCAAACCGGGCGCCATCCTGTTCAACGTCGGTCGTGGCAGCGCCGTGCACTCGGACGATTTGCTCACCGCACTGCGTACCGGCAAGCTGGCGATGGCGGTGCTGGATGTGTTCGAGCAGGAGCCGCTGCCTGCCGACAGTCCACTGTGGGGCCAACCCAACCTCATCGTCACCCCCCACAACAGCGCCTACAGCTTCCCGGATGATGTGGCCCAGATCTTTGTGCGCAACTACATCCGCTTTATCGATGGCCAGCCACTGGATGGCAAGATCGACTTCGACAAGGGTTACTGACCCTCACGGCGCATGTAAAAAGGCCCCGCCAATCTGGCGGGGCCTTTCATTTCAGGCTGTGACGACAGGTATCAACCCGCAGCCAACTCCTTGCGGTAGCTCTTCACCTTGGCAAGGAACTGACGACGCTCTTTGCCGCTGAGCGGTTCAGCCATCGGCAGCTTGGCAGTCATGGCATTGACCGGGCGGTTGTTGATCCGCAGCTCGTAGTGCAGGTGAGCACCGGTCGAGCGACCTGTGTTGCCGGAGAGGCCGATCTTGTCGCCCATCTTCACTCGCTGACCGGTTTTGACCAGCAGCTTGCTCAGGTGCAGATAACGGGTAGAGAGAGTACGGCCATGCTTGATGACGATATAAGTGCCCGCCAGCGGGTGGCTGGTTGCCTTCTGGACGATACCATCGCCGGTCGCCAGCACTGGCGTGCCCACCGGCACTGCGAAGTCGGTGCCCTCGTGAGGACGCACCATACCGGTTACCGGATGTTTGCGCGCTGGGTTGAAATTGGAGCTGATCCGATAGCGGCTATGGGTCGGGTAGCGGCGGAATCCGCGCTCCAGACTGTTGCCCTGACCGTCGTAATAGTTGCCGTCATCGGAGAGCCAGGCCGACACCGTCTTGCCCTGGCTGGTCACTTCCACACCCAGCAGCTGGCTGTTACCAGTGCTCTTGCCTTCCACCGTCTCCTGGCGTACCAGCACTTTGAACTTGTCGCCCTTCTGCAGATCCTTGGCGAAATTCATTCGCCACTGGAACAGGTTGGCAATTTTCTGGATATGGTTGGCCGGAATCCCCGCATTGCGGGCACTGACATAGAAGCTGCCGTTGATCACGCCGTTGTAACGCTGCGGTTGCCACTCGACCTTCTCATTGATCATGGAGGCGGTATAGGCATCGTCGCTGCGCGCCATCACCAGCGTCTGCTTGATGTTCAAGCGGATTTTGAGCTGCTGCAGGATGTTGTCCTGATCGATCAGCAGCTCGATATTCTGGCCCGGCTTGAGGCGCGCCAGATAATTCTTGTTGTCCGCGTCCAGCACCTTGTAGAGGGTGGTGGTGGAGAGACCGAGATTGTTAAAAATGGCGGTCAGGTTTTCGCCGTTGCGGACCCGGTAATCCTGCCACTGGGGGGTGGTGTCAACCGGGATGTCGTCATCCGGCGCACTCTGATCAACCAGTTCGTGATCGGGGATTTCGTTAAAGTCGGTGTTGTTTTCGTTGGTTGCCGTACCTGCGGTATCAATGGGCAACTCAAGACGCAGCGGCCGCTCGAGGATGTCACCCGGAGCTGGCAATAATGCCACTGCTGACAGGGTCATGGCCGTCAGCATCAGCATGGCGTAAAAGTGTTTGCGGGGAACCGGTGGTTCCCAATTGGCAGCCTGTACTACCAAGGGACGGAGACGTTTCATCCGCTATCCTGTATTTAGATCTAAAGAGTGTGAGTTGCGATGTCAGTTGTGACAAAACCGTATAAAACTGTTTGTTGGACACAAATAGTTACAAATAGTTCATCACAATCTGCATGAACCTCACATTTTATGCATAACCCGCCCGGATGGGCAGAAATGATCGTCTTTTTTAACCATTTTTTCCTATTTTTAAGAACCGGGTCGGATTCGATACTGAATAGAAACCTGGAATGTTGCGATAACTTTTCCATGGAGTGGATATGTCGTTAGCAAAACTGTTAATCAGAATAATTGTCGTCCTGTTCCTGATCGGTGCAGCGCTGCTGTTTGCACTGGAAGTCACGACAGTCCGCCAATCCATCCTCGACCAGATGTCAGCCAACCTGGAAACCGCCATCACCGCTCTCGGGCTGGTGCTGCAAGGAACCCTGCTCAATGACGACAATGTGCTGGCCGAGACCATCGTCAATGCCATGTTCGATGGCGGCTTCGTCAGCTCGGTCACCCTGATCGATCCTGATGGCCAGTTGCTGTTTCAGAAGGTCTTCCACTCTACCCAGCAAAATGTCCCCGGCTGGCTTCCCTCGGTTATCGGCATGCCCCCCGTCAAGATTGAGCAAGAGTTGACCGATGGCTGGCGCATGCTGGGCACTCTGACCCTTGAGGGGCATAGCGGCTACGCCTATCAGCATCTGTGGAATGCCATCAGTCGCACCGGTCTGGCGCTGCTGGCGGGCCTCGTCGTATTTACCCTGATCATCTCCCTGGTGTGCAAACGCCTGCTGCAGCCCCTGGAGCAGATCAACCTGCAGCTGATCCGTATCCGCAAACACCAGTTCAACAGCACCCTGCCCACTCCCTGGTTGCAAGACCTCAAAGAAGTGGCACTTTCCATCAACCAATTGGTTTCCGAACGCAAACGGGATCTGCTGCAACAACGACTCAAAATCACCCAGCTGGGAAAACAGCTGCCACTGATGACCCCACAGCCGCTGCAAGGAGTGAGCCCGCTGCCGGAAGGCGGGCAACTGCAAAAATTTGTCTCCACACAAGGGGAGATCGCGCTCTATCAGCGTTTCTTGCCCAGTCAGCCCCTCGGTGCCGACAGCGATCTCGCAACCATCCAGAGCGCCCTGCAACAGTGGCAGCACTCTCATATAGAGGGGATCTTGCTGCCCCTCTCCCTGCTCAATCACCCACAATGGTCCGAGATCTCCCCTCTGCTAAGCCAGGGCCACGGCAAAACACTGGATTGGCGCTGGGATGTAGCCACATTCCCCGCCCATGGCCAAGCCACATTGGCTGCGTTGCAGGAACAGGGGTGTGAGCTCGCCTTCAGCGCCATTCCCCTCAATGCGGATACCTTCAATCAACTTGACCCGCTCAATCCCATCTTTATCAGCTGTCAGCTGACCGATGCGCCGCTCTACTGGAATCTGCTCTCCCAAACCATGCATGCCGCCGGTTATACCCTGCTGGCAGAATCGGGAGAGTGCCGCGACATCGACAAACTGCGGACCTGGGGTATCGATGGTTATGCCAAGGAGGCGCAATCATGAAGAAGCTCGCCATGCTGTTGCCCCTGCTGTGGCAACCCGGCCTGATGGCTGAAACCGTCACTATCACCACCGGGGGTGAGCAGGGGATTTATCACCAGATAACCAAAGAGTTTTGCCGTCTGGCCCATGAGGTCGATGAGCAACTTGCGTGCACATTACAGAGCTCATCGGGTTCAATAGAAAACCTGACGCGGCTGAAGAGTGGCGAGACCTCCTACGCCATGGTGCAGTCAGACTGGCTGTATCAGGCAAGCCAGGGCTTGGGCCCTTTTACCACCCAGCCGCAACCTGAGCTGCGCGCCCTGTTTGCCACCCATGCCGAGCCCTTCACCATAGTGATCCGTGCCGATGGCGATATCACTTCACTGGAACAGCTCAAGCTCGCCCCCATCGACATTGGGTTGAAGAACTCGGGAACCCGCCAGACGGCGCTGACCCTGTTCAACATCTTGGGAGCGAAAGAGCAGGATCTCGATCTGAAAAGCATGGCCAACCTGCCGGATGCGCTCTGCAGCAAGCAGATCGACGCATTTGCACTGGTGATGGGACACCCTAACCGGATTGTGCTCGACACCGCCAAACGTTGCGCGGTCAGTTTCCTCCCCATCGATGGGGCCACCCGTGATCAGCTACTCAAAGGGGTCAAATATTACCAACGCAGTCAGGTGCCCGCCCGCATCTACCCCGGCAATCTGAAGGCGACCCCCACCTTTGCCATTGCCGCCACCCTGGTCACCAATGCCACCATGCCGGAAGAGTCTGTCTATCGTCTGACCAGGGCCATGCTGACCCAGCAAACCAAGTTCAATGAGCAGACTTATGGCTACGCCAATATGTTTCACCGGGCACGCAATAAAACCGGCCCGGTGCTGAGCATTGAACAGCATCCGGGCGCGGCGAAATATTTCGATGAGTTGAAGGCGGCGGGCAAGCTATAACTGACGACGAGGAGAGCGCAGTTGCTCGCTGGAGAAACGGGTCTTCATCGATGTCCACTGCGCCAACCGATCGGCACTCCCCGCCAGCGTCCCTTCCCGCCGTGACTTCATGATCCAGATGCTTTTGGCATCGAAACTGTAAACGGGAATGAGATCGGTACGCTTGCTGCCCGGCAGGATCCGGCTGTTGATGTTGTCGAGCACCAGTGGGTCAGCCTTGGGTGTCGGAAAATAGAGAGTCACCATGTGGAACTGGTTGTAACGCACCGCCTTGACGTAGGCCAGTCGCAGCTTCTTCTCATCCACCCCCAGCTCCATCAGGGTGTAGTACTTGGAGATGCTGTAATCCTCGCAATCCCCACCCCGGGCGCCGATGAACTCCAGCGGATTGGCCCAGTAATCCTCATCTCCCCACAGCTTGGGGTCTTCACTGTAGGTTAGATTGTTGAAGTAGTTGTTCACCAGCTCGATCTTCTGCTGGTCGGTTGTACCCGCTCTGGGGGTGAGCAGGCGAG
This sequence comes from Aeromonas veronii bv. veronii, assembly GCF_000820225.1. Taxonomy (GTDB): domain Bacteria; phylum Pseudomonadota; class Gammaproteobacteria; order Enterobacterales; family Aeromonadaceae; genus Aeromonas; species Aeromonas veronii. Next base: position 69,247 of record NZ_CDDK01000041.1, read on the forward strand.
AGAATGCCTCGGCCCGCTGGATGGCCCGGCCACCATACACTTCCTGCAGCTTGGCCCGCAGGTCCGGACTGGCAATATATTCGGAAAGACGCGAAGCCTGCACGTTGGCGCAACATAGCGCCAACGTGCAAGCCGGGATCAACAACCATTTCATACCGGACACTCCATGTCAGATGCTGGAGGTCAGTATAGCCCCTCCGGATGAGAGGCTCAGCAGGCGATCAGCGACACTGTGCGAATGCGTCTGCCAGTTGCTGCATGAATTGGGGATAACCATCCGGGCCGAGCGGTACCTGTTCACCCACCTCATCAAGCAACAGCACCTTGGCGCCGGTATTGCGTGCCACCGATTCGATCACAGCCGGTGAGAATTGCGGCTCGGCATAAATGCAGCTCGCCTGCTTCTCTTCCAGTGCCTTGCGAATATCCACTAGCGTCTTGGCGCCAGGGCGACGCTCAGGACTTACGGTAAAGTGACCCTTTGAACTCATGCCGTAATGGCGCTCCCAGTAGCCATACGCCTCGTGGAAGACAAAGTACCCCTTCTCATTCACCGTCTTCATCTGGCCAGCAATCACTTTGTCTTTGGCATCCACCTTGGCATCAAATGCCGCGAGGTTGGCGTCATAGCGAGCCTGATTGGCCGGATCCAGCTTGCCCAATTCACTTGCGATCGCCTTGGCAATCACTTTGGCCTGCGTCGGGCCAAGCCAGATATGGGGATCTACCCCTTCGTGATGATGTCCCTCATGCCCTTCATCATGGTCACCGTGCTCGTGGGCGGCATGAACGTGATCATCATGGTCATGGGAATCGTGACTATCCTGAGTCGCGTAGTTGAACAACGGCATCCCCTCAACCTGAGTCAGGGCCGGAGCATGGGAATGATTAGCCAGCGGCTTGGCCATAAAACCTTCCAGCTCGGGGCCAACCCACACCACCAGATCGGCACTGTTGATGTTGCGAATATCGGAAGGGCGCAGGGAAAAATCGTGGGGAGAGGCGCCGGTGGGTAGCAATACCTTGGGCTCGCTCACCCCGTCAGTGATCGCCGCAGCGATGAAGCCAAGGGGCTTGATGGTGGTCAGTACCTCAATGGCACGAACAGGCAAACTCACCGCCAGCAGGGCAGTGAAAAGCGCAATAATTCTCATTGGTGAATCTCGTCAGGGGGTGAGTATGTGATAATATAACAGCCGCTTTTTGTTATATTATAACTCTCACTGGCTGTAAACCCCGGAGTTGTCATGAGCCAACTGGTAGAGCTGAAAGAGGTCTCTCTCTCGTTTGATGGACGCTCTGTGCTCGACAAGGTCTCCTTTACCCTCAATAAAGGCAAAATCACCACACTAGTCGGCCCCAACGGGGCGGGCAAGAGCACCCTGAGCAAGCTGGTGCTGGGCCTGCTCACGCCGGATTCAGGCAAGATCACCCGCAGCCGCGATCTGAGAGTCGGCTATGTACCGCAGCGCCTCTATCTGGATCCCACCCTGCCGCTGACGGTGCGCCGCTTCCTGCAGCTGGGCAAAAACAGCCGTCTCTCCATCGAGGAAGCTCTGGCCCGGGTGGGCGCTGAGGGATTGCTGGAAAACCGGATGCAGAAGCTCTCGGGTGGTGAGATGCAGCGTGTGCTGCTGGCTCGCGCCCTGCTGGTCAAGCCCGAGCTGCTGGTGCTGGACGAACCGGTGCAAGGGGTTGATATCACCGGCCAGATCGAGCTCTACGCCCTCATCGGCCAGCTCGCTGCCGAATTTAATTGCGCCGTGCTGATGGTATCCCACGACCTGCATCTGGTGATGGCCAGCACCCACGAGGTGATCTGCCTCAATCGCCACGTCTGCTGTCATGGCGAGCCGGAAAGCGTGGCGCGCCACCCCGAATTTGCCCGCCTGTTCGGGCGACCGGAGCAGGAGGTGCTGGCGGTCTATACCCACCATCACCACTGCGACGGCGAACACCATCATCATGAACCGCAGGCTCCCGTCATCCGCCTGCCCTCTCGCAACAACGCTCACAGCAAATAGCCCAAGCAACAGGACATTCAAGTGGACAGCTTTCTGTTATACGCCCTCGCGGCCGGTCTCGGCATCGCCCTGCTGGCCGGCCCCCTCGGCAGCTTCGTGGTATGGCGCAAGATGGCCTATTTTGGCGACACCCTCTCCCACGCCTGCCTGTTCGGTATCGCGCTGGGCATCCTGCTGCAGGTCGATCTCACTCTGGCGGTAGTGGTCTGCTGCCTCGCCATGGCGATGCTGCTGGTGATCATGAGTCGCAACCAGCAGGTGGCAACTGATACCCTGCTCGGCATTCTGGCCCACAGCGCCCTGTCCCTCGGTCTGGTTACCTTGAGTTTTATGGATAACGTGCGGGTGGATCTGATGGCCTACCTGTTCGGCGACCTGCTCTCGGTACAACCGATGGATCTGCTCTGGATCTACGGCGGTGGCGCGCTAGTACTGCTCACCCTGTGGCGACTGTGGGATCCCCTGCTCTCCATGACCATCTCGGAAGAGCTGGCACGGGTAGAGGGGATCCGGGTCGATGTGCTGCGCTGCGTATTGATGCTGCTGATCGGGCTGGTGATCGCCGTGGCGATGAAATTTGTCGGGGCGCTGATCATCACCTCCCTGCTGATCATCCCCGCCGCCACCGCTCGCCGCTTCAGCCAGACGCCGGAGCAGATGGCTGGCTTTGCCGCGCTGATCGGCTGTCTCGCCGTGCTGGGTGGATTGACCCTCTCCTGGTATCAGGATACTCCAGCAGGACCTTCGGTCGTCGTCTGCGCCACCAGCCTATTTGTGCTGAGCCAGTTCAAGAGAGCGTAACGGTGCAGGCTAGAGCGGCATGCTCTGGCGTGTCTCCATCATCAGCCACTGGCGCAACCGGCTGATGGCGGGCTCATGGGCCCGCGAGCGCTTGCAGGTAAAGTAGAAGGCATCCCCCGTCTCCAGCTGGTGTACTGGCAAGGCCACCAGCTGGGGATCATCGGGCCGCAGCATGTAGTCATTCACGAACGCCACCCCCTGATCCCAGGCCGCCGCCTCCATCGCCAACAACACATGGCTGAAGTGGTGCATCCGCGCCTCGTCTGGGATCACCAGCCCACCCGCCTTGGCCCAGCGCTGCCAATCCTCCCCCCGCGCCTTGTAAATGGACTGCACCGAGAGCAGCGGCAGCTGCCAGATGGCATCAGGCCACTCCCCGCTGACCTGCTGCAACAGACGGCGACTGCAGACCGGAAAGAGCCGCTCCTGATAGATAAGATCGTGACAGTAACCACGCCCGTGGGGTGAGACGGTGATAAAGCAGTCCGCCACCCTATCGGAGAGTTCGGGATCCTCCGCCACCATCTCCAGACTCAAATCCAGCTCGGGGTAGAGCTGGCGCAATCCGGCCAGGCGGGGGATCAGCCACTTCACCGCAAACGAGCTGTAGACCGCGAGCCGGACTCGCATCTCGCCGCCACCACGCAACTGTTCGCTGCTCTGGGCAATCTGGCTGAGCCCGGCGGCAATCCCCTCAAAGTAACTCTCCCCCTGCGGCGTCAGGGAGAGCAGCCTCCCCTGACGCAACAGCAAGCGCTCACCCAGAAAATCCTCCAGCAGGCGGATCTGGTGGCTGACCGCACTCTGGCTGACGTTCAGTTCAAGAGCGGCGCGGGAGAAGCTGAGCAACCGGGCCACCACCTCGAAATATTGCACCGCACGCAGGGGAGGAAGCTTCATTATCTAAATATCTCATGAGTGGTCATTTTTTATCATTTTACTGGATATCAACCGGCACGCTACCCTCCCCTCATCTGAAGTGGGAGGTGGTATGAATGCAGTCGGGATCGGCATCCTTTATCTGGTGCTGGGCAATATGGTGGCGGTCTTTTCCGATGCGCTGGTCAAGGTGCTGGAACCGGATCAGCCCATCTTCCAGTTTGTCTTTTTCCGCCAGCTCTCGGCCGCCATTCTGCTGATGCCCTTGCTGCTCTGGTCATGGCGCCGCAACCCGCCGGTGGCCATCAAGTGGCACCTGCTGCGGGCCCATATTTGGGCGGTCGGCGTCTGCCTGATGGTGGTGGCACTCACCCGCTTGCCGCTCGCCACTGCCAATGCCCTCTTCTATGCCGCCCCCCTGATGATGGTGCCGCTGGCGGTGTGGATGGCGGGGGAAGCGATCTCGCGCCAAAAGGTGCTGACTGCGGTTATCGGGTTTATCGGGGTATTGATCGTGCTGCGCCCGACCGAGGTGAACTGGGCCGCGCTGGCGGCGCTTGGGGTGGCGCTGTCGATGGCGCTCAATAACCTGCTGATCAAGCGGATCCCGCTCAAGCAGCCCATCGCCCAGACCCTGTTTTTCACCAACGTGCTGAGCATGCCCTTCATTCTCGCGCTGGCCTGGTGGGAAGGGGGCGACTGGCAGTGGCAGATGTGGTGGCCCGCCTTCGGTTCTTCGGCGCTGATCATGGTCTACGCAGGATTGTGCGTGGTGGCCTATCGCAAGGCGGAGGCGAGCAAGATCGCCTCGGCGGAGTACACCGGTCTGTTGATGGCGGTGGCCATCGGGGTGTGGTTGTTTGACGAGCAGCCGGGCCTGCCGCTGCTGCTGGGCTGTATCTGCATCGTCCTGCCGCTCATCGCCATGGCCCGCAGCAAACCCAAACCGCTGGCCGAGCCAGCGCTCTAATACTCAGGGTCTCCCCAGAAGCGGGGCGACCCTTTGCTGTAGATGGGGGACGATCTCATCTTCGAACCAGGGATTCTTCCTGAGCCAGAGAGTATTGCGCGGGGAGGGATGCGGCAACGGCAGCCAGCCGGGGCCATAGTCGGCCCAGCTGCGCACCGTGTCGGTGAGCGATCCCTTGGCCGCCCCCCGCAGGTAGTAGGCCTGTGCATACTGGCCGATCAGCAGGGTCAGTTCGATGTTGGGTAGCAGCATCAATACCTTGTCGTGCCAGGTGGGCGCACATTCGGGGCGCGGCGGCAGATCGCCGGATTTTCCCCTGCCGGGATAACAGAGCCCCATCGGCATGATAGCGATGCGGGATTCGTCGTAAAAGGTGGCCTTATCGACACCGAGCCACTGGCGCAGCCTGTCACCGGAGGGGTCATCCCACGGGATACCGCTGGCATGCACCCGGGTGCCGGGCGCCTGACCGATGATCAGCAGGCGAGCACTCTCGGCCCCGCGGATCACCGGACGAGGCCCCAGCGGCAGATGAGCCTCGCACAGACGGCAGGCCCTGATTTGCTCAAACAACTTATCGATTCGCTGCATGACGTTGATAGTACCAGCATTTCCCTGTTTTCCCTCTTGTGGAAACAGGGCGCGCCCCCTACTATCGCCATGGGCGTTTAATTTAATAAACGGATAATAATGAAAAACTGGCTAGGTACCGGCACCGCAACCCTCTCCTTCATCCTGTGGGGGATGCTGCCGCTCTATTATCAATTCATGCCCGAGGTCAACATGTGGGAGCTGATCTCCCACCGGGTGCTCTGGTCTGTGGTGCTGCTGGGTGCCCTGTTTCTGCTGCTTGGCCACCAGGTGCCGTGGGCACGGTTGCGCAGTGAGCCGCGCCAGCTCGGCCTCATTCTGCTGGCGGGCCCCGTTATGTCCATCAGCTGGTGCATGTTCACCTGGTGCCTCACTACCGGGCAAGTGCTGACCACCAGCCTCGCCTTCTTTATGACCCCGCTGTTCAATATCGTATTCGCCGTCATCTTCCTCAAAGAGCGACTCACCCCGCAAAAGCATCTGGCGGTCGCCCTGGCGCTGGCGGGTCTCGCCTACATGCTCTTCTGCTACGGCCAACTCCCCTGGTTCTCCCTCATCATGGGGGCCAACTTCGCCTGCTATGGCCTTATCAAGAAGAAGATCCACTACGACACCGGCACCAGCCTCTATCTGGAAGCCATGGTGCAACTGCCCGTCGCGCTGATCATCATCGGCACGCTGGCGTGGTACGGGGAAGGGGCATTCGTGAACGGGGATTTGGCCGACAAGCTGCTGCTGATGGGCAGTGCGCCCGCCACCCTGCTGCCGGTGGGGCTCTTCTGCTACGCGGTGGCGAGAACCCGGATGAGCACTGTGGGACTGCTGCAATATATCGAGCCCAGCCTCGCCTTCCTGCTCGCCATCTACTGGTTTGGTGAGGCGCCGGACCCCATCAAGGCAGTCGGTTTCGCCTTTGTCTGGGCTGGTCTGCTGGTGAGCCTGTTACCGCTGCACCGGCTCAAGCGCCGCCCTCAGGGCGTGCCGCGATAGGACTCCAGCACCTTGTGCCAGCGGGGATCCCGGTCCATCTGCTCGGCGATGTCGTTGAGGGTGGCATGCAGCTCGGGGCGAGACTTGGGCAGCAGGATATGGCGGGTGTAGCTGGATTGGGGGAAGGGCGAGATAAACAGCTTGCCCTGATAATGCTGTGCGTCGATGAAAAAGCCCAGCGATGAACCACTCACCAGCGTCACATCGATGCGGCCGCGCACCAGCAGCTCAAGATTGGTCTTCACCTTCTTGGCATCCTGACGCACCAGCTCGCCGCGGCTGGCCGCATCATCGATCCCCTGATAGCGGTAGCCCTCCACCCCGCCAAACACCAGCCCCTTGAGGGAGTCTGGCCCGCGATAGGTGACCGGGTTGTCAATGTTCGAGACCAGCTCGTTGGTGTCGCGCATCACCGGAAAGGTCCAGAGATAGCGCTCGCGATGGGGATCCCCCACCCAGGCGGGATTGACCCAGACCACCAGACCGTCAAAGTCGGGATCCGCCATCTCCAGCGCCAACCGGGCGCGATTGACCAGCCAAAGCTCGATTCTGGGTTCACCCCCCAGCTTTTCATTGAGATACTTGACCAGCTCGCGGCTCAGCCCTGCATCCACTCCGGTGTTGAAGGGGGGATGCTGATGGTAATCGTAGAGACGGATCGTCTCCCCCAGAGCCGGGACCGACAACAGTAACCACAACCAAAACCAGACTCTCATCGCACCTCCTTGAGCTGCCTCTGAGTTTGGCACAGAGAATTTGAATGAGAGAACCCGCGACCACCACACCGGCACAGCAACCATCCGCCCCTTCCCGCTGGTCTGTCTATATGGTGCGTACTGCCACCGGCCTGCTCTATACCGGGATTAGCACGGACCCGCTGCGCCGTCTTCGCCAGCACCAGAGTGGCAAGGGCGCTCGCGCCCTGCGCGGCAAGGGGCCGCTGACGCTGGCGTGGCAACAGGAAGTCGGCGAGAAGGGGGCGGCCCTGCGCATCGAATATCGCCTCAAGCAGCAGCCGAAATCCTTCAAGGAGCAGCTGATCCACAGCCCGGCACTCTGGCAGAGCTGGAGCCACCAGTGGTTACCCGCAGCCACCCAGCCTTGAGGACGACAGGTAAAAAAAGGCCACTCGATGAGTGGCCGGAAAGGGGAAATCAGGGAGCATCACACAACCTCTTGCACAACCTCAGGCGGGTTAGAGGTAGGTATTGGAACGCTTGCTGCGGTTACTGATCAGCCAGCAAACCGCCAGTACCAGCAGCAACCAGGGGGCCAGCTTGATGATCAGAGCAAGCATGCCACCCAGCGCCCCAAGCAGCACGAACAGGCCGCTCACCAGCAACATGGCTACCAGGGTAAAACCGGTCAGTGCCATGACCAGCAGCACCACCAGCAAGATGAAAAATTCCAGCATAACTTGCTCCTTATCAGTACCTTGTCTGCCGGCTGATCAACCCTTCGGTCAATCCAGCCAGCGCTTCAATTCATAACGGGGCGGCATCACCAGCACCGCCAGCAGATAGGCGGCCAGTGCCAGCGGCGGCATCAGGATCAGGGCGAGCAGTGCCACCACCCGCACCGTGACTCTGGAGACCCCCAACCGCCTGGCAATACCGGCGCAGACCCCGCTCAGCTTGCGATGCACCAGATCCTTGGGCCAGGGGCTCATGATTACACCTCCGCCTTCTGGCCTTTGAGGCGAGCCAGCTCGCGCTCGATCTCGTCATTGAGCTCCAGCTCGCGGAACTGGGCCTCCAGCGAGGGATTCTGCCCCAGGGTGGCCGCCTCCAGCTGGGCTTCCAGCTGATCGACCCGGCCCTGAAAACCGTCAAAACGCGCCATCAGCTCATGCATGCGCTGGTTGTCCACCTGGGCGCGGGCACGAATGCGGCTGTGGGCTGTCTGCTCGCGCAGGGTCAGCAGTTTCTGCTTCTCGCGGGCCTCGGTCAGCTTGGCCGCCAGTCGCTCGCTGTCGGCGGTAAGTTGGGCCAGCACCTCGGCGACCCGGGCCTTGTCCTGCTCCAGCTGTTCACATTTTTTGACCTCCGCCAGCTTCTCGGTGAGGGCGGCGCGGGCCAGATCCTCACGTCCCTTCTGGATGGCGAGCTCGGCCTTGGCCGACCACTCCAGGATCTGCGCCTGCAACGCCTGCTGGTGACGCTCCAGCTGTTTCTGTTCGGCAATCACGCGGGCGGCCTGGGTACGCATCTCGACCTGCACCAGCTCCATCTCTTCGATCATCAGGCGCAGCATCTTCTCCGGCTCTTCACTCTTGTCGAGCAGGCTGTGCAGGTTGGCATTAATCACGTCGGTCAGGCGGCTGAATACGCTCATGGTCTGGCTCCTTATTGATGGGATGGCTATCTCTTCCCATAGCATTACAAGAGCCGTGCCAAGAAAAATTATTGTTGTTTTACATATAGATGGGAATTTACCGAGGAAATTCAATAAGAGATTGTTGGTGAGAATAGCCAACCAAGTGGTGATTTTCACCAATAAAAAAGGGAGCCTGTGGCTCCCTTGTCGATTCGTCTGCGATATCCGTCAGGCGGCGTGGCTGTGGCCCAGCTTGCTGTCCAGTTCGGTCAGCTTGGCCTCCATCCGGGCGCGGCAGGTGTCGGAGAGATCGCGAATGCCGCTGGCACCGTGCTCCTTGCTGCAGACCGGGGCCATCACTTCCACCAGCACTTCGCCGTTGTCCCAGCGATTGAGGTCGACCTGACCGAAGTAGCTGGAGCAGACGATGGGCACCACGGGCACTTCAGCCTGTACCGCAGTGTGGAAAGCGCCCGCCTTGAACGGCAGCAGGCCACGCCCCTGGGAGCGGGTCCCTTCCGGGAACATCCAGATGGAGGTGCCGCGGTTCTTGATGCGATCCACCACCTGACCTATGGTGCCGATGGCACGGGAGCGGTTGGAGCGGTCGATCAGCACGTTGCCGGAGAGCCAGAAGATGAGGCCGAATAGCGGCAGCCAGAGCAGGCTCTTTTTGCCCACCGCCACCACACCGGGCTGCACCGCACCGGTTACGGTGAAGATGTCGAAGTTGCTCTGGTGGTTGCAGACATAGACCGCCGGGCCGACCGATTTGACCTCGTCGGCCACCGTCACCTTGACTCGCAGCCCGATCAGCGGGCAGACCGCGTGATACATGCGAGCGAAGACATAGACGTTGTTGGGATGGCGCGGACGAACCAGACAGAGCAGCAGGCCGAACAGGAACCAGAAAATGAGCAGCAGACCAAGCAGCAGCACACGGGCAATTTTGAGCATCGAACACCTCGAGTTTTAACTCGGCGCAGTATACTGATCCCCCTTTTAGCGAACAAGCGTTCGCCAAACAGAACCGACCACCCTCCCCGTCGCGCCACCCACAGTACTGCTCATAAATACGCCGCCGACTTGCCCCACCCGCCATTGGTCGTTAGGATGGCCCCATCTTGATGGACGGGGCGAACATGATGTTGCAACAACGGGTAGCGAAACATCTCCTGCTACTGGTCTGCCTGCTGGTGCTCAATTGTGCGGCCCAGCCGCTGGCCCGGCTTGCCCTGCTCGATCACGCCCTCAGCTGTCAGGCACTGCCCGTTCCAGGCTCGGCAACGGATCAAGAGGATGCCAAACCGGCCAGCCCGCAGCCCACCAGCTGCCAGCTCAACGGCAAGTGGCTAAGCGCCGCCACCCTGCTCTGCGTCGAACAGCTCTTCTTTGCCGTGGCCGTGCTGATCGCCCTGCTGGCCCCCCTTTGGCGCTACACACCGCCACTGCCCCCTCCCAGAGTCATCTCGCCGCCCGAGCGGCGTCTGCACCTCACCCTCTGCGTCTGGCGGGAATGAGTTCGGCAGCGTTCTTTCGTTAGCTGTCACTCATTTTTGCGAGACCAAAAAGATGTCGAATCTCTTCAAGGCGGCCCTGCTACTGGGCGGTCTGCTGTGGCAATCCATGGGATTGGCCAGCGACACGGGCTGGCTCACCAGCCCACAGAATGATCACGCCCGGGTACGGCTGCAGGCCGACCGCAGCACGGCAGATCAGACCCGCATCCTGCTCGATGTCGAGCTGGAGTCGGGCTGGAAAACCTACTGGCACAGCCCGGGAGAAGGGGGCATTGCCCCCCAGATCCTGTGGGACGAGCCGGTCGGAGACTTTCAGTGGCGCTGGCCGGTGCCACGCCACTTCGAGGTAGCTGGGCTCAGCACCCAGGGTTATCAGGGGGACGTGACCTTCCCCCTCAGCCTCAACTACCCAACTGGGCAACCGCTCAAGGGAACTCTACGCCTCTCCACCTGCAGCAATGTCTGCATCCTGACCGACTTCCCCTTCACCCTCACGGTGGATGGGCAGGCCCCAGCCGACTTCGATTTTGCCTGGGCGAAGGCGATGAGTACCCTGCCCCAGCAATTGCCTGCCGAAACCCGGGTCGAGCTCGGTTATCAGCACAACCAACTGCAACTGCGCGCCGAGCGGGCAGAGGGCTGGCAATCACCAGCGCTCTTTATCGACGCTCTGGAGGGGGCCGAGTTTGGTAAACCGGCGCTTGAGGTTGAGGGCAACACCCTGATCGCCCGGGTGCCGGTGAGCGATGGCTGGCAGGGGGATGCGCCGGATCTGCGCGGCCAATCCCTCGGCCTGCTGCTCACCAGTGGCGAACAGGCGTGGCAGGGCAAGGGGACGATCGGCGCGCCACTCGCACTGCCCAACCAGAGTCATTCGCTGTTCTGGCTGCTGGGAGCAGCGCTGCTCGGCGGCCTGATCCTCAACCTGATGCCCTGCGTGCTGCCGGTGCTGGCGCTCAAGCTGGGAACTGTGCTGCAACATCAGGATCGTGAACAGGGAACGGTGCGCAAGCAGTTCCTCGCCGCCAGCGCCGGGATCATCGCCTCCTTCTGGGTGCTGGCGGCCATGAGCAGTCTGCTGCGCGCCCCCGGCTTCGGAATGAGTGGGGCAGTCGGCTGGGGCATCCAGTTCCAGAGCGCCAGTTTTATCGGCTTGATGGTGCTGGTGACCCTGCTGTTTTGCGCCAACCTGCTGGGGCTGTTCGAGATCCGCCTGCCCAGCGCCCTCAGCACACGCCTTGCCACCAGCGGCGGCAACGGCCTCGGCGGTCACTTCCTGCAGGGGAGCTTCGCCACTCTGCTGGCGACCCCCTGCTCGGCCCCCTTCCTCGGCACTGCGGTGGCCTTTGCGCTGGCGGCGCCGCTCGGCCAGCTCTGGCTGATCTTCACCGCGCTCGGAATTGGCATGAGCCTGCCCTGGCTGCTGGTGGCGGCCCTGCCACGGCTCGCCCTCTGGCTGCCGAAACCGGGGCGCTGGATGAACCATCTGCGCATCCTGCTCGGCCTGATGATGCTGGGCTCCAGCCTCTGGCTCACCAGCCTGCTCGACAACCATCTCGGCAGCTATGCCACCGGCTGGCTGATGGTTGCCATGCTGCTGGCACTGCTGACTGGCATAGTCTGGCGTTACGGCATGCGCGGCTTCACGCTGGCGATCGCCCTTACCGCCCTGATTGGCAGCCCCCTGCTGCTGAGTGGCGCCTTTAGCGCGCAGGGCTCGGCCAGCGTTGACAAGGTGGTCTGGCAGCCGCTCTCCGAACGCGCCATCGCCGATGCGCTGGCCCAGAACAAGCGGGTCTTTATCGATGTCACCGCCGACTGGTGCGTTACCTGCAAGGCCAACAAATACAACGTGTTGCTGCGCGATGAGGTGCAACTGGTCCTCTCGGCCCCCGATGTGGTGGCCCTGCGCGGCGATTGGAGCAAACCAAGCGACACCATCGCCGCCTTCCTGCGTAAGCGGGGTGCGGCAGCCGTCCCCTTCAACCAGATTTACGGCCCGGAGTTGCCGCAGGGGGTCACGCTGTCACCCCTGCTTGACAAGGACGATCTGCTGACCACATTGCACAAGGCTGGCCTGCTTCAGGCTGGCACCACCCGATTTTAAGGAGCAACCATGAAACCGACTCTGAGCGCCCTGACCCTGCTGGCCTCCCTTTCTGCAACCCTGCTGGCCCCGGCCCTGCACGCCGCCCCTTTCACCCCGGAGCAGGAGGCGCGCATCAAGGAGCTGATCCGCGAGACCCTGATCGCCAACCCCAAGATCCTCGACGAGGCCGCCGAATCCTGGGAGAAACAGAACGCGGCAGCCCAGGAGGCGCAGCTTGGCAACTTCATCAAGGGCAACAAGGATGTGCTGTTCAACAGCGCCACCAGCCCGCGCCTCGGCGCCAAGAACCCCAAGCTGACGCTGGTACTGTTCACCGACTACAACTGCCCCTACTGCAAGCAGTTCGATCCCCAGCTGACCAAACTGCTCAAGGCCTATCCGGACGATCTGGGGCTGGTGATCAAGCTGCTGCCGTTCAAGGGGCAGACCTCCGCCAAAGCGGCCCAATACAGCCTGACCCTGTGGCAGCAAGATCCCGCCCGCTTCCTCACCCTGCACGACAAGCTGATGAGCAAGCAGGGGATGTTGACCGAGGCGGACATCAACAAGGCGCTGGCCGCCACCGGCAACACCGCGCTCAAACCGGCCGCCAAGGCGACCGAAGAGCTGCGCAACAGCCTGCGCATCGGCACCATTCTGGGGGTACAGGGCACACCGGCGACGCTTATCGGCAACCAGCTGGTGCCGGGCGCCATCCCCTATGAGGAGCTGGAGCAACTGGTGAAGGCCGAACTGGCCAAGCAGGGGTAAGGGATGACCACCAATCCTCAACCCCGCTGGCGCCGCTGGGGCAAGGAGGCGCTCTGGCTGCTGCTGATAGCGCTGGTCATCTCGACCCTGCTCGATCTGTGGCGCAGCCCGACCCTGCCGGAGGGAGCGATGAGCGCCCCCGTCACCCTGCAGGATGGCACCAGTACGGATCTCGCCACCCTGAGCCGCGGCAAGCCGCTGCTGGTTTACTACTGGGCCAGCTGGTGCGGCGTCTGCCGTTTCACCACCCCGGCCGTGCAGCAGCTCTGGCAAGAGGGGGAAAACGTGTTGACGGTGGCGCTGCGCTCCGGCAATTCGGAGCAGTTAGCCAAGGGGATGAGCAAGAAGGGGCTCACCTTCCCGACCCACAACGACGAGTCGGGAGCGCTGGCCGCCAAGTGGCAGGTAGGGGTCACCCCGACTTTCCTCGTCATCAGGGATGGGACGCTTGTGAGCAGCACCACCGGCTGGAGCTCGAAGTGGGGCTTGCAGCTGCGGCTCTGGTGGGCATCGCTCTAGCCACGCAACTTCGTTGCCTGCAACAGGGCCATCCCACCGGATGGCCCTTTTTTATGCCGACCTTTTTATCCCGACATCAGACGGGGAGCTGCATCCCGCGCACCTGCTCCAACAGGGCGGTCACCGCTGCCGAGCGCAGCGCATCGGGGGCGTAGCAGAGCCCCACCCGCCGCTTGAAGGAAGAGGCCGCCAGCTCGGCGACCGTACAACCGGGCGGACAAAGCGAACGGGGCAACCAGGCGATCCCCGCCCCGGCGGCCACCATGGTCGCCGCCAGTCGCAGCGACCCCGCCCGCCGTGGATAGAGCGGCGCCTGATTGCCGAGGATGGCGATCAGCCGCAGGTGGGAGTCGTGACGCAGGCAGGTGACCCAGGGCTCGTCCGCCAGCACCGCCGGGGTGAGCGCTCCCTTGCCCGTCAGCGGGTGATCCGGCGGCAGCACCAGCACAAACTCCTCCTCCAGCAGGGGGATAAAGAGCTCGTCACCGCAACGCAGGGATTCGCACCCCAGCCGCACATCGCCACAGCAGCCCTCCTCCAGGGTCAGCAGGATCTCCTCGTGGGCAAGCGCCCCTTGCACCAGCGCCCCCACCACGCCATCCCCCAGATCCGCCTCAATTCCCACCGTCAGCTCGAGGCAGGGGGAGGTTTCACGAAACTCGCGGGCGAGGGAGTCGGTATCGGCGATCAGCCGCTTGGCACGGGGATAGAGCCGGTGGGCAGCTTCAGTCCCCTCCACCCCGCGCGCCTGCCGCACAAACAGGGGCACCCCCAGCTCATCCTCCAGCGTCTTGATGGTGGTGGAGAGGGTGGGCTGGGTAATGAAAAGACGGGTGGCCGCCGCCGTGATGTTGCGCTCCTCGAAGACAGCCACAAACGCACGCAGGGTTCGCACATCCATAGAATTCACCTATACCAGACAGTCATAAAAGCCATTTTTCACGGCGACACGGGGCAAATATAGTGGCTTACCTGCCACAAGGCATCCCAATTTTCTATATCAGCGTCTATCAACACAGCCAGGAGCCATCATGCGCCATCTCTCTGTCATCGGCCTCGGGGCCATGGGCTCCGCCCTCGCCACCACCTTGCTCAAGGCGGGCCATCCGGTCACCGTCTGGAATCGCAGTGCCGCCAAGGCCGCCCCGCTGCAAGCGCTGGGAGCGACTCTCGCCCCCTCGGTTGGCGCGGCTATTGCCGCAAGCGATATCACCCTTGTCTGCGTCGATAACTACTCCGTCAGCCAGCAGTTGCTGGACGAAGCCCGCGATGCGGTGGCGGGCAAACTGCTGGTGCAGCTCTCCACCGGCAGCCCACAGGGGGCCAGAGCGCTGGAGAGCTGGAGCCACGCCCACGGCGCCCGTTATCTCGATGGCGCCATCCTCTGCTTCCCGGATCAGATCGGCACCAGCGACGCCAGCATCATCTGCTCGGGGGCCAGCGCCGCCTTTAGCGAAGCCGAGCCTGTGCTGCGCCTGCTCGCCCCCACCCTCGACCATGTGGCCGAGGCGGTGGGCGCCGCCGCGGCGCAAGATTGTGCCGTCGCCGCCTACTTTGCTGGCGGTCTGCTCGGGGCCCTGCACGGCGCGCTCATTTGCGAGGCGGAAGGGCTGCCGGTGGCCAAGGTGTGCGCCCAGTTCAGCGAGCTCTCGCCCATTCTCGGTGGCGATGTGGCCCACCTTGGCAAGACGCTGGCGAGCGGTGATTTCGATCACCCCTACGCCAGCCTGAAAACCTGGAGCGCCGCCATCAGCCGCCTCGCAGGTCACGCCACCGATGCCGGGATCGACAGCCGCTTCCCGCGCTTTGCCGCCGATCTGTTTGAGGAAGGGGTGGCGCAAGGGTTTGGTCAGCAGGAGGTGTCGGCCCTCATCAAGGTGCTGCGGGCGCGCAATGGAGCGGCACAATGAACGAGCGGACCAACCACACCCCAATTGCACTGGTCACCGGCGCCGCTGGCGGGATTGGCCGCCAGCTCTGTATCGGGCTGGCCGAGGCAGGTTATCGGGTGATCGCCACCGATCTGGCCCCTCACGCTTTCGACCATCCCGAAATCCACTTTCATCCGCTCGATCTGCGGGATGAGCAGGCCATCGAACGCCTCTTTGCCGAGGTGCACGCGCAGCATGGCGGCATGCATCTGCTGATCAACAACGGCGCCATCAGCAAGTTCCACACCCGCTTCGAGGATCTGAGCACAGCCCAGTTCGATCAGGTGATGACGGTCAATGTGCGCGGCGCCATGCTCTGCGCCCGCGCCTTTGTGCAGGCCAACCGCGGGTTGCCCTATGGCCGCATCATCAATATCGCCTCCACCCGCTGGCAGCAGAACGAACCGGGTTGGGATGCCTACGGCGCCTCCAAGGGGGCACTGGTAGCCCTCACCCAGTCCCTCGCCAACTCGCTGGCCGACCATCCCGTCACGGTCAATGCCATCAGTCCGGGCTGGATCCAGGCGGAGGATTACCACACCCTGACCGAGGCGGATCACCGCCAGCACCCGAGCGGCCGGGTCGGGCGCCCCGACGACATCACCCGCGCCTGCCTCTTTCTGGCGGATCCCCAGAACGACTTTATCAACGGCGCCAATCTGGTGGTCGATGGCGGGATGAGCAAGAAGATGATCTACCACACCTCCGCCTCCTTCTGGAAGGAGTAACCCCTGCGGCGGCAGCCCGATTTGCGCTGCCGCTGACATATCCAGCCATCTCACCCCACACTTGCCCTGCCCGTTTTTTCATCGCTTTTGCCCCGCCGCCCTTGCACTGGCCAGACCGACTGGCAACAATAGACGCTCAACTGACACCTCTTCATCTCGCCCGTTAATTGATCGCCCAACTCATCGCGTTGGCGGGCTGTTTCCGTTAAAATGACGGGTTTTTGCCGTGCCTGGTTTGCCAATCCCCACCATCAGGCACTCGCAGCGTGAATCCTATGATGCCAGTGATGCAGGATCTGCCATGAACAACTACTTTCGGGTGCTGGGCGTCAAGTCCAATGCCAGCGAAAACGACATCAAGAAAGCCTATCGTCGGCTGTCAAACCAGTACCACCCCGACAAGCTGCACGGGGCCAGTGAAGAAGAGAAAGAGCAGGCAGCCATCAAGCTGCACCAGGTAAAGCAGGCCTATGAAGTGCTGTCCGATCCGAAACAGCGGGCCGCCTTTATCAAGGATTTCAACAACGTCATCGTGACCGACCCCGCCTCCGCCATGCAGGAGATGTGGGATCAGTTCTACCCCTGAAACAGCAGGCAGAAAGAGCAACTATGCAAAAGAGATGGGACCAGGCGCGGCTCAAGTCGCTGCAAAGCGATGCCAGCGAAAACATCGAATCCTACCGGGATCAGGACGACCCCAAGGGGCTGGAACAGTTCACCGACCAGATGAAGAGCCTGCTGCTGGCCGATATGAGCATGCTGGAGTTTATGCCCGAGTATCTGCCGCTGGCCCTCTATGGCCGGGTGCAGTTCCCGGCCAAGGCCAAGTCGCAGTGGAACAAGTGGCTCACCAGCGGCGAGCAGCCGGGCTGGGACGAGTTCAAGGTGAGCGTCGGCTTCAACAACGCCGCCCTGCCGCTGGTCAAGGCGGTGCGGGCCCAGAGCGAAGATCAGCTGATGGAAGCCTGCGCCGTGCTGTTCCTGCTCGACAACCCGCTACCCCGCGGTAGCCACCGCGGCGATGACGACTATGAGCTGCGCGACGAAGAAGATGAAGACGGGGAAGATGCCGACGCCGACTACCATGGCGGCAGTGACCGCTATGGTGATGACGACGGCGATCAGGATATGTACGACGAAGTCCGTTTCTAATTGGGGCAAGGCATGAGCAACAGTCTGATAGAAATTACCGCCATCGAGATCAAAGAGCTGGCAGTTATCGAGCCGAAGCAGGCCAGCGAGAAGTTCGAACTGATCGCCAAGACCATGTCTGACGACCAGCTGGCAGAAGTGATTGAAAACATTGATATCGTTACCCTGACCCAGATCAACGGCCAGCACGACATCTCCTTCCCCTCCATCATCTCCGAGCTGATGACCCCGGAGCGGATCCGCGACATCGTCTGCCAGCAGCCCCTCTACTGGGAAGAGGCGATCAAGAACAACGCCGACGAGCTGCAACAGCACACCTTCGACTTCCTCAACTACCTGATCCGCACCCAGGATAGCGAAGCCAAGCAGCGCGAGATCCTCGAGTGCGTGGCCGAAGATCCGGCCGGCCTCTTCTACCTCGCCATCCCCTTTATCGAGTTCTATCGTGGCGATCGCTATGAAGAGGACGAAGGCTATCGCGACGTGCTGCACGCCGAAGAGGAAGACCTCGAAGAGTCCCTGCGCTACAGCGAGCGCCAGCAGAGTGAGGATGTCCACGACTACGCGCTGGATGACCCGCGCAGCCTCTTGATGCTCATTCGCGAGCTGGCCCCCGAGGTGGAGAAAGCCATCAAGGCGCTGCTGCGCAACGAGCACTCCACCTGGGACGGCATCATCAACAAGTTTGCCGCCGAGCTGGTGATGCAGGCCAAAGAGAAGAACAAGGTCGAGGAAGACGAGTACGGCGACGTCGACGACATGTTCAGCTTTCTGGATTAAGGAGCCCATTCATGCAGTTAGTCATTCGCGATGCCAACCAGGGTCCCTTTCTGACCCAGGTGCTGCGCTTTGGCCGCGACAACGAACTCTTGAGTCAGCAGCAGCTCGCCGCCATCAAGGGCAAGGCGGTGCTGATGAGCCTCAAATTCGCCGACAAGTACTACAACAAGTACAAGATGCACCTGCTGGAGCAGGCGGCCCACGACGTCATCGGCGTGGTGAGCCTCGGTCTGCAGGAGCTCTCGGCGCGTGATCCGGCCAAGGCGCTGGCGCTGCTGCAGGCGCCGGAAGGCCCCATCAAGCCGTTCCAGAAGGGCTGGTCGATGCTCATTACCGTCAGCCCCAAGCAGGCTGGCAACAGCCTCTACGGTGACGTGGATGCGCGGCTCTTGGACAAGATCTCGAGCCCGCCCGATGTGGAGGAGTGGCAAGGGTGGCAGGAGTACGAGAAGGCGCTGACCGAGCACAACAAGAGCCGTCTGATGGAACTCATCGACCAGCACTTCTTCGCCTGCGAGAGCGACCACCCCACCATGGAGGACAAGCTGGCCGAAGCGCTGCTCTACCGCATCCTCTGCGGCAAGGGCAGTGGCGCCGCCCCGCTCAAGGTGAAGCAGGATCTCAAGCGCAAACTGGCGCGGGAGATTGAGCTCGACGAGAGCTGGTACGACACCGACTACCTCGCCGCCCAGCTCGCCCTGATGCTGAGCGCGCTGCCCGCCGACATGGCCGCCGCCCTGCGCCAGGAGCTGAGCCCGGGCTTTGTGCCCAATCTGCTGCACACCCTCGGCTTTGTGCGCCAGTACCAGCTGCTGCAAAAAGAGAACGCCTCGCCGGAGAAGCTCGACAACATCGAGATGCGCGCCGGTCTCAAGCACCCGCTGCTCGGCTGGCCGCTCTACCACGACTTCTAAGGCCGCTTTCGCCGCCCATCAGTCGCACCACAACGCCCGGCCCGCCGGGCGTTGTTCTATCCTCCCCTCACACTCTCGACAGCAGAGAGGGAACACACGCAAGTCACCCCGGGGTTGCCCCTTATCTTCCCGATATTTATTCACTCAATGCCCAGGGATGAATAAACAACCTGCAATACAGCAACTTGGCGACAGCTGCGTTTCGGGACAAAAAAGCGGGACGCAGATCCCGCCACAGCGCCATAATCGGCACCAAATAGCTGACTGGATCACATCAACCGTGTCGCAACCGCGTGGTAAGTCGAGCTAAAACCACGACCCAATAACGCATAAAAAGGCGGAATAGATCAATAAAAAGCAATTAATCGCGCCAGATTAAATTTCAGGTATGGCTATTTGCACCGCTTGGCCGCTAAATGACAGACCGGCCTTCAGACCAGCATGGAAGCGCACAAGGCTAGCCGGCAGCAGACCGGTACGCTCTCAGGACGAGTTATGACTTTCTTCTCTCACAGGAGACAGACCGTGAGCGCTTCGAATCAACACCCCACCATTCCCCCCGGCTCCGGGGCGCTGTTCTTTATCCAGACCTTCTCGACCCTGGGGTTTGCCGTGCTCTACTCCACCCTGGTGCTCTACGCCACCAAGCGGCTCGGCTTCAGCGAATCCCAAGCCAACGCCATGATGGGGGTCTTCGGGGCCTTCAACTATGGCCTGCACCTGTTTGGCGGTTATCTCGGCGGGCGCTACCTCAGCAACCGCAACCTGTTCGTGATGGGGATGGTGCTGCAGGTGATCGGCTGTTACTTCATCGCCGAGATGGGGATCACCGGCCTCTACTGGGGGCTCGCCATGTTCCTTACCGGCAGCGGCCTCAACGTCACCTGCCTCAACATGATGCTGACCCAGCGCTTCGCCCCGGATGATCACCGCCGCGAGAGCGCCTTCCTGTGGAACTACGCCGGGATGAATCTGGGCTTCTTTATCGGCTTCACGGTGGCGGGCTACTTCCAGCTCACCGAGGATTACCGCACCCTGTTCCTGTTTGCGACGCTGGGCAACATCATTGCCATCATCGCCACCTTCGCCTGCTGGCCCATTCTGGCGGATATCAGCACCCCGCTGCGTCATGTCAAAGGGAGCGGCTTCTACCGCCGCATGCTGGCCGGTATCGCCATTCTGGCCATGCTGGTGCCGGCGCTGCGCCTGCTGCTGACCCACGCCAGTTTCAGCGGCAGCTTCGTACTGATCCTGGGATCCGTGGTGCTGGTGCTGCTCTGCGTGATGACAGCCCGCCACCCGGACGCCGCCGAGCGCAGCCGCATGGTGGCCTACCTGATCCTCGCCCTCGGCTCCCTCATCTTCTGGTCGCTCTACCAGCTGGCGCCCATGGGGCTGATGCTCTTCTCCGAGCACAACATCAACCTCAACGTGTTCGGGCTGCGGGTCGCCCCCCAGTGGATCCAGAACATCAACACCCTCGTCATCGTCATCGGGGGCCCCCTGATGGCGCTGCTGTTCAAGCGGCTGCGCGAACAGGGGTGGAATATCGACATCCCCTCCCAGTTTGCCGCCTCCCTATTCTGCATGGGGTTCGGCATGCTGGTGCTGCCGCTCGGCATCCATCTGGCGGGGGCCGACGGGCTGGTCGCCTTCAAGTGGATCGCCATCAGCTATGTGCTGCAGAGTTTTGGCGAGCTGCTGATCTCCCCCATCGGCTACGCCATGATTGGCAAGCTGGCCCCCGCCAGCCTGCAAGGCTTGATGATGGGCTGCTGGATGATGGTGACCGGCGTTGCCTCCGTGCTGGCGGGCTATGTCTCCAGCGCCATGCCGCAGAATATCGGCAGCTCTCCGGTGGCCACCAACCCGGGTTACAGCTCGGTGTTCAATATGCTCGGCTGGGGCTCACTGGCGGGCGGCGTGGTATTGCTCCTGCT
>NZ_CDDK01000041.1:90311-137183 GCF_000820225.1 Aeromonas veronii bv. veronii
TGCTGGTGCCCCGCCTGCGCCAGCTGATCGCCTCCAAAATCACCCCGCCACCGGCAGCCACTGCCATTCCTGTCTAATTGGATTCGGGCCAGCCATTTCACCAGCCCCTGTCAGTACGAACGGTTGAATCCGCGACACAGCTGATAATGCAAGGGCCCCGCCATCATGGATGGCGGGGCCCTTCTCTTTTGGTGGGATGGATGACCCGCGTCTGGCTGGCGAGCCCCCGTTTAGGCTTCGTCAATCAAGCCTATGTCCCCACAGGTCTCGTTTCTCAAACATCCGATTTTGGGGTTCCCAAACGCAGCAGCTTGAGCAATCGATATAGAAAAAGTGGCTGAATAATCGTCAACACTATGGTTAGCCAAGCCAATAGAGTTATGTTGCCAAGGTGACCATCGACATTTGTTAAAATCATCGAAGAGACGACGGCAGCCGAGCCACTGAATATATGTTGAAAAACATTTTGCAATGACATGAATCCCGCCCTTTCCCAAGGCGCTGCCACTTGACTATTAACAGCAGCTACGGTGATCGTTCGGGTCGATGTAACCACCATGAATAACGTGAAAATCACTATGGTCGGCAGCCCAGGCTCATGCAAAAAGCCATCCCAAACAACCGCTATCGTCAATGCCCCCATCAAAATCGTCACTTTCATTGCGCCAAAACGGTCAATAAACAATCCACCAAGCTGCATTGAAAACAGGCTAAAAATGCCGCCCATGACATAGTACTGACTCATATCGCCGCGAGGAACATCAAGGTTAAATTGAAAATAAGCAGCTATGTTGGGAACAATAAGGAAGGTGCTGAAAATTGCCAACCCAATTGCCATAAACGCATTCAACACCACAGGTCGCTTCAACATTTCAATGGATGAAAAAGCCTTCTGACTCAATCCCAAGTGGGCCGTCATCCCGGGCAGCCTTGTATATACCACCACGCAGATACACAATCCCAAGCCACCTAAAACATAGAAAGGTGCACTCCATCCTTTTAACATTGCCAGCTCCAATCCCAACGGCACACCGGCAATCGCTGACAACGAAAACGCCCCCATCACGATGGCCATCGCTCGGCCACGTTGCTGTACAGGCGTGGCATCCACAACGATCGCCAGAGCAATGGATGTTGCAGGACCGGCAAACATACCGGCCAGCAAGCGGGTAAAGAATAAACTTTCCATATCCCATGCCAAAGCGCAGGCCCAAGTGGATAGCGTGATACCCAACAATGTGATCAGTGCAACATGCTTTCTATCAAATCGGTCGAGATATCTGGCACATAACAACGATGATAGTGCGGCTGCCAGTGCATACCCGCCTCCTAAATATCCTATATAGGTTGGACTTATATTTAGTGCGCGAGATAAATCAGGCCCAAGCGGCATAATCATCATGAAATCAAGCGCACTGACCAATTGAATCAATGCCGCCAACCAGACAACGTTAAAATTCATAACCGAACGATTATGGTGAGTTCTTTCACCCATATTATTTTCATCTAGCATCATAGTGTTTACTCTCAATCTTTAGAGATAAAAACTATACCCACTATCACATTTTAATTTTATTCGTTAAAATGGCATGGATTGTTATCAGATTAGGGATAATCAATGCGTACCGGCATGGAATTGAATGCGCTGAAGATTTTCATTGCAGTGGTTGAAAACAGCAGTTTTGTCGGGGCATCTAAAACCCTTCAAATCCCCACCTCAAATGTGAGCCGCAGTATTTCTCAATTGGAAGAAGCCTTGAACCTTCAACTGATTGAACGCTCAACCCGCCATATGAAGCTCACACAGTCAGGGCAACTGCTCTATACCCGAGTAAAACCACTGCTGGAATCACTGGAGCAAACCGAGGCTGAATTGACATCACAGCAGATTCAGCTGAAAGGTCCATTACGCATCTGTATCCCCAATGAGGCTGGGCCAAAACTGCTCGGTACTGCCATTGCCGACTTTGCCTGCCAGCATCCTGAAATAACGATCAGCTGCATTACCAATCTCTCCGGACTTGAATCATTAAGAGAGGATTTGGACATGGCAATCATCATTCACAGAGGCAAGATGGATGATTGCGATTACATAGCCAGCCATTTGACCACCATTCCCTGTACTGTTGTTGGCTCCCCGTCATTGATCCAGAAGTGGGGGCTTCCCAACCACACATCACAACTCAAAACTCTCCCCTGCATAACAACGGTGAGTGCACTGAAAGGAATGCCTTGGCAATTTACTCGCACGAGCAGTGAATTTTCCACCATCCAGGTGAATGAACACTACCGGGTCAATAGTGGCGAACTGGCGTTAAAAGCAGCCATAGCCGGTGTAGGTTTTGCCATTCTTGCCAAGGTATCTTGTCAAGAATTTATTGATAATGGCAGCTTGGTTGAAATTGAACTTGAGCTACCCGCCGCCCCATTGCAGTTGTTTGCTGTTTATGCAAATCGCCAATATCTTCCTGCTAAAACACGTGTATTTATTGAGTTCATTCGACAAAACATTATTAGTTATCAGTAGCTAAAGTCCAAAACTAAATGGCATACGCCAGCGTTTATCGTTTGCGTAGGTCTGATTACGCTTCGTTAATCAGACCTACAGCCTTATAAAGACCTGTGCAAAACTAACTCACTTTCAACACTTCTTTACCATAGTGAGTTTCACATTGTACATATTCTAATAGCGCATACAGTTTATCAGGTTCATTTCTTATAACCTTCAAACTATCCATTGTCGTTTCCCTTGGTGAAACCTTTGTTAAAAATAGCTCGCCATAAATCTCATTTTGCAAACATGATATGAGATCTCTGGTGAAACACGATATTTCTCTAGATACCCATTCTAACTTACTAAAAAAGTCAATTTTTTCAAGATATGGTTGTTCCCTAGAAAGCTCGTATAATTTTGCTTGAATCATGAAACGAGTTGTTCTAAATAACAAAGGATTTAAAATTTCGTGGCATTCCAATTCTTTGCAAAACAAATACGTGACATGCTCAAGCTGCATTGCGTAATCCATTCTTTTAGGGAGGTCAACCTCATGTCCATCCGCTTTATTAACACGCCATATCAACGCTTTTAAAGATAGTTCATCACAAGTAGATGTCAGTGCATTGGAAACAGAGAGCAATTGTTCAAATATTTTAATTTGATGTTCTTTTTTAAAGTTAGCTCTTCTTTCCCGTTGAGCTTGATAAATTGGGACAAACAATCCAAAAAAAGCTAAAAAGACAGGTGAAAAATCCTTTATGAAATCGTACATGAAATCACCAAAAAAATATTTATAATAAAAAAGGCGCTTTCGCGCCCTTCTATATTAATTACCCTTCCTGATTTTCCCCGGCGGCGGGTTCAATCTCGATGCGATCGACCCGCTGCAAACCGCGGGGCAACTTGGCGCCACGGCGGCCGCGCTCGCCGCGGTAGTAGTCGAGATCCGAGGGTTTGAGGGTGAGCTTGCGCTTGCCGGCAAACAGGGTGACCGACTGGCCCTGCGGGATCACGGCGGCCATCACCACAAACTCCTCCCGCGCCTTCACCCGAGCCGACGGAATGCTGATCAGCTTGTTGCCCTTGCCTTTGCCGAGTACCGGCAAGGTGTTGAGCGGGAACAGCAGCATGCGCCCTTCGTTGGAGATGGCCATGCAGAGATCGGTCTCCGGCGAGCCGATCTTCTGGGGTGCCATCACCTGCCCCCCTTCCGGCACGGTGAGCAGCGCCTTGCCGTTCTTGTTCTTGCCGATGAGATCGTCATAGGTGCAGACAAAGCCGTAACCGGCATCGCTGGCGATCAGATACGGCTCGCCCTCGTTGCCCATCACCAGATGGCGCACCTCTTCCCCTGCCCCCAGCGCAAAGCGGCCGGTGAGCGGTTCGCCCTGACTGCGCGCAGATGGCAGGGTGTGGGATTCGAGGGCGTAGGTTCTCCCCAACGTGGAGAGGAACACCGCCTGCTGGTTGCTGCGGCCACAGGCGTGGGCCAGATAGCTGTCCCCCGCCTTGTAGGAGAGCCCCGCCACATCGACATCGTGGCCCTTGGCGGCGCGCACCCACCCCTTGTCGGAGAGGATGACGGTGACCGGTTCGCTGGGAATAAGCTCTTTCTCGGTCAGCGCCACGGCGGTGGCACGCTCCACCAGCGGGGTGCGGCGATCGTCGCCGTACTTCTCGGCATCGGCCAGCAGCTCTTTCTTGAGCAGGGTGTTGAGGCGACGCTCGGAGCCCAAAATGAGTTCCAGCTTATCGCGCTCTTCGGCCAGTTCGTTCTGTTCGGCGCGCAGCTTGAACTCTTCGAGCTTGGCCAGATGGCGCAGTTTCAGCTCGAGGATCGCTTCGGCCTGGGTCTCGGTAATGTTGAAGCGCTCCACCATCACCTTGCCCGGCTCATCCTCGGTACGGATGATCTCGATCACCTCGTCGATGTTGAGGTAGGCGATCAGCAAGCCTTCGAGGATGTGCAGGCGAGCCAGCACTTTGTCGAGGCGGAACTGCAAGCGGCGACGCACCGTCTCGCGGCGGAACTGGATCCACTCGCTGAGGATGGTCTTGAGGCACTTCACCTGCGGCCGGTTGTCGAGGCCGAGGATGTTGAGGTTTACCCGGTAGTTCTTCTCCAGATCCGTGGTGGCGAACAGGTGAGCCATCAGCCCCTCTACATCCACCCGGTTGGAGCGCGGCACGATCACCAGACGGGTCGGGTTCTCGTGGTCAGATTCATCCCGCAGATCGGTGACCATCGGCAGCTTTTTCGCCACCATCTGGGCGGCGATCTGCTCCATGATCTTGGCGCCGGAGGCCTGATGGGGCAGCGCGGTAATGACGATGTCGCCATCCTCCTCGCTCCAGACCGCCCGCTGCTTGATGGAGCCCTTGCCAGTCTCGTAGATTTTGCGGATATCGTCGCGCGGGGTGATGATCTCGGCGTTGGTCGGGTAGTCCGGCCCCTGAATGTGCTGCATCAACACATCCAGCCCCGCATTGGGGTTGTCGAGCAGCTCGGCACAGGCGTAGGCCACTTCCCGCGCGTTGTGGGGCGGGATGTCGGTCGCCATGCCCACCGCAATACCGGTCACCCCGTTGAGCAGGATGTGCGGCAGGCGGGCGGGCAGCACCACCGGCTCCTTCATGGTGCCGTCGAAGTTCGGCGTCCACTCCACCGTGCCTTGCCCCAGCTCGGAGAGCAGCAGCTCGGAAAAGCGCGACAAGCGTGCTTCGGTATAACGCATCGCAGCGAAGGATTTGGGATCGTCCGGTGCACCCCAGTTGCCCTGACCATCCACCAGCGGGTAGCGGTAGGAGAAGGGCTGGGCCATCAGCACCATGGCTTCATAACAGGCGCTGTCGCCGTGGGGGTGGTACTTACCCAGCACGTCACCCACGGTACGGGCGGACTTCTTGTGCTTGGAGAGCGCCGACAGCCCCAGCTCGCTCATGGCGTAGATAATTCGCCGCTGCACCGGTTTGAGGCCGTCGCCGATATGCGGCAAGGCCCGATCCATGATGACGTACATGGAGTAGTTCAAGTAAGCCTGTTCAGTAAAGGTGCGCATTGGCTGGCGCTCTACCCCGTCCAGACTGAGCTCGATAGCATCACTCATATGTTTTTCTCTTGCTATGGCGCGCCCCAGGAGGGCACGCCTGAAATGCGGGTCGGCAGGTGACCGACGGCTTAGATGATGGCGAGGTTGCCCTTCTCTTCCAGCCATTCGCGGCGATCGCTCGCCCGCTTCTTGGCCAGCAGCATGTCCATCAGCTGCAGGGTCTCGTCAGCCGCATCACCTTCGCTCTCTCCTGCCGGCTCCATGGTGAGCTGCACCAGACGGCGGGTGTTGGGATCCATGGTGGTTTCCCGCAGCTGTTTCGGGTTCATCTCACCCAGACCCTTGAATCGGGTCACCATCACCTTGCCCTTCTTCTTCTCGGCTTCGACCCGCTGCAGCACGCCGTTCTTCTCGTCCTCGTCGAGGGCGTAGTAGACCTCTTTACCAATATCGATCCGGTAGAGGGGCGGCATGGCGACGTAGACGTGACCCTTCTCCACCAGCGTGCGGAAGTGCTTCACAAACAAGGCGCAGAGCAGGGTGGCGATGTGCAGACCATCCGAGTCCGCATCCGCGAGGATGCACACCTTGCCGTAGCGCAGGCCGCTGAGATCCTCGGAATCGGGGTCAAGGCCGATGGCCACGGAAATATCGTGCACCTCCTGCGAGGCAAGCACCTGACCGGCCTCTACCTCCCAGGTGTTCAGGATCTTGCCGCGCAGCGGCATGATGGCCTGGAACTCGCGATCCCGCGCCTGCTTGGCACTGCCGCCCGCGGAGTCACCCTCCACCAGGAACAGCTCACCCTGCATGGGGTCGGCGCAGTTACAGTCGGTCAGCTTGCCGGGCAGCGCCGGGCCCTGGGTAATCTTCTTGCGCACCACCGTCTTGGCAGCACGCATCCGGCGCTGGGCGCTGCTGATACAGATCTCGGCGATCTGCTCCGCCAGCTCGGTATTGCTGTTCAGATAGAGGCTGAAGGCATCCTTCACCACGCCGGAGACGAACGCCGAGCTCTGACGGGAGGAGAGGCGCTCCTTGGTCTGACCGGCGAACTGTGGATCCTGCATCTTGATGGAGAGGATGTAGGCACAGCGATCCCAGATATCTTCCGGGGTCAGCTTGACCCCGCGCGGCAGCAGGTTGCGGAACTCGCAGAACTCGCGCATGGCGTCGAGCAGGCCCTGACGCAGGCCGTTGACGTGAGTACCGCCCTGGGCGGTGGGAATGAGGTTCACATAGGATTCGGCGAGGCATTCGCCCCCTTCCGGCAACCAGCAGAGCGCCCAGTCCACCGCCGATTGTTCTGAGCTGAACGAGCCGATAAAGGGCTGCTCCGGCAGGCAGGTGAACTGCTTGACCGCATCGACCAGATAATCCTTGAGGCCATCTTCGTAGCACCACTCCAGCTTGATGCCGGTGTTCTTGTCGAGGAACTTGATGGTGAGGCCGGGGCAGAGCACCGCCTTGGCTTTGAGCAGGTGCTCCAGCTTGGTGACCGAGAACTTGGGCGAATCGAAGTAGCTCGCCTGCGGCCAGAAACGCACCCGGGTGCCGGTGTTGCGACGGCCGCAGGTGCCGGTGATGGTCAGCTCCTGCACCTTCTCGCCGCGCTCGAAGGCGATGTCGTAGACCTGACCGTCGCGACGCACCGTCACCTCGACCCGATCGGAGAGGGCGTTTACGACCGAAATACCCACCCCGTGCAGACCGCCGGAGAACTGGTAGTTCTTGTTGGAGAATTTGCCGCCCGCGTGCAGCTTGCAGAGGATAAGCTCCACCCCGCTGACACCCTCTTCCGGGTGGATATCGACCGGCATGCCGCGGCCGTCGTCGATCACTTCGAGGGACTGGTCTTCATGCAGGATCACCTCCAGATTGCGGGCGTGACCTGCCAGCGCTTCATCGACGCTGTTGTCGATGACCTCCTGGCCGAGGTGGTTGGGCCGGGTGGTGTCGGTATACATGCCGGGGCGGCGACGCACCGGCTCAAGGCCATTGAGGACCTCAATGGCATCCGCATTGTATTGAGTAGACATGGAGGGCCTTGCGAATTGACGTTTGGAGGGAATCTTAACTGCTAGGCGGGGGTAGAACAAACTCCCCGCACCGAAAGCTTGATCTGGAGAAGAACAAGCAGGGCGAGACCGCCCTTATTGACTCAAACCTGACTATAACCCGAGGAAACGGATGATTTGGGCGGGGTAGCGCTCGAACGCTACAAAGGCGTGGTTGCCGCCACACTCCAGCGAGAGGCGGGCAAAGCGGTATTCATCCAGCGCCTTGCGATAATCGAGCACCTCATCCCCCTGCTGTTGCAGGATCCAGAGTCGCTCCGGCGCCGTCACCGGTACCGCCAGTGCCCGCAGCTCGTCCATATGTTCAGGCAGCAGTTCGTACTGCTCACCCGTATAGGGATTGGTCTGGGGGCCAAGGTAGTCACAAAGCAGCTCATGCGGGCGCACCGCCGGATTGATCAGTGCAGCGCGGCAGCCGAACCGCTCGCTCACCCGGGTCGCCATAAAGCCGCCGAGGGAACTACCCACGGCGCCGAGCTTGAATTCACTGCCATAACGACCCTGCAGATCGGCGATGGTCTGTTCGATAGCCGCCCAGGCCGCCGCTGGCGTATTGGGCTGGGCCGGAATGATCACCTCGATGTCGGGCCGATTGGCGGCCACCCAGGCAGCCATCTGCTGCGCCTTGGCGGAGCCCGGTGAGGAGTTGAAACCGTGCAGATAAAGGAGAACGGACTTCATGGAATGCTCTCCTCAATAACCGGTGGCGTTGGGGTCGGGCACAAACTGCCCCACCGGCAGGCGCCACACCTCGCTGGCCACCCGCCCATCCGGATAGAGGGTGAGATAGCGCCAGCCCGGGCCGGATTCATCCAGCGCGAAGCCGTCGGATAGCGGTTTGAACTGAATGCAAGTCGATGGGCTGGCAATCAGCCGCACCCCGCGGTGCACCTCGTCAAACTCCTGATGAACGTGGCCGAACAGGATGGTCTTCTGCTGCGGATGACGGGCCAGCACGGCGAACAGGTCATCGGCATTCTTGAGATTGTGCTGATCCCGCCAGGCGCAGCCCACCGGCACCGCCTGATGGTGCAGGGTGATAAGAGCGTGGCGATCAGGATATTGACGCAGGGCGCGGTCGAGGGCGGCCAGCTGGTGATCGCCAATCATGCCGTGAGGTTTGCCACGCACCTGGGTGTCGAGCAGGATCACCTGCCAGTGGTCGCCCACCAGCTGCTTGGATTCGCTGATCCCGGCGGCATGGAGATATTCGGTCATCAGCGGGCTGTCATCGTGATTGCCCGGCAGCCAGTAGATGGGGCGGCCCAGAGGCGCCATCATGGAGGCGAAACGCTGATAGGATTCCGGACTGTGATCCTGCGACAGATCGCCGGTCGCCAGAATCACCTCGTAGGGGTGTTCATTGGCCTGCACCTGTTCCAGCACTGCGGCCAGACTCTCTGCGGTGCGCACAGCCAACAGCCGCCCTTCGGCACTCGCGAAGAGGTGGGTGTCGGTAATTTGCAACAGGCGCACACTGCCGTCCTGCGCTTGGGGGAGCTCTGTTTCCAAAATCACGCTTCTTTTTATTTGTTCAACTGGAGATATTGATCGGGCTGGTACCATGTCTGAGACAAAATTTTAGCCATTCGGCCAGAAACAGATTTACCTGCTCCTTTTCGTCCCGCTGGTGCATCTTTTTATTGGGATAATCATAACGTGGTTGCAAACGGGAAATCTGTTGCGCTGCACACACTTCCGCCATCCGCACATCATGATACAAACGAATCTCTATCTGAGCTTGTAAATATTCGGGCAATTCGGGGTTGTGCTGGCTCAGGATCACCTGATTGGTGAAGCGACTCTCGCCAATGATGGTGAGCTGGAACTGCAGATCGTTGCCGACCCGATAGCGGCGCTCGGCGCCGACTTCCCCATCAGGCGGCAGCAGTTTCATTAATGCCATGTAGTTGACCTCGCAGGTACGCTGCAAGGACATCAGATCAGGCACATAGCGCCTGCTCTGTTGCAGGGTCAGCGCCACCTCAGCGATCCGCCAGCCAGCGGGCGCGCAGCTCGCCGTGGTTGAGAGCCAGCCACTGCAGGGCAATGACCGAGGCCGCATTGTCGATGCGTCCCTCTTTGAGCCAGGCGTAGGCCTGTTCGCGGCTCACCACGTGCACCCGGATATCCTCGCCTTCATCAGCCAGACCGTGCAGTCCCTCGGCCTTGCTGGCATCCACCTCGCCCACAAAGACCTCGATCCGCTCGGTGCTGCCGCCCGGGCTCACCAGATAGCTGATGGCATGCTCGCAGCGGGCCACCTCGATCCCGGCCTCTTCCACCGCTTCGCGACGCACCACCGCCTCGGCGGTCTCACCTTCGTCGATGATGCCGGCCACCAGCTCCAGCAGCCAGGGGGTCGGACTGGTCTCCATGGCACCGATGCGGAACTGCTCCACCAGCACTATCTGGTCGCGTACCGGATCATAGGGCAGCAGCGCGGCAGCATGGCCCCGCTCGAACAGCTCGCGCACGATGGGTTGGTTCCAGCCGCCCGCAAATAACCGATGCTGCAGACGATAGACATTCACCTTGAAGAAGCCGTTATATCCAGCTGATTTTTCAATGATTTTTACATCATCGGCGGCGTAATGCCGATCTTGCGGCAAGGGTTGCTGCGACATCCGGGGCTCCCGTCAGCTTGACTTGTATCAGTTTGACCATAAAATCCGAGGAACATGAATGAACGTTCATTCACTCGGCGTACCATGGTAATGAGGGGTGGATTTTAGCAGCCACAGACCATTTGGCTAGGCGCGCGGGGAGAAAACTGCGTCCGGTTCTTGACGTTCCCGTCACCGGACCTGAGACTCTTAGCATTAAATTTTGCTTATAGTAGAGTGATTAAGCTGCAATCAAGCTTGGTCGGTGACAATATTTGCCTCTCCAGCAACCAGTTTGGGTTACTACATAAGGTTAAAACGATCTATGAAAAGAACACTTTTGTCAGTCATGGTGTTGCTGGGCGTCAGTGCCGGTGCCCATGCCGAAAACCTGCTCGACATCTACCAGCAAGCCCAGATCAAAGACCCGCAGTTGCTGCAGTCCAAAGCCGTTCGCGACCAGGCCTTCGAGAAGATCAACGAATCCCGTGCTCCTCTGCTGCCCCAGATCGATCTGGGTGCCGGGCTCAATTATCTGCAAAACAAGAACGATACCCAGAGCAATACCAACGCCAAGGGTGAGGTGACGCTGTCGCAATCCCTCTATCGTCGCAGTAACTGGGTCAATCTGGATATCAGCGAGAAGCAGGCCACTCAGTCAGATGTCGCCTACAACCTCGAAATCCAGAACCTGATGGTGCGCACCGCCAAAGCCTACTTTGATGTGCTCAAGGCGATGGATACCCTGGAATTCGTCCGTGCCAACAAGGTTGCGGTAGAGCGTCAGCTGGAGCAAACCCAGCAGCGTTTCGAAGTGGGCCTGACCGCCATCACCGACGTCCATGAAGCTGAAGCCTCCCGCGACCAGGCGCTGGCTGACGAGATCAATGCCGAAAACTCGCTGGACAACAGCTACGAGACCCTGCGCGAGCTGACCGGTATCGATCACCGCAATCTGGACGTGCTGAACACCGATCGTTTCAGCCCGCAGAAGACCGCTTTCGGCTCCGACAAGTGGCTGGAGCTGGCGCTGGACAAGAACCTGCAACTGCACAGTGCCCGCATCAGCAAGGACATTGCCAAGGAGCAGATCGATCTCGCCAAAACCGGCCATGAGCCGACTCTGGATCTGGGTGCCGGACTGCAAACCAGCAATACCGATTACAAGCTGGATAACATTCAGAGCGGTGGCAATGACAATCAGGCCAATATCGGTCTGACCTTCAAGCTGCCCATCTACAGCGGTGGCGCCACCAGCTCCAAGGTGAAACAGGCTCAATACAACTACGTAGCGGCCAGCGAACTGCTGGAGAAGAACTTCCGCTCGGTGCAGAGCACAGTACGCTCCTCCTACAACAACGTGAACGCCAGCATCGGCTCGGTACGTGCCTACAGCCAGTCTGTGGTCTCCGCCGACAGCGCCCTGAAGGCGACCGAAGCCGGTTACGAAGTGGGTACCCGTACCATCGTCGACGTGCTGGACTCCACTCGCAAGCTGTACGAGGCCAAGCAGAAGCTCTCCGAAGCCCGTTACAACTACATTCTCAATATCCTGAGCCTGAAACAGGCTGCCGGTATTCTGGAAGCGCAGGATCTGGTGGAAGTGAACCAGGGCCTGATGCCCGCCACGGCAAAAGCCAAAGGCTGATAGCCGCTATCGGACATGAAAAAGGCGACCGCAAGGTCGCCTTTTTGTTATCCGTATTTCTGCCTGCTTGCTACCGCCGATAATGAGCCCCGCCAGATTGCGGGGCCAGCAGCGCGTTAGCCGCGCTCGCGGATCGTCTTGATGATGTCGGTGGTGGAGCAGCCATCCTCGAAGTTGAGAACGCGCACCTCGCCGCCATTGGCGGTCACCTCGGCGTAACCGGCGATATCTTCCGGCTTGTAGTCGCCGCCCTTGACCAACAGATCCGGCAGGATCTCGGCGATCAGGCGCTGCGGCGTATCTTCACCAAACGGCACTACCCAATCAACCGCGCCCAGCGCAGCCAGCACCGCCATGCGGCGCTCGGTCGGGTTGACCGGACGACCCGGCCCTTTCAAACGGCGAACCGACTCGTCGGTATTGACCGCCACGATCAGGCGATCCCCCAGCTTGCCGGCGTTGGCCAGATAGGAGACATGGCCGGCATGCAGGATGTCGAAGCAACCGTTGGTCATCACCACCTTCTCGCCGCGCAGACGAGCGGCACGAACCGCCACTTTCAGTTGGGCTTCAGACATCACGCCGAAGCCTGTCTCCTGCTCGGTGTAGAGGGCATTGGCCAGCTCGACCGGACTCACGGTAGAGGTACCCAGCTTGCCGACCACGATACCGGCAGCGGTATTGGCCAGCGCGCAGGCTTCGTCCAGGCTCTTGCCTGCCGCCAGTGAGGTAGCCAGAGTGGAGATGACGGTATCACCGGCACCGGTCACATCATAAACCTCGTGGGCCTGAGCCGGCAGATGCAGCTCCGGCTGACCTTCGCGGATCAGGGTCATGCCGTTCTCGGAACGGGTGACCAGCAGGGCATCCAGCTCGAAACGCTTGACCAGATCCAACCCCTTGGCGACCAGCTCCTCTTCGCTCTTCACCTTGCCTACCACAGCCTCGAACTCGGACATGTTGGGGGTCAGCAGGGTGGCACCGCGATACTTCTCGAAGTCGGTCCCCTTGGGGTCGACCAGCACCGGAATACCCGCGGCTCGGGCGCGCTGGATCATGCCGGGCACATCGTTGAGAGCACCCTTGCCATAGTCGGAAAGGATCATCACGTCGCTATTCGGCAGCGCCTGCTCGACCTTGCTCATCAGCAGGGTGGCATCGACGGAGTGGAAGGGCTCTTCAAAGTCCAGACGCAGCAGCTGCTGGTTGCGGGACAGCACCCGCAGCTTGGTGATGGTCGGGAAGTCGGCCAGACGAACGAAGTCACAGGCCACCTTGACGCCAGCCATCTGACCGGCCAGGGCATCGGCCGCTTCATCCTGACCGGTCAGGCCAAGCAGCACGGCATGAGCGCCAAGGGCGGCGGAGTTGAGGGCCACGTTGGCTGCGCCACCGGGACGCTCCTCAATGTGTTCAACCTTGACCACGGGCACCGGCGCCTCGGGGGAGATCCGACCGGTAGGGCCATGCCAGTAACGGTCCAACATGACATCGCCAACGACCAGAACGCGGGCTTTTTCAAAATCGGGCAGGGTGATCTTCATCTGTATCGACTCTCAAAACCTGAAAAATCAGCGGGCGATTTTATCACACTCTTTTATCCGGTGTAGAAAAAGCCGACCGCAGTTGCCGCCGCTGTCACGCTAACCGGACGCAGGCTACCCCTCTGACCAGCACACAGCCATTCGCCCCCGCCCCCCCTTTTCGGCTAGAATCCCCCGATTGTGTTTGCGAACAAGAGATTAGCCATGGCCCATGACAACGCTCCCCGCCTGGAGCCCCGCCTGTTTCATCCCCGTTACTGGGCCAGCTGGTTCGGCCTCGGCCTGCTCTGGCTGCTGACCCTGCTGCCGTGGCGCAGCCAGATGTGGCTGGGCCGTCAGCTCGGTCGCCTCGCCGCCAGGATATTGAAGTCCCGGGTCAAGATTGCCCGTCGCAATCTGGAGCTGGCGATGCCCGAGCTGACCCGGGATGAGCGGGAGAAACTGCTTAAGGCAAACTTTGAGAGCGTGGGCTGCGCCGTGTTCGAGGTGGGGATCGCCTGGTTCTGGCCAGACTGGCGGATGCGCAACCTGATGAAGGTGGAAGGGGAAGAGCACGTCATCGCCGCCATGGAAAAAGGTCAGGGCATGCTGCTGCTCTCCTGCCACTTCCTGACGCTGGAACTCAACGCCCGCTGTTTCGGGCTGGTGCGCCCCGGCGTGGGGGTCTATCGCCCCAACACCAATCCGGTGCTGGAGTATGCCCAGTACCACGGGCGCTGTGCCTCCAACAAATATCTGGTAGACCGGATGGATGTGAAGGGGATGATCAAGGCGCTGCGCAACGGCGACGCCCTCTGGTATGCACCGGATCACGACTACGGCAGCCACGCCAGCGTGTTCGTGCCCTACTTCGCGGTAGAGCAGGCCGCCACCATCACCGGCACCGCCACCTTGGCTCGGGTGAAGAACACCGTCACCCTCCCCTGCTACAACATCCGCACCAGCGAGGGTTACACCCTGCATATCGGGGCACCGCTCGCCGACTACCCGAGCGGGGATGATATGATTGATGCCGCCCGCGCCAACCGCGAGATTGAAGCCGCTGTGCGCAAGGCACCAGAGCAGTACATGTGGCTCCATCGCCGCTTCAAGACCCGCCCCTCCCCCGAGGATGCCGGCTTCTACTAAGCCGCAGCCCCGACAGGGCTCAGATCGCAAAAACCGACAAACCGCCTGCTGGCGGTTTGTTTTTATCTGCAGTCTGGCCTGCGCGGCAAACAAGCGCTCCGAACATCTGCCGCTCGATAACATCCTGCATGTTGGCGCCAATTCCCATCGGCCAGCAGCAAAAGAGACCTCATCACCAACCGTAAAAACTGAAAGTGGGTTACAAATTTATTGATTCATTGGTAAGCAATGGAGTATTTCGATAGATCCATCGCCACTACCCACTGATGAGTAATTGAGTGATTTGTCCCATTCGAATACAAAAATTGAATTTGTGATGTAAATCACCTTTTCACGAAGGAGCGGCAAAGCTGAATTGGTGATCTAAACCACAAAAAATGGTCATTCAAAACAGAAAAGATCGAAATGTAGCCGAATTACAGCGAGCGAATGTGATCTTCATCACTGGTTGGAGAGGGGGCATGACGGGGTATCTGAGATGTGGATCACAAGACACCCCGTTTTCAGCCTAATTTGATCGCAAGCTGGTAGATTGAAGTTGCTTAGACGACCGGGATGGAGGTTCGGCAAAACCGGCCATCCCGAACTACCACTTTTAATCAAACAGGCTTAAAACGGGGTCCCGACATGTTATCACCGGATACCAAAGTCAAGATACAGAATTTTGGACGCTTCCTGTCCAATATGGTCATGCCCAACATAGGCGCCTTTATCGCCTGGGGCTTTATTACCGCCCTCTTCATTCCCACCGGCTGGCTGCCCAATGAAACCTTGGCCAAGCTGGTTGGTCCCATGATCACCTACCTGCTGCCGCTGCTGATTGGCTATACCGGCGGCAAGCTGATGGGGGGTGAGCGCGGCGGCGTGGTCGGTGCCATCACCACCATGGGCGTCATCGTGGGGACCGACATCCCGATGTTCATGGGCGCCATGATGGTCGGCCCGCTCGGTGGCTGGGCCATCAAGCGTTTCGACAAGGCGATGGACGGTCGCGTCAAGAGCGGCTTCGAGATGCTGGTCAACAACTTCTCCGCTGGCCTTATCGGCATGCTGCTGGCGATCCTCGCCTTCTTCGTGATTGGCCCCTTCGTCAAGGTGCTCTCCGGCGTGCTGGCCGGTGGCGTCGGCTTCCTGGTGGATAACCACATGCTGCCGCTCACCTCCATCTTCGTTGAACCGGCCAAGATCCTGTTCCTCAACAACGCCATCAACCACGGCATCTTCTCGCCGCTGGGGATCCAGCAGGCGACCGAGCACGGCAGCTCTATCTTCTTCCTGATTGAAGCAAACCCGGGCCCGGGCATGGGCGTACTGCTGGCCTACATGGTGTTCGGTCGCGGCGCCGCCAAGCAGTCCGCTGCAGGTGCCTCCATCATTCACTTCTTCGGCGGCATCCACGAGATCTACTTCCCGTACGTGCTGATGAACCCGCGCCTCATTCTGGCGGTGATCGCCGGTGGCATGACCGGGGTCTTTACCCTGACCCTGTTCAACGCCGGTCTGGTCTCACCCGCGTCGCCGGGTTCCATCTTCGCAGTGTTGTTGATGACGCCGAAAGCCTCCCTGATCGGGGTCGCCCTCTCCATCATCAGCGCCACTCTGGTCTCCTTCCTGGTCGCCGCCGTATTCGTTCGAGCCCAACAGCCGGAAGCCGACGAGGCCGATGCCCTCGGTGAAGCCACCCGCAAGATGAAAGCCATGAAGGGCGGCAAGCCCGAAACCGCAGCGGCCAAGAAGCCGGGCGGTGAACTGATGGCGGTGCGCAATATCGTGGTCGCCTGCGATGCAGGCATGGGTTCCAGCGCCATGGGCGCCGGCATGCTGCGCAAGCGGGTACAGGCCGCCGGGCTCGATATCAGCATCACCAACCGCGCCATCGATCAGCTCGACGATCAGGTGGACTGGGTCATCACCCACAAGGATCTGACCGAGCGGGCCCGTCGCCATGCGCCGCATGCCCACCATATTTCCCTGACCAACTTCCTCGACAACGGTCTCTATCAGGAGCTGGTACAGAGCCTGACTCAGGCCGCCAACGATGACGTCGCCAACCCGCAACTGCTGGTGGCGGCCAACGACGACAGCTACGAGCCGCAAGCGGCCGAAGTCTTTACCCTGAGCCGTCATGACGTGCATCTGGGACTGAAAGCCGACAGCAAGGAGGCCGCCATCCTGACCGCAGGCCGACTGCTGGCAGAGCGCGGCTACGTGGCGCCCGACTACGTCAACGCCATGCTGGAGCGCGAACAGCTGGTCTCCACCTACCTCGGCGAATCCATCGCCGTGCCGCACGGCACCATCGCCGCCAAGGAGTTTGTGAAGCGTACCGGCATCGTCATCTGCCAGTACCCGGCCGGGGTCGCCTTTGGCGAGGCTGCCGATGAGGTAGCGCGGCTGGTGATCGGCATCGCCGCCCGCAACGACGAACACATGCAGGTAATAACCCGCCTGACCAATGCACTGGATGAACCCGGTCTCATCGACCGGCTGGCCAGCACCACGGATCCCCAGGCCTTCCTGGATCTGCTGGGTGCCGAACAGGCTGCGTAATCATCTTTCATCGTCTTTGGTTCAAGAGGTTAATATCATGAAAACATTGCATTTTGGTGCTGGTAACATCGGTCGCGGCTTTATCGGCAAAGTGCTGGCGGATGCCAGCCATCAGGTCACCTTCGCCGACGTCAACGACACCCTGATCGACCAGCTCAACCACCGTCAGGAGTACAAGGTCCATGTAGTAGGGGCGGATCAGAAGCTGGATGTGGTGCGCAACGTGGCGGCGGTGAGCTCCGCCGGTCACGAGGTGATCGCGCGTATCATCACTGCCGATCTGGTCACCACGGCAGTGGGCCCCAACATTCTGGACAAGATTGCCAGCACCCTGGCCAAGGGGCTGCAGGCCCGTTTCGATGCCGGCAACCTGACCCCGCTCAACGTCATCGCCTGCGAAAACATGGTGCGCGGCACCAGCCACCTCAAGCGGGAGGTACTCAAGTACCTGCCGGTCGCGTATCATGCCACGCTCGAATCCTGTATCGGCTTCGTCGACTCGGCGGTGGATCGCATCGTGCCGCCCGCCGCGGCTGCCAACGATGATCCGTTGGAAGTGACGGTAGAGAGCTTCAGCGAGTGGATCGTCGATCAGACCCAGTTCAAGGGGGAGCTGCCACAGGTGGCTGGCATGGAGCCAACCGACAACCTGATGGCCTTCGTCGAGCGCAAGCTGTTCACCCTCAACACCGGCCACATCGTCACCGCCTACCTCGGCAAACTGCGGGGCTACCGCACAGTGCGCGAGGCGATCGAGGATCCGGTGATCCGCAGCAAGGTGCGCCGCGCCATGGAGGAGAGCGGTGCCGTACTGGTGAAACGCTACGGCTTCGACCCGCGCCTGCACGCCGCCTACATCGAGAAGATCCTGGCCCGCTTCGCCAACCCCTATCTGGTGGACGAGATTGACCGGGTCGGTCGTCAGCCACTGCGCAAGCTGGCGGCGGGGGATCGACTGGTGAAGCCGCTGCTCGGCACCCTGGAGTACAGCCTGCCGAGCGATCAGTTGCAGGAGGGGATCGCCGCGGCGCTCCACTATCGCAATGCCGATGATCCGCAGGCGGTCGAGCTGCAACAGCTGCTAGCGGAGCTTGGCCCGGCCAAAGCGTTGGCCCGCGTCACCGGACTGGATGCAGAGAGCGAAATCGTCCACACCATAGTGGCTCGTTACGAGACCTTGTAATACCCTGCTGGCGGCGCATGACCGGACGCTCCAATTGATTGAATCGCAAGGAAATGCGCCCCATATGATAAAAACCGGGAGAGAGGCTGACTCTCTCCCTGTCAGCTGGACCCAATGCACCTATGACCACACACCAGGAAGATGAAGTACTGGAACGACTGAACGAGCAGGATGGCCCTCGCGGCTTCTTTCTCGAAGCCGTGACCATCCTGGAAGAGGCGGTCGACTCCCTGATGCGACGCGCGTTCCGTCAGGAGGAGTATGCCGTCAAATACGCCATCGAACCCCTGCTCAACCAGAGCGGCCCCCTCGGCCAGCTGGAAGTGCGCCTCAAGCTCATCTTCGCCCTCGGCCTCATCTCCCTTGAGCGCTATCAGGATCTGGAAGCCTATCTCAAGATCCGCGACTTTCTGGTGCGCGACCCCAAGGATTACCGCTTCAGCGACAAGCCGATCCGCGATCTGCTTGACCGCCTGCACGGGGTCAATCAGGGCGGTATGATGAAACTGGAGCCCCCTGCCAGCGAAGAGGATTGGGCCTTCTACCAGATGCAGCTCAACCGGCTCGATCAGATGGTGCGCTCCGCACTGGTACTGGCGCTGGCCGACTGTGTCGGCGAGCTCCACAAGGAGAGCCCCATCTAATCCGGCCCCGAGGCCACCCCATCACCACGGTTGGCGTCTGGCTGGCGCCCTTCACACCACCGCCAGCCACCATGACGCCGACTGTCGCACATCTCCCCATCCCGGCCATGATGCACGCTCCTTCAGGTGTCAATCTGACCAACTTAGCCACTACACTAGCTCCATACTCACTGCCTGAATCGAGGTCTGCATGATTGCCCTCTCTCTGGCCGGGATCGCCCTAGTCTCCGTGCTGGCCCAATGGCTCGCCTGGTCGCTGCGGGTACCCGCCATCCTGTTTCTACTTCTTACCGGCCTGACTCTGGGTCCGGTCAGCGGCCTGCTCGACCCCGATGCCCTGCTCGGGGATCTGCTGTTTCCGCTGGTCTCCCTGTCGGTAGCCATCATCCTGTTCGAGGGGGCGTTGACCCTTCATCTGGCCGAGCTCAAGGGGATCGGCAAGGTGGTGCGCAACCTCTGCTCCACCGGCATGCTGGTCAGTTTCGCCGTCATCGGCAGCGCCGGTTACTTCCTGCTGGGGCTGGACTGGCGGGTCGCCACCATGCTCGGCGCGGTGCTGGTGGTAACGGGCCCGACGGTGATCGCCCCCATGCTCAACGTGATCCGCCCCACCCGGGAGGTAGACCGCATCCTGCGCTGGGAGGGGATCGTCATCGACCCTATCGGCGCCCTGTTTGCGGTGCTGGTGTTCGAGGCGGTACGCCTCGGCAGTCAGGGGGATCTCATCAGCCATACCCTGCTGGCGCTGGGCAAGACAGTGCTGGTCGGTTCCCTGATCGGGGTGGCGGCAGGCTGGCTCACCACCCTACTCATTCGCAAGGACTGGCTGCCGGTCAGCCTGCACAAATTCGGCGTGCTGGCGCTGGTGCTGGTCACCTTCAGCCTTTCCAACTGGCTCAGCCACGAATCGGGCCTGCTGGCAGTGACCGTGTTCGGCATCTGGCTCGCCAATCAGGAGGGGCTGGATCTGGAGGAGGTGCTGGCGTTCAAGGAGGATCTCGCGGTCATCCTTATCTCCAGCCTGTTTATCCTGCTGGCGGCCCGCCTCGATCTGGCCCAGCTCTGGCAACTCGGCCCCATGGTGCTGGCGCTGCTGTGCGTGGTGCAATTCGTGGCGCGTCCGCTCTGTATTCTGGTCTCGACCTGGGGCTCGGATCTCTCCTGGCGAGCTCGCGCCCTGCTGAGCTGGATCGCCCCGCGCGGCATAGTCGCGGCGGCGGTCAGCGCCTCGTTCGCCATCAGCCTGCATCAGGCCGAGATCCCCGATGCCGACAAGCTGGTGCCACTGGTGTTTGCGGTGATCATCTCCACCGTGGTGTTGCAGAGCCTCACCTCGGCACCGCTGGCCAGCCTGCTCAAGATGCGCCAGAGCGCCCCCAACACCTGGCTCATCATAGGGGCCAACTCGGTGGCGCGGGCCATCGGCAAGGCGCTGGCGGATCTGGGTGTGCCGGTGCAACTCTGCGATCCCGCCTGGGAGTTCTGCAAACAGGCGCGGATGAGCAACCTGCCCTGCTACTTCGGCAACCCCCAGTCGGAGCATGCCGAGCTGCACCTGCCGCTCACCAGCATCAGTACCGTGCTGGCACTCTCCCCCAACCGCCACAACAACGCCCTCGGGGTACTGCACTTCGCCCACCTCTACGGCGAGGAGCAGGTCTACTCCCTGCGATCCAGCGAACAGCACGGCAAGGCCAACCGGGAGAGCGCCACCTTCCGCGCCCGCCAGAACCTGTTCGGCCCCGACATCAATTATGCCAAGCTGAGCGGTCTGCTAAGCCGGGGTGGCCAGATCAAGGCGACCCGCCTGAGCGAAGCGTTCGACTGGGCCCAATATCAGGCCGCCAATCCCGGCGCCATCCCGCTATTCGTCATGGATAGCAAGGGCAAGCCCCACATCGTCACCGGCCCCGTCACCCCGCAGGCGGGTGAGTTGCTGATCGCCCTGCAACCGCCCAGAGAGCAGGGCGCCGAATGAGCGAGGCCACCCACAATCCGCTGATCGCCCCGCTGCTGGCCCTGCTGCAACAGGCGGCGGGCAGCTACAAGGTACACGAACTGATGGCCGACCTGCGCCAGCAGGGGGCAATCCCGCCCTTGGCCGACGATGAGCAGTTGCAGCTGTTTCGGGTCAACTTCCTGATCATGAACGCCCTCTACCAGCTGCAGGCCGAGCTCTGGCAAGAGGGGTGGTGGCTGGTGATCAGTACCCTGGATATCCGGCTCGAACCGCTGGCCGGGAATCAGGAGGTCAACCACGGCTTTGCCGTTGGCGAAAATCTGCGTAGCTACTATCTCGACTGGCAGGTGTTCTGGCAGACGGATCGGGCAGAGGTAGAAACCCTGCTCAACCGCTTCTGGCGCACCTATGACGGGGAGGGGCACAAGGAGGAAGCGCTGGCGCTGTTCCAGCTGGATGAAGGGGCGAGCCAGGAGGCGATCCGCCGCCGCTGGCGGGAGCGGGCATTGCAGCACCATCCGGATCGGGGTGGCAATGCCGAGACCTTTGTCCGCATCCGCTGGGCATGGGAGGTCCTGCGGGGATGATCCCGTTGCCGCATATAAAGGGCAGGCATAGACTGGAGCTGGATATTCCCCACAGGAGAGCATCATGACAGTCAGTGAACTTCGTAAGCTCTATCAGCAACAGATCCTGCAAGAGGCCGAAATCCTCCACGACGTGGCCATCCCCGGATGGATCATCGAATTCAGAGGCAAGGATGGCGCCCTCTACGAGCTGACCGACACCCTCGGCTGCCCGGTCAGTTTCGGCACTGTCGAGCAGGCCCGCGAACATCTGCATCAGGTGGCCGACTGCCCGGTTCAGGTGGAGCACCTCTACCGCTTCTTCGAACGCTAGCGCCACCCACCGCACAGTAAAAAGGCTCCCGAGGGAGCCTTTTTGTTAATCCGGTTGCTTTCTATTCCGGTTGCAGTGGTTCCGCCACCTTGCCCTCCAGCTTTCTGACCGGCTTTTGCAGGATCAGGTTGGCTGGATAGGTGACCAGATCGCCGTTGTCATCACGCACCCGCACGTAGAACAAGCCAATCTCGGTGATGACGCCGGTGACCGAATCATCCTTGTCGAGGATGCGGATCCGGTCGCCAATCTTGTAGGGGAAGGCGAAGAAGATGGTGATGCTGGCGGTGATGTTGGAGAGGATCGACCACTGGGCGACCATGGCGACCCCCAGTACCGCAAAGAAGGAGGACGCGAGCACTACCAGTCGGGAGAAGTCGAGCCCCCATACCCCGGCCAGCACCAGCAAGGTGGCGCAGCCGAGCAGGAAGTGGAACACATGGGCCACGTAGAGCACCCGGTTCTCGCTCACCTGCCTGCTCTGACCGAGCGCCAGCAGGCTCTTGTGAATCAGCCGCCGGATCAGGGTATGACCCAGCAACAGCAGCAGGGTCAGGCCAATTGATTGCCACATGGGTTACGCCTCCTTACCACCAGCGCCGATGTTTGAGCCAGATAGCCAGCCCGCTTGCCAGCGCCACCAAGGATCCGCAGAAGACCCAGAAGGCGGTCGGATTCTCGGCCCCGGGGATACCGCCGAGGTTGATGCCAAACAGGCCGGTCAGGAAACTGGCGGGCAAAAAGAGCAGCGCCATCACCGACATCTGGTAGGCGCGGCGGTTGGTCGCCTCCGCCATCAGATTGTTGATCTCGTCTGCCAGCACGGCGGTGCGTGCCACTCCGGCATCGAGGTCATCGAGCCAGCGCCGCAGCCGATCGGCGATATCGAGCAGACGACGGCGGTCATCCTCATCCAGCCAGCTGATCTTCTCGTTGGCCAGCCGCGCCACCAGATCCCGCTGCGGCGAGAGGTAGCGGCGGATCATGATGAGCTGCTTGCGGATCAGCGCCAAGCGGCCATTGGCGGGCATGTCGCGCATCAGCACCATCTCCTCCAGATCGAGGATCTTGTCGTGCAGCTCCTCGACAAACTCCCCCGCCCGATCGGTCAGGGCATCGCAAATCTCTACCAGCCAGTCGGCCGGGGTATCGGCGCCGCCCCCCAGCTTGAGCTGGTTGAAGACATCCTGTTCGGAGAGCAGCGGACGACGACGGCTGCTGATGATGAGATCCGGGGTGATGAAGATACGCAGCGCCACCATCTCTTCGGGCCTGTGATCCTTGTTGTGGTTGATGCCGCGCAGGATCAGCAGCACCGTCTCCCCCATCCGCACCAGCTTGGGACGATTGCTCTGGCCGAGCAGCGACTCCCTGGCCGCCTCGCTGAGCAAGGGGGTCTGCAACAGCCAGCGCGCCGAATCGGGATTGCCGTAATCCAGATGCAGCCAGCCGGGATGCGCCGCCGGGACTTCGCTTCCCGCCGTCAGCGGCGCCATGCCACCCTTGCCATCCAGAGTCAGGGCATAAATCACTTCACCGGGCACCCGATCCATCTCGTCTCCTTCTCGTTTCATGTGCTGGCCCCAGCTTACACCAAAGGCGGGGCCGACTCAGCCCCGCGCCTGGAAGGGGAGGCCTGTGTTAACATGGCCGCTCTCGTTTTCCATCCGCTTTCACTACAGGAAACCATGCCATGCCCATCTGGGTTGATGCCGATGCCTGCCCCATTCCGGTCAAGGAGATCCTCTACCGCGCCGCCCACCGCGCCCAGGTCGTCACCACCCTGGTGGCCAATCAGGGGTTGCGGGTGCCCCCCTCGCCCTTCATC
The DNA here is from genome assembly GCF_000820225.1 of Aeromonas veronii bv. veronii. Lineage (GTDB taxonomy): Bacteria > Pseudomonadota > Gammaproteobacteria > Enterobacterales > Aeromonadaceae > Aeromonas > Aeromonas veronii. The sequence goes on from NZ_CDDK01000041.1 coordinate 113,928, forward strand.
AAAACCCAGCAGGTGGAAAAGGGATTCGATGTGGCAGATCATGTCATCGCCCAGCAGGTTCAGCCCGGCGATCTGGTGATCACCGGTGATATCCCCCTCGCCTCCTGGGTGATCGATGCTGGCGGCGAGGCACTCAATCCCCGCGGCGAGACCTACACCCGCGAGACCATCAAGGCGCGGCTCGGCATGCGCAACTTTATGGAAGAGCTGCGCTCGGCCGGCGTGCAGACCGGCGGCCCGGCCCCCTTCAATGCTGCCGACAAACAGCGCTTCGCCAACGCCCTCGACAAGTGGCTGGTCAAAGGCAAGCTGTAAAGAGACCCTAAAGGCGCCCTGTCTGGGCGCTTTTTCGCCGTAACATCCTGATTTTTAAAATAAGAGCTGACCACCACCGTCAGGCTGGTAAGATGCGCCGCCATCTTGTCCACGCCGTAATCATCATGACCGCCCAAGGGCACCTGCTCTTCTCCGTTACCTGTACCCTGATTGCCCACAAACTGCAGCTGACGCCGGCCCTGGCCGATGCCAGCCTGTGGCAGAGCATCCCGATCGCGCTGGCCAGCGCCCTGCTGCCGGATCTCGACCACCCCAAATCACTGCTGGGGCAGCAACTGCCGTGGATCTCCAAGCCCCTGTCGCGCCTCTTTGGCCATCGCGGCTTCACCCACAGTCTGCTGGCGGTCGCCGCCGCTGTCTGGGGGCTGAACCAGAGCCTGCCGCCGGACACCCTGCCCATGGGGGTCAAGGATGCGCTGATCGTCGGCTACCTCAGCCATCTGCTGGGGGACTGGCTCACCCCGGCGGGCATTCCGCTCTTCTGGCCCATCAAGCGCCGTTACCGCCTGCCGGGCTGGCCGCTGCGCAGCGGCGGCGCCATCGAAACCGGCTTTTGCACTCTCACCCTGCTGGTCGCCGGCTGGTGGTGCGGCTGGCGCCTGTAGGCCAGAAACGAAAAAGCCCCTGACGAGGTCAGGGGCCCAAGCAGTGGTGCGAACCACTAGAGGATCAGATCATGATGCCTGCGATAACAGCAGAGAGCAGGCTGACCAGAGTAGAACCGTAGACCAGCTTCAGGCCAAAGCGGGAAACCATGTTGCCCTTCTCTTCGTTCAGCGCTTTTACCGCACCGGCGATGATGCCGATGGAGCTGAAGTTGGCGAAGGAGACCATGAAGATGGAGAGGATGCCGACGGTGCGCGGAGAGAGCTCGGCAGCCACCTTGCCCAGATCCATCATCGCCACGAACTCGTTGGTCACCAGCTTGGTCGCCATAATGGAGCCCGCTTGCAGCGCTTCACCACTCGGGATACCCAGGATCCAGGCGACTGGGTAGAAGAGGTAACCCATGACGAACTGGAAGTTCACGCCAAATGCCATCTCGAACAGGTAGTTGATGAGGGCGATCAGAGCGATGAAGCCCACCAGCATGGCACCCACGATCACGGCAACGGTGAAACCGGCCATGATGTACTCGCCCAGCATCTCGAAGAAGTTCTCTTTCTTCGGGGTGTGGTGCTCGTCACCTTCGGCAATGGCCTTGATGTCGGTCACGGAGTTATCCGGCTCGTAGGGGTTGATCAGCGACAGCACGACGAAGGTACTGAACATGTTGAGCACCAGCGCGGCAACCACGTAGCGCGGCTCGATCAGCTGCATGTAGGCACCGACGATGGACATGGAGACGGTAGACATGGCCGTCGCCGCCAGGGTGTACATCTGCTTCTCGTTCAGGTGCGGCAGGATGTTCTTGAGGGCGATGAAGTTCTCGGACTGGCCGACGATCATCGAGCTGATGGCGTTGAAAGACTCCAGCTTGCCCATGCCGTTGATCTTGGCCAGCACGGTACCGATACCGCGGATCACCAGCGGCAGCAGGCGGATGTACTGCAGAATACCGATCAGCACGGAGATGAAGACGATGGGCATCAGCACCATCAGGAAGAAGGAGAAGGCCCCTTCGTTGACCAGACCACCGAACACGAAGTCGGTACCCTGTTTGGCAAACTCCATCAACTTGGTGAAGCCGGCCGCGAAGCCACCCACCACCGCCAGACCCACTTCGGAGTTCAGCATGAACCAGGCCAGCGCCAGTTCGACCACCAGCAGTTGGCCGATATAACGCAGCTTGATCTGTTTCCAGTTGTGGCGGTTAGCCAGCAGAGAGAGAGCGAGGACCATCACCAGTCCGAGCACAAAGTGAACGTATTCCATACCTGTAGCACCTGAGTAAATTGTAATTTTTGACCGGCGCCATCATAGACATTTGCACATTTAAAAATCAGATAGCCATCACAATCCCGCGCAATATTATGGAGGCAGGATAATACAAACGTTTTTAAATTAATTGTGCAATGAACTGATATTAATCGCGCAACACAGATAACATAAATCCTTTTAAAACATAATGTTGAATAGTGGTGGCGCCGTTTTCATATTCTTTGAAAATATTTAATCAGCATTTTCGCAACATTCCCTGTGGCGCAGTAACTGTTCGTGGAATATTTCAAAATCATTATATTAAAATACCGAAAATAGAAAACGTTTATCCATGATAAATAATTAGATGAGTGTTTGAAAAATAGTCCTTATCGCATTGTCGGTGATCGTCCGCGATCGGTTTGGCAACAAATGAACCTTTCATGGCCCCTCGTGGCCAGCCGTTCAAAAATCCGCCACATCCGGTGCCACATTCTGGTATGATGCGCGGCCTTAGCGCTCGCGCATCCCCGTTTTCTCCGAAATAGAGTCCTTTTGTGAACAACAGCGAATTTAGCAGCCTCAATCTCTCCCCCGCCCTGCAAGAGAACCTCACCAGCCTGGGTTACCTGCAGATGACCCCGATCCAGGCCCAGAGCCTGCCCCTGGTGCTCGATGGCAAAGACCTGATCGCCAAGGCAAAAACCGGCAGCGGCAAGACCGCCGCCTTCGGCCTCGGCCTGCTGGCCAAGCTCAACGTCAACCGCCTCGAAGTGCAGGCGCTGGTGCTCTGCCCGACCCGCGAACTGGCGGATCAGGTGGCTCAGGAGATCCGTCGTCTGGCGCGCGCCCTGCCCAACGTCAAGCTGGTGACCCTGTGCGGCGGCACCCCGACCGCACCGCAGTCCGCCACCCTGAGCTTTGGTGCCCACATCGCCGTCGGCACCCCGGGTCGCATTCTCAAACATCTGGAGCAAGGCACGCTGGAGCTCTCCGGCCTCAAGACGCTGGTGCTGGACGAAGCGGATCGCATGCTGGACATGGGCTTTGGCGAAGATATCAACCGGGTCATCAGCTATGCCCCCGAGCGCCGCCAGACCCTGCTCTTCTCCGCGACCTATCCGGAAGGGATCGCCCAGATGAGCCGCGGCGTGCAGCGCAATCCGGTCGAGGTGAGCGTGGAGTCCCTGCACGAGGGGAGCGCCATCGAACAGAAGCTCTACGAAGTGCCTGCCGGTCAGCGCCTCGACGCCCTCACCTGGCTGCTGAGTCACTACCAGCCAAGCTCCTGCGTGGTGTTCTGCAACACCAAGCGCGCCTGTAACGACGTGGCCGACCATCTGGCCGCCAAGGGCTTCTCGGCGCTGGCGCTGAATGGCGATCTGGAACAGCGCGAGCGGGATCAGGTGCTGGTGCGTTTTGCCAACGGCAGCGCCACCATTCTGGTGGCCACCGACGTGGCGGCCCGCGGCCTCGACATCAAGGAGCTGGGCGCCGTCATCAACTACGAGCTGACCTATGATCCGGAAGTGCACGTGCACCGCATCGGTCGTACCGGTCGTGCCGGCCAGCAGGGTCTGGCCCTGAGCCTCTATCAGCCGAACGAGGCCCAGCGCGTCAACTTTATCGAAGAGTACCAGCAGGCCCCGATGCCGCTGGGAGATCTCGACAGCATCGGCCGCGACATCAAGCCGATCGCCCCGCAGATGGTGACCCTCTCCATCGATGCAGGCCGCAAGACCAAGGTGCGGGCCGGTGACATTCTGGGCGCCCTGACCGGTGAAGGCGGCATTGCCGGCGCCGATGTGGGCAAGATCCAGATCTCCGAGCAGTACTCCTACGTCGCGGTGAAGCGCAGCGTGGCGAGCGCCGCCCTCAAGCGGTTGCAGGAAGGCAAGATCAAGGGTCGCAGCTACCGCGCCCGCAAACTGGGCTAAGGTTTTTTGCAAGCCATTAGCCAGACCACAGGCGCCTGACAGGCGCCTGTTTCATATCTCCGATGCCGCCATGCGGCAAGACAGGCACCATGACCCAAGCAATCCAAACCGATGTGAGCTGCCAGAACTGCGAAGCCTGCTGCTGCCGCCTCGAAGTGATGCTCTTTACCGATACCGGCGTGCCGGACCGTTATGTACTGGAACGGGATGGCGAGATACCGGTTATGCGCCGGCTGGACGATGGCTGGTGCGCCGCCCTCGACCGCAACACCATGATGTGCCGTATCTACGAGGTACGACCGCTGATCTGCCGCGAATTCGAGATGGGTGAACCCGACTGCGTTGACGAACGGGACAAGTGGTTTATCAAGCTGGATTGAGCCAAGGCCAGTCAGGATAAGGGTGGTCAAGCGCTCGCAGGTTCACAGGGAGCTGTGTTGAGCTGCTCCCCCAGCCACTGGATCGCCGCTGCCTCTTGCTCGAAGTAACGTACTGCCCGAAAGGGTAATCCCGTGAAGATATTATCCGCCAGATAGCGCTTGAAGCCCCCCACGAAGACCACCGCCAGAAACTGACAGCCACTCTCGGCACACCAGCCAAACTGGCGACGAAAACGGGCCAGCACCTCGGGCCCGGCCGCTTCAAACTCGGTCGCGACCTCGACAATCCCCCAGGGGCCATCCATCAATCCGGCCAGTTCGTGACGAAAGCGCGCCTCATAGGCCATGGCACCTGCCAGATTGAAAGGGCCACTCGGGCGGCAGATCAGCATCTGGCCCCTGCGCTCCATGTCAAATTGCCCATGTGGCTGCATGACTGCTCCCATTCCGTTACCACCACCATCGCCTGCAAATTGTTACAACAAGGTAATAATTTATAAGGAAAAGTCCAGCAGCAAACAGGCTTTCCCCAAAGCGTGATCATCCTATCCAGCAAACCGTCTGCACCTCATGTTACCGACATCCCGCACCGAATCGATCTCAAGATGTGCGATTGCAGTTAACGAAACGTTACTGCTATTATCCGCGCCGCCACAAACATTCCACCTGCCGAAAGGTTTGGCACCTCAACAAGGATGTGCAATGAAAAACAGGGACTCGAGTCATTACCAACGGATCTGGCGCTGGCACTTCTACGCCGGTCTCTTTGTCGCCCCTTTCCTGATCCTGCTGTCACTGACCGGGATCGTCTATCTGTTCAAACCCCAGCTCGACAACCTGATGTACCCCGAGCTGATGAAGGTCGCTACCGCCAGCCAGACCCTGAGTGCCGACCAACTGCTGGCCAAGGCGATGATGACCATGCCCGATGCCAGCCTGCGTAAATACCTGCCGCCTGCAGCTCCCGATCTGAGCGCTCAGTTCATCGTCAATCAGGGGGATCGCGAACTGACCCTGTTCCTCGATCCCGCCAGCAGCGCCCTGCTCAGCACCATGGATAACAAGTGGAATCTGCAGGCGGTGGCTCGCTCCCTGCACGCCGACCTGCTGCTCGGCACCACAGGGGATCGGCTGATCGAGCTGGCTGCAGGCTGGGGGCTGGTACTGCTCATCAGCGGCCTCTATCTCTGGTGGCCGCGCAAGGGGCCCGGCGTGGGCGGTATTCTCTGGCCCAGAGTCAGCCAGCGTGGCCGCCTCTGGTGGCGCGATCTGCACGCCGTTATCGGCTTCTGGGGCGCAGGTTTCCTGTTGCTGCTGCTCTTGAGTGGCATGACCTGGACCGGTTTCTGGGGCGATCAGTTTGCCGCAGTCTGGAACCGCTTCCCCGCCGCCATGTGGAACGAGGTGCCCAAATCGGCGCCGCTGGCCCGCACCCTGAATCAGGCCCACGAGCAGACGGTTCCCTGGGCGGTGGAGAACACCCCCATGCCCAGCTCGCAGCCAGTTGATGAGGGGCACGATCACGGTGCCATGAACCACGGCGAGCACGAGGGAGTGGTGATGGCAAGCCAGCGGATCCCGCTGCAACGGGTGGTCGAGATCGCCCATGAGCGGGGAGTCCAACCGGGTTACAGCATTACCCCGCCGGTCGGCGCCACCGGTGTCTATACCATCGCGATCTTTGCCGATGATCCGCGCAACGATGCCACCCTGCATATCGATCAATACAGTGGCAAGGTGCTGGCCGATGTGCGCTGGCAGGATTACGGCCCGGTCGCCAAAACGGTGGAGAGTGGCGTCATGCTGCACATGGGCAAGCTCTACGGCTGGCCCCACCAGCTCGCCATGCTGCTTATCTGCCTGATGGTGCTGGCCAGCGCCGTGAGTGGTCTGTGGATCTGGTGGTGCCGCCGTCCGCAGGGCCGTCTCGCCGCGCCGCCGCTGCCTGCCAAACTCCCGTCGATGCGCGGTGCCATCGCCCTGCTGATCCTGCTGGGGATCGCCTTCCCGCTGGTGGGGGCCTCCATGGTTGCCATCTGGCTGCTGGATACCCTGCTCTTCTCCCGCCGCCCCCTCAAGGTGGCGCGCGCCAGCTAGTCGATAGCATCATCCACCAACAGAGAGGGCTCCCGCTTGGGAGCCCTCTCTGTTTCATTGCGTTTCATTGCAACCGACTTTCACTCCTGCTCGACCAGCAGGAGAATTTTCTTGGCCTTCTCGAAGTGATCGAGCTTGTGGGTCTGGATCCACCAGGTCGCTGCCTCCATCAGCAAATCGGGATCGTCATTGCGATTGGCAAAGAAGGCATAAAAGGAGAGCCCGACCGTCTCCCCCTTCCGGGCGATTTTTTGCTGGCATACCTGAATGATTTTCTGTTTGAGTGATGCACGCATGGCAGTCTTCCTGTCTGACTGATTCAGTACCAACGCGTCGCATCGGCACACAAAAAGGGCTCCCGCCTCGGGAGCCCTTTTCACATAACAACAAGCCGGTCGTTCATCAGGAGAACGCCAACCCGATGGAGAGCAGCAGGCTGAACAGAAACGCGCTGATGGCGGTCTTCTTGAGGGAACCGGTCAGCACCTCGCCATCGTAGCTTTCGCGAAGGGTCTTGGCCGCATCGCTAAGAGGCTTCATGGCGGGCAGAAAGATCCACGGCCAGAAACTGGCGGGCTGGATCAGGATAAAGACGATGGTTGCCAGCAGCGCCGCCCCCAGCAACACCCAGTGATAGGCGATGGCGCGGTTGCGGCCAAGGCGCACCGCCAGGGTGATCTTGCCGCTGGCGGCGTCGGTCTCGATGTCGCGCACATTGTTGATATTGAGCACGGCGGTCGCCAGCAGACCACAGGCGGTGGCAGGCAGCAGCAGCTCCCACTCCAGCGTCTTGGTAAAGAGGTAGTAGGAGCCGAGCACCCCGAGCAGGCCGAAGAATAAGAACACCGAGATATCGCCAAACCCGCGATAGCCGTAAGGGGTCTTGCCCACGGTATAGGTCACCGCCGCGACGATGGCCGCGCCACCCAGCACCACAAATGCCAAAATCTGCAGCCACTGGCCGCCGAAGGCACAGCCCAGCAGCAGCAGGCCACTGGCCACCGCCGCCAGCGCAGTCAGCCCCATCGCCACGCACATCTGCTTTTTGGTGATAAGACCGGAGACCACCGCCCGCTGCGGGCCGATCCGTTCACCGTTATCGGCGCCGGAGACCGCATCGCCGTAATCGTTGGCCAGATTGGAGAGGATCTGCAGCAAGATGGCGGTCAGCAGAGAGAGCGCCATGATGGTGCCATCGAAGGCACCACGACTGGCAGCCAGCCCCGAGCCCAGCAGGATGGAAGAGCAGGCGAGCGGCAATGTTCGCAAACGCGCCGCCAGCAACCAAACAGAGAAGGTATTTGTCATTTTGTGATGGCCAAACAATCGGATATTGATCGTGTTAAGGGTTATCGAACCGGATTTGGGTATACTTGGCCCCGGAGAGTGAAGCTCCCGCGGGCGATTTACATGGACGAATGGGCAGATAATATATAGGAAATCATCGCCCTTTGGCATAAACCTACGGCATCCAGCTACCGGATCGCTCGTTACTACCCGGCTCAGAAAAGAATCCATGTTGGCTCAGACCCATATCAAGCAACAACTGGACGCCCTGCGTCACAGCAACGTCAGCGGCTTCGTACGGTTGCGAGTGGCAATCGAAATCCGCTCCTTTCTGGGCTGGCTCGCGGCGCAAACCCTCTATCCCCGCATCTACTGGCAGGCCCGTGGAGAGGCTCGTCCCGAGTATGTCGCGCTGGGCGCCATCCATGAACTGACCGAGCCGCACGCCATCAAGCAGGTGTGCACTAACACAGCCAACCAGCATCATGACAACAGCCCTCGCTACTATGGTGGACTGGCGTTCGATCCGGCCCAGTCCGGCTGGCAAGGGTTTGGCCCCTGCCGTTTCGTGCTGCCCCGCATCGAGCTGGTGCGCCGTGGCGAGTGCGTCAGTCTCTGCCTCAACCTCTGGCTGGATGAAAACAATCTCGAGGCCGAACTGCAGGCGGCCGAAGCCGCCCTCGACGCCCTGCGCCCGGAAGCCCCGCTGCCCGCCCTGCAAAAGCAGCCCTGGCAGCGACAGGATTGCCCCGGCCCCGCCCAGTGGCAGACCCTAGTGGAACGCGTCACCGCCCCCGATTTTCAGGCCCACACTCCCAAGGTGGTGCTGTCGCGGGAAAGCCTGCTGACCAGTCCGAACCATGATGCGGATATCAATCCCTGGGCCATGCTCGACCAGTGGGCCCGCCACGCTCAGGACTGCTTCCACTTCGGTTTTCAATTCTCCCCCGAGCAGGCTTTTATCGCCTGCTCTCCCGAGCGGCTCTACCGCCGGGAAGATCGCCACCTCTTTACCGAGGCGCTGGCGGGCACCATTCGCCGCTCCGGCGATGAAGAGGTGGATGCCCAACTGGCCGCCGAGCTGCTGGCCGACAGCAAGAACCGGCTGGAGAACCGGCTGGTACATGCCGACATCCTCAGCCGACTGGCGCCACTGACCCACGATGCCACCCTGACCGAGCCACGCATTCTGAAACTGCGGCTGCTGCAACACCTCAAGTGCGATATTGAGGCCGAGCTCAAGCTCGGCGTCTGCGACTGGCAGTTGCTCGATGCCCTTCATCCGACTCCTGCGGTGGGCGGTGCCCCGCGCGAGGCGGCGCTCGCCTTTATCCGCGAGTTCGAGCCCTACGATCGGGGCTGGTACGCCGGTGCCTGCGGCATGCTGAGTAGGGAGACCTCCGAGTTCTCGGTCGCCATTCGCAGCGCCCGCATTCAGCCGGGCAGCGTCACCCTGTTTGCCGGTGCCGGCATTGTCGCCGGTTCCGAGCCTGTCGCCGAGTGGGCCGAGCTCGACAACAAGATCGCCAATGTGCTCTCCCTGCTGGGATAGTCATTCACCCTTTTCACGCTACGAGAGCCCCTATGCCCACCCGTAAAGAGCCTGCCAGCGAAGAGTTTGCCTGCCCCCCGTTTTCGAGCCAGCACGCCACCTTCAACCACGTCTGGTCCTCCCTCTTGCTGGAGGAGCTCTTTCGCCTCGGGGTGCGCGACATCGCGCTGGCCCCCGGCTCCCGCTCCGCGCCGCTGACCATGGCCGCCGCGGCCCATCAGGGCTTTCGTCGTCACTTGCACTTTGACGAGCGCGGCCTCGGCTTTATGGCGCTCGGGCTGGCCAAGGGGAGCAACCGGCCGGTGGCGGTGATCATGACCTCGGGCACCGCGGTAGCCAACCTCTGGCCCGCAGTGGCTGAGGCCCAGCTCACCGGCGTGCCGCTGATTATTCTCTCCGCCGATCGTCCTCACGAGCTTATCGACAACGGCGCCAATCAGGCGATCGACCAGCAGGGGATCTTCGGCCGCTACCCCGTCTATCAACAGAACCTGCCGAGCCCCACCCCGACCATTCCGGCGGCGTTTGTGCTGAGCTCGGTAGATCAGGCGCTGGCCAAACAGGCGCTCACTCCCGGAGTGGTGCACTTCAACTGCATGTACCCCGAGCCCCTCTACCCGGGCGAGCACTATCAGGATTTCTCCGACTATCTGGCCCCCCTCGGTGACTGGCTCGGCTCGCACAAGCCCTGGAGCCCGTGGCAGCAAAGCGCGCCGAGCTGCCCCCCTCAGGCGGAGTGGGAAACCTTTCGGCAACAGCGCGGCATTATTGTCGCCGGCAGGATCACTGACCCCGAACAGGCACAGGTGGTCGCCGCGCTGGCGGAACAACTTGGCTGGCCGCTGCTGGCGGATCTGCAGAGCCAGATCCGCTTCGATAGCCGCAACCTCATCCACATGGATATGGCGCTCAACGACCCTGAATTCGTCGCCGAACTGGGCCGCGCCGAGGTGCTGCTGCAATTTGGCGCACGGCTTGTCTCCAAGCGGCTCGGCCAGTTCATCAAACACCATTCATGGCAGGATTACTGGCTGGTGGATCCGCAACCGGCGCGGCTCGATCCCGATTACCGGCTGCGCAACCGGCTGCTCTGCAGCGCCAGCGCCTTTGCTGCGGCCCATCCGGTCACCACACAAGCCCCTTGGCACACATTGGCCGAGCTGCAACACAACGCCAGCCAACAGATCGCCGCCGCCTGCGAGCACTTCTCCGAGCTTGGGGTCTGCCATCGCCTCAACCGCCTGATTGAAGGCCAACTGTTTGTCGGCAACAGCATGCCAGCCCGACTGATGGATATGCTCGGCGAAACGGGCAAAGGGCCGAGCCGGGTGATGACCAACCGTGGCGCCTCCGGCATCGATGGCCTGATCGCCACCGCCTACGGGTTTGCCCAATCGATCGAGCAAGGCAGCAATGAGCCCACCACCCTGCTGCTTGGGGATCTCAGCGCCCTGCACGATCTCAACAGCCTCGCCCTGCTCAGCAAGGCGAGTCGACCGCTGGTGGTGATCCTGCTCAACAACGATGGCGGCAGCATCTTTCGTATGTTGCCGGTGCCCACCGAAGGGGAGCTGCTGGAGAGCTACTACCGGCTGCCCCACGGCCTCAGTTTTGAACATGCTGCCGCCATGTTTGGTCTCGCCTATCGGGCGCCGACCACCCTGGCCGAGTTCGAACGCGATTACCGCGCCGCCCTCCAACATGGCGTTACCTTGATCGAGATCCGGGTACCGAGCGAGCAGGTAGCCGATGATCTCAAGGCACTGGGGGCCGCCATCCGTGGCAAATAAAAATGCCCATGTGCCGCTGGTGATGCTGCACGGTCTGCTGGGGGATAGCGGCGACTGGCAACCGGTGATCGACCGGCTGCCAGCCATCCGCTGCATCGCCCTCGATCTGCCGGGTCACGGTCAGCATCGAGCTCTCACCGTCAGCAACTTTGAGCAGAGCCACCAGTGGCTGGTCGCCGAGCTGGCCAGCCGCAACATTGAACGCTATCTGCTGGCGGGTTATTCGCTGGGGGGGCGACTGGCCCTCTACCACGCCAGCCGCAAGCCCACCGGGCTGCGGGGGCTGCTGCTGGAGAACTGCAACCCGGGGTTACCGGCCTGTGAACGGGCCGCTCGCATCCAGCACGATGAACAGTGGGCGCGGCGCTTTGAGCAGGAACCACTGGCTGACGTGCTGGCAGACTGGTACCGGCAAGGGGTGTTTGCCGATCTTGACGATGCGGCCCGGGCCAGCCAGATCGCCCGCCGCCTTGGCAACGACGGTCAGGGCATCGCCACCATGCTACGTGCCACCTCGCTCGGCAAGCAGCCGGATCTCGCCCCCTGGCTCATGGCGAGCCAGCTGCCGGTCACCTGGGTGAGTGGCAAGCGGGATCACAAATTCCATCAGCTGGCTTGCCAGCTGGCGAACCAGGATCGCAGAATCAACCACTTGGTGCTGGATGGCGGCCATAATCTGCACGCCCATCAGCCTGATAACTTTGCCCGACTCCTCGCGGAGTGGGTCAACCAACAAGAAGAGACGAGTCATGATTGAAGCAATGACGGAAGCTGAACTGTATGCACCTGTTGAATGGCAAGATTGCTCCGCCGGTTACGAGGACATCCTCTATCACAAGTCCAACGATGGCATTGCCAAGATCACCATCAACCGTCCCCAGGTACGCAACGCCTTCCGCCCCCGCACCGTCAAAGAGATGCTGCAGGCGCTGGCCGATGCCCGTTATGACGATCAGATCGGCACCATCATCCTGACCGGTTTTGGCGAGAAAGCCTTCTGCGCCGGTGGCGACCAGAAGATCCGTGGCGACTACGGTGGATACCGTGATGACGAGGGGACTCACCACCTCAACGTGCTCGACTTCCAGCGCGACATCCGCACCTGCCCGAAACCTGTGGTTGCCATGGTAGCGGGCTACGCAGTCGGTGGCGGCCACGTGCTGCACATGATGTGTGACCTGACCATCGCCGCCGACAACGCCCAGTTTGGCCAGACCGGCCCGAAAGTGGGCTCCTTCGACGGCGGTTGGGGGGCTTCCTACATGGCTCGTATCGTCGGCCAGAAGAAGGCCCGCGAAATCTGGTTCCTCTGCCGCATGTACGATGCCCAGCAAGCCCTCGACATGGGTCTGGTCAACACTGTCGTGCCGCTGGCGGAACTGGAGCGAGAAACCGTGCGCTGGTGCCGTGAAATGCTGCAAAATAGCCCGATGGCGCTACGCTGCCTGAAAGCCGCCCTCAACGCTGACTGTGATGGTCAGGCGGGCTTGCAGGAGCTGGCGGGCAATGCCACCATGCTGTTCTACATGACCGAAGAGGGTCAGGAAGGCCGCAACGCCTTCAACGAAAAGCGTCGCCCCGACTTCTCCAAATACAAGCGGAACCCCTGATGACACTCGCCCTGTATCGCTATCAACTGCCTTTTACCCAGCCACTGACCTTTCACGGCAAGGTGGAGGTGGCGCGAGAGGGGCTGTTGGTGCGCATCAACGACGGCTGGGGGGAAATCGCCCCCCTGCCCGGCTTCTCGAAAGAGAGCCTGCAACAGGCAGAGGCAGAAGCCCTTGCCACGCTGGCGGCCCTGGCCGCAGGCGATACCCCGAACCCCGTGCTGCCGTCGGTGCAATTTGGCCTCGACTGCGCGCGCCGGACATGGCCCGAGCAGCGCAACCCGCTGCCGGAACCCTATCCCCTCATTCAAGGCTCCCCCCAGGAGCTGCTGCGCAACTGGAAAGAGTGGCTGCACCGCACGCCCGGCAAGGCCAAGCTGAAGGTGGCACGCTACCCGATGCGTGACGAGCTGGCGCTGATCCGCCTGCTGTGCGACCGCCTCCCCTCCCTCAAGCTGGTGCTGGATGCCAACCAGGGCTGGACTCGCGAGGAGGCGTGGACCTTCTGCGGCCACCTCGACCCGAATCGCATCGAGTATCTGGAAGACCCTTGCGCCGACTTTGCCGACATCGCCTTTGTCGCCAACCGCACCGGCATGCCGGTGGCGCTGGACGAACTGCTGGCACAAGGCAAGCCGTGGGAGCCGATCCCGCAACTGCGCGCGCTGGTGCTCAAGCCTACCCTGCTCGGTTCACTCGCCAACTGCGAAGCCCTGATCGCCCGCGCCCGCGAACTGCGGCTCAAGGTGATCATCTCCTCCTGCTTCGAATCGGATCTGGGCCTGAACCAGCTCTTTCATCTGGCGGGCGAATGGGCTCCCGAACAGGCGCCGGGTCTGGATACCCGCCGCTGGATGGCAGGCAACTTGCTGGGGGAAAATGGCAAGCCGGAACTGAGCCGACTGGAGCAACTGTATTACCGTGATTGACCCCTCCCGTTCACCCGAACAGACACCTTGCCCGGTACGCCACCGGGCAATCACAGCCCCGAACCGCATTGCCATCCACGCCGCCTCGCCCCTCAGTTACCGCCAGCTCGATGCCCGCCTCAACAGCCTGTGCCAACAGCTGGAACAAGCCGGAGTGCGTCGTGGCGCTCATCTGGCGGCGGTGGTGCGCGGTGCGCTGGAAGATGTGCTGCTGGCGTGGGCCTGCGTGCGCAGCGGCGTGGTGTTCTGCCCGCTCAACCCCGCCTTCCCCCTCGAAAAGCAGCGCGAGCTGGCGGTACAACTCGATGCCGATGCCTTCTGGTCGGCAGGGGAGATCCCGGCAGACAACTGGCAGCCCCTGCAGCTCGACTTCACGCGCAAACTGCCAGCAAGCGAGGAAACGTGGCCGCTGGAATCGACCCAACTCAACAATATGATCCTCACCTCCGGCTCCAGCGGTACGCCGAAAGCGGTGGTGCACCGGCTCTGCAACCACCTGGCCTCGGCGCGCGGCTCTGCCACCCTCATTCCCCTCGATGAGAAGTCCGGCTGGCTGCTCTCCCTGCCACTGTTCCATGTGGGCGGCTACGCCATCCTGTTTCGGGTCTTTCTGGCGGGCGCCACGCTGGTGCTGGATCAACGTGAACGCTCCCTCAAGGAGCGGCTGGAGTGCCAGCCCATCACTCACCTCTCGTTGGTACCAACCCAGCTCTGGCGCCTGCTGGCTGAGGGTTTTGATCCCGCCCGTACCCGCCTGCGCGAGCTGCTGCTCGGTGGCGCAGCCATCCCGCAACCGCTGGTGAAGCGCCTCTGCGCCATGGGGCTCGAACCCAAGGTGAGTTATGGTCTCTCCGAGATGGGGAGCCAGGTCTGCACCGCTATCCCCGGCGATGCAGGCATAGTTGGCAAACCGCTACCGGGACGGGAAGTGTGCATCAGGGAGCAGGAGATCTGCGTGCGCGGCGCCACCCTGTTTGCCGGTTACTACCGAGATGGCGAGCAGGAACTTCCCCTCGATGACGAAGGCTGGTTTCATACCCGCGACAAGGGGAGGTTCACTGCGGCAGGGGAGCTGCTGGTAGAGGGACGGCTCGATAACCTCTTTATCTCGGGTGGCGAAAACATCCAGCCCGAAACCATCGAGCAACGACTGGTAGATCATCCCGCTGTCGCCCAGGCGCTGGTGGTGCCGGTGCCGAGCGACGAGTGGGGGCAACGCCCCGCCGCCTTTATCGACTGGCACGGCGAGCCGGTGCCCTACCCCGAACTGGCCACCTGGATCCGCAGCACCCTGCCCGGCTTTATGGTGCCCGACCACTGGCTCCCCTGGCCCGATCTTGGCGGCAATCTCAAGCCACAGCGGAAACAATTTCAGAATATCATTAGGTCGCAATAATTATTCATGCGACAAAAAATGACGTCATGGAGCCATCCAAATACACATATGGCTCAAAATAAAATGCTGGTGGTATCAAAATCCTCCTCCTCAGTCTGAATAAGTGAGAACGATTACATAAACGGCCTTTTTTTGCACATTTTTTGAACCAAATTAATTGGCTGTAGTACCATACCCTCCACCATGCATTTAGTAGGAAAGCTAACCATATGATAATAAAAGAAATTGACGATTTATCATTATTTGAACAAAGACTGCGTGGTGGTAAAATGCTCTCCTTGGCAGTAAGACGAGTCACACATGAGTAACAGAATTTATAAAATTGCAGAGGATATCTTTTTCTCCGCTGCAATATTCCGAATCTCGAAAGGGGACAAGGACATCAAGCTCAGCAACAAGGAAGCCGAGCTACTCGAAATGCTGTGTGATGAGGCAGGCACTGTCATTCCAAGAAGCAAACTGCAGGA
This sequence comes from Aeromonas veronii bv. veronii, assembly GCF_000820225.1. Taxonomy (GTDB): domain Bacteria; phylum Pseudomonadota; class Gammaproteobacteria; order Enterobacterales; family Aeromonadaceae; genus Aeromonas; species Aeromonas veronii. The sequence continues at coordinate 129,569 of NZ_CDDK01000041.1, forward strand.
TGCCTTGTGGCCAAATCAGGACAATACCGATACCAATTTGAACCGGCAGATACTCTCGTTGAGAAGAAAGCTGGAATCCTTCGGCTTGATGGATGCGATCGATACCATTCCACGGGTTGGCTATATGTTTTGTGCTCCGATTGAGCTCGCTGGGGAAAGTGAAGAGCCAGCACCAGCGGAAGAAATTCATGCGCCGACGCCTTCCCCTGCACCTCAAGCCAGGCGGCAATATACTCGCCGCAAATATGACCGATATTTCAGCCCAAAGCGTATTTTGCTGTTTGCATTGCTGCTGGTCTCGCTGACTTCACTAGCCCTCGTCATTTATAACTATGCGACAGCAAATACACTACGCACTATCAATTTAGGTCAGATTTCTCTCTATATGACCAGCGAGACAGAAAAAGCACTGAATGTGAAAATAGATTCACTGACGCCCTTGATAAAACCTGTTTCACGTAAAGCTGATGAGCAGATTTCAATTCTGGTTGGAAAAGAAGCCATCAGCTATTTTTCCATCAACAATAGTAGCAGAAAATTATCCGAAAATATCTTCCTGTTGCGTAGTGGTCACCCTGTGGCCGAAGAAGTTCAATGCGTTATCACAACCATGAACCAGCAGGGAAATAATGTTTCCAACAACTATTACAATAATCAAGAAACCACAGTCAGATATCACAGAGATTGTCAGGCACCAGACAACTGGGTAGAAATGACCAGAAAGAGCAAATATATTGTGACCATGAACAGAGAAATAGTAGTGGCCACCGTGATAGCCACTGACAATCAGGGAAAGACGCTGTTCAATCTGGATTCTGTTGGGGATCTGGAGCGGGATAATGGCGATATTTCGGTCGAGATAAAAAATACCATTGTCAATTTCATTGACCAGCAGGCGCTGACCAATAACGCTCTGGTCGCCACTCTGGTCGCGGCGCTAACACCCCCCAAACAAAAAGCCAAGTTCATTCAATTGCCCGGAGGTATTTACCTTTCCAGTTATCTAGGTGGCGTCATCACCTGGCCCAGCCATGGCAATACAAAAGTCATCCAGCGCAATGACTTCTGAGTTTATTCATAAGCAACGATGAAATTGGCGACGGCAGAATAGTCGCCAGGCTGGATGTTCTTGGCAGTCAATGCCGCCGGATGTCCTTCAACCCTGGCAAAAAATTGAAGCTCATTATCTGCCGCACCACCTAGCAGATAGCCGCGGGAGGCACTACCCAAATTCAGAGGTGATTGAGCCACGTCATACAGGCGGATGCCTGCCCCCTTGGCAATCCCAGCCGTGAATGCCAATCCGCCGCTTAGTTCGGTATCCTGCGAGCCAGTAAAGGTCACCTTGGCCATGCGGAAAATACCCGGCTTGCAATTGGTCAGACGAATGGAAAACGGCACTAGCTCCGCGACTCCGTTGGCATAGAGTTCCTTCACATCAACTACCCCCATCTCGACCTCCTGATCAAGGGATTCAGGGGAAACCACACAGGGCTGATCGATGATCCTGCCATGGAGATGGACCGTATTGCCAAGCAATTCCAGATCATTGCTGGCACGGGGGGCTGCCGTTACCCCCAACAACGGGTACAGCACCAAGCCTATCCACAATGTCCGTAGCATAAAACATCTCCTCATTGGAACTCGGCAACGATGGTGGCTGTCGCATAGAAATCGCCCGCCGGAATATCTGCACCTGTCGGGGTTACCGGTGCAGCGATAAAGCCCCAATCACCGATATTTCCCTGCATGGAAACCGGATAGAAGGTATTCAATTTCAGCTGAGAACCATCCAGCTGTTTGAATTTTATCCCTAAATCGGAAATAACATTTCCACCTTGATAGCCATCCCGAGTTGTCCGCAGATAGTCTTGACTGAAAGTGGTTGGTTTTCCAGAAATGCCAAGATTGATCTTCAAAGCATCCCCTTCGAAAACACCACCACGGCATTGAAATGTCAGAGGGACCGTCTTTTCAAAGTTATTTCCATCCAATCCCGAGCCCGGCAAATCACCAAACTCTACTTCAATAGTCTGCCCACCATTGATCACGCACTCTTCTGGTACATATAAAATTGCAGATGTAATCGTAATTCTAGACATTGGCAAACTATTAAAGTCTGTAGTTGTAGCCCCTAGACGACCATACATCTCTACAACTTGACGATCTGATATTTGCACGCCATTAATTATTTGTTTTTTCACGCGAAAAGTTACCTTTCCACGGCTACCGCTTTCGAAATTATTTATTCTTGTCTCTTTCCCTTTAGTACAAGAGTAATTTGGATAATCGTTACTTTCATTCGGAAATGGGGCTGTAACAAATTTTTTCTTCCAACCAGCTATCCAAATTTCGACTTTCATATCCAAAAAGTCATTTAGTTTTACAAAACCATCACCAACTTGAGGCAAGCCATCCGTCATTGTTGCTTTATAGTACACTGGAGATTGTGGAATGCTTCTATCTGGGCAGGTAACGATACCTGAGTATTGCCCTCCCAAATTCCACTCAAATGCCTTGGTAGTAAAACCAGGCCTGTTTTGAATGTCAGCCTTGTCCAACGATATATAGTAATCATGGGTTGGGTTAGGCGTCACATAGCCATTTGCCAATGCCGTTCCTGCCAACAGCATAAGACTTGAACAGAAGATGGAACGTAGCATAAGGCTTACTCGCTCTTCACGGCTTTACAGGCATTGCCTGCGCACTGGTATTTGATATCCATATATCCGCCGTAGTCATTGACATAGCTGATCACAAATTCGTTGCCCAGGGTTTCCGGGATAGTGACCGTCAGCTCTGACTTGGGAGAAACCATAAAGGCGGAGAAACCCTTGATAGTGGTCCGCTCCTTGCCCTGCGGATGACCTAGGCCCACGTAGGTGATGTAGTAAGGGGTCGGGTTGTTGACCTTGAGGGCTTTGCCCTGCTTGGTGATCAGCACCTGATCCTGCCAGACTGCCCCACGCTCGGGCAGAATGGCCTCGGGGCGGTAGAACAGCTTGATCTTGGACTGCACGGCAATCTGCATCACGTTGCTCTTCTCGCTCTTGGGCGGGATCTCGCGCAGGTTGAAGTAGTAGATGGACTCACGATCCTTGGGCAAGCTTTCGATGGCCGGCACACTGGCGATGCGCACGATGGACTTCTGGTTGGCATCCACACGCTGTACCGGCGGCAGCACCACGAAGGGAGAAGAGATCTTCTGGCCTTGGGCATCTTCAATCCAGGCCTGCGCCAGGTAAGGCAGCTTCTGGTTCTCGTTCTTGATGTTGAGGCTGATGGACTTGGCGCCGCCCGGATAAACGGCACGAGTACGATCCAGCACAATGGCGGCACTGACGTTGAGTGAGGTCATGCCAAGCGCAGCCAGACAGATATAAGAGAGCAGCTTTTTCATCGGTATCCCATTACTTGCAAGTGAGAGTCTTCATCGACAGATCGGTTACTTGTTGCGGCGCCACTATCTTGCACTGGCGGGCCCCGCCCCAGGAGAGTTCAAACGCTTCATTCGGTTTCACCCCGGTCAGATAGACCAGGCCATCTTCATCCACCACCGAGAGCACACGGCCGGAATCCTTGACGACGGTGGCACCAAACGGCGGCACTGAGCCATCGGGTAGTCTGACATTGGCCAGCAGCTTGAACCCTTCCGCAATTTCGAAAGCATTATACCCAATTGCGCCCTCGGTCAGGGTCCCCTGCTTGATGGCATTCATCGCATCGATGTCGTCGCTCAGCTGATCCACATCGACCCGGGTGTCGCTCTTGCGATAGTCGGTCATGTCGCTGATCACCGCGACGCCAAAGCGGTTGGTCACGGCGCGGCCATTGTTGAAAGAGACGCCGGAGGTATTATCGGTATCCACCATCATGCGGGTACCGCCACGACGAGTCGCCTGGTGCAGGGCTGCACCGTGCTGGGTCGCCGTCAGACCGCCACGCAGGCTGGCCCCGACCGAGGTGTATTCGCTCTGCACGCTGTAGGCATTGAGGCTGACCGCACCGATGTCGCTGTTGTGGTTGTAGTAACCCCGCGCCACGGCGTGACCATTGCTCTGCACGCCCGCTCCCAGCTGATAGGTATCATCCGGTCGACTGTAGTCTTGATAGGTGGCCAGGTGAGTCACCTTGCCGTTGGAGGACTGCACGCTGTATCCCGCGCTCTTTCTGTCCCCTATTGGCACACTGAGGGTCAACATGACGCTCTTGTCATCTTCGTAGTTCTCGGTCTTGGTCTTGTAGGCCGACACATAGACGGAAACATCCTTGAAGCTGCCGATGTTCACGTTCTTGTTGATAGTGAGGCCGTAGCGATCCTCGGCATCGTGTTCCCAGTAGGTTCTGTGGGTGTAGTCCAGATAAACAGTCAGCGCCTTGGCTGCATCCTCCGCCCAGAAGGTCTTGTTGGCGGTGATGGTGTAGAGCTCCTTGTCACCCCAGGTATTGTAATCATCGCTCGAGGTCGTAGTGTTGTTTTCCAACCGATCCTTGTTATTGAGAAACTGCGACATGGTCATGAAGTCATGTTGGGAGAAGCGATAACCCGCGAAGGTGATCGAGCTGTTGTATTCATCAAATTGCTTGGCGTAGTTCACCCGTACCGACTGGCCAATCTTGGTCGACAGGCCCGGCAACTTGGCGATGGACTGGGTCAGGTCGGCGGAAATAGCGCCGAAGGCATAGAGATCACGACCGATACCCAATCCCATGGAGTTGTATTCACCCGCAATCAGGCTGCCGCCGTACAGCGACCAGGAGTTCGCCACCCCCCAGGAGAAATCACCGGTCACAAAGGCAGGGCCGTGCACATCGTGCACCGAATCCGTCTGTTCGGAAGGCGCACCAACCGCCAGGTTGTATCGGACATAGCCAGGGCGAGTCAGGTAGGGAACGGTTGCCGTGTCTACCTGGAACGAATTGACACTGCCATCTTGCTCCTCTACCCGCACATCAAGGCGGCCGCGCACCGAGCTGTCCAGACCCTGGATGCGAAACGGGCCCGCCGGCACGTTGGTTTCATAGATGATCCGGCCGGACTGGGAGATAGTGACCTTGGCGTTGGTCTTGGCAATACCGCTCACTTCCGGCGCATAACCCTGCAGGCTAGGTGGCAGCATGCGCTCGTCATTGGCCAGGTTGACGCCGGTATAGCGGAAACCATCGATCAACTGGGAGTTGAGCTGCTGCTCACCCACTGTCAGCTTGGCGGCCATGTTCGGCAACGGACGATAGGCATAGATACGGTTCAACTCGGTCGATGTCCGCTCATTGTCGCCCCAGTAAGAGCTGGCCTGATAGTCACCCCGCAGACGCCAGGCGCCGTAGTTGAACCCCAGCGTACCATAGCTGCTGATGTTGTGATTGGAGTAACCATCGCCTTCGTTGACTTGGGCGTTAATGTTGTAATCAAGCATCATCCCCGGGATCCCTTCATCCCATTGCTCGGGCGGAATCCAGTTGGGATCGCTGTACTTCATCCACGCCTGAGGGATGGCAATGCGCAGCAAGCCGTTACCGATATCGTTCGAGACCACTACGCCGTCCAGCGCCAACAGGTTGGCACACTGGCCATCGTGCCAGGTATCGATCTTGGCGATGGCCTCGTCGGTCAGCGCCAGCTTGGGGATCACGTCTTGCGGCAGGCAGGCTACCCCACCCTTTCCCTTGCCAGTATCGCTCTCGTAGAAAGGGATTTTCTGCAGGGGCAGCTTGTTCTTGTTGACCTCGATCTCGAGGTAGTAGTCGCCGGGCAGGATGTAGCCTTCGTCGGCAAACTGGGAGAGGTCGATCTTGGTCCGCTCATCCAGATCGAGCGCATCAATATTAAACTCCGTTTCTGCCCATGCGTGATTTGCCACCGCCATCAGGCCGGACACGCATAGCATAAAAGCCATTTTTGAATAATGTTTTTTTCTCACAGAGTCTGATGTTGAAACGCTCATATTTTCACTCTAGGAATTGCATAAAGGTCTCACGTAATGAGGTATCTACACTAAGCAATTGGTTTGCTTACATATAATTGAGTTCTAACAGCGTCGTACTGTCCGGAAAAAACAGCTGACTGCTGATGAGCCCCAAATTGAATTCCAGATCACTGTTGACGATATCCGAGACAATAAAGCGCTCACCGGATACCTTGTGATATTGGCCGTTATTGAGAATGCCCAGCTCATCGCTCATGGCACCACGCACGGACATGGAAATAAAAGGCAGTGATGCCACCGTCGCCCCGTCAACCTGACAACCGCTGATTTTCAACGTGCCCGGTTGCTGAGCCTGCAGTGGAATGCTGCGCAGCACCTCCAGCGTACAACCCGATTCGGCTAGTCCATCCGTGAGTTCGTTGGCGTGGACTGATCCCGCCATCATCACCAGCTGCAGCACCATGGCCGCCATCATTGAAGTTTTCATGATTAGGGTTCGATGTGAGGAAACAGAATGTGTGAAGTTGTGGTGGCTCGCACCACCACAACCCTTGTCACACGTTAAGGCACTCTATTACTCGTAGGAGAGAGTAAAGTTGGTCACTGCAGTGAAAGCACCGGCTTTCAGCGGGTTGGTGTCTTGGCTTGCATAGCCTTTCAGCACGGCGCTAAAGGGCAACTCGTTGTCACCGTTGACCAGGCCGAAGGCGGCAGTCGGGGTACCCAATACGATCGGAGCACCGCCCGGAGCGGTCATCTTGATACCGGCACCCGCGGCGTCACCACCACCGATCACCAGCAGGCTGGAGTCTACCGGGTCTTTGGCACCACTGAAGGTCACCTTGACGGCATCTTCCTTGTCAGAGATTTCACAGTTCAGCAGCTTGATGCTGAACGGCTTGGAGCTGGACTCACCACCGTTGGCCAGCTCTTTGGTGCTGATCTGGCCCATTTCAACTACCTGGTCAACAGACTCAGGGGCTACAGAGCAAGGAGCGTTGATGATTTCACCGTTAAAAGTGACTTTACCGGAACCGGCACCACCAGCAGCAAAAGCGGAGCCGCACAGCAGCATGGAACCAACACCCATAGCAACCAGAATTTTATTAGCTTTCATTCGTTTATACCTACATTAACGTGTGTTGTACTGCATCACTCCAATCATGCTGGAGTCACGATATTAAGTGATGCCGCGATATACTGCACAGCAACTGTTGGCGTTCGCCTCTCATTAAGCCGATGAGAGGTCATGCCAATAATAAACTGTGCCTCTTCAGGTTTATTTAAATAAGCAAAAGCAACACACAGCATCAGGGGTAGTTCCCGCTACACCTCAACTGCACAACTACATACGTCCTTGTCGTCTGTGCAGAAAGCCGCATTCCGCTTTTGCTTGACGAACAAATTAACGACTCGTTTGATGCACATCAAATACATTTTGATTTGTATAAATTTTTTTATAAACAAAATAAAAACAATGACTTAAACCAACAATGAAACATAAAGCGATATCATGAAATAAATAAAGTTCATATAAAGGACATCTATTGCAATATTGTCAGACTGTGAATTCAAAGTCGCACACAAAATTTCAACAAGAACACAACAAAGATAATCTATCTATTTTTGACAATAGTTATCAACCACTTCATAAATCGCCCCCTAAAGAGGTAATCAGGTAATCAGGT
>NZ_CDDK01000041.1:137603-175436 GCF_000820225.1 Aeromonas veronii bv. veronii
TCAGGTAATCAGGTAATCAAATCATTGGCAGCCCACATATAAATATACATCTACTACATTACATATTGATCATAGATATGACGCGCTAATATAGAGGCTTGTCCGCAATATTCACAGGCAAGATTTGAGATAAAAAAATAAATATACGTTATTAATTATGCAGACTAACTGTGATCCATCTCTCATGATTTTTAAGCCGATTGATTTCTCAAAGTGGAGTGTTATCATCTAGACATAGAGTAAAGGGCAAACCGATCGAAAGGTCGGGACGCAAAGCCACCGGTCTAAGGGTTTTGATACCTAAGACAGCGGAGCTGCCATCTGAGAAGAGTGATGTTATTGCCGATTTATGGCATTACTCTTTGATTGCGTTGCCCTTTTCGTACAACACCTGTGACGAAAAGGACATAGATATGAAAGCTCAACACACCGCCTCCCGTTTAGTTCGCAAGACAGTTTTCTCTGTATGCACTTCCTTGCTGCTTGGTACCGCCTTGTTGCCATCCACAGCTTCTGCGGCTGATGGCTCAGTGACGTTTACTGGCACTATCTATGAATCTCCATGTGATTTTTCTGACAGCAGCGTGACTTGCTATTCAGGCATGAACAAGCAAACCATGCCTTTGGCTCACTTGCAGCAAGCCGGTCAAATCAGCTCAATTAGCAGCACTATCAGCTACAAAGTGACCAATGCCAGCAACATGGCGATCGTGACTGTCAGCTATCTCTGATGACTCATCTGTAGTGACGCTGAAATTGGCGCGAAACAGATGAGCAGGTGGTGTTGAAAGCAACTCTTATCAGGTCGCCTGTGCTACCCATACAGGCGGCCAATTTCTTTTCATCCCGCCTCCTCACGAACAAATAGCTGGCTTTGCTGATTGAGTCACCAGTCATCATCCGCCCAGATAATGTGGCTTAAGCCATAGGGACATCTCGCTTTTCCTGGTCATTTGCTGCATGTCTCGTGTTGATTAAATGAGATCTGACACGCATTTTACAAAACTAACAATTTCTTCAATAAAGTCGCATGTGAGCCCTCACTACGGCAGCAGGAGTTCAAAAACAGCAAGCATATAAATCAACGCTACATCATTGATTTATATGTTATTTAAAAAATCATTGATATTCTTTTGAGTCTCTGTAAATTGCCTTGCGATTACTCGCAAGACAATACACAAACAAGAACAAAGGGATAAAAATGAACCGTTCAGGTACCGGGTGGCTGCTGCTGGCAAGCCCCCTGCTTTTGGCTACATCCTCGGCGCAAGCCAACTACTCCCCCAATGACTGGCGACAGTATCAGCTGACTGGCGAATCGAGCCGGCAACTGGCCGCTCGCATCACCGAGATCACCTACGAGCTCAAGGCGCGCAGCAGCAATGCTCCTTACCAGCAGCTTAGGGTCTACCGTCGCTTCGACTGGCAGAGCAGCGATCTCGCCGCACTGGCCGAGCAACAGTGTGGCGAGCCGCAGCTCAAGGTAGATGCGGGCTGGCAGATCCGCTTCGTGCGCTGTGAAGATCGGATTCCTGCGGGCAAGCTGATCCCGGCCAGCAGTTATGACTTTGGTTATGGCCTCAAGCAGGGTCGCTGGGAGCAGCTGGCGGGCACGCCGACCGCCCAGCGCCAGGATCGTCTGCCACTGCCACAAGCCATCATCCTGGGTCAGAGCGAAAGGGAGCTGGATCGCTGCGAACTCAACGCACAAGGTCACTGCGCCGAGTCGGAGTGGCACTATCAACCGCAGGATTGGCAGCAGTTGCAGGTACTTGAAGAGACCCCGAGTGAGCGGGATGGCCGGTTGGAGCAGATCTTCTTCCGCCTGCAGCCGGTGGCAGGCAGTCAGGCTGCCGCTCAGGTCAGCGAGATCCATGTCTGGCGCCGCTATCAGTGGCAGCTGGATCAGCTCACGCCTCAGCAGGAGTGTGATGAGCCGCAGGAGCGCAAGGAGGGGAGCAACACCATCCGCTATCGCATCTGTCGTCAGGTGATCCCCGCTGGCAGCGAGGTTCAGGTAACGTTGCAAGATAGCGGCTACCAATATCCGGTCGCCGGCGGCGAGTGGCAGCCCCTGCCAGAGAGCAAAGAGTGGCAGGAGAGCCGGGTGCTCAATCGCCCCATCGTGCTGGCCAGCAAGGAGGAGCAGCTGGAGTGCCGCCGCGCCAACGGTCGTCTCTGCTCCGAGCCAGAGCAACCCGATGTGGATCTGCTCGACAGCGATGCCGCCAAACTGGTGGCCGACGTGAGCGGCCAGAACAGTCCTGCCTGGCAGGCGGATTACGGCCACGATGACGCCAAGCTGATGGCGGTGGTGCGCGGCATGCGTGCTCTGCTGGCTGCCAACCAACCGACCCATCCGGCAATGGACAAGCTGCTCTACTATGTGCGCGCCCACAACTACCACGGCGGCGTTGGCAAAGAGAGTGATCAGGCCGCCCGGGCGCTGGCCGGGGTGATGATTGATCTGCTCAACCACCCATTGCTGCTGGGAGCTGAACCGCAGGATCAGGCTGGCACAGTGCTGGAAGCCTGGAGCGTAGCGGCGCAGGGACAGCTTGGGCAAGCCGCCTTCCGCCAGAGTGCCGCCCCCATGCTGGCCCAGCTCAACCAGGCGCTCGGCTATGCGGTGCAACATGCGGCGCAGATCAATGGCCACAAACCCTGGGCCGATGGCCTGTTCGAGCTGCTCAATCTGGTCGATCAGAGCGCCTCTTACGGTCAGCAGGCTGACTTCAGTGCAGCTGTGCTGCAACAGGAGGCGGCATTGCGCCAGAGCCTGCTGCAACTGGGCCTGAGCGAGCTGGCCCTCTGGAAACAGCGCGATGGCTCACGGGACCTGTTTATCTTCAACAACATCCTCGATGCCCATAGCCGCCTCTACCAGATGATGCGCTACCTCCATCACACCAGCCCGGATAAGGCGATCGCCTATCGCCAACAGCTGGATCGCGATGTCATCGCCATCATGCGCCAGCAGGGACTGGTCCCGGGCGGCCAGCATCCGGCCGCCATGCTGGAAGAGGTCTCCCTGACCCTCTCCAGCTACTACCTCACCTACACGGATCGCACCAGCGAAGCCTGTGTCAGTGGCGAGTTTGCCGGGCTTTGTACCCCGATCCGCATGGAAGATATTCTGCCGTTCGAGCACACCTGCTCACCCACCCTGCGTCTGCGCGCTCAGGATCTGACCCAGGCTCAGGCCGAAGGGATCTGCCGCGAGCTGGGTGATGAAGAGCAGCGCTTCCACCAGCAGATGGAGACTGGCTGGCAACCGGTGGCCGATGATCACAACGAAGCGCTGGAGCTGGTGATCTTCAACTCCTCCGCCGACTGGGGCCGCTACGGCAGCGCGCTGTTTGGTGTCTCCACCGACAATGGCGGCATCTATATCGAGGGGGATCCGGCTCGCCCCGACAATCAGGCCCGCTTCTTCGCCTATGAGGCGGAGTGGAAACGCCCCGCCTTCCAGGTGTGGAACCTGCGCCACGAGTACGTTCACTATCTGGATGGTCGCTTCAACCAGTACGGCAGCTTCGGCCACTATCCGCTCAACCGCACTACCTGGTGGGCAGAGGGGATTGCAGAGTACATCGCCCACGGCCAGTGCTTTGCCCGTGGTCTGGATAACGTGGCAAACCGCCCCGCCAACCAGCGTCCGACACTGGCGGCGATCCTCCACCTTGACTACGACCAGGGTGGCGAGATGGTCTACTCCTGGTCCTATACCGTGCACCGCTTCCTCAACGATACCGGTCGCGGCGCCAGCTGGCTGGCGCTGGCACAGGCGCTGCGCAATCCGGATCGGCAGCAGGCGATGAGCGACTTCGAAGGGGAGCTGGACCGGCTGATCGCCAACGACAGCGACGCCTATCAGGCGTGGCTCGCCCGAGATCTGCTGCCCTGGTGGCAAGCCAACAAGGAGTCAGACGCCTGCAAGGGCAACGACTCCGCCCACTGATAAACCTTCACCTAACAGAGGGGCTGCCACCGCAGCCCCTCGCTTTATCCTCCCGCTCTCCCGGCCTCTGCTGCGACAACCTCTGCCCGAATGAGGTGCCCGCCCGTTATCAAGCCTGACGCCAGCGGCCGAGTTGTAATAGAATGCCGATAGCCACTCCCAACTTCAGACCCTGACCGCACCGCGCATGAAGAAGTTTGCCAAGATCCTCCTCGCCTGCCTCGTTTTGCTGCTGGCCCTGATTGCCATGCTGCTGGGCTACAGCGAGTGGATCGTCTCGGATGCCCGTCACTACACCTACGATCGGGTGGACAAGGTGCCCTACAACCGGGTTGCGGTGGTGCTGGGTACCTCCAAATATCTCTCCGGTGGCGGCCCCAACCACTACTTCAAATACCGCATCAAGGCGGCGGCCGAGCTCTACAACAATGCCAAGGTGGACTTCATCATCGTCTCCGGTGACAACGCCACCGTGCAGTACAACGAGCCACGCCAGATGCGCCGCGCCCTGATCAAGGCGGGCATCCCCGCCTCCGCCATCTATATGGATTTTGCCGGATTCCGCACCCTCGACTCTGTGGTTCGCGCCAAGGAGGTGTTCGGCCAGGAGCGCTTTACCGTGGTCTCCCAAGGCTTTCATAACGAGCGGGCCATTTTCATCGCTCGCCATTTCGGTATCGATGCGGTCGGCTTCAATGCCGAGGATCCCAGCGCCTATCAGGGGATCCGCACACGGGTGAGGGAAGTCTTTGCCCGCCTGATGGGGCTGCTCGACCTCTATGTACTGGACAAGGGGCCCAAGTTCCTCGGGGCTCCGGTCCCCATCGGTCTGCCTGTGCCTTGCCAGTCACTAAGTACCATCGGCAGTCTGCAACCCTGCCTCAAACAACCCAAACCGGCGGTGGATGAGGCCAAGCCAGCGGCAGTCTCTGCCGCGGTTGCCACCGAGTCAGCAACTTCGTCTGCCTCGGCCACGACTGAACAAGTCACTCCTGCTTTATCCGCAGCGGCAACGACTGATCCGGTCACTCCCGCCAAATCCGCGGCAGAAACCACCGCAGAGGCGCCCAGTGCGGCCTTGCCCACATTGCCGATGACCCCTTCAGCCGCCAGCGTCAGCACTGCCACACCATAAACAGACGACCCGCCAACTGGCGGGTCTTGTTATTACTGCGCGGGTTGTGGCGGCTGTACTGCAAACCAATTCCCAGCGACCAAGTCAGCCTCGCGCCGCCTGATAGCGGCGGGCCACTTCGGCCCAATCCACCACCTGATAGAAGGCTGCGATATAGTCAGGACGCTTGTTCTGGTACTTGAGATAGTAGGCGTGCTCCCACACATCCAGCCCCAGGATCGGGGTATGGCCATGCATCAGGGGGCTATCCTGATTGGCACTGCTCTCCACCTGCAATCTGCCCGCCTTGTCCACCACCAGCCAGGCCCAGCCGCTACCAAAGCGGCTCAGGGCAGCCTGAGTGAAGGCCTGCTTGAAGGCATCGAATCCCCCCAATTCCCGCTCGATGGCCAAAGCCAGTTCACCACCCGGCTCACCGCCCCCCTGCGGGCTCATCACCAGCCAGAACAGGGAGTGGTTGGCATGGCCGCCGCCATGGTTGCGTACCGCCCCCTGCAAGGTGGCGGGCAAAGTATCGAAGCGGCGCAGCAGAGCCTCTACCGGCAGTGCGGCCAGCTCGGGCGCCGTTTCCAGTGCGGCGTTGAGGTTGTTGATATAGGTCTGGTGATGACGGCTGTGGTGGATCTCCATGGTCAAGGCATCGATATGGGGTTCCAGTGCGTCGTAGGCATAGTTCAGGGCTGGCAGGGTATGGCTCATGATGACCTCTGTTCGGATTAATGGAGCCGGGATGAGGGCTCGCTCTGACACAGGCAGTGACCGAGCGAACGCATGATCCCGGCGTGGCTGCCGTGGCGCTGTACGAACGTCAGCAACTCGGCACGGGTTGTGCGGGTATGGCGCAAAGCAGCCTCTCGCAGGCGAGAGGAGCAAGCGGGGGAGTGACAGGTCGCCAGCAGGCAGTCGTGCACATAGCAGAGCAGGTCGGCGGCGCGATCGGGCAAAGTCATAGCCACCAGCAGATCTGCCAGATTGTGGTGAGCCACAACCAGCGCAGCCACCGCCTCATCGGCGTCATGCCACTGCACCAATTGCTGACGAGCCAGCCAGAGCGCCTGCTGATAATGGGCCAACGCCTGATGATACTCGCCGCAGTCAAACAGCCGGTTGCCCTCTCTGGTCTGCTGTTTCCAGTGACTCATGCTGCTGCCACCTTCGGTCGACTCGACCCACCCCTTCACCCAGGTTGCTGTCATATGCTTCACACCAACAAATGATAATAATTATCATTACATGAATCATATCCGGGAGACAAGGGGCGTCGGGATCGCAACAAACAGCCAAAGTAGCGCGGCCACCCTTTTGCAAGGAGTGGCCGCTTGAGGCACCGGTCAGTGGATTCGACCGGCTAATTGGAAGTTAACGGCAGGTCAGATGTTGTTGGCGGGCGAAGGCGGGGCAATTCCCAGCAGCATATGATCCATCATCCCCACCATGCGCCCTATCTCGGGCTTGGTGATGGTATCGTTGGCCCCCAGTTGCAGCGCTTTCTGGCGGTTGTCATCGCTCATCAGGGAGGAGAACATCACGATGGGCATCTCCTTGTAGGAGGGGGTGTCACGCAGCCGCTTGAGCAGGTGCATGCCATCCATGCGCGGCATCTCCACATCGGTGATCACCGCGTTGACAAAGCCGGTCACCGGCATTCTCTCCTCCTGGGCCAAACGATCGAAATCCGTCATCATCTCCAGTCCCTCGCCCCCATCCTTGGCCGTAATCACGTTGTAACCGGCGGTGCGCAGGGTGGTTTCGATCATCTTGCGGATAAAGGCCGAGTCATCCACCACCAGGATGGTTTTGCCCTGTCGCAGCGCCATCATGCGATCGTCGATAAGCACCTTGCGATCCTGAGTGACGTCGTACTTCTCCATGCTGAGCTCGGGGTTGATATCGGCGATGATTTTCTCGAAATCGAGGATCATGATGAGGTTGCCATCGCGCCTGACCACGGCCACCACGCAGTCGTTCTCCCCCGCTTCCAGAAACTGGCTGGGGGACTCCACATCCTCCCAGGAGACCCGGTGGATCCTGCTGACACTGTCGATCAGAAAACCGTTGGCCATCTTGTTGAAGTCGGTGACGATCACCACCTTGTGGCTGGGGTCGGGGTTGGTCTTGATGCCAAGCCAGCCCGCCAGATCCACCAGCGGGATGAGCCGATCCCGCAGGGAGAAGACCCCCACCATATGACGCTGGGCGTTGGGGTAATCTGTGGTCTCCGGCACCCGGATCACCTCGCGTACCTTGGCGACGTTGATCCCGTAATAAGCGGTTTTTTCACGGCCGTCCGGTAGCTGCTTCTTGAGGTGAAACTCGATGATCTCAAGTTCGTTGGTGCCACTTTCGGTCAGGATAGATTTACGCTCTTCCCCATCTTTGGACATCATGGTGACTCTCATTCTGGTTGCGCGGGCAGCAGACCGCTGCGGTTTTCCCTCAGTATAGGAATGGAATTCACCCAACGGCTCGGATCTCGGCAAGATTGCAGCGTTAACCGCTTGATCCCGCAGACTGGCGGGAGCGTATCTGCCAATCAGGACAAATCCATGTGCTGATAAGGAGCCAGAGATGAGTGAAGGTGTCGTCGTGATTGGCGCTTCTGGCGGTATCGGGGCGGCGCTGGTCGCACACTGGTTGGCGACTGGTGTCGGGCCCGTGATTGCCATCAGCCGTCAGCCCGCACCAGCAGGAGCCTCTTCGCCAGCCCTGCACTGGCTATGTTGTGACTACAGCGATGAGCAGATGACAGAAGTGGTGGCCCGCATCGCGGAGTTGGCACCGCGACCGCATCGGGTGGTGATCTGCAACGGCATCCTGCATCAGGGGGAAATCCAGCCAGAGAAGCGACTCGAAGCAATCAATCTCGATGCAATGACCCGCCTCTACCAGACCAACGCCCTGCTGCCGCTGCGCTGGATCAGCCAGTTGTTACCTCTGTTTGGCCGCGAGCCTTGCACTCTGGCCGTTCTCAGTGCCCGGGTCGGCAGCATTGGCGACAACCGAGCAGGCGGCTGGTATGGCTATCGCGCATCCAAGGCCGCCCTCAACATGCTGCTCAAGTGTGCCGCCATCGAGCTGGCCCGGCGGGCCCCCGGCGTCAAATTGCTGGCCTTCCATCCCGGCACCGTGGATACCCAACTCTCCCGCCCGTTTCACGCCAATGTACCGGCGGGAAATGTGCAGAGTCCCGAGCTGGTAGCCGACCATCTGATTAACCTGATGAACCGGCTGCAACCGGATGGCGAGTTGAGCTTTCTCGACTGGCAGGGCAAACCTATCGAGTGGTAGGGGAACCCAAGAGACGTGCCAGCAGTGCCCGCAACCTCTTGATCACGGCGGGCTTGCCCGCCAGTTGCAACCTCGCGGCCAGCATTCCCCAATCTGCATATTGCCAGATGGCTGCGATCAGCAGATAACGCTCGTCAGGAGTCAGCGAAGCCAGCACAGCCAGATTGCGCGCCAGCCACAACTGCAGGCTCGACTGGCTCAGTTCGAACGGCTTGTGATGCAGGGCAAAGCACTCAACCTCATCACGCTCGAACTCGCCAAGCTCAGCCGCGGTGACGGTGCTGCCTTGCAAACATTGCCATACCAGCTCGGGATCCAATCCTTTCAACTCGCCCGCCAGCAAGGTCGGCAGCTGGCGTACAAAACGCTGCTGCCACTGATTCAACTCGGGCTCATGTTCGGGTTTCAGCGCCTTGAGCAGCAGGGCTGCGTGGCAGCCGCTGGCGGCATCCCGTTGCAAACCGATGCGCAGCACCGCCAGTCCGGCCTTGCGCCAGAAAGGGAGCAGGTCGGCGCTGGCCGAAAAGGCCGAGCCGAGGTAGTCGATGCCAATCTGACGATAGTGCTCCTCAAGCTTGCCAAGCAGCAGCGAACCCAACCCGTGGCGATGCTGCTCGGGATGGATGGCGATACGCATCACCCGGGCGTAGCTGCGCCCCCCCGCCGTTTTAAAACCGGCGTGGGCCAGCAGCGACTGGGGCAGCAGATGGCCGCGCGGACGGCGGCGACCGGCCCAGATCTCCTCGGCCAGTTCGGGCTCTATCTCCCCTTCACGCGCCACCAGCGCCACACCCAGCAGGCTCGCATCCTGCTCCAGCAGATGGATGTCGAGATCCGGGCTCTCCAGCAGCGATCTGAGATCGCTCGGCGTAGTCTGGTAGTGAGCCAGCACCAGCAGGCCGAACAGCTGATTGAGCAGCGCCTCGTCGCTCGCCAGCGCCTCTTGACTGACCAGACGCCAGCTCGGGTTGGTCGGCGACATAGGCGCCGCCACTTCGGCATTGAGGCCGAGCAGGCGGAAAATCAGCGGCTCCAGCGGATCGCGCTCACTCCAGCGAATGGGTTCAGAGAGGCGGATCTCCTGCCACTCCGGGGTCTGGCTATCGAGCACCCGTTTGAAACGCAGGTGAAAACCGCGACCCGTCCCCTCGTAACCATGCTCGGTGGTGGCAAACACGATGCGGCTGTGGCGGGCCAGCATGGCCTCGAGCAACGGGGTCGGAATGGCGGCCGCTTCATCCACCAGCAGCAGATCGGGATTCATCGCCTCGTGCACCAGCCGATCCGGCGAACAGTAGCTCAGCCCAGCCAGCTGTTCAGGCGTGGTATCTAGCCCGCGAGCGGCGTGGGCAAACAGGGTCGCTACCGTCGCCTGCGAGGGGGCCGTCACCATTATGTTCAGCGAGGGTTGCTGACGCAGCAGCTCGGCGGCGGCCAGCCCCAGCAAGGCACTCTTGCCGCGACCACGGTCGGCGCTCAGCACCAGCGGCCGACGGCGATGACCGTGCAATACCTTGTGGATGGCAGGCAGTGCCCGTGCCTGATCGCAGCTCAGCCTGCGTTCGGGCCCAATCGGTTGCCACGGATGCGAGCAAACCGGCGGCACCAGAGAGAGGGCAGGATCCCCCTCCAGCAACCGCACCAGCCGGGCGATAAAGCCGTGGTCCGCCCGGCTCGCCTCCTCCGGCTGGGCCACCAGCCGGATCCGGTCGGGATCCGGCCATGCGGGCCACTGCTCTCTGGGTGGGGTCAGCAGCAACAGCAGACCACCGGCGCGCAGAGTGCCCGCCAGCGCCCCGAAGGCATCGGGATGAAAGCCGCTGAAGGCGTTGAACACCAGCGTGTCGCACTCCTGACCGAGCCGCTGCAGCGCCTTGGCGGCGGGTTGCGGAGCATAATGCTCGGGCCCGGCGCCCAGCCAAAAGACAGTCTCGCCGAGCAGGGATTGGGCGCGGGCAATGCACTCGGCCTCCTCCCCCTCCAGCCAGATCAGGCGCCGCTCACCGGCGCGGGCCAGCGCCTCGCGCAGCAGGGTGACCTCTTGCAGTGTCATGAAGCTTGGCTGTCAGCCGGTTTGCGGGGCTCGAACATGCGATCTCCCATCTGATCGATAAAGGTGTGGGCCTTCTGCACCATGAAACGCTCGGCATCGGCCGGATTGGCAAACAGATCGGAGCGGATAAAGCGGTGAGTCTGCAGCACGCCGTCCAGCTCCTTGGTGATGCGCCCTGCCAGTCGGTACTGGCCACCTTCTGCCATGGGCTCCGGATAGATGAGATAGCCGGCATATTCGGTGGGGGTGACTTCCGGCGCCTTGGTCGGCTCGCCCCCGAACAGGGCGCTGAACAGTTTCTTGAGCATGGTGATCTCCTCTGGTTGCCAGCATTGTCCCCAAGGGGTTGCACAGTGGCAAGCAGGGGATCTTATTACCAATGGTTATTTGCACTACGAACCATTCTCATTTAGATTTCATCTCATTCCACAAGAGGTGACCATCATGTACGTCTGTTTGTGCCGCGGCATCACAGATACCCAGATCCGCAAAGCGGTGCAGTCAGGTAAAAGCGAATTCCGCCAGCTCAAGCAGTCGCTCGAGGTGGGCGCCCAATGTGGCAAATGCGTGCGCATGACCATGGAGATCATCGCCGCCGAGCTCGACAAGATGGAGCAGGAGCAACCCGTGCTCTACTACGAAGTGGCCTGATCCGGACACCTCTTTTCTGATGCGACCCGCCAACAGGGTCACCCCTTTTCTCAGGCGAGCTGGATCGCCAGACCTCTTGTTGTCACTTTTCTGGACTAAGCTCTAACGATCGAAGCCTCAGGCACGAACCAAGGAGCACTGTCGATGAAAGGAGATCCCAAGATCATTGCCCATCTCAACAAGGTGCTGGCCAATGAGCTGATTGCCATCAACCAATACTTCCTGCACGCCCGCATCTACGATGACTGGGGCCTTAAGGCGCTCGGGCACAAGGAGTATCACGAGTCTATCGATGAGATGAAACACGCCGACGAGCTGGTCAAACGGGTGCTGTTTCTCGAAGGGCTGCCCAATTTGCAGGATCTGGGCAAGCTGCGCATCGGCGAGACCGTCGAAGAGATGTTGCGCTGCGACCTGTCGCTGGAGATGGATGCCATCCCCGACCTCAAGGTAGCCATCGCCTATGCCGAGTCGGTGCAGGACTACATCAGCCGCGACCTGTTCCAGGAGATCCTGGAGGATGAAGAGGAGCATGTGGACTGGCTGGAGACCCAGCTCGATCTTATCGATCGCATCGGGCTGGAGAACTACCAGCAGTCGCAACTGCATCACGGCTCCTGAGCCAGCAGGCCAGCAAGCAAAGAGACCCGCCAGCGCGGGTCTCTTTATTTGGGCCGCCATATTTGAGTCGCATGACCCGAAAACTTTTCGACAGGATCACAGTTAATACGCACGACACAGCATCTGTCATGGCTTTCGATTAGGATACGACTCTCTTACAATAACAATGCTACGGACGATTTCCATGGAACAGATTGCACGCGAAATGGCGCCCCACAAACGGGTGGCACTGGTGGCTCACGACAACATGAAGACCCCTCTGCTGAACTGGGTGATGCGCCGCAAGGAGGAGCTCAAGCTCCACCATCTTTACGCCACCGGCACCACCGGCACCATGCTAGGCAAGCAGGCGCAGCTGCCCATCACCTGCCTCTTCTCCGGCCCGATGGGGGGTGACCAGCAGCTCGGCGCCCTGATCGCCGAAGGGAAGATCGACGTACTGATCTTCTTCTGGGATCCCCTCAATGCGGTGCCCCACGATCCGGATGTGAAGGCGCTGCTCCGCCTCGCGGCGGTCTGGAACATCCCGGTCGCCACCAACGAGGCGACCGCCGACTTCATCATGGACAGCCCCCATATGCGCCAGGCGTTCAGCGTGCAGATCCCGGATTACGCCGGTTATCTGAAGGCGCGCACCGAGTGATCGGCTAACCCGTCATGCAAGAGGGCCGCAACAAGCGGCCCTCTTTAATTGGGAAAATGAATCAGCCAGGGACACAAACCGGCGCCGGCTTATAGCGCGCGGGCGAGAATGCGCGCCACCCGATCCGGGTCGATATCCTGCTGCTCACCGAGCGCGGTGCGCCCCACCCGCTTGAGGTTGGAGCAGACCGCCGGAATGCAGCTTTCGCTGAGGCCATAGTCGGCCAGCCGGGTACCCAGTCCCATCTTCTGGAAGAACTGCTCGGTGCGGATGATCGCCTCTTCGATGCGCAGGGCCTTGTCCTCGCGGGTCGAATGCCACACCCGCTCGGCAAACTGGGCCAGCTTGTCCTGCTTCTGGCTCGCCCGCTCACGCAGCAGTGAGGGGAGCACCACCGCCAAACTCTGGCCGTGATCCAGCCCGTAGAGCGCCGTCAGCTGATGGCCGATGGCGTGAGAGGCCCAATCCTGCGGCACTCCGCAACCGATAAGGCCGTTGAGTGCCAGACTGGCCGCCCACATCAGATTAGCCCGCACCTGATAGTTGGTAGGCTCCGCCAGCGCCCTGGGGCCATTCTCCACCAGCACCTGCAGCAAACCTTCCGCCAGCCGATCCTGTACCTCGCCTCCCACAGGAAAGGTGAGGTACTGCTCGGCAATATGAACGAAGGCATCCACCACTCCATTGCCGGTCTGGCGAGGCGGCAGGCTGTAGGTGGTCGCCGGATCGAGCACCGCAAATTGCGGCTGCACCAGCGGGCTTCTGAAGGAGATCTTCACATCCCCCCGGCTCACCACCGAGGTGGGATTGCTCTCGGAGCCGGTGGCTGGCAGAGTCAGCACACAGCCCATCGGCAGCGCCTTGTGCACGCTCGCCTGCTTGCCGCAGATATCCCAGGGATCATCCCCCTCGTAGCAGGCTGCGGCCGCGACAAACTTGGTGCCATCGACTACCGAGCCGCCACCGACCGCCAGCAGGAAGTCGATGCGCTCGCGCTTCACCTGCGCCACCGCCTCCATCAACAGCTCGAATCTGGGGTTGGCGCCGATGCCGGAAAACTCCTGCCACGTCACCCCTTCCAAGGCCCGGGTCAGCTGCTCATAGACGCCGTTTTGCTTGATGCTGCCTCCGCCATAGAGCACCAGCAGCCGGCCGCCGGGCGGGATCAGTTCGGGCAGGCTGGCGATCTGCCCCTCGCCGAAACAGATACGGGTCGGATTGGCATATTGGAAGTTGTACACGGCGGACTCCTCGACTGGCTCAATGCGCGGACATTGTGCGCCTGTGGGGAGGTGAGGTCAAAAGAGGTGGCAGAAGCTTGCCCATCGGCGGTCGACACTGGCCCATTGGTGCCGACCGGGTAGATCTCAGAACTGCGGCAGGATCAGGCAGTTTTGGCCTCATCTTTGGATGAGCTCTTCTTGCCGGTCAGGCGATCCATCGCCTCCTTGAGCATCACCTCTCGCTGTTCGTTGAGCGGCTTGCTCTGCTCCGCACGCTCTTCCGGCGTCAGCTTCTTGTTATCGGCGATGGTCTTGAGCTTCTCTTCGATCTCGTTGAACTTCTTGCGATCGAAACCAAGCGCCTTGTCCACCAGCTGCTGCACCACGCCCCCCTTGTCGGAGCTCATATCGAGCGCCGGCGGCAGCTTGCTGTTCTTGGCCAGATGTTCGTAGGTCAGCACCTGCTGGGCCTGACCAGTCATGCGCTGGGTGGAGAGACTGACCATCTCCTCCCAGCCACCACCCTGTCCGCCGCTACTGGCACTGTTGAGGGTGGCGAGGGCGCGGTTGTTGGAGGCGCTCTGGGCAAGCTGCTGGCTGTAAGGTTTGATATCCATGGGGGCTCCAATTCAGTGCGCATCTGCGGCAATGGGCACAGGCTGATCCGGTCACATGGGGCGTCAGGCCCCATCATTATCAATTAAACCAGCAAGTTACAGGCCAACTTGTCAGATAGTGCGAGATCCAAAGATATGGCGGATCTCACCACGCCCCCCACGCAAGGCTGGCGTCAGAATCATGACTCATCTGCTGCCGGTTCACGCTGTTTTGGCACATTTTGCCGTCCACGCGCCACGATGCCAGAGAAAAGTCAGGAACAGCAACTCGATCACAAAATAAACAACCACTCAGGAATACAATTTTGGCGCACATCACAACCAGCCAGCCGTGTCATGGATGATCTGTTCGAAAAACCAATAACAGGCAGACCAATCTGTCGTGCTCACTCCGCTGCCAGTTCGGAGTTGCAGACTCCCCACACCTCATCCCCTCGTCTGACTCTCACTCACCGCAACCCTTCGGGTACACCTATGAAAAAACACACCTTGAGTCTTCTCTCCGCCACCCTGCTCACCCTGCTCACCCTGCTTGGCACCAGTGCCGACGCCTGTACCGGCCTTATTGTCGGCAAGGGAGCCAGCTTGGACGGCAGCGTAATGATCGCCAGAAACGAGGATTTTGGCGTCAACAACTGGAACAAGTACCTCGCCTTCCGGCCCGCGCAGCAGAACGAGGGCAAACTCTGGAAGCTGGGCAACGGGCTGGAAGTGCCTATGCCCAAAGCATTTTTTGCCTACTCCGCCATCCACGACTGGGATGCCACAACCAGCGATCCGGCAGGCAAATATTATGAAGAGCGCGGCATCAACGAGTTCAACGTCGCCATCTCGGCCACCACCAGTGCCGAGGTCAACGACAAGGCCCGGAAAGCCGATCCGCTGATCGAGAAAGGAGTGATTGAAGCCATCATCCCGACCCTGATCCTGCCGCAGGCCAAGACGGCCAAAGAGGGGGTCGAGCTGCTTGGACGCTATGTGGAGCAATATGGCGCCGGTGAGGGCAACAGCCTCTATCTGGCAGATGTGAACGAAGCCTGGCTGATGGAAATTGGCTCCGGCCACCACTGGATTGCGGTGCGGGTACCGGACGACAGCTACGCCATGGTGGCCAACGGTCTGCGCATCCACGGCGTCAATCTCGACAGCGCCGATGTGCTGCACTCGCCCAAGCTGCTGGAGTTCGTGCGCGAGCACAAACTGCTGGATAACGCCGACCCGAAAGATTTCAACTTCGCCAAGGCGTTCGGAGTGATTGCCGATCCCTACAACGTGGATCGGGAGTGGCTCGGCCAGAACATGCTGACGGCCTCCCACAAACAAGCGACTAGGCAGGCGCAATATCCGCTGTTTATGAAGCCGGATGCCCCCATCGCCGTGCCGGACGTAGCCAGGGTGCTGAGCGCCACCTATGACGGTACGCCGCTCGCGGGCAAGGCGGAGCGGCCGATCCGCGTCGATCGCCAGCTGGAATCCCACGTCATCCAGCTGCGCAAGGAGATGCCCAAAGAGCTGCAGGGATTGATCTGGCAGAGCTATGGCGTGCTGGCCGAATCTGTGATGGTGCCGCTCTACAACAGCCTGGAAAACTATCCCCTGCCCTATCGCACCGGCAGCGACAGCTACTCCGACGATTCCGCCTACTGGCAGTTCCGCAGCCTGACCGCGCTGGCCAGCGCCGATCCGGACAAGTACCTGCCGCTGCTGCGCGGCGTCTGGAGCAAGGAGAGCAACAAGCTCTATAAGGAGGTCGCCATCCTCGACAAGAGCCTGAAGCAGGCCTACGCCAGCGACAAGGCTACCGCCATCGGGCTGGCCGCCGACTACTCCTATGGCCAGTTGGAGCAGACCTATCAGATGGCCAAAGAACTGCGCTACAAGCTGATGACGGATCTCACCAAGCGCAGCGAGAAGAAGTATTCGCCGGAGGAGTTCAAGAAGATCATGAGCCTGTGACCGGCTCGCCAACGCAAAGAGGCTCCCACGGGAGCCTCTTTGTTTCAACCAATGCAGCGATCAGCGACGGCTGATATTGAGCGGGCCGAAGGTCTGCGCCACCGGCATGATCTCGATGCTGTTGATGTTGACGTGGGCCGGTTGCTGGCTCACCCAGAGCACGGTATTGGCGATATCTTCCGGCTGGATAGCCTCCACCCCCTGATAGACGGTGGCCGCCTTGGCGTCGTCACCGTGGAAGCGCACGTTGGAGAACTCGGTGCCGCCGCACAGGCCCGGTTCCACGTTGGTGACGCGGATGGCGGTGCCAGCCAGATCCGCGCGCAGGTTGAGGCTGAACTGCTTCACGAATGCCTTGGTGGCGCCGTAGACGTTGCCGCCCGGATAGGGGTAAGTGCCCGCGATGGAGCCGATGTTGATGACATGGCCGCGATTGCGCGCCACCATGCCCGGCAGCAGCAAGCGGGTGAGCAGGGTCAGGCCGCTGATGTTGGTGGCAATCATCTGCTCCCAATCTTCCAGATCCGCCTTGTGGGCCGGCTCCAGCCCCAGCGCCAGACCGGCGTTGTTGACCAGCAGATCCACCTCGCTCCACTCGGCTGGCAGAGCGGCGATGGCGGCGCGGGTGGCCGCCTTGTCCTGCACGTCGAACACCAGCGGCAGAAACTGCTCGCCCAGCTCGTCGGCCAGCGCAGCCAGCCGCTCGGCACGGCGACCGGTACCGATCACCTTGTAGCCTGCCTGCACCAGCTGGCGGCTGATGGCTTCACCAAAACCGGACGAGGCGCCCGTTACCATTGCAATCATCTGAACCTCCATATCTACACCGATATTGTTATTTATCTGTTTGAATCTATTCAGATTCATTCATCGCTCAATTCACGTCCGGTCGCCTTGCGCCAGACAAATACCACCAGATGGAGCAGCAACAGGCCCGAGCCACCCAGCGCAAACAGCAGGCCGGTGAGGGCGTTGACCGAGGTGTCGGCGCCGCACCACCACCAGACCAGCCAGCCGATCAGGCCGATGACGAACGCCTGGCCAGCGCAGACCGGGCAGCGCCCCAGCTTGGCCCTGATGGCGGTGGCAAGACAGTTGTCGCAGCTCATCCTGCTCCTCTATTCTGCTCGTTCAACATGATCAGTTGGCCTGTGAAGATGGCTTGCGCGCCTGAGTGCGAGCCACTGTGCGCCGCTCACGCTCCTCGTCGCTCACCAGCGGCAGCACCAGCCGGTGGGCGTGCTGGTCGCGGCCATAGTAGTCCGCCAGCCGCTGCTGGGGACGAAATCCCAATTCCTGATAGAGCGCCAGCGCCTCCTCGTTGGCATCCGCCACCTCCAGCCGGATCGCACCCCAGCCAGCGGCCTTGCCCTCGCGGATCACCTGCTCCAGCAGACGGCGGGCCCAGCCCAGACGACGCACCGTCCAGCGGATGGCCAGCGCCTGAATGACCAGCCGATCCCAGCCTCTGTGCTCCAGCAGGCAGAGATAGCCCATCAGCTGATGTTTCTCGTCCAGCAGCAACAGGGTGCGCCCCTTGGCGTGGGCCAGCAGATAGTGCCAGCGGCTGCGGCCAAAGGCGACTTCGGGAGGAAAACAGTAGCGTTCCAGATTAACGATGGCGCCCAGATCATCGGTTCGGGCCGCACGTACGGTCAACACGGGGAGTCCTTGTTCGGTTATTTATCCTCAGCACCAAAAATGCGACTTGTATCACAAGTTACCAAGGCGTCATATTAGGCACTGTAACCTCTTGTTTCCCCTCGCGCCATTGTCGTGCTTGTCGGTGCATCGAAGCCCACTGGGGATCCTGCCTGTTCAGGCAGTCTGATCTGTGGAGCCGAAAATATGAGTACCTATGTCATCGTCGAAGAGCTGGGCGACTGGCCTTGCCATGCCGATTATCTGCTGACCGCCCGCACCTATCTGCAACATGGCGTGCCGACCACCGGCGGGAGACCCCGCATCATCAACCTCTGCCGCAATCTGGAACACCTGAGCGCAGGCTACTACTGCTCGCTGCTGGCCCAGGCACGCGGCCACCACTGTCTGCCGGGTCTGCAGGCCATCAGCAGACTGCAACCCCAGCAGCCACCGGCCAAGCTGTGGCGCAAGGCGCAGGGATGGCTGGCCCAGCAGAGCGAGGATCGGATCCGGGTACGCGCCATCTTCGGCCAGTGTGAACAGAACGAGCTGGCGGGGCTGGCCCGCTACTACTATGGCCTGAGTCAGTTGCCGCTGCAGGAGCTGACCCTCAAGCGCGGTCGTCACGGCTGGTCGGTGCGCCAGCAGCAGAGCCTGTCACCGCTGGAGCTGAGCCCAAGCGAGAAGGAGTTGATGCTGCACCACGCTCAGGCGCTGGTGGGGACCGGTGACGAGGAGCAGGCGGCGCCGCTCTATCAGCTCGCCATTCTGGTGGATCCCGATGATGGCCGCGCCAGCAGTGACGGGCTGGCGCTGGAGCGCTTTATCCGTGCTGCTGCCACCCAAGGCATCCGGGCCGAGATCCTGCCACCGTCGGCCATCGAGCGGCTGCCGGAGTTCGACACCCTCTGGCTACGGGCCGAAACCGCGGTCGGCCACTACACCTTCGAATTTGCCCATCGCGCCGAACAGCTCAAGATGCCAGTGATCGACAGCTCCCGCGCCATCCTCGCCTGCAGCAACAAACTCTATCTCTACGAGCTGATGGTGCGCAGCGGCGTGCCCATGCCGCCCACCATGGTGGTGACCCGCCGCGGCCGCCACCATGTGGATGAGCTGGTGCAGCGGCTCGGCCTGCCGCTGATGGTGAAGGTGCCCGACGGCGCACAGGGGCGCGATCTCGCCATGGCCAGCGACGAGCAACAGCTGGCCCGGCTGCTGGACGAGGGGCTGGGCCGCTCCGCCCTGCTCTTGGTGCAGAGCCGGATCCCCGCCGAGTTTGACTGGCGCATCGGCTTTCTCGACGGCTCGCCGCTGTTCGCCTGCCGCCGCTACCGGCCCGAACCCGGCAACCGCATTCGCCGCCGCAAGCACCCCCTCGACATGAGCCGCATCGAAGCCCTGCCGCTTAACGAGGTGCCGGAGCGGGTGCTGCAGACCGCCCGCCGCGCTGTCCATCAGCTCGGCAATGGCCTCTACGGGCTCGATTTGCGCCAGCAAGGGCGCGACTGCGTGCTGCTGGAGATCGTCGATAACCCCTGGATCCGCGGCGATATCGAAGACAAGGAGGCGCAGGATCTCTACGAGCGACTGGCCCGCGCCTTCCGCCAGCGGCTGGAAAACCGGGGCCAGACTACCGCATAACCCGCCATGACTTTGTCGCCCACAATGACAGAGAGGGCCCCGCGACGGGGCCCTCTCTCATATCAAAGCGTGCTGTGTCTGACTTATTGCAGACGCAGGAAACGCCCGCTCAAGGGCGGTATCTCCACCGTCACGCTGCTGCCGCCGATGGCCAGACTCTCGCCGCTTTGCAGATCCACCAGCGCGCTACCGCTGCGCAGCTTGCCCGCCGGCAGGTTGTAGCTGAGCGCCGTGGTGGAGAGGTTGAGCAGGTAGACTATCTGCTCCCCTGCCGTCTGCTTGATGTCACCATAGAGGCTGCCATCGGCCACCAATTTGACTCGCTCTCCCTGATAGAGAGCGGGGTGGGCGGCACGCATCGCCAGCAACTGGGCGAGCCACTCTTTCAGCTCGGCCTGTTCGCTACTTGGCACAAAACCGGTGACAGCGGGCACCTTGCCATCGCTGCGGGCCACATGATCGTCGCACAAGCCCTGCGCTGCGCAGTCACCACTGACCTTGGCGGCAAAGCCCGGCACCTCGTCGCCAAACTCCTCGCCATAGTAGAAGGTGATGGGGCCGGAGCGGGCCGCCATAAAGCTGAAGGCTGCCTTGTGGCGCTGCCAGTACTCGGTCGACTTGAAGTTGCCGCGCTCCAGCAGATCACCAAAACGCACCAGATCGTGGTTGCCCAGCATCAGGTTTGGCATGGCGTGATTCGGGTAGTTCTCCACCTTGTTCCAGCTGGCGTCAAGCACGCTGGCCCCCTGCCCGCCCTTGCCGGACTCCTCCACCGCCAGCGCCTGCACGATGCCGTAGCGTAGCGGGAAGTCAAAGGCCGAGGAGAGCGCCGGATTGTCGCTGCTGCCATAAGCCTGAGCGCGAATATCGTCAGCCCCCTTCCACACCTCGCCCACCATGTAGCCGAGGGTGCCCCACTGCTGACCGGCGGCCTTGCGCGCTGCGCTGGCCTGCTCCACCTCGCTGCGAATGGCGCGCCAATCATCCAGCCCAAGCTGATAGGCCTGATCGAGGCGCCAGCCGTCGATACCGTACTGCTCGACCCAGTAGCGGGCTACCTCCTTGAAGTAGGCGAGGCTCTCCGGCTTGCTGTAATCCACCAGCTGGCCGGGATAACCCGCACCGCCGCTGGTGAGGGCTGGCAGACGCCCCTCTGGCGAGGGCTTGCTCACCCCCACCTTGTTGACGTGGCCAAACACCCCGTCGAGGAAGACGTAGAGGCCGCGCTGATGCGCTGCATCCACCAGCTGTTTGAGCTTGGCATTGCTGCCAAAGTTGGGATCCACGGTAAAAAAGTCGCAGGCGAAGTAGCCGGTGGCATCGAGCTTGTTATCACCGCCTTGCCCCGCGCAGGAGTCGAACACCGGGGTGAGCCAGATAGCGTTGACGTTGAGACTCTTGATGTGGTCGAGACTGTCGATGATCCCCTGCAGATCGCCGTTGTGCTGGGAGGTGCCATAGCCGACGCCGTAGTTGGCACTGCCGTCACCATCGGCAAACGACTCCACCATTACCTGATAGATGCGCAGGTTGCAGGCGGGTTGATCGTCGCCATAGCAGGCACGACTGGCCGTGGCGACCGGAGGGTGGGTGACCGGCGGATTGACGACGGGGGGAGCGCTCTCCCCACCTGAACTACCGCTGCCGCCGCAAGCCGCAAGTAACAGGGCGGCCCCGAGCAGGCCGCCATAGCGTAACGTTCCCTGTTTCATTGTTATGTTCCCGCTGTGAGAGCAGGCGTCTGATACGCCTGTTTTTCACCATGATAGCGATGCTCACACAGCGGTGTCTGTGACTGAAAACGTTATCTGACTCAACTGGTTAGAGCACCCCTGCCGAGGCAAAACGGTAGTTGAGCGAGAGCCAGTAGGACCGGCCGGGCTCGGGGATGCGGCCGCTCTGCTCATAGCCCAACCCCGCCTGACTGGCGTGCACCGACTTGGAGAGGTGCTCGTAGTAGAAGGTGTCGAACAGGTTGTCCACCCCGGCCGAAAGCTGCCACCCCTTGGCAAACTGCCAGGCGCCGCTCAGGTTCATGGTGAAGAAGCCCGGGGTCTCCCCCTGATCCTGACCGGCGACCGTGCCGGAGCCCACATCCACCCGATCCTGCGCCGCCACCGCGCGCCCCAGCAGGGTGAAACTCAGCGCTTCGTCCGGCTGCCAGCCCAGTGCCAGCTTGCCATCAAGCGGCGGCATCTGGGCCAGCGGTTTGTTGTCGCTCTGGTTTTCGCCGTAGACCACCGCCAGACCACCATCGAGACGCCACTGCTCGGCAAACTGCCAGCGCCCCTCCAGCTCGCCACCCCGGGTCTGGGCATCGATATTGCGCACCTTGTTCGACTTGCTGTTGTAGAGCAGGTAGTCCTTGATATCGGCGCTAAAGAGGGAGAGGGTCAGGTCCAGCTCGCGACTGCGCAGGGCCAACCCAGCATCCCACTGGCGACTGCGCTCCGGGTTGAGGGTGAACGGGGTGCTGTCCTTGCTGCGCTCCCAGTAGTCCGGCGCCCGCTCTGCCTGCCCCCAGGCCAGATAGCTGGACCAGCGTGGCGACCACTGATATTCGTAGCGGCCAAACCCGCTGTTAAGACTCAGGGTATCGCTGTAGAGGGTCTGTTCACCGGCGCCATAGCGGGTGGTCTCTACCCTATCCTGACGGTAACCACCCTTGTAGCTGTGAGCCCCCTGCTGACGACCCAGTTCGGCGAAGCCGCCCTGCTGCTCGAAACGCAGGGTGCGCTGGCGATCCTTGGTGGCATAGTCGACCCCACTCCGACTGCGGTGCTGATCCCGGTTGCTGTCGAGCCCGGCGGTCAGCAGCCAGTCGGCAGGCAGGGCGATATCGTTGGCCCAGCGCCCGCCGGTATTGCGGCGATCCGGGTTGGAGAGCATCTTCATGCCGCTGTTTTGCCGCAGGCTGAAGTTGTCCATGATGTGGTCTATGTAGTTGTCCCACAGGGTCAGCTCGCTGCGCTGCCAGTGAGTGGTGATCTGCTCCTGCTTGAGCTTCAGCCCGAAGGATTCGCGATCAAACATGGGGCCATCCATGGTGCGATCCGCATAGGCGGCGCGGGCGTTGCTGCGCTCGGCGGTTAGTTCCAGCCAGGTGTGCTCCCCCGGCGTCCAGCCCAGCTGGGCGGTGCCGTTCTCGCGGCGATAGAAAGATCGCACCTTGTCACCGTGGCCATCGCGGTAATCGTCGCTGTCGGAGTGGGTGAACTGACCGCGCAGATAGCCATCGGTCGAACCCGCCGTCATATCCACCATCTGGTCATCGCGGCCGAAGCTGCCATAGAGGGCCGAGGCATCGGCCTTGAGACCCGGCGCGGTGAACTCGGGTCTGTCCCGCTCGAACAGCACGGTTCCCGCCAGCGTAGCCCCCTGCTCCAGGGATTGCGGCCCCTTCAGCACCCGGATCCGGTCAAAGGATTGGGGGAACACATAGGCGGTGGGCGGGTCCATCCGGCCGCCACACCCACCGGCCAGCATGCCGCCATCCATCTGCACGTTGAGGCGGGACATCCCCATCCCCCGCAGTACAGGGTCGCCACCGAGCCCCCCTTTGCGCACCATGCTCATGCCGGTGACATTCTTCAGATAACCGGCGCCGTCGGCAGCGGGCATGGGGGAACCGGGCTTCTTGGGATCCAGTGTCACTTCAAGTGTGCTGGCGGGGCGGGTTGCCACCACCACCATGGGATCCAGCTGTTGCACCGGTTCCTGACCGGCAGCGCCGTGACAGGCGAGTCCACCAACCAGCAGGGCAAGGGGTGTGCGCATATGACAAGCCATACATTTTCCTTATGTATTTGTTTGTTTTGTTATTTTCATTCAACCAATCAAACCTTTCAGCAAGGGAAAGGTTTGCCGTCAGGCCGCAAAAAAGGCCTGCGGCGCGAAAGCGGCAAGCCTCTGTCAGGTGAAGCGAAGGCAAGTTGGCAAAATGTTGCGCAGGTTTTACCCAAGTTGGCTCAGAAAGGCAAACGGGCAAACATTCCAGCAACAGGAATCTGGCGTTGGCTCACAAAAAATGGGGATTAGCTGAAGGCTTCCCGCTCATCGATGGGAGAGATGAGGTGATAGACCTCATGGGCTGACAAGGTACATCCAACGGGCCACTCCAGCTGGTGGTGACGGTTGATGAAGACCCGGGCGCAGTGACGCTCGCTCTCCAGCTTTGCAAACAGCGGCTGGGTTCGCCAGGGGGTCAGATCCAGCACCCCCGTGGTGCCATCCGATAACACCAGAAACAGGCGCCATCCCCGCACATACTCGACATCGATAAAGACCGGCATCCCTTCGGCTCCGATTGAGATAATTCGCGGCAATTATAAACACCAGCGCTCCATCCATACACGCTGTGGCTCACATTTTACCCAGCAGATTATGCTGTGCTCATTAGTGGCGCGACATCACATTTTTAGATGATAAATGTGTTAATGCCGACTTTTAACAAACTTGAATGCAACCTTAACCAATTCGATCTGTCATAACCTCACAACAACTAAAAAAACGTCTGTGGACAGACGTTTACAGTCTCATTCAGGAACAAACATGACAGATCTAAAACAGCGACTCGGCCCGTTTTGGCCCTTCACCGTCTTCTGCGCGCTCGCGCTTTTCTCTCTCTCTTTCAGCCGAATCGCCCTCGGTCTCTGGCAACTGGAACGGGTGGATGCCGTGGCCGGCTGGCAGGAGATGCTGCTGCAAGGGATCCGGGTCGACTTTGCGACCCTCTGCTGGGTCTGGGGTGTCCCCGCCATGCTCACTCTGCTACTGGCAGGCCCCCATGCCATCGGCCGAGGCTGGCTGCAACTGATGCGCGTCTGGCTGACCGTCGGACTCTGGCTGATGCTGTTCCTGGAGATCTCCACCCCTTCGTTTGTCACCGAGTATGGCGTGCGCCCCAACCGCCTCTATGTGGAGTACCTCATCTATCCGAAAGAGGTGTTCGCCATGCTGTGGGCGGGCCGCAAAGCCGAGCTGCTGCTGGCGTTACTCTTCAGTGGCGCCGCGCTGACCAGCGGTTGGTGGCTGAGCGGCCGTCTGGTGCGTGGTCTCAGCTTCCCCCGCTGGTATCTGCGTCCGGCCTTCGCCCTGCTCATTCTGGCCATAGGTTTTCTCGGTGCCCGCTCCAGTCTCGGCCACCGCGCCCTGAACCCGGCCATGGTCGCCTTTGCCGAGGATCCGCTGGTCAACTCGCTCACCGTCAACTCCGCCTACTCCCTCTTCTTTGCCATCAAACAGATGGGCGCCGAGGAGGATGCCGGCCAGTTTTACGGCGAGATGACCCCTCAGAAGGTGCTCGAGGTCATGCGCAAGGAGAGTGGCCGTCCGGCCAGTGATTTCAACTCCGATCTGCTGCCCAGCCAGACCTTCAATGAGGCGAGCTTCCAGGGTAAACCGAAGAATCTGGTGATCCTGCTGCAGGAGAGTCTGGGCGCCCAGTTTGTCGGCTCCCTCGGCGGCCTGCCGCTTACCCCCAACATCGACGCCCTGTCGCAGCAGGGCTGGGCCTTCGAGCAGCTCTACGCCACCGGCACCCGCTCGGTGCGCGGTATCGAGGCAGTACTGACCGGCTTCACGCCGACCCCGGCACAGGCGGTGGTCAAACTCGGCAAGAGCCAGACCAACTTCTTCACCATCGCGGATCTGCTCAAACAACGGGGTTACGACACCAGCTTTATTTATGGCGGCGAGAGTCACTTCGACAACATGCGCAGCTTCTTCCTCGGCAACGGCTTCACCACCATCGTCGAACAGAAGGATTTCGACAATCCGGTGTTCAAGGGCTCCTGGGGCGCCTCCGATGAGGATCTGATGGCCAAGGCCGACGAGACCTTCAAGGCGTTGCACAAGGAGGGCAAACCCTTCTTCAGTCTGGTGTTCAGCTCCAGCAATCACGATCCGTTCGAATTCCCGGACAACCGCATCGAACTGTTCGAGCAGCCCAAGCAGACCCGCAACAACGCGGCCAAGTATGCGGATTACGCCATCGGCGAGTTCTTCAAGAGGGCGAAACAGTCCGAATACTGGAAGGACACCCTGTTTCTGGTCATCGCCGATCACGACAGCCGGGTCGGTGGCGCCAGTCTGGTGCCCATTCCCCGCTTCCATATCCCGGGGGTTATCGTGGGCGACGGTATTGCGCCGAGAAAGGATCCGCGCATCGTCAGCCAGATCGACATGGCGCCGACCCTGCTCTCCCTGATGGGGATCAGTGCCGACTACCCCATGCTCGGCAAGGATCTGACCCGCATGCCCGCCGACTGGCCGGGGCGCGCCATCATGCAGTACGACAAGAACTTCGCCCTGATGCGCGGCAAGGATGTGGTGATCCTGCAACCGGAACGGGCGGCAGAGGGCTATGTCTACGACAATGCCAGCGAGAAGCTGACTCTGGCGGCGCAGCCGGACGCCTTGAAGGAGAATGCCCTTGGTCTTGCCCTGTGGGGCAGCATGGCCTATCAGAAGAGCCTCTATCAGACGGCCAAGGATGAACGCACCGCCGCCAATTGAGCCGCCCGTGCTGCTTCAACCCATAGCAGAATGGAAAAAACCGCCAGCTGGCGGTTTTTTCCATCTATCCATACCGTCGGCCCACAGGCCGTTATGGCTGGGGAAAGCAGGGAAGGGAGCGGCTGAACTTGTGCTCGAATACCAGCGAGGTTTCGAGGTGCACCACCTCTTCGCGGGAGGTGAAGTGATCAAAGACGAAGTTGCGTAGGTGCTCGGTATCAGAGACACAGAGGTGCACCAGAAAATCATCCTTGCCGCCCATGTGGAACAGACTGATCACTTCGGGCAGCGCCAGAATGGCATCGCGGAAGGCATCGATGATCTGGCGGCTGTGGCGGGCCAGCTGCAGGGAGACCATGGCCTGAATGTGACCACCGAGGGCCTGATAATCCACTTCGCAGTGCGCTCCCTTGAGCACGCCATCCTGCTGCAACTTGCGCACCCGCTCCAGACAGGTGGAGGGGGCAACGCCCACCAGCGCGGCCAGATCCTTGTTGGTCATGCCCGCATCCCGAAACAGATGGGCCAGGATATCCAAATCCAGTTGATCCAGGTTTCTCATCTTAACTCCTTGAACCGCTCAATTTTTTAGACTCTGCCCGTAAACCGGGGCAAACACAACGGCCATTGACATCCCCCCCGCCCCGCCTATCCTTGGCGCCATTCACCGGCCGCAGCCCTGAGGCCACCACGCGAGGATCCGCCATGCACCCGTATCACCCCTTCTGGAGCCTTGAGGTTCCCCGTGTCGACGGTCAGCTGCTGCTGACCCCCTGCCCCGGCACCCAGCAGGTGCCGCTGACCCTGGCGCTCGATCAACTGCGGTTGGCCGGTGCCCACGGAGTGGTGACCCTGATGACAAACGCCGAGTTGATCCGACTCGAAGTGGCGCAGCTCGGCCAGCAGGTCGAGCACGAAGGGATGCGCTGGTTCCATCTGCCCATCGAGGATGATCTGGCCCCCGATGCAGCCTTCGAGGCCGCCTGGCAACAGGCGCTGCCGCAGCTGCGCGAGCTGCTGGGGGATGGCAAACATCTGGTCATCCACTGCAAAGGGGGCAGCGGTCGTACCGGTCTGGTCGCCGCCGCGCTGCTGATGACCCTCGGCCAGCCACAGCAAGAGGCGATGGCCGCCATCAAGGCCCACAGACCCAAGGCGTTTACCCTGGCCTGCCACCGCCAATGGCTCGACCAGCTGGCCCAGCGGCTGGCGCAGGGCGACTGACTACTTGCCTCCCTGGTCGTAGGTAAAGACCTTGCCGATATCTTCCACCCGATAGCTGGTGAGCTGATAGACGTAGTAGTTGAGCCAGTTGGCAAACAGCAGATGACCGTGGCTGCGCCAGCTGGCGCGCGGGGTCTTGCCCGGATCGTTATTCGGGTAGTAGTTGACCGGAATGGCCGGTTCGAGCCCTGCCGCCAGATCCCGCTGATACTCCCCGTCCAGCGTCAGGGCATCGTACTCCGGGTGCCCGGTGACAAACACCTGACGACAATCCTTGGTCGCCGCCAGATAGACTCCCGCCTCTTCTGACTCGGCAAAAATCTGCAAGTCGGTCTGGGCACGGATCAGATCGCCATCAAACGCCGCGTAACGGGAGTGGGGGGCGACAAACTCGTCATCGAAACCGCGCAGCAGCGGCTCGTGCTCATCGAGGCGATGGTGGCGGTAAACCCCGGAGAGCTTCTCGCCGTGGGTCTGTTTCTCCATGCCATACAAAGCTTTCAGCGCCGCCTGTACCGCCCAGCAGAGGAACAGGGTAGAGGTCACATGCTGATGGGACCACTCGATGATCTCGACGATGCGCGGCCAGTAGACCACCTCCTCGAACTCCACCAGCCCGAGCGGCGCCCCTGTGATGATCATGCCGTCGTAGTTGTTGCCACGCACCTGCTCGAAGTCGTGATAGAAGTTCTCCAGATGGGCCTGCGGCGTGTTCTTTGACTCCCTGTCATCGATGCGCAGCAGATCCACATCCACCTGCAGCGGCGAGTTGGAGAGCATCCGCATCAGCTGGATCTCGGTCTCAATCTTCTTTGGCATCAGGTTGAGGATGAGCACCCGCAGCGGACGGATGTTCTGGGTGACGGCCCGGGATTCCGTCATCACGAAGATGTTCTCCTGCCCCAGCACTTCGGCGGCGGGTAACTGATCCGGGATCTTGATCGGCATGCTTACTCCCTGTACTGCATCAGTAAATATGTCTGGACATCCAGAAGCCTATAATAAAGCTCCTGCCCTGTCATCAGATACCTTTTGTATTCACCCCCGCCTTTGACTAGCATACGGCTCAGTGTGTCTCCTGCTTCCAAGATAATGACCGGTATCAAGATTTCCGTAGATCGACTGCAAGTCGGCAACTATGTATCCCTGCCACTGGGGTGGCGCGAACACCCGTTCCTGTTTTCCAGCTTCAAGATCAAAAGTGAAGAAGAGATCGAGCTGATCCGCCGTCTCGGCCTGAAACTGGTCACCATCATTCCCGACAAGAGCGACGTTCCGCCCAAGCCTCTCAATCAGGTACAGCCTCAGCAACAAGAGAGCGCAGACGCCGCCCAGCGTCAGGCCCAGATGCAGCAGGAGAAAGATCGCCGCATCGAGCAGTTGCAACTCTATCGCCGCAACCTGCAGCAGTGCGAGAAGCAGTTCCAGCAGTCGCTGGCGCAGGTGCGCAGCGTGATGAGCAAGATCCAGTCCCGCCCCCTCAATGCCATCGGCGAGGCGCAGGAGCTGGTCAACGCCATGACAGAACAGCTGCTCTCGGTGGACGAGATGGTGCTCCATCTGGTCTCCGACAGCGAGGATGGCAACAACCTCTACTTCCACTCCCTCAATGTGAGCGTGCTCAGCATGCTGCTGGCCAAGGAGTGCTGCATGACGGCCGACGAGATCCGTCAGGTCGGCATGGGGGCGCTGTTCCACGATATCGGCAAGTTGAAGATCCCGAGCCAGATCCTGCGCAAGACCGAGCCGCTGACCAAACCGGAACAGAACCTGATGGCCCAGCACCCGCGCTACGGGCTGGATCTGCTCAATCTGGCCAAGGATTTCCCGGCCGAGGCGAAGGGGATCGTGCTCCATCACCACGAATATCTCGATGGCAGCGGGCCGGAAGGGCTCAAGGGTGGCCAGCTCGATCCGCTGACCCAGATGGTGTCGCTGATCAACGAGTACGATAACCTCTGCCACATGCAGGCCAAGGTGCCCTACTCGGCCCTGAGCGGCCTCTACAAGCAGCGCAAGGCGCAGTTCAATCCGGAGTACCTCAGCATGCTGATCCGGTTGATGGGGATCTATCCCCCCGGCAGCGTGGTGCAACTCTCCAATGGTCAGGTGGGGCTGGTAATGTCGGTCAACGCTTCCCGCCTGCTCTACCCCTCGGTGCTGGTCTACGATCCGCGCATTCCCCGTCAGGAAGCCGCCATCATCGACCTGCAGCAAGCCGAACTGTCGATCGCCAAGGTGATCCACCCCAAACGGCTGCCGCCCGCCGTGTTCGAGTACCTCAATCCGCGTACCCGGATCAGCTACTACTTCGAGCACAACAAAGCCTGATTGTGTTGGCCCGAGGCCAACCGTTGCCACCCGTTTAATCCAAGGAGCCTGCCATGCGTATCGAGATCATCAGTACCGGAGACGAAATAGTGACGGGTCTGGTGGTGGATACCAACGCGGCCTGGCTCAGCGCTCTGCTGCTGGAACAGGGGTGGCAGGTACGCCGTCGCCTGACGGTGGGGGACAACCTCGCCGACCTGAAAACGGTACTGCAAGAGAGTGCCAGCCGCGCCGAGGTGGTGCTGGTGTGTGGCGGGCTCGGGCCCACTGCCGACGACCTGACCGCTCAGGCAGCCGCTGAAGCCTTTGACCAGCCGCTCACCCTCTTCCCCGACTGGCTCGCTACCATCGAAGCGCGCTACGCCAGCCGTGGCCGCCCCATGGCACAAAGCAATGCCAAACAGGCATGGCTGCCACAGGGGAGCGAGATCCTCGACAACCCGGTCGGCACCGCCTGCGGCTTTGTGGTGCGAAGTGGCCAGAGCCAGCTCTTCTTCACCCCGGGCGTGCCGTTCGAATTCAAGCAGATGGTGCGTGAGCAAATTCTGCCGCGCCTCAAACAGCTGGCCGGGGCACAGATCGATACCGAGCTGCGTCGCTTTTACACCTTCGGCGTCTCGGAGTCGGCACTCAGCGATATGCTGGATGGCAACCCCTGGCCAGCTGGTATTGAGCTGGGTTACCGCTCCTCCATGCCCCTTATCGAGCTGAAACTGATCGGCCACGGCGCCAGTGCCGCTGATATGGAGAGTGCCGAACGCCGACTGCTGGATACGATCCGCCCCTGGCTGGTTGGCAGCGGAGATACGGAACCGGCGCAGCAGATCCTGGCGCTGCTGCAAGGCAAACCGCTGGCTCTGCTAGAGGGGGAGAGTGGCGGTGCGCTGCTGGCGCTTTGTCACGGCCATCCCCGGCTGGAGGCCAACTTCAGTACGCAACTGGCCGATGAGCTGGCGCAACTGCCGACCGCCGATGCGGGCCTGCAACTGACCATAGGGCGAGAGGGCACAGAGGGGGTGCCACTGCTGCTCAGCGCCGATGGCATGCACATCGGTCAGACGGTCAAGGTCAGCCACCCCGACCCGGAGAGCCGCCGCAAGATCCTCGCCTTTGCCGCCCTCGACATGCTGCGCCGCCATATGCTGGGTGAGCCGGTACTCGGCGATTACCTCACCCTGGCCAGAACAGCCCAGCGCAGCTGATAACTACCGCCCCTGCCAGCGACCCTATGTTGCTGGCGCTGCGATCCGCCTTTTCACGCCATTGCCAAACAGCACCCATATTTATCCGGCCGCCATCACCGATTTAACTTCAATTCATTGACCATTCAGAGGAAATATCTGAATACTGCCCACTCTCAGGGTTGGTGACTCGCTTTATTAATCATTGAGAGATTAAATGACAGTAGAGGAACGAGCCGATCGTTCCGTTCTCATCCAGCAAGG
Organism: Aeromonas veronii bv. veronii; assembly: GCF_000820225.1. Taxonomy (GTDB): domain Bacteria; phylum Pseudomonadota; class Gammaproteobacteria; order Enterobacterales; family Aeromonadaceae; genus Aeromonas; species Aeromonas veronii. The sequence continues at coordinate 168,556 of NZ_CDDK01000041.1, forward strand.
AGATGCGGTGTTAAGCAAAGAGTGGTTGCTGCTATCAAGCGATATGGAACTGGTCTGCCTGCGGATTGCCGCCGGTCTCACCAAACCTGTCACGGAACAGGATGTGCAGGCTCTGCTGCTCGCTTCCAACTGTCGCCGCTATCAGCCGCTGCCCGAGGGGATCAAACAGGCCATCAGCCTGCTTAATACCCTGCTCACCAACCCTGCCGCCCCCGTCCCCGCCAACCCCATCCCTGTCGGCAAGCGTCAGGATGCCCGACTCGCCGTAATCGTGGAGAAGGATCGCATGAGCGCCATCGCCCAGATCACTGCCGACTGGGGTGGCAAGTATGTGACGCTGGAACAGCTGAAAGAGGCGATCGCCATCAGCGAAATCAAACAGGGGGTGAGTGAGCAACTGCTCACCGCTGCCATCCAGTCAGCCAAGGAGGCCGCCCCCGGCAGTCAGCTCAAGCTGGTGATTGCCAACGGCCAGCCTGCCGTCAATGGTCAGGACACTCGCTATGAGCGGCTGGTGGAGACCCCGGCCGAACGGATCCTCAAACCGCAGGAGTTAGGGCATGGCAAGGTCGACCTGCGGGATCTCGGCTCCATCGTCACCGTCAAGGCAGGCGCTCCGCTGATGCGCCGTCATCCGGCCACCGTCGGGGTACCCGGTTTTACCGTGACCGGTCAGGACCTGCCCGCCAAGGATGGCAAAGACAGTCCGATGAGCGCTGGCGAGGGCACCTTCATCTCCCCCGACGATCCCGACCTGCTGATTGCCGGTCGGGCTGGCCTGCCCTGTCAGGAGAAAGCGGGCATGAAGGTGGACGAGGTGCTCAGCGTCAAACAGGTGGATGCCCGCCACGGCCATATTGATTTTGAAGGGGGCTTAATCGTCAGCGGCGACGTCAACCCGGGCATGAAGATCCGGGTCAGCGGTGACATCGTGATTGGCGGCTTTATCGAAGGAGGCTGGATCGAGGCGGGGGGCAGCATCACGGTACGCCACGGCATCATTGGCCGCCGCAACGAGCAGGGGGAGTACCTTTGCCAGCTCAATGCGCAAGGGGAGATCCACGCCAGCTACGCCCAGTATGCCCAGCTGGAAGCGGGGGGGGATATCCAGATCCAGAGCCAGCTCAGCCACTGCTACTCCCGCAGCGGACAAGATATCAAGGTGGGCGATAGCAACATGCGCAAAGGCACTCTGCTGGGGGGCACCAGTATTGCCAATCGCCTGATCATGGCTCCCAGCCTGGGGGCCGAGGCCGCCAACCATACCCGATTGCAGATCCTTGGCGGCTACTTCACCCACAAGGAGCAGGAACACCAGCTCAAGCTGCGTCAGCAGGCGTGTCAGGCCCAGCTGGAGAAAATCAAGGAGCTGGTCATGAAGTTGCTGCAACTGCCCAGCGACAAGCGCAATCCGGATACCCTGCGCAAGCTCAAACCGATCCGGGACCATCAGCTGGCCGAACTGGCCCAGCTCGATGAGCAGCTCACCGCCAACCAGGAGGAGCTGCGAAACTTGATGGCTCAGATGGAGGTCATTGCCACCCAGCACCTCTACTCCGGCATCGAGGTCGAGATGGCCAGCTTCAAACGCAAGGTTACCATCACCCGAGGCCCTACCCGCCTGACCATCCATGATGAAACCCTGGAGATGACCCCTTACGAGGGGCACAAATAGAGCAACCGGCACGGCCCCATCGCTGAACCGGCCGTGATCCCGCCGCCGATTTTCGCTACACTCGCCACTTCCTTGGCCCCACCGGGCGGGCCACCCAGACTCAGGTAGTGAGAGATGTACAAGCTGATCGCATTGGATATGGATGGCACCCTGCTCAACCCGCAGGGCCAGATTACTCCCCGCACCCACGCCGCCATCAGTGCCGCGCGCGCCAAAGGGGTAACCGTTGTGCTGGCCTCCGGCCGCCCGCTGGAAGGGATGAGCCGCTATCTGGAAGAGCTCGGCCTCACCACAGAGCATGACTACGTCATCTGCTACAACGGCGCCCTGGTGCAACAGGTGGCCGATAAGCGCATCATCCGCAGCCAGCTGCTGACCGGCCGTGACGCCAGCGCCGTCGCCAGACTGGCTGACGAGCTGGAAGTGAACGTCCATGGTTTCTCGGTCACCCAGGGCCTCATCAGTCCCCGTGTCAGCACCTACACAGAGCACGAATCCCGCCTGATCGGCATGCCGATCAATCTGATCGACTTCGCCACCCTGCCTGCCGACGAACAGATCATGAAGGTGATGATGATCGACGAGCCGCCCCAGCTCTCCCGCGCCATCGAGCGACTGCCTGCAGAGCTCTATGAGCGCTATACCGTGGTACAGAGCGCCCCCTTCTTCCTCGAGTTCATGAACAAGCAGAGCAACAAGGGAACAGGCGTGGCCGCACTGGCCGAGCACTTAGGCCTGACCGCCGCTCAGGTGATCTGCGTCGGGGATGCGGGCAACGATCGCCACATGATCGAATACGCAGGCCTCGGGGTTGCGATGGGCAATGCCACCGACGAGATCAAGGCTCTCGCCCAGCACACCACTGCCCGCAATGATGAAGATGGCGTGGCTCAGGTGATCGAGCAGTTCGTACTGAACGCCTGATCGCAATCGAGCGCGGCTGCGTCCGATGAGGAAATAAAAACGGGGAGGCTGTCAGCCTCCCCGTTTTTTCTGGTCAGTTATCTGCGTGATGAGCGGTAATTCGCTCGCATCACTGGTTCGCCAGACACTGGGTATGGGAGCTAGGTTGCAGGTAAGGCGTCAGCAGGGGAGCCATCCCCTTGAGCACCTGCACCGGCAGCGCAGAGGTGAAACGGAACTTGTCAGACTGGCTACCCGGTACATAGGCGGTCAGGGTACCGAAGTGATCCTCACCCAGATAGAAAACGAAGGTCGCGGTGCGGTTGCGCGCCAGCGAGCTGGTCACGTTGCCATAACGACCCACGGTTTCAATCCGGTTATCCCCGGTTCCGGTCTTGCCCCCCATCTGCAGCACAGTGCCGTCCGGCAGGGTAAAGGCACCGGCGATACGTCTTGCCGTACCCCCTTCAACGACTTTGGAGAGCGCACTGCGCAGGGCGGCCGCCACCTCTGCCGGCATCACCCGGGTTCCCTCGGTGTGCTGCGGCTCAAACTCGGTCTCGAAGGGCGTCCCCTTGGCAAACGAGAGATGCTCGATACGCAAGGTTGGCGAGCGGACACCGCCATTCTGGATAATCCCCATCAGCTCGGCCAGTGCAGCCGGGCGATCGCCGGAGCTACCCAACGCGGTCGCCAGCGAAGGCACCAGATGATCAAACGGATAACCCAGCTTGGCCCAGCGCTGATGGATATCGAGGAAGGCTTCAACCTCCAGCATGGTGCGGATCCGGCTGTCACGGGCACTGCGATGACGGGTCTTGAACAGCCAGCTGTAAACCTCCTGCCGCTCGTCACGACTGGCCGCCACAGCGTCGGCAAAGGTCGCCTTGTCGAACTCCTTGAGATAGGCCAGCAGCCACAGCTCCAGCGGGTGAACCCGGGCGATGTAGCCCTGATCCGGCAGTGAATACTTGCCCGGTCCATAGCTCACATAGAGCTGATTGACCCGTTTCGCACTCAGCTTCTCCCGCGGCAACCGTTCCGCCAGGAAGGCAGCAAATGCGGCTTCGCTGGCTTCCGGCATCAGGTAGCGGTGAACCGCCGCCAGACGTACCGCACTCGGCTTGAGACCGTCGAGGAAGGTATCGAGTTGCTCCTCGGGGGTCTTGCCGCGATATTTGCGCCAGAAGCGCAGCAGATAGGTCTGGCCCTCTTTGTCGGCAAATTTGGCCAGATACTCCTGACGACGGGGATCCTTGTCATCCTTGAGCAGCTGGGCACGGTTGCCCTCCTTGTAGAGGCTGTAGCGCACGATATCGCGCATCAGCCGTACAAAGGGCAAGTTAATCGACTCACGCAGAGAGTCACGCAACGTCGGAATGCGATTGTTATCCTCGCGGCGGAAGTTGTTGAAGGTGTGCATGCCACCACCGGTAAAGAACCCTTCGTTGGGGCTGGCGGAGTATTTGCGATCCAGCGCCGCTTCCAGCATCACAGGCAGGCTCTTGTCCTGAGCCGTCATCAGATAGGAGATAGCCCAGCGGCTGAGGTTGTCCTGAGAGACGGCAGCCAGCTTGCGCAGATTCTCGACCGGCATCCCGGCATAGTTGTCGTGCAGCTCGGCCACGATCTCTAGATAGGTAGTCAGCACCCGCAACTTGGCGGTTGAGCCCAACTCCAGCTTGGAGCCTTCGTTGATATCGAACGGCTGATCGGTGTTGTCGGTCTGCACCCGCACCTTGAACCCTTCCGGCGACTTCTCGAACAGGGTGAAGCTGTAGCGCACATCGCCGGTCTTCTCCGGCGAGAGCAGGCGCTCACCAAACAGCCCTACCTGGGCGGCAAACGTCGGGTCGGCCAGCTGTTGCAGATAACGGGAGATTTCGTTCTGCAGCGGCATGTTGAGGCTGGTATCGGCGGTCAGATCCATCCGGTCGAGGTCATAGAGCTGCACCCCGAGCTGACGGCTCAGGCGAGTACGGGCAACCTGCAACCCCTTGTTGTTGTTCACCCGGGTGATAGCAGGGGACTGCAGGAAGTCACGGAACGTAATCTTGGCCTTGAGCGCCGCCTCCATCAGTGGCGGCGTTATCATTCCCTCCTGCACAAACAGGCGCAGATAGCTGTCGGTCAGGGTAGCCAATGCCTCTCGCCCCTGAGCCAGATAGTAAGAAGGACGGCGGTGCGCAATCATCAGCGAGACCACCTGACGCAGGGCAAGCCCCTGTTCGGCCAGCGGTGCATTCTGGTTGCGGGCGGGATCCAGCAGACGGTTCACGTCATCGACGTTGGCACCAAACCAGACCCAGAGACCATCTCCCAGACCATGCACTTCACCATATCCCGGCGCAGCCGAGAGCGGTACCGAGTTGAGGTAGGCCCAGGCGACCAGTTTGCGCGCTTCGAGGGTTTCCGGCCCGAGACGATAAGCCCGCACGCTGGCAGAGGCCATCTGACGGATCTTCTCGGTCGGCGACAGGGTCAGGCCATCCGGCGAGTGGCGATACTTCTCCACCTGGGTCGCCAGGGTACTGCCACCGGCAGATTGATCCTGCATATCGAGCGCCTTGCCCACCTGAGATAGCGCCGCCTTGGCAAAACGGGGCCAGTCGACCGCCGGGTTCGCCAACGGCTCTTCATTGCTCAGCAAGTCGCGGTTCTCGATAAACAGCAGCGACTGGATGACGAGCGGCGGAATGGAGTCAAAATCCGGATAGTGATGGGTCGGATACTTGAATTGATAGAAGGGCTCGGCGCGGCAATCGTGCAGCGTCAAACCGGCCTGCACTTTCTCGGTATAGGGCACGAAGAAGCCACGACTGGCGTAGTCATAGAGCGCGTCGGAGAAATGCACCTGCTTGCTGACTTCATAGCCCCGCTGCAGCAAACGCTCCTGCATCATCGGCAGTTGCACATAGCCGAGCCGCTTGTCGAACGGGCCATCCTCAGGGAAAGCGATCTGCTTGCTCTGACCAGGCTCGACCTGATAGGTGAGCTTGGCGGCATAGCGGGAAATCTCCTGAGATTGCAGCTTCGAGGTTTTCATCTCATAGCCAACCAGAGCGATCACCGCCCCCAGGCACAATAAAAAGAGAAAACAGAACAGCCAACGCCACCAGGGACGACGCTTGCGCTTTGGGTTCCCGTCCGAGGTCTGGACAGATGAATCTTGAGATGCCACTTGTGTCAAATCCGTCTGTTCTGATGCGCCCATATCAGCCCCACCATGGTTGCGCAATTTATTGTGTTTCACTCAAGCTTAGTCTTTTCAAGTCAATGGCTTGAAACTATTGACCGCTTTGTAGTGATGGTAACAGGGCAATTCTAAAAAGGGGAGCCGATTGTTGCAGGAGTGGCAGAGATCCGAGCTGATAACAAAACACCGGCCAGTGGCCGGTGTTTCTTAAGCGAAAGCGCAACGCTTATTTGTGAGAGCTCATGCCCTTCAGCTTGGTGCTCAGCTCTTTACGCTCTTTGGAGAGCTCGGCGTTCTTGATGATGTGGTCATCCACTCGCTCTTCATAATCGGCACGCATGTTGGCGATGATCGCCTGCACATCATCAATGCTCATGCCCGGCTTGATGTAGTCGCTCAGGTTGTCGAGCAGCAGCACGCGCTTCTGGTTGTCACGGATCTTCTTCTCGTTATCCGCAATTTCACGCTTGAGTTTGTTCTGGCGACGGGACATACGCACATATTCCAGTACATCGCTGAAGGTGGACTTGTTTACTTGTTCCATATCGATACCACTGACTTAAGGTTGATAAAAACTGGCCAAGTTACACCAGGAACCCGGCAAACTCGGCGCGGGACAGGCAAACTCAAGATGCCCTTACTCTACCGAGTTATAAACGAGATACAACCCTAATCGCGCACCATTAACAGAGTTTGGCCAAAAGTAAACCAGTTAAAATGGCCAGTAATCGATCAGATAAGGGCTTGATATAGATAGAAAATGGAGGAGATAACAGGGTCTTAGTTCTCTTCCTCTAGATAGATGCTAACACTGGCTGCTTAACACGCTAAAAACAGCAGAGCCCAGTCTCACGACTGGGCTCTGCTGTGCAAATCTGTGGTTCTTATGGACAAAACCGCCCATAGCAAAAAGGCCTTCCCATCTGGGAAGGCCTTCAAATTAGTGGCGGAGCGGACGGGACTCGAACCCGCGACCCCCGGCGTGACAGGCCGGTATTCTAACCGACTGAACTACCGCTCCGCATTCGGTTAGCTTTCGCTAAATTGTTTGCCGCGTCAGTGAGGTGTCATCCTCGCAGCCAGTGATGTGATTCTTCACATCGCTGT
>NZ_CDDK01000042.1 GCF_000820225.1 Aeromonas veronii bv. veronii
CTGGTAGGGGCGCATTATAGGGAGCCGCGCCGGGATGACAAGGGCTTTTTCATCAAAAAAATTCGTTCGCTCAGATATCAAGCAACCACCTCTTTTTTGCTCGAAATGGCATCAATCCTGACTATTGCCGGATTTAAATTGAACATTTGAAAAGCCAATTTATAATTGCCATCTCAAATGTTCAATTGGAATGCCCTCATGCATCAAATCCTCGATAGCCATAAGGAAGAGCAAATCGTCTCGCTGTTCCGCTTGGGGTTCCGACCCTTCTTCTTGTTCGGGGCTCTCTTTGCGGCCGTCGCCATGTTGCTCTGGCTGGGGCAGCTCAACGGTTGGCTTACCTTGCCCGGGATTGCCAACCCAATCTGGTGGCATGGTCATGAGATGCTGTTTGGTTTCGGGGCTGCCATCGTCGCGGGTTTTCTGCTCACCGCGGTGCAGAACTGGACGGCCCATCCCGGTGTTCGGAGCTGGCCATTGGCAATGGTGGTGGGGGTGTGGATGTTGCCAAGGACCTTGTTACCCTGGCTGGGTGAAGAGAATACGATTCTGATGTTGGCAGACCTGCTCTGGTTGCCGCTTTGCGCCTGGTTCCTTGCCAAGCCTATCTTGATAACCCGGCAATGGCGCAACCTCTTCTTCGTGCCCCTGTTGTTGATACTGACCCTGCTCAATGGCGCCAGCTGGTTATGGCAGGCCGATTGGACCACCGTTGAGCATCTGCTGATCACAACGGTGCTGTTGTTTACCACCCTCATAGCCGTGATGGGTGGAAGGGTGATTCCGTTCTTCACCGCCCGAGCAACCGGTCAGGAGAAAGCTGCACCTCGACTCTGGCTGGAACGGACTGCGCTCGCGACACAGTGGCTTATCTTGCTCTGCTGGCTGCTGCTCCCCACCCAATGGGTCACCAGCATATATATAGTGCCTCTCTATATAGTGGCGGCGAGTTTGCATCTGTGGCGGCAACTGCGTTGGCATCTGCCATCGACCCTTGCGCATCCCCTGCTGTGGTCACTCCATCTCGCCTATCTGTTTATCCCTCTTGGCCTGCTCGCACTTGCGGCACATAGCGCGGGTCAGCCCATCACGTTGTCGATGGCCAGTCACCTGCTTAGCGCAGGCTGCATGGGGACCATGATTCTGGGTATGATTGCACGAGTCTCCCTCGGCCATAGCGGTCGAGCCTTGCAGGTAGGACGCAGGATCACTGGCGCATTCGCCCTGGTTATCGCTGCCGCCACAATGCGGGTGGCGATTCCCCTGTTCTGGCCTGCTTATACCCTGCATGGCTGGAACCTCAGCGCGCTTGCCTGGATCGCTGCCTATGGTCTGTTTGTCTGGGTCTATACCCCGATACTGATCCGCCCCAGAGCAGATGGTCGTCCGGGTTAATGACTGCGGAACGTGTTCAGGGTGTTGCCACCGGATAGTGGATCAAATTGTGGAAAATAGCCGGGGCTATGCCGAGATTGCGATAACCATGGGGACGGTCCGCAGCAAAACGCACCGCCTCCCCTTGCTCAAATGAGCGCCACTCCCCTTCCACCAGCACCTCCATCATGCCGCTGATGACGATGACATGCTCGGTCACTCCCGGCTCATGGGGCTCGGATTCACGCTGGTAACCCGGCAACAGGGTTAGCTCAAGCAACTCGAAACCAAACCGGTTTTCATAAGGGAAGAGCGGTGCCACTTGCATGCCCTCTCCCGCTGGCTGCTGGCGAATGGCATCGGCGGTGCGATAGAGCACCTCTGCCTGCGCAGCGGGTATGGGCTCAATGAAACTGGAAAAGGAGACTCGAAACCCGGTGGCTATCTTCCACAGCGTCGCCACCGTCGGGCTGGACTCTCCCCGCTCAATCTGCCCCAGCATCGCCTTGCTGACACTCGTTTCGCGCGCAGTGGCATCCAAGCTCCAGCCGCGCTCGCTGCGCAGCCCCTTCAGTCGAGCAGCCAGATGCTGACTCATCTCTTGCATAACTGCCTCTTTATTACTCTTGCACGATGCACATTGTGCGCTATAGCGCACAGCGATATAGTCAAAGCTGTATTGTACGTAATAACGCACAGCGCGTCACAACGCCAAGAGGAAGAGTCATGCCCTTCGCCATCCCCCATCTGATCGCAGGCTTTATCGCCGTGATGGTCGGCTACACAAGTTCCGTCATCCTGATCATCCAGGCCGCCACGGCAGCAGGTGCTGATACTGCCCAAGTTGCCTCCTGGCTCTGGACGCTGGGGATCGGCATGGGGGTGAGCTGCATCGGCCTCTCTCTTTATTACCGCATGCCCGTACTGACCGCCTGGTCCACACCGGGCGCGGCACTGCTGATCGCCACGCTGGGCAACTTCACTCTGGCGGAAGCGATCGGCGCCTTTGTGATCTCCTCCCTGCTGATCACTCTGTGTGGCATCAGCGGCTGGTTTGACCGCTTGATGAAACATATCCCGGCTCCACTGGCCGCCGCCATGCTCGCTGGCGTGCTGCTCAGATTCGGATTGGATCTGTTCAAGGTCGCCCCGCAAGATCCCTTGCTGCTTGGCACCCTGCTGCTGGCCTTCCTGCTGGGTCGTCATCTCTGGCCCCGCTATACCATGGTGCTGGTACTGGGAGTGGGGATGCTGATCTGCAGCGTGCGGGAGGATTTGCAAATGGGCACCCTTCACTGGCAACTAGCCAGCCCGGTCTGGACATGGCCAGCCTTCTCCCTTGATGCTCTGTTTGGTATCGCGCTGCCGTTGTTCATTGTCACCATGACATCGCAAAACATGCCGGGGATTGCCATCTTGCGAGCCCATGGCTATCAGCCTGCCACCTCCTCGCTGATCAGCTGGACTGGCCTGACTGGCCTGCTGCTCGCCCCTTTTGGCGGCTATGCCTTCAATCTGGCCGCCATCACTGCCGCCATCTGCATGGGCAAAGAGGTCGACCCGGATACCAAGCGCCGCTGGCCAGCTGCGGTATGGGCGGGTTGCTTTTATTTCGTGACCGGCTGCTTCGGTGCGACCGTCGCAGCCCTGTTTAGCGCCTTTCCGGCAGCCCTTGTCACCTGCGTCGCTGGTTTGGCCCTGCTAGGTACCATCGGCAGCAGCCTGCACTCTGCCTTACAAGAGGATGAAGCGCGAGAAGCTGCGCTGCTCACCTTTATCATTACCGCGTCCGGGATCAGCCTGCTCGGCATCGCGGCAGCCTGCTGGGGTCTGCTGATTGGTCTGGCTATCTATCAGTTCCAATCATATCGACAAAGGAATCAATTGAACCTCAAACCGTGAACCTCTGCACACTATCCAGATAAAATGATTCACAAGTGAAACTAATTTCCTTCTAGTGGCGCTAGGGCACCAATCTTCCCGGACGTGTTGCCCTGTCAGGTTCCATGCAACGGAGTATAAAAATGAAAAATCAGGCTGTCTTGTTACTACTGGCCATATTGGGTGCTACGAGCGTCCAGGCTGCCGATACGGATCGAGAGCTGGCTCGCCAGCTCGCACTTCAGCAGAAAAACCTGCTGCCCCTGCTGAGCAATCAGCAATATCAGAGCCCGCTTCCCAACCTGCTGCAAAAGGCCAGCCCACGGCTTAAACGGCAGGCGAGCGATGCCAACCAGGCGGCCATCAGCCGGCAAGGACTGGATGGCGAGGTCAAGCAACTGATGCAGTTGCGACTGGCCAACACCGATCAGGCCACCGCACTGCAACAGGGTGTCGAACCGCTGGTCGCCTATGTTCCAAGTGGAGATGAGAAGAGCTGGAGCGCCATTGAAGCGTTCGACAGCGCTGGCAATCCCGTCTATCTGGATGCGGACAAGGCACCGGCCCGGCCGGTTCTGGTAGTCGAAGCCGATCCCGTCAAAGCCAAAAACGCAGGCTTGAAGGTAATGCGCAAGGCGCTGGCCGATGCTGATCTGCAAAGCGCTCCGCGAGTGGCGGCCAGCACGGCGCCACTCAAGACCAGTATCCTGAAAAAGATCAGACTGAAGGATGATCAGGAGCCCTGGCTGCTCGGCGCAGCCGAAGTGTATGCAGTGGTCGCAGGGGTTAATCCCAGCCGGGATGAACCAGTAGTCGATATTGTCGACATGCCCTACCTCGACTATGACAACACAGACTACACCCCCAACCAGATCCTGGTTTACTGGGATCGCTATCGCTGGGGTGCCGTCGATGTGGTGATGATGGAGCAGGATGACAACGTCAACTACAAGGAGCTGAGCGCCCTGCTGATTGAAGCTCTCAAACTCGGCTTTACCGCGGGTGGCGTGCCGGAAGCCCTGCCCTTCCTCGATCTCGGCGGTCGCATCGTCAAGGCACTGCCCGACTCCTGGATGACCAACAACGACGACTATCTGGATACCTTCTACACACTGGAGCAGGATCAGGTCTATCGCCAGTATCCGGGGGCTGCCGGTAATGCGGTTATCGATCTTGAGCCAAAAGAGATCGCCCCGACCAGACCTTGATAATCGGCCATAACGAAAAAGCCAATGAGCAACTCATTGGCTTTTTGCTTTTATCGCGGTGACCACCGGTCAACCCTTGGGACGAACCCCCAGAGTATGGCAGATGGCATAAGTCAGCTCGGAGCGGTTCAGGGTATAGAAGTGGAAATCCTTCACCCCTTCCTGACTCAGCACGCGCACCTGATCGATGGCGATGCTAGCCCCCACCAGATTGCGAGTCATCTGATCGTTATCCAACCCCTCGAAACGCTGATGCATCCAGCGCGGGATCTTCACGTTGGTAAAACCGGCAAACTTGGCCAGGGTCTGATAGTTGGAGACCGGCAGGATCCCCGGCACGATTTCAGCATCGATGCCGATAGCGGCGCAGCGATCCCGAAAGCGCAAATACGTTTCCACATCGAAGAAGAACTGAGTGATGGCGCGGTTGGCACCAGCATCAATCTTGCGCTTGAGGTTGAGCAGGTCGGATTGCGCACTCTTGGCCTCCGGGTGCCCTTCCGGGTAGGCGGCAACCGAGATATCGAAGTCAGCCTCCGACTTGAGCAGGGCAACCAGATCGGTGGCATACATATCCGGCTTCTCCAACCCCTGCGGCAAGTCACCGCGCAGAGCCACGATATGACGAATGCCGCTGTTCCAGTAGTCGCGGGCGATGGTGCGCAATTCGTCGCGGCTGGCATCGATACAGGTCAGGTGCGGCGCCGCAATCAGGCCGGTCCGCTCCTTGATGTCCTTGATCACCTTGTGGGTGCGATCACGGGTGCCGGAGTTGGCGCCATAAGTGACGGAGACGAACTTGGGTTCCAGTACTTTCAGCCGTTCGATGGACTGCCAGAGGGTATTCTCCATCCCTTCACTATTGGGCGGAAAAAACTCGAAACTGACCGATATATCGCCATTCAAATCTGCCAAGCTCTGGTTGAGCGCTTCAACCTGACGTGCACTGTGAAAACCCATCTGCTCTTCTCCCTGTCCTGCAATCCATCAGCCTACGTCAAAACGGATGTTTGGACGTCTAAACGTCTTTATATTTATGAGCAAAACGACACAAAGTCAACAGGGATTTACCTCACATCCGATCTGACGAACTTCATATTTACAAAATTAACGGTACGTAACCGAAAAGTGCCCATCCCAAAATTGCCCCAGTCGAGTTATGATGGGGGCAGATCGTCCTGGACGTTCTGAATCTGCGTGTGATTGTTTGGCCGGAGGTTTCTCCGGCCCCTTTTCATCTATTTCCCACTCCTGCCGATAACAGAATGAGTCTTTGCAGGAGCACCATCATGGATACCCACCCCGGCTTTGCCACCGACTTGCTGTTCGATCGCTATCAGGGCGAGGTTGTTCAGCACGATCAGTTCTGGGCGGTTCGCACGCCGGATGCTCCCGATTACTACTTCGGCAACTACCTGCTACTCCCCAACCCACCCAGCGACCGTGACAAAGGCTGGCTGGAAGCCACATTTGATCAGCTGATCGGCCAGGATCCTCGAGTGCGCCACCGCACCTTCCAATGGCCACTGGCGGCCGGACAAAACAGCCGGATCGCCGGTTTTGTCGCAACGGGATACCAATATATGGAGTGCGTGGTACTGGCGCTGGATGAACAGAGCTGCCCACCTCCTCACGACGACATGAACAAGGTTGAGGCACGCACCTTCACCACAGCTGATTGGCCTGAGTGGCTCGACTTCGAACTCCATGAACGGGATGAGGGACACTCGGAACAAAGCTATCTCCCCTATCTGCGATCCCGCCAGGCGCTCTATCAGGCCATGATTGCCGATGGTCTCGGGGACTGGTGGGGGATCTGGAAAGAGGGACAACTGGTCGCCAGCTGCGGCCTCTTCTTTTGCGGCACACTTGGGCGCTTCCAGTTGGTACGCACGCACCATGCGTGGCGCAACCAGGGGTTATGCCGCCAGCTACTGAGTCAAGTGGCTCGCGCAGGATTGTCCCGCGCCAAACAGCTGATCATAGTGGCTGACGAGCATTACCATGCCCAGCGCATTTACCGCTCTCTGGGGTTTGCCCCGGTAGCCCGCATCGGCAGCCTCTGCCGCTGGCCCCACGAAGCACAATAAAGCGATACATGCTGGCCGCGAGCCATAAAAAACGGGAGGCTGATGCCTCCCGCTCTTATTGATGCTGATGACCTATTGCTGTGGCAGCTGTGGCGCCTCCAGCTCGTTGGAGAGCGCCTGCTCCACCTCATCCGACGGCGCCGGTAATGGTGCAGCGGCGGCTGATGCGGGTTCTACGGGTGCCACCACGGCAGGCGTTTCACTGGTCGCGGGAGCTGCGGACACCTCAGTCGCTGGCGCTGAAGCCGAAGCAGGAGCAGGAGCAGGAGCAACCGCATCACACTGACAATCCACGCTCTTGGCCTTGTTGCCCTGATGAGGGGCATACCAGCCCTTCAAGCCACTTTCCAGTCGATCCGCGGCAGCCTTGGGCTCCATCTTGCCAAGCAGCACAGCCTGACTCACCTCGGCCAGTTCATCCCCCAACTTGGGCGTACCACGGGAGAGGATCTGGGTCGCGACCCGAATGGTCGAGTCACACTGATCGCGCCACTCCATCATCTCTTTAGCCGCCGGATTGGTGACATCGAAGAAGTGGTTGGAGAGGGAGAAGAATCCCGGCAACGAGTTGGTATAGAGCTCGGCAAATTGCGGCGTCGTCAGCCACTGCAGGAAAGCCATTGCCCCCACTTTATTCTTGCTGGCCGGATTCATCCCCATACCGATATCGGTGTGGTCGGTAAAGAAACAGCCATCACCCTGTTTGGCCACCGGCGGACGCATGACGCCAAAATCGACCTTGCCGGTGAAGGGGGCAATCTCCCAGGAGCCCGCCACATAGAAGGCAGCCTTGCCGGAGGTGAACAGCTCGTTACTGGTCGCATAATCGCGGCTCTCGCCACCTTCACCGAGGTAGGAACGCCAGCGGGCCAGCTCGTCGAACACCTTCACATATTGCGGGTTGTCCAACCGCTCCTGCCCGCCGATCAGTGCCAGACGGCCGTCCTCCCCTTTCCAGTAGTTGGGGCCAATGTTCTGGAACCCCAGTTCGGAGGCAACCCAGCTCTCGGAACCACTCATGGCCAGCGGCACATAGCGACCGTCCGCCTTGATCTTGTCCAGCACGGCGAAGAACTGGTCGCGGGTTTGCGGCAAGGTGATCCCCAACTCACTGAAAATCTTCTTGTTATAGAAGAAGCCATGGATCACCGAGGCCATGGGTACACAGAAGGTCTGGGCACCGGAGTCGGTCTGCCAGGGTGACTGAGCAAAACTCGGGAAGTTCTCCATCCCCGCCATTTCGGTCAGCTCGGCCAGATGGCCTGCCTTGAACAGGGCGAGCGAGTCATCAAACGGACGACAGGTAATGAGATCCCCCGCCTTGCCCCCTTTCAGGCTCTCCCACAGAGTGGGCATGTAGTTGACGTTCTGCACCGGATGAAAACTCACCTTGATGCCGGGATGCGCCGCTTCAAACGCCGGGATAATCTTCTGCTCCCACAACGCCTTGTCATCGGTTCGCCAGCTTTCAATCACCAGCTCGCTGGCCATCAGCTGGCCACACAACAGGAGACTCAGGGCTCCAATCCACTTTTTAGACATAAGCCCTCCTAGACCTTGAAATGTGCGATCAATTGCTGCTGTTTGGCGACCAGGTCGGCCAACACTTCGCTGCTGCTGGCGGATT
The DNA here is from genome assembly GCF_000820225.1 of Aeromonas veronii bv. veronii. Taxonomy (GTDB): domain Bacteria; phylum Pseudomonadota; class Gammaproteobacteria; order Enterobacterales; family Aeromonadaceae; genus Aeromonas; species Aeromonas veronii. The sequence continues at coordinate 8,181 of NZ_CDDK01000042.1, forward strand.
CGCGCGCCTCCCGCTCTGTCTCGTATGCCACATCGGCAATACCGGCGATATGACGAGCGACCCCCTGACTGACGGAGATCTGCTCCTGAGCGGCATGGGCCACCTGATCCGCCATCGACTTGATGGCCCCCATCCGCTCGGCAATGGATTGCAGCGCCACATCCATCTCTCGGGTCTGATCGACACAGCTCTGGGTCTGCTCCTGGCTACGCCCCATCACTTCAACCACATGCTTGCTGGAGCTCTGCAGGTTCTCAATCATCCCCTGGATCTCTTCGGTCGAAGTCTGGGTGCGATTGGCCAGCGCCCGCACCTCATCGGCTACCACCGCGAAACCGCGGCCGGCATCGCCAGCACGGGCAGCTTCGATGGCGGCGTTCAAGGCCAGCAGGTTGGTCTGCTCGGCAATACTGCGGATCACATCGAGAATGCTGCCGATGTTGTTGCTGAATTCGCCCAGCTTGTAGGTGATGCCGACCGCCTCCTCCATGGCGCCAGCCAGCTGCTCGGTGATCCGGCGAGTGGTGGCCACTTTCTGGCGACCATTGCGCGCCTCTTCATCGGCCAGATCCACTTCCCGCTTGGTGCCATCGGTAGAGCGGGCCACCTCGGTGGCGCTCACTTCCAGCTCGGTAATGGCGGCGGCCACCTGATCGGTCTGGCTCTTCTGCTCCTGTACCCGGGACATGGCCCGTTCGCTGATCTCGGCGGCGCGGCTCGCCTCATCCACCAGATGACGGGAGCCCGCATTGATTTGAGAGAGTAGTTCACCGGTCTTGCCCGCCAGCGTATCGATGGAGCGAGAGAGGCTGCCAAATTCGCAACTGCTGCGGTAGTTGATGCGACGGGTCATGTCACCGGCCGCCATGTAATCGAGCTCCTTGTTGATCATCTGCAACGGGCGCTGAATGCTGCGCGCAGTGGTATAGCCGATCACCAGCGCGGCAGCGGCCGACATCGCGGCAACCACCAGGATCCAGAAGCTGGCACTGCTGACCGCCGCATCGGCGTTGATCCGGCTGTCGCTGGCAATGGCCCCGGCGGACTTGCCCATCTCATCGAGCAAATTGAGGCTGTTGACCAGACTGGCATCCAGCTGCTGATTTTGCGTGGCCAGCGACAGCGCCAGTTGCTGAGCCTGACGCATGGTTGCCAGCAAGCCCTGAGCGCCAAGTGCCAGCTCCTGCATCCGATCCAGATTGGAGACAAAGCGCGCTTTCACATCATCGGGCACCAGCACCCGCTCCAACCGCTTGCGGGCCATCTCGATGTCCTTGCTCAACACCTTTTCCAGCTCGTTCAGGTCGGTTTTGGCATCGGCACGGCGGATATTCTTCAGGTCGCGGGCGATACCCGAGGTAATGAGCTCCGCCTTGTTGCGCATGGAGCGCTTGCTGGCGGTCTGTTGCAGCAGCAGATCCGCCGCCCACTGGTAGGTATCCTCAAGGCGGATAAATTCCATCTCCAACTTGTGGCGCTGCTCCAGTGCACTGACCCACTGCCGATGCTGGGCCAACACCTGATCCGCCAAGCCATAAAATTGGGTGGTAGCACTCTCGACCTGCTGGAAGCGGGCACGAGCATCCGCTACGTCGGTAAATTTACCCATCTCCTGACTCAGCTGGGCGAAGCGGTTCTGCTGCTCCTTGAACTGATTGGCCAGCTGCGGCAACTGGGCGGCATCTTCACTGGTGCGGTAGACCAGCACCCAGCGGTTACTATCCTGCAGTGCCCCCTTGAGACCTGCGACAGCAACTACCAGCGGGGTTGCCCGGTCAGATACGGCAGAGAGGCCGTCATTTATACCCTTGATTTTAAAGGTACTGATCACACCAAGCAGGATCAGCAACAGCAGCATCAACACGAATCCGGCGATGATCCGCTGCACGATAGATAAGCCCATGGAGACATCCTCACTCATTGGGGGAAGGTAAAGTGAACATAGTCACTATCGGCAGGGGTGGCGAATAACTGAAATAAAGCGGCAGGTATTTAATTGATTTGTATCGGGTTGGGTCACAGTCCAGACAAAATCAGCCATACGAAAAAAGCCCGGCACAAGCCGGGCTGAAAGAGACGTACTTTGCTATCTTCCGCGGTCCGTTCAGAACCGCAGTCAGAATCATTAGAAGCGGTAGCCAACACCCACCATAAAGGCCATCGGGTCGATATGCGTTTTGAAGGTGCCAACACCATCAACTTTAACATCTGTATCGATATCCATGATCCAGGCTGAACCGTTTACAAACCAGCGATCTGTAACCGCCATATCGATACCGACCTGACCTGCCAGACCCCAAGAGTCGTCAAGGCTGATATTGGCACCATCAAGTGCTCCCACCCCCTTCTCATCAAAGAAGGTGGTGTAGTTCACACCCACACCAACATACGGGCGAACCTTGCTCTGGGCATCGCCAAAATAGTACTGGGCCATCAATGTTGGAGGCAGATGTTTAACCTTGGCAATCTCACCAAGATCGCGAGTACTCACTCTATGGGAGAATGGGGTTGCAGCCAGCAACTCAACACCCCAGTTGTCGGTGATCATATAACCGAGGGTCAGGCCAAGCTGTTGATTACTGTTAATCTCAAATTCACCGGTACCCAATACATTGTCACTGCTCTCCTGAGGAGAAACGATGGCCAAACCACCACGAACCAGAATATCACCAGCCTGATGGGCCATGGCGAAAGGAGAGGTCACTGCAGCGGCAATCATCAGAGGAAGTAATTTTTTCATCACGTAATCCCTTTTTTGTTTTCATTTGATGCTGTAAGCCCGCTGACTATATGCCCTTGTAAATGCAAAGTTATTGACTTGGAGCAAAGGTTGCACAGAAATAAATCGATTGGTGTGACATCTTTGCGTGCCATCCCAATCTCGTTGAGTCCCCAGACAACAAGCTGAAATACCTGTTTCGACAGGTTGTAACTACCCGCATCCAGTGCCAAAAGGAGCAAACAAACCACATCTTATTGCACGGCAGTGCGGCGATTAATTGTTGTTTATATGGGTAAATCAGCGTATTTTTTGCGCCATACAAGTTACTGGTAAGTAATGGTTTATTTATGAAAAATGAGTCGAAATGGCAAAAGGTGGGGGCCTTTCTCGCGGCCGTGTGGGGAATCGGATCCTTTCTCTTTATCCTGCTCGGTTTTATTGTCGCCCTGGCCTATCTGGTATTGGTACGGCAGGGTTAATCCGGATTGACAGAGTGCAGCAGGGTGATATTCCCCCCTTCGGCAAGCTGTTCCGGAGTCTGGCCCATTCCCTCCGCAGAGAGGGGACCAGCGTAGCCACACCACCGATTTCGCCCGCCGACTTTGGCCTGATACAGCGCCATGTCCGCCAGTTTGAAGCTATGACTCCAGAATGAATCCTGGTACTCCGGGTGCAACGGATAGCGGCAGAACCCCAGCGACACCGTCAACCAGAGTGGCGCATCCTCTCTGCCAAAGCGGTGCTGAGCGACACGCTGGCGCAGATATTCGACCCGCAGCGCCAACTCTTGCTCGTCATCCACTTGTAGCAGCAACAAGAACTCCTCCCCGCCCAGCCGGATGATAGGCTCGCGCTCTCCTGTCACCACCTTGCGCAGCAGATCCGCCAACTGTTTCAGCACCAGATCCCCGATGTCATGGCCAAGGCGGTCATTGATCCGCTTGAAATGATCCAGATCCAGCAGCAATAACAGACAAGGTTTGGCCCGGTTGGCCTGCAACCAGCCATCGAGATAGCGACGATTGAAACAACGGGTCAAGGGGTCGGTGAATGCAGCCATCTCCATCTGGCTGGATTTTTCCAACAAATCATCGTGTTGCTGACTGACCTTGCTGGCCATCTCCTTGAACTTGCCGCTCAGGGTCGCCATCTCGGCGCTGCTGTCGATATAGGGGATCAAAGTGGCATCTGGCCGATCGCCAAAGCGTTGCAGCGCCGACACCAGCTGCTGCAACGGGGTGAGCACAATGCTGTTGAGCCGGTACATGGCGATCATGACGCAGATAAAACTGATAAACAGCATGCCGATAAAGGTCCAGAGCGCCCCCTCCATGACGCCACTAAAGATCTTTCTCTCCTCCTCAATCACCAGAGTCAGCACCGGCTGGTTATCGCTGTTGAGCAGTCGCACCTCTCCCCTGAGCCGGGTCAGCCCAAGGTCAATCAGGCGATACGTTATTTGCGGTTTCAGTGGTTTGAAGGTAGCGGTGACATCCAGATTGGCGTGGGAAATCGCCAGAGGCAGCGCGGTACGCTCCGATACCTGCTCGAGATAAGCCTTGTCGAGCCAACGTACAACCAGCAAGAAACCGTTGAACGGTGCCGACTCGTCACTGTTTCTGATCGGCTGCCACGAGTACATTAGCGGCCCCCACTGGGAAGCGCGGATCCCGTGCAGATTAATGCCCCCTTGTGCCACCGAGCGTTCTCTCAACTGCTTTTTCAGTTCATCAAGGAAGTAGGGAAACTGGTCCGGATTGATCCCCGGCGCATCGGGTAGCAGGGTGCGCGTCCAGATTTCGTAGCCGGTGAGATCCATGAAGCTCATCAGGTTGAGACTAAAATCCCGCATCGGCATATCACTGAACAGGTTGGATTCGATGTACCCCCTGCTTTTGTTGTCCACAAAACGGTGACTGTCATCCCAGATGCCCCAATCCCGACTGAATGCATCCAGAGCTGCCACATCCGCCTGAACCGCCTTGGTCACGCGCAGCAGATGCTCCTTCATTCGCTGCTCTTCAATCCGGCTGGCGGCCGGGATCTGGGCCCACGCCAGCAGGACCAGCAATAGCAGGATCGCCCCCAGCCAGATGGGGAACATGGAGTAAGCCAACTGATGATCAATCGTGCGCGGAGCCTGAGCCATAACCCGATATATCCATTACCATGATGCTGAGATGCCAAGCCTGCCCACACTTGACGAGCTTCCCCCTATGCTCCCGATTTTTATAACAAAAAGGGGCCAAAGGCCCCTCGATTATAACGGCTTATCGCGCCAATAGTGGCCGCAAAAAACGAGCTGTATGAGACTCTTTATTAGTGCAAATCTCTTCCGGCGTCCCCGTCACCAGAATGCGGCCACCACCGGCGCCTCCCTCCGGTCCCAAATCGACGATCCAGTCGGCAGTTTTTACCACATCAAGATTGTGCTCGATGATGACGATGGTGTTGCCGCGATCCCGCAACTGGTGCAGTACCTTGAGCAGTTGCTGGATGTCGTGGAAGTGCAGCCCGGTGGTCGGCTCATCCAGAATGTAGAGAGTCTGACCGGTGTCCCGCTTGGAGAGCTCCCGCGCCAGCTTGACCCGCTGCGCCTCGCCGCCCGACAAGGTAGTAGCAGACTGGCCGAGGCGGATATAGGAGAGGCCCACGTCCATCAGGGTCTGCAGCTTGCGCGCCACTGCCGGCACCGGATCGAAGAACTCGCGGGCATCTTCCACCGTCATCTCGAGGATTTCGTGGATGTTCTTGCCCTTGTACTTCACCTCCAGCGTCTCGCGGTTGTAGCGCTTGCCCTTGCAGACATCGCACGGCACGTAGACATCCGGCAGGAAGTGCATCTCTACCTTGATGACCCCATCCCCCTGGCACGCCTCGCAGCGACCCCCTTTCACGTTGAAGGAGAAGCGGCCCGGCTGGTAGCCGCGTGAACGCGCCTCCTGGGTGCCGGAGAGCAGCTCGCGGATCGGGGTAAACAGACCGGTATAGGTGGCCGGGTTGGAGCGCGGGGTACGGCCGATGGGGCTCTGGTCGATATCCACCACCTTGTCCAGATGCTCCAGCCCCTCGACGCTGCGATAGGGTGCCGGGGTGGACTCGGTCGCCTTGTTGAGCTCGCGGTGGGTGATGCGGAACAGGGTGTCGTTGATCAGGGTCGACTTGCCGGAACCGGAGACGCCTGTAACGCAGGTCATCACTCCGATGGGCAGATCCAGGTTGACGTTGCGCAGGTTGTTGCCGCTCGCCCCCTTGAGTTTCAGCCACTTGCCGGTAAGCGGGGTGCGCTCGGCCGGAATGGCGATCTGCTTGCGGCCGGAGAGGTAGTCACCGGTCAGCGACTCCGGATTGTCGATAATCTGCTGGGGGGTGCCCTGCGCAACAATTTCGCCGCCATGCACACCCGCCCCCGGGCCGATATCCAGCACATGGTCGGCGAGACGAATGGCATCCTCGTCGTGCTCCACCACGATCACGGTATTGCCCAGATCGCGCAGATGGGTGAGGGTCTTGAGCAACCGCTCGTTGTCGCGCTGATGCAAACCGATGGACGGTTCGTCCAGCACATACATGACACCTACCAGACCAGCACCAATCTGGCTGGCCAGCCGGATCCGCTGCGCTTCACCGCCGGAGAGGGTCTCGGCACTGCGCGACAGGCTCAGATAGTTGAGACCGACGTTCACCAGGAAACCGAGCCGCTCGACGATCTCTTTCAATATTTTCTCGGCAATCTGGGCGCGCTGGCCGGTGAGGTTCAGCCCTTCGAAAAAGGCGAGCGCATCGCCGATGGACTGCTCGGCGATGGCCGGCAGGTTGCGGTTGTCGACGAAGACGTGGCGCGCCTCCTCCCGCAGTCGGCTGCCACCGCAGCTGGTACAAGACTTGTTGGCGATGTATTTGGAGAGCTCTTCGCGCACAGAGTTGGACTCGGTCTCCCGGTAGCGCCGCTCCATGTTGTGCAGGATCCCCTCGAACGGGTGCTTGCGCACCACCACGTCGCCGCGATCGTTCATGTAGCGGAACTCGATCTCGGTGCGACCGGAGCCGCGCAGGATCACCTCCTGGGTCTTGACCGGCAGATCCTCCCACGGCGTCTCCAGATCGAACTTGTAGTGCTCGGAGAGGGATTTGAGCATCTGGAAGTAGTAGAAGCTGCGCTTGTCCCAACCACGGATGGCGCCGTTGGCCAGACTTATGGCAGGATCGCCGATCACCTTGGCCGGGTCGAAATATTGCTGCACCCCGAGGCCGTCACAAGTCGGGCAGGCTCCGGCCGGGTTGTTGAAGGAGAAGATGCGCGGCTCCAGCTCCGACATGGAGTAGCCGCACTCCGGGCAGGCGAAGTTGGCGGAGAAGGTCATGGGGGTAACCCCCTCTTCACCATCCATCGGCACTACCAGTACGATGCCGCCGGAGAGGGTCAGCGCCGTCTCGAACGACTCGGCCAAACGCAAGGCAAGGTCCTCGCGCACCTTGAAGCGATCCACCACCACCTCGATGGTGTGCTTCTTGTGCAGCTCCAGAGTCGGAGGATCGGAGAGATCGCACACCTCGCCGTCGATACGGGCACGGATGTAGCCCTGGGCCGCCAGATTCTCCAGCAGCTTGGTGTGCTCCCCCTTGCGATCGCGCACCACCGGGGCCAGCAGCATCAGCTTGCTCCCCTCCGGTTGAGCCAGCACCTGATCCACCATCTGGCTGATGGTCTGGGCGGCGAGCGGAATGGCGTGGGTCGGGCAGCGCGGCTCACCAACCCGGGCGAACAGCAGACGCAGGTAGTCGTAGATCTCGGTGATGGTACCAACGGTCGAGCGCGGGTTGTGGGAGGTGGACTTCTGTTCGATGGAGATGGCGGGCGAGAGCCCCTCGATATGGTCGACGTCCGGCTTCTCCATCAAGGAGAGGAACTGGCGGGCATAGGCGGAGAGGGACTCCACATAGCGGCGCTGCCCCTCGGCATAGAGGGTATCGAACGCCAGAGAGGATTTGCCCGAACCGGAGAGGCCGGTGACCACGATCAGCTTGTCCCGGGGCAGGGTCAGATTGATGTTCTTGAGGTTGTGGGTGCGAGCACCCCGGACCACGATCTTTTCCATCTTGTTGCACGCTCGATACAGAAACCTGAGCGAGTCAGTATGGCATAGAGACTACTGGATGAATAGACAGTCATGAGATGAAATGCGCATCATCCGGCGCACGCCATCTGCTCTTTTTTCTCCACCAGCAGCCGCTCGTTTTGCCATATCCGGGCGGTGACCTCGACCCGATAGGGGCAACGCAAACCCAGCCCTATTTTGCCAACCGCCATGACCACTCCAGCCTGCAGCGACAGATTACGGCTCTGGCGCTGAGTCGTGCTCCCGGCGGCCCCTTCGCCATACACCAGCAACCTGAAGCTCACCGTCAAGTTGCGCTTGCTGAGCAGCGTCGGTGCAAGTGACAGCCCCTGTTCGCTCTGCACCATATTGAGGGACAAGCGGATCGACGGATCGGGTTCTATCTCGGTTTCCCTTGCAGTTGCTGGTGAAGGAACGCGATAAACCAGCATCAACCCACAGAGCAGCACCAACAAAAGAGGGGCCCGCAGGCCCCTGAATCCGGAGATAACCATCAGTTGCTACCAGAACCCTGATAGACATAGGCCATGTTATCGCTGCCATAGACCGTCACATTGGCAGTGTTGAGGCTGTCGGTTTGTGCAACGTCAACTTCGTTATTGCCACCGCCCATGCCGCCATTGACGTAAACGTTGGCCACGTGTTTTTCACCGAACTGGCTCACGGTGAGCGTGTTGTCGCTACCCAGATAGGATTCGACCTTGGCATTGTTCAGCTCGCCATCCTGGGTCACTTTGACCACAGAGTCAGAGTGAGACGCATCGGCATAAGCCCAGTTGTCAGTGCCTTTCTGAGCCACGACCAGCTTGTTGTCCGAGCCCCAGGTCCAGGCTCCTTTGCCCTCAACGCCACGCGCGGCGGCAACCTGGTTGCCAGTGCCGTTCTGGTCAATATCGACCTTGTTGCGACTACCTTCCTCTTGCACTGCATTGGCATAGTTGTCGCTACCCAACTGATCGATAGTGACAGACCCACCCACGCTGGTGGCCAGCTGATCAACCACTGCCTGGTTATTGCTGCCATTCTGAGTGACCTGTGCAGTGTTGCCAGACCCCTGCTGGTTGGTATCGGCCTGGTTGCCATTACCCAGTTGAGTCACGACCGCCGTTTCACCAGTGCCGCTCTGTCTGGCGTTAGCGATGTTCTCGTTACCATTCTGGGTGATGGTCAACAGATCCTCAGAACCTCTCTGCTCAGAGTCGATCTGGTTACGACTCCCGGTCTGGGTCAGAAGGGCGGTTTCACCGGAACCAGCCTGCTTGGCCAGCAGGTTGTTCCCTTGTCCGGCGGTCGCACCAGACTGCTGGGCTGTCACGCTGCCAGCGGTCCCGCTTTGCTCCACCGTTGCAACGTTGGCCAGCCCCAGCTGAGTGACCTCGGCAGTGTTGTCATTGCCACTTTGCTTGACGACCGCAGAGGTGCCCTCGTTTGCGCCGTAACCGAAGTTGCTTGTACGTTGTGCGACTAAGGCCGTGTTATTGCCACCCTCTTGAGCCACGCTGGCAACGGCACCATCGGATTCGCGTTGATCGACATCCGCAATATGCCCACCTTCTCCTGACTGGGTAATGGTCGCGCTGGCATAATCAGACCAGTAGTTATTGATCTGCGCGCTGTTACCATCCGCTTGCTGCTCAATCACTGAAATGGCGCCGTTACCATCATCCTGTTTAATGAGAGCATTATTACTGTCACCGAGCTGGCTCACCCGGGCCGTTGCCTCACCGTTGTAGTACTGCTGGGTAATCGAGGCCTTGTTCAGCTGCCCGTTGGTATCAATGGTCGCAGTCGATTTATTGGTCACCCCCTGCTGCAATACCTCCCCTTCGTTCTGGCCACCGGCTTGCTTGATATCAGCAGTGGAAGCACCGGTATTGCGCTGCTCGGTCGAGGCGAGGTTGTCGTTACCCTGTTGATAGATCGCCGCCTTGTTAGCCGTGCTCTCCTCGACCTGCTGGATGTACGCCAGGTTGCCGCTGGAGAATTGAGCCTGAGTCACCTCAGCCTGATTGCCAGTAGATGCCGCCCAAGCGGTGCTGGTCGCCAGAAGAACTGCCGAGGCAATGATGGTACGTTTAAACATGATTTCCCTCTCGTGCTAATGGTTGAGCCTAGGCTCAGTTGGTTTGAACGACATTTACTTGCTGATTGGCTCCCGTCTGAATAACGGTTGCCGCCAATCCATACCCGTTTTGCTCGATGCTGGCCTGATTGCCATCACCCAGCTGGATCGCCCGGGCCTGATTGTTTGCCCCTTGCTGACTGATCCAGGCTTCATTGCCGCTGCCTTGTTGCAGCAGCCAAATCCGGTTATTGATGCCCGCCTGATAGAGCTCGGCGCTATTGCCCTCACCCAGTTGCGCGCCATTGACCCAGTTCTCATCTCCCACCTGGGAGAGTGCCAACTCATTGGCCCAACCCTGTTGCAGCAGGCGCGCCTGATTCAGCTCCCCTTGCTGGGTGAGGCGCAGTTGCTGCTCGCTACCGAGTTGCCACAACAGCGCCTGATTCCCATCGGTCTGCAGACCGGAATCCAGCTCGCTTGCCATCGCCAGCTCGTCGAAGACGGCAGGCTCTGCGGCGAGTTGCGGGGCGCCCGATATCAGCAGGAAAAAGAGAGCACTCAACAGGTGTTTCATCGCGCCATCGCCTTGTTGGAAAACGCCCACAGTATCCCTGTCAGACCAGAGGCGGCCTATCAGGCACTCCGCTGATTCGAGGATGAAAAGTGCCGCCCTGTCGCTGAGCAGAAAGTCTTAATTCGTATTCGATGGAGGCCAAAAAAAATGCCCTCCACCAGGGAGGGCATTGCGCGAGCGGGAAAACTCAAAGCAGCGGGGCATTGTCTTGCAGGTACTCCTGCAGGATCGGATTGTCGATATCCCGCTGGTCAGCCAGTTGCCACAGATTGTCCCGTACACCATTGGCTATCAGCCGGATCACCCCGGACTCGATAGCCGACATGACACACATCTGTACCGGTTCATTGGTGCTGAAACCGGCCTCGGCCTCCAGCAGGCGCTTGTACTCGACGAAGCGGAATACCCCGGCCTGCACCTGTTGCGACAGTACTGTCTTGGAGGTGGTGACACTGTTCAGGATCCGGCCTGAACGGATATCGACGGCGCGCAGATTGACCGTCACCTGATCGACCCGATACTCCCCGCTGGCGCCAATGCCAAAATACTTGGCCCCCGCCCCGCCGGTTCGTACATTGCTGTCATAGGCGACGATCCCCCCCTCGATCAGGATGTTGGCGGCAACCAGCGAGGGCAGTTGATTGGCATTGTTGCCGGGAACATTGGGCTTGTTTTGGGCCGCCCGCACAATCTTGCGCTCGGTCAGCAGGTTCTGCAGCCCCTCTCGCTCCAGTGGCACAAACCATTGGGAATCCCACAAGGCCGTGCTCAGCATGGCCACCCCACCCTGAGTGACCGCCGTGGAGAAGTTGGACGCCGGTGCAGGCAGGTACTGACCGGTCTGATCGCGAAAATCGTAGACGGCCGCGACAATTTTCCCTTTTGGCTTGGGCAGACTGATCAGCTCCTTGTAAGAGACGGATCGCGGCATCAGGGTTGCCTTCTCATCGGCAACGGGAGAGCCGATATGGGTCGCACAGCCAGCCAGCGCAAGCAGGGGCACTATCAATAACAGTTGTCGTTTCATCGCGCCCTCAGTCGGCAATCAGGCCATTCACTTCGATCATGGTGGTCTGGTTGGTCACCCGGTCGGTGATCGAAACCACCAGGGTGCCATCTTCATCCACCACATTGATGGCAAAATCATCGGTCACCAGACTGCCACTCTGGCTGCCATCCTTGCCGATATCGGCCAGCAGCTGGCTGATCAGGCGGGATTGCAGGTTGGAGGTCAGGCGATCCAGCGCCGAGGTGCCGCTGCTACCGCTGCCACTGGCGGGATCCTTGTAATCATTCTGCGCATTGGCGGTGCCAAGCAGATGACTGCTGTTGAGAGGGTTACCCCCAAAGCTGGGGTTGATGGGGCGATAGACAAGCTCCGACGCATGGAGCGTTGGCGCTATCAGTGCAGCAACTAGCCATAACCGGGCACGCATGAGAAATATCCTTATAGTTCATCATGTTCCAAATCGAAGGTATCCATGAACAGGGTCGCGATCTTCTGCTGTTCGAGGGTCTGCCTGACCTGTGACCAAGCCAGTTTGGCGCTCTGCTCCTGCTGATTGCGGCCGGGAGAGAGTGCGGTTTTAAAAATCACCTTCCGGTTGTGGGTGATCCAGATCAGGCTGCCCCAGCGGGCTGTCGGGCGCTCATGAATCGTCAGATTTTCTCTGGCATCCGGGTCTTCATCGCTGCGCAACCGGGTAAATTCGTTATAAAAGCCCTGACCGAAACGGGTAAAGGTGCGATCCAGTACCAGACCATCCACATCCAGCCGATCACTCTCCTGCTCCGGCTGCACCGACTCCAGCGGTGTATCAGCCTCGGCCGCCACAACGGTCGTGCAGCCCCAAAGCAGCGCGAGGCAACACGCCACAGAGAGCGCTTTCATCAGTGGGAGTCCGGAGCATCGAGATACTCTTTGGCCCAGCTCACCGCCTGGATCCGGTTCTTCACATTCAGCTTTTTAAAGACGTTATAGAGGTGGGATTTGACGGTGTGCTCGCTGACAAACAGGCTGTCGGCGATCTCGACATTGGAGGCGCCCGTCATCAGATAACGGATGATCTCCTGCTCTCTGGCTGTCAACAGGGTGTCGTTACGCTGCAGGTAGCTATTGCCCTGGCGATAGTATTCGACCAGCTCGCACAGCAGGTGGCGCGGCATCCAGTACTCGCCCAGCAGGATTTTCTGCAACCCGGCAACCAGCCGGTCGAGCGGATCCTGACGGAAAAACAGACCGCAGATCTGCGGCCACATCAGCAACAGGTCGCGATCCGTCGCAGTGGGAGCATTGAGCAGCACAGTGGTCGCCATGCCAAAGCGTTCGGAGATCGCCCGGTTCCAGCCCAATGACTGGCCAGAGCGGATATAGTCGAGATCGATGAGAAACAGCGTGCCGTCACACTGGTTATCTAGCTGATTAATCTCGTGGATTAGCTGGACGGGACGGCTCAAATGAGAGATGAGGTATGCAGCAAATGTGCTGGCCTGCACATTATTTTCAGTGACCAGTGCGATCGGGCATGCGGCTTTCATTGTGTGCTCTTCCTTGAACCTGTAAACCACCTAATCTGGCCGACTGAGTCTACCAAGGAGGTATGGGAGCACAATATTAAAAAAGTATGAGAATGGATCTCATAAATATCGTAACCATATGTTTTTAGTCGATTTAAAAACCGATTACAATTCGCCAATCAGCCAGCATAACAGGAATATATGGCAGAAATGTGATGCCGGACGCGCCGGAAACAGCTGCAACCCGACCATCACTACAGCAGGAGCCAACAGTTGCCTTTGGCGCATCAAGCCGGTTAAGGATGCTGCCAATCCGCTTCGCAACTGTTACTATGACCGTCACATGCGTCTGCGGGACATTGCGCCCCGCACACAGCAACTAATCAGGTATCTAGTCGTGTTGGACCAGGTTTCGACCTGGCCGGTAAATAAGGTGGAAGAGAGATTATGGCCAGTCGAGGCATCAATAAAGTCATTCTGATCGGTAACCTCGGGCAAGACCCGGAAGTACGCTACATGCCGAGTGGCGGTGCTGTGACCAACATTACTCTGGCTACCTCTGAAACCTGGCGCGACAAGCAGACCGGTGAGCAGAAAGAGCGTACCGAATGGCATCGCGTCGTCTTCATGGGCAAGTTGGCCGAAGTGGCTGGCGAGTACCTGAAGAAAGGCTCCCAGGTCTATGTCGAAGGTAAACTGCAAACCCGCAAATGGCAGGATCAGAGCGGCCAAGAGCGCTACACCACTGAGGTGCTGGTCGACAGCTTCACTGGCGTGATGCAGATGCTGGGTGGCCGTCCGCAAGGCGGTCAGGGCATGGGCCAGAACATGGGTGGCCAATCCCAGGGTAACTGGGGTCAGCCGCAGCAGAGCATGCCTGCCCAGCAGCCGATGAATCAGCAGCGCCCGGCACCGGCTCCGCAGCAGAACATGCAGCCGCAAGGCGGTTATGGCCGTCCTGCCCAGCAGCCGCAATCTGCGCCGCCGGTATATAACGAGCCGCCGATGGATTTCGACGACGATATCCCGTTCTAAGAACAGAATATTGAAAAGGCCCTGATAACTCAGGGTCTTTTTTTATGCACTCAGCCCCGAAAGGGATAAGACGTTTTATGACTGCCTCCCCTACAGTGATGGATATTCTCCACAAGAGCGCTTTGTGAAAAGTGCAATGAAACTGCTCACCCCTTTATTGCTCCTGCTGACCAGCATACTGTCCGGCCAGTTGCAGGCAAAGCCACTCAAGGTCGGGGTCAGCTTTGCCATCCCCCCTTATGTCATCGAAGGCGAGAATCGCGGCATTGAGCTGGATCTGCTGAAAGAGGCGTTCACTGGCAGCGGCTATGAGCCCAGCTTTGAATTTCTGCCGCTGGAGCGCACCTTCCGCCTGTTCGAGTCAGGAAAGCTGGATGCCATCATCAACGTCAGACCCGGTATGGTTGATCCTCACGTTCTGACCCAGCCCGTTATCACCTTCCATAACCGGATCTTCACCCTGCGCAGCACCCACATCAGTACTCTGGACGACCTGCATTCAAAACGGGTCACCGCCTTTCAACGGGCAAGGATCATTCTGGGGGGCGCGTTCGCCACCATGGCCAACCAGAATCCCCACTATGAGGAGGTAGCCAAGCAGCAGGTGCAGGTACATCAGCTGATGCGCGGCAGGGTAGATGCAGTCGTACTGGAGGAGCGGGTGTTCTACTACTACCTCGACCAGCTGATTGCCACCGCCCAGGCAGGCGAGCACTACGAGCGCAATCAGGTCAGGCAAGCAGACCTCTTCCCGCCCACCGTCTATCACTTTGCCTTCCGAACGGCCGATGCCCGCAATCTGTTTGATAAGCGCCTTGAGGCGATGCGTCAGGATGGTCGTTATCACCAGATTTTCGCGGCTTACGGCGCCACGCCGTGAGCCACAAACATAAAAGCCAGCCGGTAAGGGCTGGCTTTGTACTGGCTCCGAAGGAACAGCAGTAGGGGAGCGTTACTTCATTGCGCTGCCGTTTTTCAGTTCTGCTTTCTGACGTTTGGCTTCGCGTTTCTCTTTCAGTGACATCTGCGGTTTTTTCTTGGCATCTTTGCCGTTGTGATGTTCTTTGTTACTCATCATCAAACTCCAAAAATGTTACCCAGACAGTTGGTTCCTCATGGGAGCCAGCATGCCATCCGAATCATCAACTTCAGTACGCTTGGTGGGATGGTGCAAGACCATCACCAGACCCAGCATACCCTCCAGCGGCATCCGGATCCAGCCTCATTCTCGTCCAAAAAATGTCGCGCACAGCCCCCTGAGCGCAGAGGCCAAAGGACCTCGACAGGAAAGACCAAAAAAGAGTAATTCGCATTATTAAATGTTGTCACGCTTATATTAAGTCATCGTTACCTAGATATTTTCACGGATAAATATAAATCCCTCTCATTATTTATTGCCACGCAAGAGGTCACCATTTTAATAAGCATTCGCAATATCACCGGAAACATCAGGTTACAACACCGAATAGGTTATTTCCGGTCAGCCGGATATAATGCGCGCCGCACCGAAATATCCGTTTTTATTCAGGAAGCTGTACATGAACAGAAAAACCAGAGCCGCCATGGTGTCGGTCTGCTCCAATATCAGTCTGATCATCATGAAAATGGTGGCCGGTTTCGCCAGCGGCTCGGTCAGTATCATCTCGGAGGCGATCCACTCCGCCATGGATCTGGTGGCAGCCCTGATCGCCCTGTTCGCGGTGAAAAAGTCCGATCTCCCGCCCGATGAACGCCACCCCTATGGTCACGACAAGATTGAAAATGTCTCCGGCGTCATCGAAGCACTGCTTATCTTGCTGGCCGCGGGCTGGATCATCTTCGAAGCCGTCGACAAGCTGCTCACCCCCAGCCCGATTGAAAGCATTGGCTGGGGCGTGCTGGTGATGGTGATCTCGGCGCTGGTCAACAGCGGCGTCTCAGCCTACCTCTACAAGGTGGCCCGAGAGGAGGAGTCGGTCGCCCTGGCGGCCGATGCGCTCCATCTCAAGGCGGATGTGCTCACTTCAGCCGGGGTCGCCGTCGGTCTTGGCGGGATCTGGCTGGCCGGTCTGTTCGGCCATTCACTCGCCATCCTCGACCCGCTGGTCGCCATTGCGGTCGCCATCTTTATTGTCAGAGAGGCGATCAGCATGCTCAACGAGGCCTTCCAGCCGCTGATCGACCAGAGCATGAGCCCGGAAGAGCTGGCGATGACCAGCCGCATCATCACCGAATGCTGCCCTGCCGCCAGCGGTTTTCACGATCTGCGCAGCCGTCGTGCCGGTCGTCGTCGCCATATCGACTTCCATCTCACACTGCCCCCGGAGATGAGCATCGGTGAAGCCCACGATATCTGTGATCGCATCGAACACGCCATCATGGCGCAGTTGCCCCACGCCATCGTGCTGATCCACGTCGAGCCGGAGGAGCAAGAGATGCCCTCACCGCTCGCCATAAATTGAAATGTGGCAAACAGGCGGGAAAGTGGCAGCGAAATAACGGAAAGTTGGCACAAACCCGCATTTTTACTGCCGGAAAGCCGATTGCATAAGAAGTGATCGGCACAACTGTGTTAGGGTGTCTAACCACCCTGCCGCAGGAGCGCGCCGTGAAAAAGCTGGAAATGAAAGATCTGACCGAGGCCGAAAAAGCCGAGATAGCCTTGTTATTGCAAAAGGCACAAGCCAATGCAGACCACCAGCTGACCAACGGAGAGCGGAACAAGATCCGCGAAGAGGGTCGCCTGAAAATTGTGGCCGACCGCGCCGAAGCGGCCAAGGCAGCCTCCAAGCTGGCTCGCGAGAAAGCCAAAGAGCGCGCCAAAAACCAGGTACTGCCGGAAACCTTCAGCTGGATTGATTCGGTCAGCAACAAGTTTCGCAGCAAGCGCTGATCCCCTCTTGCAAAACGCCCGCTGGCACTTGTGCCTGCGGGCGTTTGCATGTCTGGGCGATGCTCGATGAGCCAGATTTGGCGCCGCCATTGATTTGCCGCTCAGAAGCTAATCGCAGCAGCAAAGAAGTGATTTACATTGTGAGTTAGAGAGAACGCCAACTGACAATCCCCATCTATCGCCAGCTTTTCATTTTTTCTCATATTTTTTGCCAGAACTGGCTACATAGTCAGGACAAAAAAGCCGAATCCGGCTTGCCACAGGGTGATATGAGTCTGCACTGATTTTTCTATGCCGTTGAAATGCATCATGTTTACTATAAAAAATGATATTTTTGGCTGTTACAAAACATTAATATCGAGATAAAGTTTGCTTTAAAAATGAGAGCGTGTTTTAATCTTTCTCGATGGTTCGGCAGTTCAGACCTGATTATGTTAGGCAGTCATTTTAGTAAAGCAGTGATTAGCATAAGCGTTATCCTCGGATAATTCTTATCAAATAATTCTCCTTCTTTAGTGCTCCCCATACGTATTGCTGACGAAAAATCAAAAATTGCCATTTAGGTGGCATTCAACACTATTTAAGGAAATTATTATGTCTAACAAAATGACTGGTACCGTTAAGTTCTTCAACGCTGAGAAAGGTTTTGGTTTCATCTCCCCGGCTGACGGCAGCAAAGACGTGTTCGTACACTTCTCCGCTATCCAGTCCACCAGCTTCAAAACCCTGGACGAAGGTCAGCGCGTTGAGTTCACCATCGAGCAAGGCCAGAAAGGCCCGGCTGCTGCCAACGTAGTTGGTCTGTAATTCAAGCCGGAGCATGCTGCTGATGGCTCATGCCAACTGCTGACAGCTCTGCAAGAATTTAAAAAAACCCGCTTAGGCGGGTTTTTTGTTTTTCCCGCTTTTTCCTCACAGATCTCACCTCGCCCGACCGCTTGATCCCTCCCTTACACGCTCTCACCGCTTGAGTCTTAGAATGAGCTCCGAATGGACTCAAAATGTAAAATAGTGACGAAAAAGTCAGGTTATCCGCTGTATTTGCCGCGAATTCTTGCTATTTTGCGCGCCACCAACGCAAACGATTTCCTTCACACTTTCAGGATTAGTTATGGCAAAGCAAGATATGGCCGCCCAAACAGGGACAGGCGGCTTTCTGGACTCTTATTTTTCCATTTCTGCGCGCGGCAGCAGCGTGCGTCAGGAGCTGGTCGCGGGGCTGACCACCTTCCTGGCGATGGTCTACAGCATCATAGTGGTGCCGAACATGCTGGGTGCTGCCGGCTTTGAGCAGGGCCCGGTGTTTGTGGCCACCTGTTTGATCGCCGCCTTCGGCTCCCTGCTGATGGGTCTGTGGGCCAAGCTGCCGATGGCTATCGGTTGCGCCATCTCTCTCACCGCCTTTACCGCATTCAGCTTGGTGCTGGGTCAGGGGCTGAGCATTCCGGTCGCCCTGGGCGCCATCTTCCTGATGGGTGTGCTGTTTACCCTGATCAGCGTCACTGGCGTGCGCCAGTGGATCCTGGACAACCTCCCCTCCGGCATCGCTCACGGCACCGGCATCGGTATCGGTCTGTTTCTGCTGCTGATCGCCACCAACGGCGTTGGCATGGTGATCAAGAACGAAGGGGCTGGTCTGCCGGTTCAACTGGGTGAAGTGACCGCCTTCCCAGTGATCATGACGGTGCTGGGTCTGGCTGCCATCTTCGGTCTGGAGCGTCGCAAGGTGCCGGGCGGCATCCTGATGGTGATCATCGCCATCTCCATCCTCGGCCTTATCTTCGACCCGAAAGTGACCTGGCAGGGCTTCTTCGCCATGCCGAGCCTGACTGGCGAGAAAGGCTCTCTGGTTGGCAGCATGGATCTGCTGGGCGCCCTCAATCCGGTAGTCATTCCGACCGTACTGGCGCTGGTGATGACCGCCGTGTTTGACGCCACCGGCACCATCCGTGCCGTGGCCGGTCAGGCTGGCCTTATCAACGAGCGTGGCCACATCATCAGCGGCGGCAAGGCCCTGACTGCCGACTCCGTCAGCAGCATGGTGGCAGGTGCCGTTGGTGGTGCTCCGGCTGCCGTCTACATCGAATCCGCCGCAGGCACCGCGGCCGGTGGCAAGACCGGTCTGACCGCCGCGCTGGTCGGCGTGCTGTTCCTGCTGATGATCTTCCTCTCCCCGCTCAGCTATCTGGTACCGGCTTACGCCACCGCACCGGCCCTGATGTATGTCGGTCTGCTGATGCTGGGCAACGTCACCAAGCTGGACTTCAGCGACTCGGTTGATGCGCTCTCCGGCATGCTGTGCGCCGTCTTCATCGTACTGACCTGCAACATCGTGACCGGCATCATGCTGGGCTTCGTGGCACTGGTCGTTGGCCGCATCTTCGCTGCCGAGTGGAAGAAGCTCAACGTCGGCACCGTCATCATCGCCCTGGCGCTGGTGGTCTTCTATGCCGGTGGCTGGGCCATCTAATCCATCCGCATATTCCGGTTATAGCCTAGGGCCCTGCGGGGCCCTTTTTCATGGCTGTGAGTCAGCTAACAGTTTCCCGCCCGTTTGCCCTGCGCCGTTTCAGATTGAAACACCTATCCCCCTTCTGCTGTTTCAAATCCGAACCAAACAGGCCGTCATTTTTATCCCTCTTTCTGTCGTTAGACTGGCTCCATCAACCATTTGCCCACCCGAGCGGTGGCAAGCCAAGGAGTGAGCCATGAAGAAACTGATCAATGCCGTCGATGCTGTGGTCCGTGAACAACTGATGGGGATGGCAGCCGCCCACCCCGAGCTCAAGGTACGTATCGAACCCCACTACATCACCCGCGCCGACTCCCCCGTGATGGGCAAGGTGGCGCTGGTCTCCGGCGGTGGCAGCGGCCACGAGCCGATGCACGGCGGTCTGGTGGGCAAAGGGATGCTGGATGGCGCCTGCCCCGGCGAGATTTTTACCTCCCCGACCCCGGATCAGATGTATGAGTGCGGACAAGCCGTTGATGGCGGCGCGGGCGTGCTGTTTCTGGTGAAGAACTACACCGGCGACGTGCTCAACTTCGAGACCGCGGTCGAGCTGCTGCACGGCGATGGGGTCAAGGTGGGCTTCGCCCTGATCGATGACGATGTGGCGGTCAAAGACAGCCTCTACACCGCAGGTCGCCGTGGCGTCGCCACGACAGTGCTGTGCGAGAAGCTGGTCGGTGCCGCCGCCGAAGCGGGCTACGATCTGGCGCGTTGCGAGGCGCTGGCCCGTCGCATCAACAACCAGAGCCGCACCATAGGCGTGGCTATGCATGCCTGCACCGTGCCGGCCGCTGGCAAGCCCTCCTTCACCCTGGCGGACAACGAGCTGGAGTTCGGCGTCGGTATCCACGGCGAGCCGGGCATCGAGCGCCGCCCCTTCACCGACCTCAATACCCTGGTGGACGACATGTTCAGCGAGCTTGCTGACAATACCCCCTATGGCCGTACCCTGCGCCACTGGGATCGCACCAGCGGCAGCTGGCAGGAAGAGCACACCTTTATCGAGCCGCTCAACAAGGGCGATCGGGTTATCGCGCTGGTTAACAGCCTCGGCGGCACCCCCATCTCCGAGCTCTATGGCGTCTATGGTCGCCTCGCCACCCTGTGCGAAGAGGCGGGCATCCATCTGGTGCGCAACCTGATTGGTCCCTACTGCACCTCCCTCGACATGACCGGCATCTCCATCACATTGCTCAAGGTGGATGATGAGCTGATGACCCTGTGGGATGCCCCCGTTCACACCCCCGCCCTGCGTCGCGGCTGCTAAGGAGAACCCATGTTAAGCAAGCATCACATCGTCAACTGGCTGCTCGACTGCGAACACATCTTTACCGAGCAGCGCGACTACCTCACCGCGCTGGATACCGACATCGGCGATGGCGACCACGGCCTCAACATGCAGCGCGGCTTCGCCAAGGTGGCCGAGAAGCTGCCCGCGGTAGCGGACAAGGATATCGGTCAGGTGCTGAAAACCACCGGCATGACCTTGCTCTCCTCGGTCGGCGGTGCCAGTGGCCCGCTCTACGGCACCTTCTTTATCCGGGCGGCAGCCAGCACCGACGCCTGCCAGAGCCTCAGCCTCAGCCAGTTGTGCAAAATGCTCAGTGACGGGGTCGAGGGGATCGTCTCGCGCGGCCGCGCCGAGCCGGGTGACAAGACCATGTGCGATGCCTGGTGGCCAGCACTAGCCGCCCTGCAACAGGCGCAGCAGCAAGAGTTGCCCCTCAACGAGGCGCTGGACAAGGCAGTGGCAGCCGCAGCAGCCGGTACCGAGGCGACCATCCAGATGCAGGCCCGCAAGGGGCGCGCCAGCTATCTTGGCGAACGCAGCATCGGCCATCAGGATGCCGGGGCCACCTCGACCCTGCTGCTGCTGACCGCCCTGCGTGACAGAGCGAGGTTGTGACATGATCGGAATCGTAGTTGTCTCTCACAGCGCCATGCTGGCGGCCGGCTTGAAAGCGCTGGCCGATCAGCTCGGCAGCCCGGCCCGATTGCTGCTGGCGGCCGGGGTCGATGACGCCGACCACCCCATCGGCACCAATGCCATCGCGGTGATGAGTGCGATTGAAGAGGCGGATGACGGCAGCGGCGTGCTGGTGCTGATGGACTTGGGCAGCGCTCTGCTGAGCGCCGAGACCGCCCTAGAACTGCTGCCACCCGAGTTAAGCGCAAGGGTGCGGCTCTGCCCCGCTCCGCTGGTGGAGGGCACCCTGGCCGCCGTGGTGGCGGCCGGTTCCGGCCTGACGCTGGACGAGGTCGCCGCCGAAGCGCTCGGCGCGCTGGGCCCGAAACAGGCGATGCTACCTGCCAGCCCAGCGCAGGCCGCCATCGAGACAGCCCCCGTTGCCGACGACGGCTGGCTGCGCTGCGAAGTGGTGGTGGATAACCCCCACGGCCTGCATGTGCGCCCCGCCGCCCGGCTGGTGGCTGCCCTCAAGCCCTTTGCTGCCGAACTCAAGCTGCAAAAGGGGGACAAAGAGGCCAACCCCCGCAGCCTGACCCGGCTCGCCATGCTCAATGTGCGTCAGGGCGACCAACTCACCCTGCTGGCACGCGGCGAGGATGCCAACGCCGCACTGACCTGCTTCCAGCAGCTGGCCGCCGAGCGCTTTGGCGACTGAAGCCACTGTTTCAAGGGGCTGCACTCGCTCGCTGAGCCTGTGCAGCTTCATTCAAGACGAAGGAGTCCCCGGCACTGCCGCCCCTTCGCCCCGATTCTTAATTAGTAAAGAGAGAGGGATAGAATATGGACCGCATTATCATCAGCCCCAGCAAATACGTGCAAGGCAACGGGGCCCTCGCCAATATCGGCAACTACGTCAACGCGCTCGGCAGCAAGCCGCTGATCCTGGCCGACGCCTTCGTCACCAAGCTGGTCGGCGATACCGTGGCCACCAGCTTCCACGGTGCAGGCATCCAGCCGGAGTTCGACTGCTTCAACGGCGAGTGCTCCCGCCCCGAGATCGACCGCCTGCTGGCCCGCTGCAACCAGACCCCGTTTGACGTCATCATCGGCATCGGCGGCGGCAAAACGCTGGATACCGCCAAGTCGGTCGCCTTCTATCAGAAGGTGCCGGTGGTCATAGTGCCCACCATCGCCTCCACCGATGCCCCCACCAGCGCGCTGGCGGTCATCTACACCCCGGAAGGCCAGTTCAGCGAATACCTGATGATCCCGACCAACCCTAACATGGTCATCATGGATACCGGCGTGGTCTCCCGCGCTCCGGTGCGGCTCTTGGTCTCCGGCATGGGGGATGCGCTCTCCACCTACTTCGAGGCGCGCGCCAACAAGGTCTCCGGTTGCCAGACCATGGCCGGTGGCGCTTCTACGCTGGCGGCGCAGGCCATCGCAGAGCTCTGCTACAAGACCCTGCTGGCCGATGGCTACAAGGCCAAGCTGGCGGTGGAGCAGGGAATCTGCACCAAGGCGGTGGAGAACATCATCGAGGCCAACACCTACCTGAGCGGTATCGGCTTCGAGAGCAGCGGGCTGGCCGCCGCCCACGCCATCCACAACGGCCTGACCCAGCTGGCCGAGTGTCACCACCTCTACCACGGTGAGAAAGTGGCATTCGGTACCCTGGTGCAGCTGGTGCTGGAGAATGCGCCGATGGCGGAGATCGAAACCGTACTGGCCTTCTGCCGCTCGGTGGGCCTGCCGACCAACCTGCATATGATGGGGGTCAAGGAGCTGGATATGGCGCGCCTGATGGAAGTGGCCAAAGCCTCCACCGCCGAGGGCGAAACCATCCACAATATGCCGTTCAAGGTCACCGCCGAGGATGTGCTGGCGGCCATCGTCACTGCCCACCAGCTGGGGCTGTAACCGCGCTACGACTGACCCTTCCATATAACACGGCCCCGCAACTGCGGGGCCGTTTCATTTTCAGCGGGCCGGTTTGCAACGGCCTCAATAGCCATCAGCCATGATAGTCGGCGGGATCGATCTCGAGCAGCTTGAGTCGTCGCCACAGGGTGGTGCGGCTGATACCCAAATGCTGAGCCATCTGGCTCACCTGCCCCTTGCAGGCGTGGGCGCAGCGCAGGATAGCTTGCCGCTCCAGCTCCGCCAGCGTGAGCAGCGGTTGCCCCACCACCTCGTCTGCCACCCGCTGATAGCCGTGCCGAATGGCGGCGGGCAGCGCCTCTGGCGGGATCGGCCCCTGACCGGCGTGGAGCAACGCATGCTCCACCGCGCTGCGCAGCTCCCCCAGATTGCCGGGCCAGGGATAGGCGAGCAGACAATCGAGGGCCGCCGGGCTGAACTGGCGCACCGGTTCGCGCCCCTGCGCCGCCAACTGCTGGCTGATAAGACCCGGCAGATCGGCCGCGCGCTCCCGCAGCCCCGGCAACCACAGCTCGCACGCCTGCAAGGCATAGAGCAGCTGGCGGCCAAACAGCCCCTCCTGCACCAGCTGCTCCAGCGGGGCGCTGCTGGTGGCGATGATCCGCACCTTGAGCGGCAGGATACGGGCCGAATCGAAGCGCTGGATGCGACCGGTTTTGAGCAGTTGCAGCAGCGCCGCCTGCATGGGAGCGGAGAGACACTCCACCTGCTCCAGCACTAACGTGCCGCCGTGAGCCAGCTCGAACTTGCCCGCCCGCTCCTGCCCCGCCTCGTCGGAGCCCATCAGCTCCAGCGCCATCCGCTCGCTCGGCAGCGCCTTGCAGTTGAGGGTA
This sequence comes from Aeromonas veronii bv. veronii, assembly GCF_000820225.1. GTDB lineage: Bacteria > Pseudomonadota > Gammaproteobacteria > Enterobacterales > Aeromonadaceae > Aeromonas > Aeromonas veronii. The sequence continues at coordinate 32,284 of NZ_CDDK01000042.1, forward strand.
ATGAGCGGCCCGGCGGCCCGTTCGCTACCAAAGTGGATCGCCTCCGCCAGCTGGGCCTTGCCCACCTCCTCCTCGCCGCGAAGCAGGATCGGCCCCTGACTCTGGGCCGCCTGCCGGGCATAGCGCAGCAGCTTGTGCATGGCGCTCGACTCCCCCACCAGCGCCGACAGCTCGGGCACCGTCTGGCGCAGCTGGTGAATGGCCCGCAGCCGATCAACCGGGTGCAGCAGGGCGATAAAGCTGACCCCCTCCGGCCCCGGCAGCGGCTTGAGGCTCACCAGCGCATTGATGAACTCCCCCTCCTGCGCGCCCAGCCGCTCCAGCGTCACCTCCACATGACTCAGTGGCGTCTGCCCCCTGATGGCCAGCTGCAACCGATGGGGTAGCAGCAGGTGCTGCTCCAGCGGCTGGCCGAGACAGAGCGCCGGATCGAGCCGCAGCCGGTTGGCAGCCAGCGCGTTGAGGTAGCGCAGCCGCCCCTGCGGGTCCCAGGCCAGCACGCCGTCATCCATGCCATCGAGCAGGGCGTAAAGCTCGCTCAGGTGGTGCTGGGACTCCTGCATCAGGGTCTCCATCTGCAGCAGGTGGGCCAGCTCGCGTCCGGCACTGACGGTGAGCGCCAGATCGCCAGCGCTCGCCTCCTCCACCTTGCAGATCAAGGCGATGATGGCGACCTGACGGCCATTGCTGTTGTAGACCGGACTGGCGCAGCTGTGCCACGGGTGCAGGGTCTGATTGAAATGCTGGGCACCGCTGACGCAGAGCGGCACGCCCTCCAGCGCCGCCAGATTGATGGCATTGGTGCCGATGCGCCCCTCGCTGAAGAAGGCGCCGGGGCCAAACCCCAGCGCCGCCAACTCGCGCAGGGTGTCGGGGTGGCCGGTCTGGGCCAGCAGACAGCCGCTCTCGTCGGTGAGCAGCAGGGCGCAGGGGCGCCCCTCCATAAATTCGTAGAGATCCTCGAGGGCCATCTCGCCGGTGGTGAGCAGGTCGCGCTTGCGCTGGCGCAGGCTCTGCAAGGTCTGCCCCTTGGCGCAGTGGGGCGGATGCCAGAGGGTGGCACTGGTCTGGTGGGCGCAGCGCAGCCAGGATGCCTGCAGATAGTCAGGCCAAGCGAGCAGCGGCTGAAGGTCAGATGGCATGGTCACAGCAATATCCGGCAAGATGTGAGCCGACCATTTAACCACGCCAGCGCCCCCGATTCAGTGACCTGCCTCAGAGGGTGGCAACCCCGCCCTCCTCTCGGTCCGGTTCGCCTCCGAATTTGGCGGCAAGGTCGTCGCCAGTGGTGGAATTCGCTGCATCACCCTCCACCAACCCGCCTGAGACTCATCTACCCACTGATAACCCGGGGCATTGCCACGCCCCGGGTTATTTATCCATGCCCATTTCTGTTAACCACAAGCCCCTGAACAGCCGTCGTTCCGCATCTTGGCCAGCAATACCATATGGGGTGTCACCGCGATCACATTCCCGAGTTATTCAAGAGACTGAGACTCGGTGACGCTTTCCATTGCCACCCCAGAAGTGTATTTTTGCCAAGCGACAAAAAGAAAATATCGTTTGGATAACCTAAAAAACATTTACGTCGACATCGGAGAATATATTGAAAGTTTTTATTAGTTGGTCTGGTGACGTTAGTAACAAAGTTGCCGAAGCGATTCGGGAATGGCTACCTACTGTACTGCAAACAGTTAAACCATACTTCACACCTAGTGATATTGAGAAGGGGACTCGTTGGTCGTCAGATATTGCGGAAGAACTTGATAACTCAATGGCTGGTATATTTTGTGTTACGCCTCAAAATATTAATAGCCAGTGGCTTATGTTCGAAGCAGGTGCTATTTCAAAGAAAGTCGACCAGTCACTTGTCTGTCCAATTCTTATTGGCTTAGGTAACTCTGACATTCATGGGCCTTTGACTCAGTTTCAAACAACTCTATTTGAAAAATCAGATTTTCGAAAACTTGTAAACGACCTCAATAAAGCTAATAAGTCAAATATGTTGGAAGAGAGTGTTCTAAATACTGTTTTTGAAAAATTTTGGCCTGATTTGGAAAGTAGAGTTAAATCGATCCTTGAAGAAAATGTTACTAAAGATGAGCAGAACATAAGCATGCGTTCAGAACGCGAACTTCTCGAAGAAATACTCGATTTATCCCGAGCATTAGCGATTCAAAAATCTGGTGGCTTTAAAGCTAACACTGAGTTAAACAAATTAGTCTCAGATTTCATCTCCGCATTTTATATGACTTTTGAGGCTGATTGGGAACATACAAAATCGTGTTTGGAAAACAGCAAGTTCTTTATTTCACCCGAAGGTAACTTCATTAATCCTTGTGTCAAAGATGAGGCTAACAATTGGAGCGCTAGAGCATTTTTACTAAACTCGTACCGTCAGCTGATAAGCTACATAGAAAAGCATGGTTTAGGTATTTAAATTGATATTTTCTCCAATAGCTAAATACTGTCACTCACATTTTTGAGCAATACGCTATCGCTATTAACAAAAGAGCCGCCCTTATGGGCGGCTCTTTTGTTAATAGTGTCCCGTCCTGAATATG
>NZ_CDDK01000043.1 GCF_000820225.1 Aeromonas veronii bv. veronii
CCTATTTCAGGACTAGACATAGCGATGGATGGCTGAATCGTCTTTTTACTGAATCGTCACTCGGCTTTGGGCGCTTCAACCGCAGCGGCCGCAGGTTGGTCATCTTCCTTGATCCAGGCATCCAGCAGGGTGTAGCCCACCGCCAACACGACCGGGCCGATAAAGAGACCGATGATCCCCATGGTCAGCAAGCCACCGATTACCCCCACCAGAATGAGGATCAGCGGCAGGTCGGCGCCCCGCTTGATCAGGAAGGGGCGCAGGAAGTTGTCCATGGTGCCCGCAATCAATGACCACACCAGCAGGAAGGTGCCCCAGGTGGTGTCGCCGCTCCAGTAGAGGTAGCCGATACAGGCCAGCAGCACCGGGAAGGGGCCGATCTGGGCAACGATCAGCAGGAACATCACTACCACCAGCACCATGGCGTAAGGGATACCGGCAATCAGCAGGCCGACACCGGCCACCGAGGATTGCACCAGCGCGGTCACCACCACCCCCATCGCCACGGCGCGGATCGCCTGTGAAGCCAGCACGGTAGCGTTGTCACCACGCTGACCCGCCAGCCGGTGGGCGAAGCGGCGAATGCCGGTCGCCACCACTTCACCGGAGTGATAGAGCACACCACAGATACCGACCGTCAGCAGGAAGTGGACAAACAGCAGCCCCAGATTACCGGCCTGAGAGGCCAACCAGCGGGCGGTCTGGCCAAAATAGGGGGCCAGTTTGGCAAACAGCACCTGACCACCGCTCGCCAGAATTTGCTGCCAGAAGTCATAGAGCTTGTCGCCCACCAGCGGGATCTGTTGCAGCCAGAGCAGCTCCGGCGGCGGTGACTGGCTGATATGGGTACCCAGCTCGATCAGCATGGGCGCCTTCTCCGCCACATTGGCCAGCGTCATAAAGAGCGGGATGACAAACATCAGCAGCAGCACCAGCGTCATAAACAGTGCCGCCAGGGTGCGCTTGCCCCACAACAGGCGCTGCACCATCAGCATCAACGGCCAGGTGGCGATGGTGATCATGGTGGCCCACACCAGCGCAGGCAGGAAGGGCTGCAACACCAGGAAACAGGAGATAATCAGGATGCTGAGAAACAGCACCCCCAGGGTTATCTTGGCCAAATCCACTTTTTTCACATTCATAGAGTTCCCTTGTCAGAGCCGTTGCCCTTGGGTCGTGTGTCGCATTTCAAGAAAGAGAGTATCCACCAGAGGCCAGCGCTCAACCAGAGCCCCAGCCCGAAAAAGAGCACAAACTGACCAAGCAGGATAGTGAGCGAACTACTGGTCAACAGTGGCAATGCCCACGCGCCCACCACCATCAGCAGCATGCCCGCCAGCACCACGGCACCGGTCAGCCACGGGGAATAACCGTCGCGCACCAGCGTAGCCCTTCCCCCGAGCCAGAGGCCCAGCGCCGCCAGCCCGATCCCGGCCAGATGGGCCGACTGGCTCAGGCCAGCGCAAACCAGTGCCGCAGCGATCAGCAAACCCCAGGCGGATGAACGCTGATCCAGCCGCCAGTAGGGACGAACCGCCAGCAGCAAGGCGCCAATCAGCAGGCCAACCGCCACATCGGAGATAAAGTGCACCCCGAGCCAGACCCGCGCCAGACCTGTGGTCAGCGCCAGCAGCAAGGCCAGCGAATAGGCCAGCCCGCGCCGGGCAGGCCAGAGCCAGCCAAGCAGCGCCCCCCAGAACAGCAAGGCCGAAGCTGTATGGCCGCTCGGCATGCCAAAGCCCTGGGCACTGTGAGTCGCCAGTTCAGGTTGCAGATGGAAGGGGCGCGGCCAGCCGATCCCCTCCTTGCTTGCCTGCACCAGCAAGCCGAGCCAGAGCATGGCGAACAGCAGCTGGCGCAGCCGCGGCCACCCCAGCAGCGGGAGCAGCAAAGGTATCAGGGCAAGCTGAAAGCCGCCTGAACCAAACAGATTGCTGACCGACAGCCACCAGACATCGGGCCCCAGCCACTGTTGCAGGTGCAGCATCAGCGGGATCTCGGCCTGATGCAGCGCATTGCCCTGCGCCACGAAATCGGCCTGCCAATGCACCTCGCTCTCGGGCACCTTATCCAGTCGGGATTGCAGCCAGTCGAGCTGATCCGGGAAGCGGCGCTGCTCGCGGGGCAGCTGGTCGATGGCGATCAGCCGGGCGTTAAGAATCTCCCCGCCCAGATTGGGAGCTTTCAGCAGCGAGACAAAATCGGAATCTTGCTGCGCGACAATCGGCTCCAGAGTGCGACAGGCGAAGATAACCGCCCGCTGCCAGCGGCCCAGCTCCTGCACCACCTCCCCCCGCAAGCCGGTCTCTTCATAGAGTTCGCGCAGTGCCGCCTGCTGCGGGCTCTCACCGCCATCTATATAGCCACCGCTCAGGCTGTAGCGGGAGGAGATGCGATCCTGCACCAGCAGCAGTTGACCCTGATGGCGGATGGCGCAGGCCGCTGCCGTGGGGCCAGCCGGTTCGGCGCTCAGAGCTGGCAGAGCGGCAAACAGCGCCAGCAAGAGTAAAAAGAGGGTTCTCGACATCAATTTGCTTTCCCTATGCACAATGGCGACAAGCCTCCCAGAAATCAGATAGTTGGGCAATGCTGGCGGCCTGTTCAGCGCTGATCCGGCCATGATGGCCACACCGGGAAGATTGCGATGAGCGAGGGCACTCCCTACTATTGGCGGCTATCTTCAATGTCATGCAGCAACCGCTGGAGCCCTCCATGAGACAGTTCGGCTTTTTCCTCGGCATCGCTATCGGTGTCATCCTGATCCTGTTCGGCAGCATCGTCATCTTCCAGGCGCTCCCTGCCGCACTGGATGTACTGGAGATGCCAAGCAGCATCCCGTTCGTGCGCGAGGTCTACACCTGGCTGATGACCAGCGCCAACGGCCTCACCGCCCAGCTGGAGCAGAACTTCCTGGAAGCGTTCCAGACCGTGCTCAAGCTGATCCTGCTCATCACTTTCATGTGGGTCTGCGTCAAGCTGGTCAACATGGGGGTGCTGATTATCCGTGCCGGGGTGGATCTCATCCGCACCGCCATCGCCCACAGCGAAGGCCCCCACGACCAGAAGAAGCCGGATCAGCACGATCACTTCTGACTCTGACATGGTTGATGGATGTGAACGCTGCCGCCCCCAACCGGGGCGGCAGTGTTATATGCGCGGTATGAAGACCCCTCCCAGCCCCCATGAATACCCGATAAAGCACCGGCTTTCCCTTGTGAATCAGCAAACTGCCCATATGTTGCATCACCTTGACATGGTTTGCGCCCCGCGCGGCGGCTGCCCGGTTTCTATCCCGACCCCGTGCTCTGGTATAATCGACCACCTCTTTTCCCCGTTATGGAGCCTGTTCATGCCCAATCATGCAGAAAGTGCCCTCGAGGTTCGTCTCGACAAGTGGTTGTGGGCAGCCCGTTTCTACAAGACCCGCTCCATTGCGCGGGATCAGATAGACGGGGGCAAGGTGCACTACAATGGTCAGCGCAGCAAACCGGGCAAACAGGTGGAAGTGGGTGCACTGATCCGCTTCTGGCAGGGGCAGGATGAACGCGAAGTGCGGGTGCTGGCCTTGAGCGAGCAGCGTAAATCAGCCCCGCTGGCCCAGCAGCTCTATGAAGAGACCGCCGAGAGCCTGAAAAAACGGGCCGAGAATAGCGAGGCGCGCCGCTTCAACAGCCAGTTTGCCCCCAGCCCCGAGCGCCGCCCCGACAAGCAGGAGCGACGCCAGTTGCTCAAGGTCAAACAGTACTGACCGACCCCGATTTGATACCGGGCTGGCATCAACCCCAGCCCGCCCGATTTACCTCACCGAAAAGCCAGGAATACATGATGAGCAACCAAGATCTGCTGTATCGCTATCTGTTTGAAGAGTACGAAGTGCGTGGCGAGCTGGTCCAGCTGGATCACACCTACCGCCACGTAGTGGAAGCCCAGAACTACCCGGTGCAGGTGCAAAAACTGCTGGGCGAGCTGCTGGTCGCCACCAGCCTGCTGACCGCCACCCTCAAGTTTGAAGGCTCCATCACGGTGCAACTGCAGGGCGATGGCCCGGTGCGTCTGGCCGTGATCAACGGTGACAACAACCAGCAGCTGCGCGGCGTGGCCCGCTATGAAGGCGAGCTGCCGAGCGATGGCAAGCTGCAGAGCCTGATTGGCAACGGCCAGCTGATCATCACCATCACCCCGGAGCAGGGTGAGCGCTATCAGGGCATCATCGCGCTGGACGCCGATACCCTGGCGGGCTGCCTGGAGCACTACTTCGCCCGCTCCGAACAGCTGGCCACCAAGCTGTGGATCCGCACCGGCTATCACGAAGGTGCGCCGCGCGCTGCCGGCATCATGCTGCAGGAGCTGCCCGCCCAGAGCGAGGATCACAGCAACGATTTCGATCACCTGACCCAGCTCACCAGCACCATCAAGGATGAAGAGCTGTTCGGCCTGCAGGCAGAAGAGATCCTCTACCGTCTCTACCATCAGGACAAGGTGCGGGTGTTCGATCCGCAGGCGGTCGAGTTCCGTTGCACCTGCTCCCGCGAGCGCTGCGAAGGAGCCCTGTTGCAGATAGAAAAGGAAGAGGTCATGGAGATGGTGCAGGAGCTCGGCAAGATCGACATGCACTGTGATTATTGCGGCGCCCAGTACCAATTTAATGGGATCGATGTCGAAACCCTGTTCAGCAGGGCTCCCGGCAATGATGCAAACCAGTTACACTAATTAAAGGCGGGCAAAACCCGCCTTTAACTTTAATAACAAAAAAATACCCTATTTTATAAAGTTTGATGGCGATCGCTAAACTCTACCACCTAAGTGATAGGATGACCGTCAGATAGAACCCTACCAACCTCTGAACCCAGGAGAATACAATGACAATCGTGGCAGAACCCACCCTGGCCCAACAATTAGGACTGGACCAGTACGGCATCAAAAACAGCCAAGAAATCGTTCGCAACCCCTCTTACGAGCAGCTTTTCGCCGAAGAGACACGCCCTGACCTGGAAGGGTTCGAGCGCGGTGTGGTGACCGAGCTGGGCGCCGTCAACGTAAACACCGGTATCTTCACCGGTCGCTCCCCGAAAGATAAATATATCGTCAAAGATGCCACTACCCAGGATACTGTGTGGTGGTCTGACCAGGGTAAAAACGATAACAAAGCTATTACCCCGGAGGTGTGGTCACATCTGAAAGGGCTGGTCACCAAACAGCTCTCCGGCAAGCGCCTGTTTGTAGTCGACGGTTTCTGCGGTGCCAACCCGGATACCCGCCTGGCCGTGCGCATCATCACCGAGGTGGCCTGGCAGGCACACTTCGTGAAAAACATGTTCATCCGTCCGAGCGATGAAGAGCTGAAAACCTTCAAGCCTGACTTCGTGGTGATGAACGGTGCCAAGTGCACCAACCCGAACTGGAAAGAACAGGGTCTCAACTCCGAGAACTTTGTTGCCTTCAACATGACCGAGAAGATGCAGCTCATCGGTGGCACCTGGTACGGTGGCGAGATGAAGAAGGGCATGTTCTCCATGATGAACTACTTCCTGCCCCTGCGCGGCATTGCCTCCATGCACTGCTCCGCCAACGTGGGTCAGGACGGCGACGTCGCCATCTTCTTCGGCCTCTCCGGCACCGGCAAGACCACCCTCTCCACCGATCCCAAGCGTCAGCTGATCGGCGATGACGAGCACGGCTGGGATGACCACGGCGTGTTCAACTTCGAAGGGGGCTGCTACGCCAAGACCATCAAGCTCTCCGAAGAGGCCGAGCCGGACATCTACCACGCCATCCGTCGCGATGCGCTGCTGGAGAACGTGACCGTTGCTGCCGATGGCACCATCGACTTCGATGATGGCTCCAAGACCGAGAACACCCGCGTCTCCTACCCCATCTATCACATCGACAACATCGTCAAGCCGGTCTCCAAGGCAGGTCACGCCACCAAGGTGATCTTCCTGACTGCCGACGCCTTCGGCGTGCTGCCCCCGGTCTCCAAACTGACCAAGGAGCAGACCAAGTACCACTTCCTGTCTGGCTTCACCGCCAAACTGGCCGGTACCGAGCGCGGCATCACCGAGCCGACCCCGACCTTCTCCTCCTGCTTCGGCGCAGCCTTCCTCTCCCTGCACCCGACCAAGTACGGTCAGGAGCTGGTGAAACGGATGGAAGCGGCAGGGGCAGAGGCCTATCTGGTCAACACCGGCTGGAACGGCACCGGCAAGCGCATCTCCATCAAGGATACCCGCGCCATCATCGATGCCATCCTGGATGGCTCCATCGAGAAGGCAGAGACCAAGGTGCTGCCGATCTTCAATCTGGAGATCCCGACCGCACTGCACGATGTGAACCCGGCGATCCTCGACCCGCGCGACACTTACGCCGACAAGGCCGAGTGGGATGCCAAGGCCGTCGATCTGGCAGGGCGCTTCATCAAGAACTTCGAGCGCTTCACCGATAACGACGAAGGCAAACGTCTGGTTGCGGCAGGCCCGCAGCTGTAACAGGCTCGCTTCGTATCAGTGACATCATGCCGGTCAGCCACACTGACCGGCATTTTTGTTTTTGTGGAGCCCCGAACGCTGCCATCGCCCCCGTTAAAGGGGCCAAAACCTTGCCTTTGCCTGTTGTGACAGGTTAGATTCAGCCAAACTTTATACAATATACAATTCTGTAACGCCCAATCGTGACCCGACCATGACCCCACCCTACAAGACCCGAACCCAGATGGTGATGGAAAACCTCCGTGGCCGGATCCTCCGTGGGGAGTTCCCCGCTGGCGCACCCTTGCGTCAGGATGCCATCGCCAAAGAGCTGGCCGTGAGCCGCATCCCGGTGCGCGAAGCCCTGATGCAGTTGGAAGCGCAGGGGCTGGTGAAGTTCGAAGCCCATCGCGGCGCCGTGGTCACCATGCTGGACGCCTCGGCCATTGAAGAGCTCTTTTATTTGCGAGCGCTGCTGGAAGCCGATACCCTGTTTCACGCCGTCGACAAGATGACGGAAGCCACCTTCGCGCAAGCGGAGGCGATCCTCGCCCAGTTTGATCACGCCCTGGAGTCAGGCACCCAGATCGAACATTGGGCCGAGTTGAACCACAGCTTTCACGCCACCCTCTATCAGGCAGCCGGTCGCCCCCAGGCACTTGAACTGATCGCCCAGATCAATCTGAGCTGTGACCGCTATGTCCGCTTCGAGCTGCTGTTTGCCAGCGACGGGGTGGACAAGGCGGAGCGTGAACACGCCCAATTGCTGGAACTGTGCCGCGCCCGGCGCAAGCACGAGGCGGTGGTACTGCTCAGGCAGCATATCGAAGCAGCAGGTCAGTCGATCAAGCGGATCCTGGCCAGCGGCCATAAAAACTGAACACTCATATAGCAACCATCTGGCACTAACGACATGAATAATTTCGAGATAATTGAAACCCGCGTCGCCCAAGTCAGGGCCGAGCTGGCCATGCAGGAGTTGGACGCATTTATCGTCCCCCACGATGATGAGCACCTCGGCGAGTACATCCCCGCCTATGCCGAGCGGCTTGACTGGATCACCGGTTTCAACGGCTCTGCCGGGGTCGCCATCATCATGGCCCAGCGGGCAGCCCTCTTTGTCGATGGTCGCTATACGGTGCAGGCGCGGATGCAAACGCCCGCCGAACTGTTCGAATTCCTCCACCTCATTGAAAATCCTCATGTGCAGTGGCTGGCCGAACAGCTGCCGTCAGGCTCCCGGGTCGGCTTCGATGCCCGCCTGCACAGCCTGACCTGGTACAAGAATGCCAAGGCCGTGCTGGCTGATCGCGGTATCGAGCTGATCCGCGTCGAGCAGAACCCCATCGATCTGAACTGGAGCGATCGCCCGGAGCCGACCAAGAGCCCGGTCATCCTCTACAGCGAGGAGTTGGCGGGCCAGTCCAGCCAGTCCAAACGTGAACAGCTGGCGGCCGACCTGCGCAAGCGCGGGCTGGATGCGGTGCTGCTGACCCAGGCCGAGCCCATCAACTGGCTGCTCAACCTGCGCGGCCGCGATATCGACCGGCTGCCGGTGGTGCTGGGCTTTGCTGTGCTCTACGCCAACACCAGCATGGATTTCTTCGTCGATACCGACAAAATTGACTGCTTCGCCTTTACCCAACACGTTGGGCAGGATGTCTCCGTCTACCCCATCGACAAGCTGGGCGACGTGCTGCAGCGCATCGGTGAAGATCAGCAGAAGGTGCTGGCCGATCCGGACAGCGCCAACGCCTGGACCCAGCTCGTCATGGAAGAGGCGGGCGCCATTCTGGTGGCAGGGCAAGACCCCACCATGCTGCCGAAAGCGTGCAAGAACGAGATCGAGCTAACGGGTATGCGTGCCGCTCACCTGCGTGATGGCGTGGCCATGACCCGCTTCCTTGCCTGGCTGGATCGGCTGGTCGCCTCCGGCGAGTTCGAAGGGGTGGATGAAGGCACTCTGGCCGATCAGGTGGAAGCGTTCCGCCGCGAGCAGGAACACTACGTCGAGCCGAGCTTCGATACCATCTCCGCGCTCGGCCCCAACGCCGCCATGTGCCACTACCACCATACCAATGGCACCCCGCGCGCGTTTGGCCAGGACAGCCTCTATCTTCTGGACTCCGGCGCCCAGTATATGGATGGCACCACCGACATCACCCGCACCATCAAGGTGGGTGAGGTGAGCGACGAGCAGAAAGCGATGTTTACCCGGGTACTGCAGGGTCATATCGCGCTGGATCAGGCCCGCTTCCCCCGCGGCACCGCCGGTATCCAGCTCGACGTGCTGGCCCGCATGCCGCTGTGGCAGGCCGGTTACAACTATGACCATGGCACCGGTCACGGCGTCGGCCACTTCCTGAGTGTCCACGAAGGGCCCCAGCGCATCGCGCCGAAAGGGAGCATGGTTGCACTGCAGCCGGGCATGGTGCTCTCCAACGAGCCGGGCTACTACCGTGAAGATGGCTTCGGCATCCGCTGCGAGAACCTGGTAGTCGTGACCGAGCTGGAACAGGTTGGCGAGCTGCCGATGCTGGGCTTCGAGCGGCTGACCTACGTGCCGTTCGATACCCGCCTGATCGACCGCAGCCTGCTGAGCCCGGCCGAATTCCGCTGGATCAACGAATACCATGTCGAGGTGTTCCGCCGCCTGAGCCCACTGCTCGAAGGCGAGGATCTCGCCTGGCTGGAGCAGGCAACCAGCCTCATCTGATGACACAGGGCCTGCGGGCCCTGTTTTTTTATCCCCCCTTTTGACCTGTATCAACACCCAAAGCGAGCAGGTCAGGAGAATGGCGACCATGAAAAGTCATCATGCCAGCCCAGCCCGGGGCTCACACGCCGCAGCCAGCAAAAAGGCGAGTGACCATCCCAGACTCATGCGCGAGCAGCAGACGGTCAGCGCCATGATCCGCCTCTACTGCCAGCACCATCATCAGGATCCCCATTGCCGCCACTGTCGCCAGTTGCGGGATTTCGCCCATCAGCGCCTGCGTCGCTGCCGTTATGGCCACGACCACAAACCCACCTGCGCCAACTGCAATATCCACTGTTACGCACCGGCGATGCGCAAACAGATCCAGCAGGTGATGAAGTGGAGCGGCCCGCGCATGTTGCTGCGCCACCCCTGGCTCACCCTCCGCCACCTGCTCGACGGCTTGCGCAAAGCTCCCAAACTGCCCCAGAGCCGCCCCCTGCCGCCATAACCGCCAATCCCTTGCATCCGGCAGGGGATGACCACTACCCTATGACTCCTTTTTTGCCGTTGACCCCAAGGTCAGCGGCGTTGCCGAACCTTTGCTGCCAATGGAGTCCTGATGCACCACAACCCGCCCCTGCTACGCCCCGCCACCCACCATGACATGCACGCCATCTGGCAGATCGATGCCAAGGTGTTTGGCGAAGATGTCTATCCCGCCTTCTTCTTCCGTCAGGCGATGGATTTGTGGCCCGAGTTGTTGCTGGTGGCTGAATACGAGGGGCAGCTGGTGGGTTATGTGCTGGGGGGATTCGGTCAGGAGCGGTCGCAAGGCTGGGTACTCTCGCTGGCGGTGCTGCCCGAGGCACGCGGTTTTGGTCTGGCCGAGCGAATGATGCGCCAGATGGAGGCCAACCAGCAGGCGCTGCAGATCAGCGAACTGCGGCTCACAGTCGATCCGGCCAATCCGGCCCAGCGCCTCTACTACCGGCTCGGTTACACATTGCAGGCGGAAATAGCCGACTATTTCGGCCCCGGAGAAGACCGTCTGCTGCTGGTTAAAACCCTCTCCAGTACAGCTGCGATTCAAGGACAAAACCGGTTACAGAACGCATAATTGGTTACATTTTGCCGATTTCATGTGTGACGGGGTTGGAGTAAAGTTCACTCATCAACCGGATTGTTCAAATTACGTGCAGCCCAGGAGGCCCACCATGTTGAAGCGTATGACCCTTATTGCCCTGCTGGCAGCGACCACCATCACCGGATGCGCCAACAGTGACGTTTACTCTGGCGATGTCTACACCAAAGACCGCGCCAAACAGGTGCAGACCGTCAGCTACGGCACCATCATCTCCACCCGCCCAGTGAAGATCCAGGCCGATGAGAACTCCCTGATTGGCACCATTGGCGGCGCCGTAGTCGGTGGCCTGCTGGGCAGCACAGTCGGTGGCGGCACCGGACGCGACATCGCAGCCGCAGGCGGCGCTATCGCCGGTGCAGCGGCAGGTAACGCCATCGGCAACAAGATGAATCAGGTCGACGGCGTCGAGCTGGAGATCAAGAAAGAGAACGGCGAAGCCATCGTGGTGGTGCAGAAAGCCAGCCCCACCTTCACCCCGGGTGCTCGCGTGCGCATGACCCAGGGCAATGGCAGCATCAACGTGGCCGTCGTGAATTAAGCGTGTGAATTCAGGTTTCGTCACGCTCGAGCCATAAAAAAACCGCCGATCCCGGCGGTTTTTTGTTGTCTGGCATTCGGGATTACATGCTGTAAGCCTTCTCGCCGTGGGAGGTGACATCCAGCCCTTCCCGCTCGGCATCGCCGTTCACCCGCAGACCCACCAGCATATCGACCGCCTTGAAGGCAATCGCCGCCACGGCACCGGACCAGAGCAGGGTGACACCGACCCCGATGGCCTGGATCTTCACCTGAGTCAGGATGGAGTAGCCCTCGGCAACCTGATTGGTGACATAGTCCCACACCCCGGTGCCGCCCAGATCCGGACTGGCAAAGACGCCGGTCAGCAGAGCACCGAGAATACCGCACACCCCGTGTACGCCAAACACGTCCAGACTGTCATCGGCCCCCAGCAGGCGCTTGAGACCGTGGACACCCCACAGACCCGCCACGCCACTGATAAGGCCCATCACCAGACCACCGCCCACACCGACGAAACCGGCTGCCGGGGTGATCACCACCAGACCGGACACCGCACCGGATGCCGCACCCAGCAGGGAGGGACGTCCCTTCATCACCCACTCGGCCAGCGTCCATGAGAGAGCTGCTGCAGCCGGCGCCACCCAGGTGTTGATAAAGGCGAGTGCGGCGATACCGTTGGCTTCCAGCGCGGAGCCCGCGTTGAAACCGAACCAGCCGAACCAGAGCAGGGAGGCACCGATCATGGTCATGGTCAGGCTGTGGGGGGTCATGGGATCACGACCGTAGCCCAGACGCTTGCCCACCAGATAGGCACCCACCAAACCCGCCACAGCGGCGTTGATGTGCACCACGGTGCCGCCTGCAAAGTCCAGCGCACCATGCTGGAACAGATAACCGGCAGTGGCGGTCGCTGTGGCCGCAGCCTCGGCGCTGGTATAAGCATCCGGACCCGCCCAGTACCACACCATATGAGCCAGTGGGATATAGGCGAAGGTGAACCAGATCACCGAGAAGAGCAGCACGGCGGCGAACTTGATGCGCTCGGCAAACGCCCCCACGATAAGGCCGCAGGTAATGGCGGCAAATGCCCCCTGGAACACCACATAGATCAGCTCGCTAATCCCGACCCCCTTGCTGAAGGTGGCAGCGATGGAGTCAGGGGTCACCCCCTTGAGCAGCACCTTGCTGAAGGAGCCGTAGAAATTGCCCCCCTCGGTAAAGGCCAGCGAATAACCGTAGATCACCCAGAGCACGCAGATGAGGCAGAACAGGGTAAAGACTTGCATCAGCACACTCAGCATGTTTTTGGCCCGCACCAGACCACCGTAGAAGAGGGCCAGACCGGGGATCGACATCAGGATCACCAGCGCCGCCGAGAGCAGCATCCAGGTGTTGTCACCCTTGTTGATTGTCATGGCGGCAACCGGTGCCACCGCCGCCTGTACCTGAGCGACCTCTTCGGCCCAACTTGGGGTAACCAGCAAGGCAGGCAACATCGTCAGACCCGCCATCATCCATTTTTTGACCATAGAGCACTCTCCTTCCCTGTCGTACCGGTACAAGACCGGCTCCGTTTCCCTGATTTAATCTGTGGCGAATCGCAAGGTGTTGCTGCAACCCGCCAGAATCACACCCGCGCCCTGCACGGGGATGCCTCTTGCCACTTCCTCATCACTGCGTCTGCCGCCGATGACCGCAAGAGACCGTCTGACATGTAAAAAGCATAAAGCGGGCCACAAATTTAAATCCTTTTAAATCATTGCATTAGAAAGGTCGCGCATCATCAACGCACCAATTTGGCGCATGAGCTGCGCTAACCTGCCCAGGGTCGCCCTGTCACAGGGCAGGCGATACGTCGCGCACCAGAAGTGCGCAAACCCGGAGCCAGCCCACAAGCTGACGTCATCGATATCGCGCGCTGCGGGCCCGCTCGTTTACACTGACAGACCAGCCGTTTCCTGTTATCCGACCACGGCATGCCATTACGCAGCCCCTTGTTTGCAAGGTGATGGCAGTCCCAATCCGAGGAACACCATGCAGTTCGATCGTCTCGACATCAGCCTCTCCCACTACCGTCATCTCGACCGGGAGCATCGCGTCCACATCTCGCTGCTGGGGATAGTGATGCTGGCCATCATGGCCCTTCATCTATTGCTGTTGCCCCACTTCCCTTACGAGCGCTTTTACGCCGTCAGCTTTGGCTTCGAGGTGATCAACTGGCTCACCATGCTGTTCCTGTTCTGGGTGGTACAGTGCGCCCACCTGCCCACCCACACCTACCGCATGCTCTCCTGCGGTCTGATGTTGTGGATCATGGGGGCAACCGCCGACATCATGGATGAGCTGGTGGCGCAGCCACTCTGGCTCGCCATCTATGCCGAGGATCTGCTGCGCTCCAGCGGCATCCTGCTCAGCAGCATCGGCATCCTGAGCACCATGCACCACCTCTTCCACATCAATACCCAGCTCAGACAACAGGCACTGTTCGACGATCTGACCCGGCTGCCAAACCGGCGCTACTTTCATCAGCAGCTGTTTCTGGAGCAGGGGATTTGCCACACCCTCATCCTGCTGGATCTGGATCACTTCAAGCTGATCAATGACAACTACGGCCACGATATCGGGGATCGGGTGTTGCAGCAGTTTGGCGAGCTGTTGCAACAGCACTGCCCGCCCGGTGCGCTGGCGGCCCGTGTCGGGGGTGAAGAGTTTGCCCTGCTGCTGCCCGTCGCCCACGAAGCCGAGCTACAGCAACTGGCCAACACCCTGCTCACTGCGACCCGCACCATAGCTCCCGACCCGACCCATACCATGACGGTCAGTCTGGGAGTGGGGATCCGCGAGCCCAAGGAGCCGGCAGTCTCGCTGTTCAAGCGGGTGGATCAGGCGCTTTATGGCGCCAAGGAGGCGGGCAGAAACTGCGCGGTATGGGCGATGCCGACTAACAAGGAGGTATGAAGATCTGCAGGTTGATTGCCGATAACGGCGAAACATTGCTGCTGAAACAGGGGCCCAAGGGCCCCTGTTTCATAGGGAAAATCCCCTCGCCTAAAAGCGGAAGGTAAGACCGATATTGGCCTGCCACTGGGTTACCAGCTCCCCGCGCACCTTGAACACGCACTGCTCCGGGTTGCAGAGAAACTGGTTGTTGTCGTTGACCAGCGAACCATAACCGCGCACCTCGGCCCGCAGGGCCAGATGCTCGGCGAGGCGCGGTTGCACCCCGAGCGCCAGCGACATGGAAGGGGTCACCTCGCTGTCGTAAGCGGCAAAGCGGGTCACCCCGATCCCGGCGCCGATATAGGGCGCCATCAGGTTGTCAGAGAGAGTAAGCGCACCGGCAAAGTGCAGGGTGTCCACCGTCAGGCGATCCGGCAGGTCGGGAGAGAGGGTGGTGGACTGATGGCTGTAGAGCAGCTCAATCATGCCGGGATCATCCACCTCCTTGCTGATAAAGAGGCCCCAGCTGCCGGAGCCCTGCCCTTGCAGTGAATCGAGCGAAGCCGAGACCGGCACCGGCAGCACCACCTCGTCACTCTTCTCGAAGTCGATGGCTGAGCTGTAGCCGAAAAATGGCGTCACCTGCCAACCGGATGTGATCGCGGCCTCGCTACTCCAGGCCTGCCCCAGTGGCAGCAACAGCCCCATCATCGCTATCCCGGCTCTCTTCATCATCATCCCCTGCTCCCTGTGTGATTGTGCAGAAAGCATACCAGAGGCGTCCTAGGCCCATCCTAAACGGCGGCTGTACCGGATCACTTTCATCGCGGGATTTCCCTCTCGCCGGAACCTCTGCCGAGCCGCCCCACTGGCGCCGCTATGCGCCCCTGCCACCATTCATCGACGGTTAACCTCTGCCACGTATGCTGGCGCCAAATCGGGTCATCGGGGCCCGTTATCACCACTCAAAAGGACATCAGGGAATGGTTGCCGCGCAACTCAACGACCCCAAAACTACCCTCGCGGATACCCTGCGGGCCACCGCGCATGCCATCGACGAGAGCCACATCAGCCTGCGCCAGATGCTCGCGCTGGTGGGCGAGCAGGGGATGCTGCTGTTTTGCGTGCTGCTCACCGTCCCCTTCCTGCTACCGGTCTCCATTCCCGGGGTCAGCACCCCGTTTGGCCTGCTGATCCTCTTTATCGGCATCGGCATCACCCTCAATCGGGTGCCCTGGCTGCCCTCCATGCTGATGGAGCGCCGCTTCGCTGCCGATCAGCTCAAGCCGACCCTTCACAAGGGGGCGGAGCTGCTGGCCCGGGTCGATCGCGTTATCCGCCCACGCCTGCTGGTGCTGACCGGCAGCAACACGGTCAACCGCTGCAACGGCCTGCTGATCATGCTGGCCGCCCTGCTGCTGATGCTGCCCCTGGGCGCCATCCCGTTCACCAACGCCATGCCTGCCTGGGCCATCCTGCTGCTGGCCACCGGCATGTTGCAGCGGGACGGTCTGTTCATTGCCAGCGGCTATCTGCTGGTAAGCGCAACCCTGGTCTGGTTCAGCGTGCTGGCCATCGGCTTGCTGATGGCGGGCCAGAGCGCCAGCGGCCTGCTCGGCTAACCCCGATGCACAGAAAAAGGGCGACCAGATGGTCGCCCTTTTTGATTTGTGCGGGATACCGCCCGGTCAAAGCAGATCGTAGATAAGGGCCGAGATGGCAAGCAGCCCCATCACCAACACAAAAAGGGTACTCGGCCCGCGATAACGCTTGAGTGCGGGCAAGCGATAGATGGAGCAGGCTGGCAGCAGAAACAGGATCACCGCGATCAGCGGGCCACTGACGCGCTCGATGATGTCGAGCACATTGGGGTTCAGATAGGTGATGACGGCGGTCACCATAAACAGGATCACCGATGACACCCGGGCGATGGTTGACTCCTTGAGGGAGAGCCCCAGCCCCTGACAGGCACCGCTCACCATGCTCACCGTCCCCTCGCTCACCCCCATGGAGGTGCCGAGGAAAGATTTGGACATGGCCAGAATGGCGATGAGTGGCCCCACATAGGCGATCAGCGGGTTGGAGAACTTGTTCGCCAGCGCCGACAGCACGGAGATATTGTCGGTGCGGGCCAGCGCCATCTCGGCCTGACTCAGACTCATCACGCAGCTCACCACGAAAAAGAGCACGCTGCCGCAAATCAGCATACTGCTGCACTTGATGATCCGCTTGGCGCGCAGGTCGGCATTCTCCTGACAACGCTTTTTCTGCGCCGCGCTGAAGGAAGAAATAATGGGCGCATGGCTGAAAGAGAACACCATCACCGGCACGATCAGCCAGAGGGATTTCCAGAACGCCGGATCACGCCAGTCCACAGACTGACTCTCGCTGAAATAGGAGAGGCTCCACTGGGGCAGCAGATAGATGGAGAGGCCAATCAGAAAGGCGACCATCGGCAGTGCCAGCACGCTGATGGCCGATACCACGATCTGTTTGCCGGCCAGCAGCACCAGATGCAGGCCCAGCATCACCCCCAGCACCAGCAAGCCGCGCGGAAGCTCGGCATCCCCCAGCTGGTGAACCACGAAGCTCTGGATCGCGTTGGTGATGGAGATGCTGTAGACCAGAATGATGGGGTAGAAGGCCATCAGATAAACCAGCATCAGCAGCTTGCCCGCCTTGGCGCCGAAGTGCTCCTCCACCACATGGGTGATATCCCCTTCCCGATGGGAGCTGGAGAGCACAAAGCGGCTCAATGCCCGGTGGGAATAATAAGAGAGCGGAAAAGCCAGCAATAAAATAAATAGCAAAATAACCGGGGAATTACTGCCAACCGTAATAGGGAGAAATAACGTACCGGCACCGACAGCAGTGGCATATAGGCCCATGGTCCATACCGAATCGCTTTTCTCCCATTTCAATTTTGAAACAGGGTTACTCTTTTCAGCAATAGAAACACTCATTGCAATATATACCTTATTAATCTGTCATCATTATTTTTATTGGCCCGAATAACAGGCTGGAGATATGTCGTTGCATATCGCCCTGCACATTAAAAAACAACGCCGCCAGCGGCCAACAGGGCCACCGGAGAGAAACGGAGCTGCCACGCTACCATCGTTGAAATCGCTATCCGGGTCAAGGTTAATAATTCATGACTGTTTGAATCGGAATGTTTCAAAAGACAACAGGATGTATCAAATTCGTCACCCAAAACCAGATTCACGCCTGTTTGATAACATACCGATAAAACCTCATGCTGTTGCCCAACAACACAAATAAGACCAGCGATCAGGCCGATAATATTAACACCTTAAGCTGTGGAATATGAGTTAAATAATACGGCCAACTTTTCTACTAATTGACAGTGATGTCAGCCAATTTATTCAGAGTAAAAGCGCAGGCTATTTCCGACAGCGACCGGGGCAGCACTCTCAACCTGCCGAGCAGTGCGCCACCCGGTTGCGGCCTGCCCGCTTGGCCCGATAGAGCCACTCGTCGGCCCGGGCCAGCGCCTGATTGATCTCCTCCTCCGGCTGCACCAGGGTTGTGCCCAGACTGACCGTGATGGCAACCGGATCGGCAGGCAGCGCTTCGACAGCGGCACGGATCTGCTCCGCCATCTGCAGCAAACCGGCTTCATCGATCCGCGGCAGCAGGATCAGAAACTCCTCGCCACCGCTGCGTACAAAGAGGTCGTCCGCCCGCAACAGGGCATCGATACAACTACTGAAGCGCTGCAAGGCCCGATCTCCCTGCTGATGGCCGTAACGATCGTTGAGCTGCTTGAAGTGATCGATGTCGAGCATGATAAGACCGCAGGGCGCTTCCCCTGCCCGCAACGGCTGGCAGTGCTCAAAGAAGAACCGGCGGTTGTAGAGGCCGGTCAGCTGGTCGGTTTCACTCTGGCGCAGCAGTCGCTGCTGCAACTCGTACTGGCGGGTGATATTGCGGGTCACCCAGGCCACCGCCCGCTTGCCGTCATAGAGGGAGGGCAGCGGCGCAATCTTGCCCTCGAAACGCTGTATCCCTTGCGGCCCGACGGCAGCATTGATCCCCCCCACTTCGACGGCGGAGAGCTCATACTCCACCACCCGCACCTGACCGTTTGCCAGCGACTCGGCCACCTGCGCCTTGACCCACATGGCCATCTCGGGTGGCAGCACATCGGCCAGCTGCTTGCCCGCCAGCGGATTACCGTCGTGATAGGATTGCTGCTCCATACCGCCGATATATTCCACGTAATAGCCATCTTCACTGAGGATAAAGACGGGATCTGGCAGCTGGGCCATCACTTCATAAAGCTGGGTTACCGAAAGCGCCACGGAGACTCCTGTACTTCAACGTCAAACAGGGGGGAGATATTCTGCCTCAAGAGGACTCACTCGCCCTCATCGGCAGCGCAGAAAAATCTGCGGCCACAGCCAACAATCCTTTACATCTAGCAGCCCGCCAGCCTCTCGGCCACCACAGGTGGCCAGCGCGTTGCTACTCCCGCCACTACGCTCGCTCACGGCGGCGAAAGCCCCCTCACCCGGTCGCGCATATCCCATTGTTTCAACTCACAAGTTCATTTACGCTGGCCGTCCTGAGTCCAGTTTTCACCTCATCAGCCATCAGGGAGCCAGCCACCCGCAACCGCAGGGGCTGTACCACGGAAAAGGAATCGCCAGATGAAAAACGCCATCGTTACCGCCCGCTTCGACGCTATCAGTACCGAAGGGGAACAGCTCACCCTCAAGATCGCCATCAAGGCCCCCGAGCCGGATCCCAAGTCCGCCAGCGGTGACTGGCGCTGCAAGGTGAAGCTGGCAGGGCTGAGCGACAAGACCTTTATCTACGGCATCGACAGCCTGCAGGCCCTGAGCCTCGCCATCAAGTTTGTCGAAACCGAACTGCGCGCTTTCTCCGATGCGGGCTGGCAGTTCTATCTGCCCAATTGCCCCGATCACCCCATCGACATGAGCGCCTGCTACTTCCCGGCGCTCTAGCCCAAGGTCAACTCAGGGAGCATGGGGTGCAGCCCAGCTCCCACAATATCCCTTTCATCGACAACGAGCTCATCATAGGCAAGTGCTGCCCCACAACCCGCAATGCCAAGGGTACTGTCAGAAAATTTGACAATTAAATCAATAGCATACATCCAAAAACAATTGACAATAATTCTCATTTAATCAATGATTAATTTCCAAATGAACCACTCTGGAGATAGTGGATGAAGCTCTGTTTAACCACAGCATTATTGCTGTGCAGTATTTCAAGTGCCAATGCCAATACTTGCCCATTGAGTAACTGCAACACACTACACGCTGGTGAAAATTACTCTATTAATGCCGATGGAAAGTATTGCATCAATTTCAACAAAGAAAACATCACGGTGGTAAACCTTTCGAGTCGATACATTGAAATAGAAGACAAAAATTCAAATCCAACTGTTATATACCCTGGTGAATTTGTTGATGTCGATACCATATCAACAATCGCAAATTCAACCAAGGTAGTTATCAGCATAGAGCACGATAGCTTTATCGTTATAAGAGATATAAATGAAAGCAAGCGTAACAAGAGAGCGGCACCCGCATTGGTATGGGCAGGCGGCGGGGCCGTTATGGGGGCGATGGGCGTCATTGCCAACAATCCTGATGCCAGCATGAGAGAGATTGCTGCAGGTGTATTTGGTGGTGCCGTTACCGGTAGGTTAAGCCCCATCATGGGAAGTGGTGTCGCAGGCATGATGGCTTCAGGCAGTGCTGGCCTGGCAGCAAGCGGTGGCTGTGCCTCATGTCACTAGTGATGATGATCGTCACATTGATAGCGGCCGTTGTAACACCCTTTCTTTTAAGCAACAACCTTGCCCATCGAATTGCACTGCTACTAATTTCAAGCGGTTCAATACTATTTAATTATCTCTCGGGTACTTTCTCAGCCTGGATATGTTTAACCTTTATTGTATTTACAGTTATTTTAAAGGCTAACTATCGTTCTACTCTGGTGCGTTGTGATGATGCAATACTAGGTTGCTATATAATTTTCTACATCCAGCCATTAGTTTTCAGGATGATTTAAAACTCTCTATTTAAATGAAGCTGACAAAATAAACTAGCCATAAAAAGAGCGCATATTATGCGCTCTTTTTATTTAAGACCTGTTTGGTAATATTTATCAACCCGTATTACGCATCCCTGCGGCAATACCGGCGATGGTGACCATCAGCGCCTTGTCCAGCTCGGGGTGCAGGGTCTCCGGGTGGTTGCGGGAGCGGTTGAGCAGCTCGGCCTGCAGCACGTTGAGCGGGTCTGTGTAGGGGTTGCGCAGCTTGATGGACTCCTTGATCCAGGGCTGATCCTCCAGCAGATCCCCGCGCGTGCTCAGTTTCAGCACCACCTCGATGGATTCGGCGAGCTCCTGACGCAGCTGTTTGCCAAGGCCCCACAGCTCCTGCGGCACCAGACGGGTGTCGTAGTACTCAGCGAGCCAGACGTCCGCCTTGAGGAACACCATCTCCAGCATCTCGAGGCGAGTGCGGAAGAAGGGCCACTGGGCGCTCATCTCTTCCAGCACCGCCAGCTTGCCGCCGTCGATGGCCTGTTGCAGCGCCTTGTGGGCGCCGAGCCAGGCCGGCAGCATCAGGCGGTTCTGGGTCCAGGCGAAGATCCACGGAATGGCGCGCAGGCTCTCGACGCCGCCGTTGGGCTTGCGCTTGGAGGGACGGGAGCCGAGCGGCAGCTTACCG
Source organism: Aeromonas veronii bv. veronii (assembly GCF_000820225.1). Classification (GTDB taxonomy): domain Bacteria; phylum Pseudomonadota; class Gammaproteobacteria; order Enterobacterales; family Aeromonadaceae; genus Aeromonas; species Aeromonas veronii. The sequence goes on from NZ_CDDK01000043.1 coordinate 20,502, forward strand.
AGCTCCATCTCCGGGGTGGCGGCACGGAAGTAAGGGACGAAGTCCGGATGACCGCGCACGATACTGCGGTAGTGATCGCAGGAGTCGGCGGCCAGCTGTTCCATCACCTCGCGCCAGCACTCTTTCGGCTTGGGCGGCGGCAGCAGGTTCCCTTCCAGCACGGCGCTGGTGTAGAGCTCCAGACTCTTGATCGCCACTTTCGGCAGACCGAACTTGAAGCGGATCATCTCCCCCTGTTCGGTGGTACGCAGACCGCCGCGCAGGGATCCCGGCGGCTGGGAGAGGATGGCCTGATGGGCAGGCGCACCACCACGACCGACGGTACCGCCACGGCCATGGAACAGGGTGAGTCGGATGTTGTTGGCTTCGGCCAGCCCCACCAGGGATTCCATGGCGGCGTACTGGGCCCAGCCAGCGGCCATCATGCCCGCATCCTTGGCAGAGTCGGAGTAACCGATCATCACGTACTGACGGCCCTGAATGTAGCCGCGATACCAGTCCACCGAGAGCAGGCGCTCCATCACGGCGGTGCCTGCCATCAGGTCATCCTGGGTCTCGAACAGCGGGGCGACCGGCATGCGGAACTTGCAGCCCGCCTCCTTGAGTAGCAGTTGCACCGACAGCACATCGGACGGCGCACCGGCCATGGAGATGATGTAGATACCGAACGCATCGGGGTCGTGCTCGGCGATGACCTGACAGGTATCCAGCGTCTCGCGCACCTCGGCGCTCGGTTCCCAGTCGTGGGGAATGAGCGGGCGACGGGAGTTCAGTTCGTTGAGCAGGAAGGCCTGCTTGTCATCTTCGCTCCACTCGGCGTAGTCACCCAGACCCAGATAGCGGGTCAGCTCGGAGAAGACCAGCCCGTGACGCTCGCCATCCTGACGGATATCCAGCTTGACCAGATGGATGCCGAAGCAGGCGACCTTGCGCAGCACGTCCAGCAACATGCCATCGGCGATATTGCCCATGCCGCAAGCGTGCAATGAGTGGTAGCAGAGCTCCAGCGGCTCGCGCAGCTGGGCGGTGGTCTTGACCAGATCCTGGCTCTCGCTCGCCTGGCCCTGCACCTTGGCAGTGAGATGCTCCTTGGTCTCGCGCAGCGCTTCACGCAGCTCGCGCACCAGCGCGCGGTAGGGCTCGGGGTGATCGCCAACGCGAGCGCGCACGGCGTCGGTACAGTCGGACATGGAGAGCTCGGAAGTGAGCTCCTTGATGTCTTTGTAGAACAGGCTCACCGCCATCCAGCGGCCCAGCTCCAGCACTTCGGCAGTCACCTTGGCGGTAACGAAGGGGTTGCCGTCACGGTCACCGCCCATCCAGGAGGTGAACTTGACCGGCGCGGCATCCAGCGGCAGCCGCACACCCAGATGGTGTTGCAGACGCTCGTCCAGATTGCGCATGAATTCTGGGATGGCAGGCCACAGGCTGTTCTCCACCACGGCGAAGCCCCACTTGGCCTCGTCGACCGGGGTCGGGCGCTGTTCGCGGATCTCGTTGGTATGCCACGCCTGATTGATCAGCTGCTCGATGCGATTGAGGATCTTGTCCCGCTCGCGTGGCAGCAGGTCGGAGAGCTCCAGCGCCTCGAGGCAGTCGTTGAGCTGTACGTGCTTGTGGATCAGGGTGCGACGGGTCACCTCGGTGGGGTGAGCGGTCAGCACCAGATCGATATCCAGCTCGCGCACAGCCTGAATGATGGCCTCTTGCGACAGGTTGGACGCTTTCAGCTTGTCGAACATCTGCTCCAGCGGGTCCGGGGTGCAGACCTGCTCTTCGCAGCGACGGGAGATGGTGTGGAACTGTTCCGCCACGTTGGCCAGATTGAGGAACTGGCTGAAGGCACGGGCCACTGGCAGCAGTTCGTCATCGCTCAGGGTGCGCAGGGTATCGAGCAGACGTTCCCGGTCTGATTCATTGCCCTTGCGGGAGGACTTGGCCAATTGGCGAATGGTTTCGATCTTGTCGAGAAAGGCCTGACCCTGATGATCCTTGATGGATTTACCCAGCAGCTGACCCAGCATACCTACGTTGGCGCGTAGTGCGGCGTACTTTTCGTTCATTCCACATCCTTATCTTGTTGGTGCCTGACACCCATCCGGGGTGCTAGACGACCTCACTTATTGTTGTGCGATTACAACATATGCTCCGTCATCTTAGGGTGACAATCTACCCAGATTGTCTGCGCAAGGTCAAATAACAGGCCGATTCAGAACATGTATTTCCCTCACCACTCCACAACCGGCTTGTTATGTAACTTACTTACAGTTTTTACGCCCCTTTCATCGCCGCCACTACAGGCAAAAACGTCTGATCAGGTGCTGCAACACCGTGGTGGTCGGCTTGACGAAGGAGAGGTCAAGGTACTCGTCAGGCTGGTGCGCCTGGGTGATATGGCCGGGGCCCATTACTATGGTCTGGCAGCCAAGCTGCTGGATAAACGGCGCCTCGGTGCAGTAGTTGACCGACTCGGCGGCGCGGCCGCTCGCCTTCTCAGCTTCGCGCACCAGCACAGAGTCGTCGGCGCAGGCGTAGGCGGGAATGGGTTCATGCAGATGTTGCAGATGCAGGCAGCCCGGCTGGTGTATCTCGATGGGCGACAGCGCCTCTTTGAGCATCCCCATCAGCTCATCCGGCCCCACCTGCGGAGTGGGTCGCAGGTCGATATGCAGCTCGCAACAGCCGCAGATGCGGTTCGGGCTGTCGCCGCCCTGAATGTAACCCAGGTTCAGGGTCGGCTGTGGCACGGCAAAGCGGTGGTCGGCGAAGCGCTCTTTCAGATCTTGCTGCAAGCGCAGCACCTGCCCCATCGCCTTGTGCATGATCTCCATTGCGTTGACGCCGTTGGCGGGATCCGAGCTGTGGCCGCTCTTGCCGGTAATGCGGATCGCCTCCGACATATGCCCCTTGTGGGCCACCACAGGCACCAGTCCGGTCGGTTCGCCAATCACGGCGTAGTCGGGTTTCAGCTCGGCTGCGGCGGCGATGGCGCGGGCCCCCGCCATGGTGGTCTCTTCGTCGGCGGTAGCGAGGATGCGCAAGGGCTTGGTCAGCTTGGTGAGGTCAATCTCTTTGAGCGCCTCGACGATAAAGGCGAAGAAGCCCTTCATATCGATGGTGCCGAGGCCATAAAGGCGGTTGCCCTCTTCGGTCACCTTGAAGGGATCCTTGCTCCAGCCCCCCTCATCGAACGGTACCGTATCGGTGTGACCCGCCAGCAGCAAGCCGCCCTCCCCCTGACCGATCGTCGCTACCAGATTGAACTTGCCCGGCAGGTCGGGGAGCGCCGTCACCTCGCACTGAAAACCGAGCTGACCGAACCAGTCGGCCAGCAGCCGGATCACCGCCTCGTTGCTCTGATCCCACTTGGGATCCGTGCTGCTGATAGAGGGAATCGCAATAATATTCTTATAAAGTGAAAAAAAATCCAGATTGGCCATCAGCTCCTCCTTGCGTCCCCGGAATGTTTCTGTTAGAAAATACAAATGCAAAGTGAGTGCATGAATATTCTGTAATTTTACCTGAATATCTGGCTCATCAACAAAGGCTTCTAGTTGTAAGGGAAAGTTAATGTTCTGTCACCTGATCTATAACCGACGACACACACCCGCCTGAATTGCCCCTCCGCACTTGTGCAAAGGGGCGATCGAACACCCTTGTGCACTGCAGCGTCATGCTGTGAATCTCGAACTCTGACTTGGAATATTCAACATGCTTAACACCGTTATCGTCGGTGCCAGTGGCTACGCGGGAGCCGAACTGGCCGCACTGGTACAGAACCACCCACAACTCAAACTGTTCGGCCTCTATGTCTCCGCCGGCAGTCAGGATGCCCACAAGCGCTTCTCTTCCCTGCATCCCCAGTGGGTCGGAGCCCTCGATCAACCGCTGCTACCGCTGGACGACGACGGCATGACCCGGATCCTGACCCAGGCCGATCTGGTGCTGCTGGCCACCGCCCACGAGGTGAGCGCTGAGCTGGCGCCCAAGTTTCTCGCCAAGGGGCTGCCGGTGTTCGATCTCTCCGGCGCCTTCCGGGTCAAGGATCAGGGCTTTTACGACAGCTTCTACGGCTTCACTCACGACAGCGAGCAGTGGCTGGATCAGGCCGTCTATGGCCTGGCGGAGTGGAATGCCGATGCCATCGCTACCGCCCAGCTGATTGCGGTGCCGGGTTGCTACCCGACCGCATCGCTGTGCGCTATCAAACCGCTGCAGCAGGATGGCCTGATTGCCAAGGGGTGGCAGCCCATCATCAACGCCGTCTCCGGGGTCTCCGGCGCCGGACGCAAAGCGGCCATCAACACCAGCTTCTGCGAAGTGAGCCTCAATCCCTACGGCACCTTCAATCACAGACACCAGCCGGAGATCAGCCACCACCTCGGCAAAGAGGTGCTGTTCCAGCCCCACCTTGGCAACTATGTGCGCGGCATTCTGGCCACCATCTATGTGCAGCTGGCGGACGGCGTGACCCCCACCCAGGTGGATCAGGCCTTCCTCAAGGCTTACGAAGGCAAACCGCTGGTGCGCCTCACCGGCCAGATGCCCTCCATTCGCGGCGTAGCTGGCACCCCTTATTGCGACATCGCCTGGCAACAGCAGGGCAACATGTTGGTGGTGGTCTCGGCCATCGACAACCTGCTCAAGGGTGCCGCCTCGCAAGCCATGCAGTGCATAAATATCAAATTTGGATTTGAACCGGCCACCGGCCTGATTTAAGGACTTAGGAAGGATCTCGAACATGGACAAACAGACGTTGGTAATCAAGCTGGGCGGCGCCCTGATAGAAAACGACGAGGCGCTGACCGCCCTGTTCGCCACCCTCAAAACCTTTCTCGACGATCAGCACCGTCCGCTGGTGCTGGTGCACGGCGGTGGCTGTCTGGTGGATGACCTGCTCAAGGGGCTGGGTCTCACCTCCACCAAGAAGAATGGCCTGCGGGTGACCCCGTTCGAGCAGATCCCCTTCATTGCCGGGGCGCTGGCAGGGACCGCCAACAAGCAGATGATGGCCAAGGCGATCGCCACCGGCATTCCGGCGGTGGGGCTCTGTCTGGCGGATGGCGGCCTGTGTCAGGTGACCCAGCTCGACCCGGATCTCGGTGCCGTTGGCGAGTGCAAACCGGGCAACCCGGCGCTGGTAGCAGGCATCCTCGGTCAGGGCTTCCTGCCGGTAGTGAGCTCCATCGGCATCACCGCCGAGGGGCAGCTGATGAACGTCAACGCGGATCAGGCAGCCACCGCCATTGCCGAAGCCCTCGGTGCCGATCTGGTGATGCTCTCCGACGTGAGCGGCATCCTCGATGGCAAGGGCAAGCTGGTGCCCCAGCTCGACAAGCTGACCGCGCTGGATCTGATGGAGAAAGGGGTGATCCGCGACGGCATGGCGGTCAAGGTAGAAGCGGCTCTGCACGCCGCCGAGACCCTCGGCAAACCGGTCTGTGTCGCCAGCTGGCGTTACCCGGATCAGCTGCTCAAGCTGCTGGCTGGCGGCGCGGTCGGCACCCAAGTGGCTATTTGATCTCCACCGGAACAAGGAACATCCGATGCAACATCTTCTGAAAGACAGTGATCTGAACAAAGCCCAGATTGAAGCGCTGATTGCGCTGGGCAAAGCAGTAAAGGCCGACCCGAAGAAGTACAACCAGGCGCTGGCCGGCAAGAGCGTGGTCACCCTGTTCGAGAAGCCCTCCCTGCGCACCCGGGTCACCTTCGACATCGGCATCGCCAAACTGGGCGGCCACAGCGTCTATCTGGATCAGCAGAACGGCGCGCTGGGCAAGCGGGAGTCGGTGAAGGATTTCGCCGCCAACCTGTCGCGCTGGTGTGATGCCATCGTCGCCCGGGTGTTCGATCACCAGACCCTGGTCGAGCTGGCAGAGCACGGCACAGTGCCGGTGGTGAACAGCCTGTGCAACCTCTATCACCCCTGTCAGGGGCTGGCCGACTTTATGACCATTGCCGAGCACTACGACGATCTGTCGAAGGTGAAGCTTGCCTACCTCGGTGATGGCAACAACGTCAGCCACTCTCTGCTGCTGCTGGGGGCGACCCTCGGCACCGACGTGACCCTGATATGCCCGAAAGGCCACGGCCCGGATACCCAGATCTTCCTGCAGGCGCAGGCTCTGGCGGCCAAGTCGGGGGCGACCATCCACATCAGCGATGACGTGGCAGATATCGAAGGGTTCGACGTGGCCTACACAGATACCTGGGTCTCCATGGGTGACAACACCCCGATGGAGCAGGTCAAAGACCTCTTTATGCCTTACCAGATCAACCAGGCCCTGCTCGACCGCACCGGCATCCAGCACGTGCTGCACTGCCAACCGGCGCACCGCGAGCTGGAGATCACCTCGCAGGTGATGGATGGCCCAGCCTCCCTCATCATGGACGAGGCCGAAAACCGGATGCATATCCAGAACGCCGTGTTGCTGACCCTTCTCGGCGGCAAGTAACGCGGCACTCAACCTGAATCACGACCCTTTATCGAATCATCACGGAGAGAAGTAAATGAGCGGAATCAACAAGATCGTACTGGCTTACTCGGGTGGACTGGATACCTCGGCCATCATTCCCTGGCTGAAAGAGCACTATGACGCCGAAATCATCGCCTTCGTGGCCGACGTGGGTCAGGAGCGCGACGATCTGGAAGGGATCGAGCAGAAGGCGATCGCCTCCGGCGCCACCAAGTGCATCATCAAGGATCTGCGGGAAGAGTTCGTCAAAGAGTACGTCTACCCGACCCTGAAGACCGGCGCCGTCTATGAGGGCACCTATCTGCTGGGCACCTCCATGGCCCGTCCGGTGATCGCCAAGGCGATGGTCGAAGCGGCACTGGCGGAAGGGGCCGATGCCATCTCCCACGGTTGCACCGGCAAGGGTAACGATCAGGTGCGTTTCGAAGGTGCGGTCGCCGCGCTGGCGCCCCAGCTGAAAGTGATCGCCCCGTGGCGGATCTGGGACATGCGCTCCCGGGAAGATCTGCTGGCCTATCTGGAGACCCGCAACATCCCCTGCAAGGCGACCCTGAAGAAGATCTACAGCCGCGACGCCAACGCCTGGCACATCTCCACCGAGGGTGGCGAGCTGGAGAGCACCTGGAACGAGCCGTCCGAAGCGGTCTGGCAGTGGACCGTACCGGCCGAACAGGCACCGGATCAGCCGGAGTACGTCAAGCTGACCGTGGCGCAGGGTGAAGTGGTGGCCGTGGATGACCAGCCGCTCAGCCCGCACCAGATCCTGATGACCCTGAACGAGCGTGCCGGCAAGCACGGCGTGGGCCGCATCGACATCACCGAAAACCGGATGGTGGGGATGAAGTCCCGCGGCTGCTACGAAACTCCGGGCGGTACCGTGATGGTCGCCGCGCTGCGCGCGGTGGAAGAGCTGGTACTGGATCGCCCGACCCGCGCCTGGCGGGAGAAGCTGGGTGCCGAGTTCTCCCATCTGGTCTATGACGGTCGCTGGTTCACTCCGCTGTGCAAGGCGATCCTCGCCTCTGCCAACGCCATCGCCGAAGATCTGGATGGTGAAGTGGTGCTGAAGATGTACAAGGGTCAGGTCACTGCGGTGCAGAAAAAGTCGCCGAACAGCCTCTACTCCGAAGACTTCGCCACTTTCGGCGCCGATGAAGTGTATGACCAGAGCCATGCCGAAGGCTTTATCCGTCTCTACACCCTGGCCAGCCGGATCCGCGCCATGAAGGAGCAGCATCAAGCCATCGGTGGCGATCACACCCACGGCTAAGCAAGCGCGATAACCCGTTGATTCCGTTGAGGGGGCATGGCCCCCTCTTCTACAGGCAGAGGGCATAGCCCCTGATCCATCATCGACGGGTGTGACAAGAGCGGCAGCGCCCCGGCCGCTTCTGTGAGATAACAGGCTCGCAGAAAAACAGGGCATGATTTCAAGCTCGACGGTGCAAAGCGCCGCCGACAACGCATTCAAGGAGAGCAGTATGGCACTTTGGGGTGGACGCTTCAGTCAAGGAGCCGATAGCCGGTTCAAGCAGTTCAACGATTCGCTGCGGTTCGATTACCGCTTGGCGGAGCAGGATATTCAGGGCTCCATGGCCTGGGCCAAAGCGCTGGTGAAAGTGGGCGTATTGACCGCCGATGAGCAGGGCAAACTGCAACAGGCGATGGAGGTGCTGCTCGCCTCGGTGCAGCAGGATCCCCAGCAGATCCTCAGCTCGGATGCCGAAGATATCCACTCCTGGGTCGAAAGCCAACTGATTGCCGCCGTCGGCGATCTTGGCAAGAAACTGCACACCGGCCGCTCCCGCAACGATCAGGTCGCCACCGACCTGAAACTCTGGTGCAAGGCGCAGGGCGAGCTGCTGCTCGGCTCCATCACCGCCCTGCAGCAGGGGCTGATCGCCTCTGCCCGCGCCAATCAGGCCGCAGTGCTGCCCGGTTACACCCACCTTCAACGGGCCCAGCCGGTCACCTACGCCCACTGGGCGCTGGCCTATGTGGAGATGCTGGAGCGGGACTACTCCCGGCTGCAGGATGCGCTGAAGCGCCTCGACACCAGCCCGCTCGGCTGCGGCGCGCTGGCGGGCACTGCCTACGCCATCGACCGTGAAGCACTGGCGCTCGACATGGGCTTTGCCGGCGCCACCCGCAACAGTCTGGATTCGGTCTCCGATCGGGACCACGTGGTGGAGCTGATGCACGTGGCCTCCCTCTCCATGACTCACCTGTCGCGCTTTGCCGAAGATCTGATCTTCTACAACACCGGCGAAGCGGGCTTTGTCGAGCTCTCCGATGCGGTGACCTCAGGGTCGTCGCTGATGCCGCAGAAGAAGAACCCGGATGCGCTGGAGCTGATCCGCGGCAAGACCGGTCGGGTGGTCGGCGCCCAGATGGGCATGCTGATGAGCCTCAAGGCGCTGCCGCTGGCCTATAACAAGGACATGCAGGAAGACAAGGAGGGGCTGTTCGATGCCCTCGACACCTGGCACGACTGCCTCGATATGGCTGCGCTGGTGCTGATCGATCTGAAGGTCAATGGCGAGCGCACCATGGCGGCGGCGCAAGGCGGCTATGCCAACGCCACCGAACTGGCGGACTATCTGGTGGCCAAGGGGATTCCGTTCCGTGAAGCGCACCATATCGTTGGCGAAACCGTGGTATTCGCCATCAGCGTGGGCAAACCGCTGGAGGAGCTCTCCATCGGCGAGTTCCAGCGCTTCAGCCCGGTGATCGAGTTCGACGTCTACCCCAATCTGGAACTGGAAGCAACCCTGGCCAAGCGGGTCGCCAAAGGCGGCGTCGCCCGCGAGCAAGTAGAAGCGGCACTCACCGCCGCCGAAACCTGGCTGGCAAAACGGGTGGGTTAATTCGCGGAAGTCGTCACCCGAAATAGAAAGCAAAACGGCAACCTCAGGTTGCCGTTTTTTATTGCTCACCGCGGTTCAGGCGCTGGCATTTAGCAGCTTGCCCACTCCCTCCCCCTTGCCATTGGGCAAGGTCTGTTTAAAGGCACCGAGCAGCTGATCGAGATTGAGATCGCTGGCACCAAGGGTGCCCTTGAGGGTATCGAGCTCGCTTTGCAGCGCGTCGAGGCGGGTGCTCTGGGTGCCACTCGCCAGCTGGTTGCGGGCGCTATTGATGGCGGCAGGAAGTGACTGACCGCTATTTTCCTGCCCCAGAGTCTGCATCAGATCCCCCATAAAGTGGTTGATGGCAGCGCGGTTCTGCTCGCTGTCGGCATCCTTGATGCCGAGTCGCTGGAACAAACTCTGGACGGTCGGCGGCAGGCGATCCTCCTGCACGGTTTGCGGCACAGGCTGGGGTTTGGCACTGCTGCCGAGCAGCTGACTGCCCAACTTGAGGGCGATTGAGGCAAGGGGAAGCAGGCTGCTGATCATGATATCTCTCCGCGACGGCAGCCCTTGGTGGTGATGTGAGAAGGTTTGCATAAGCGGGGCCAGCACGATGATAAAACGCACCGCACCGGCTAATCCCTTGAATAGCAGATCTATTTATTCAACCAGACCGAGCGCAAAGGGGAGTCAGGCGGCCAGTGGCTGCCGCCGCAAGCGGCTGTGGCAATGTAGTGGCAAAGAGATTTACCGCCCACCCCAAACCGCGACCCCCGCCTTTCACACCCGAATCGCCAGCTCTTTAAGCCACTTGCGCAGCCGCCCGTTGGCGTTGAGATAGGGGGAGGCGCTATTGAACTGGATCATCCGTCCCAGCGTCCACTTCTCATACCAGAAGCAGCCGTACAACTGCTGGTCGCTGCGCGCCTCAACCAGTTCGATGATGCGCCCTCTGGCGGCCGCCAACCGCTGCAACAACGCCTGATAGCTGAGCCCTTCGTAGTCCCGATAGAAGGTGTGAGCCAGCCTGCCCAGCTCGTTCCACTTAAAGCCGGTCTCGGGAAAATCCACCGCCAGACCCACCGCATCCCGCTCGATCCACTTGATCAGCAGTTCGTTCCAGCCAATAAGGTAGGCCAGCAGATTGGCGACGCTCATGGAGGTTCCCTTGCTGTGCCCTGCCAGGGTCGGCTCCCGCACCCGGCTCTCAGGTACGGCCTGCAACGCCTTGAGCAGCTTGCCGAAATTGGTCTCGATGGCGAGCAGCAGCTCAGCCTTGTTTTGCGGAATTCCCATTGCTTCCCCCCCGTTCAGGTTTGCTTGCGGCGTATCCGAGGCGATTGCCGCAGCCAAGGCAGCGCGCTAAGCTAGCCCTCTCCCATCCTGTGCAGCTCATCCAGTGCAGGCCAACCATCACGGCAAAATCGGCAATGGATCAACTAATCAGCTATATCAGGGCCATTCATCGACAAGCGAGCCCCGTCACCCTCATTCGCCAAGAGAGTGAACACTATAACGAGCATGATGAGAGCGACACTGTGATCCGGCACCAGATAACGACAAGCTGGTTTGCCAATGGGGCGTCATCCGCCAGCAAACCGAGCAGGACGAAGCGCCATCGCCACAGCTTTGCGCCGAGTGCTGGATCAGCTATCGGGTCATCGCCAGCCCTATCCCCATCACTCCAGCCAGCAAGCTGTTTCACAACCACTGCCAGGAGCAATTCTGGTTGAAGGTACAGGGCATCACACCGCAAGGTTGATTGGTGCGCCCGTGAGCAGGGCGCGGCAGGGGGAAACAAAAAGAGGCTCCAAAGAGCCTCTTTTTGTTTCCGTGCCTGAACCTGACTCAGCCCAGCAGCAGATAGAGCTGGTGAGCGGCCACACCGGCGCACAGGCCGCCGATGGTGTGGGCAACGATGGCGCGGGAGGTGAGGTGGCGATAGCCGAGGGCATCCAGCATGGCAGTGTGGGTGCTCAGGAAGCCACTCCAGCACATCCCCATGGCGGTAAACACCGCGACCTCGTTGCCGGTGATCCACCCTTTGGCAATAAAAGGCGGCACCAGTGACATGGCGGCACCAACCGCACCGAGGGAGGTAGCCGGGAAGGCAACCAGCTCCGGCTGCTGGAAGCCGAACAGCAGGTCAAACAGCCAGCTAACCTTGGCGGCCAGCACCGGCAGCAGGGCTACCCCCTGAAACGCTTCGCCGGTATAGCCCTTGTCGCCCGGGCCAAAGGTGAGCAACATCACGAAGGTGCTGATGATCAGCACACCCGGGATCACCGCCATCCCCAGCTCCACACCGGATTTGCCACCATCGAGCAGAGAGTTGAGGATCCGCAGCCAGCCGGGAGCCGCCTCTTTGGTCACCCCTACCTTGCGGCCGTCGGACGATACAGCGTCATCGTTCAGCACTTCCCCCACCAAGGGGCGGATCATCCGCTGCATCAGTCGGGTGGAGACCACCGAACCTACCAGAGCACCCAGCAACCCGATCAGCGCCGCGCTGGCGGTGGATTCACCGCTCGGTAGTTGCAGGGTGGCCATAAAGGTGACCACGATCAGCCCCATGCCGAAGGCGGTGCCGAAGTTGGTGAGCGACACCAGCTGCCACGGAGTGAAGCCTTTGCGAAAGCGGCTGTCCTTGGCGAGGCTGATCACCGCCGGGTTGTCGGAGAAGAAGGTCATCAGCGCCGCCAATGCGGTGCGACCGGGCAGACGAAACACCGGCTTCATCAGCGGGGCCAGCAGCACCTCCAGCAGGCGGATCACCCCGAACTCGCTCAAGAGCTGGCTCAGGGCACCGGAGAGCACCGTGATCCCCATGATAAAGAGCACGGTATTGAGCAGCAGCTGGTGGGCGGTATTGAACAGGGTGTTGACCATGGCAGAGAGGCCCATCTGGCTGCCGAGGTAACCGAACAGGCTGCCGAGAATAAGCAGTACCAGCACGGGTTCCATCCAGTTCCGAATGGCGGCAAGTCGCCCCTTTGACTCTATAACTACATGATTTTCCATATCTATCCTGCGGTTCATCTGTGCGTGTGTGGTTGTTTTTATGGTTAAAAAATGGCTGCGCCAAATAGAAAAAAGCCCTTGTCTTGCGACAAGGGCTTTTTGAATTGGCTCCTCCTACTGGACTTGAACCAGTGACATACGGATTAACAGTCCGCCGTTCTACCGACTGAACTAAGGAGGAATTGTAATTGGTGCCCAGAGACGGAATCGAACCGCCGACACGGGGATTTTCAATCCCCTGCTCTACCGACTGAGCTATCTGGGCAAATGGTGCCGGCTACCGGAATCGAACTGGTGACCTACTGATTACAAGTCAGTTGCTCTACCTACTGAGCTAAGCCGGCACACTTTAAACCATTGTGCATGAACAAATTTTTTATTTCATGGCACCAAAATTGGTGCCCAGAGACGGAATCGAACCGCCGACACGGGGATTTTCAATCCCCTGCTCTACCGACTGAGCTATCTGGGCGTGGGCGCTATTAAACGGATTTTAAGGCGGATGGTCAACGGGAAATTTCACTTTTTGTCTCGTTCGTCTCTTTTTTGCGCAACATCGTCCATTTCTGCCACTTCTTCGGCACAGGCCGCGCGTTTTCGCCCCCAGACTCTGGGTTCCTCCCCCTTGAGCAGGCGGGAGATGTTCTCGTGATGGCGGATCAGGATAAGGCAGGAGAGCAGCGAGACAGGGAGGGTGTATTCGGGTTTGAGCAGGTAGGTAAAGAGCGGCGTCAGCAGCACGGTAATGATGGAGGCCAGCGAGGAGTAGCCGCTCACCAGCAACACCAGCAGCCAGGTGCCAATCACGGCGCCCCCCATGGTGAAACCGATGGGCATCATGGTGCCCAGCGCCGTCGCCACCCCTTTGCCACCACGAAAATGAAAGAAGATGGGGTACATATGGCCGAGGCAGGCGGCGACCCCGATAAAGCCGAGGTAGACGGGTTTGATCTGCAGATACCAGGCGAGATAGACAGGCACAGTGCCCTTAAGCACATCAAGCAGCAGCACCACCAGCGCCGCCATCCGGCCACCGAGGCGCAGCACATTGGTTGCCCCCGGATTGTGGGAGCCATGATCCCGCGGGTCGGGCAGACCGGAGCAACGGGAGACCAGCACAGCACTGGATAGTGAACCACCCAGGTAGGCCAGAATAATCATCAAAATCGTCAGGGCCGTCATCTTGGTCGTTTTTACCACGATATGAATGGGGTATGATGCGGGCCACATACGCTGGCATGGGCCCATGCCCACCCAGAGCGCCTCGGCAAGCCTGTTGCCCGGCCAGCATCCCTGCGCTGTCATCACAGCCCATCAAGAGTAAAGAAGAAGTACAGTCATGGACAAGGTGTTTATTCGCGGACTCGAAGTTTTGACCACCATAGGTGTATATGAGTGGGAGAAGGGCATTCGCCAAAAGCTCCGTTTTGACCTCGAGATGGGGTTCGACAACCGCCCCGCGGCAGCAACCGACGACATCAATCTGGCACTGGATTATGCCGACCTCTCCAACAAGATTTGCGAGCATGTCAGCGGCAAGGTGGTCGAGCTGGTCGAGACCATGGCCGAGCAGGTTGCCATGCTGGTGCTCGCCGACGAGCGGGTACAGTGGGTCAAGGTGACCCTCACCAAGCCGGGCGCCGTGCCCAATGCCGCCGGGGTCGGCGTCGAGATCCTGCGCCATCGCACGCCGGCCGCGAGCAGCAACTGATGACCACCATCTATATCAGCCTGGGCTCCAACATCGAGCGGGATCGCCATATTCGCGCCGGGCTCGATGCCCTGCACGCCGAATTTGGCGAGCTGCGGGTCTCCCGGGTATTCGAGAGCGAGGCGGTCGGCTTCAACGGCCGCCCCTTCTACAACCTAGTGGCGGCTGCCGAGACCGATCTGCCGCTGACCACCGTCTGCCAGCGACTGCGGGCCATGGAGTTCGCCCACGGCCGCGAGCCGGATGCCAAGAAGTTCGCCCCGCGCACCCTGGATCTCGATCTGCTGCTCTATGGCGATCTGGTCTGCGACACCCCGCTGGTGCTGCCGCGCGGTGAAGTGCTCACCAACGCCTTCGTGCTGTGGCCGCTGGCCGAACTGGCCCCCAAACTGCGCCACCCCGTCGATGGCCGCACCATGGGCGAGCTGTGGCAAGCCTATGACAAGGCCTCCCAGCAGCTGTGCCCCATTCCCTTTCACTGGGAAGCGTGCGAATTGCAGCATCACTGATCCGCAAGGGCGCCTCACGGCGCCCTTGTTGTTTCCACAGACAGGGTTGCTTATCACGGATAAGAAAGTGTCATTGGGCCTGACCCTGCGAGGCTGGCAGGATAGCGCCCACTACAGGAGAACCCCATGCCACTCGATACCATTCACCACTTCAACTGCCAGCTACTGGCCGAACTGCCCCACCAGCGCTATAAGCATGAACCCATTCTCGACTACGCCACCGATGAAAAGGTCAAGGCCCGCCTCGGCTGGCAGGCGGAGTTCAGCAAGACCCTGTTTCTCAAGTTCAAGGATGGCCGCTTCGCTCTGCTGCTGACCCACAGGGACGGGCGGCTCGACAACAAGGCGGTCAAGGCTGCGCTCGGTGCCAAGCCCTCCATCTGCACCGCCGAAGAGATGCAGGCGGAGATTGGCTGCCTGCCGGGGGCGGTCTGCCCCTTCCTGCCACGCGCCGATATTCCGCTACTGGTGGATCCGCAACTGCTCAACCACTCCGCCTTCACCTGGACTCCGGGCCACCCGGAGCAGACCTTTCTGCTGGCGACCGAGCATCTGGCCGAAGTGTTGGCGCAGCTCCCCTGCGAGGTCAGCTATCTGCCCGCCCCGACGGCGTAGCACCATCGCGCGCCAGCTGGGCGAAGATCAGCGCCGCCAGCATGGAGAGCAACCCGACACAGAGGTAGGTAAGGTGGAACCCGGCCAGCCACTGGCCCTCGGCCGCTAAGGTGCCCGCTGAGGTACCCGCCGAGAAGAGCCCGAGCAGGCTGGCGGCAATCGCCACCCCCAAACTCATGGAGAGCTGCATCACCACCGAGAGCAGACCGTTGCCACTGCTGGCCAGGGTCGGGCTGAGATCTTGCAGCGTGAGAGTGTTCATGGCGGAGAACTGCAGCGAGTTGATGGCGCCGAAGATCGCCAGCCAGCCCAGCAAGACCCCGTAGGGGAGCTGGTTGTCGATAAAGTAGAAGCTGGCGATCATCGCCCCCAGCAACAGGGTGTTGCCGATCAGAATGCGGCGATAGCCCACCTTCGGAATAAGCTTGTTCACCAGCGTCTTGGTCAGCATGGCGCCAATCACCGTGGGGATCATGGTCATCCCCGCCTTGCTCGGAGAGAAACCGAGCCCCAGTTGCAGAAACAGCGGAGTGAGGAAGGGCATGGCGCCGCTGCCGAGGCGGGCAAACAGGTTGCCCCAGATACCGATGGCAAAGGTGGTGGTCTTGAACAGGTTCAGGCTAAAGAGCGGCTGCTGTGCATTGGCGGCATAGAGCCAGTAGCTCGCCATCGCCGCCAAGCCGAAGATCAGCGCAAACAGCGCCCAACCGGTGGAGATGCTGTGCTCCCCCAGCCCCTGCAAGCCCACCGACACCAGCACCATGCCGACGCTGAACATCACAAATCCCTGCCAGTCGAACCGGGCGGTCTGCTGCCGCAGCTCCGGCATAAAGTGCCAGCTGGCGATAAAGCCGAGCAGCCCCACCGGCAGGTTGATGAGAAATACCCAGTGCCAGCTCGCCACTTCCACCAGCCAGCCACCGAGCGCCGGCCCCATCAACGGGCCAAGCAACCCCGGGATGGTGACAAACGACATCACCCGCAGCAGCTCGTGCTTGTCATAAACCCGCAGCACCGCCAACCGTCCTACCGGCATCAGCAGCGCACCGCCAATCCCCTGAAGCACACGGGCGGCAACCAGCATGGAGAGCGAATTGGAGGCGGCACAGGCGAGCGAGCCCAACGTGAACAGCGAGATGGCGGCCAGATAGATGCGACGGGTGCCGAATCTGTCAGCCAACCAGCCGGAGGCCGGGATCAGCAGCGCCACCGTCAGCATGTAGGCGATGATCACCGACTGCATCTGCAGCGGGCTCTCCCCCAACGTCTCGGCCATGCTGGGCAGGGCGGTGTTGAGAATGGTGCCATCCAGCGCCTGCATAAAGAAACCGACCGCCGCCAGCAGGGGCAGCCACTTGCGCTGGGCATCTGTCACTGTGTGGCTCATAGCCACCTCCATTATTTTTGCGGGGGAGCGGCGGCGGTCAGGAAGAGATCGACACAACTCAGGGTCCAGGCATCCTGCTCGGCAGCGCTCTGGGTCAACGGCAGACCCAGCTCACGGAGCATTCGCTCCTTGCCCTGCCACATCAGCAACAGCTGCAAGGCGGCCTGTTCGCTGTCTTGATGGCACAGCAGGCCTTGCTGCTTCTGCTGCTCCAGCCAGTTGGACAGCATCTCGGTCACATAGAGCGGGCCCGCCTCGAAAAAAAGGGTGGCCAGCTGGGCATCGTTGCAGCTGATGCAGGTGCGAAAGATATTGATGGCATCATCGCTCAGGATCAACTTGCGAAAGCTGCGACCAAAGGCAATCAGGCTCTCCCGCACATTGTTGCCACGCAGCAACACCTCCGGCATCAGCTCACTGCTGACGCACTTGCTGCCCACCGCTTCGGCAAACAGCGACTCCTTGTTGGCAAAATGGCTGTAGACCGTCTGCTTGGAGACGCCCGCTTCACTGGCCACCATGTCCATGCTGACCAGATGCAGACCGTGCTGACAGAAGAGCCGCCCGGCAGCATCGAGGATCGCAGCCCGCTTCTGCTGACTACGGGGTGAAATGTTCATTTTTCCTCCACAATCAAACTGGACAGTCTAGTTTCGAAAAACTAGACTCACCGGTGTGATTTGATGTTATGTCAACCAGAGGATGATGTCATGACACTTTGCTTAATCCTGCTGGCGCTGTTACTGAGTGGCTGCAGCCCGGTCACAGAGTCAGAAGAAACACCCGCCCTGACCCGGGTGATCGCCCAGCCGCTGCAAGCCAGCGATCACTACCCGGTGCTGCACCGCTTCAATGGCCGGGTGATCGCCCCCGAGCACAGCCAGGTAGGCTTCGAGCTGGCAGGGCGGATTGCTACCCTGCACAAGGGACGCGGAGAGCCGGTCGCGGCCGGCGAGCTGCTCGCCACACTGGACACCCGGCTGCTGGCAGTGGAAGCCAAAGAGCTGGCCGCCCGGGCTGCCCAGAACGAGGCCGAGCTGACCCTTGCCCGGCAGACGCTCGACCGGCTCACAGCTCTGCGCCAGCAGCAGTTCAGCTCCCGTCAGGCGCTGGATGAACAGCAAGGCAAAGTCCGCATGCTGGAGGCAAGCGCCAACCAGCTGGCAGCCGCCCTCGAAGCCAACCGGGTCAAACAGGAGAAATCACAGCTGCGCGCCCCTTTCAACGGGATCGTAGTCAGCCGCGAGCAGGCATTGGGGGCCGTGGTGGCCGCAGGCCAGCCTCTCTTCTCCCTGACCCGCAGCGGCCAGTGGGAGGCCGATATCGGCGTGCCGGTGAAACAGGCCGAGTCCCTGATCGTCGGCCAACACTACCCCCTGCAAAGCGGGGAGCAATCACTGGAGGGGCGCCTGCTTAATCTGGGGGTACAAGTGGACGGGCAGACCCACACCCGCACCGCCCGCTTCCAGCTGACCCGGGGCGGCGAACAACTGGCAGAGGGGCAACTGATCACCCTGTTGCATCAGACCCGCGAGCCCACCCGCGCCTACGAGGTACCACTCACCGCGCTGACCCAGGGATTGCGCGGCAGCTGGACCCTTTATCTGCTCAACGACGAAACGCCACCCCGGGTGGTCAGTCGGGACGTCACTCTGCTGCAGCAAGATGGCGAGCGGGCCTGGATAAGTGGTGCCCTGAATGGACAGGAACAGCTGGTGACCGATGGCCTGCATAAACTGGTGCCGGGCCAGCAGGTCACCCTGACAACCAGCATGGATCATCAGGCAGGCCATCCGGAGCCACAGTCATGATCCGCCCGTTTATCGAGAATGGCCGCCTGCTGCTGTTGACGGTCGCGCTGCTGCTGACGGCCGCCCTTGCGGCATTGCAGACCCTGCCCAGAACCGAAGATCCCCAGCTCACCAGCCGTTTTGCCAGCGTGGTTACCCACTTCCCCGGGGCCAGCGCCGAGCGGGTGGAAGCGCTGGTGAGCGAGCCCATCGAGAACCGGCTGCGGGCCCAGAGCGAGATCAAGCTGATCGAGTCGAGCTCTCGCCCCGGTCTCTCCATCATCAATCTGGAGCTCAAGGATGAGGTCAGCGATGTCGAGCCCGTCTGGTCCAGAGTCCGTGATCGGCTGGCAGATCTTGCCGCCGGGCTGCCAGCCGGAGCCAGTGCCCCCAGGCTGGATGACGAGAAGGGCTACCCCTTCACCCGGCTGGTCAATGTAGTCTGGCGCGGGCCGGGCCAGCCGCAGCTGGATCGCCTCGCCCGCTACAGTGCCGAGCTGGAGCGCCGGGCTCGCCAGCTGCCGGGTACCGAATACGTCGAGCGGGTCGGGGCACCGCAGGAGGAGATCGAGGTGCGGTTCGATCCCCTCGCCCTCAGTGCCAGCGGCATGAGTGGCGAACAGCTTGCCCAGGCGCTGAGCGGTGCCGATGCCAAAGTGGCCGCCGGGGAGCTGCAGGGCAGCCACAATCGCTTTCAGGTGGAGATCCGTGGCGCCCTCGATACCCTGGAGCGGATCCGCCAGATCCCGCTGCGTACCGGCGAGCAGGGCCAGACCCTGCGCCTTGGCGAGCTGGCCGAGGTAAGACGTACCCTGCACCAGCCGGAGAGTCAGCTGGCCTTTGCCAATGGTGAACGGGCCGTGGTGGTCGGCCTACGCATGGCACAGGATCACCGCATCGACCTCTGGTCGGCACGGGTCGACACCATGCTGGCCCAGCTGCAACAGGACTTGCCGGATAATATCGGCCTCGTCACCAGCTTCGATCAGCAGCGTTATACCGATCAGCGGCTCAACACCCTGCTCATCAACATTGTGCAGGGCTTCCTCATCATAGTGGCCGTGCTGCTGGTGACCTTGGGGGTCAAGGCCGCCATTATCGTGGCCCTGTCGCTGCCGCTTACCGTGGCGTTCTCATTCGCCTGCATGAACCTGATCAATCTGCCCATTCACCAGATGTCGGTCACCGGTCTGGTGGTGGCGCTCGGGATCATGGTGGACAACGCCATCGTCATGGCGGATCGGGTGCAGTATCAGCGCCGCCACGGCATGGCCATGAGTGCCGCCGCACTGGAAGCCATCGGCCACCTCTGGCTGCCACTGCTGGGTTCCACCCTCACCACCATGCTCGCCTTTATGCCGATCATT
Source organism: Aeromonas veronii bv. veronii (assembly GCF_000820225.1). GTDB lineage: Bacteria > Pseudomonadota > Gammaproteobacteria > Enterobacterales > Aeromonadaceae > Aeromonas > Aeromonas veronii. Next base: position 40,233 of record NZ_CDDK01000043.1, read on the forward strand.
CTGATGCCGGGCCCCGCAGGCGAGTTTGTCGGCGGCATCGCCTGGGCGGTGATCTGTTCGCTGCTGGGATCCTACCTCATCGCCCACACCCTGGTGGCTGGCCTCGCAGCCCGCTGGATTGGCAGTGACCAGGGGGGGCGCTGGTATCAGGATGGCTTGCACCTGCCCCGGGTGAGCGCCCGTTTCCAGCAGAGCATCGCCATGGCGCTGGCTCACCCCTGGCGTACCCTGCTGCTGGTCAGTCTGCTGCCCCTGCTCGGTTTCTGGGTGGCGGGCCGCCTCACCGAACAGTTCTTTCCCCCTGCCGACCGGGACATGATCCACATCGAGGCCAGCCTCTCCCCACAGGCGAGCCTGGCGCGCACTCGCGAGCTGGCACTGGGGATCTCCGCCGAGCTGGACAACCTCCCCGAGCTGGTTCGCCAGGATTGGGTGGTGGGCGACAACGCCCCCAGCTTCTACTACAACCTGGTACCCAGAAAACAGGGGCGGGCCGATTACGCCCAGGGGATGATCACTCTGCAGGATGCCGATGCCGCCGAGCGGCTCATTCCACAACTGCAGCAGCGGCTCGATGCAACATTTCCCGAAGCGCAGATCCTGGTGCGCAAGCTGGAACAGGGGCCGCCTTTCAATGCCCCGGTCGAGCTGCGGCTGTTTGGCCCCGACCTCGAACAGCTGCACCGTCTGGGAGAGGAGCTGCGCAGTCTGCTCGCCAATACCCCGGCAGTGGTGCAGACCCGCGCCACCTTGCAGGCAGGGGCCCCCAAACTCTGGTTGCAGGTCGATGAGGAGGCCGCCCGACTGGCAGGCATGAGCCTGACTGATGTGGCCTCCCGGCTGGCGGGCGCACTGGATGGCAGGTTGGGCGGCACTGTGCTGGAAGGCACCGAGTCAATCCCGGTACGGGTGCGACTGGCCGAGCCCTTGCGTCAGGATCCGGATGCGCTGCTCAATGTGCCGCTGTCGCTCACCGGCACCGGCCAGCAAGGGGCAGCCAATCTCACCTTGCGGGCGCTGGCCACTCCCGAGCTGCTGCCAAGCTGGGGGGAGATCAGCCGTCGGGATGGTGAGCGGGTCAATGTGCTGGAGGCCTATCTGGCGGTCGGCGTACTGCCGCAAACTGTGCTGGAGCAGGTCAAAGAGAGGCTGGCCGCCAAGGCGCTGGCATTGCCGCCAGGCTATCGACTGGAGTTTGGCGGGGAAGCCGCCAAGCGGGATGAATCGGTGGGCAATCTGATGGCCCATGTCAGCCTGGTCGCCGTGCTGCTGGTGGCCGTGCTGGTGCTCAGCTTCAACTCGTTCCGGCTGGCAGGCATCGTCACCCTGGTGGCGATCCAGTCGGCGGGGCTCGGGCTGCTGTGGGTCTGGCTACTGGGCTACCCCTTCGGGTTTACGGTGATCATCGCCCTGCTGGGACTGATGGGGCTGGCCATCAACGCCGCCATCGTCATTCTGGCCGAGCTGAAGGCAGACCCGCTGGCACAACAGGGCAATCTGCCGCAGATCCGTGATCTGGTGGCCGGTTGCAGCCGCCACATCGTCTCGACCACCATCACCACGGTGGGCGGCTTCATCCCGCTATTGCTGGGGGGCGGCGGCTTCTGGCCACCCTTTGCCATCGCCATCGCCGGTGGCACAGCGCTGGCAACCCTGCTCTCGTTCTACTTTGTGCCGGTGGCGTTCGTGCTGTTCAACCGCCGCCGTCCTGACCCGGTGCAGGAGAGCTGCAACGCGCAAGATCAGTTGTCGGGCTGACCCAGCATGGCTTTGAGCCGCTCTTCCAGAGTGGGCTCGGGGGCCTTGAGGGTCGCCATAAAGAGCTGCTCGATACCGGCCTTGTCCTGACTTTTCACGATAAACACCAGTCGGGACTGGGCCTTGCCCTCCGGCCAGTCGCCCAGCGCCTGCAGCGGATAGAGCTGGCCGTGTACGCCGTGGATCACCACCGGCTGGCTCTCCCCTTCCAGCTGCAAGATCCCCTTGAGCCGCAGCAGGGCATCGCCATACTGCGCCTGCACAGCATCGATGGCGGCCAGCAGGCGGGAGGGTTTGAGCGGCTCGCCAATACGCAAAGAGAAACTCTCGATGTTGCCGTGCTCGAAGTGAGTAGGCGCAGCTGTGCCTACCTTGGCGGCGAACGGTTGCATCTTCGGCTGCATCGGTGACGCCAGCCCCTGCTTGGGGGATTCGGTGCGCAGCCAGGCCAGCAGCTGGCGCACATCGCGCCCCGCCGCTTCGTTGTAGGCGCCGAGCTTCTCCAGCACCGCTGGCGACAGTTCGCCATTGGTCACCTGCTGGATGGGGGCCGCTGGATTGAGGGCCGCCAATTGGGCTTCGACCCGCGCCAGCTGCTCGCCGTCCACCAGATCCCCCTTGCTCACCACCAGCAGATCCGCCAGCGCCACCTGTTTCACCGCCTCATACTGGGCCGCCAACTGCTGCTCGATATGGCCGGCATCCACCACGGTAACAGTGCCATCGAAGCGGTAGCGCTGGGCGATAAAGCCCTCTTCCCTCAACGTGAACAGCACGGGGGCCGGATCTGCCAGACCGGTGGTCTCGATAATCAGCCGCTTGAACGGTTTGATTTTGCGCTGGATGGCCTTCATAAAGAGCCCCTGCAGCGCCTCCACCAAAGAGCCCTGCACCGAGCAGCAGATGCAGCCGGAGTCGAGCAGCATCACCTGCTCATCCACCTGTTGCACCAGATGGTGATCCAGCCCCACCGAGCCGAACTCGTTGATCAGCACTGCGCACTCGCCAAGCTCGGGCTGCTTGACCCAGTGGTTGAGCAGAGTTGTCTTGCCGCTGCCGAGAAAGCCGGTCAGCAGGGTCACTGGGATACGGGTATCTTGCATATCGGTCATGTCAGATCCTTACCGGTTGGCAAACAGGTCGCTGAGCCAGCGGTTTTCAAAGCGGCCGTGGGGGTCGAGCTCGGCTTTCAACGCCACGAAGTCGTTCCAGCGCGGCAGCAGGGCCGGGAAGTCGTAGAGATCCATCGCCAGATGCTTGCCGAAGTGGGGAATGCCGCCAAGGGGCGCCAGCAGTTGTTGCAGCTCGCGCATCTGCTCCATGGAGCCGTTGACGAAGGTGCCGTCCGCCGCCAGATAGACCAGAAACCCGATCCAGCAGACCGACTGGCCATAAGCGGCACTTAGCCAGGCCTCGGAAGGGCCGGTGCAACGCAGGATAAAGGGGTAGTGCAGCACGCCCGGGTTGGCCTCCTGCCAGGCCTGCAGGGTCTCCAGTGCCTCGTTCATCCGATGCAGCGGTACCGCCACCTCACAGTTGATCTGGGGGGCCGGGATCCCCTTGCAGAGAATTTGGTAGACGTTGCCCACCAGATCGGAGGCATCCTTGAAGCGGCGCACCGTCTCGAAGTGCTCGCCAGCCAGCGTCTCATCCTTGGTGTCTTTCGCCATCTTCTGCAAAGTGGCATCAATGGTGGCATTCATGCGGGCGTCGATATCGCCATCCAGCAGCAGCGGCTCGCTGCCGCCGGCGCGGTAACGGGCCACCTCCTCATCGGAGGCGGGATCCACCAGCCAGATATGGCTCTCGCCGGTCCAGGCAAACCACCAGCTCTTCACGAAGCCGTGCTCGCGGTTGAGCCGTTCGTTGTGCTCCAGCAGGAAGGGGTAGTCGGTGGTGAACTTGGCGCAGCGCATGATGCGGTTCGGTACGGTGCGCAGGGTGACGTCGAGCAAGATGCCAAGCATCCCCATCCCCATCACGAAGGCACCGAAGCGCGGATCGGTGCGATCCACCCGGATGATGTCGCCATTGGCCAGCATCACCGTCATCGCCTCCACCGCATCGCAGAGGGCAGACTGGTGCAGCCCCTGACCGTGGGTACCTGTGCTGAGGGCGCCGCCCAGGGTCTGGATGCCGATAACGCCCGGGGATGCGGGCAGCATCCGCTCCATGGCGATCAGCTCGGCATAAACGGTATCGAGCGGCGTCCCCGCCTGATAGGTCACGGTATCGGCGGTTTTGGCCAGCTGGCCGCGCAGGTGGTGCAAGTCCACCAGCAGCGCCTGACTGCCCTCGGCATAGACGCTGTGGATGGGCTCAAAAGAGAGGCCGGAGCCGATAAGGCGCAGTTTGCGCTCGGGGTGTTCCCGCAGCAGCGCTTGCAGCTCGTCGCGGCTTTTCGGGCGCCACACCTGATCCAGCGCGCCGAGGGGATTGGTTCTCGACCAGTTGAACAGCACCTCCCGATTACCGATCGCCTTGATGCTGTGAAATGCCTGGAACTGAACCGTCATACCGCGCCTCATCTTTTACTGACGTCAAAATGAGCGCTGATTCTACCGAAAAGCGAGCCGCAAGGCATGAAAAACAAGCCCCTGCAGTCGAGGGGGGATAGGGAGAGAGCACTCCCCTACCCTGCCAGACGGGAGCGTGGCCGCCCGTCTGTCACCGATAGATCAGGTGGCGTTCGGGATGCCTCGCACCCCATCTGGCTGGCGGGTTTGTGCCTCTTCCGGCAGCAGCTCCTCGCAGAACTGGCGCAGCGGCATGGGGCGGGCAAACAGGTATCCCTGTAAATAATCGACCCCTTTGGCCCTGAGGTAGTCAGCCTGACGCTCGCTCTCCACCCCTTCCGCCACCAGAGCCAGACCGAGCCGGGTCGCAAGATCGATCACGTTGTCCACGATATGTTCCGAGAGTGACTCGGTACCGATGCGGGCGATAAAGGATTTGTCGATCTTGAGGTAATCCACATGAAACTGCTGCAGGTAAGCCAGGCTGGAGTGGCCGGTACCAAAGTCGTCGATGGCGAGTTTGACCCCCATCTCGTCCAGCTGGCGGAACAGGGAGAGGGTCTGGGGATCTGACATCAACAGCTCCCGCTCGGTCAGCTCCAGCACCAGTACCACCTTGCCGGGGAGGAAGTGACCGAGGAAGGCGCGGCACTCGGCCAGCAGGGCAAAATCGTGGCAATGAGCCGCGCTGATGTTGAAGCTGATATGAAACCCATCGGGCAACTGCTCCTGAGAGCGGTTCAACCGTGTCGCCACCTGCTTCATGATATGGGTGGTCATGGGGACGATCAGTCCCGACTCCTCCGCTTGCGGGATAAAGAGATCGGGCCGGATCACCCCTTCATTGACATGCTCCCAGCGCATCAGCACCTCGGCGCCCATCATCTTGCCGTCGTGGCTGGCAATCAGCGGCTGCAAGTAGGGAACAAACTCCCTGGCTCGCAGGGCCCGTCGCAATTCATCTGTTGGCGAGCCGGGACGCCCCAGTACCCACCACACCAGCCAAGCCAGCAAAAGCGAGGAAACAGCCAGCCACGACAGCGCCACATGCCGCGCGGCCCACAGCGACTTCCAGTAGACCGGCATGGCATAACCGGCATGGATGGTGAAAGGATAATGGGATGAGGTGAGGGCCTGGCTGATCCCGCGATGGAGGGTGGGCGCCTCGCTCAGATAGCGGCCAGACTCATTGAGCCAGGCCGACCCCACCTGCAGATAGAGCGCACTGGATTTTCCGCTCATGGAGAGCATGAAGCTGAGCTGGGTACTGTCGATGGCACTCAAGGCGGCATCCTTGCCCTGTTCGGTGCGCACCACCAGCAGAGGGTGATTTTGCCGCACCCGGTTGCCACTCATCAGCAACAGCTTGCGGCCGGTGTAAATGGAGCCGTCATCGGCATCATTGGCCTCACCAAACAGCGAGGTGCAATTGATGATGCCGTTTCGCACCAGATTGACCGAACGCAGGAAAGGCTCGATGGCGACCTTCTTGCGCAGCACCAGCAGGTTGTCGCGACAGGGAGCATTCACCAGAGGCAGCACAGAGCGGTTGGCCTGCTCCGCATGATCCAGCATCGACTCCATCAGGGTTCTGGCCTTGTGGGCCGAGGCGCTGGATTCCGCTTTCAGCTCCTGCACATAATTGCTGTGGATGAGCCAAGCTCCCACCAGCAGCGGCAGGGTAAAGACCAGCAAGGCACCGCCGAAGCGTAACCCGGTTCGGGAGAGATCGATCCTGAACAGAAACATAAAGAACCACGCCGCAATTCGTCAGGCCTGCCAACGCAAGCACCCAGTGAACAGATATCCACTTTCCCTCGATAACGATGCCTCATCATTACCGCACATAACCGAACAACATAACCCAAAGCGTTTATAAAACGAACCACCAAACAGGTGGTTGGATCTCTCTAGCAAGGATCGTGCAAACAATCTTCAAAAAAGACGGTGAATAACACACAAATAAATAATGCCGCGTAAATACGCGGCATTATTGGCTTCTTATCGCGCAAATCGCGCAAGAACTCCGTTAAACGGCTTGTTGCAGGATCACCGCATCGGCCTTCTTGGTGTAGGAGGCGATCTCGTTGAAGTTGAGGTAGCGGTAAGTATCTGCCGCAGTGGCATCGAGCGCCTTGGCGTATTGCAGGTACTCCGCCACGGTCGGGATCTTGCCGAGGATGGCGGCAACGGCGGCCAGCTCCGCAGAGGCCAGATAGACGTTGGCACCTTTACCCAGACGGTTCGGGAAGTTACGGGTGGAGGTGGAGACCACCGAGGCCCCTTCCGCTACCCGCGCCTGGTTGCCCATGCACAGGGAGCAGCCCGGGATCTCGATGCGGGCACCGACGCGACCAAAGATGCCGTAGTAGCCCTCTTCGGTCAGCTGATCCTTGTCCATCTTGGTGGGCGGTGCGATCCACATACGGGTCGGCAGCTCGCCCTGATACTTCTCGAGCAGTTTGCCGGCGGCACGGAAGTGACCGATGTTGGTCATACAGGAACCGATGAACACCTCGTCGATCTTGTCGCCAGCCACGTCGCTCAGCAGACGGGCATCGTCCGGATCGTTCGGCGCACACAGGATCGGCTCCTTGATGGTGGCCAGATCGATCTCGATGATTTCGGCGTACTCGGCATCCTTGTCCGCTTCCATCAGGGTCGGGTTGGCCAGCCACTCTTCCATCCCCTTGATGCGACGGGTGATGGTGCGTACGTCGCCGTAGCCTTCGGAGAGCATCCATTTCAGCATCACGATGTTGGACTTCAGATACTCGATAATCGGCTCTTTATCCAGCTTGATGGTGCAACCGGCAGCGGAGCGCTCGGCGCTGGCGTCCGCCAGCTCGAATGCTTGCTCTACCTTCAGGGTCGGCAGACCTTCGATCTCGAGGATGCGGCCGGAGAAGATGTTCTTCTTGCCCGCTTTCTCGACGGTCAGCAGCCCTTTCTGGATGGCGGCGTAGGGGATAGCATGGACCAGATCACGCAGGGTGATGCCCGGCTGCAGCTCGCCCTTGAAGCGCACCAGCACGGACTCCGGCATGTCCAGCGGCATCACGCCGGTAGCAGCGGCGAAGGCCACCAGGCCGGAGCCCGCCGGGAAGGAGATACCTATGGGGAAACGGGTGTGGGAGTCACCACCGGTACCCACGGTATCCGGCAGCAGCATGCGGTTCAGCCAGGAGTGGATGACGCCGTCACCCGGACGCAAGCTCACACCGCCGCGGTTCATGATGAAGTCCGGCAGGGTGTGGTGGGTCTGTACGTCGATGGGCTTGGGATAGGCCGCGGTGTGGCAGAAGGACTGCATGGTCAGATCGGCGGAGAAGCCGAGGCAGGCCAGATCTTTGAGCTCGTCGCGGGTCATCGGGCCCGTGGTGTCCTGGGAGCCGACCGTGGTCATCTTGGGCTCGCAGTAAGTCCCTGGGCGAATGCCTTTCACGCCACACGCCTTGCCGACCATCTTCTGGGCCAGGGTGAAGCCTTTGCCGGTATCGGCCACCGGCTGCGGACGACGGAATACGGTGGAGAACGGCAGCCCCAGCGCTTCGCGGGCCTTGTCGGTCAGGCCGCGGCCGATGATCAGCGGAATACGGCCACCGGCGCGCACTTCGTCGATCAGCACGTCGGTTTTCAGTTCAAACTGCGCCAGCACCTGTTCGGTGCCGTGTTTGCAGATCTTGCCGGCATAGGGGTAGATGTCGATCACATCGCCCATTTCCAGCTTGGAGACGTCCACTTCGATGGGCAGGGCGCCGGCATCTTCCATGGTGTTGAAGAAGATCGGGGCAATCTTGCCACCCAGACAGACACCGCCAGCGCGCTTGTTCGGCACGAACGGAATGTCGTCGCCCATAAACCAGAGCACCGAGTTGGTGGCGGATTTACGGGAAGAGCCGGTACCGACCACGTCACCCACGTAGGCCAGCGGGAAACCTTTCTCTTTCAGGGCATCGATGGTCTTGATGGGGCCGACGGCGCCATCCTTGTCCGGGGTAATGCCGGGACGGGCGTTTTTCAGCATCGCCAGGGCGTGCAGCGGAATATCCGGGCGGGACCAGGCGTCCGGTGCCGGAGAGAGGTCGTCGGTGTTGGTTTCGCCGGTCACCTTGAACACGGTGACAGTGATCTTCTCGGCCAGCTCGGGGCGGGAGAGGAACCACTCGGCATCAGCCCAGGACTGCATCACCTGTTTGGCGTGGACATTGCCCGCCTTGGCCTTCTCTTCCACGTCGTGGAAGGAGTCAAACATCAGCAGGGTGTGGGAGAGCCCCTTAGCGGCAAGCGGCGCCAGGGTGGCGTGATCCAGCAGGTCGATCAGCGGTTGAATGTTGTAACCACCCTGCATGGTGCCCAGCAGTTCAACGGCTTCGGCGGCAGTCAGGATGGGAGAGTGGGCTTCGCCCTTGGCGACGGCGGTGAGGAAACCGGCTTTGACATAGGCCGCTTCATCAACACCGGGGGGAATACGGGAGGACAACAGCTCTTTCAGAAAGTCTTCTTCGCCAGCGGGCGGGTTCTTGAGCAGCTCAACCAGGGCGGCGACCTGCTCTGCATCCAGAGGTTTGGCAACCACGCCCTCGGCGGCACGTTCTGCGACGTGTTTACGGTATGTTTCAAGCACGACTAATTCCTCTTTGGTCTTTTTTTGGGGTTCGCCCACGCTCGCGGCGATCGTCCTTGCGGGACACCCCGTAGGGTGCTCCCCACTATATAAGTTTTAACGACTAATTAAAATCCAAACCCTGTTTACTTATTCACCACAAAATCGTAACCAATTAAACAGGCTGGTGTTTTTTGAAAATTAATTGAGCGCCCTCAACCAGAGTTAACAAATTGGCATCATTTCGGCATTATTCGAACGTACTGCCCAATTGCAGATAGAAGACGTCATTGCCCCCCTCCGCCATGCCGTAGCCGAGGAACACAGGGCCGAGGAAACTCTCCACCCCGACATAAAGCGAACCGGCGGTAAACGAGCTCTCCAGACTGATATCCTCACCCTTGTTCCAGACCCCCCCCTGCTCCAGAGATCCACCCAGATAGAGCGGCATCTTGAGGGCACCAAAGTCATTGTCTGCCACCCGATAGATGTAGCGCAGGCCACCAAACAGGCTATAGCGACCGCTCAGCTGGTAGCGCTGGAAACCGGAGAGGCGGAACAGCCCGCCCAGATCCTGAATATGCAGCGGCACCACCTCTTCACTGCCCGAGCCACCCCCTTCGAGGATCAGGTTGAGGCTGTGCCTGTCCCATGACCAGGGCTTGATCATCGAGAGCTGATAATTCCAGCCTTCACTGCGGCCATCTGCTGACTCGAGTCCATCCACACTGACGTGTGAGTGGCCCAGTTTCATGTCCCATTTCATCCCCTGATAGGGGAAATAGCGGCTATCCAGATTGTCGTGTTCAAAGCGGACATAGGGGCCCCACGCCGTGGCATCCATCTCCAGCCCCTTGAAGTTCTTCACATCAATCGTACCCAGTTGTCCCTCCAGCCCCATCGACAACCGGCTCCAGGGCTGGCGGTTCCAGCCCACCGCCAGATCGCCGCTGAAGAAGGAGTATTCGGAGTCGAGATAGCTTATCGAAACCGCCTCGGGATCCGGATTGGGGAAAAACAGGCGGCGCAGGGTCTGGTCATAGGCCAGACTCGCCTCACCATAGAAGGTCTGGGAGGGTTCGAGCGGGGTATAGAAGTCGGTCTTGATATGTTTGGCCGTGCCCAGCGACGCCTCGGTCAGCCACTCCGCCCCCCACTCGTTGACGTTGGTGAGGGTATAGGACATGCCGACGTTGTAGTTGGAGGTGTTCTCGAAGTCATCGGTGAAACCGAACTGGAAGTTGAGGTAGCCCGGCCCCCAGTTCTTCTCGCTGGCATCCACCAGCAGCACGTTCTCCCCGTCACGCTCCTCCACCTCGTAGGTGATGCGATCGAACGACTCAAGGGCATAGAGGCGGCGAATGCCCGCTTCCAGACTCTCGTTGGTCTGCACCTTGTCCGGCCGCACTTTCAGCATGGCGCGCACCGTCTCGTCGGAGAGGCGCGACTTGTTGATGATCTCCACCTTGTCGATGAAGTAGGCGGGCTGACCGCTACGCTCGGCACGGCGGCTCAGCTTCTGGTTGCGATAGGCGTTGTACTGCGCCTTGGTGAGCGACAGCTTATCGAGTTGCAGCGACACCTTGTCAGCCGCCGTCTCACCGATCTTGATCCCCTCCGGCATCCGGGCAAAGTCGGCGATCCCCATATCGCCAAACTCGGGGGCGATCAGAATATCCTTCGGTCCCATCAGCGCCTTCTGCTTGTCGGTGCCCACCTGGGTCATGTAGGTGGTGAGCTGGTCGATCATCGCCAACCCTGACTTGAGGGACTCCCGGGTACGCAGCTTGGCACCGATATCCACCGCGATCACCACGTCGGCCCCCATCGCCTTGGCGACATCCACCGGCATGTTGTTGACGCTGCCGCCGTCCGCCAGGATGTGCCCCTCCCACTCCACCGGCTTGAGGGCGCCGGGAATGGACATAGAGGCCTGCATCGCCTTGGCCAGGCTGCCGTGATCCAGCACAAAGGGGGTGACCGTCTCCATGTCGGTCGCCATGGCGCGGTAGGGAATGGGGAGATCATCGAAGCTCTCCTGCACCGGCAGGTTGGAGGTGGCCCCCCGCAGCAGGCTGGCCATGGATTGGCCCTGGAAGAAACCGTCCGGCAACTGGGTGGTATCGCCATTCACCCCGATGTCGGTGCGCAGCTGATACTGTTCGTTCTGCTGCTTTTTACGCAACGACAGCTCGTCGCGGCCAACCTTGTCCTGATACCCCTTGTTCCAGTCGATGGCCAAAGTGGTGCGTTCCACCTCCTCGGCACTGAGCCCCATGGCATACATCCCCGCCACATAAGAGCCCATGCTGGTGCCGACTATGATGTCAACCGGGATCCGTTTCTGCTCCAGCACCTTGAGGATGCCGATATGGGCCGATCCCTTGGCGCCGCCGCCGCTGAGCACCACCGCAATTTTCGGGCGATCCCCCTGTGCCGCCACAGCCAGCAGCGGGCAGGCCGCCAGCATCACCAAAAGCAGACGGGTCCATCCCGCACCTAAGCTGCGCATCATATTTTCCATATTATTCAGAGGGTCAGTCACCAAGGATGGCCTCTACTATAAGGGGCCCGGCAGTTAGCGCAACCGTCAATCCGCATCCCGCCTGTGCTGCATGGCGAAGGGGCACACCGCCGCCCCTGTGAGCGCAAACGTAATCCGCAAATAAAGGGCTGCAAGCCTCATGGGTAGCGCCGCGCTGCCGCTAATATGAGCGTCGTCAATCTCAACCTTTTGAGCACCTTTATGCTGGCAACCCTCACTCTTAAACAGAAAATACTGGCCACGGTCACCCTGGCCGTGGTCGTCTCCTGCCTGCTGGTAGGCTACTTCAGCCAACGCTCGGCCCAGCAACTGATCGAAAACCGGATGTTTGAGCAGGAGCTCCCCAACCTGACCCAGCGGATCAGCAAGGAGATTGAACAGGATCTCCACGGCATCGCCCAGGCCGCACGCCAACTGGCCACCGACCGCTTCATCCTCGACTGGGTGGATCGGGGCATGCCCAAAGAGCAGGAGCCAATCCTCATCAACCAGCTCAAGGATGTGGCCAACCAGTATGGTCTGGTGACCGCCTCCTTCGCCGATCGCCAGACCGCAGCCTACTACAACCAGGATGGCTTTCTGCGCAACCTGACCCCCACGCAAGATGCCTGGTTCTATGACTACACCAAGAGCCAGAAGGAGATGACCCTCAGCATCTTCCGCGAGAGCAACGGCGAGGTGAAGCTGTTCGTCAACTTCCAGCAGCTCTACGGGCGCGGGCTGGCCGGCTTTGCAAAATCCCTCGACACCATGGTGACCATGGTCTCCAACTTCCGGCTGGAAGAGAGCGGCATCGTCTTTATGGTCGATGGCAGCGGCAAGGTGAAGCTGCACCCCGAGGCCAACCGCATCGAGCGTGACACACTTGGCAACATTGCCAGTGGTGATACCGGCAGCCTGCTGGCCAAACGCCCCTTTGCCGTCATCAACGCCGAAGTCAATGGCGAGCCCATGGTACTGGCCAGCAGCTATATCCCGCTGCTCGACTGGTATCTGGTGGCCCAGGTGCCAGAAGCCGAGATCTATGCCGAGCTGGATCAGACCCGCAACGAGATCCTGATGATCTCGCTGGTGATTGCGCTCGCCATGGGGCTGATGGGGATGCTGCTGGCAGGCTCGGTTAGCCGCCCGCTCAACGAGCTGGCCCGCCTGTTCAAGGAGCTGGGCAGCGGCGATGGGGATCTTACCCAGCGCCTGAAAGTGGAGGGGCGTGACGAACTGAGTCAGGTCGCCACCGGCTTCAACAACTTCGTCGCCAAGATCCACGGCTCCATCGAGCAGGTGGCGGAGAACTCCCGCCAGCTCGCGGCCACCGCCAACGAGGTGGCCAACAAGGCGCAGCTGACCCAGCACAACTGTACTGCCCAGCGTGACCGCACCGTGCAGGTGGCCACCGCCATCCACGAAATGGGGGCCACGGTGAGCGAGATCGCCGGTAACGCTTCGCTGGCAGCCGAAGTAGCCAGACAGGCCAACGATCAGGCCGATGCAGGGGCAGTAGTGGTAGCGCAGGCGCGCCACGGCATCGTCGACCTCTCAGGCGAGATTGAGCAGGTGGCCGGGGTTATCGAGTCGCTGGCGAGCCAGACCGACTCCATCGGCAGCATCCTCGAAACCATCCGCAGCATCTCGGAGCAGACCAACCTGCTGGCACTGAACGCCGCCATCGAGGCCGCTCGCGCCGGTGAACAGGGTCGCGGTTTCGCCGTGGTGGCAGATGAAGTGCGCAATCTGGCCAACCGCTCCGCCGCCTCGACCGCCGAGATCCAGGGGATGATCAACCGCTTGCAGGAGCAAAGTGCCCGCGCTGTCAGCGCCATGGCGCAGGGGCGCAACCAGAGTCTGGAGGTGGTGAGCCAGGCCGATGAGGCCAACGCCGCCCTCGGCCAGATCACCGCCCATATCACCCAGATCAACGACATGAACATCCAGGTCGCCACCGCCACCGAGGAGCAGTCGAGTGTGGTCGGCGAGATCAACCGCAACGTGGAAGACATCAACCAGCTCACCATGGAAACCGCCGATATCGCCCACCAGCTGACCGAATCGAGCCGCAGCCTGCAGCAGCTCTCCGGTCAGCTGGACAAGCTGGTCGGCAACTTCCGGCTCTGACCCCGACCTTGACCTGAGTCCTCAACAACAGAGAGCGCCGTGGCGCTCTCTGTTGTTTTGGTGGCGGCTAATCCGGCATAGCAGTCAGCCCTTGCCATCCCGTTTGCGCTGATACATCAGCTCATCCGCGCTGGTGAGCAGCTCGGCCAGGGAGACACAGCCGCGCCCGTCATAGCAGACAATCCCGGTGCTGCAGGTCAGCGCATAGCCGCAACCACTGTGCTGATTGTGCTCGGCCAACATGGCATTGAAACGCTCATAGGCTAGTTGTGCCTGCGCCTCTAGCACATTGGGCAACAGGACGGCGAACTCATCGCCGCCCATGCGGGCAAACACGTCTGCGCCCCGAAAAGCCTGCTTGAGCAGAGTGGCAAAGGCGATCAGGGCCCGATCCCCTTCTGCATGCCCCCACCGATCGTTGATCCCCTTGAAGCCATTGAGATCCAGATAGAGCAGCGCCAGCGGCATCTGCAAGCGACCGGCCAGCGAGAGGCTCTTCTCCGCCAGCATCACGAACCCGCGCCGATTGGAGATCAGGGTCAACTCATCAATGGTGGCCAGCTGCACCGCTTCGAGCTCCCGCACCACCATCGCCGCCAGATCCTTGAGCAGCCCCACATCCTCGTCGCTCAATTCCCGCGGCACCGTATCGATGATGCAGAGCGTCCCCAGTTTGCAACCGTTGGCGATCCGCAGTGGCTGTCCGGCATAGAAGCGGATGCCGGGCCCACCCACCACCAGCGGATTGTCGGCAAAGCGGGGATCCTGCGAAGCATCCGGCACGATGAAGGTCTCATTGCCCATGATGGCGTGGCCACAGAACGAAATGTCACGTGCGGTCTCACTGACCTCCAGCCCGATACAGGATTTGAACCACTGGCGATCTTCATCCACCAGACTCACCAGCGCGATGGGAACATTGAACAGCCGTCTGGCCATGCGGGTCAGCCGGTCAAACCGCTCCTCGGCCTCGGAATCCAGCAAAGAGAGCCGCCGCAGGGTCTCCAACCGCAATGCCTCATCGGGGGGAATGGGGGCTTCTAGCATTGTGCCTCTCTCGTCTGTGCCAAAACCTATCTTTAGCATATGGGGCTTTGTCGAAGTCGGGGCAGCAAGGAGAAAACAAAAAGCCGCTCATTCGAGCGGCTTTTTAGACAAGCGGAGAAGAAAATTACTTTTTCTTCTTGGCCTTGGCGTTCGGCAGATCGGTGATGGAGCCTTCGAACACTTCGGCAGCCAGACCCACGGACTCGTGCAGAGTCGGGTGAGCGTGGATGGTCAGCGCGATATCTTCGGCGTCAGCACCCATCTCGATGGCCAGACCGATTTCACCCAGCAGTTCACCACCGTTGGTACCGACGATGGCACCACCGATGACGCGGCCGCTCTCCTTGTCGAAGATCAGCTTGGTCATGCCGTCGGAGCAGTCGGACGCGATGGCGCGGCCGGAAGCAGCCCACGGGAAGGTGGCGACTTCGAAGTTCAGGCCTTGTTGCTTGGCTTCCTTCTCGGTCAGACCAACCCATGCCATCTCTGGCTCGGTGTAGGCGATGGACGGGATCACTTTCGGGTCGAAGTAGTGCTTCTTGCCGGCGATAACTTCGGCGGCAACGTGACCTTCGTGAACACCTTTGTGTGCCAGCATCGGTTGGCCAACGATGTCACCGATGGCGTGGATGTGCGCCACGTTGGTACGCAGCTGCTTGTCCACCTCGATGAAACCGCGCTCGGTCACCGCAACGCCTGCCTTCTCGGCATCCAGCATCTTGCCGTTCGGCACACGACCTACGGCAACCAGCACGTTGTCGTAACGAACCGGTTCGGCCGGAGCGTGCTTGCCTTCATAGGAGACGTACAGGCCGTCTTCGCGAGCTTCAACTGCGGTGACCTTGGTCTCCAGCATGACGTTGAATTTCTTGGCGACGCGCTTGGTGTAGATCTTGACGATGTCTTTGTCGGCAGCCGGAACCAGCTGGTCGGCAAATTCCACCACGTCGATCTCGGAACCCAGAGAGGAGTAAACGGTACCCATCTCCAGACCGATGATGCCGCCACCGATAACCAGCAGTTTGCCGGGAACGGTTTTCAGCTCCAGCGCATCGGTAGAGTCCCATACGCGCGGGTCATCGTGGGGGATGAACGGCAGCTTCACCGGACGGGAACCGGCCGCGATGATGGCGTTGTCGAAGGTCACGGTAGTCTTGCCGTCTTCCCCGGTCACTTCGAGCGTGTTCGGGCCGGTAAATTTACCCAAGCCGTTAACAACCTGAACTTTACGCATCTTGGCCATGCCAGCCAAACCGCCGGTCAGCTGGTTGATAACCTTCTCTTTCCACAGACGAATCTTGTCGATGTCGGTCTGCGGTGCACCGAAGACGATGCCGTGCTCGGCCAGTGCCTTGGCTTCTTCAATCACTTTAGCAACGTGCAGCAGCGCCTTGGAGGGGATGCAGCCCACGTTCAGGCAGACGCCACCCAGGGTGGAGTAACGCTCGACGATAATAGTATCCAGACCCAGATCGGCTGCACGGAAAGCAGCGGAATAACCGGCAGGGCCAGCACCCAGTACTACGACCTGGGTTTTGATTTCTTTACTCATCATGACCTCTTTGTCGTTCTTATATCCCCGGACAGCGCAGTCTTATACCGAAACGGGTGGCTGCAGCCGTGAAAAAAACGGGGCAAGTTTACGATCATGTTAATGAAATGAGAAGTAAAAAGGGCAGGCTCTGGGCCCGCCCTCTCACTTACAGGACCAGTCGACGAATGTCGGACAGCACGCCGTTCATGGTGGTGATGAAGCGAGCCCCATCGGCACCATCGATCACACGGTGGTCATAGCTCAGAGCCAGCGGCAGCATCAGGCGCGGCGCAAACTCTTTGCCGTTCCACTTCGGCTTCATCTCGGACTTGGAGACACCGAGGATGGCCACTTCCGGCGCGTTGACGATCGGGGTAAAGCTGGTACCGCCGATGCCACCCAGGCTGGAGATGGTGAAGCAACCGCCCTGCATATCGGCAGCGGTCAGCTTGCCGGCACGGGCCTTCTTGGAGATCTCGGCCAGATCGCGAGACAGCTCCATGATGCCCTTCTTGTTAACATCGCGCACCACGGGCACAACCAGACCGTTGGGGGTATCAACCGCCACACCGATGTGGATGTACTTCTTCATGATCAGCTTGCTGCCATCTTCGGACAGGGAGCTGCAGAAGCGCGGGTGAGCTTCCAGCGCCTTGGCGGCGGCTTTCAGGATGAACACCAGCGGGGTGATCTTCACGTCGGCCTTCTGCTTCTCGAGCATCGCATTCTGCTCTTTGCGGAATGCTTCCAGCTCGGTGGTATCGGCTTCGTCGAACTGGGTGACATGAGGGATCATGACCCAGTTGCGGTGCAGGTTCGGACCGGAGATCTTCTGGATGCGGGTCAGCTCGACCTCTTCCACATCACCGAACTTGCTGAAGTCTACTTTCGGCCACGGCAGTACGCCCAGACCGTTGCCACCGGCTACGCCGGCAGAGGCAGGAGCGGACTCGGCACGCTTGATGGCATCCTTCACGTAGGCTTGCACGTCTTCTTTGACGATGCGGCCCTTGCGACCGGAGGCTTTCACCTTGGCCAGGTTGACGCCGAACTCGCGCGCCAGACGGCGTACTGCCGGAGAGGCGTGCACGTAAGCGTCGTTGGCAACGAAATCGGTCGCAGCGGCAGTAGCCTGGGCAACCGGAGCCGGAGCAGCGGCAACAGGGGCTGCAGCGACCGGAGCGGCAGCTTGAGCAACCGGCGCGGCAGCAGGAGCAGCGCCAGCCACTTCGAATACCATGATCAGGGAACCGGTGGAGACCTTGTCACCCGCCTTCACCTTGATCTCTTTGACCACACCGGCGAACGGCGCAGGCACTTCCATGGAGGCCTTGTCACCTTCCACGGCGATCAGGGACTGATCGGCTTCAACCTTGTCACCCACCGCAACCATGATCTCGGTGACTTCCACTTCGTCGCCACCGATATCCGGTACGTTGACCTCTTTGGCAGCAGCGGCAACCGGGGCAGCAGCCACGGGCGCGGCAGCTTGAGCCGGAGCAGCAACGGCAGCAGGCGCAGCGCCAGCCACTTCAAAGACCATCACCAGAGAACCGGTAGAGACCTTGGCGCCAGCGGCAACCTTGATCTCGACTACGCGGCCTGCGAACGGAGCCGGTACTTCCATGGAGGCCTTGTCACCTTCCACGGCAATGATGGACTGGTCAGCTTCAACCATGTCGCCCACGGCAACCATGATTTCAGTCACGTCCACTTCGTCGTCACCGATGTCCGGCACGTGCACATCTTTGCGCACGGCAGCGGCAGGTGCGGCGGCCGGAGCAGCAGCAACCGGTGCAGCCACTTCAGCAGGGGCGGCAGCGCCTTCGGCTTCGAAGATCATGATCTGGGAACCGGTGGCAACCTTGTCGCCCACCTTGATCAGGATCTCTTTGACGATACCGGCGGACGGGGCCGGTACTTCCATGGAGGCCTTGTCGCCTTCTACCGCGATGATGGACTGGTCCAGCTCGACCTTGTCACCCACGGCCACCATGATCTCGGTGACTTCAACTTCATCGGCGCCGATATCCGGCACCATAATCTGTTTGGACATTGTGCTTTATCCTCTTGCGTCGATCCGCGTGGCTGGCTGATGCCGCCACGCACATCTCGCGTTAACCGTTTTAAATCCTGGCAGGGTCGCGCCGTATGACGGCGCGCCCCTTGATCCACTTACGCGTACAGCGGGTTGACCTTGTCGGCATCGATGCCGTACTTGGCGATGGCGTCGGCCACAACCTGCTTGTCTACCTCGCCGCGCTTGGCCAGTTCGGTCAGAGCAGCAACCACCACGTAGAACTCGTTCACTTCGAAGTGACGACGCAGGTTGGCACGGCTGTCGGAACGGCCGTAACCGTCGGTACCCAGCACGCGGTAGTTCTCGGTCGGAACGAAGGCGCGAACCTGATCGGCGAAGGACTTCATGTAGTCGGTCGCAGCGATGGTGGCTTCGGAACCCAGTACCTGAGCGATGTACGGTACGCGAGCTTCGGCAGTCGGGTGCAGCATGTTCCAGCGATCCGCGTCCTGACCGTCACGAGCCAGCTCGTTGAAGGAGGTGACGCTGAACACATCGGAACCGATGCCGTACTCGCTGGCCAGGATCTGGGCAGCCTTGCGCACGTGACCCAGGATAGAACCACAACCCAGCAGCTGAACTTTCGCCTTGGCACCGGCTACGGATTCCAGCTTGTAGATACCCTTGCGGATGCCTTCCTCGGCGCCTTCCGGCATGGCCGGCATGGCATAGTTCTCGTTCAGGGTGGTGATGTAGTAGAACACGTTCTCCGGGTTCTCACCGTACATGCGGCGCAGGCCGTCCTGTACGATCACCGCCACTTCATAGGCGTAGGACGGGTCGTAGGAGATGCAGTTCGGGATGGTGTTCGCCAGGATGTGGCTGTGACCATCTTCGTGCTGCAGACCTTCGCCGTTCAGGGTAGTACGACCGGAGGTCGCACCCAGCAGGAAGCCACGGGCTTGCTGGTCACCGGCTGCCCACGCCATGTCGCCGATCCGCTGGAAGCCGAACATGGAGTAGTAGATGTAGAACGGGATCATCGGGCAATCGTTGGTGCTGTAAGAGGTCGCAGCAGCCAGCCAGGAGGACATGGCGCCCAGCTCGTTGATACCGTCTTGCAGAACCTGACCCTGCTTGTCTTCCTTGTAGTAGGAGACGATGTCGCGGTCTTGCGGGGTGTATTGCTGACCGTGCGGGCTGTAGATACCGATCTGGCGGAACAGACCTTCCATACCAAAGGTACGGGCTTCGTCAGCCAGGATCGGCACGATGCGCTTGCCGATGGACTTGTCTTTCAGCATCACGTTCAGGGAACGCACGAACGCCATGGTGGTGGAGATTTCGCGCGCCTGCTCGCCCAGCAGCGGACCGAAGGCATCCAGCGCCGGGATTTCCAGCTTGGTGGTGCTTTCGCGCAGACGGGTCGGCACATAGCCTTTCAGTGCTGTGCGACGGTCGTGCAGGTATTTGTGCTCGGCAGAACCGGCTTCGATCTTCAGGTAAGGCAGATCGGCCAGCTGCTCGTCGGCCACCGGCAGGTTGAAGCGGTCACGCAGGTGACGCACGGAGTCCAGCTCCATCTTCTTGACCTGGTGAGCGATGTTCTTGCCTTCGGCCGCTTCACCCATGCCGTAACCCTTGATGGTCTTGGCCAGAATAACGGTCGGCTTGCCCTTGGTCTGGGTCGCCTTGTTGAACGCGGCGAACAGTTTGCGAGGATCGTGACCACCGCGGTTCAGGGCGAAGATCTCCTCGTCGGTCATGTCTTTGACCAGCGCGGCAGTTTCCGGATAACGGTTGAAGAAGTGCTCGCGGATGTAGCCACCGTCGCGGGACTTCATGGTCTGGTAGTCACCGTCCACAGTCTCGTTCATCAGCTGGATCAGCTTGCCGGAAGTGTCTTTCTTCAGCAGCTCATCCCACTTGCGACCCCAGATAACCTTGGTGACATCCCAACCGGCGCCAGCGAACAGGCCTTCCAGCTCGTTGATGACCTTGCCGTTACCGACAACCGGACCATCCAGACGCTGCAGGTTGCAGTTAACCACAAACACCAGGTTGTCGAGCTTTTCACGCACGGCAACGGTCAGGGCACCCTTGGCTTCCGGCTCGTCCATCTCGCCGTCCCCCAGGAAGGCGTAAACGGTCTGCTCGGAGCAATCCTTGATGCCACGGTCGGTCAGGTACTTCAGGAAGCGAGCCTGATAGATGGCGGCGATGGGGCCCAGACCCATGGATACGGTCGGGAACTGCCAGAAGTCCGGCATCAGTTTCGGGTGCGGATAGGAAGGGATACCCTTGCCGTCCACTTCCTGACGGAAGTTGTCCAGCTGCTCTTCGGTCAGACGACCTTCAGCAAAGGCACGAGCATAGATGCCCGGGGAGATGTGACCCTGGAAGTAAACCAGATCGCCACCATCCTTCTCGTTGCGAGCACGGAAGAAGTGGTTGAAGCAGACATCATAGATGGTCGCAGAAGAAGCGAAGGAAGACATGTGACCACCCAGGTCCAGGTCTTTCTTGGACGCGCGCAGCACGATCATCATGGCGTTCCAGCGGATGATGGCACGAATGCGGCGTTCCATCTCCAGGTCACCCGGGTAATCCGGCTCGTCGCTGGACGGGATGGTGTTGATGTAATCGCGATTTGCCTTGGCAGCCACGTCCACACCGCTTACGCGGGCTTTCTCGGCCAACTGTTCAAGGATGAACTGAGCGCGTTGCGGACCCTCTTCACGCAGCAGGGATTCCAGAGAGGCAAGCCACTCCAGCGTTTCTATCGGGTCCACATCGTTCTTCAGGATATCAGACATGGCTGGTTCCTATGTTGTTGTGATTGCACGGCATTGCACGGCGAAGGGCGCAAGCATTCGACAATAAAGCCTTGTGGGATTAGTTTTCCTGCTGACGGATCCGACGCATGGATCGCTGGATCCGGCTGTCTTCCCTCTGCATATCCAACAAGGTGTCCTCGATAAAGGCCAGATGCTCATGACAAGCTGTTCTGGCCCGCTCCGGAGCCCCCGAAAGAATAGCCTCGATCAGATTCGCGCGATGGCGACGTATCTTGGCTACCACTCCCGGGCGGCGATTCAAAATCTCGTTATTCTGCAGAATGTTCTGTTCGAGCATCGGGCTCATGGCCCTCAGCAGGTGCAGCAGCACCACGTTGTGGGACGCCTCGGCCACCGCCAGATAGAACTGGGTGACGGCTGCCGATTCGGCCACCAGCGAGCCCAGCTGGCCCGCCTCTTCGATGGTGGTTTGCACCTGACGAATACGCTCGAAATCAGACCCGGTTCCCCGCAAGGCCGCGTAGTAGGCACAGATGCCCTCCAGCGCGTGGCGAAACTCCAGCAGGTCATACTGGGCTTCCGGGTGGGTACTGAGCAGTTCGAACAGAGGATCCGCGATCCCCTTGCTCAGGGCATTCTGCACATAAGTGCCGCCGCCCTGACGGCGATAAAGCAATCCGCGCGCTTCCAGTCGCTGGATGGCTTCGCGCAAGGAGGGGCGCGATACCTGAAACTGGATGGCGAGTTCCCGCTCGGGAGGCAATTTCTGCCCCGGCTGCAGGCTGCCTTCCAGAATCATCTGTTCCAGCTCGGCGACAATGGAGTCGGCCAACTTGGGTTGCGTAATCTTGCGATAGGGCATGAGGCTACTTTGTTAAATTGGTATTACCAATTTTATGGATGGGGCGAAAATTAGCAGAGGCCTTTTGAAAAGTCCACTCAAAAGATGATCTGAGTCAAGAATCAGCCCCACCACTTAAGAGGTAAAGCAGGGGAAACATGATTTAGCTCATAGAAAATGGTCTGACCAATATTCTTGACCGCGCTCACAAATAACATTTGCGCAACCATAGACAAAAATGGCCTGCCAGATAGGCAAGCCATTGATTTTAAAATCCAAACTAAATTTGAATATTTACTTTAGCTGTTTAGTAATTGCCGGTAGTAATCCCACTGAAAACTGGCTCCGGGATCCGTCTTGCGCCCTGGTGCGATATCGCAATGGCCGACAATTTTTTCGTGGGTAATCGCCGGATAGCGCTCTGAGATGGCTCGGGTGAGCCCCGCCAGCGCCCGGTACTGAGCCTCGGTATAGGGGGTTTCGTCAGTCCCTTCCAGCTCGATGCCAATGGAGAAGTCATTACATGCCTCCCTCCCCTGCCAGCTCGAGACACCTGCATGCCAGGCGCGAGCGCCAAACGGTACATACTGCACCAACTCGCCATCACGGCGGATCAGGCAATGAGCCGAAACCCGCAGCTGATGGATACCGGCAAAATAGGGGTGAGCCTCCGGGTCGAGTCGCCCCATAAAGAGATCGTCGATAAAGGGGCCACCAAACTCCCCCGGCGGCAGACTGATGCCATGTACCACCAGCAGGGAGATATCATCCGGCGAGGCCCGTTCGTTGTGATGGGGAGAAGGCACTCGGCGCGCCTGCTGGCACCAGCCAGCGGCATCGATAGAGAAACAAGGTTGCGAAGCGAGTTGAATCATCGGCTACTCGAGTTGGCTGATAAATGGCGAGAAAACGAAGAGACCTGATAGGCAACCCGCCACCAACTCACTGAATCAACGGGAAATGGTATGTTAGGCTGAGTCATCTTCCGCTCGATATGGATAGGGTATGCAGCACACGGCACGCTGGATGTGGTTACTGACCTGGCTCTCTTTGATGGGCCTGCTGACCCTCTATTTTCACTCCCGCAACCAACCGAGCGTCACCGCCAGCGGCGAGCTGTTGCTGCGGGCCGACCAGAGCGGCCACTATCGTCTGGAGGGTGCCATCAACGGCCAGCCGGTGCAACTGTTGCTCGATACCGGCGCCACCCGGATCACCATCCCGCAGCAGGTTGCCGAGCGGCTCGGCCTGACCGCTTATGGCAGCAGCCAGGTCAATACCGCCGCAGGGCAGATCCGGGTTGGCAACGGCACCATCGAAACGCTGGCGATGGGGCCATTGACCTTGTACGATCTGGCCATCTTTATCAATCCGGCGGCAGACGGTGACGAAGTGCTGGTTGGCATGAACGCCCTCGGTCGGCTGGAGCTGGTTCAAAAGGAGCGGCAACTGCTGCTCAGACCCTTGCAGGAATAAGGCATGTTTCAACAGGATGTCAGCCGCGCCGTGCGCGCCGCACTACTCGAAGATCTGGGCGATGCCCTCACCACGCTGGACCAACCGGACGCCAGCGCCGATATCACCGCCCAGCTGATCCCGGCCGATCGGATGGCCAGCGCCCGGGTCATCACCCGCGAGGCCGGAGTGTTCTGCGGCCAGCCTTGGGTGGATGAAGTCTTCCTGCAACTGAAGGCCCAGCTCGGTGGCGAAGTGAAGGTGGAATGGCTGGTGCAGGATGGCGAAGTGCTCTCCCCCAATCAGGAGCTGTTTCGCCTCCATGGCCCTGCCCGCCTGCTGCTGACCGGCGAGCGCAATGCGCTGAACTTTGTCCAGACCCTATCCGGCGTCGCTACCCTCACCGCCCGCTATGTGGCAGAGCTGGAGGGCACCGACTGCCGTCTGCTCGACACCCGCAAGACCATCCCCGGGCTGCGCACTGCACAGAAATACGCTGTCACCTGCGGCGGCGGCAAGAATCACCGCATC
Organism: Aeromonas veronii bv. veronii; assembly: GCF_000820225.1. Taxonomy (GTDB): domain Bacteria; phylum Pseudomonadota; class Gammaproteobacteria; order Enterobacterales; family Aeromonadaceae; genus Aeromonas; species Aeromonas veronii. The sequence continues at coordinate 63,996 of NZ_CDDK01000043.1, forward strand.
GGCCTCTACGACGCCTATCTCATCAAAGAGAACCATATCCTCGCCTGTGGCGGCATTGCCGAGGCGATTAATGAGGCTCGTCATCTCAATCCGGGCAAACCGGTGGAAGTAGAAGTGGAATCACTGGCAGAGCTGGAACAGGCGCTGGCGGCAAAGGCCGATATCGTGATGCTGGACAACTTCGACGTGACCATGATGCGGGAAGCGGTCGCCATCAATCAGGGCCGCGCCAAGCTCGAAGTCTCCGGCAATGTCACCCTCGATACTCTGGCCGAGTTTGCCGCCACCGGCGTCGATTTTATCTCGGTCGGGGCGCTGACCAAGCATGTGCGGGCGCTCGATCTCTCCATGCGCTTTATCCAGCAGTGAGATTCACCCCGCAGGCCTGAGCAAATACTCGAGCTAACCGGATAAACAACTTGCAAAAGGCGCCATGGGCGCCTTTTCTTTATGCAGGATCCCTCAGCAAAGGAGTGTAATGACGGACCCGCTTTCACCCGTAACAAAGAGTCATAAGAAGCCACTTATTTTATGACTCGCATCAAGTTTTTGGTAAATGACATGAAAGTGGTTAACAAAGGAAGCAATCTCTGTTGCCACCCCTGACAGCTCGGATAAGATACTGACGTTCGGATGGTTTTCTACCGACACTTCCCAGGAACCAAGGATAAAAGGATATTTCAAATGAAGAAACAATCGGGTTTTACCCTTATTGAACTGATGATCGTGGTCGCGATCGTCGCGATTCTGGCGGCGGTAGCACTGCCTGCTTATCAAAGCTACACACAGAGAGCAAAGTTTACTGAAGTAATCGCAGCCACAGGTCCAGCAAAAACTGCCGTTGAAGTTTGCGTTCAAGGGGCCAGTACACTAACACTTGCTGATTGTGTCACTGCAGGAACTAATGCAACATCTGGAGCTTTTACAACCTCAAATGTCTTATCTGGCGTTTCCGTTGCAAGTGGTACAAACACCATAACTATTACTGGTAGTGGTGGCTCTGATGTTGGCAACTCAACCTATGTTCTCATATCTAATGCTCTTACAGCAGCTGGTCAGCAAGTTAGGTGGACAGTCTCCGGTTCATGTAAGACTGATGGCAAATGCTAAGGCATGACCTCTAGCCCCAATAGCGGCCTGGCGTTAAGCCTGGCCGCCTCTTCACTGATCAGTGAAGAGGACTCCCAGCGCTATCTGAGCCAGGCCAAGGCCCAGCGCAAACCCTTTGTGACATTTCTGATAGAGAACGACATCCTCGACAGCAAGGCGCTCGCCGATTTTTGCGAGCTGGAGTATGGGGTACCTCTGCTGGATCTTGCCGCCTTTGATTTGGCCGAGATCCCGCAGAAATACCTCAATCAGAAGCTGATTGAGAAACACCACGTCCTGCCCATCTACACCCAGGGCCACACCCTCTATATTGCCATGTCGGATCCGACCAATGTCTCGGCATTGGAGGACTTTGGCTTCAGCTTCGGCCTTCATACCGAAGCGCTGCTGGTAGAGGAGAACAAGCTCACCGCCGCCATCGGCAAGCTGCTGGAGAGTGAAAACGACGCCCTCGGCATGGAGGATATCGACGAATCCGAAATTTCGGATCTCGAAGTCTCCGACGAAAACAGCCGGCTGGACGAAAGCGTCAATACCGCCGATGACGATGCCCCCATCGTCAAGTACATCAACAAGATCCTGATGGATGCCATCAAGCGCGGAGCCTCAGACCTGCACTTCGAGCCCTATGAGTTCAAGTATCGGGTTCGCTTTCGCATCGATGGCATTCTGCATGAAATTGCCACTCCGCCGGTCAACCTCTCCAACCGCTTCTCCGCTCGCCTCAAGGTGATGGCGCGACTCGATATTGCCGAGCGGCGGTTGCCGCAGGATGGCCGCATCAAGTTGAAGTTGTCGCGCAATAAGTCGATGGATATGCGGGTCAATACCCTGCCCACCATGTGGGGGGAGAAGATCGTTATCCGTCTGCTCGACTCCTCGGCGGCACGCCTCAATATCGAGCAACTCGGCTTTGATGACCGGCAGAAGGCGCAGTACCTGCGCGCCCTCTCCAAGCCACAGGGGATGATCCTGGTGACCGGCCCCACCGGCTCGGGCAAAACGGTCTCGCTCTATACCGGCCTCAATATTCTCAACACCACCGAGGTAAATATCTCTACCGCCGAAGATCCGGTGGAGATCAACCTGCCCGGCGTCAACCAGGTGCAGGTCAACCCCAAGGCGGGGCTCACCTTCGCCAGCGCCCTGCGCTCCTTCTTGCGGCAAGACCCGGATGTGGTGATGGTGGGGGAAATTCGCGATCTCGAAACCGCCGAGATCGCCATCAAGGCGGCCCAGACCGGCCACCTGGTGCTCTCCACCCTGCATACCAACTCCGCCGCTGAGACCCTGACCCGGATGATGAACATGGGGGTTCCGGCCTTCAACATCGCCTCCTCGGTGACCCTGATCATGGCCCAGCGGTTGGCCCGTAAACTGTGCGACCACTGCAAGGCGCCGGAAGTGGTACCGGAAGCCGAACTGCTGGAGCTGGGCTTTACGCCGCAGCAGCTGGCAGCCGGGCTGCGACTGTTCAAACCGGTCGGTTGCAAGGAGTGTTCCGGCGGCTACAAGGGACGGGTCGGCATCTACGAAATCATGTTGATGTCGGAGAATATCGCCAAATTGATCATGCAGGGCGCCAACTCCCTGCAAATCGCCGCTATCGCGCAGAAAGAGGGGATGCGTACCCTGCGTACCTCGGGGCTGGAGAAGGCCCGGCTCGGGGTCACCAGTCTGGCCGAGGTCAATCGGGTCACCACCAACTGATCCATGTGGCGGAACGACCCGCCGGTTTGGTTGGCACAAAGCATCATTCACCCACAAACTCGCTATGGATGACAACCCGAGCGACAGAATAATCAGGTATTAAAGTGACCGGGCTGGCGCCAAGAAGGCACCACCCACCCTATCAGTACCCCGCAGGCATCAAGCCAGTCGGGCACCTTGACCAGGTTGGTGACGCGCAGAGCCAGGCTCTGACAACCAACCCCATTGCAGGATGCAAAGATGGCAACCCTAACGAAAAAGAACAATGCCCCCAAGAAAGTCTTCGCCTTCCGCTGGCACGGGGTTAATCGCAAGGGGCAGAAGGTCTCCGGCGAGCTGCAGGCCGACAGCATCAACACCGTCAAGACAGAACTGCGCAAGCAGGGAGTCAACGTCACCAAGGTAGCCAAGAAATCCCAGGGGCTCTTCTCCAAGGGCGGCGCCAAGATCAAGCCGATGGATATCGCCATCGTCTCACGCCAGATCACCACCATGCTCTCCGCCGGTGTACCGCTGGTGCAGAGCCTGCAGATCATCGCCCGCAGTCACGAGAAAGCCTCGATGCGCGAGCTGATGGGGCAGATTGCCGCCGATGTGGAGACTGGCACCCCCATGTCGGAAGCGCTGCGTCGCCATCCCCTCTACTTTGACGATCTCTACTGCGATCTGGTGGAAGCCGGTGAGCAATCCGGGGCGCTGGAAACCATCTACGACCGTATCGCCACTTACCGGGAAAAGTCGGAAGCGCTCAAGTCGAAGATCAAGAAGGCGATGTTCTACCCCACCATGGTCATTCTGGTCGCTATCGTGGTGACCTCCATCCTGCTGCTGTTCGTCATTCCGCAGTTCGAGGATATCTTCAAGAGCTTCGGCGCCGAGCTACCGGTGTTCACCCAGTTTGTTATCGGCATCTCCCGCTTTATGCAGAACTGGTGGTATGTCTTCTTTGGTGGCACGGCCCTTGGCATCTTCCTTTACGTGCGAGCCTGGCGGGCCTCCCAGAAGGTGAAAGACAATACCGACAAGTTCGTCCTCACCATTCCGGTGGTCGGGATGATCCTGCACAAGGCGGCGATGGCTCGCTTTGCTCGCACCCTGTCGACCACCTTCTCCGCCGGTATTCCGCTGGTGGATGCGCTGATTTCGGCGGCTGGGGCCTCGGGTAACTATGTCTATCGCACCGCGGTCATGGCCATTCGCAACGAGGTGGTGGCCGGTATGCAGATCAACGTGGCAATGCGCACCGTCGATCTCTTCCCCGACATGGTGATCCAGATGGTGATGATCGGTGAGGAGTCCGGCGCCATCGATGATATGCTCTCCAAGGTCGCCACCATCTTCGAACAGGAGGTGGATGACTTGGTCGATGGCCTCACCAGCCTGCTGGAACCCCTCATCATGGTGGTGCTAGGGGTACTGGTCGGCGGCATGGTTATTGCCATGTACCTGCCCATCTTCAAGCTTGGCGACGTGGTAGGCTGATTCATCAGGGCATGGCACCACAACCATGCCCTCCCCCCATTTCAATAACTGACGGTTGGTTATGACACTTCTTCTCGAGCTGGCTCACAGCTTGCCCTGGCTCTACTTCTCGCTGGTTTTTCTCTTCTCCCTGATGATCGGCAGCTTCCTTAACGTGGTCATCCACCGCTTGCCCATCATGCTGGAGCGGGAGTGGCAGGCCGAGTATCGCGGCTACTTTTCCCCCGATGAGGAGGCCACTGCGCCAGAGCGCTACAACCTGATGGTGCCGCGCTCCGCATGCCCTCACTGTGGCCACGCCATCACTGCGCTTGAGAACATCCCGCTGTTGAGCTGGCTCTGGCTCAAAGGGCGTTGCCGCGACTGTCAGGCCCCCATCTCGGCCCGCTATCCGCTGGTAGAGCTGCTGACCGCCCTGCTCTCGGTGGCCGTTGCCATGGTGATCTCACCGGGTTGGGGTGCCCTTGCCGCCCTGCTGCTGACCTGGGTATTGGTGGCCCTCACCTTTATCGATCTCGACAAGATGTTGCTGCCCGACCAGCTCACCCTGCCACTGCTGTGGGGCGGGCTGCTGTTCAACCTGGCAAGTGGCTTCGTACCGCTGGCAGATGCCGTGATCGGCGCCATGGCGGGCTATCTGGTGCTCTGGAGCCTCTACTGGGCTTTCAAGCTGCTCACTAGTAAGGAGGGGATGGGCTATGGCGACTTCAAGCTGCTGGCGGCGCTGGGCGCCTGGCTCGGTTGGCAGGCGCTGCCCATAATTCTGCTCCTCTCATCTCTGGTCGGCGCCGTGATCGGCATCAGCCTGATCGCCTTGCAAAAACATCATCAGGGCAAGCCCATCCCCTTCGGCCCCTACCTCGCCATCGCCGGCTGGATTGCGCTGCTATGGGGCGATACCATCACCCGCTGGTATCTCTCTACCCTGCTTTGAGCAAGAGGCCCCCATGTATGTAGTTGCTATCACAGGTGGTATCGGCAGCGGCAAGACCACTATCGCCAATCAGTTTGCCGCGCTGGGTATCGAGGTGGTGGATGCCGATGTGATCGCCCGCGAAGTGGTCGAGCCGGGCACCCCGGCCCTTGCCGCCATCGCCGACCATTTTGGCCCTGATGTGATTGAACCTAGCGGTCAACTCGACCGTCGTGCCCTGCGCGAGCGGGTCTTCAGCGACCCGCAGGCCAAGGGGTGGCTCAATGCCCTGCTCCATCCGCTCATTCGCAGCGAAATGCTGCGCCAGTGCGCCGCGGCCAGTTCTCCTTACTGCCTGCTGGTGGTGCCGCTGCTGGTGGAGAACAAACTCACCGGCCTCGCCAACCGGGTGCTGGTGATCGATGTGGATGAAGCCACCCAGATTGAGCGCACCTGTCGCCGTGATGGGGTATCGGCCGAGCAGGCCCGCGCCATCATCGCCGCACAAGCGAGTCGGGTGGAACGCCTCGCTGCGGCGGATGATGTCATCGAAAACCACAATGGCAGCGAAATGGCGATTAAAACGCGGATTTTGGCGCTGCACGAGACATATCTGGCAATTGCCTCTCAACAAGGCCGCCAAGTGTGAGTACACTAGGCCGGTTTATGGCTGGCCAGGATTAGGCATGATTTACGATTTCCCCCTCAATGAAAAAAGCCGGACCTATCTTCGTCTGGAGTCCCTGTTTTCCCAGATCCGCGACAATCTGGAAAGTGAACAATCCTGGGCACATATCGCCTTCTTCAAGGGGCTGTTCGATCTGCAGGAGTTGCTGGAGCGTGGTGACCTGCGCGCCGACCTCATCAAGGATCTGGAGCGCCTCGGCCAGCGTCTGAGCCACTGGGCCAGCCTGCCCGATGTCGATCTGGAGCAGATCAAACTGATGCAGCAAGAGAGCAGCCAGCTCTCTCGCAACCTGCTCAACTCGCCACGCCCAGGTGCCCGCCTGAAAGAGGATCGTCTGCTCGGCTCCATCCGCCAGCGCTTCTCCATCCCGGGTGGTCTGTGTGCCTTCGATGTGCCACAGCTGCACCACTGGCTCGGCACACCGGCCATTGCCCGTCACCAGCAGATGCAAGGCTGGCTGAGCGATATCAATCTGCTGATGAATGCCATCACTCTGCTGCTGCGCCTGTGGCGCGAATCAGGCAGCTTCAGTGAGCAGGTTGCCAGCAACGGTTTCTTCCAGGACACCGCCGAGAGCGCCGAGCTGATCCGCATCAAGCTGCCGGGCAATCTGTTCTGCTACCCAACCCTGAGCGGCCACAAGAACCGCTTCGCCCTGCGCTTTCTGCCCACCGCAGAACAGCCGATTGGCGACGTGCCGTTCCAGCTCGCCTGCTGCTAAGGAGGGCTTATGGTCACCAAGGTAAAGTGTCCGACCTGCCAGAGCGAAGTGGAATGGGGCCCGCAGAGCCCGTTTCGCCCCTTCTGCAGCAAGCGCTGCCAACTGATCGATCTTGGCGAGTGGGCCGATGAAGAGAAGCGGATCCCGGGGGAGATCAACCCGGATCTGCTGCCGGAGCCGGAAGAGGGCGATCAGTGGCTATAAGCCCCTGGTCACTCACCTCTGCAATATCAAAAAAGGGCCGATTGGCCCTTTTTTGATGCTTGTTGATTGCTACCGGCTCAAGCCTGCAGACCCTGTAGCCGCGCTACAATCGGGCCATTGGCATCGGGGAAGTGGTAGTTGTTCAGCTCGGCCACCGGCACCCACAGGCACTCCTGCCCCTCCTTGCCGAACGGCTCGCCGCTGAAACGGGTCACCTTCCAGATATCCAGCAATACCTGCTTCTCGGGGTAGTCGTGATGCAGCTCCATGAAGGGGGCACAATCCAATACCCGGATGCCGATCTCTTCCCACAGCTCCCGATCCAGCGCGGTAAGCAGATCCTCGCCCGACTCTACCTTGCCACCGGGAAACTCCCAGCGATCCCCCTGATGGCGATCGGAGGAGCGTCTGGCGATGAAGATATCGCCCCGTTCATTCTCGATGACGCCAACCGCCACCCAGATCCGTTTTTTCTGTTCCATCAATTACCTCTGTTCGCTTGTTGCCACCAATAACAAGGCGGGCACTTGGCCCGCCTGTTATGGCATAGCGTCGATCAGGTCAACTGACCGTGGCAGTGCTTGTACTTCTTGCCGGAACCGCACGGGCAGGGATCGTTGCGACCGACCTTCTGCTCATCGCGTACGAAGGTGGTGTGGCCCTCTTCGCCTGCGGCCTGTTCATCGGCCAGCTGGCTCTCGGCAGCGGCGTGGGTATAGGTACGGGGAGCGGCTTCCGCCTGCTGGCGCTGCTGCTCTTCCATCGCTTCCACATCGCGCTCCTGCACCTGAACACGGCTCAGGATGCTGACCACGTCGCGCTTGAGGGTTTCCAGCATCTGGGTGAACAGATCGAAGGATTCGCGCTTGTACTCCTGCTTGGGGTTCTTCTGGGCGTAGCCGCGCAGATGGATACCCTGACGCAGGTGATCCATGGCGGCCAGATGCTCTTTCCACAGACCATCCAGAGTTTGTAGCATCACCGCTTTCTCGAAGTTGCGCAGCACCTCTTTGCCGACCAGCTCTTCCTTGTGGGCATAGAGCTTGGTGGCTTCGTCCAGAATGCGCTCGCGCAGCTTCTCTTCATACAGCTTGTCATCTTCCGCCAGCCACTGCTGCAGCGGCAGATCCAGCGCGAAGTCCGCCTTCAGGCGCGCTTCCAGGCCCGGCACGTCCCACATCTCTTCCAGAGACTGGGGCGGGATGTACTCGTCGATCACCGCGCCGTAGACGTCGTCACGGATAACGTGGATGGTCTCGGAAATGTCGTTGGTATCCAGCAGCTCGTTGCGCTGCTCGTAGACCACCTTGCGCTGGTCGTTGGCAACGTCATCAAACTCCAGCAAACTCTTGCGGATGTCGAAGTTGCGACCTTCCACCTTGCGTTGGGCGTTTTCGATCGCCTTGGTGACCCACGGATGCTCGATGGCTTCGCCCTCTTCCATGCCCAGCTTCTTCATCATGCCGGTCACGCGATCGGAGGCGAAGATCCGCATCAGGGTATCTTCCATGGAGAGGTAGAAACGGGAGGAGCCCGGGTCACCCTGACGACCGGAACGGCCGCGCAGCTGGTTATCGATACGACGGGATTCGTGACGCTCGGTGCCGATAATGTGCAGACCACCGGCGGCCAGCACCGCATCGTGACGCACCTGCCAGGCGGCTTTCAGCTCAGCAATCTGCTCGCTGGTCGGGTTCTCCAGCTTGGCAATCTCTGCCTGCCAGTTGCCGCCCAACACGATGTCGGTACCACGACCGGCCATGTTGGTGGCGATGGTCACCGCGCCAGTCTGACCGGCCTGGGCGACGATCTCCGCTTCCATGGCGTGGAACTTGGCGTTCAGCACCTTGTGCGGGATCTTCTCCTTGGTCAGGATGCCGGAGAGCAGCTCGGAGTTCTCGATAGAGACAGTACCAACCAGTACAGGCTGGCCCTTGGCCACACACTGACGGATATCTTCGATGATGGCGGCATACTTCTCATTGGCGGTCAGGTAGACCAGATCGCCCATGTCCTTGCGCACCATCGGCTTGTTGGTCGGGATAACCACGGTATCCAGGCCATAAATCTGCTGGAATTCAAAGGCTTCGGTATCCGCAGTACCTGTCATCCCCGCCAGCTTGTTGTAGAGACGGAAGTAGTTCTGGAAGGTGATGGATGCCAGCGTCTGGTTCTCGTTCTGGATCTTCACCCCTTCCTTCGCTTCAACGGCCTGATGCAGACCATCGGACCAGCGACGACCCGGCATGGTACGGCCGGTGTGCTCGTCGACGATGACGATCTCGTCTTTCTGGACGATGTAGTCCACGTTGCGCTCGAACAGGGTGTGAGCACGCAGACCTGCATTGACGTGGTGCAGCAGGCTGATGTTGGAGGCGGAGAACAGGGAGTCGTTCTCGTCCAGCAGCCCCTCTTTCTTGAGCAGCTCTTCCACGAAGATCTGACCGTTTTCGGTCAGCAGGGCCTGACGGTTCTTCTCGTCCACCGTGTAGTGACCGTCGCCGGTGTACTCTTCGGTGTCTTCCTTGTCCTGCTTGACCAGCAGCGGGATCAGCTTGTTGACGCGAATATAGAGCTCGGAGCTGTCTTCGGCCGGACCGGAGATGATGAGCGGAGTCCGGGCTTCATCGATAAGCACCGAGTCCACCTCATCCACCAGCGCGTAGTTGAGCGGGCGCTGTACGCGCTGCTCCGGCGAGAACGCCATGTTGTCGCGCAGGTAGTCGAAACCGAATTCGTTGTTGGTACCGTAGGTGATGTCGGCGGCGTAGGCGTCACGCTTCTGGGACGCATCCATACCGGGCACGTTGCAGTCGACGGTCATGCCGAGGAAGGCGAACAGCGGGCGGTTCGCCTCCGCATCACGCTTGGCCAGATAGTCGTTCACAGTTACCACGTGCACACCACGGCCGCTCAGGGCGTTCAGGTAAGCTGGCAGAGTGGCGGTCAGGGTCTTACCTTCACCAGTCTTCATTTCCGCGATGCGGTTGGAGTTCAGCACCATGCCGCCGATCAGTTGCACATCGAAGTGGCGCATGCCAAACACCCGCTTGGAGGCTTCACGCACGGTCGCGAACGCTTCCGGCAGCAACTGCTCCAGGGTCTCACCCTGCTCGATACGCTGACGATATTCAGCCGTTTTGGCCTGCAACTCGGCATCGGACAGAGCCTCGAACTGCGGCTCCATGGCATTGATCTGTTTTACAATTTTGCGCAAAGCCTTGAGCGTTCTGTCGTTCCGGCTGCCGATAATCTTGGTAAGCAGTGTGCTAATCATGGGTACCAACTATTTCTGGTTATAAAAGCGTTCCGTCACTGGAACCTGAAGAAAAAAACCTAACCCCGTCTGGCACTGAGAAAGCGTGCGGGGTTGACCTGACGACCATCTTTCAACACTTCGTAATGCAGATGGACCCCAGTCGCGCGACCGGTGCGTCCCATCAAGGCAATCTTCTGACCCTGATCAACCAGAGTGCCCACCTCGACCAGCAACTTGGAGTTGTGGGCATAGCGGGTGACCAGGCCATTGCCGTGATTAATCTCCACCATATTGCCAAATTCCGGATGACGGCCCGCCCAGCTGACAATGCCGGGCCCGGTGGCCAGAATCGGGGTTCCGGGTTTGCCACGGAAATCGACCCCTTTGTGCATCTTGGCACGCCCGTTGAACGGATCGACCCGTCCACCAAACCCGGACGAGACCCAAACTCGCTCCTGTTTGACTGGCGTGCCGGAAATGAAACCGGCATCGGTGATATGGTGATTCATGATGAAAGATTCAAGTACCGACAGCTGCTCTTCGCGGCTGCTGAGCTGCTGGCTGAGGTGTTTCATCGAGGCTTGCAGCTCGTTGAGGCTCACTTCCAGCTCTTCATCATAAGAAGGGCCGCCCATGGGGGGCAGCTCTTTGAAATTGAACTCGTCGGGATCGAGATCGGCCTGCTCGGTCAATCGTTCGCCGAGGGCATTGAGACGGCCAAGCTGGCCCTGCATGGTGCCCACCTGAGCAGCCAGCATCGCCAACTGTTCACGGGCTTCGTCACCACTCTGGTCAACGGACTGTTGCTCGGCAACGGCAAGCGCCACTTCCAGCGCCTCCATTTTCTGGTGCCAGCTCTGCCAGAGCCAACCACCACCAAGGGCCAACAGGGAGAAGAGAATACCGCCGACCCAGGCCAGACGTTGTTTGGGCAGGTGCAACTTGCGTCGCTGCTTGCCGTGGAGGATCAGGGTAATGCTCATAGAAATCAGTCTGCTCGGTCAGGTGCGGCCAGGAGCCTGCACGGGAAATAAAACCGGGAGATAATCGGTATTAAAGGATGGAGTAAACAAATGACGGAACGTCGGTGCGGAGAGAGGACCGACGTTCCGTTGCACAGCTATCAGGCCAGAACCAGACCGTTATCGTAGTAAGCGATAGGCGCTTTGTCGCCCTCACCCTCGAAGGTCACCAGTTCCCAAGCCTCCTGCTCGGCCAGCAAGGCACGCAGCAGCTTGTTGTTCAGGGCATGTCCGGTCTTGTAGGCACGGAACTCACCGATGATGCTGCGGTTACACATATAGAGGTCACCGATCGCGTCCAGCATCTTGTGCTTGACGAACTCGTCCTCATAACGCAAACCGTCTTCGTTCAGCACCCGATAGTCGTCCAGTACCACGGCGTTTTCCAAGCTTCCGCCCAGCGCCAGGTTCTGGGAACGCAGGTACTCGATATCACGCATGAACCCGAAGGTACGGGCACGGCTGATCTCTTTCACGAAGGAGGCACCGGAGAAGTCCAGTACGCAACGCTGATTGCGCCCTTCAAAAACCGGATGCTGGAAATCGATCTCGAGATCCATCTTGAAGCCGTTGCGATAGGGGTGGAATTCCGCCCACTTGTCGCCGTCTTCAACCCGGATGCTCTTCTTGATCCGCACAAACTGCTTGGCAGCATTCTGCTCACGGATCCCGACTTCCTGCAGCAGGTAGATAAAGGGATGCGCACTGCCGTCCATCACCGGGATCTCGGGCGCGTCAACCTCGACATAGAGGTTGTCGATCCCCATCCCGGCCAGCGCGGCGGAGAGGTGCTCAATGGTAGAGACACGGACACCGGCTTCGTTGACCAGAGCGGTACAGAGCACGGTATCGCGCACCTGATCGGCATTGGCTGGCAGCTCCACCACAGGATTCAGGTCGGTACGCAAGTAAACGATTCCTGTGTTCACAGGCGCCGGACGGAACGTCATGGTGACTTTCCGGCCCGAATGCAGGCCGACACCAGTCGCCTGTACACTCGTTTTCAAGGTTCTTTGTCTAATCATGGGTGTACCCTAAACAGCTTAAAATCCGGACCAGATGGTCGTTGGCAGGCCATCTTAGCATATTCCTTGAACAACAAACAAACGAGAGCCATAAGAGACTCAGTCAGCTTGCTTGCGCAGGAACGCCGGAATATCCAGGTAATCCGGTTCACGACGAGCTTGCGGCTCGGCGTTGACCACCTTGGCCGGGGCTTCGTCCATCACGCGGCCTTGCATCATGTCGCTAACCAGCGGCTGACGCACCGGGCGCTCTTGCACCTGGCTGCTCTTGACCAAAGTGATGTCCGGCTTGCGCTCGGCACCGATACCGGTAGCAACCACGGTCACACGCAGTTCGTCGTGCATTTCCGGATCGATTACGGTACCCACTACTACAGTGGCGTTCTCGGAAGCGAAGGCCTTGACCGCGTTACCCACGGTTTCGAACTCTTCGATGGTCATGTCCATACCGGCAGTGATGTTGACCAGGATGCCACGGGCACCAGCCAGATCCACATCTTCCAGCAGCGGGCTGGAGATGGCTTTCTCGGCCGCTTCTTCGGCACGGTCATCGCCGGAGGCGGAACCGGTACCCATCATGGCGGTACCCATTTCACGCATCACAGTACGCACGTCCGCGAAGTCGACGTTGATCAAGCCCGGACGGGTGATCAGCTCGGCAATGCCCTGTACCGCGCCAAGCAGTACATCGTTGGCCGCCTTGAAGGCATCCAGCAGGGAGATACCGCGACCCAGCACCTTCAGCAACTTGTCGTTGGGGATGGTGATCAGGGAGTCGACGTTCTTGGAGAGCTCCTCAATACCGTGGGCGGCAAAGCCCATCCGCTTCTTCCCTTCGAAGGAGAACGGCTTGGTCACCACAGCAACGGTCAGGATGCCCATCTCGCGCGCCACTTCGGCCACGATCGGCGCAGCACCGGTACCGGTACCACCACCCATACCGGCGGCGATGAACACCATGTCGGAACCGGTCAGCAGCTCACGCAGCGCTTCGCGATCTTCCATGGCCGCATCACGACCCACTTCCGGATTGGCTCCGGCACCCAGACCCTTGGTGATGCCACCGCCGATCTGCAGGGTAGTGTTGGCGCTGGAGTTACGCAGTGCCTGGGCATCGGTGTTGACGGTAATAAACTCAACACCCTCAATATTTTGACGAACCATGTGTTCGACAGCGTTACCGCCGCCGCCACCTACACCGATCACTTTAATGACGGCTTCGTCAGTGTGGCTATCCATAAATTCAAACATGTTGTCTCTCCGCTTTATTTGCCTGACTCAGCAAAATTCTTAGAACTCGCCACGCAGCCAGTTGCTAACCCGTTTGACCAGGCCACCGACGCTTGCCTTGGCGGCATATTCTTTGTTGCTACCTGTGGCTTGATGGGTGCGGCCATATTGCAGCAACCCGACCGCAGTCGAGTACACCGGTGCCTGCACGTAATCACTCAAACCACGTATGTTCATGGGCTCTCCCACCCGGACCTGGCTCTGGAAGATCTGCTCTGCACACTCCACAATGCCTTCAATCTGGGCAGCGCCGCCGGTCAAGACCACACCGGCTGCCAGCTGATGCTTGACCCCCTGCGCTTTCAACTCGCTTTGTACCCGCACCAGCTCATCATTCACCATGGAGAGCAACTCGGTGTAACGGGGCTCAATCACTTCAGCCAGTGTCTGCCGTTGCAGGCTGCGCGCCGGACGACCGCCGACACTGGGTACTTCAATATTGTCTTCCTTGCTGACCAGACGACCGAGGGCGCAACCGTAGCGCACCTTGATCGCTTCCGCGTCGAGCGGCGGCGTGCCGAAGGCGTAGGCGATGTCGCTGGTCACAGTGCTGCCAGCGTACGGGATCACCTTGGTGTGGCGCAGGGCACCGCCGGTAAACAGCGACATATCCATGGTGCCGCCACCTATGTCCACCACGCAGACACCCAGCTCTTTCTCGTCTTCGGTCAACACGGCATAACTGGAGGCCAGCGCGGAGAAGATCAGTTGATCCACGCGCAAGCCGACCTTCTCCACACATTTCTCAATGTTGCGAGCCATGTCGTTGTGGCAGGTGATCAGGTGAACCTTGGCTGCCATCCGCACACCGGAGAGGCCAACCGGATTCTTGATCCCTTCCTGATAATCGATGGCAAACTCCTGAGGCAGCACATGCAGCACTCGCAGCTCATCGGAGAGGCGAACCGACTTGGCGGTGTGGATCACGTTGTCCACATCCTCCTGGGTCACCTCTTCATCGGAGATGGGCACCATACCGGTCTCGTTGCGGCAGTCGATATGCTTGCCGGACAACCCCAGATAGACCGAGCTGATCTGGCAATCTGCCATCATCTCGGCCTCTTCCACCGCGCGGCGCAGTGACTTGACCACGGAGTCGAGGTCATTGACCCCGCCCTTCTCCATTCCGCGAGAAGCGTGACTGCCCATACCGATGACGTTCAGTTCACCGTCCGGCAATACTTCCCCGACCAGAACCGCCACCTTGGTTGTGCCGATATCCAGTCCGACAATCAAATTCCTATCTGCGGTGTTGGTCATGCACTTTCTCTTCGCTCTTCTTCCAGCCAACTGCCATTCCGGTGTCATATCGAAGATCCACGTAGGCGACTTGCGCACGGGGTTCGATAACCGGGAAGGCATCGATAAACCGCTGCAGCCGGAGCGCAATGTCATTGCGTCCCAGGAACAGCTTGATATTGCCATCCAGGGTCAGTTCCCAGGCATGGCGGGGGGTCAGATTCACCCCCAGCAACTTGTATCCCTTGGCAGCCAGTTGCGACTCGTACTGCCGACTCTCTTTCAACACCCGGGCGGCCTGGTCATCCGGCCCTGACAGCTGCAACAGCGGCGTCTTGACCCGATCCGGGGCACTGAATACCTTGCCCTTGGTGTTGACGAAGCGGTTGCCATTCCAGCGCGCCGCCACATCTTGTTCCGTGAGGTAGATCTTGATCTTGTTCGGCCACTTCTTTCGTACCGAGACCGAGGCCACCCATGGCAGGGCATTGAGCCGTGCCTGCAATTCGTTGACGTCCAATTCGAAGAAGTTGCGCAGCTCGGCGCCATCCAGCACGGCCATCCGCAGCTCTTCGGTTTGCAAATACTGGTGTTGCCCCTGCAGCAACAGCTCGCTCATGGGCAACCGGTTGGCATCTGTCAGCCAACCTTTAACATCCAGCGCCGTCCGGTAGCAGCCCCATATCACCAGCAGGAAAAACGCTACCCCTGCGATGAAGCCACCCTTGGTGCGCCCCTGTGCCCTTGCCTCCACCCAATCGATCCCCGTGTAACGCGCTAAACCGGCCTTTGACAGACCGGTTCGCCATTATATAGGCCCCGGCTTGGCGGTCAAAATACTCATTGGGCCCTCAGGCGCCAGATTTCATGCTATCTATGCTCAATTTCATCTCTCCGAGACGACGGGCCAGTGCCCCGACGTTCCCGGCGCCTTGAGTCAGCACCAAATCCCCCTCGCCGATCAGGTCGGCCAGCACGGCTGGCACGTCATCCGGTGTAGCGACGAAGATGGGTTCCAGGTTGCCACGCGAGCGAATGGAGCGGCACAGTGCCCGTCCATCAGCGCCCGGGATCGGCTCCTCACCGGCAGCATAAACCTCCAGCATCACCAGCACGTCTACCTTGGAGAGCACATCGGCGAAGTCCTCGTAGAGGTCGCGGGTGCGGGTATAACGGTGCGGCTGGAACACCATCACCAGACGCTTCTCGGGCCAACCGGCACGGGCGGCGTTGATGGTGACCTTCACTTCGCTCGGGTGGTGACCGTAATCGTCCACCAGCATCGCCTTGCCGCGACCGGTTTCAAACTCGCCATACTGCTGGAAGCGACGACCGACCCCTTCAAATTTGGCCAGTGCAGAGATGATGGCCTCGTCGCTGACACCGTCCTCTGTCGCGACAGCTATCGCCGCTGCGGCGTTCAATGCGTTGTGAATACCCGGCAAATTGAGGGTCACCAGCAGCTCACCCGCCTCTTTGCGGCGAACACGGAAGCAGCTGTGGTTGGTGGTCTGGACAAAATCCAGCACCTGCACATCGGCATCGTCAGAGAGACCGTAGGTCAAGGTCGGACGGGCAATCTCGGGCAACATGCCACGGATCACCGGATCATCGATGCAGACCACCGCCAGTCCGTAGAAGGGCAGATTGTGCAGAAACTCGATGAAGGTGGCCTTCAGCTTGGAGAAGTCACCGCCGTAGGTGTCCATGTGATCCGCTTCGATGTTGGTCACGATAGAGACCATCGGCTGCAGATGCAGGAAAGAGGCGTCGCTCTCGTCCGCCTCGGCAATCAGGTAGCGGCTGCTGCCCAGCCGGGCATTGGTACCGGCACTGTTGAGCAGGCCACCGATGACGAAGGTCGGGTCGCGGTCGGCTTCGGCATAGATGCTCGCCACCAGACTGGTGGTGGTGGTCTTGCCGTGGGTACCGGCGATGGCGATACCGTGGCGGAAACGCATCAGCTCGGCCAGCATCTCGGCGCGGCGCACCACCGGGATCCGCAGTTCACGGGCAGCCAGCAGCTCCGGGTTGTCCTGCTTGATGGCGGTAGAGACCACCACCACACTGGCACCCTCGACATGCTCGGCACTGTGGCCGACGAAGATGTGCGCGCCCAGTCCGGCCAACCGCTCGGTCACGGCGTTGCGAGTCAGATCAGAACCCGTTACCTGATACCCTTCGTTGGCAAGCACTTCGGCGATCCCGCCCATACCGGCACCACCGATGCCGATAAAGTGGATGCGACGCACGCGGCGCATTTCGGGGATCACAGTACGCAGTTTTGCCAGTTCAACCTTGGTCATAATCGTCTCTTTAGTCTGCCGCAGGCCATGTGCCGTCAAAGCGCAGCTGCACAGCGGCATCAATACATACAGGTACAAGGCTGCACGGTGTCACCGCTGCAACCTTGCTCATCAATCTTTACCACGCTGCCCGGTTGCGAGCTGTTTGCACTCATCCGCAACCCGCTCGGCCGCATCCGTGATGGCGACGCGGCGAGCCGCTTTCGCCATGTTAAACAGGGTCTCCCGGCGACCTGCCAGCCAGGTCAGGCGAGCCGCCAGTGAGGCTGTGTTCAGCTCGGACTGGGGCAGAAACTCGGCCGCTCCGCCGTCGACCAGTGTCAGGGCGTTACGGGTCTGGTGATCATCCACCGCATGGGGCAGCGGCACGAAAATGGCAGCCACACCTGCTGCAGCCACTTCGGAAACAGTCAGGGCACCGGCACGGCAGACCACCAGGTCGGCCCAGGCGTAGGCGCTGGCCATATCCTTGATAAATTCGCTCACCTCGGCAGTGATGCCGTGCTGGGCATAGGCAGCAGAGACAGTCTCGGCATTGCCCTTGCCACACTGGTGACGCACTTCAATGGGCACGCCGGATGCCGCCACCGCAGCAGGTACCTGCTCGTTGAGCACCCGCGCCCCCAGACTTCCGCCCACTATCAGAAGGTGCAACGGCTCGGCTCCGCTGCGCAGTTGTGGATCCGGCAGGGCGACCACTTCGGGACGCACCGGATTGCCCACCACGGCGGTACGACGGCTCGGCGCGAAGGCGCCCGGAAATGCCATCAAGACCCGCCTGGCGATACGGGCCAGCAGCTTGTTGGTCATGCCGGCAGCAGCATTCTGCTCATGGAGCAGCAGCGGGATGCCGGAGAACCAGGCCGCCACGCCACCCGGGCCGGAGGCAAAACCGCCCATGCCGAGCACCACATCAGGACGAACGGTCTTGAGCACCTGACGCGCCTGCAGGATCGATTTGACGATGCGATAGGGCGCCACCAGCAGTCGTTTGATGCCGTTGCCACGTACTCCCTGAATATCGATGAAGGAGATGGGATAACCGTGGGCGGGTACCAGTTCCGCCTCCATCCGGTCGGCAGTGCCGAGCCAGTGGACAGTCCAGCCCTGGGCCTTCAGGCGATCGGCCACGGCCAGACCGGGGAACACATGCCCACCGGTACCACCTGCCATCACCAACAGAGTCTTGCTCACTAAACCTCCCGCACGCGCGCCTGGGCTGTCGCCTGACGCAACTCAAAATCGATTCGAATCAACATGCTCACCGCCACCGACATGATGATGAGACTGGAACCACCGTAACTGACCAGCGGCAGGGTCAAGCCCTTGGTCGGCATCATACCGCTGGCCGCGCCAACGTTGACGAAGGTCTGGAAGCTGAACCAGATGCCAATGCCGATGGCCAGATAACCGTCATAGAGCCGCTCGGCCACCAGCGCGCGATGCCCCAGCTTGAGCGCCTTGACCGCCAACGCAAAAATCAGGAACAGGGCGCCCAGCACCCCGACGTAACCCAGCTCTTCACCGAGGATCGCAAACACGAAGTCGGTGTGCGCTTCCGGCAGGTACTCCATCTTCTGGATGGAGTTGCCAAGCCCTTCGCCAAACCAGCTGCCACGGCCAAACGCCATCAGCGACTGGGTCAACTGGTAGCCGCTGCCGAACGGATCGGCCCAGGGATCCATAAAGGAGGTCACCCGCCGCATCCGGTAGGGCTCGACGATGATCAGCATCACCACAGAGCCGAGACCCGCGCCGATCAGGGTCAAAAACTGTCCCAGTCGGGCTCCGGCCAGAAACAGCATGCCAAACGAAGTAACGAACATCACCACGGTGGAACCCAGGTCAGGCTGCAACAGCAGCAAGACCGCCAGCACCCCGAACACCGCCAGCGGTTTCAGGAAGCCGATCCAGGCTTCACGCACTTCGCTCTGGCGCCGCACCAGATAACCGGCCAGATAGACAAACAGCGCCAGCTTGCCAAACTCGGCAGGCTGCAGGTTGAAGGGGCCGAGCGGCAACCAGCGCACCGCACCGTTGACGTTTCGGCCCACCAGCAGCACCAGCACCAGCATCAAGATCGCCAGCAGCAGCATGGGGCCGTTGTGCTGTTGCCAGCGCGCCATCGGCACCTGCAACACAAACCAGGAGATACCGAGCGCCATCACCAGAAACAGGGCGTGACGCTTCACAAACATGAAGGGGTCATCCCCCAGCGCAATCCCTTCGGGGATCGACGCCGAGGCCACGATGACCACCCCGACCGCCATCAGGGAGAGCGCCAGCAGTACCAGCTGCCGATCGTAGAGACCGGCAGGACGCGCCGGTAACAACCAGCGCTGGAACAGACCTGCTGCTGCGCGAAGGGCGTTCATAGTGCCAGCACCATCTCGGTGAAACGATCGCCGCGCACCTCGAACGACTTGAACTGATCTAGGCTGGCACAGGCTGGCGCCAGCAGCACCCAGTCACCGGGCTTGGCATCGACCGCCGCGTTGGCAACCGCAGCGGCCAGGTCGGCCACCCGTTCGGTCTGCTCGCCCAGTGCCAGCAGCACCTCGGCATCCTGACCGAAGCAGTACATGTGATCGATCTGGTTGCCCAGCAGCGCCTGGATCGGGCCAAAATCCTGCCCCTTGCCCTGACCACCGGCCAGCAACAGCAGGCGCCCCTTGACCGACTCGCGCACACCGGCAACGGCAGCCAGTGTGGCTCCCACGTTGGTGGCCTTGGAGTCGTTGATCCAGCGCACCCCGTTCACCTCGCGCACGAAACGGGCACGATGGGGCAAGCCCTCGAAACGACGCAGCACGGTAAGCTGAGCCGCACGGGGAATGCCGACCGCATCGCACAGCGCCATGGCGGCCAGCGCGTTGGCCTGATTATGGGCACCGACGATCTTCATCTCGTCTACCGCCAGCAGTGGTTCACCGTGCAGGGTCAACCAGTGGCGGCCATCCAGCAGGCAACGGCCATAGCCATTGCAGTCGAGACCAAAGCTCTGCCACACCTGACCCACATCAGGCAGGGTCTGGGCATCGTCACGATTGACCAGAATGTGTTTGGAGTGCTGATGGATCTCCATCTTGGCGGCGCGATAGTCGGCCATGCCCTGATAACGATCCATGTGATCTTCTGAGAGGTTCAGCACCACGGAGGCGGCAGCACGCAAACTGTGAGTAGTTTCCAGCTGGAAGCTGGAGAGCTCCAGCACGCAGAGATCCATCGGCTGCTTGAGCAGCTCCAGCGCAGGCGTGCCGATATTGCCGCCCACGCCGACATTGAGACCGGCTTCGGCAATCATCTCGCCCACCAGGGTGGTGACGGTGCTCTTGCCGTTCGAGCCGGTGATGGCGATGACCGGAGTCTGGGTTTCGCGCACAAACAGCTCGATATCACCGACGATCTGCACGCCACACTCGGCAGCCGCTTTCAGTTCGGGGGTCGCCAGCGCGATACCCGGGCTCGCGACGATCATGTGCGCCTGCTTGAGCAGCGCCTCGTCGAGCCCGTGAATGAGCTCTACCTCAGGCGGCAGTTGATCCTTGCCGGGCGGGTTGGCACGGGTATCCATCACCAATGGCGTCACGCCACGGCCGAGGAAGTAATCGACACAGGAGAGTCCGGTTTTGCCCAATCCGATGATGATGACCATGGCCTTACCTCACCTTCAGGGTGGCAAGACCCAGCAGCACCAGCACGAGGGTGATGATCCAGAAGCGCACGATGACGCGCGGCTCCGGCCAGCCCTTCTTCTCGTAGTGGTGATGGATCGGCGCCATGCGGAAGATCCGCACGCCGCGCAGCTTGTATGAACCCACCTGCAGGATCACCGAGACGGTCTCCATCACGAAGACGCCGCCCATGATCACCAGCAGGAACTCCTGACGGACCAACACGGCGATGGTGCCGAGCGCGCCGCCCAGCGCCAGGGAACCAACGTCCCCCATAAAGACCTGCGCCGGATAGGTATTGAACCAGAGGAAACCCAGACCCGCCCCGACAATGGCGGTACAGACGATCACCAGCTCGGAGGTATAGGGCACGTAGGGAATGTGCAGGTAGCTGGCAAAGTTGACGTTACCGGTAGCCCAGGCGATCAGGGCAAAGCCCCCCGCCACCATCACGGTCGGCATGATGGCCAGGCCATCGAGACCGTCGGTCAGGTTGACCGCATTGGAGGTACCGACGATGACAAAGTAGGTCAGCACGATAAACATCAGGCCAAGCTGCGGCATCACATCCTTGAGGAAAGGCACCACCAGCTGGGTCTGCCCCTCATGGGTTGCGGTCGCATAGAGGAACACCGCCACCGCCAGCGCTACCGCGGATTGCCAGAAATACTTCCAGCGTGCGATCAGGCCGTCGGTGTTCTTGCGCACCACCTTGAGGTAGTCATCGGCAAAGCCGATGGCGCCATAGGCTCCCAGCACAAACAGCACCAGCCAGACATAGGGGTTGTCGAGGCGGCACCAGAGCAGCACAGACGTGAAAATCGCAGCAATAATCATCAGGCCACCCATGGTCGGGGTGCCCCGCTTGCTGAGGTGGGACTCGGGACCGTCGTTGCGGATCACCTGACCAAACTTCAGGATCTGCAGGCGACGTATCAGGCGTGGCCCCATCCAGAGGGCAACCCCCAGTCCGGTGATGATCGACAGGATGGCGCGAAACGTCAGGTAGGAGAAGACGTTGAAGAAGGTGAAGTGCGGGGTGAGCAGTTCGGCCAGCCAGACTAGCATGTGGCTGACTCCTGATGGCCTTTGACCATCTCGACGATATCTTCCATGCGGGAGCCACGGGCCCCCTTGACCAGAATCGAAATTTCCTGATGTGTATTTATCATTTGCGCAAGCACTTCAAACAACGACGCCTTGTTATCGAAATGTCGGCCAGCCGCGGCATCTGCGGTGTGGCGACTCTCTTCCCCCACTGTCAGCACGGCATCCAGACCGCGCTCGCGGGCATGACGGCCAACCCGGGCGTGTTGCTCGGCAGACTCCTCACCCAGTTCCCGCATATCACCGAACACCAGCACCTTGAAGCCGCCCATGGCGGTCAGGGCATCGATGCCCGCCAGCACGGACTCCACACTGGCATTGTAGGTATCATCCACCAGAGTCAGACCACCCCAGCGCTGGACGCAGAAGCGCCCCTTGACCGGTGCCATCTGTTCCAGCCCCGCCTTGACGGAGCCGAGGGATGCGCCGAGGGCCAGGCAGCCCGCGGCAGCAGCCAGTGCGTTGGCCACGTTGTGGCGACCCGGGATCGCCAGAGTCAGGCTCAGCTCGCCCTGCGGGGTCACCATCACGAACTCGGCGCAGCCTCGCTCGTTGAGCACAAGGTTGCGCGCATGGAACGGTTGGCTCTGACCTTCGATGGAGAAGGCGCACTGAATGCCGCGTTCCCGCCACTTCGGCCAGAATTCATTGTCGGCGTTGACGATGGCGGTGCCACCCTCGCTCAGCCCCTCAAAGATTTCGCTCTTGGCGTGGAACACCCCTTCCAGCGAGCCGAAGCCCTCCAGATGGGCCGCCGCCACGTTGTTGATGATGGCGGCATCGGGTTTGGCCAGTGAAGTAGTCCAGGCGATTTCGCCCGGATGGTTGGCACCCAGCTCCATCACCGCAAACTTGTGTTGCGGTTCGAGGCGCAGCAGGGTGAGCGGCACGCCCACCTCGTTGTTGAAGTTGCCAGCGGTGGCCAGCACTTCCCCTTCGTTGCGCAGGATGGCGGTTGCCATCTCCTTCACCGTGGTCTTGCCGCAGCTGCCGGTAATGGCCAGCACTTTCGGGTTGATGCGCTCGCGTACCAGCTTGCCGAGTCGGCCCAGTCCTTTCAGACTGTCGGTCACCACCAGCTGGGGGATGGCCAGCGGCAGCTCACGCTCGACCAGCAGGGCAGAGGCCCCTGCCTGAACGGCCTGCTCGCAAAAATCGTGGGCATCGAAGCGCTCGCCGCGCAGAGCAACGAACAGGGCACCCGCGCCCAGAGTGCGGGTGTCGGTACTGACGACGGTGATCTCGCCGTCGTCACCAATCAGACGGGCATCGAGTACCTGAGCCAGCTCGGCAAGCCTGAGGGTCATCATTTGAATGACTCCAATAATGTGTGCAAGGCGGCCGCAACGGTTTCCCGGTCGCTGTAGTGCCGCTTGTCGGTTCCAATGATCTGATAATCCTCGTGACCCTTACCGGCCACCAGGATGATGTCCTGTTTGCTCGCCTGACCGATGGCCAGCGCAATCGCCTTGACCCGGTCATGCTCCACCTGCACCGCAGCAGGATCGCGAAGACCCGCCACCATGTCGGCCATGATCCGGGCCGGCTCCTCGGTACGGGGATTGTCGTCGGTCAGGATCACGCGATCCGCATACTGCTCGGCCATGGCGGCCATCATGGGGCGCTTGCCGCGATCGCGGTCGCCACCACAACCGATCAGGCACCAGAGCTGGCCTGTGCAGTGCACCCGCAGGGCCTGCAATGCCTTCTCCAGCGCATCCGGGGTGTGGGCGTAATCGACCACCGCCAGCGGCGTATCGCCACCGCCGAAACACTCCATGCGACCGGTCACTGGCTGCAATTTCGGGGCAGTTGCCAGCAGCTCGTTGAAGTCGTAACCAAGCACCAGCATCACGCCCATCGCGGCCAGCACATTGCTGACGTTGAAGCGCCCGAGCAAGGGGGCGGATAATACACCATTCCCCCAGCTTGAGTTAATCTGCGCGCGAAAACCTTGCTGGTGAAAATCAAGCTGCTGCGCCGTTAATTGACGGCCAGAATGGTGTTCAATCGGGCCATTAACGCTGAACGCCACCGCTGCCGGGTACTTTTCGAGCCACTTGGCACCCAGCTCGTCATCGCGGTTGATCACTGCATTCGACTCATCGACCAGTTGCAGCAACTGCTCTTTGGCCGCGCCATAGGCTTCCATGGTGCCGTGGTAGTCGAGGTGATCCCGGCTCAGGTTGGTGAAAACGGCAGCGGCAAACGGCAGTGCGGCAACACGATGCTGCACCAGACCATGGCTGGAGACCTCCATAGCCACCAGATCCGCCCCCTGCGCTTGCAGCGCAGCCAGATTGGCTTGCACCTGAACGGCACTGCCGGTGGTATTTTCCGCTTCGATCAAATTGCCAAACAGGCCGTTGCCGATGGTGCCCATCACACCCGCCTTGCCACCCAGCAGGGTGCGCCAGTTGGCGACCAGCAGTGCTGTAGTGCTCTTGCCGTTGGTGCCGGTGATCCCGACCAGATCCAATTTTTGGGCTGGCTGATCGTAGAAATAGCCCGCAAGAGCAGAGAGGTGAGCGGGCAGATCCCGCATCCCGATACAGGGAACCGGAGTCGATGGCGGGATAAATTCACCATCCTCCTCAAACACAACAGCGGTCGCTCCCTGAGCCACCGCCTGTTCGATAAACCGTCTGCCATCCACCTGATGACCACGAATGGCCACGAAAAGCGAGCCGGGGCCAACCCGCCGACTATCCAGCTGGATATCGGTCAGGGTGAGCGCCGGCGCCTGGATACCGAAGGGGCGCAGTAATGCATCAAGTGCGCGGGACAAGAGAAGCCTCCGTACGGGCAAGTTTGGTGGGCACCGCTGGCGGCACCGCATCGGGACGAATATTGAAGAGCTGCAGCACCCCGCCCATGGCCTCTGCAAACGGTGGGGTCGCCACGGCGCCGCCATAATAGGCGCTGCCTTTTGGCTCGTTGATCACCACCACCATGACGAAACGGGGATCACTGGCGGGTGCGAAACCGGCAAACCAGGCCATGTAATCCTTGCCATAGCCACCGGCGACGGCGACCTTGGCGGTACCACTCTTGCCACCGACCCGATAGCCCGGGATCTTGGCTTTTGGAATGGCGTTGTCGACCACATACTCCAGCGCCTGCAACATGGCAGCGGCGTTGTTGTGATCGATAACCTGCTCACCCTTGGGCGGCGTAGTCACCTTGACGATGGAGAGCGGCACCCGTTTGCCCTTGTTGGCCAGGGTGGCGTAGGCGGAAGCCAGCTGCAGCGGGGTGACTCGCAGACCATAACCGAACGAGAGGGTTGCTCGCTCGATATCGGACCAGCGACGACGCTGGGGCAGCATGCCGCTGCTCTCGCCCATCAGCCCGCTGCCGGTATCCATGCCGAAACCGAACATGCTGAGGGTATTGATCATCTCCTGCGCCGGCATCCGCAGCGCGATACGCGACATACCGATGTTGGAGGAGTAACGCAGGATATCGTAGAGGTTGGTCGCCTTGTGGATACTAACGTCCTTGATCTGCTTGGCACCGATAAAGAGCGGACCACCGGGAATGAAATCTTTCCAGCTGGTGACACCTGCCTGCAAGGCGCTGAGCAAAATCAATGGCTTGACGGTCGAACCCGGCTCGTAGGTATCAGTCACCACCCGGTTGCGTACCCGGAAGCTCTGATACTGGCCGCGGTTGTTCGGGTTATAGGAGGGGGTGTTGACCATGGCGAGCACTTCACCGGTCTTGATATCCAGCATCACCATGGAGCCGGAGGTCGCCTTGTTCTCGTCGGTTGCCCGCTTGAGGGCTCGGTAGGCCAGAGCCTGCACCCGCTGATCGATACTGAGCTGCAGATCGTTGGCGTTCTTGCCCTCTTTGACGATGCCAAGCCGCTCGATGACGCGCCCCTGACGATCCTTGCGCACCCGCATTTCGCCGGGTGTCGCCGTCAGCCACTCGTTGTAGCTGCGCTCGATCCCTTCAATACCGCTGCCATCGATGTTGGTTACCCCCACCAGATGGGCGCTGATCTCGCCGGTCGGGTAGAAGCGGCGTGCTTCGGGGCGCAGGTAGACGCCCCCCAGCTTGAGCCCCTTGATATATTCCGCCACCGCAGGAGTAACCTGACGCTGCAGATAGACGAAGCGTTTGCTGGGGTTGGCGATGCGGTGTTTGAGGGTATTGATGTCGAGCTTGAGCACGGCGGAGAGCGCCAGCCAGGCGCGCTCATTATTGATGGCACCAGATTCATGCACCGTCTTGGGATCGGCCCAGACAGCTTCGACCGGCACAGAAACCGCCAGCTGCTCGCCGTTGCGATCGGTGATCATGCCGCGCACCGCCTGGGTAGAGGTGGTACGCAGGGAACGCATATCCCCTTCCTGACGCAGACGATCCGGATTGATCACCTGGATCCAGGCCAGACGCAGGATCAGACCCACAAACGCGATGCCGATAAACACCGCAAGCGTGCGAAAGCGCCACGGATAGATCGATGGCGCTTTGACATTCGCTTTGGCAGCTTTGGCTGTAGCCTTGCGTTTCATGGTTGGGTAATTACCTTCTCGGTGGTCACCAGCGGACGACCCATCTGCAACTTGTCCATCGCCAGACTCGCTACCCGGGAGTGTTCAGCCAGGGTGCCCTGCTCCAGCAGCAGGTGGCGCCATTCGATATTGAGGCGATCCTCTTCTGCCATCAGATCGTTCTGCTTGGCCGTCAGACCACGGGTCATGTTGGTCACCAGGATCACGGCAAACGCGGTCACCAGCACGGCGACCGACAGAAAAATCTGCAGCTTGTGCCGCCAGAGATCGGCAACGATCTCCTTGGCCAGATGAACACGCACTTCGCTCATCGCTTACTCCGCCAACCGTTCGGCAACCCGCAGCACCGAGCTGCGTGACCGGCTGTTTTCAGATACTTCATGATCAGAAGGCTTGAGTGCCTTGCCGACCGACTTCAATTTGCGACCGCCAGCCAGCTGGGCCTCGGTCAACGGAATGCCGTAAGGCACTTCCGGCCCCTTCTCGTGCTTGCGGATGAAATGCTTTACCAAGCGGTCTTCCAGCGAATGGAAGCTGATCACTGACAGACGGCCATGTGGTGCCAGCACCTCCAGCGCACCGTTGAGTGCGGTTTCGATCTCGTCCAGCTCGCTGTTGATATAGATGCGAATGGCCTGGAAACTGCGGGTTGCCGCATGCTTGCCCTTCTCCTTGCTCGGATTGACCCGGGCAATCATCTCCGCCAGTTGACGGGTACGCACATAAGGCTCGGTCACACGGTCATGCACGATGGCGCGGGCGATCTTCTTGGCAAAACGCTCCTCACCGAAGGTCTTCAGCACCCAGGCGATGTCATCCACATCGGCCTTGGCCAGCCACTCGGCGGCGCTCTGACCGGAGGTGGGGTCCATCCGCATATCGAGCGGACCATCTTTCATAAAGCTGAAGCCGCGCTCGGCATCATCCAGCTGGGGTGAAGAGACCCCCAGATCCAGCAGGAAGCCATCCACCTTGCCCAGCAAACCGCGCTCATCCAGATAGGAGGCGATGCCGGAGAAGGGGCCGTGCACGATTTCGAAGCGGGGATCCTGGATCTTGGCCGCTTCGGCGATCGCCTGGGGATCGCGGTCGATGGCGATCAGGCGGCCATTGGGGCCAAGGTGCTGCAGGATCAGACGAGAATGACCACCACGGCCAAAAGTACCGTCGACGTAGACACCGTCCGGCTTGATGGCCAGACCTTCAACGGCTTCGTGCAGCAGCACTGTGATGTGTTCAGCGGCTTGGGTCATTTATAAAGAGAAATCCTGTAGTCGTGGTGAGCTTGCCCAATCGTCCCCGGGCAGACCCAAGATGTCGTCATTGACCTGTTGTTGCCAGCGGGCTTCATCCCACAGCTCAAACTTGTTGAGCTGGCCCACCAGCATGATTTTCTTGTCCAGCCCCGCATGGTTGCGCAGTGGCTGGCTGAGCAGCAGACGGCCATTGCCATCCAGCTCGCATTCGGTTGCATGTCCCAGCAGCAGTCGCTGCAAGCGGCGCTCTTGCGGATTCATGCTGGAGAGAGTCTTGAGCTTGCGCTCGACCTCTTCCCATTCATTCAGGGGATAAAGCAGCAAACAGGGATGGGCAATATCGATGGTGCAGACCAGCTGGCCGTCGCTTTCATCGCGCAGCCAATCACGGAATTTGGTCGGAATTGCCAGCCGCCCTTTACTGTCCAGGCTGATGGCATGAGCGCCACGCAACAAATTGCAGTCCCTGAAGGTGAGTGAGCAGGCAGATTGCCCCTCTAAAAACCACTTTGATCCACTTTTCCCCACCTTGAAGTTTAAGGACGTGCAGGGGGCTTTTCAAGCAAGGAGATGGGACAGAGGGAACATATTGACGCAGCAATTGCATGCTGCGGATTGAGTAGGTTGATTTTCCACAAGTTATTTGGCGTTAAACTCTGGTGATTAATTGAAATAAGTGAATGAACTGAGAACACACACAATATGCGGGTGCGAACAACCATCCCGGGTTCTATCACCATCTATCGCTGCCATCGTGCCAAATACGAAACTATTCGATTGATTTAAAACATATAATTTCATTCAAAATGACAAGGCCGAGAATATCCTGCCAACGAAGCCATATTTTCTCATGCATAAAAAAGAGCCCCGCGATAAATCGCGGGGCTCTTCGGAATGAGGTCGGAGTCGGCCTGTAAGCCGGGTTCTGTACCGGGTTGCCCCGGGTAGCAATCATTCCTCTAGGCCAGCAATCGCTCGCTGGCTCAAGCAACCTACCCGCCCCCAACGCGGGCCGCGCCAATAGGGGCCTATTTGGTCTTGCTTCGGGTGGAGTTTACCGTGCCACGAACTGTTGCCAGTCGCGCGGTGCGCTCTTACCGCACCCTTTCACCCTTACCTGATCCCTTGCGGGCCATCGGCGGTCTGCTCTCTGTTGCACTGGTCGTAGGCTCACGCCCCCCAGGCGTTACCTGGCACCCTGCCCTGTGAAGCCCGGACTTTCCTCCCCTCCGCCCGTCTGTCCCGAGGGACACAACGACGAAGCAGCGATTGCCCAGCCAACTCCGAGGCGCGGATTATAGCCTTGCGATACGCACGGGGTAAACCGGCAATTCCCGTTTACAGCCATTTATCGCGCTTTGGCCATCGTTTACAGACTGAATGCTCGCCGGTTCGGGGGATTGCACAGGTCAGAAAAAAGTCTACTGGCCTATTTCATCGGCTCAATAGTGCTCGAGACCGTATTTGTAGAGGGCATTCTTCTTCACACCGTGGATCTCGGCGGTCAGGGCGGCCGCTTTTTTCAGTGGCAACTCGGCCACCAGCAGACCCAGAGTACGGATCGCCTCGGCTGGCAGATCCTCTTCTTCTTTGGCGGCGCCAGCCACGACCAGCACGATCTCGCCGCGGCAGCGGTTGTCATCCTCACCAAGCCAGGTCAGCATTTCGGACGCTGGCAGACCGTGGATCGACTCGAAGGTCTTGGTCAGCTCGCGGCACACCACCACCTGACGCTCACCGAGAATGCGAGCAATCGCTTCCACTGTATCCTGCACACGGCGCGGGGATTCGTAGAACACCAGCGAGCGGGTGTCTTCAATAACGGCTTGCAGGCGATCGTCACGTCCCTTGCTCTTGGCGGGCAGGAAGCCCTCAAAGGCAAAGCGATCGGTGGGCAGACCGGCCGCGCTCAGGGCGGTGATGGCGGCACAGGGACCGGGCAGCGGCACCACCTTGACCCCGGCTTCACGACAGCGGGTGACCAAGTGATAACCGGGGTCGCTGATGAGCGGGGTGCCGGCATCGGAGACCAGCGCAACACTCTTGCCCTCTTTGATCCGGCCGATCAGCACATCGGCTTTCTGCTGCTCGTTGTGATCGTGCAGGGCGAAGGTCGGCACCGAGATTTGGTAGTGGCTGAGCAGGATACCGGTATGACGGGTATCTTCGGCTGCCACCAGATCGACACTGCGTAAAATGTCCAATGCACGCTGGGTGATGTCCGTCAGATTGCCGATCGGAGTGGGGACTATATACAGGGTTGGGATGTCACTCATGGGATCTCCGAGTGCCCCGACAATTGTGTCGCCATATTGGCCCGTTTACACTATGGGGAACTTCAACACTGGTCGGGGAATGAACTTGAACCGGGTTACAAAGCAGCTAAGTGTATCACGACTCTTCGGCATCATACTCGCGGCAGTACTGCTCGCCGCCTGTGCGTCGGAGCCCAATCAACCGTCAGGGCAGTCAGGCATGCCCTCAGCGTTCTCCAATCTGACCAAGAATGCCCAGTGGTATCTTGAGCAGGTGGACCCGGCCAAGCCGGCCGAAGCCTTTACTTGGCAGATGCTGGCGGCACGCAGCTATCTGGCGCTGGGCCAGGCCAAACCGGCCTCGGCACTGTTCCAGCAATTGCAGAAGCAGGCCAAGGATCCCGTTCAGAAGGCGCAGTTGCAACTGCTGCAAGCCCATCTGTTGCTGGCGCAAGGCCACGCCAATCAGGCGCTGATCCTGCTGGAAGGCAAACCCGAGGTGGTGCTGGATGCCGATACCCAAAAGGATTGGTATCGCCAGCGCGTCGTGCTGCAGCTCGACATCAACAACAAGTTTGGCGCAGCCAAGTCGTTGATTGCACTGGAGCCCTACCTCAATCAGAGCGAGCAGGCGACCAACCATCAGCAAATCTGGTCGTTGCTCAAAAGCATGACCCCTTCCACCCTGCAAGCGCTGGAAGAGGCACCTGCCCCTGATGTGACCACCGGCTGGTTGCGACTGGCGGCACTGGTCAACGAGTTTGGCGCCCAGCCGAACCTGCTGGCCCGCCAGCTGGCAGGCTGGAAGCGCGACTTCCCCAACCATCCGGCCCAGAAAGATATGCCGGCAGGATTGGGTGATCTCGCCGCAACTGCCAGCACCTCGGTGCAACAGATCGCTGTGCTGCTGCCCCTCTCCGGTAATCTGGAGCCGCAGGGCGCTGCCATCCGTAACGGTATGCTGATGTCTTATAAGGAAAATCAGGGGCAATTCACCCTGAACTTCTACGACACCCAGAGCAAGTCGACCGGCGATCTTTATAAGCAGGCGATTCAGGAAGGGGCAGACATGATCATCGGCCCGCTGCTGAAAGATCGGGTCGAGGAGCTGCTCAAGGCCAATCCGACCGTACCGGTACTGGCGCTCAACGAGCTGGACAAGCCGGTCGTCAACGACACCACCTACTACTTCTCCCTCTCTGCAGCCGCAGATGCCGCGCAGGCAGCCCAATACCTCTACACCCAGGGCTACCGCAAACCGCTGCTGATCGCCGCCCAGGGTCGGATCGGTTACAGCAGTATCAAGGCGTTCGAGCAGAGCTGGGCTACCCTGAGCCAGGATAAGCCGGTCGTTGCCACCTTCGGTGCCCGCAACGAAGTACAGGGGATGGTCAAGAATGCCCTGAGCGGCCGCTCTACCGCCCGTGCTGGCGAGGTAGTGCAACTCTCTGATGCCGCACCGCGCAGCATCGATGCCGTTTATGTGGTGGCCAACAGCCTGGAAACCCGGATGATCAAGCCCTACGTGGATGTCTCGGTCAATCCGATGGGAAGCCTGCCCATCTATACCAGCTCCCGTGGCTACGACAGCGCAGCCACCGAGGTCGCCTCCGAGCTCAACGGCATGCATATCGCCGATATGCCGCTGCTGCTGGGTGGCTACGAGAAACAGCGCGAGCAGATCGCCCTACTCTGGCCGCAGACCCAGGGTGACCTGCTGCGTCTGTTTGCCATGGGCTACGATGCCGTCAGCCTGGCTGAGAACCTGCAGCAGATGCGCAAGGTGGGTGGCATGCAGCAGGCCGGCATGAGCGGTCAGCTGAGCGTGGATGCCCAGGGCAATATCGTGCGGATGCTGAGCTGGGGTACTTACCAGAACGGCAAACTGGTCGACGAGAACGCCGTTCAGCAACTGGAGGAGCCCTCCAATGAAGGAACTATGGAAACGGATGCGCCAGCAGTTGCCGAGCCTGTTCCCCTCACCAACGAGCAAGGGACAGCACTTTGAACAAGTCGCTGAACGCTGGTTGCAGGCTAGGGGCCTGCAACCGGTAGCTCGCAACTACCGCTGTCGTGGCGGTGAAATAGATCTCATCATGCACCAGGGCCAGACCCTGGTGTTTGTTGAGGTGCGCTACCGGGCCACCGGCAGCCATGGCGGGGCCGCCAGCTCGGTCACCCGCAGCAAACAGCACAAGATCATGCTGGCAGCGCGCCACTATTTGAAGCAACATGCCATCAACGAGGCCAATCAGGCCTGCCGATTCGATGTGATTGCGTTCGAGGGCGACCAGCCAGCCTGGATCCAGAACGCATTTTAAGAGGACCCTATGACTGACCGCATCAAAGAGAACTACACCGAAAGCATCCAGACCAAGATAGCCGCCGCCGAGGCGCTGCCGGATGCCATCCATACTGCAGCCCAGATGATCACCATCTGCCTGCTCAATGGCCACAAGGTGCTGGCATGCGGTAACGGTCCTTCTGCCGCACTGGCGCAACTGTTCATCTCCGAGCTGGTCAACTGCTACGAGACCCAGCGCCCCTCCCTGCCCGGCATGGCCCTGACCCCGGACATGGCGACCATCAGCGCCATCGCCACCGATCACGGTTTTGAAGAGGTCTACGCCAAGCAGATCCGCGCGCTGGGCCAGCCTGGCGACATTCTGGTGGTCATCACCACCTCCGGCCACAGCCGCAGCCTGATCAAGGCCGCCGAGGCTGCCCTCTCCCGCGACATGACCATAGTGGTGCTGAGCGGGGGTGACGGTGGCGAAATGGCAGGTCTGCTCGGCCCGAACGATGTGGAGATCCGTGTTCCCTCCGCCCGTCGCCCTCGCATTCTGGAAGTGAACCTGTTGACCCTGCACTGCCTGTGTGATCTCATCGACCAGACTCTTTTCCCGCAACAGGAAGATTGAAACCATGAAAAAGCATACTATCCTGCTCGGTCTGCTGGTTAGCACCCTGCTGCTGCAAGGCTGCGCAGCTCTGGTTGTTGGCGGCGCCGCAGGGACTGCCAAGGCCTCTGGCGATCGCCGAACGCTGGGCGCGCAATGGGATGACCAGACCATCGAGTTGAAAGCGGCCAATCTGCTGGCCGACAACAAGCCGCTCAGCGCAGCCAGCAAGATCAGCGTCTACAGCAACAATGGCCGCGTCCTGCTGGTCGGACAGACACCTTCTGACGTTTACAAGATTGAGGCGGGCAAAATTGTCAGTCGCATCGAAGGGGTTCGCCACGTCTACAACGAATTGCGCATCGGCCAACCTGCCAGTTTCACCACTCGCAGCAATGACTCCTGGATCACCTCCAAGGTGAAAGCCGACATGTTCGGCACCAAGAACTTCGACAGCACCAAGGTCAAGGTGGTCACCGAGAACGGCGAGGTATTCCTGATTGGTCTGGTGACTCGCCAGGAGGGAGAGCAGGCAGTCAACATCGCCCGCCATGTCACCGGCGTGAAGCGCGTGATCAAGGCCTTCGAATTCGCCCAGAACTAAGCTCGACCGCACATAAAAAAACGCAGCCAATCGGCTGCGTTTTTTTATTTGATCACCTTCAGGGTCGGACGACCGCTTGGACGCGGCGGTTCCGGCTCAGGCTCCACCGGCGCTTCAGCCTGCTCCAGCCAGATATCGTAACCCGGCTCGGGCGGGAACATGGTGCCCACGCCGTTCTCCCGGGCATGGATAGCCAGTACGGCTGCCATCGGGATATAGACCTGCTGGGAGACCCCGCCAAAGCGGGCACTGAAGCTGATAGCCTCGTTATCCATGTGAAATTGCATCACGGCTCGGGGTGCGATATTCAGTACAATTTGCCCGTCCTGAGCAAACTGCATCGGCACCATCACATGGGGAATGTTGACATTGACCACCAGATGAGGGGTCAGATCGTTGTCCAGCAACCAGTCAAAGAACGCCCGTAACAAGTACGGGCGGCTCGGTGTCATTGTCGGTTCCATGCTCATACGCCAGCACGGATCTCGCGTTCGGCTTCGGTCAGGGAAGCCTGGAAGGACTCACGCTCGAACAGACGAACCATGTAAGCCTTCAGCTCTTTGGCGCCACGACCGGTCAGGTCGATGCCAAGGCTCGGCAGACGCCACAGCAGCGGTGCCATGTAGCAATCCACCAGACCGAACTCTTCGCTCATGAAATAGGGCATTTCACCGAAGATCGGCGCGATGGCAAGCAGGTTGTCACGCAGTTCGTTGCGTGCCGCTTCAGCATCGGTACCGGCCATGATCTTGTCGGCCAGGGAGTACCAGTCCAGCTCGATGCGGTGCATCATCAGACGGCTGTTACCGCGGGCAACCGGGTAAACAGGCATCAGGGGCGGATGCGGGAAGCGCTCGTCCAGATACTCCATGATGATGCGCGAGGTGTAGAGTGCCAGCTCACGATCAACCAGGGTCGGTACAGAGTTGTACGGGTTCAGCTCGGCCAGCTCATCCGGCAGATTGGCTGGATCAACCTGGCAGATATCTACGCTAACACCCTTCTCCGCCAGGACAATACGCACCTGATGGCTGAACATATCGTTGGCACCGGAAAACAGCGTCATTACCGAACGCTTATTGGCAGCTACAGCCATTGAACCCTCCCGTCATTAAAAAGCAGAAACGGCAATGAAGCATCTTGGTCTTCATTGCCGTGCATTATATTACCCGTATCTGGTCGCTTAGTGAACGTCGCGCCAGAATTCCTTCTTCAACAGCACAGTGAAGATGAAGAAGATCACGATGAAACCAAGCACCCAGAAGCCCATGCGTTCACGCTCCTGTTGTACCGGTTCAGCCGAGTAGACCAAGAAGTTTACCAGATCCAGTACCGTCTGATCATACTCTTCGTCATCCATTTCACCATTACCGTCAGATTTGATGCTGACAACCTGTTGGGTTTCCACTCCGTCAACCGTGTGAGTAGCGAACTCTGCACGGGGGGTTCCCTGCAACGGCTCCAGCACATGGGGCATGCCCACGGACGGGAACACGGCGTTGTTCACCCCGAACGGACGGGTCTCATCCACGTAGAAGGAACGCAGATAGGTGTAGATCCAGTCTGCACCGCGCACCCGGGCAACCAGAGTCAGATCGGGGGGCGGCGCACCAAACCACTTGGCGGCATCCTTCTCTGACATGGCGCTCTTCATCAGGTCACCGACCTTTGCGCCGGTGAAAATCAGGTTCTCTTTCATCAAATCTTCGGGGATCCCGAGATCTTCTGCAACCCGGTTATAACGCTGATACTGGGTAGAGTGGCATCCGGCGCAATAGTTCATGAAGGTGGCAGCGCCGCGTTGCAGCGATGCCTTATCACTCAGATCGTAATTGGCTTTGTCCAGATGAACAGCTCCGCCACTTGCAAATACCAGAGATGGCAGCAGGGTCAGCACTGCAAATATTATTCTTTTCATTTAAATGTCACCCTCTCCGGCAGCGGCTTGGTGCTTTCATTCTTGCTATAGAAGAACAGCAGGACGAAGAACCCGAAATATCCCAGTGAACAGATCTGGGCAACCAGCGTCAACGTCGGCGTCGATGGCAGCACCCCCAACACCCCCAAGATGATGAAGCAGACCACAAACTGGGCAATGTTCAGCTTGTGCAGCATGCTGCGATAACGCACTGAGCGCACCTTGCAGCGATCCAGCCACGGCAGCAGGAACAGTACCACGATGGAGAGACCCATCATGATGACGCCAAGCAGCTTGTCCGGCACCGCCCGCAAAATGGCGTAAAACGGCGTGAAGTACCACACAGGCGCAATGTGCTCCGGAGTTTTCAGACCGTTAGCCACTTCAAAGTTCGGTTTCTCGAGGAAGTAACCCCACATATCCGGCTTGAAGAAGATGATGGCGCAGAAGAAGAACAGGAAGCCAGCCACACCGATCATATCCTTGACGGTGAAGTAAGGGTGGAACGCCACCGCATCCAGCGGCCAGCCGTTCTCGTCCTTGTGCTTCTTGATGTCGATACCATCCGGGTTGTTGGAACCCACTTCGTGCAGCGCCAGAATGTGCATGGCAACCAGCATCACCAGCACCAGCGGCAACGCGATGACGTGCAACGCGAAGAAGCGGTTCAGGGTCGCACCGGAGATCACGTAGTCACCGCGGATCCACAGGGTCAGATCGTCACCGATGACCGGAATGGCGCCAAACAGCGAGATGATGACCTGAGCACCCCAGAATGACATCTGGCCCCAGGGCAACAAGTAGCCCATAAAGGCTTCTGCCATCAGCACCAGGAAGATCAGCATGCCGAAAATCCACAGCAGTTCACGAGGCTTCTGATAAGAGCCATAGATCATGCCGCGGAACATGTGCATGTAGACCACGATGAAGAATGCAGACGCACCGGTTGAGTGCATGTAACGCAGCAGCCAGCCGTACTCCACATCGCGCATGATGTACTCCACGGAGGCAAACGCACCTTCCGCGGAGGGGTTGTAGTTCATGGTCAGCCAGATACCGGTGATGATCTGGTTGACCAGCACCAGCATGGCCAGCGAGCCGAAGAAGTACCAGAAGTTCAGGTTCTTCGGTGCCGGATACTTGGCCATGTGGTCGTTGTACATGGCCGTGAGCGGGAATCGATAATCGATCCAGCCCATCAGTTTACTCAACATGGTCAGGCCTCCTTGCCATCGGCACCGACCTGGATGGTGGTGTCATTAATGAATTGATAGGGCGGAATGACCAGGTTCAGCGGTGCAGGCACCCCCTGGAACACACGGCCGGCCATGTCGAACTTGGAGCCATGACACGGGCAGAAGAAGCCGGACGTAACGCCCTGCACCTGCTCGCCAAAGCTATCAGGCAGATAGGAAGGTGAACACCCCAAGTGGGTGCAAATACCGACCGCGACAAAAATTTCGGGCTTGATCGATCTGTACCCGTTATGGGCATAGTCAGGCTGCTGCGGCTCTTCAGATGAGGGATCCCGCAGCTTGTCATCATGTGCAGCCAAGGCATCCAGCGTCTGTTTGGTGCGTTTCACCACCCAGACAGGCTTGCCTCGCCACTCGACACGGATGAGCTGACCCGGTTCCAACTTGCTGATATCGACTTCA
Source organism: Aeromonas veronii bv. veronii (assembly GCF_000820225.1). Lineage (GTDB taxonomy): Bacteria > Pseudomonadota > Gammaproteobacteria > Enterobacterales > Aeromonadaceae > Aeromonas > Aeromonas veronii. Next base: position 100,863 of record NZ_CDDK01000043.1, read on the forward strand.
ACCGGCGCACCGGCTGCTTTGGCCTTGGCGCTCGGATTCCATGACTTTATAAACGGCACTGCGGTAAACGCAGCTCCTACCCCACCAACGGCAACCGTTGACCAGGTAAGAAATCTGCGGCGACCGGTATCAACTGGCGCATTGCTCATCCAAAAACTCTCCCATGTGGACTCCGCACATTCTTATAGTGTCCCTGTTCCCCATTTTTCCCGTGACAACAGCGGCGGAAGCTGGATTTACAATTGCCACAGAAAACAGGGGAAATTTTAAAGAAAAGATAACAACTTGACAAGAAAGAGCGGTGAGCAATGAAAACAATAAAGAAACAATTTTTTGTCTTTTGTGACGCGTGGTTAGCATTGATGTCGGTAATATTACCAATAAAAAAAGCCTGGCAACCGCCAGGCTTTTTTGACACTCGAAAGAGTGAGTACCAAAAGCGAATTAACGCTTGGAGTACTGCGGACGCTTACGAGCTTTGTGCAGACCAACTTTCTTACGCTCAACCTTACGGGCATCACGAGTAACAAAGCCAGCTTTACGCAGTTCGGAACGCAGGGTTTCGTCGTACTGCATCAGAGCACGAGTGATACCGTGGCGGATCGCACCAGCTTGACCGGAGATGCCACCACCGTTAACGGTGATGTACAGGTCCAGTTTCTCGGTCATCTCAACCAGTTCCAGCGGCTGACGAACTACCATGCGGGCAGTCGGACGGCCGAAGTACTGCTCCAGGGAGCGCTGGTTGATTACGATCTTGCCGCTACCCGCTTTGATAAATACGCGAGCAGTGGAGCTTTTGCGACGGCCGGTACCGTAGTATTGATTTTCTGCCATGTTGCCAGTTCCCGATTAGATATCCAGTACTTGAGGTTGCTGAGCAGCATGAGCATGCTCGGCGCCTGCGTAAACTTTCAGTTTACGGAACATGGCACGGCCCAGAGGACCTTTCGGCAGCATGCCTTTGACGGCTGCTTCGATTACCATTTCCGGTTTACGCTGAATCAGCTTGTCGAAGCTGATTGACTTGATACCACCCGGGAAACCGGAGTGAGCGTGGTACATTTTGTCGGTAAATTTCTTACCGGTTACGTGTACCTTCTCAGCGTTTACAACGATGATGTAATCACCGGTGTCAACGTGCGGAGTGTACTCAGCTTTGTGCTTACCACGCAGACGAGCAGCGATCTCGGTTGCGATACGACCCAGAGTTTTACCTTCTGCGTCCACAATGTACCAGTCACGTTTTACGGTTTCTGGCTTGGCAACGAAAGTTTTCATTAAGTTAAACCCAATTACCTGTTACAGACCCAATTGCTTATGGGGGCTCTCCCACAAACAACAAACGATGGCCTACCTGTACCCCTTCGAATACAAGTAAAGCTTAAAGTGTTGCTGTCTTATCGACAGCTGTAACGTGGGCCGGGCGATTATAAGTGAAGTTGCCTTAAATATCACCTGCTAATTTCACTGCCATGAAACCAGCAAATGTCGCCCGGCCCTACCTGCCGCAGATGCCCATCCGACTGGCAGGCGCGGTATTGTGACTAAGGAAGGTGCACTCTGGCAAGGTATTCGTGCGATTGCATTTCCTGAAGCCGCGAAAGACAGCGTTTGAATTCGAAATTCAGCAGCCCTTCGCCGTAGAGTTCTGTCATGGGAACCGCCGCCGACATGATGAGTTTGACGTGCCGTTCGTAGAACTCATCAACCATGGCAATGAAGCGGCGAGCCGCGTCATCCGTGCCTGTGCCCATTGGTTGCACATTGGCCAGCAGAACGGTATGGAACAGCCTGGCCAGCTCGATATAGTCGTTCTGGGAGCGGGGAGTACAACAAAGTTGCTCAAATTCCATATAGAGCACCCCTTCCCCCACCCCGAGCGACGCCAGCTGACGATGATTGACCTCAAACGCCCCCTCGCAAGCCGTGTGCCCACCGCTTAATTGCTGAAAATAGTGGTCAAGATTGGCTTTTGCCTGCAAATCCAGCGGGCAGTGATAAATCTCGGCTTGTTCCAGCGTACGCAGACGATAGTCGATACCGCCATCTACGTTAAGTACCTCGCAATGACGCTCGATTAGCTCGATAGCTGGCAGAAAACGGGCTCGCTGCAGCCCGTTGCGATAAAGATCCTGCGGCGGAATATTTGAAGTGGCGACCAGCACAACACCGTGACCAAACAGCTCCTGAAACAGCGTGCCCAGCAACATGGCATCGGTAATATCGGAGACGAAAAATTCATCGAAACAGATGATATCTGTCTCGCTGGCAAGCTTGCTGGCCACCAGCTTGAGGGGATCGGACTGCCCGCTCAGCCCCTGCAGTTCATCGTGAATGCGGTGCATGAAGCGGTGGAAATGGCTGCGCATCTTGCGCGTCCCCGGCAGGCTGTCGAAAAAAGTATCCATCAGCCAGGTCTTGCCTCGGCCCACTCCGCCCCACATATAGATACCCAGGACGGGCTCCGGCGGCTTGGGCTTTTGCAGCCAACCCAGCAGCCCTCGAGATCTGGTCGGAGTCGGGCGCCGTAGCAAATCCTGATACAGTCGCTCCAGCCTGCTAATGGCCATCCCCTGTGCGGGGTCGGCCACAAAGCCGGGGCGCAGCAGATCCTGCTGGTATTTTTGCTGCGGTGTCATCCTTGAGCGCCTCTCCAAGTCCCTGAATCGAGGACAAAATGGTATCACGGCCTCAGGACGCACGGTATAGTGCCATCAAGGCATGGCGGTTATAACGACCGCATAAACCCACTCTGTTTTAGCTGTAACAAGGAGCATCTATGAGTCTGTTAACTGGGATCCTGCTGGCTGTCGCGGCCTTGATTATCGGTGTCGTTCTCGGCCGTTTTTCGGTACGTAGCCGCGATGCTGGCCGTCTGGAACAGGAACTGAAGAAGGCCCACAAGGAGCTCGAGAGTTATCAGGGCCAGATCAACACCCACTTCGCCGACAGTGCCGCCCTGATGGAGCAACTGGCCGAGCAGTATCAGACCCTCTATCGCCACATGGCCGAGCAGAGCAAATTCCTGGCCAAGGCGCAGGAACCGCTGTTCCGCGAGTCATTGGTAGAAGAAGCCCCTGCCAATGTGGCAGAAGAGCCGGGCGTTCCGCCTCGCGACTATGCTGGCGCCTCTTCCGGACTGCTCAAGCAACCAAACTAGTTCCTCGCGGAACTAATTGGCCAGTCCCGTGGTCTGACCTTGACGATTGCAATGCAACTTTTTCTGGGAGCTGTTTTTCATATGCGTAAACCTCTTTCCATGCTCAGTGTGCTAGCCCTCAGTGTCGGTATCGCCATGTCTGCGGCCCCTGCTCAGGCTGCACTGCCTTCCCTGTTAGGTTCAAATCAGGAGATGCCAAGCCTGGCGCCTGTTCTCGAACAGGTCACCCCGGCGGTGGTCAATATCTCGGTTTCTGGCAAAAAAATTACCCGTCAGCGTCTGCCGGAACAGTTCAAGTTCTTCTTCGGCCCCAACATGCCCGATGAACAGGTGAGCGAGCAGCCGTTCCAGGCGCTCGGCTCCGGTGTCATCGTCGATGCCAAGAAGGGTTACGTGATCACCAACGCCCATGTGGTTCACGAGGCGGACGAGATCAAGGTCAATCTGAAGGATGGTCGTGAGTACGCGGCCAAGAAGATCGGTGAAGACAAGCAGTCCGACATCGCTCTGCTGCAAATCAAGGCCGAGGATCTGGTGCAGATCAAGTTTGCCGACTCCGACGAGCTGCGGGTGGGTGACTATGCGCTGGCCATCGGCAACCCGTTTGGTCTGGGTCAGACCGTCACCTCCGGTATTGTCAGCGCGCTGGGCCGCAGCGGCCTCAACATTGAGAATCTGGAGAACTTCATCCAGACCGATGCGGCCATCAACTCCGGTAACTCCGGCGGCGCCCTGCTCAACCTGCGTGGCGAGCTGATCGGTATCAACACCGCGATTCTGGGCCCGAACGGTGGCAACATCGGCATCGGCTTTGCTATCCCCTCCAACATGGTGCGGGATCTGACCGAGCAGATCGTCAAGTACGGTGAAGTGCGTCGCGGCCAGCTGGGTATTACCGGCACCGAGCTCACCTCCGACATCGCCAAAACCTTCGGTTACAACAAGAAGGATGGTGCCTTCGTCAATCAGGTCATGCCTGATTCGGCGGCCGACAAGGCGGGCATCAAGGCCGGCGATATCATCGTCAGCATCGATGGCAAACCGGTTCGCTCCTTCGGCGAGCTGCGTGCCAAGATCGCCACCATGGGCGCTGGCAAGCAGGTCGAACTGGGGCTGATCCGCGATGGCAAGTCACAAACTGCCAAGGTAACCCTGAAGCAGGCCGATGACAGCGAAGTACGCGCCAGTGCGCTGCATCCGGCACTGGAAGGGGCCAAGCTGAGCACCACTACCGACCCGGTCTCCGGCGTCGCGGTGGCCGACATTGATCCTCGCTCTCCGGCAGCCGCTTCCGGCCTGCAGAAGGGTGACATCATCATCGGGGTCAACCGCCTGCGCATCAACACCCTGGGCGAGCTGACCAAGGCGCTCAAGAACAAGCCTGACGTGCTGGCGCTCAACATCCAGCGCGGCGACTCCTCGCTCTATCTGGTGATCCGCTAACACCCGGGTTGTTCGCCACTCCCTCCATCACCCGCGGCCTTCACCGCGGGTGATTTTTATCCATCGATAGTGTTATTCTCTGCGCGCAGCCTGTACGGATGAGAATGACATGAAAATCCCCCCTTTAGTCAGTTACTTGGGCAAGTCTGTCGGTTTTGGATTGACCGTCGCGGCGCTGCTGTTGCTGCTGTTTCCCCATTTTCGCGGTGGTGCCCAACTGCCCGGCATCATCACCAATGCCCGTGAACTGAGTTTCTCCTATGCCGCCCATCGGGCAGGCCCTGCTGTCGTCAACATCTATACCCGCAGCTTTGCCCCCAATCAGGGCAATCAGGGGGAACTGCGCCCGCAAGGGCTGGGTTCCGGCGTCATCATGAACCAGCGCGGCTATGTACTGACCAACTACCACGTCATCGCCGATGCCGACCAGATCATAGTCGCATTGCAGGATGGCCGCGTCTTCAGCGCCGAGCTGGTCGGTACCGATCAGCTCACCGACCTCGCCGTGCTCTATATCGAGTCAGACAACCTGCCGGTGATCCCGCAGGATCCGGAGCGACTGCCAGAAGTGGGGGATGTGGTGCTCGCCATCGGCAACCCCTACAACGTCGGCCAGACCATCACCCAGGGCATCATCAGTGCGACCGGCCGTACCGGCCTCTCCAGCATGGGACCTGACAGCAATGGCCGTCAGGATCTGCTGCAGACCGATGCCGCCATCAACGAAGGCAACTCGGGTGGCGCGCTGGTCAACGGCCGTGGCGATCTGGTGGGTATCAACACCGCCACCTATCACCTCAACGGCAATCAGGAGAGCTACGGCATCAGCTTCGCCATCCCCTACCGGCTGGCAAAACGGATCATGGATGAGCTGATCGCCAACGGCCGGGTGATCCGCGGCTACCTCGGGATCTCCAGTGTCGAGATCAACCCCATAGTCGCGCGGATGATGAACCTCGGCGACCTGCGTGGTCTGGTGGTGGAGAGTCTGGATCCCAACGGTCCGGCGGCCAAAGGCGGCCTCCAGCGAGGGGATGTGCTGCTCAAGATCAACGGAGAGGCCATCAGTGGCGTACGCGGCGCCATGGACAAGATTGTCGAGAGCCGCCCCGGCACCAAGCTGACCATTTCGGTATTCCGCTCCGGCAAGCCGCTGGAAGTGGTGGTCACCATAGAGGAAGACCTGCGCTATCAGCAGAGAACGGCCAGCTCGAGCGCCGCATAGGCCAGCTAGCGTCACTCCTTTTTATGAGAAGGGCGGGAAACCGCCCTTTTCCATATCTGCCCCCTCGACAACGTCGCTTACCGTGAGATGACTCACAGTTTCCCACAACGCTTGCCCTCTCCCCGCCCCCTGATTAGTGCGCTACCGATCACACAAAACCAGCTTCAATAAGCACTCTTTTTGCCTTTTCAGTATCCAAACGATCACTTCGGGGCCATTTCCTCAGGAATTTCCGCTTCGAATCGGAAAAACGCTGCCTCCTCCACATCGACGCGCAGGCTTAGGGTAACGCCATACCTTCTGCCAGCCTTGGAGAGCAGACATTGCAAACAGAGACTCACGACCAGACCCTGACCCCGAACAGCCCGGAGTTGCTGCGCCAGACCGATCATATCCTCGCGCGCATTTATCCCCTGCTGGCCGAACAGGGCATCATCCCCAACGAGGTGCAACGGCAGATGCTGGCCTCCCATGTCAAAGCCATGGTGTGGCGCTCCCACAGCGGCGAGCCCCTGCCGGAGGTTGACCTCAGCCTGTTTGAAGAGATCTCCCCCCTCTCACTTCGTCTCGCCGAACAGGTCGTCAGCTGGCTGGATCAGCTTGCTTATGAGGAGGCACACCTCTTGTCCGTCCATTTTGAAGTCGCCAAAGAAAACGAACTCAGCTCGGTGCAGAACCCGTAACTCAAGGAGAAATCGATATGACAGCCATCAAACTCGTGATTGGAGACCGTCTCGGCAAGGGTCAGAAAGTGGGCGCAGGCGCGGAAGCTGCCGGGGCCAACGTGACCATCATCCCAGGCATGGCCGCTGACATGAAGCTCGGCGACGTGATGAACAAAGAGCAGGCGGATCTCGGCATCTCCTTCTGCGGCAGCGGCGGCGCAGGGGCGATCACCGCCCAGACCAAATACGGCTACAAGTGCCGCTACGGCATGCGCTCTGTTGAAGAGGGCGTCACCGCCATCAACGAAGGGTGCGTGGTGCTGGGCTTCGGTTTCATGGACAAGGAAGAGCTGGGCCAGAAGCTGGTCGAAGCCTTCGCCAAGAAGCACGGACGCGCCTGATGAAAGAGAACTTCATCACCCAGGTCATCGTCAACGGCAAGGGGACGACCCGCCAGCAGGCGTTTGCCTCCGCCCTCAGCCAGGTGCAACCCACACTGCTCAAGGACAACCAGCAGGTACTGCTGCGTATTGAGCCGGTCGATGTACAGGTGCTCAAAGCCGAGGAGTCAGTCCGGGTGGAGAAGTTCCTGTTCTTCTTCCTGCCGCGCCAGCGCCGCGAATACCGCGTCCAGCTGGAGATCAAGGTTCAGGTCACCAGTCTGGATGTCGCCAAGGTGACATTCACCCAGGTGTGATGCCTGCGCAGGCACAACCCCACAAGAAGGATACGTTGGATGTTTCTAATCATTTTTATCAAGTCACTCATCATTGGCGGCCTGGTTGGCGTCGGGGTGGGGGCCGGCGCGGCGCGGATGTTCCACGCCCCGACCGTACAGGGCATGGGTGCCTTCCGCACCCTGGGCGAACTTAACTCCTGCGAGGGGGATCCCGCTTCCCACTTCTCGTTTGGTCTGGGCTTCTTCTTCAACGCCTGGGCCTCGACCGTGGCGGCAGGCGCCTTCACCCAGGATGTGGATCACCGCATCATCCCGCACTGGGCCACGGCGGCACTGCTGTTCAAAAATCGGGATCTCGCCACCACTCTGCACGACCCGAAAAAGATGGCCATCGCCGGCGGCATCATAGGTGCCATCGTGGTCGCCTTCCTCAACAGCACGGCCGCAGCCGTCCCTGCAGCATTGCAGGTCACTGCGGTCAAGGTGCTGGTACCGGCCGCCAACCTGCTGGTCAATACCGTCATGCCGGTGATCTTCTGGCTGGCAGCCATCGAGGCGGGCAAGAAATCCGGTTTCTGGGCCACCATCTTCGGCGGTCTGGCACAGCTCATCATGGGCAACGCGGTACCGGGTCTGGTGCTCGGCATCCTGATCGGCAAGGGCGTGGAAGAGAGCGGCTGGAACCACGTCACCAAGGTGATGATGGCGGCCATCGTCCTGCTGTTCGTGCTGAGCGGCTTCTTCCGCGGCTTCGACATGAAACTGATTGAATCCTTCCATATGGGTGTCCCCCTGTGGCTGGAAAGTGTCCATAACCTGCTGAGCGGCAAATAAGGGGTCACACCATGGATGAGAAACTGAAAAACAACTTCTGGTACGCCGACTGGTCATTCCCCATCTTCGTCGGCCTGCTCTCGGCCGGGGTCTTTGCCGGTACCCACATGTTCTATCTGTACGGGGTTGGAGCCTTCAACGAGGTAGCCTTCGTCGCCATGCTGAAAGCCGGAATGGACACGGGTGCCTACGGCGCGGTAGCCGCGTTCGGTGCCAGCTTCCTGTTCGCCCGCATCATCGAGGGCTCCCTGGTGGGGATCCTGGATATCGGCGGTGCCATCCAGACCGGGGTTGGCCTCGGAGTGCCAGCCCTGCTGCTGGGGGCCGGCATCGTCTATCCGGTGGAGAACTTCGGCGCCTCGCTGGCAACCGGCATGGGGATTGGTCTGGCCATCGGCTACGTCATCATTCTGGCGCGCAAGTTCACCATCAACCAGAGCAACTCCACTTACGGTGCTGACGTGATGATGGGTGCTGGCAACAGCTCTGGCCGCTTTCTCGGCCCCCTCATCATCCTCTCCGCCATGGGCGCGTCCATCCCCATCGGCATCGGTTCCCTGCTGGGTGCCCTGCTGTTCTACGTGTGGGGCAAGCCCATCACTGGCGGTGCCATTCTGGGGGCCATGCTGCTGGGTACCTTCTTCCCGGTCGCCCTTGTGTAAGTATCAGCCGCCCTGCGGGGTGGCTCGCCAGAGGTTATCAGCATGTACGACATGATCATCAGAGCCGGGCGCCAGGGAGATGGCCAGCTCGTCGATATCGCCATCAGGGAGGGCAAAATCGCCGCCATCGGCTCCCTGCTGGAGACGGCAACGGCGCGGCAGATCCTAGATCTCGCAGGCAGGATCCACGTCAGCGCAGGCTGGATCGACGGCCACACCCACTGCTACCCCGCCTCTCCCATCTATCACGATGAGCCGGACAAGGTGGGTGTGGAGTCCGGCGTCACCACCGTCATCGACGCTGGCAGCACCGGGGCCGACGACGTGGATGACTTCCAGCGTCTCACCGCTGGCTGCAAGACCCGGGTGCACGCCCTGCTCAACATCTCCCGAATCGGCCTGCTGCGCCAGAACGAGCTGGCCGACAACCGGGACCTCGACATGGATCTCACCTCGGCAGCCATTCGCCGCCACCCCGACTTTATCGTTGGCATCAAGGCGCGGATGAGCGGTAGCGTGGTAGGTGAGAACGGCCTGCAACCGCTGCGCATGGCCAAGGCCCTGCAACAGGCTCACGGCCAGCTGCCGCTGATGGTGCACGTGGGTAACACACCGCCGGATCTGGACGAGATCGTCGCCCTGCTGGGGGATGGCGATCTGCTGACCCACTGCTTCAACGGCAAACCGAACCGCATCCTGACCCCGGCTGGCGAGCTGCGGGTCGCGGTGCGCGAGGCGATGAAACGGGGGCTCTTGCTCGACATCGGCCACGGCGGCGCCAGCTTCAGCTTTGAAGTGGCAGAGCTGGCCATTGCTCAGGGGATCCTGCCGCACACCATCAGCTCCGACATCTACTGCAAGAACCGCATCAAGGGGCCGGTCTACAGCCTGGCCCACGTGATGTCGAAGTTTCTCGCCATCGGCATGACGCTGGAGCAAGTACTGGCCTGCGTCACCCATCAGGCCGCCGATGCCCTGCGCCTTTCCGGCAAGGGGCGGCTCGAGGTGGGCGCCGATGCCGATCTGACCCTGTTCGAGGTCGCCAGCGGCCCGACCCTGTTTATGGATACCGAAGCCCAGTCCCGCAGCGGTGACCAACAACTGCAGCCTCTCGCCGCCCTGGTCGGTGGCGAACTGGTTCTGACTCACTATGGGAAATCACACCATGCCTTCTGTTTATGAGAAATATCAGCTCAAACCGGTGATCAACGCCTCCGGGCGCATGACCATTCTCGGCGTCTCCACCCCCGAGCAGGAGGTGGTCGATGCGGTCAATTTTGGCCTGGGCCACTACTTCGAGATCAAGGATCTGGTCAACAAGACCGGCGCCTATCTGGCTGGTTTACTGGATGTGGAAGATGCGGTGGTGGTCTCCTGCGCCAGTGCCGGCATCGCCCAGTCAGTCGCCGCCATGATAGTACGCGGCGATCCCTACCGCCTCGAGCACCTGCATGCCCATCACCATGAGGTGCCGAGTGAAATCGTGCTGCCCAAGGGGCATAACGTCAACTTCGGCGCCCCGGTCGGTACCATGGTCAATCTGGGTGGCGGCAAAGTAGTGGAAGCCGGTTACGCCAACGAGTGCTCCCCTTCCCAGCTGGCCGCTGCCATCAATGCCAACACAGCAGCCATCCTCTACATCAAATCCCACCACTGCGTGCAGAAGAGCATTCTGTCGGTGGCAGAGGCCGCCGAGGTGGCCAAGACCCACGGGCTCCCGCTCATCGTCGATGCGGCTGCCGAAGAGGATCTGCGCCTCTACTACAACCAGGGTGCGGACCTGGTCATCTACAGCGGAGCCAAGGCCATTGAAGGACCCACCAGCGGGCTGGTGCTCGGCAAGCGTCAGTACGTGGAGTGGGTCAAACAGCAGGCCAATGGCATCGGTCGCGCCATGAAGGTGGGCAAGGAGGGTATCCTCGGCCTGACCCACGCCATCGAGCGCTATCTGGCCAAAGAGAAAGAGAGCGGCGCCGCCATGGTCGCCAAGATGAGCCCCTTCATCGAGCGCCTCAACCAGCTGCCCGGCGTCACCGCCAAGGTGGTATGGGACAGCGCAGGGCGCGACATCGCCCGCACCGATATCGCCTTTGACCACCAACAGATCGGCATGACCACAGTGCAGGTCGTCACCCGTCTGCAACAGGGCACGCCTGCCATCTACTGTCGTGGCTACAAGGCCAACGAGGGGCACATCGAGATCGATGTGCGCAGCGTCACCGTGCCCCAGCTCGACCAAATCCACTCCGCCATTGCCAACCTCGTTCAGGAGAATCGCTGATGTCCCTTACCCCCAACTACTACCGTGATCGGGTCTGTCTCAACGTGCTGGCAGGTTCCAAAGAGAATGCCGGAGAGGTGTACGACGCAGCCGAAGGCCACGTGCTGGTCGGTGTGCTCTCCAAAAACTACCCAGATATTCCCTCCGCAGTTGCCGATATGAAGGAGTACGCCAAGCTTATCGACAACGCCCTCTCCATCGGGCTGGGAGCCGGCGATCCGCGCCAATCCGCCATGGTGGCCGAACTGGCCTGCCAGCTGCAGCCCCAGCACGTCAACCAGGTGTTCACCGGTGTTGGCGCCAGCCGGGCGCTGCTCGGCCAGTCACAAACGCTGGTCAACGGCCTGATCTCCCCCACCGGCATGCCGGGCATGGTGAGGATCTCCACCGGTCCACTCAGCGCCGGGCAGCCGGATGGCATAGTGCCCATCGATACCGCCATCGCCCTGCTCAAGGATATGGGCGGCAGCTCGGTCAAGTTCTTCCCCATGGGCGGGCTGGCCTGCCGCGACGAGTATCAGGCTGTGGCCGAGGCTTGTGCCCGCCACGACTTCTGGCTGGAGCCCACCGGCGGCATCGATCTGGAGAACTTCGAGGAGATAGTGCGGATTGCGCTGGACGCCGGAGTAGAGAAGGTGATCCCGCACGTCTACAGTTCCATCATAGATAACACGAACGGGCACACTCGCCCCGAGGATGTTCGCACTCTGCTGGCCATAGTGAAACGACTGTTGGCCTGATGGCAGTCACAGGCGCCGGTTCAATCACTGACCGGTGCCTGGCTTGTTGATGACCCACTTGTTAACATCGACCCTTTATCTCGCAACAGGAGTCTTGCATACCCCCTATGATCAAGCTGCCACACCCCAGGCTCCATCAACTGCTGATCCAGCTCCACGCCGAACCGCTGCCACAGGAGGAGCTGGCTCGCCGCCTCAATGTCTCCACCCGCACGGTGCGCACCGATGTGGCGACCCTCAACGAACTGATTGCCACGCACGGCGCTCACCTGATCCACCAGCGTGGCAGCGGCTACCAGCTGAAAATCTACAATCAGGGACTGTTCGAGGCTCTGCTGGCCGCCCAGGGTCAGGATAGCGGCCTGCCACGCACCAGCCGCGAGCGGGTGCTGCACCTGCAGATCCTGCTATTGACGGCAGAGCAGGGGATCAAGCTCGATGAGCTGGCTGATACCTGGTATCTGAGCCGAGCGGCACTGCAGGGGGATATGGCGGAAGTCCGCGAGCAGCTCAGCCACTTCAGGCTCAGCGTTGAGAGCAAACCCCGCCTGGGGATGCGCATTCAGGGGGAGGAGACGGCGATCCGGGCCTGCCTGACCCAACTGCTCTATCAGGAGTTGCTGCACAACAACCAGTTGCAAACCCTGCTACCCAACCTCTGCCCCAGCAAGACGATGGAGGTAGTGGGCAATCACATCCATGCCCAGCTTGCCCGACATCAGCTGCGTCTCGCTGACGAGAGCCTGCAGCAGCTCACCATCTACTGCGCCGTTGCCCTGCTGCGTCAGGCATCCGGTCACGAGTTGCGCCACTTCGCCAGCGAGGATCTGACTCTGCCGCTGCTGGCAGTATCTCGCGATATATATGCGGTATTGCCCACCCTGACGCCCCCCGTAGAGGACGAGATCGCCGGTCTCGCCATCCAGATCCAGGCGCGCCTGATTGCCGATACTCCCCAGCTCAGCCCGGCAATGGCCGCCGAGAGCGAACAGCTGGTTGAGCATCTGCTGACCTACATTCATCAACACTACCCTTACGACCTGCGAGGCGACCAACAGCTGCGGGCCGACCTGCAAACCCATATCAGCGCCATGCTGCTGCGGGTCAAATACCAGATTGGCAACCACAACCCGCTGGCCGATCACATCAAGCAGTACTACCCGCTCGCCTATGACATCACGTTGGCGGCCATTTCGGAGTGGATCAAGCAGACCCCCTACCGACTGACCCACCACGAGATCGGTTATCTGGTGATCCACATCGGGGTCGGGCTGGAGCGCCATTACGACATCGGATATACCAGACGCCCGCAGGCATTGCTGCTGTGCGATGCGGGTAACGCCACCTTCCGGGTGCTGGAGGCGCGCATCAAGCGGGAGTATCCCCAGTTGCAGCTGACCATGCTGGAGTCGGTGCGGGATTACGAAGGGCTGGCGCAAATCGCGCAGGACTTTGTCATCAGTACCGTCAAGGTGAACGAAAAAAACGCCCCCGTGGTACTCGTTGCCCCCTTCCCGACCCAATATCAGCTGGAGCAGCTTGGCAAGCTGGTGCTGATCGACCGCACCCGCCCCTACATGCTCGACAAATATTTCGATGCCGACCACTTCATGGTGGTCAAAGAGCCCCTCACCCAGGCCGAACTGTTTGCCCGTATCTGTGATCAGCTGGAGGCGGAAGATCTGGTGGAGAGCGGCTTCAGAGCCTCACTGCAGGAGCGGGAGCGGATCGTCTCCACCATGCTGGGAGAAGGGATCGCCCTGCCCCACTCCCTCGATCTGCTGGCGCGCCGCACTCTGGTTTACACCGTACTGGCCCCGCAGGGGATCGACTGGGGCAACGGAGAAATCGCGACGCTCATCTTCGTGCTGGCCATCAGCAAGGCCGATTACGAGGAGGCGATGGGTCTCTACGACCTGTTTCTGGCACTGATGAACGAGAAAGCCAGCAGAAATCTGCTGGCTTGTCGGGATTTTGCCAGCTTCAAAGCGCTGGCGCGTACCGGTTCATAACATATAACGAGGAGTGACTACTCCTCATTGAAGCCGGAGGTGAACAGCTCCACCACGGCTGCCAGGGCCTCGACCTCTTCGGGCCCCTCAACCTGTACTTCCACCTGCCGCCCTTGCGCGGAATCCAGCATCAGCAGGCCGATGATGCTGTCAGCATCGGCCTCCACACCATCTTCATTGCGCAGCAGCACGTGGGCATCGAAACCCTGCACCAGCTCGAACAGCATCATGGCTGGTCTGGCATGAATACCCAGCTTGTTTTTCACTTCAACCGAGGCGGAAACAGTCATCGGGTCGTCCTATTGGTCCGTCAGGATTGGGGGGCACTCTTGTCGAGAGTGCGGTGGCGGATCTGCACGTTCTTGCCAAGCAAACGGAATGCACTGGCCAGCCGCTCTGCAATAAAGACCGAGCGGTGCTGACCGCCGGTGCAACCGATGCCGACCGTGAGGTAGCTGCGATTGTTGCGCTCCAGATGGGGCAACCAGGTCGCCAGCATATTTTCGATCTGCTGGGTAAACAGCATCACGTCAGCCTGCGCCGAGAGGTAGTTGGCGACCGGCTCATCCTTGCCGGTGAAGGGCTTGAGCTCGGGGATCCAGTGCGGGTTAGGCAGGAAGCGGGCATCGAACACGAAGTCGGCATCCTTGGGAATGCCGTACTTGAAGCCGAACGACTCGAACACCAGCACCAGCTCGTTCTCTTTCTTCCCAAGCACCCTAGTCTTGATGAGCTCGCTCAGGTCGTGAATGCTGAGGGTAGTGGTGTCGATGCGCAGGTCAGCGGTCGAGGAGATGGGCGCCAGCAGGTGGGTCTCCTCCCGAATCGCCTCATCCAGCGACAGCTTGTTGCGTGAGAGGGGGTGCAGGCGGCGGCTCTCGCCATAGCGCTTGAGCAGGGTGCCGTTGTCGGCGTCGAAGAAGAAGCTGGAGAACTCAACCCGCCCCTCATTGCGCACCTGAGCCAGCAGATTTTCCAGTTTCTCCGGATCGCTCGGCAGGTTGCGCACATCGATACTGACCGCCAGCTTGTCGTACTGGCTCTCCACCGAGACAATCAGCTGGGGCAACAGATTGACCGGCAGGTTGTCCACACAGTAGTAACCCAGATCTTCCAGCACTCGCAGGGCTACCGTTTTACCGGAGCCCGAACGTCCACTTACCACGATTAACTGCATCTTGTTCCCTCACGCCAAAACGGGTGTCTCATCCTTGGCCTGCTGTCAGGCCGAGGTCATGATCTGATAGAGCTCTTCGTCGCTGGTTGCCTGACGCAACTGGCGGCAAACCGCCTTGTCACCCAGCTTGGAAGCCATCAGAGAAAGGGTCTTGAGATGCTGCTTGCACTCGCTTTCCGGCACCAGCAAGGCAAACAGCAGGTCAACCGGTTGATTGTCGATGGAGTCGAAAGGAATAGGGTCGGCAAAGGTCATCAGGATCGCGGTTGGCGGGAACTCATCGTCAATGCGACCGTGGGGGATCGCAATACCGGCACCGATCCCGGTACTACCCATTTTTTCGCGGGCCAGCAAGCATTCAAACAGCGCCTGACGGGAGGTGCCAAGGCGTTCGGCGGCCAGCTCGCTGATGATTTCGAGGGCGCGTTTCTTGCTGGTACAAGGGACTGCACTCTTGGTGCAGTCCCGACTCAGTATGTGTTCAAGTTGCATGGTTATTTTTTATTTAACTTATCTTTGTGCTTGATGATCTGCCTGTCCAGCTTGTCGAGCAAGGTGTCTATCGCAGCATACATATCGGCATGTTCAGAGTTGGCAAACACTTCGCCACCGCTGACGTGCAATTTGGCTTCCGCTATCTGGTTCAGTTTTTCCACGCTAAGCACCACATGAACATTGTTGATGTGGTCGAAGTGACGCTCGAGTTTGGCAAATTTGTTATTCACATAATCACGCAGAGCTTCGGTGATCTCGACATGGTGTCCGGTCAGGTTAATTTGCATAACATCATCCTTTTGTTTGCCTAAACCAGGCGTTTGCGCTGATTGGAAGGTGGGATAAACAAGGATTCGCGATACTTAGCGATCGTGCGTCTCGCCACCATAATACCCTGTTCGGCCAGCAAATCCGCGATCTTGCTATCACTTAACGGCTTGGCAGGATTCTCTGCCGTGACCAGCTTCTTGATGAGCGCGCGAATTGCGGTCGATGAGCACTCTCCTCCTCCTTCGGTGTTCACATGGCTGGAGAAAAAAAACTTCAATTCGAAGATACCACGGGGGGTATGCATGTACTTCTGGGTCGTCACCCGGGAGATGGTCGACTCATGCATCTCTACCGCTTCGGCGATGTCATTGAGCACCATGGGCTTCATCGCCTCTTCACCATACTCGAAAAAGCCCTGTTGCTGCTCGACAATGCAACTGGCCACTTTCAGCAGGGTGTCATTGCGACTTTCCAGGCTCTTGATGAACCACTTGGCTTCCTGCAAATGGGAGCGGATAAACTGGGTGTCGGTGCTGCTGCGGGCGTTGCGGGCCATGGCGGCATAGGTCTCGTTGACCCGGATGCGGGGGGCGGAGTCGGGATTGAGCTCGACCACCCACTTGCTGCCCTTCTTGACCACGGAGACGTCGGGGATCACGTACTGGGAGTCGCTCTGGATGATGCCGTTGCCGGGACGCGGCTCCAGCAGCTGGATCAAATCCAGCACCTCCTTGAGGTCGCTCTCTTTGAGTTTTGTCTTGCGGGCGAGGGTGCGGTAATCCCGGTTGCCGAGCAGCTCCATGTGCTCGAGGATCACCTCTTTGGCCTCGTTGAGCCAGGGGGTCTGCGGGTCATACTGATCCAGCTGGATCAGCAAACACTCCTGCACAGAACGGGCAGCAATGCCGACCGGATCAAAGTGCTGCACCCGCTTGAGTACCGCCTCGACCTCATCGAGTTCCACCTCTACGTCATCACTGGTGACGGCAGCCTGGATATCCTCCAGCGCAACGGTCAGATAACCGGATTCGTCGATGGCATCGATGATGGCGAGCGCGATGGCGGCATCCACATCGCTGAACGGTGTGAGCCGCATCTGCCACAGCAGATAATCCTGCAGGTTTTCGGTGGTTTCACCCTGATAGACGCTATCTTCCCCATCATGGATGGGGCCCGCGCTCTGTGCGGTGCCGGCAGAGTAAACTTCGTCCCAGGTGGTATCCACCGGCAACTCGTCCGGCATCTGCTCCTGAGCCATGGCATCGCTGGAGTCCAGCTGGCTGGCATCGACCGGCGCTTCCGGACTGGTCTCTTGCGCCTCGCTCTCTTCCTGCTCCAGCAGAGGGTTGTTTTCGAGCGCTTGCTGAATTTCCTGCTGAAGTTCCAGAGTGGAGAGCTGGAGCAGACGAATCGCTTGTTGTAATTGCGGCGTCATGGTCAGGGACTGACCGAGACGCAACTGTAATGTCGGCTTCATCTACGTCGGGATATCCTTATGTTCAGCGAGGCACTCGTCAAAGGAAATGAAGGCATGCCCCCTTACTATAGACTGAATTGATCGCCCAAATAGACGCGCTTGACCTGCTCATCGGCAAGGATGTCAGCCGGTGCACCTTCGGCAATCATCTTGCCGTGGCTGACGATATAGGCCTTCTCACATACGTCCAGAGTCTCTCTGACGTTGTGGTCGGTAATCAAGACGCCAAGGCCTCTATCTTTCAGATGCTGAATGATCTTCTTGATGTCTATCACAGAAATCGGGTCAACCCCTGCAAAGGGTTCATCCAGCAGAATAAAACGCGGTTCGGCCGCCAGCGCACGGGCAATCTCGACCCGACGGCGCTCACCGCCGGAGAGGCTCTGACCCAGGTTGTCGCGAATGTGGGTGATGTTGAACTCTTCCAGCAGTTGCTGAACCTTGTCCTCACGCTCCTCACGGCTCAACCCCTTGCGGGTCTGCATCACTCCCATCAGGTTGTCGAACACCGACAGGCGACGGAAGATGGAGGCCTCCTGCGGCAGGTAACCGATGCCGTTACGCGCCCGCACATGCATGGGCTGCAAGCTGATGTCCTGATCGTCGATGGTGATGAGACCGGCATCGCGCTGTACCAGCCCCACGATCATGTAGAAGGAGGTGGTCTTGCCCGCCCCGTTGGGGCCGAGCAGGCCGACAATCTGGCCTGTGCCCACTTCAAGGCTGACGTCACTCACCACCATGCGGCGCTTGTAGCTCTTCTGCAGACCCACTGCTTTTAACACTGCCATGGCTTATTTTCCCTGCTTCTTCTGGTCGGCGGGCTTGTCGAAATTCTCTACCTGATCCGGCAGGAATACAGTTTTGACCCGCTGGCTCGGGCTCTTGCTCTCGGCAATCATCTTCTGTTTGACGATGTCGTAGCGGATCAGATCGCCATTGACCTGGCTATCTTCCTGCTTGAGCTGACCGTTGCCGGTGATGGTCACCAGCCGGTTCTTCAGCTCGTAGCGGATAGTGTTGCCGTGGGCATTGACCGGCTTGCCGTTATCCAGGATCTGGAAGAAGGTGGCGGGTTTGCCGTAGGCAGTCATCACCTCCGCCCCTTTCTCGCCGGAGCGGGTCACTACCACCTTGTCAGCCTTGATCCGGATGGTGCCCTGATTGATGGTCACATCCTCTTCGAAGGTGATGCGGTTGTCCTGCATCTCGGCCACCTGTTTGACGGCATCGACGTAGACCTTCTCGGCAAAGTCGGACTCTTTGGCAGTCACCGCACCACACAACAACAGGGCTGCGAGGGCCAGATTAGCGTTTTTCATTGAAATAGATGGCATGGCCTTGATCCAGTAACTCAAAATATTTGCGGTCCAGATGGCCCTTGAGGCCAACCCCTTGGGTCTGGAAATCCCGACCCAGAATGTTCACTTCCCGGTTGCTGCGCACATCCTGTGTCACCAGATCCAGCTCCAGATAAGGGGTATCCAATGTGGAGATAAAGGAGGTGGGCAGCAGACCATCCAGATGCACCTTGTCCCGCAGGATGACGTTGTCGCCGGTGTTGAGCACGCCGGTTTCGGCGGTCACCTTCCACTCGGCGGCACCCTGATCGTCATACATGTAGACCACCGGCTTGTCGAAGGTGGCCTGCTCGAGGATTTGATAATACTCGGCGTAGGTCGACTCCAACCGCTCGGTGCGCTTGCCATTGATATCAAAACGGGTGGTCACCAGATCTTTGGCGACAAAATCCGGCTGATAGTTTTCGATTTTGACGGCGCTCTCAGGCACCAGCTCAACCTTACCCAACTGCCAGGCAACCAGCGCGACCAGAAACAGCAGGGCAAACAACAGGGTCTGTCTGCTCATACCGAGGCCTCGGGCTGATAATCGTCGTGGCCCTGCGCCTGCAAAATGAGGTCACACACCTCGCGCACCGCGCCCATGCCACCGCCAAGCCGGGTCACCATATCGGCACGACTCAGCACCAGCGGATGGGCATCAGCCACCGCGATACCCAGGCCGCAGGCGGCCATCACCGGCAGATCGATGGTGTCATCGCCCATATAGGCAGCCTGTTCAGCAGCCAGCCCCAGCTTGGCCAGCAGCGCTTCGAAGTGAGGCAGCTTTTTATCAGCCCCCTGCACCACATGAGCCACACCCAGGCTTTTCATCCGATCGCTGACGATACGGGAGTTGCGCCCTGTGATGATGGCGATCTCGATCCCGGCATTGAGCAGCGCTCGCATGCCCGCACCATCGCGGGTACAGAAGGTTTTCAGCTCTTCGCCGTTGTTTCCCATGTAGATGAGGCCGTTGGAGAGCACCCCGTCCACATCGCACACCAGCAGGCGGATTTGCGCCGCCTTCTCAAACTGGCTGCGCGTCACCGGACCATAGAGGGTCGGTACGTTTTGCATCAAATGACTCCGGCTTTCAGCAGGTCGTGCATGTTGAAGGCGCCGAGCGGGCGTTTCTCTTCATCCACGACCAGTAATCCGTTGATTTTTCTCGTTTCCATCAGCTTGACGGCTTCCGCAGCCATCATCTCTGGACCTACGGTAACACAGTTGGCCGTCATCACACGGCTGATGGGGGTGTGATGGATATCGATCTGCTGGTCAAGAATGCGGCGCAGGTCGCCATCGGTAAAGAGCCCGGCCAGCAGGCCATTGCCATCGACCACAGCCGTCATGCCGAGCCCCTTGCGGCTCACTTCCAGCAGCGCCTGGCTGATGGTGGCATCTATCCCTACCCGGGGCAACAGATCGCCACTGTGCATCAGGTCGCCGACCCGCAGCAACAGACGCTTGCCAAGGGAACCGCCCGGGTGAGAGAGGGCGAAGTCATCGGCGGTAAAACCGCGCGCTTCCAGCAGGGCGACCGCCAGGGCATCGCCCATGACTAAGGTTGCCGTGGTGCTGGAAGTGGGTGCCAGACCCAGCGGGCAAGCCTCTTTCTCCACCTTGATGCACAGATGCACGTTGGCCTCTTTGGCCATGGTGGAGGCGGGATTGCCGGTCATGCAGATGAGCGGAATGCCGCGGCGCTTGAGTACCGGCAGCAGGGCTAGGATTTCGTCACTCTCGCCGGAGTTGGAGATGGCGATGATAAGATCGCCGCTGGAGATCATCCCCAGATCGCCGTGACTCGCTTCTCCCGGGTGAAGGAAGAAGGCCGGTGTGCCGGTGCTGGCGAGGGTGGCGGCGATCTTGCTGCCGATATGGCCCGATTTGCCCATGCCGGTGACCACTATCTTGCCACCGCAGCGCAGCACCATCTCGCACGCCTTGTCGAAGGCGTCGTTCAGATACTGATAGAGTCCATCAATGGCTTGCTTTTCTGTGTCCAGCACCGCGCGGGCACTGCGACGAAAATCGAACAGTTCAGACACTTTCTCAGGCTTTACAGACATAAAGACACAGCTCCGGGCCGAAATTAGCTGCGGGATTATAAAAAAGTCTGCCCGGATAAGCGAATCGGATGGCAACTCCCGCTCTCAATGACGCACTTTGTTACAGAAAACTGTCGTGCAAATGGGCTTGCAGCCTGTTCAATAGTTGTTCCTTGCTGTTGCTTAGACCTAGACTACCCCATAAAATTCGCACCTCATTTACACCGGATGGACAATTGTTTGAACAATGACCTGATCACCATCTCCGATCTGACTTTCAGTCACGGAGATCGGCTGTTGTATGACGGGATCAACCTGACCATTCCTCGTGGCAAGGTGACCGCCGTCATGGGCCCGAGCGGCATCGGTAAAACCACCCTGCTGCGGCTGATCGGTGGCCAGCTCAAGCCGGAGTCCGGTCACATTCTGTTTGACGGGGAAGATATCCCCACCCTCTCCCGCTCGCGCCTCTATGAAGTGCGCAAGCGGATGAGCATGCTGTTCCAGAGCGGCGCCCTGTTTACCGGCATGACGGTCTACGACAACGTGGCCTTCCCGCTGCGGGAGCACTCCGGCCTGCCGGAGGAGCTGATCCACACCATCGTCATGATGAAGCTGCAGGCGGTGGGCTTGCGCGGCGCGGCGAAACTGATGCCCTCCGAGCTCTCCGGCGGCATGGCGCGCCGGGCGGCGCTGGCACGGGCAATTGCGCTCGATCCTGACCTCATCATGTATGACGAGCCGTTCGTCGGGCAGGACCCCATCACCATGGCGGTGCTGGTCAAGCTGATCAAGGAGCTGAACGATGCCCTCGGCATCACCTCCGTCATCGTCACCCACGATGTGAAAGAGGTGCTGAGCATCGCCGATTACGCCTACATCATTGCCAATCGCAAGGTGGTGGCGCACGGCACGCCGGATCAGCTGCGCGAGGAGCACAATCCCGAAGTCGAGCAGTTCCTCAAAGGATTGCCCGATGGTCCTGTTCCGTTTCATTTTCCGGCAGGCGATCTGCTACAGGATCTCTGATGTTGATAAGTCAAATAAGCAAGCTGGGGCGGGTCGGAGTGCGGTTTATCAGCTCCGTCGGTCGCGCCACCATCATGTTGTTCCATGCGCTGGCGGGCAAACCCGAGCCGCGCAAGCACTTCCCGCTGCTGATCCAGCAGTTGTATGTGGTGGGCGTACAGTCGGTGGCCATCATTCTGGTCTCCGGCCTGTTCATCGGCATGGTGCTCTCGCTGCAGGGTTACAACGTCTTGAAGGATTTCGGCGCCGAGCAGAGCCTGGGACCGCTGGTCTCCCTCTCCCTGCTGCGGGAGCTGGGTCCTGTAGTCACGGCGCTACTGTTTGCCGGCCGTGCCGGTTCGGCCCTGACCGCTGAAATCGGCCTGATGAAGGCCACCGAGCAGCTTTCAAGCCTCGAGATGATGGCGGTCGACCCACTGCGCCGGGTGGTTGCCCCCCGCTTCTGGGCTGGCGTCATCAGCATGCCGCTGCTGGCCTTTATGTTCAGCCTTATCGGCATCTTCGGCGGCAAGCTGGTCGGTGTGGACTGGCTCGGCGTGGACGAAGGGGGCTTCTGGTCTGCCATGCAGGCCTCCGTCGACTGGCATGAAGACATCATGCAGGGCGCCATCAAGAGCCTGATTTTCGCCCTGGTGGTCACCTGGATTGCGCTCTTTAACGGCTATGATGCCAAGCCGACCTCGGCCGGGATCAGTCAGGCTACGACCCGAACTGTGGTCCACTCATCCCTCGCCGTGCTCGGCCTGGATTTTATACTCACTGCAGTCATGTTTGGATAAGGTAAAGATGAAGTTCAGCAAAGTAGAATTCCTGGTCGGCACCTTCATGCTGGCTGGCATCGGTGCCATTCTGGCACTGGCCCTGCAAGTGGCCGGTTTGAGCTTCAAACCGGAAGGAGAAACCTATACCCTGCGCGCGCATTTCGATAATATCGGCGGCCTGAAAGTCCGGTCGCCGGTCAAGGTCGGCGGCGTGGTGGTCGGTCGGGTCAGCGACATCGTACTGGACCCGCAAACCCAGGTGCCCGAAGTGACCCTGATGATGCAAAAGAGCGCTGGCCAGTTTGCCGATACCAGCTCCCTCTCCATCCTCACCTCCGGTCTGCTCGGCGAGCAGTACATCGGTCTGGCCCCCGGCTTCAGCGATGAGGAGATGGGCACCGAGATGCTCAAGGATGGCGACCTGATTGAAGACACCAAGTCCGCCATCGTGCTGGAAGATCTGATTGGCAAGTTCCTCTACAGCCAATCCTCCGACAGCAAATCAGACAGCAAGAAGGAGTAATCATGTTCAAGAAAATCGCCCTGCTGCTGGGCCTGATGACCAGCATGCTCTTTTCCCTGTCTGCCCAGGCCGCCGTCGATGCCACCGACCCCAACGCGCTGGTGGATCAGGCTGCCAAGCAGACCTTTGCCCGCCTGAAAGCCGATCAGGCCCAGGTGAAAAGCAATCCGGATCACCTGCGGGTGATCATCCGCGAAGAGCTGCTGCCCTATGTGGACAACCGCTTCGCCGCCTACAAGGTGCTTGGCAACCAGATTAAAGAGACCACCGAAGCGCAGCGCAATGCCTTCGTCGAGGTGTTCACCGAGTACATGGTGAGCTCCTACGCCGATGCGCTGGCCCATTTTGACAAGCAAACCGTCAAGGTCGAGCCGGGCAAAGCCCCCAGCGGCAACATCACCGCCGTCAACGTCAGCGTGAAAGAGGCCGGCAAGCCGGACATCTTCCTCGAGTTCAAACTGCGCAAGAATAACAAAACTGGCGAGTGGAAAGCCTTTGACATGGTGGCCGAGGGGATCAGCCTGCTCTCCGCCAAGCAAAGCGAGCTCGGCGGTTTGATCCGCCAGAACGGCATCGATGCGGTGATCGCCCAGTTGCGCGAGCATAACGCCAAGCCGCTGGTACTCAAACCATGACCCTCAGCGGTGAGCTGCTGGCGCCACAGGTCAATGACCTGTGGCAACGCCGCGCCGAATGGTGGCAGGACGACCAGCTCGAGCTCGGCGGCGTCACCACCCTCGACTCTGCCGGACTGGCCCTGCTGGTCAAATGGGCCAAAGCCGTATTAGCGCGAGGCGCCACACCGCAACTGGTGGGCGCCTCCAGTGATTTCTATACCCTGGCCAACCTCTACGGGGTGGCCGGGCTGTTTCAGTCAACCCCGCTCACAACTGAGGACGCATAATGCAAGTCTCTGAAATTGAAGCGATACTCCTTGAGGCTCTGCCATTGTCCGAAGTCCATGTCAAAGGGGACGGTAGTCACTACCAAGTGATCGCCGTCGGTGACATGTTTGACGGCATGAGCCGGGTCAAGAAGCAGCAGGCCATCTATGCCCCGCTGATGGACAAGATCGCCAGCAACGCCATTCACGCCCTCTCCATCAAGGCGTTCACCGACGCCGAGTGGAAACGCGAACGTAAATTCCTATTGCCCTCCTGATTTGGTAACGAAGTAAAAATGGACAAATTCAAAATCGATGGTCGTTGTACTCTCAACGGCGAAGTGACCATCTCCGGCGCCAAAAACGCCGCGCTGCCGATCCTGTTCGCAACCCTGCTCTGTGATGAAGAGGTTCACCTCTCCAACGTGCCGCGCCTGAAAGATGTGGGTACCACCATCAAGCTGCTGGAGATGCTGGGCGCGACCACCAAGGTCAACGGCAACGTCACCGTGCTGACCGGTGCGGTGAACAACCATGTCGCCCCCTACGAGCTGGTGAAGACCATGCGCGCCTCCATTCTGGCGCTGGGCCCGCTGGCTGCCCGTTTCGGCGCGGCTGACGTCTCCCTGCCAGGCGGCTGCGCCATCGGTGCCCGTCCGGTCAACCTGCACGTCCACGGCCTGGAGCTGATGGGTGCCAAGATCACCATCGAAGATGGTTACATCAAGGCCCGTGTCGATGGTCGCCTGAAAGGCGCCCACATCCTGATGGATATGGTCTCCGTGACCGGTACCGAAAACCTGATGATGGCTGCGACCCTGGCTGATGGCCGCACCGTGATCGAGAACGCCGCGCGCGAGCCGGAAGTAGTCGATCTGGCCAACTTCCTCAATACTCTGGGCGCCAAGATCCAGGGCGCGGGCACCGATACCCTGACCATTGACGGTGTCGAGCGTCTGCACGGCGGCAACTACAGCGTGCAGCCTGATCGCATCGAAACCGGTACCTTCCTGGTGGGTGCAGCGGTCACCGGCGGCAAGATCACCTGCCGCAAGACCGACCCGACTCTGCTGGAAGCGGTACTGGTCAAGCTGGAAGAGGCTGGCGCCCTGATTGAGAAGGGTGAAGACTGGATCACCCTCGACATGACTGGCCGCACCCTCAAACCGGTCACCATCAAGACTGCCCCCTACCCGGCCTTCCCGACCGACATGCAGGCACAGTTCACTGTGCTGAACGCCGTCGCCAAAGGCACCGGCATGGTCACCGAGACCATCTTCGAGAACCGCTTCATGCACGTTCCCGAACTGGTACGGATGGGCGCAGACATCGAACTGCAGGGCAACGTAGCCATCTGCCGTGACACCGAGCAACTCAAGGGTGCCCAGGTGATGGCGACCGATCTGCGCGCCTCCGCCAGTCTGGTGCTGGCTGGCTTCGTGGCCGAAGGCTCCACCATCGTCGACCGTATCTATCACATCGACCGTGGCTACGAAGACATCGAGCAGAAGCTGCAGGGTCTGGGTGGCCGCATCGAGCGCATCAAGGGCTGATTGCCCCCTGATCGCTGGCCGATAAAAAGGCCCCCTCGCGTTGGCGAGGGGGCCTTTTTCATGGTTTCGGTTCTGTTGAAACCGGGATCAGTGGCCCGCCAGCTTCATATTCTCTACCAGCACCGAGCCGGTCTTGAGACTGGAGCGCTCATCCTCGTCACGACCCACCGCCACGATATGGCTGAACATCTCGGCCAGATTGCCAGCGATGGTGATCTCCTCGACCGGATAGGCTATTTCGCCATTCTCGACCCAGAAACCGGCAGCGCCGCGGGAGTAGTCGCCGTTGACGATATTGACCCCCTGCCCCATCAGCTCGGTCACCAGCAGACCGGTGCCCATCTCTTTCAGCATGCCCTGAAAATCCTGGCCGGTATTGGAGACCTGCCAGTTGTGGATGCCACCGGCGTGACCCGTGGTGGTCAACCCCAGCTTGCGTGCAGAGTAGGAGGTCAGCAGCCAGCTCACCAGCTCGCCGTTACGGATGATATCCATGTCGCGGGTACGCACCCCTTCGCCATCAAACGGGGTACTGGCGAGACCGCCCAGCAGGTGTGGGAACTCCTGAATGGTGAGCCACTCGGGCAGGATCTGCTTGCCCAATTTGTCGAGCAGGAAGCTCGACTTGCGATAGAGGTTGCCGCCGCTGATGGCCATCACCAGATGGCCCCACAGACCGGAGGCTGTGTCAGGGTGGAACAGCACAGGCGCATGACGGGTAGAGATCTTGCGGGCGCCGAGGCGGGAGACGGTACGCTCAACGGCTTCGTCGGCAATGCGCTGCGGGCTCCAGAGCCCGTCGAGGGTACGGCTGGAGGAGTAGCCGTAATCCCGTTGCATGTCGCCATCCTGCTCGCCGATCAGCACGCAGCTCAGTGAGTTGCGCGATGCCGCATAACCTTTGACGAAGCCATGGCTGTTGCCATAGACCTTGATGCCAAGATGGCTGGAGAAACCGGCGCCGTCGGAGTGCTTGATACGGGCATCGCGGCCCAGAGCGAGTCGTTCGCACTCGATGGCCAGTTCGATCCCGCGCTGGGGATCCAGTTCGATTTGGTGGCACAGTTGCAGATCGGGGGCATCCCAGGCCAGCAGCTCGGCGTCCGCCAGACCGGCGCAATCATCGGCCGAGGTGTGGCGAGCAATCTCGATAGCCGCTTCAACGGCGGCACGAATGGCGGGTTTGCTCAGATCGGTGGTCGAGGAAGATCCCTTGCAACCATCGCGATAGACAGCGATGCCGAGGGCGCCATCCTTATTGAATTCAATGCTTTCCAGTTCACAACCCCGGGTGTTCACCGATAACCCGGTCTGCTTGCTGATGGAGACTTCGGCCAGCGAGGCGCCCAGTCCTTTGGCTATCTCCAGGGCTTCGGCAACCACGGCCTCGAGATGGGCTTGATCCTGGCGGATTTGGTCTTGCTGATCCATAACTCACATCTGTATGAAAGAAGGAAAGGGGGGTAAGCATATCAGACCCCTGCGCCCAGCGGGAGAAGCTGGTAACATATCCGCCAAACGTGAATGACAGGAATCAAAAGACCGATGAGTCAATATCAAGACGACAACGAGTTCGAAGACTGGGGCCCCAGCAAGAGCCAGCTCAAGCGCGATGCCGAAGCATTGCAGAAAATGGGGGAAGAGATCGTCTCCCTCAGCCACAGCGAGCTGGAAAAAATCCCTTTGGATGAAGAACTTGCAGAAGCTGTCGAGCTGGGTCGCAAACTCAAGCCGAAGAAGGATGAGTCCTTCCGTCGCCATCTGCAGTTCATCGGCCGCCTGATGCGCAGCCGCGATATCGAGCCGATTGCCGAAGCGCTCTCCATCATCAAGAACCGTCACTCCACCGTGAATGCCCGCCTGCATCGGCTGGAGCAGTGGCGCGAGCGCCTGATCACCGAAGGTGACAGCGCCCTCAACGAGCTGATGTCCCAGTTCCACGAGCTGGATCGCCAGAAGCTGCGCCAGCTGATCCGCTCCGCCAACAAGGAGCGGGAGCTGAACAAGCCGCCGGTCGCCTACCGCGAGATGTACCAGTATCTGCGCGGCGAGATCGAAGACCTGCTGTGACCCCCGAAACACGCCTCCCCTTGCGGAGGCGTGCTTCTATTGATGCCTTTTCCTCTCCACATCCCCCGCCATCCCTGAGCGTTTAATATATCCACCACTTCGCTACCCCAACCATAACGGCCCATCTCAACAGCCCCGTTAAATCGCAGCTTCAGAGCAGTTAAAGACAAATCCGTTAACAATTTGGCATCATTTTGTTTGACATATTGAACGGCCTTGGCAGACTGAAGAGAGGATCCATGCCGTCGCTGCCCAGGCTGACCAACGATTCTGTCACCCGGCCCGACGCGGGATCCCATGACCATGCCTTGAGGCATGCCCTTGCCCTAGCGGTTTGCAAGGGCCTGCCCAAGGCGCAGGATGAGACTTCAACGCCAAGGATAATCAAGGTGCCCTATGCCAAATCCCCAGCCTCCCGCCACCCGTAAACCTGTCGTGCTGATGACCATGGGCGCCCAGCCCCGCAACGGCCACGCCTATCAGGTGATGACCCACAAATACATCATGCCGCTGGTGGAGATAAGCGGCTGCGTCCCGCTGCTGGTACCCACCTGCTGCGGCACCGCCGATCTGGAGCAGTATCTGGATCTCGCCGATGGGGTCTATCTGAGCGGCGCCGGTTCCAACATCGATCCGGCCCTCTACGGTCAGGAGAACCTCACGCCGGAGAAACAGCAGGACAGGGATCGCGACCTGTTCGATCTGCCCCTCATCAAGGGGGCGCTCGCCCGTGGCTTGCCGCTCCTCGGTATCTGCCGCGGAATGCAGGAGATCAACGTGGCGCTGGGGGGAGACATTCATCAGAAGGTCTATAACGAGCCGGGTTATGACGATCACCGGGAGGATGCAGACGATCCGGTCGACGAGCAGTATGGGCCGAGCCATCAGATCAAACTGCTGCCCGGCAGCTGGTTTGCCGAACTGATGGGGGAAGAACAGATTCCGGTCAACTCCCTGCATGGACAGGGCATCAACCGGTTGGGGAAAGGTCTGGAGCCGTTGGCCCACGCCGAAGATGGGCTGATCGAGGCACTTCATGCCCCCGCACTGTCACCCTTTTTGCTGGCAGTGCAGTGGCATCCGGAGTGGAAAGCCAATGAAAACCCCCACTCCATCAAGATCTTTCAAGCCTTTGGCCATGCCTGCCGCCAGCGCTGTGCACTGATGGCAGCGAGTTAACCCCTCATCGATTCAGTCGCCAAACCCGCGCGCCTTGAGCTTGGGCAGTCCGCCCCGCTCGGGGCGCAAGGTGCGGCAGATATCCATCCCCTTGAGCCCGCGCTGGATATGGTCAGGCGAATGACCAAACACCATGCCGTTGCTACGGTAGAGGTTATTGTCATCCAGCTCGAACTTCTCGCCACCAATCAGCAACTGCTCGCGGCCATTGACCGTGTCGCCCCGCTTGATGGGCACCTTCATATCACTCAGCACCTCGCCGGTGGCACACCCCTCGCGCCAGCGCGCCTCGCTGGAGAAGGGGGTAATGGCTATTTCACGCCAGGAGCCATCCCGGAATTCGACCCGATACTTCTCGGCCAGCAGGTCGCAGCCCGCCAATGGCAACAGAGCCATCAAACAGATGATTTTCTTTGAAAATTTCACTCAATCGCACTCCTTTGCCCGGTTCTGCACAGGATAAATAAATTGCCGCCCCAACGCACCATTTCCCCGCGCCGCAGCAGCTATGCTGGAAATAAAACCACAATAAGGTGCTGCTATGGCTGGCGAAAACCTCACCGCGCTACCGACGCTGATCTGGATTAGCGAACACCCGTTCTGGACCCTGCTCACCCTCTCCCTGATGCTGCTCCACTTCTGGCGCCGTCCGGGACAGCGACGGGAGCTGCTCTCCGAGCTCAGTTTCGTGATGATTAGCGCGGTGGTGATCCTGCTGATCCAGCTGGAAGGGGGCTGGTTCAAACTGCCGCTGCCCCATCAATTGCTGATCGAGATCTCCACCCTCTTGGCCGGCCTGATACTGGTCAAGATATGGGGGATCCTGCTGTTCGAGTTTCTGCTCCCCCTCTGCCATGTGCGGATCCCGCGGATCATCGCCGATATCGTCATCACCATCGGCTATATCGGCTGGGGTCTGTTTCGCCTCTACGCCTCCGGTATGGCGCTCGGGGAGATAGTCACCACCTCGGCGGTGATCACCGCGGTCATCGCCTTCGCCATGCAGGACACCCTGGGCAACCTGCTGGCCGGGGTCTCCATTCAGCTCGACAACTCCATCGCCATCGGTGACTGGCTGCAAGTGGATACCACCCAGGGCCGGGTGGTGGAGATCAACTGGCGTGCCACCACTATCGAGACCCGCAACTGGGAGACAGTCGTCATCCCCAACAGCCACCTGCTCAAACAGCGCTTCACCGTGCTCGGGCGCCGCCGTGGCGAACCCTTGCAGTGGCGGCGCTGGGTCTGGTTCGATCTGACCCTGGATACCTTGCCGACCCAGATCATCGCGTTGATCGAGAAATCCCTGCGGGAGACCAAGCTCCCCTGCGTCGCCAAGCATCCGCAACCGGACTGCCTGCTGATGAACGTCGAAGGTGGCATCGCCCGCTATGCAGTGCGCTACTGGTTGACCGACCTGGCTCGCGACGATCCGACCGACTCCATGGTGCGCAGCCTTATCGATGCCGCCCTGCGCCGCAACGATCGCCGCCTCACCCCGCCGATCTTCAACGTCTTTATGGCCAAGGAGAAGCAGCATCTGGATGCCCGCCACAAGCGCCACACCGCCGAACGAACCGATACCCTGCGCAAGCTGCCGCTGTTTGCCATGTTGCAGGAGAACGAGCTGCTCCAGCTGGCCGATCAGGTGAAATTCGCCCCCTTCGTCAGCGGCGACATCATGCTGGAGCAGGGGGATGTCTCCAGCTGGCTGTTCGTGCTGGTCAAAGGGGAGGCCGAGATGGTGGTCAATGTCGAAGGGCGAGAGCTGAAACTCGGTACGCTCAACGCGGGAGACTTTTTTGGCGAACTGAGCCTGCTCACCGGCGAGCCCAGCTCCTTCACGGTACGGGCGGTGGCCACCGTCGAAACCTATCGCATCAATCAGGCAATGTTTCAGGAGCTGGTGATGCAGCGTGAGGCGCTGGTCGAGCCCCTCTACCGGGTGCTGAGCGACCGCCAGCAGGAGCAGCGGGCGCTGCTGGAGCGGGAGGCGGAAGCCATGAAACAGCCACCACAACAGCTTGATCTGCTTGATAAACTGATGAAGCTGTTCGGTGGCAGATGACGTAGCATGGCATCGTATTGAGGACGTGAAGAGAGAACCGCAGCCATGTTACTGACCACCCTGGCCCTTGCCGCCAGCATGCAATTTGATTGTCCCGCCACCATCGAGACTCGCCAGCAGCTGCTGACCCCGCAGCAGGGCTGGCAGGCGTTCACCCGCAATGACGATGGCAAACCGGACGAAACCCTCAGCCACCGACTCGATAATCTGGCCCTGTTCGACGGAGATCCTGCCGAACTGGCCCAACTCAAACCGGATAATGGCGACAGCGACGAGATCCACTACTGGAGCCAGCTCGATAGCAGCCTGCGCCCGCTCTATCTGATCTGCCGCTATCAGAACAGCGCCATCACCCTGCAGCAGGCGCTGCCCGTCGGCATCAGTTACTGCCGCGTCAACCAGCGCGACCGCTACACCCTGCTCGGGCTGGTTTGTCGCAAATAGCGGGCGTAACCCCTTGCCATATATCGCTATTCGATGACAGCCATTACCGCCTGAGCCGGGCCACCCGCCAGCGCCATCAGAGCAGCAGCTCGGCCAGCTCCTCCAGTGCCATCAGCTCCACGTCCGGCAACAGTTGCAGCTGTTGCCACGGTTGCTGCCGTTCGTTGAGCCAGGCGGCGCGAAAGCCGTGCAAACGGGCACCCAGCACATCGGTCTCGGGATGATCCCCCACATGGAGGATCCGCTCTGCTGGCAGCTTGAGGGCACTACGGGTCTGCTCAAACATATCCGGCGCCGGTTTCATCCTGGCGCCCGCCCCCGCCTTGCAGACCAGCGTGAAGTAGCGATCCAGCCCGGCCTGAACCAGATCCAGATTACCGTTGGTGATGACCACCAGCGGATAGCGTTCGGCCAGTCTGGCCAGCAGCAGATGAGTGGACTCGCTCACCTCGATCTTCGAGCGCTCTGCCAGAAACGCAGCAAACACCTGCTCCGCCTCGCGGCTGGCCTGCTGGTCGGCCATCCCCCCCTCGACCATGGCAGCGCGGATGGTCTGCTGGCGCGCCAGACTGACATCGTGGCGCAGCTCGGGGGAACCATTCAGCACACTGCGCTTGAGTTCCAGCCAGCGCGGCTTGTCGAGCATGGCTGTCGCCAGATATTCGCTGCGCAGATGGTTCAGCATCCACTGCTCGGCCCGCACGATGGCGGGGCCGTTGTCATAGAGGGTGTCATCGAGGTCAAACGAGATGGCAGCAACCGGCTGCCAGCGGCGATAGAAGTGCATGGACTCTCCTCTGCAACGGGGCTCAGGGCCCGTTATTCATCGTCCTGCGCATCCGGGTCACGCTTGGCCCTGGGGTGAGCGCTGTCGTAGACCTTGGCCAGATGCTGGAAGTCGAGGTGGGTATAGATCTGGGTGGTAGAGAGGTCGGCATGTCCCAGCAGCTCCTGCACCGCCCGCAGATCGCCGGAGGACTCCAGCATATGGGTGGCAAAGCTGTGGCGCAGCTTGTGGGGGTGGACATGGGCGTTAAGCGCCTGCTTGTTGCCCCAGCCATCGAGGCGGGCCTGCACCGAGCGGGCCGACAGCCGCTGCTTGCGGCTGGAGACAAACAGCGCCTCGCTCTCATCCCCGGCCAGCAGCGGGCGCACCTTGAGCCATTTCTGCAGCCACTCGACCGCCATCCGGCCGATGGGCAGCACCCGCTCCCGTGAGCCCTTGCCGGTCACCTTAAGCTGGCGGTCGTCGAGCTTCAGATCCACCAGATTGATCCCCACCAGCTCGGCCAGACGCAGCCCTGAGGAGTACATCAGCTCCATGATGGCGCGATCCCGCACCGCCAGCGGATCCTGCTCGTCGGTGATGTTGAGCAGCTGGTGCATCTCGTCCACATCGAGGTTTTTCGGCAGCGGCCGCCCCTGTTTGGGGGTGACGATGCCACGGGCCGGATTGGCGGTCAGCCGCCCCTGCCGCACCTGCCAGTCGCAAAAGCTGCGCAGGGCAGAGACCTTGGTGGAAAGGGAACGAGGAGCAAGGCCCGCCTTGTGCATCCGGGTCACCAGAGTTCGGACCTGACTCGCCTCGAGCCGACCCCAGTCAGTGAGCCCGAGGGCCACCAGCTCGGCGGTCATCGCCTCCAGATGGGCTTGATAGTTATTGCGGGTATGAGGGCTGAGCTGACGCTCGACCCTCAGGTATTCGATAAAGGCCGCCAGCTCGTCAGCCAGTGCCGCAGGCAGTGGCGGTGCGATGACGGGTGCTTTGGCAGGCGCCTTGGCCGGTGTTCTAGCCATGAGTCAACTCGGGCAGACGCAGTTGCAGCAGGCGCCCCAGTTGGCCCAGCAGCAGGGTGTCGTTATGGGGAGTAAAGTGGCCGGGATCCGAGCTGGCGAAGGCCAGCACACCGAGATCGCCGAGCCGCATCAGGGCCACCGAGTTGACCAGCACATCGTGGCCAAACAGTGCCTGCTTCTCGCTCTGGCTCAGGCGGCCAAAGTAGTAATCCTGCCCCGGCAGACGCTGACCCAGCAGGGATTCGAGCTGCTTGCCCTGTGCCAGAAAACGCTGCTCGGGCCCGCTCAGGGCAAACTTCTTGGGATTGAGCCAGAGCCGCAGCCCGGTCAGGCGCAGCCGCTGGACAAAGGCCTTGCCCATCACGGCACTCACCTCGAACAGGGTCTGGCAGCCGTACAGCTCGCCGTAGAGATCGGCATAGACCCGGAAGATCCGCTCGTTCTCGCTGGCGATCCCCATCAATTCGGTGATCTCCTGCTCCAGCTGTTCGATCCGCTCGCGCTGACGCTCCAGCTGGCGCTCGACCAGCGAGACCGACCCTTTGCGTTCATGGGGAATGCGGATCCGGTCCAGCACGGCGGCATGGCGTTGGAAAAACTCGGGATAACGGGCCAGGTACTCCAGCACAGTGGCTTCATCCACCGATTGCTCCTGCCGTTTGAGTTCGCTCATAAATTGGTTGATCCATCAGAGAAATGGGGCTAGCAGCCCCGACATCATGGGCAAAGGGGGCCAACGCCCCCCGTACCTGAACCTTTATCGGCTAAACCTCTATCTGGCCGTCAAACACATGCTCGGCGGGACCTGTCATATAGACCGGCTGGCCCGGCCCCTTCCAGGCGATGGTCAGCTTGCCGCCCGGCAGACTGACGGTGACCCGCTCCTTGAGCTTGCCCTGACTGATGCCAATCACCGCCGCCGCACAGGCACCGGTGCCGCAGGCCAGGGTCTCGCCACAGCCCCGCTCGAATACACGCAGTTTGATCTCGGTAGCATTGACCATCTCCATGAAGCCGACGTTGACCCGCTCGGGAAAACGCTCGTGGCGCTCCATGATGGCACCGAGCGTTTCGACGGGCGCATCGGCGACCGAAGGCACCTCGATGACGCAGTGGGGATTGCCCATGGAGACCACGCCACACATCACGGTATGCTCCTGCGCCCGCAGCAGATAGGTTTTTTCCGCCTTCTGGGCCCGGAACGGGATCTTGCCCGGCTCAAACTGGGGAACCCCCATGTTGACCGTGACCTGATTCTCCCCCTCCAGCTGCAACACGATGCGACCCCGGGCGGTGCTGACCGCGATGCGATCCCGGTTGATCAGCCCCTTGAGACGCACGAAACGGGCAAAACAGCGGGCACCGTTGCCACACTGCTCCACCTCGCTGCCATCGGCATTGAAAATGCGATAGTGAAAGTCGAGTTCAGGGTCATAGGGCGGCTCCACCAGCAGCAGCTGGTCAAAGCCGATCCCGAAGTGGCGATCTGCCAGCTTCTTGATGACGTCATTGCTGAAAAATACCTTCTGGGTGACGCCATCCACCACCATGAAGTCGTTGCCCAAGCCATGCATCTTGGAAAAATCTATCAACATCGTGCATTCCTGTGCTGTTAGGGCTGTAAAAATTCACCGAACCAAGGGTCGCCAAGCGCCATGAAGTCGTTGTCCAAAGCCCCATGCATCCTGGAACAATCTATCCACATCGTGCATTCCTGTGCTGTTAGGGCTGTAAAAACTCACCGTCAACCGTTATGAAATCATTGTCCCAGACTGCGCCATCAGGGCAGCAGGTGCTCACCGCGCCAGAGATCGGCCAACTGCTCACGCTCGCGGATCAGGTGTGCTTCGGCACCATCCACCAGCACTTCAGCTGCGCGCGGACGGGTGTTGTAGTTGGATGACATGGTAAAGCCGTAGGCACCGGCCGAGCGCACTGCCAGCAGGGAACCCTCGGCAATGGCCAGAGTGCGCTCCTTGCCGAGGAAGTCGCCGGTCTCGCACACCGGGCCCACCACGTCATAGATCGCGGGAGCATGGCCGGCACGGCTATCCACCTCGATGATGTTCATCCAGGCGCCGTAGAGCGAAGGGCGCAGCATGTCGTTCATGCCAGCATCGATCAGCGCGAAGTTACGGGTCTCGCCCGGCTTCAGGTACTCGACCCGGGTCAGCAGCACGCCGGCATTGGCGACGATGGCTCGGCCCGGCTCGAACAGCAGGGTCAGATCCCGGCCCGCCAGCTTCTGCTTCAGCGCTTCGGCATACTCGGTCGGATGGGGTGGCTGCTCGGAACCATAGTTGACCCCAAGGCCGCCCCCCACGTCCAGATGGTGGATATGAATGCCTTCTGCAGCCAGACCGTCGATCAGCCGCAGCAGCTTGTCAGCCGCTTCCATAAAGGGATTCAATTCAGTGAGTTGCGAGCCGATATGGCAATCCACCCCGACGATCTCGATGTTCGCCATCGCGGCCGCCTTGCGATAGATGGCTGGCGCCAGCTCAATGGGAATGCCGAACTTGTTTTGCTTGAGGCCAGTGGAGATATAGGGGTGAGTACCGGCATCGATATCCGGATTGACCCGCACCGAGACGCGAGCTTTCTTGCCCATGTTGCCCGCCACCCGATTGAGGCGCTCCAGCTCGGCTTCCGACTCCAGATTGAAACAGAGGATCTCTTTTTCCAGCGCGAGGCGCATCTCGGCCTCGCTCTTGGCCACCCCGGAGAAGACCACCTTGGCCGGATCCCCCCCCGCCGCCAGTACCCGCGACAGCTCGCCACCGGAGACGATGTCAAACCCCGAGCCCAGACGGGCCAGCAGGTTGAGCAGCGCCAGGTTCGAGTTGGCCTTCACCGCATAGCAAATCAGATGGGGAATATCGCCAGCGGCCTTGTCGAAGGCGTGCCAGTGGCGCTCGAGGGTCGCACGGGAGTAGACGTAAAGCGGGGTACCGTACTGCTCGGCAAGCTGTTGCAGCGAGGTTTGCTCGGCCTGAAGCTGGCCGTCGGCGTCGTAGTTAAAGTGATCCAAGGGGGCGGTTCCTTCCTAGAATGGGTGCGGCATTAGTGCGGCGCGGCCTCGGTGGCAGCCTCGGAGGTCGCAGGCGGTGCTGCTTGCGGTGTACTCTGGCTCTGTGGCTGCTCGGGGGGCGGCATATAGAGCGGCCCCTTCAGACCGCACGCGGCCAACCCGAGGGACAGAAGAGTGGCAAGCAGACACTTGGTGAACTGAGTGATCATAATGGTTCGCTGCGAAAAAATTTTTGGCCCTCTATAATCGCACTCACATTGTTAAAAGCAACAGGATAAACCGATGAAGGATCACGAGTATCACGCCCTGACCGACGCCTTTTTCCAATATGTGGAAGACACGCTCGACGAGGGGTATCCGGATATCGACTGCGAACGCAACGGCGGCGTATTGACCCTCTCTTTCGAGAACAAGACCAAGGTCATCATCAACAAGCAGGAGCCACTGCACCAGATTTGGGTCGCCACCCGCGAGAACGGCTTCCACTTCGAACTGCAGGATGACACCTGGATCGACAACCGATTCGGCCACGAGCTCAAGGCGCTGCTGAGCCAATCCTGCACCGCCCAGGCGGGCGAAGAGGTGGTGTTCCCATGATTGACCTGCACCCGCAGGGCGCCCGTCACGCGGTGATCTGGCTGCACGGGCTGGGTGATTCCGGCGCCGGTCTCGCCCCGCTGGTGGATGCGCTGGACCTACCCGCCGAGCTACCGGTGCGTCACCTGCTGCCGGATGCCCCCGAGCGCCCCATCACCATCAACATGGGCTACAAGATGCGCGGCTGGTACGACATCAGGAGCTTCGAGGATCCCACCGAGCGGGCCGTGGAGTCCCATGTCCGTGAATCAGCCAACCAGATTGCCGTATTGCTCGATCAGCTGGTGGCCGACGGGTTTGCCCCCGAGCATATCGTGCTGGCAGGTTTCTCTCAGGGCGGGGTGATTGCCTCCTTCACCGCGCTGCGCTATCAGGCAACGCTGGCGGGCCTGCTCTGCATGTCCACCTATCTGGCAGCCCCAGACAAGCTGCTCGGCGAGATGAGCGAGGCTGCTCGCACCCTGCCCATCTGCTACATGCACGGCATCTATGACGATGTGGTGAGCCTGTCGCTCGGTTGGGATGCCAAGAACCGGCTTGAAGCTGCCGGGCTCGCCCCCGAGTGGCACGAGTACCCGATGCGCCACGAGATCTGCCGCCCGCAGCTCGGCGACATTCGCAGCTGGCTGCTGGCCCGCCTCGGCGCGTGAGCCCTTCCGGCAAAGCAAACGGCCTGCATCTGCAGGCCGTTTTTTATGGCGATACCAACTGACGGGTCAGCCCACTTCTCGAGCGGGCGGCACCTGTTCGCGTAGAGTGCCCTGACTGCGATAGGGGATCACATCCAGCTCACCATTCACTTGTACTATCTCGTAGTACTGCGGCAGGTTGAAGTTGATGAACTGCCCATCATCGCTGAACCGCTCGTGATTGGAGGTGTAGAAGCGGTTGACCCCCGCCACCAGCTCATCCTTGTTGCCGGCAAAGTGCTGGTAGATCTCCACCCGGTTCGCCTCATCGAGGATATAGATGTTGGTGCCCGCATCCCGAGTATCGAAGAAGAACTGCACCAATCCTTCGCTGGCGTAGGCATCGACGATGCTCGGCAGATGCTGGCTGTGGGTCTTGTCGAGCCGCAGCGGCAGGTGATCCAGCTTGTTGTGGGAGATGTGACGGTAAAAATCGATGGCGTTTTCCAGCTTCTTCACCGACACACCGCGCCGCTCGAAGAAGATGCCGTACTTCTCGCGGCCAAGGGCCATGGTCTTGACCAACTGCTGCTTGTCGCGGGCAAGGCGCAGGTCGATACACTCCGCCACCAGCGTCTGAAAGCGGGAGCGCACCAGAGAGCGGAAGTGCTGGCTGTAGCAGAACACCTCGATCATCTCGGGGGCGGCAGCATCCTGATGCATCTTGCCGAGGATAGTGGTGAGGGCATCGACCACGGCTTCATCCCCCTGGAAGTGCAGGGTGCGGATCTCGCTCCAGGAGTTGCGGTAGACCAGATCCACAGATCCCACCAGACACTCCTGATTGCGACCAAACGAGAAGACATCCACGGTGTTGGCGTCAAACTCGATCACCTGACCGACCCAGTGGCTGGTCGGGTCCATCTCCAGATTGAGGAAGATGGAGAGCTGACGGATCTCGCACGGCCGGCTGAGGGCCAGGTTGGTGGCCAGCGGATACTTCTCGGGGAAGCAGCCGGAGAGATCACGGCAGAACTGGTGCAGATTGTCGATGTGCAGATCCGACCCCTGATTGAACAGGTGCACCCGCGACTGGGGTGTCAGCAGATCGTTGAAGTAGGCCCAGGAGACCAGCTTGCTGATGTAGCCGTTGAACTCCAGCGGCGCGCGACCAATGATGTCCACCGGCTCCAGCGAATGTTTGTAGAGATACCAGCCGGCGCGGTTGAGGCGACCGTGGGGCACCTGCACAAAGCTGAGATCCGGCTCGCTGAGATCCGGCGCGATCTTGAGGTTGATGCGCTGCACCTTGCCCGGCAGGCTCTCGAACGCGGCGTAGAGCTTGCGCGACAGAATGCCGATATCTTCCGGGTTGATCGACTCGCTGATGTTGTTGCGACGGGCGAACTGGATCAGGTTGCGGTAGCTCTGCATCAGAGCTTCCAGCAGCTCGGCGTGGGCGATCTTCACCTCTTCGATCTTCCACTCGTGGCGATGATCGAGCTGATAGAGCTTGTCCTGACTCCAGCCCCAGTAGGAGACCAGCTGGCTCATCTGCTCACGGCGCCACTCGGGGGAGTGGTCATCCTTGGGATGGCTGAGACCGTCGCACACCTTGAGGTAGAAGCAGCGGCGCACCAGATCGAGCCGCGCCATGTCGCCGATGGACTTGAGGTAGTTGGTCACCTTGTCCAGCATCAGACAGTAGTTGTCGAGCCGGTAGTGCATCCCCTCGTTGTGCTGGAACCAGTCGCGACCAATCATCGACAGCAGGCGGGTATTGGGATACTCGTGGGAGTAGGCTTCCATCAGCACCGACTTGAGCACCGCCTTGTAGGGGGAGTCGATCCCCTTGTAGAGCTGCCACAGGGCGGAGCCGAAATACTCTTCGGCCGGAATACGGTCAAAACTGCCGAGATCGAGCCAGTCATCCTGCCTGAGCTTGCCGCTCTCGAACAGCTCGTTCACATACGCATCGTAGTGATCATCACATTCGGTGGGCACCAGATACCAGATCAAGCGTTTGCCCGCGATACGCATGGCACTGCGGTAGAACTCGTCGAGCAGCAGCAGGTGCTGGGCACTGCCGCAGCTCTCCCCCTGCATCTGGGCATCGTTGGTCTGGCGGAACTTGTCTTCCGGGATCAGGAAGAAGTTGAGATCGACCCCGCGCTGTTCGGCCCACTTGGAGAGTTGCTGGCATTTCAGCTCCAGCAGATCGAGCCGTTCCTGCGACAAACCGGCCACGTGGCAGACCCAGATATCGAGATCGGAGTGACAGCATTGACCGATGGAGGAGGTGCTGCCCATGGAGTAGAGCCCCTGAATGGCTCGATCATGGGTTGCCAGACCGCTCTGACAGTTGGCGTTGCGGCAGAGGTCATCGATAAAGGCTTGCTGCTCGGCGGTGGCGCTGAAGCTCCAGATGCCATGAGGGACATCACCGGAGACATAACCGGGCAGCAGGGGATGATTGAAGTGCAGCATGACAGGCAGCAGTTGGAATACCTGCTGCCCATAGCGACTCATGAGGCCTAACGCCCGTTGCGTCTTGAGACGGGTAATGTCGTCATAACGCGCAACCAGCGTATCGATGTGTTCCTGCAATGCCCTGCCTATCACCTAAGTGAAAATGACGCACCAAAAGGGGGATACGTCAAAAAAGTGTGATCATGTTAACAATGCAAACAGCGGTGGTAAACAAGCCTTCAGCTAAACGTCAGATTATTTCTGGTATGACCACATCAAGTATCAGGGGAAATCATTAAATTCCAATACATTCAATGAATTAATCAACACTACTTGCTTAATGAAAATCATTTTCAGCATGCATTTTTGAGCTTGACCCCGCTTTTGCCGGCTCCGCCATGAAAGCCCGGGCAAAGGGTGGTAATATCGATTTCCTTCTAAAAATGAAACAACTGATTGATATGGCAGCCCGAACCCTGAAAATTGCCACTCGCAAGAGCCCGCTGGCCCTGTGGCAGGCCAACTTTGTCAAAGACCGGCTCGAAGCCCTGCACCCGCAGTTGCAGGTCGAACTGGTGCCCATGAGCACTCAGGGTGACAAGATCCTCGATACCCCGCTGGCCAAAGTGGGCGGCAAGGGATTGTTCGTCAAGGAGCTGGAGACCGCCATGCTGGAAGGGCGGGCCGATATCGCCGTTCACTCCATGAAAGATGTGCCGGTGGAGTTCCCCGAGGGGCTCGGCCTGCACACCATCTGCGAGCGGGAAGATCCCCGCGATGCCTTCGTCTCCAATCGTTTCAAGGCCATTGCCGAACTGCCGCAAGGGGCCGTGGTCGGCACCTCCAGCCTGCGCCGCCAGTGCCAGCTGCGCGCCGCCCGCCCGGATCTGGTGATCCGCGACCTGCGTGGCAACGTCAACACCCGCCTCGCCAAGCTGGATGCCGGTGAGTACGACGCCATCATCCTCGCCGCCGCCGGTCTGAAACGACTGGAGATGGCGCACCGCATCACCGCCTTTATCGAGCCGGAGCAGAGCCTGCCGGCCAACGGTCAGGGGGCTGTCGGCATCGAATGCCGCCTCGACGATGTTGAGCTACACGCCCTGCTGGCGCCGCTGGAGCACACCGAGACCCGCGCCCGGGTGCTGACCGAACGCGCCATGAATCGCGCCCTGCAAGGGGGATGTCAGGTGCCTATCGGTGCCTACGCACTGGTCGAAGGCGAGCAGATCTGGCTGCGCGGTCTGGTGGGTAGCCCGGATGGCACCCAGGTAATCCGCGACGAGATCCGCGGTCCGCTGGCCGATGGTGAGGCCCTCGGCGAGCAGTTGGCCCAGCGCCTGCTGGCCGCCGGTGCCGACGAGATCCTGGCCGAGGTCTACCGCGCATGACACCGCTGGTGGTGCGTCCGGCCGCCCAGGCCACCGAGCTGGTGCAGTTGCTGCGCCGGCACGGTCATGCACCACTCTGCTGCCCGCTGCTGGAAACCGTGGCGGGCAGCGAACTCCCTCTCCTGCCCGACCTGCTGCGCAGTGCTGACGCGGTTATCGCCGTCAGCATTCATGCCGTTCATTTTGCACACGATTTTCTGTTGCAAACTGGTCAGACCTGGCCACATATTGAGTACTTTGCGGTGGGTCAGGCCAGCGCAGATGCGTTTGCCGCCATCGGCATCACGGCAAGCTGCCCGGATGACCCGCGCAGCGAAGGGCTGCTCGCCCTGCCCGCCCTGCAGCAGGTAGCAGGCAAACGGGTACTGATCCTGCGGGGCAATGGCGGGCGGGATCTCATCGCCAGCACGCTGGCCTCACGCGGTGCTCTGGTGCACTATTGTGCGGCCTATGAGCGCCACTACCCCGAGCTGGACGGGGACACATTAACCCGCCACTGGCAGGCAGCGGGGCTGGACAGCCTGCTCATTACCAGTGGTGAACTGTTGCAACGCCTGCTGGAGCTGGTTCCCACCAGCCAGCAGCCCTGGCTTTTTGACCGCCTGCTGGTGGTCCCCAGCCCGCGCGTGGCCGAGATGGCCAGCGCAGCGGGCTTTATCCATATCACGATTGCCCAAGGTGCATCCAACCAGGCCCTGACGGCCGCACTGGAACTGAGGAAGATGGAATGACAGAACAACAAGAATCCCAGGTCAAACCCCAGCCGACCGCTGCGGTCAATGGCAGCAAGAGCCGCTCCGGTGCCGTACTGGGAGGGGTCGCCATCCTGCTGGCCCTTGGCCTGACCGGCGGTCTCTATCTGCACGGTCACAAGAATGCGGTAGCCCAGCAGGCCGAACTGGCCCAGCTCAAGCAACAGCTGGCGAGCGCCCTGAGCAAGATCGACCAGACCAGCAGCAAGGATGCCGAGCAGCTGGCCGCACTGGATCAAACCCAGCAGCGGCTGCAGGGGGAGATGCAGGGTCTGCAGAACCGGGTACTGGATCTCAACGACAAGCGCCCCAACGACTGGATGCTGGCCGAATCCGAGTATCTGGTACGGATGGCGGGCCGCAAACTGTGGCTGGAGCATGACCTCGTCTCCGCCATCACCCTGCTCGGCAATGCCGACGAGCGGATCGCCGCCCTCAACGACCCCAGCCTGATGCCGATCCGCAAGGCGCTGGCCGAGGATATCGCCAAGCTCAAGGGGATGCCGCGCATCGACCGCGAGGGGCTGACCCTCAAGCTGGCTGCACTGTCCGACCAGATCGAGCTGCTGCCCCTCTCCACCGTCAGCATGCCGGAAGCCAAGGCCGAGCCGGATCAGGCGGTCAGCACCAATCCCGACGAGTGGGAGAGCAACCTGAAGAAGAACTGGGTCAAGTTCACCGAGAACTTCG
Source organism: Aeromonas veronii bv. veronii (assembly GCF_000820225.1). Classification (GTDB taxonomy): domain Bacteria; phylum Pseudomonadota; class Gammaproteobacteria; order Enterobacterales; family Aeromonadaceae; genus Aeromonas; species Aeromonas veronii. The sequence goes on from NZ_CDDK01000043.1 coordinate 143,246, forward strand.
TCACCATCCGTCGCCGCGATGGCGCGGTCGAGGCGCTGCTCTCGCCGCAGCAGGAGATCTTCCTGCGTGAAAACCTCAAGACCAAGCTGTTGCAGGCCCAGCTCTCCGTCTATCGCGAGCAGCAGGCGCTCTACGAAGACAGCCTGGACAAGGCCCAGCGCTGGCTGACCCAGTATTTCGACACCGACAACAGCGCCACCCGCTACATGCAGGGCGAGATCGACAAGCTCAAGGGTGAGCAGATCCAGATCGACTATCCGGCCCAGTTCAAGACCCAGGCGATGCTGGAGCAGGTGCTGACCGAACGCCTGCAACGCATTCTGGCCAGCAGCTGAGGAGGGCACCATGATCCGTATAATCATTCTGGTCGCCGTGATGGTCGCAGGGCTGATCTTTGGCCCGCAAGCCTCCGGCAACAAGGGCTATGTGCTGATTGCCCTTGGCAATTACACCATCGAATCTTCCGTCACCAGCGCGGTGATCCTGGCCGTGCTGTTCTACGGCGCCCTGCTGATCGTCGAGTGGCTGCTGGGACGGGTATTCGGCCTGCGCCGCAAGACCCTCGGCTGGTACGGCTCGCGCCGCCGCCGCAAGGCCAATCAACAGACCGTCGCCGCCACCCTGGCAATGGCCGAAGGGCACTACAGTCAGGCTGAAAAGCTGATGATCAAGGGGGCCAGCAACAGCGACACCCCGCTGCTCAACTACCTGAGCGCCGCCAAGGCGGCACAGGCCCGTGGTGACGACGCCCGCCGGGATCAATACCTGCAAAAAGCGCAGGAGGAGAATCCCAAAGCCGAGCTGGCGCTCACCCTGACCCAGACCCAGTTGCAGATCGAGCAGGGCCAGTACGATACCGCGCTGGCGATGCTGGAGTCGGTCTACGCCCTCAACCCGCGCCACCCCATGGTGCTGGATCAGCTGCGTCAGGTACATCTGGCCCGTCAGGACTGGAGCGCCCTGTGCGACCTGATCCCGGCGCTGCACAAAGTGGGCAAGCTGACCCCGAAACAGGAAGAAGATCTGCTGCAACAGGCTTGGTGTGGTCGTCTGCAACAGGCTGCCGGCAGCCTCGAGACCCTCAAGGCGGTATGGCAGGATCTGCCGCGCAAGCTGCGCCTTGAGCCAGAACTACTGGCCTGCTACGGCGATCTGCTGCGCCAGCTGGGTGCTGACAGCGAGGCTGCCACCCTGTGGCAGGAGGCGCTGCGCAAACAGCCGATGCCCCAGTTGCTGGCTCGTCTGCCCAAGCTGAAACTCGACAGCTACCAGCCGCTGCTGGCGCTGCTGCAAAAACAGCAGGGGCAACCGGATGTGGACACCGCACTGGCCCAGCTCTATCTGCTGGCAGGTCAGCTGGACGATGCCCAGAAGCTGCTGGAGCAGGAGGTGGAGCGGGCGCCGAGCGCCGCCGCCTATCACGCTCTCGGCCAGCTGATGGACAAACGCCGCCTCACCAACAAGGCCAACGAGTACTATCGTCAGGCACTGGAACTGGCAGGGATCTGATCCCCGGCAAACAGAAACGCGAGAGGCCGCATTATGCGGCCTCTTTTTTTATCTCTTCGCCCTGCCCTCGTCAGGTGGTGAGCCGCTCCAGCTCGCCGATCAGCCAGATGGCCTCGGCACGGTGGCTGCCGCACACATCCATCATGGGGCGAAAACCGCCGCACACCGCCGGCCGCTCCGGTTGACCGAAGATCTTGCAGCCAAGGGCGCTATCGAGCTGGATACAGGGGACGCCAGCCGGTTTGCCATCTGGCATACCGGGAATGGCACTGCTGATACTGGGGGCGATGCAACAGGCAGCGCAGCCGCTACGACACTCCATAGACTCCACTCCTTTGGGATGGTCTGAGCCACCATAGCCGAAGCGGCGGCACAAACGTAGCTGGCACACAACAAAAAGCCCGACCGCACGGGCGATCGGGCTTCAGACAACACAGCCGGTTCAGCGAGCCATCATCACAGGATGATATCGCGTACCACGCTGTCTTTGCGTTCAAGGTAATGGATCGACTTGATACGGCGAATGGTGCGCGACTTGCCACGGATCAACAGAGTCTCGGTGGTCGCCATCACGCCATCGCTGGTGATGCCATCCAGCAGATCACCCTTGGTGATGCCGGTGGCGGAGAAGATGACGTTGTCATTCTTCGCCATGTCTTCCAGCTTGAGCACCTTGTTGACATCGATGCCCAGCGCTTCGCAGCGGGCAATTTCCTGCTCGCCCAGCGCACGCACTTCCGGGCTGTCGCCCTTGACGCGGTGACGCGGCACCAAACGGGCCTGCATGTCACCATCCAGCGCGCGGATCACCGCCGCGGAGATCACCCCTTCCGGTGCGCCGCCGATGCCATACAGCATGTCGACTTCGCTGTCCGGCAGACAGGTGAGGATGGAGGCGGCAACGTCACCATCAGGAATGGCGAACACCCGCACGCCCAGACCCTGCATCTCCTTGATTGCCTTGTCATGACGCGGCTTGGCCAGGGTAATGACGGTCAGACGGGAGAGCGGCTTGCCCAGCGCCTTGGCCACGGACTTCAGGTTCAGCTCGAGAGCCTGATCCAGGTCGATGGCGCCTTTGGCCTTGGGCCCGACGATCAGCTTTTCCATGTACATGTCGGGCGCTTTCAGGAAAGAACCCTTGTCGCCCACCGCCAGCACGGCCAGCGCGTTGGCCTGACCCATGGCGGTCATGCGGGTACCCTCGATGGGATCGACCGCGATATCCACCGCGTCGCCGTGTCCGGTACCAACCTTCTCGCCGATATAGAGCATCGGCGCTTCATCAATTTCACCTTCGCCGATCACAATCTCACCATCGATCTCGATCTGGTTGAGAATGTGGCGCATGGCCGCTACGGCCGCCCCATCAGCGATATTCTTGTCACCACGTCCGAGCCACTTGTAGCCAGCCAGTGCAGCCGCTTCCGTCACTCGGGAAAACTCGATTGCCAGTTCACGTCTCATCGCATATCCAACCTATGGAGCTCGAAAACGGGCGGCATTCTACCACAAGGGCAAACCTTTGCGCACAAAAGTAGCCGCTGCGAGCAAGAATGTAGCCAATTCATCCAATTGCAACCCAATTGCCATCGACTCTTCATCCAACTGTCACCCCGCTGTCATCCCTGCTGCCTAGCATGACCCCGTTTTCAAAACAAAAGCTTGCAACACCACAAGGGATTAAGATGAAAAAGCTGACTGTAGTGGCACTGGCTCTCACCGCAGCCTTCCAGGCTCAAGCCGTTGAAGTGTACAAAAATGACACCTCCATGCTGGATCTCTATGGCCGTATCTACGCTGGCCAATTCTTCGGCGACAAGAAAGAAAACGTCGATACTGCCAATCCGAATGGCACCAAGGATTACAGCGCCAAGCAAGGGGCAAACCAGTTTGTCCGCTTCGGTGCCAAGGCCGAGACCCAGATCCAGAGCGGTCTGAAGGCGCTGGCCCAGTACGAAGTGCAGATGTACATCAACGACAGCGAAAAGACCTTGGGTAAAGATGGAAGCACAGACAACCTGCGCACCCGTCTGGCCTTTGCCGGTGTCGGCGCTGACTGGGGCACCGTGACTTTCGGTCGCCAGAAAGGGGCCCCGGGCTTCCTGGCCGACTGGACTGATGTTTCCCTCTCCGACGGCTACGGCAACGAAGCGCTGGGCGCCAAGACTGACACCTTCGCCACCAACCGCGCTGGTTCCGTGTTGAAGTATTCCGGCCTGTTCAATGGCTTCCAGTTTGATGCCAGCTACAAATTTGATGGCGGCCAAGAAGAAGACAAGAGCAGCAACAAGACCTCCGCAGCTGACCCAGCCTATGGTGCAGCCGTGGCTTACACCTTCCCGTTCAATCTGTCTTTGGGTACCGCCTACAACGTTGGCCAACGTCAGGAAAAGAATACCGAAGACGCCAAACTGTGGCTGATCTCTGCCAAGTTCGACAACAAGGCGGCCTATGCGGCTCTGAGCTATGCCGATGGCTCTGACTTTGTCCAAAGTGGCACCGACCATACCGGCTGGGAAGCCGCGCTGGGCTACAACTTCGAAAACGGCTTCGGTCTGATGGCCCTGTGGAACAAACAGGAGCAGGAAGTCACTGGCGGCAAGAAAACCGATGCCATTGACTACTACACCCTGGGTGCCCAGTACAAATTCAACAAGAACCTGCGGGTGATTGGCGAGTACCGCATCAACAATCTGGACAGCGTTGCCGGCAAAGCGACTGCCAACAAGGATGACTTCCAGCTGGCTGCCCGCTACGACTTCTAATCGAGGTTTTGCGGATCCCCAAAGCGCGATGGCTTGCCATCGCGCTTTTTGCTGGGCGTCGCTCACGACCGGAGAAAGTGGCCTAGGCTCAACAGTAGATGTATCGCCGGAGAGATGATCATGGTCAGGCTGCTTTTCGTCCTGCTGTTGCTGCTGGCTCTTCCCGCTCACGCCCTCTCTATCGCCATGGTGCTGTGGCGCGGTGAAACCGCAGCCGAAGCGGGCTTTCGGGCAGAGCTGACCCGCCTTGGCTATCAGGCCACCATCACCACCTATAACGCCGATCAGGATCGTACGGCGCTGGCAACCATGCTGCGCCAGCAGATGCTGCCGAAACTGGCCGAATACGACTACATCTACACCTTTGGCACCACCGCCACCACCATGACCAAGAGTCTGGTGGCCAACCGCAAACCTCTGATTTTCAATGTGGTCTCCGATCCGGTCGGGGCAGACATTCTCTCGGAAGACAAAACCCAGAACAGCATGGTAGCCGGGGTAAGCAACATGGTGCCGATGGCACTGCAACTGGCCAACGCCAGCGAGCATCTGGCCACCGGAAAACGGCTGCTGCTACCCTTCAACCCCCGTGAGCAGAACACCCTGCTGGTGGCCGATATGCTGCTCAATGAAGCGAAACGCTATCAGTGGCAGATGGTCACCTGGCGAATGGCCCCTGACCCACGGCGGCTGGACAACGAACTGAAGCGGCTGCAACAGGATGCCAAAAACGACATCGTCTTTCTGGCCGCAGACAGCTATCTGCTCTCCATCGCCCCCCGTTTGCTGAATGCACTCAACGCAGCTGCCATCCCTACCATCTGCAGTGCCGAGCTGTTCGTCGAACACGGCTGCAGCGTTGGCACCATCAGCAGCTACGAAGCGCTGGGCAAGATGGCCGCCGGGATCATCCATCGCCATCAGCAGGGAACCGAGCTGCAAGATATACCGCTGCAGACCGATCCCCATCCCAAACTGGTACTGGGGCAACTGGGTAACGCCATCACGCAGGAGTCGACCCCCGAAAAGCCGAAGCCTTGATAAAGATCTCGGCCAATCAGGCTCCGGGCGGGTATGCTGTTGACCCCCATCTCCCGAGAGCCCTTTCCCATGAGCACCACCGTCTTTTTTGCCGTCCTGCTGGCCGCCCTGCTTCACGCCAGCTGGAATGCGCTGGTCAAGATTGGCGAAGAGCGGCTGGTGGGCGTGTCACTGGTGGCGATCTTCTCAGGACTTATCGCCGCCGTGGCGCTGCTGCCCATGGGGCTTCCCTCTGCTGCCGAGCTGCCCTGGCTCGGCCTCTCAGTCCTGCTCCATATCGGTTACTGCCTGTTTCTCAGCCATGCCTACAATCAGGGCGATTTTGGCCAGATCTATCCGCTGGCCCGTGGCAGTGCCCCGCTGCTTGCCATGGTGTTAAGTGCCCTGCTGCTGGGGGACTACCCAGGTTACGGCGGCATCATCGGCGCCTGCGTGCTGATCATGGGGGTCTTGCTGATGGCCTGGCGAGGCGGGCAGCAGCGCCTTGACAGCAAAGCGGTTCGGGCGGCACTGATCACGGCCATGTTCACGGCGACCTATACCCTCTCGGATGGGGCCGGCGCCCGCGCAGGGGGTGAACCGGTACGCTACACCCTCTGGCTCTTTACCTGTACCGGGCTGGCGATGCTGCTGGTGTTGCTCGTCCACCAAAAGCGCAACGCATGGCGCCAGATCCGCCAATATGCACTGGTTGGCGCAACCGGAGGTGCCATGTCACTACTCGCCTACGGGATTGTTATCTGGGCCATGACCCAAGCCCCCATTGGCGTGGTCGCGGCTCTGCGCGAAAGCAGTGTGCTGTTTGCCATGCTGCTCTCGGTCTGGCTGCTGAAAGAGCCGCTCGGGCGCATGCGGCTGACGGCGGCGGCCATTATCACTGGCGGCGTGCTGCTGACCCGGCTGGGAGGATAAACGCTGTCGCCATTGGTGCGTATTTATCAGGCAGGATGGCGTAATTCACTCCGCCAAATATACCGAATACCAATAATGGAAATAAGTGTCGGCCCGGGCGTAAATGTTTACATCCGCAACGTATCAATTAACTGGCAGGTCTGTTTATTTCAACCACAGCTTCATTCGGGAAACTTACCTGCCCAGCAGCATTAATGATAAAATCGTTCACAGTTAATTTTCGGCAACGCTGACCAATACCGCGCATGGCACAGACCATGCCGCTCCGCCCATACATTCATTGACCGCCTGACGGGTAAGCCAGCCCGGTCAGAGATGACCTGATCGCGCCCGCCACAGCAGGATGGAATGGCGCTACCGCGTTATTAATGGGTCCGGTTTCGTCTGTTTAATTTTTGATTATTTTAAATCCAGCACCATCAGGGAGTTTTTAATATGTCGGCAAAAAAGCTGAAGTTGGGCGCCTTTATATTGATGATATTAACATCGGTATTTGGCGTCACTAATATCGGGATCGGTTTTTACCGAATGGGATATGCCGCCATTCCGATGTTCGTGATCGGCGGTCTGTTTTTCTTCATCCCGTTCATTTTGATGATGATTGAGTTTGGTACCGGCTTTCGCAAAGAGGCGGGCGGTATCTTTACCTGGATGCGCCACTCGGTCTCGACCCGATTCGCCTTTATCGGTCTGACCATGTGGTTCGCCTCCTACGTCATCTGGATGTTTGGCAAGGCGCTCTCTATGTGGGTGCCCCTCTCCTTCATGCTGTTTGGCCGCGACATCACCGTCATCCCGGTCACCCTGGGCACCGGCATCGACTTCGGCCCCTTTATTCTGGGCGTAGTCGCCATAGCGCTGGTTGCCACCGTCACCAAGCTCATCACCCTGGGTAGCGCCCGCTTCGCTAAAGTGGCGGCCATCGGCGGTCTCTCCGTGGTGGCACTCAACGTGTTGCTGCTGGTCGGTGGCGTCTTCACCTTCGCGGTGAGCGGCATGACTCTGCAGGAGCCCTTCACCCAGGCATCGCTGACGGCGTCTCCCAATGCCGCGTTCAACGACATCATCCCCTTCCTCGGCTTTATGGTGTTCGCCATCTTCGCCTACGGCGGGGTCGAGGCGATGGCCGGGGTGGCTGACGAGCTGGAAGATCCCGAGCGCGACCTCAAGCGCGGCATCTTCCTCTCCGGCGCCTTCATCGTGCTCTGTTACATCATCGGCTTTCTGGCGGTCGGCTCCATCATGCGCTGGAGCGACTTCCCGGCCGAGGGGATCACCTCTCTCTCCGCCCTCTTCATCATCATGCTGGAGCTGGGGCGCCATCTCGGTGGCGAGTGGCTGGGACAGGTGTTCATGCGCTTTGCTGGCCTTGGCATGTTCCTGAGCTATCTGGGCGCCTTTATCGCCCTCTCATACGCGCCACTGCGCCAGTTCATCACCGGCACCCCGAGCTACTTCTGGCCGGAGCGTTTCCAGCGCGAGAACGAGAATGGCGTGCGCATTGAAGCCCTCAAGGTGCAAGCTTGGGTGGTCTGTCTGTTCATTGCCGCCAAGTCCATCTTTACCCTGATCAACCCGGAAGGGGCCGCCGCCCTCTATGAGCTGATCATCACCATGACCAACGTCGGCATGACCCTGCCCTACATGTTCCTCATCTACGCCTGGTATCGCTATCGCAACAACCCGGCGCTGGGCAAGGATCTGATCTTCTTCAAGAGCTCGAGCTCGGTGCTGCTGGCTACCATCATCAGCCTGATCCTGGTCGCCTTCGGCAACGTCTTTACCGTGGTGGCCCCCTTTATCTCCGGCGATATCTCCACCGGCGTCTGGACCATCATTGGCCCGCTGCTGTTCGTGGTGATCGCCATGCGCTTCAAGATCAAGCAGGAAGATGCCCACTAAACGATAAGCAATGCTCCATGCCAATCGGGACTGTTCTGGTCCCGATTTTTTTAGCGCCGGCTTCCGCTCACCATCACGGCCAGCCCATAGTTTGAACACAAAAAAGACTCTATAGAGACCATTTTTACGCTCTCCTCGCCGTCAGAGCGCGCTCAACGCCGTAAATTATCAATATCAAGGTGAGAATGATTGTGAAGCGCCAGTTCACGACATATAACTTAGCGAGATATCCCTGTATTTCGTCCGGTAGAGCTGATCATGATGATGCGTTCCCTCCTTCCCCTGTTGCTTGGCGCAGTAATGTTGCCGGCCACTATGGACAGTGCCCATGCCAACCCCTTTTCCGCCAGCAGCAAGAGCAGCAGCGGCTTTCTCGAGCGACGGGATGTGCCCAACCTCAGCTCGGCTGCCTTCGTGGTGGCCAACCACAGAACCGGCGAGGTGATCTCCGAGCGCAACGGCAACCGGGTAATGCCCATCGCCTCCCTCACCAAGCTGATGACGGCGCTGGTGGTGCTGGATGCCAACCTGCGCCTCAACGAAATGCTCACGGTGACCAATGCCGACATCGACCGCATCAAGGGAACCGGCTCGCGCCTGGCCATAGGTTCCAGGCTCAGTCGCGCCGAAATGCTCCATATCGCCCTGATGTCCTCTGAAAACCGCGCCGCCTCGGCGCTGGCCCGCCACTATCCCGGCGGCCAGCGTGCCTTTGTCGAGGCGATGAACGCCAAAGCCCGCATGCTGGGGATGTGGAATACCCGCTACGCCGACAGCACCGGGCTCAACCCGCGCAATGTTTCCACCGCGCAGGATCTCGCCAAACTCGCCGCCGCAGCTGCCTCCTATCCGCTGATCCGCCAGTACTCCACCGACGAGCAGAGTTATGTGCGCACCAACAAGCGTCAGCTGCACTACCTCAACTCCAACCGGCTGATCCGCGAAGGGCAATGGGAGTTCACCCTCTCCAAGACCGGCTATATCCGCGAAGCGGGCCGCTGTCTGGTGCTGGGTACCAAGGTCAATCGTGAGCCGGTGATCATGGTGCTGCTCAATGCCGAAACCACCAACGATCGGGTCGCCGATGCCAAGCGGATCAAAACATGGCTGGAGAGCTCGGGCAGAACCACCCTGGCCGCCAACCAGAGCAGCATGCTGACTCACCAGTAAGCTCGAGATCCCCAACCAAGCGAGGCGCCCGCCTCGCTTTTTTTATCTGCATGAGCGCGCCCAAAAAACGGGAGCCCGCTCCCGTTACAGGTAACACCTTCCACCATCCCGTTACAAAATGTAACTACTCAACAGCGTGATTCACACTAATAGAATCAATTGGTTGTAACCTGGCAGCGAGAATTTTAGCGTGCCATCACAACCCCTGTAACGACGAGCCACCATGCGTATTTCCAGTATCGAGTGCGGGCGGGTACTGGCTATTCTGGCCGTGATGACCATTCACGTATCCCCCTTCGCCAATCCGTTCAATCCCGCCCTGTGGGGAAGTGGATCCTGGCTCTGGCTGAGCGGCACCATCAACCAGTTATGCCGCTTTGCCGTGCCGCTGTTTTTCCTCTGTGCCGGTTATTTTCTGCAGCCGAGACTGAGTCGCGAGGCGCCGCTGACCGTGGCCTGGCGCTACTGCCGCCCCTTGCTGCTGCTCTGGCTGGTGTGGAGTCTGGTCTACCTGCTGGTGCCGTTCAATCCACTGGATGCCGTGCAGCAAGGCTATCTGGCCTCCCTGCGCGGGCAGTGGCAATTCCAGCTCGGCGACCCCCTCAATGGCTGGCTGGTGGGCGGCATGATCCACCTCTGGTTCCTGCCTGCCCTGATCATGGCGGTGGCCCTGCTGGCACTCTGTTACCGGCTTGGCAGACCATCGCTCGCCATCTGGCTGGGTCTTGGCCTCTACTTGCTGGCGCTGCTGGGGGGCTCCTATGCCAAGCCGCTGCTGGGTGCCGAGTGGCCACTGCTCACCCGTAACGGCCCCTTCTTCTCCCTGCTGTTTGTGGCGCTTGGTGCCCTGCTGCGCCAGCGTCAGTGGCAACCCGATGCCCGCACCGGCTGGCAACTGCTGCTGGTGGGCGTGGCGCTCTATGGCTGTGAAGCCTGGGCGCTGCAGCACTTCGCCGGGGTGCCACTCACCCGCCACGACTTCCTGCTCGGTTCCCTTCCCTGGACTATCGGCCTGTTTGGCCTGCTGCTGGCCAACCCCGAGTGGGGCAAGGGCAGCTGGCTTGAACGTCAGGCCCCCAAAGTGCTCGGGATCTACTGCCTGCACATGATGCTGGTGGTCTGGCTCTTCGTGTTCGGCCCGCAGGGCGCATCCATCCTGTGGGAGATCGCCAAGGTGCCGCTGCTGCTGGGATCATCTCTGCTGGCCTATCGCCTGATGGCGGCCCTGCCACTCGCCCATCGACTGCTGCGTACCCACTGAACCCTCCATCCGGCCCGTCCTATCGGGCCGGATGCCTCTTCACGTTTTGTCCCTTTCTCTTCCGCTACGCCCTTTTTCCCTTGCTTCGTTCGCGCGGTTTGCTGCAATGGCTCTGCTTTTCAGCCGAGCTCCCCCGACCGCACAACCCTCCTCCAATGCCCCTATCCATTTTCACCTTGCCAGACAAATGAAAATCAATATCATTGGCATCCCGCTTTGGCGGGTCAGGCTAATTATAATTAAATCAATATGTTCGAGCCGTCAGGTCGACATCCAAAGAGTCAATATTGAATATGCAGCACCCTCACTTTCGCAGAACGCTGGTCTCGCTGGCACTGCTGGGCACCGGCTTCACTGCCCAGGCCACCGATGAAACCATGACTGTGGTTGGCAAGCGCTCCCAGCATCAGGAAGTTGCCACCGCTACCCGGACCAATACGCCAGCCAAGCTGGTGCCCCAGACCATCGACAGCGTCAAGGTCAGCGAGCTGACCGCCTTCGGCCAACCGACGCTGAGTGAAGCCCTGAGCGGCATTCCCGGGGTCAACGCCAGCGGTGATACCCGCTTCGACGGGGTCAATATCCGCGGCTTCAGCGCCAGCAACGACTTCTATCTCGACGGATTCCGCGACGACATGCAGTACACCCGGGATCTCGGCAACATCGAGCGGGTGGAAGTGCTCAAGGGCCCGGCTGCCGTGCTCTACGGCCGCGGTAGCACGGGGGGCATCGTCAACCGGGTCAGCAAGAAGCCGCAAAAAGGGCAGGAGTCCAGCGTCACCGCCCGGGTCGGCAGCTTTGACAGTCAGCGACTGGCCGCCGACCTCAATGGTGAGGCGAGTGAGCAGGTGCAACTGCGCCTCAACATGGCGCAAGAGGACAAAGATAGCTTCCGCAACGGCGTGAAGAGCAAGCGCACCCTGCTGGCGCCTTCCGCCAACTGGGAGATCAGCGACAACCTAAACTGGCTGGTACAGTACGAGCGCAACGAACATGACCGCACCCCGGATCGCGGCATTCCCGGGGTCAATGGCCGTCCGGCCGATGTGCCGCGAGAGTATGTCTACAGCGATACCAGCCGCGACTTCATCGATGACGTGGCGCAATCCACCCGCTCCCGCCTCTCCTGGGATATCAACGATCAGTGGCAGTTGCGCCAGCAGCTCGGTTACTCCACCCTCGACAGCCAGTTTGACAACACCTATGTCACCAGCGTCAAAGGGGATAAGGTGACCCGCTCCCGCTGGCAGCAGGATCTGAAAGCGAAGAACCTGATCAGCAACACCGAGGCCGAGGGTCTGTTCCAGACCGGCCCGGTGGAACATCGCCTGCTGGCCGGCTTCGAGCAGAACTGGCAGGAGCGCACACCCAAGCTCTACCAGAACGCCACCGCCATCCCGTCCGGCAACCTCTACGACCCGGGCTCACTGCCTACCTACAATGGCGCCATGAAGCTCTCCAGCGACGCCAAACACAAGGTGCGCGGCAATGGCCTCTATCTGCAGGATCAGCTCAGCCTGGGTGACTGGCATCTGGTGGGCGGGCTGCGCCGTGACGACTTCACCGTCACCAGTCGCCGCTACGACCTCAACAAGGAGGAAAGCGTCTCGGTCAACAGCCTGAGCCCGCGCCTCGGTCTGGTGTGGAATCCCCTCGAGGATCACGCCTTCTACACCTCCTACAGCAAGACCTTCACTCCGGTGGGCGGCGAACTGATCGGCATCACCCCGGGCGACAAAAACAACGGGCTGGAACCCCAGCACACCCGCCTCTACGAAGGTGGCGTGAAGAGTGACTGGCTGAACGGCAAGCTGGCGACCACTCTCTCCCTCTATCGACTGGAGATGTACAACAAGCGCACCAAGGATCCGCTGGATCCCACCAAGGTGATCCTCACCGGCCTGCAGCGCACCGAGGGTGTCGAGCTGAGCGCCCGCGCCGAGCTGACCGACGAGATCTACCTGCGTGGTGGCTTCGCCATTCAGGATGCGGAGCAGGTCAAGGCGGATACGGATCTGCAGGGCAAGCGCCCGATGAACGTCTCCCGTCAGAATGGCCAGCTCTATCTCGGCTACAAGAGTGGCGAGCAGGGCTGGTTCGGCGAAACCGGCGTGACGGCAGTGGGCGATCGCTTTGCCGACAACGCCAACACCACCACTCTGCCCGGTTACGCTCGCTTCGATGCGCGCGCCGGTTATCGCTGGCAGCAGTGGGAAGCCGAGCTGAGCGCCGAAAACCTGACCGACCACGAGTACTTTGTCAGCGCCACCAGTGCCACCCAGATCATGCCGGGTACGCCCCGTCAGCTGAGCCTGACCGGAACCTACCGCTTCTGATCTCTGTGACAACCACCCCGACTGGCCAGCCCTTGCTGGCCAGTTTTTTTATGAAGCAACCACGATGAAACGCAGAAGAGTTCCCCTTCACAACAACAAATGGGTACGCCGCCTCCATGCCTGGGCCGGTTTTTTTACCCTCGCCCTGATGCTGATGTACGGCATCACCGGTCTCTGGCTGCAACACCGTGCCGTGTTGCCCATCCCCGGCCCCCACACCGACAAATCGAGTGAAGAGATAGTGCTCAAGGCGCCGCTCGCCAGCCCGGAGCAGCTGAAAATCCTGCTGCAACAGCGCTATCCCGATACCTTTGCCGACGGGCGAACCATGATCACCCCGGCCCAGACCCTGCCCACCCCGAACGGCCCGCTCACCCTGCCCGCCAAGTGGGAAATGCGCGGCGTTACCCTCAGCCAGAGCGTGGCCGCCAGCTATGTTGAGGGTACCCTGCTGGTACGTACCGATCTGCAACTGGCCAACTTTGCCGCCAGCCTCAACCGGCTGCACCGCGGCATGGGTACCGGCCTCGGCTGGCAGCTGTTTGGCGATATCGCCGCCCTGGCCCTGTTGCTGCTCGCCCTCACCAGCCTGTTTATGTGGACCAAGCTGCACGGCACACCCAGAGCCATCATCGCGCTGACACTCGCTGGCAGCCTCGGTACCCTGCTGTTTGCCCTGCTGGGATAGCACGGCAACCATGTTCTGATGCAGCAAGGTTTGGAAAAAACCGCAATAGAAACAGACCGCTGGCGGTGATGCCGTCAGCGGCTATATCAAGAAAAGGAAATAACGGAGAGCGGGAAAAGAGAAGGGATACCAAGAGGTAACGGGAAGTACTGCCAGCTCAATAGTAACGCTCCAATGTGCAGGAACGCCAAAAAACAAAAGGCCATCATTGCTGATGGCCTTTTGTCATGAATTTGATGGTGCCCGGGGTCGGACTCGAACCGACACGGTTATTCACCGGCGGATTTTGAATCCGCTGCGTCTACCGATTTCGCCACCCGGGCAACTGCGAGGGATTATACGAATGGCGCGATGCCATGCAAGGTGTTTTTCGATTGAACACTCCCGTTTGTTCATTTATTCAACGTCTTGCCGATGCGGGGCCAGTTACATAGAATGCCGCCATCATCTTAATGGAATAAAAACGATGGCCAAGCCTAAAAAAGTCCAACAAAAATCCCCCTCTCCCGCCACTCAGCCATACCCGTCAGCGGGTCTGCTGCGTCGCCTCGGCGCCCTGATCTATGATGCGCTGGTGGTGACTTCGCTGCTGATCATCGCCGGCTTTATCGGCATGGGTGTCGCCAAGCTGTTGCTGGTCACCGGCATGGCCAGCGTACCGGCGGGTGAAGATACCGTCTGGTTGCTGACCCGCCACCACCTGAGCCTGATCTACACCCTGTGGCTCGCCTTCGTCATCTGTGGTTTCTACGCCTGGTTCTGGACCCGCGCTGGCCAGACCGTCGGCATGCGCGCCTGGCGGCTGCGCATTCAGAACGAAGATGGCAGCCACATCCGCGTTACCCAGGCGCTGATCCGTCTCGCCACTGCCGCCTTTGGTCTGGGCAACCTGATGTGCCTGTTCAACCGCCAGCGCCCGCGGGCGTTTCAGGATATCTGGGCCGAGTGCGAAGTGATCGTGCTGAGCAAAGAGGCAAATCTGGAATTGTTGAACAAGTAATCCCGGATCAATGCAATAACGAAAGAGGGCACCAACAGGTGCCCTCTTTGCATTTCCTCATAACCTCGTGCGGATTACTGCTTGCGGCTGAGGATGTAGAAGGAGATACCGCCAAACAGCAGGCTGGGCGCGATAGCCGCCAGAATGGGCGGTACCGCATAGACCAGACTGATGGGGCCAAACACCCGATCACTCACGTAGACGGCGAAGCCGGTCATGATCCCCATCAGCATCCGAGCCCCCATGCTCACCGAGCGTAGCGGGCCAAAGATGAAGGAGGAGGCCAGCAGGATCATCGCCACCACCGAGAGCGGTGACAGCAGTTTGCGCCACATCTCCAGCTTGTAGCGACCGGCATCCTGCTTGTTGGCATCGAGATAGCCGATGTAGTCGAGCAGACCGGAGACCGAGAGGTTCTCGGGGTCGATACTCACCACCCCCAGCTGCTTGGGCGTCAGCTCCGAGCTCCACTCCATCTTGTCATGCTGTTCGCTGCGGATCTGCGCCGGGTCGTCGAAGCGGGTAACCTGGGTCTGCTTGAGCAGCCAGTGGTGACGCTCGAACACCCCCTCCTGCGCCTGCACCACGTCGATCAGCTTGCGCTCGGGGGTGAAGCGATAGAGGGTGATGCCGGTGAGGGCGCCATCGTTACGCACCCCGTTGATATTGACGAAGTTGTTGCCATCGCGAGCCCACACCCCGTAGGCGGAAACAGTCAGACGACCTTCGGAGAGCGCGCCCGCCTTGATGTCATCTGCCATCCGCTTGGCGATGGGGGCCACATATTCCCCCATCAACCCCACCATGATCATCAGCGGGATCGCCGTCTTGAGCGCAGCCATCACGATACTGATCTTGGAGCGACCCGCCGCCTGCATCACCACCAGCTCGGAGCTGGTCGCCAGCTGACCCAGACCAATCAGGCCACCCAGCAACGCGGCCAGCGGGAAGAAGAGCACCGCCTCCTTGGGCATGGAGAGCAGCACATAGTAGAGGGCATTGATCATGTCGTAGTTGCCGTCACCGACCGACTTGAGCTGCTCCACATATTTGATGAGCCCCGCCAGACCAACCAGCGTGATTTCACACAGCAGGATCGACATAAAGATGACCCTACCGATATATCTATCGAGAATGCCAAACATCAGCAGAAGTTCCTATGTTGCAGCATCATGCTGATTTTCTGTTGAAATAGCGCCCTTTCACCCCGTTCCACCAGCTGGTGCCCTGCAGATTGAGGGGCAGGCCGATAAACAGCAGGTAACCGAGCGGCACCAGGAACATCCCCGGCCAGTAGGGCAGCCGACCGCTGTCGATGGCCGAACGGGCGGCGCTGAGCAGCAGGAAGTAGGAGAGATAGAGCATGATGGCCGGCAACAGCTTGGCGTAGCGCCCCTGACGGGGGTTGACCCGCGCCAGCGGTACCACCAGCAGGGTGAGCACCGGAATGGAGAGGGGCAGCGAGATACGCCACTGCAATTCCGCCATCATGGCGTTGTCCTGGGTACCGAACAGTTCCATGGTCGGCTTGGCCGCCGCCTTGCGGTTGGAACGCTCCATCTCTTGCTGGCGGATCACCAGACCATATTCGCGAAAATCGGAGATCTGGAACTGCTTGCCGGAGAAGTTCCCTTCGTAGCGGGAACCATCCATCAGGGTCAGCCACTGCAGACCGTTCTCGTCGACCGTCACCACCCCTTCGGTCGCCACTACCACCGAGGGAGGATTGTTCCCCTCCGCCCGCTGCAGTACGAAGATCTTTTGCAGTTTTGAGCCGTTGTCGTTCAAATCCTGGATATAGGCAACCAGACGCCCCTTATCGAGATCCATAAAGCGGCCCGCCTGCAGGAAGGAAATACCCGGGTCCGCCTTGAACTCGTCGATCACCTGATACTCGCGCTCCTTGGCTTGCGGGGCGATCCAGCCGGTGTTGAACGCCGCGACCACCGCCGTCAGCAAGGCCAGCAACATGGCGCTGCGCATCACGAAACGGTGGCTGAAGCCGACCGCATGCATCACCGTCATCTCGCTTTCGGCGTAGAGGCGACCATGGGCAAACAAAATGGCTAAAAAGAGGCTGATAGGCAGCATCAACAGCGCCATATTGGGCAAGTTGAGCAGCAGCAGGGTGGAGACCAGACGTGTCGGCACCTCGCCATCGGCGGCGTCACCGATGATCTTGATAAATTGTTGGCTGACAAAGATAAGCAGCAATACGAATAACACTGCCAGCTGGGTTTTCAGGGTTTCCCTGAACAAATATCGGAAAACGATCACAGTCATTCCCAAGTAAACTTGTGTTTTTAGTCGAATGCCTGAAAAATAGGGCCGTATATTGGATTTTTACCAGTTTGAACTGCGGAGCCTGTGGCTGTTCGCTCCGCCTCTGATACCCCAACAAGCACCGCATTATTCAATAAAAGGTGCCTTTTGTCTTTAGGATGTAGGAGATTCCATGGAGTTCAGTGTAAAGAGTGGCAGTCCAGAGAAGCAACGGAGCGCCTGCGTCGTAGTCGGCGTATTTGAGCCTCGTCGCCTCTCTCCGGTTGCCGAACAACTGGACAAGATCAGCGATGGCTATATCAGTTCGCTGCTGCGCCGTGGCGACCTGGAAGGGAAACCAGGCCAGATGCTGCTGCTGCATCAAGTACCGGGCGTGCTCAGCGAGCGCGTACTGCTGGTCGGATGCGGCAAGGAGCGGGAACTCGACGAACGCCAGTACAAGCAGATCATCAACAAGACCATCACCACCCTGAACGAAACCGGCTCCATGGAAGCGGTCTGCTTCCTCACCGAGCTGCACGTCAAGGGTCGGGATACCTATTGGAAGGTGCGCCAGGCGGTAGAAACCACCAAGGCGGGCCTCTACAGCTTCGATCAGTTCAAAACCAACAAGGCCGAGCCACGTCGCCCGCTGCGCAAGCTGGTATTCAACGTGCCGACGCGTCGGGAACTGACCATTGGTGAAAAAGCCATCGCTCACGGTCTGGCCGTGGCCAAGGGTGTGCGGGTCTGCCGCGACGTGGCGAACATGCCGCCCAATGTCTGCAACCCGGCCTATCTGGCCTCCCAGGCCCGTCGTCTGGCCGATGCCTACGACAACATCACCACCAAGGTGGTGGGCGAGCAGGAGATGGCCGAACTCGGCATGAACTCCTATCTGGCGGTGGCCCGCGGCTCCGACAACGAAGCCATGATGGCCATCATCGAATACAAGGGTCATCCGGATGCCAAGCCCATCGTGCTGGTCGGCAAGGGGCTGACCTTTGACTCCGGCGGCATCTCCATCAAGCCTGCTGACGGCATGGACGAGATGAAGTACGACATGGGTGGCGCCGCCTCCGTGCTCGGTACCATGCATGCGCTGGCCCAGCTGCAACTGCCGATCAACGTCATCGGCGTACTGGCTGGCTGCGAAAACATGCCTGGTGGCAACGCCTATCGCCCGGGTGACATCCTCACCTCCATGTCCGGCCAGACCATCGAAGTGCTCAACACCGATGCGGAAGGTCGTCTGGTGCTGTGTGATGCGCTGACCTATGTGGACCGCTTCGATCCGGAAACCGTGATCGACGTGGCGACCCTGACCGGTGCCTGCGTCATCGCGCTGGGTCACCACACCTCGGGTCTGCTGGCCAACCACAACCCGCTGGCCCACGAGCTGCTCAACGCCTCCGAGCAGGCGGGTGATCGTGCCTGGCGTCTGCCGCTGTTTGACGAGTATCAGGAACAGATCGACAGCCCGTTCGCCGACATGGCCAACATCGGCGGTCGTCCGGCCGGCACCATCACCGCAGCCGCCTTCCTGTCACGCTTCACCAAGAAGTACAACTGGGCCCACCTGGATATCGCCGGGACCGCCTGGAAGAGTGGCAAGGATAAAGGCTCCACCGGTCGTCCGGTGCCCCTGCTGACCCAGTTCCTGCTGAACCGGGCTGGCGTGGATATCGAAGAGAAAGAGTAACTCTCCGGCCCCTGCCGATGACAGCATCGGAAGGGTTGGCGTTACCCTGAACCACAAGGAAGAGGCCCGCCTCTTCCTTGTTTCATTCTTGAATCAGTGAGCTGCGGACGGGAAACGCCCCGTCAGCCTCATGAGGCGGTCAACAGTCCGTCACCGCAAAACGGGATCAACCTGATGAGCCAAGTGACCTTTTACCTGATGAGCGAACAGGATGACGCGCAGGCCTCTGCGGTCGAGCGACTGGCCTGCACTCTTGCTGCCGAGTCGTGGGGGGCGGGCCATATCTACCTGTTCTGCAACGATGAGGCCCAGGCCCTGCGCCTGGACGAGTTGTTGTGGCAACTGCCGCCGGAGCGCTTCGTGCCGCACCAGCTGCAGGGCGAAAGCGGTCAGGCACCGGTGGAGATCGGCCACCAGCCGCCACGCCGGCGCTATGCCCGCCTCATCAATCTGGCCAAACAGACACCTTTGTTTGCAGGACACTTCGCTCAAGTGGTAGATTTTGTCCCCACTGACGAAACACAAAAGCAGCAAGCCCGCGAGCGCTACAAGCACTATCGCCAGGCAGGCCATGCCCTCGAGATGAGGGATCAGCCCGTCCTTGCCGCCCCGGATCCGGCGCAGCCCTGACTGCGCCGCCAGTGATCCACGACGAATAAACACCAGAATCCATCCATCCAGATTACGGCGAGACCATGGAAAAGACTTTTAATCACAACGCCATCGAGCAGGCGCTCTACCAGCACTGGGAAGCTCAGGGCTACTTCAAGCCCCACGGCGACACCAGCAAAGACTCCTTCTGCATCATGATCCCGCCGCCGAACGTCACCGGCAGCCTGCACATGGGTCATGCCTTCCAGCAGACCCTGATGGATACCCTGATCCGCTACAACCGCATGCAGGGCAAGAACACCCTGTGGCAGGCTGGTACCGACCACGCCGGTATCGCCACCCAGATGGTAGTTGAGCGCAAGATCGCCGCAGAAGAGGGCAAAACTCGCCACGATTACGGCCGTGATGCCTTCATCGACAAGATTTGGCAGTGGAAGGAAGAGTCCGGTGGTACCATCACCCGCCAGATGCGCCGTCTGGGCGACTCCGTGGATTGGGAGCGCGAGCGCTTCACCATGGATGAGGGTCTCTCCGCCGCCGTGCAGGAAGTGTTCGTTCGTCTTTACGAAGATGGCCTGATGTACCGCGGCAAGCGTCTGGTGAACTGGGATCCGAAACTCAACACCGCCATCTCCGATCTGGAAGTTGAAAACCGCGAGATCAAGGGCCACATGTGGCACCTGCGCTACCCGCTGGCCAACGGCGCCAAGACCGCCGAAGGCAAGGATTACCTGATCGTCGCCACCACCCGTCCGGAGACCATGCTGGGCGATACCGCCGTGGCCGTGAACCCGGAAGACCCGCGTTACAAGGCGCTGATCGGCCAGCACATCCTGCTGCCGCTGGTGAACCGTCTGATCCCCATCGTCGCCGACGAACACGCCGACATGGAGAAGGGCACCGGTTGCGTGAAGATCACCCCGGCCCACGACTTCAACGATAACGAAGTGGGCAAGCGCCACAGCCTGCCGATGATCAACATCTTCACTCTGGACGCCCACGTGCGTGCCGAGGCCGAAGTGGTCGATACCAACGGCAACCCGAGCACCGCCTATGACGCGGCCCTGCCGGCCGAGTTCGCCGGTCTGGAGCGCTTCGCCGCCCGTAAAGCGATTCTGGCCAAGCTGGAAGAGCTGGGTCTGCTGGACGAGATCAAGGATCACGTGCTGCAACAGCCTTACGGCGATCGCGGTGGCGTGCCCATCGAGCCGATGCTGACCGACCAGTGGTACGTGCGCGTGGCACCGATGGCCAAGACCGCCATCGCGGCGGTGGAAGATGGCCGCATCCAGTTCGTGCCGAAGCAGTACGAAAACATGTACTTCTCCTGGATGCGCGACATTCAGGACTGGTGCGTCTCCCGTCAGCTGTGGTGGGGTCACCGCATCCCGGCATGGTATGACGATGCCGGCAACGTCTACGTTGGCCGCAGCGAAGATGAAGTGCGCGCCAAGCACAGCATCCCGTCCGTGACTACCCTGCGTCAGGACGAAGACGTGCTCGACACCTGGTTCAGCTCCGCCCTGTGGACCTTCTCCACCCTGGGCTGGCCGAACAACACCGAGGCACTCAAGACCTTCCACCCGACCGACGTGCTGATGAGCGGCTTCGACATCATCTTCTTCTGGATTGCCCGGATGATCATGATGACCATGCACTTCATCAAGGACGAAAACGGCCAGCCGCAAGTCCCGTTCAAGACCGTCTACATCACCGGCCTTATCCGTGACGAAGAGGGCCAGAAAATGTCCAAGTCCAAGGGCAACGTGCTGGACCCGCTCGACATGATCGACGGCATCTCGCTGGAAGATCTGCTGGAGAAGCGCACCGGCAACATGATGCAGCCGCAGATGGCCGAGAAGATCGCCAAGCGTACCGCCAAGCAGTTCCCGGAAGGGATCGATGCCCACGGTACCGACGCCCTGCGCTTCACTCTGGCAGCGCTGGCCTCTACCGGTCGTGACATCAACTGGGACATGAAGCGCCTGGATGGCTACAACAACTTCTGCAACAAGTTGTGGAACGCCTCCCGCTATGTGCTGATGAACACCGAAGATCAGGATTGTGGCTTCAACGGCGGCGAGATGCAGTTCAGTCTGGCGGATCGCTGGATCCAGTCCCAGCTGCAAGTGGCCATCCGTGACTTCCGTACCGCCCTCGATACCTACCGCTTCGACATCGCAGCCGGTGTGTTGTACGAATTTATCTGGAACCAGTTCTGTGACTGGTATCTGGAGCTGACCAAGCCGGTGCTGACCAAGGGCTCCGAGGCCGAGCAGCGCGCTGCCCGCCACACCCTCGTGACCGTGCTGGAAACCCTGCTGCGTCTGGCGCACCCGATCATCCCGTTCATCACCGAGACCATCTGGAAATCGGTCGCCCCGCTGGCTGGCGTACACGCCGATACCATCATGATTCAGGCCTTCCCGGAATTCGACGCCGCCAAGGTGGACGAAGCCGCGATGGCGGATCAGGAGTGGGTGAAGGAGTTCATCGTCAGTATCCGCAACATCCGTGCCGAGATGAACGTGGCGCCGAGCGTGCCTCTCAACGTGCTGCTCCAGTGCGATGCCAAGGATGCCCAGCGCGCCGCTGACAACGAGGCCTTCCTCAAGTCCCTGGCCCGTCTGGAATCCATTCGCGTACTGGCGGACGGTGAAACCGCCCCGCTGTCAGTGAAGAAGCTGATCGGTGCTACCGAACTGATGATCCCGATGGCCGGTCTCATCGACAAGGACGCCGAACTGGCCCGTCTGGCCAAAGAGGTTGCCCGTCTGGTGGGCGAGTGCGGCCGTATCGAAGGCAAGCTTGGCAACGAAGCCTTCGTCGCCAAGGCGCCGGAAGCGGTCATCGCCAAAGAGCGCGAGAAGCTGGAAGATTACCGTCTCCAGCTGACCAAGCTGGAAGCCCAGCAGGCCGAGATCGCCGCGCTGTAAGCACCGCCCCAACCGATACAACAAAGCCCCCTGCCAAGGGGGCTTTTTCATATCCGCGATTCCCGCTTCAGCTCACCAGCAACCAGCTGCAAAAACCGAGATAGAGCAGACCGACCAACGCCAACCGCCCGGCGGTCATGGTTCCCTTTCTGAACCCCCACCAGAGCAAGCCCACTGCCAGCAGCGTCACCAGCGAGGAGGCCATCATGGCGCCATCCAGCAACCAGGGGGTAAACAGCAGACAGAAGGCCTTGGGGATGGAGCCCTGGATCATCATGGCCCCGGAGATATTGGCCAGCGCCAGCCGGTTCTTGCCCTGCCGCACCCAGATCAGCACGTTCATCAGCTCCGGCATTTCGGTCGCCACCGGACTCAGCAGCAGGGCCGCCAGCACCGGCGAGAGGCCAAACAGCTCGCCCATGCTCTCCAGCTGATGGACAAACAGCTGGGCCGCCAGCGCCACCACCACCAGTGCAGCCAACGTCTGCAGCAACACCTTGCCAAGGGGCGGGATCCCGGCATCTGGGGCCAGCTTGAGGGGCTCCGGCAATTCGACTTCGTGGCTGTCACTCTGTTTCAGCTCGCGCCTTACATAAACGAGGTAGACCAGCACGAACAGCAGAGCCAGCCAGCTCTTGCCGGTGAAGGCGACCAGCCCCAGCGCGGTCGCCACCAGAAAGATGCCCATAAACCAGCGCTGATCCCGGCCAATCTCGCGCTGCACCTCGCCATCGATGGCCCGTTCGGTACGCCCCATGCAAAGCAGCAGGGTAAGACCGACCGCTGCATAGCCGATGGTGGCCAACACCAGCGGCCCGCCAAGGGCGGCACCGATGCCGATCTCCTGCTGGGCGGTCGTGTTGCCCATCAGCAGAGCGGTCAGGGTGACGATGCACTCGGGCAGGGCAGTACCCAGCGCCGCCAGCAGGGAGCCGGTGGCGCTTTGGGAGAGTTTGAAGTGGTGGCCGGTCCACTCGATGCCATTGACGAAATATTCGCAGGCAAGGTAGATGGTGACCGCAGAGACGAGAAATAACAGCAAGGTAATCAACATAATAGATACCGCCAGGCGAGCAGAATAACCGATGGACCCGACATGGCTCGCCCGGCTGGCGTGCATATCGAGGCCAAAGGTCTTGCAGAGCGATAGTGCCTATCGCCGCCCATGCCATGGATACGAGGATCCAAGAGTGTTGACATGGGCCCGGCCCGGAATGCGGGCGGGTTGCTACTCCCCAATGACTGAGGGGACGTTTTAGCAACTCGACCGCCGCCTCACAAGGCAAATTAATGACAACTCATTCAATAAGTTGTAAGGGAATGTAACCTCGCCAGCGCCCCCTCCCCGCCGCCATTGCGCTGTTGGCACACCGATTGCTGTAGGTAGTTCACTATCCACAACAGTTTGGGAAGGATGAACAATGAAACGGTGGATCCAACATTTCTATCAACTGAACCGCCTCAATTGGCTGATGGTCTGGTTGTTGCTCTGCTGCAGCATCATTCTGCTGTTTCCGGCCGGGCTGATGAAAGGGGCCGTCAGCCAGTGGGCTGCGGATCATGCGGCCTGGCTGGGGGTCGGCATGCTGATCGCCATCTCCTACTTCTGCAGTCAGGGCTTCCTGATCGCCTGGGAGTGGGCGTGCGAAGAGTGGCAGGCGCGCCGTCAGCAGGACCAGCTGGCCCAGATGATCGGCTTCCTCGACTTCAACGAGAAGGCGGTGCTGCGCGAATTCGTGCTGCAGCGTAAAAGCGTCATAAACTTGCCGATCACCGAGCCCGCCGTCAAAAACCTGATGGATGCCGGCGTCCTCACCTACGCCTACGGCAAGCCGACCCGGGAGAAGGATGACGAGAACCAGATCCGCGCCCTGATGATCGCCCTGCCCGCCCGACCGCTGCTCACCTACAAGGTGCTGGGACTGTCGCGCGGCAAGATGAGCGACGAACAGGTGGAGCAGATCATGAATGCCAGACCCAAGTTCGCCCAGAAGGGGTTCCAGCGCTAACCGCCGCCCAACCGCCAGATGCAAAAGAGCCGGACACTGTCCGGCTCTCTCGTTTCTGCGCGACGTTCTGTACCATCCCTTCCGTCTTGCTGCGTCCTACCCCTTTAGGCTGGAGCAAAAGCTGACATCGTCCTGCACAGGATCATCGCTCATGCTGTGATAAAGCTCGAAGCAGGGACCATTGCCAAACTCCAGCCCGGCAGCAACGATGTCGCCGATATGTTCCTGCCAACGCGGGCCATACTGACTGCGGTCGGTAATAAGATAACGGGACTGGGCGTAACGACCGGCGGGAATAAGCTGGATCTCGACCGCTCCCATCCCCACCGTCCCCGCAGGCACCGTGACCCCGATGTCAGTGCGACACTGGGCTGGCGGAGTCACCTCGGGGTTATCGTGATAGATGAAGATCCACTCCCCACCTTCCAGACCGCGGGCGCTGGCCCACTGATGCAGCTGGCGGCTGACGGGATCATACCCCTCGCCATAGGGGCCGGTGACACGCATATAGGCCAGAGTACGGGCGTCCATCTCGGTGGTTTTCATGGTATTGCTCCTTGCTGATGAGTGACCCTCAGCATAAGGATTAGGCAGCACAAGTGCGTGTCCATCCTTGCTCATCAAGTGTCCATTCTTGCTCTTGTCGCGGCGAAACTCTCCCGGCGTGCAACCATAGTAACGGCGAAATACCTTGGCAAACGCCTGGGAGCTGGCGAGCCCCGCCCCCAACGCAATGGCCGTGACACTGGCATCGGAATAGCAGAGCTGCCAAGCAGCCCGCTGGATGCGCAGACGACGACACATCTCCCCGGGCGTCTCCCCCGCCACAGCCGTAAACACCCGGTGAAAATGGTAGAAAGACAAGCAGGCACTGCTTGCCAGCGTTTCAATGGAGAGATCGGGATTCTGCTCCAGCGCCCGGATCACCGGGCGCAATCTGGCCTGATAGTCGACCATGCCGTTAGCGACTGACGCTCCCCGCAACTCTGGCCATATAGAGCGCATCCACATAACGCCCTTGGCGGAAGGCATAGTCACGGGCTCGCCCCTCCTCGGTAAAACCGAACTTGCGATAAAGCGCCTGTGCGGCCTCATTGTCGGTATAGACGGTCAGCTCAATCCGGTGCAGGTTGAGCCAGTTATCGGCCAGATCCAGCGCCGCGGCCATCAGGGTAGAGCCCACCCCCTTACCTGCCCAGTCATCTCGCACTCCCATGCCAATCCCGGCCACATGCTTGCGTCTGGGATTGGGCTCAACCAGCAGCGAGAGCTGGCCTACCAGCAGGCCGTCAACGTCGGCGACCAGCGCCACCACGCTGTCGCTCTCCAACCGTTTCTGCCACTGGCTAAGGGGAGGCATAGGCAAGTGCAAAGTGCCCGCCTGGGCATTGGGCATGGCATAGAGATCCCGCAAGGCGGGGGCATCGGCGGGTTCGGCATGACGGATAGTAATCTGCATATGAGGCTCCTTCTCGAAACCTCCATCATGCAATATCCGGCGCAGTTACACACCCCCTCCCCGCACCCATTTGTCTTGCCTATCAAAGGGTGAGGAAAGGCCCATTGGCCGAATACGGTGCAGATCCGTAGGCTGACCCCATATCAACAAGGAGAGAAGCCATGACTGACAAGACCCTGCACAGCGCCAACGGCGCCCCCGTCGTCGACAACAACAACAGCCTCACCGCCGGTCCGCGCGGCCCCATCCTGATGCAAGACATCTGGTTGATGGAGAAACTCGCCCACTTCGACCGCGAGCGCATTCCCGAGCGGGTGGTTCACGCTAAGGGCTCGGGCGCCTACGGCACCTTTACCGTGACCCACGACATCAGCCAGTTCAGCAAGGCCGATCTGTTCAGCGCCATCGGCAAGCAGACTCCTGTATTCCTGCGTTTCTCCACCGTAGCTGGTGAGAAGGGCGCCGCCGATGCCGAACGCGATGTGCGCGGCTTCGCCCTCAAGTTCTATACCGAACAGGGCAACTGGGATCTGGTGGGCAACAACACCCCGGTCTTTTTCATCCGCGATCCGCTGAAATTCCCTGACTTCATCCACACCCAGAAGCGGGATCCGCGCACCAACCTGCGCAGCGCCACCGCCGCCTGGGACTTCTGGTCACGCCATCCGGAATCCCTGCATCAGGTCACCATACTGTTCAGCGATCGCGGCATCCCCAAGAGCCTGCGGGAGATGAACGGCTACGGCAGCCACACCTTCAGCTTTATCAACGATGCCAACGAGCGCTTCTGGGTCAAGTTCCACTTCAAGACCGAGCAGGGCCACAGCTTCTACACCGATGAAGAGGCCGCCACCGCCGTCGGGCAGGATCGGGAGACCAGTCAGGCGGATCTGTTCAACGCTATCGAGCGGGGCGACTTCCCACGCTGGAAGGTCTATGTGCAGGTGATGCCGGAGGCCGAAGCCCAGACTTACAACATCCACCCGTTCGACCTCACCAAGGTGTGGCCACACAGCGACTACCCGCTGATCCCGGTGGGCGTGCTGGAGCTCAACCAGAACCCGGACAACTACTTCGCCCATGTGGAGCAGGCCGCCTTTACCCCGGCCAACGTGGTGCCCGGTATCGGCTTCTCGCCGGATCGCATGTTGCAAGGGCGGCTCTTCTCCTACGGGGACACCCAGCGCTATCGCCTTGGCGTCAACCACGGTCTGCTGCCGGTCAACGCCCCGCGCTGCCCGTTCCACCACGGTGCCCATCGTGACGGTGCCATGCGGGCAGACAGCAATGGCGGCGCCAGCCCCAACTATCAGCCGAACCGTTTCGGCACCCAGCAGCCGAGCGAGCAGCACGAACCGGCGCTGAGTCTGGAAGGGGCCGCCCTGCACTACGACTTCCGTGACTACGACAGCGACTACTACAGCCAGCCGGGCAACCTGTTCCGCATCATGGACGAAGGGCAGCGCTCGCGGCTCGCCGCCAACCTGGCGCGCTCCCTCATCAATGTGGAGGATGACGCCATCGTCGCGGCCCAGCTCAAGCACTTCGAGCAGGCCGACCCCGAATACGCCAAGCGGGTCGAACTGGCACTGGCCGCCTTGCAGCGCTAAGCCGCAAGCAGGCAAGATCTGCAAAAACAAAACGGGGGCCTGATGGCCCCCGTTCTCGTCATGGCGGTATTTGATAAATAAAAAAACAGAGCCCAAGGCTCTGTTTTCACTGCTGTATCAATCCCGGACGGAACGCGCTTCGCGCTCTTCCCGCTCCCTTGCCAACAGGCGTTTGTACCACCAGCTACTGCGACGACGTTGTGCATTGGAAGAGCGACGAGCCATTTCTTAGGTTCCAGCCAAGAGAAGAAAGGAGCTGCATTATGCGACAGGGATCACGTCCATGTCTTTAGCTGGATCAAGAAAAGCCTCACTGACCCACGGAAATCGTCTTCTGATCTTTTGCTCCCCGGGTGGCAGGCAACACCACCGCAGGAGAGCGCCAGGCCAGCGCGCCATTGCTCTCGAGGTCGTTCTGCGGGCCGCACTCCAGCCAGATATCTCCCTGCAGAATGCGGGCCCCTTCGGAATATTTCTGATCCGCAAACCAGCAGACCCGCTCGGGCAATGAGCCCAGCGGCAACACCAGCTCGGGGCTGACAGACTCGCCCACCACAGTGGTTTTGGACACGGCCAGAGCGGGGGCGAGCCAGAGGGAGGCCAGCAGGCAGAGCAGTAAATTTTTCATGAGAGGGATCCTGTTGCGATGGGGGCACTCTCGAAGAATCGACCAGCCCCGGGGTTTACTTGACTGACAATCATACTGCCTGCTGGCATTGTGGAACCAATATGGTAGCCTGCCAGCGCCTGCGGGCAGTCTCTCGCTGCCACGCGCAAACTTCCGGTGAATTTGTCACGTCCTGACAAAATATAACCTTATTTATCAAATCGTTATTTGGATATTATCCCAATGCGTATCATGCCGTTGCTTCAGGCGGCCTGCCTGAGCCTGATGTTGTCCGCCTGCGTTGCCCCATTGCTGATGATGAGCCCCACCAGCCAACTGATGTGGGCCCTGCTCAAGCCGCTGGTCGGCTTTGACCCGAACGAGGTCAATCTGTTCGAACAACCCCTGATCAAGGATCGGATGACCGCCATCCTTGGCCCCAATTACGACAGCACCATGCAGTTGCTCAAGACTGCCGACAAGTTACAGCAGGAAGGGCCGCTTTTCTATGTGGTCTCCGAGTATGCGCCGGTGCCGGATATCGCCAAGCAGGCGGGGATGGTGTGGAACTCGCAAACCAACCAGATGTCGGTATTGCTGCAAAAAGGGGATGGCACCACCCTGACCTTCGGCGAAAATCTGGCGGGCACAGCACCGACATGGCCAACCGCCATGCAGGGCTGGCAGACCCCTACCAGCCAGCTCACCCCGGCGACCAATGCCCTGACCGGCGCGGCGACCAGTCAGAGTGGCGCCTCCCCCTTCTCCCTTGGCAGCGCGCTGGGCACAGTGACCCGCGGCGTCACCGGCTCGCTGACCAACAGCGCAAGTCAGGCTATCAGCGGCGCAGCCGCCAACGCCACAGGGCAGGCCGCCAGACAAGCCACCGGACAGGCCACCCAAGCGGTGACCCAGAGCGCGACCGACCTGACTCGCAGTGCGACCACCGCAGTCACTGCGCCAGCCAAACAGGCAGTGAGCAGTGCCGCTGCGACTGCAACGCAAGAAGCGACCAAGGCTGTTGCCACTCCTGCCAAGCAAGCAGTCAGCAGCACAGCTGCGACCGCGACCCAAGAAGCCACCAAGGCCGTTACCGTTCCTGCCAAGCAAGCCGTCAGTAGCGCCGCTGCGGCCGCGACCCAAGAAGCGACCAAGGCCGCTGTCGCTCCTGCCAAACAGGCCGTCAGTAGCGCCGCTGCAGCCGCGACACAAGAAGCTACCAAGGCCGTTGCCGCGCCTGCCAAGCAAGCAGTCAGCAGCGCCGCTGCGACCGCAACGCAAGAAGCCACCAAGGCCGTTACCGCTCCTGCCAAACAAGCAGTCAGCAGCGCCGCTGCAACCGAGACGCAAGAGGCAACCAAGGCCGTTGCCGCTCCAGCCAAACAGGCTGTCAGTGCAGCCTCTCATACGGCCGGAGAGAGTGTCGCCGATGCCGCCAGAGCGGCGGAAGCCAAGGCGCGCGCCAAGGCAGAGGCGGAGATGGAAGCCCTGCTCAAATAAACCGACAGGCCACCGCAAGGTGGCCTGTTTTTTATCCCGCGACCGGATCATGACGTTATGGAAAAGGCCACATAGACTGTTAGGTAACTACCTGCACAAGGAGTGCATCATGCGTCGTCTGCTCCCTGCTCTCGCTTCTCTCGCCCTGTTTATCGCGCTCCCGGCTCCGGCACTTATCTACTATTCGGAGCAGAACATGCCGCTCAATGGCCAGGATAAAAATGGTCAGCCTGTGGGGTTGGCGGTCGAGTTGCTGCGCCTGATGTGGCGCGAAATGGGGGAGCCGGAGCAACCCATCCACTTTCTGCCCTGGGCCCGCGGCTGGTATCTGCTGACCCAGCAGCAAGAGGCCGTGCTCTTTACCACGGCGCACACCAAGGAGCGGGATCCCCACTTCCTCTGGGTCTGCCCCATCAGCCACTCCAGGGTCGCGCTGGTCGGCCGCAAGCAGGATGCCCCCAAAGTTTCCAGCAAAGCGGATCTCGCCAAGCTGCAGATCGGTGTGATGCAGGCGGATGTCGGGGAACAGTTGCTACTCAACCGCGGGATCAGCCCGAGCAATATGATGTCGGTAGAGCGCATGGATCAGGTGGTGCGCCAGCTCATCATGGCACGCACCGATCTGGTGGCGGGCAACGAGGTGATGCTGCGCCATCAGGCCAAGGAGCTGGGTTTCCCCAGCGAGGATTTTGTCACCGTCGCGATTATTGAAGAGCAGGATAACTGCTTCGCCTTCAACCTGAGGGCAAACAAGCAACAGGTTGCCCGCCTGCAACAGGCGCTGGACAAGGTCAAACAGGGGGATGAATACAAGCAGCTGATGAAGCGCTACCAGTTGCTCAGTATCCTGCCCGAAACCACTCCCACCATCCCGCGCATCGAGTAACTCCGGCCCGCCCTATGGCGGGTTCTCTTTATCTCCCGCCGATGACGCCTGTGATGCCTCCACCGGCGCCGTAATGAGGTGGTTCAGAAAGAGATTGAACAGCTCGGCCCGCGAGCCGAGCCGCAGCTTGCCATAGAGATGCTTGCGGTGATTCTTCACCGTGCCACTGCCAATCCCGAGCTCCGCGGCAATCGCCTCCGTATCCAGCCCCTGCAGCAGCAATTCCGCCACCTGCCGCTCGCGCCGGGTAAGCCCATCGCCCCCGACACTCGCCATCGCCAGCTCCACCGCGCTCTTGAGGCTGGCGCTGTCTGGCAGCACAGTGCTCTGGGCCAACAGCGGCTGGCTCTGCCGCCACTGCTGACGACAGAGCGAATGTACCAGCGGGAACAGCTGCTCCAGCCTCGCCAGCTCGTCACGGCTGAGGGTACTGCGCTTGTCGAGTCGCCCCAGAAACAGCATCAGCGTCAGTCCGTCCCGCACCGGCAGGATCAGCCCCACCTCCTCCTGCCAGCCGGTGGCCTGATAGAAGTGGTGGCGATATTCGGGATCGAGCCGCCCTTGGGAGACCTGTGCCAGGGTCCAGACGCCGGCAGGCAAGTCCTGCTCCAGCGCCTGCATAAAGGGATCCTGACTGAAGTGGCTGGTGAGGTAGCGGTCAAACAACAGAGCCCGCTGATGATTGAGGTTGTCGTAGAGGTAGACGGGGCGCTGCCCCACCCCGAGCAGCAGGGCGCAATCAAACGCCACCTGTTGCTGGATCAGCCGCACCAGCGCCGCCGCAAAGGCGCTGCTGTGAAGGGCATCGACCACCTCGGTCATGCTGCGGGTCAAGGCATCTGTGGTGGATGGCTGGGTCATGGTGACACGTTTCCGGTGACGGGGAGCGATTCCCCGCTATGGCTGAATGCTAGCACGAGAGTGGCAAAACTGTCCCTCAGGGGACATATCCGCCACCGGCCAGAACGGCGAGGATGACGGCTTTTCCCCCTGCTGTTGGAGAACCCATGATCAACCCCCACCTGCTCGATGAGCTGACCGAGCGCGGCCTTGTGGCCCAGAATTCCGACACGGCGGCCCTGGCCGATCATCTTGCCACCCCGCGCACCGTCTATTGCGGGTTCGATCCCACCGCCGGCAGCCTGCATATCGGTCATCTGGTGCCGCTCTTGATGCTGCGCCGCTTCCAGCTGGCGGGCCACACCCCGGTGGCACTGGTGGGCGGGGCAACCGGCCTTATCGGCGATCCCAGCTTCAAGGCGACCGAGCGCAGCCTCAACAGTACCGATACCGTGCAGGGTTGGGTCGCCAGCCTGTCTGCCCAAATCAGGGCGCTGCTGCCCGCCGATGAGGGCCTGTCGGCCCCGCAACTGGTCAACAATGGCGACTGGATGGGGCAGATGTCCGCCCTCGATTTTCTGCGGGATATCGGCAAGCACTTCTCGGTCAACGCAATGCTGGCGCGGGAGTCGGTGCGTCAGCGGCTGGCCCGTCCGGATCAGGGCATCTCGTTCACCGAGTTCTCCTACGCTCTGCTGCAATCCTACGACTTTGCGGTGTTGCACCAGCGGCTCGGCTGCACCCTGCAGATTGGCGGCAACGACCAGTGGGGCAATATCACCAGCGGCATGGATCTCACCCGCCGCCTCCATCAGGCGCAGGTACACGGCATGACCCTGCCCCTTATCACCAAGGCAGACGGCACCAAGTTCGGCAAGACCGAAGGGGGCGCGGTCTGGCTCGATCCGGCGCTCACCTCCCCTTACGCCTTCTACCAGTTCTGGCTCGGCACCGCGGATGAGGATGTCTACCGCTTCCTGCGCTACTACAGCTTTATGTCGCTGAGCGAGATTGATGCACTGGAGGCGGAGGACGCGAAGCGGCAGGGGCGCAAGCAGGCCCAGCAGGTGTTGGCGAACGAGCTGACCGAGCTGGTGCACGGCAAGGCGGCGCTGGCGGCGGTGCAGCGCATCAGCGAGCTGCTGTTTAGCGGCGATGTGGCCCGCCTCGGCGAGAGCGATCTGGCCCAGCTGGCGCAGGATGGCATGCCGTGCAGCACCGTCAGCGGCGAGACGGATCTGGTCAGCCTGCTGGTCAGCTGCGGTCTGGCTAACTCCAGGCGCATCGCCCGCGAACTGCTGGCGGCGGGCGCCATCAGCCTCAATGGTGTGCTCAAGCAGGATGATCAGCTGAGCGCCACTGATCGGCTATTTGGTCGCTACCTGCTGCTGCGCCGGGGCAAGAAGCAGTATCACCTGGTGGAGTGGCAATAAGCCGCAGGGCGGGGAGCACAACCTCCCCGCCCACACCCTGAATCCCTTTTGAATCCCGAGTTGCGATCCCCCTCACAGCCTCTCCCGTCAGCAGCCACCATACTGGCACCGGCGAACATGGAGTACGCCACACAATCTGTTCCTCACGATTCAACAAGGATGCTGATGATGAAGAGATGGCTTCTGGTGCTGCTCTGCACCCTGCCCATGCTGGCACACGCCAGCGGATACACCCAGACCCGCTACCCCATAGTGCTGGTGCACGGCCTGTTCGGCTTCGACAAGCTGCTCGGGGTCGATTACTTCTACGGCATTCCCCAGGCCCTGAGCCGGGATGGTGCCAAAGTCTACGTGGCCCAAGTGTCGGCCACCGCCAGTTCGGAACAACGGGGGGAGCAACTGCTCGCCCAGGTTGAGCTGCTGCTGGCAGCCACCGGCGCCGAGAAGGTTAACCTGATCGGCCACTCCCACGGCGGCCCCACCATTCGCTATGTCGCCTCGGTCGCCCCCGAGCTGGTCGCCTCCGCCACCAGCGTCGGCGGGGTCAACTACGGCTCAGAGATTGCCGATCTGGTGCGGGCCAATGCCGCCCCCGGCAGCGCCGCCGAGAAGCTGGCTGCCGCCGCGGCCCACGCCCTCTCCGGCATGATTTCACTGCTCTCGGGCGGGAGCCAGCTGCCGCAAGATCCGGTCGCCGCCCTCGATGCCCTCACCAGCAAGGGGGCCAGCCAGTTCAACCAGCGCTACCCGGAGGGGCTGCCCAGCCGCTATTGCGGCGAGGGGCCGATGCAGGCGACCAACGGCGTCTACTACTTCTCCTGGAGCGGGCGCGGCAACCTGACCAATCTGCTGGATCCGGTGGATCCTGCGCTGGCGCTGACCGGCGCCTTCTTCAAGGAGCCCAATGACGGACTGGTCGGGGTCTGCAGCAGTCACCTCGGCAAGGTGATCGGCACCGACTACCGGATGAACCATCTGGACGAAGTAAACCAGTCCTTCGGTATCCACCATCTGTTCGAGACCGATCCGGTCACCCTCTATCGCCAGCATGCCAACCGTCTCAAGGAGCTGGGACTATGAAGATAGCCACCCTGCTCGTCGTGCCCTGCGCCATCACCCTGCTGCTTGGCGGGGTGTTGCTCTGGCCCACTGCACCGACGGCAGACTCATCCCCCGCTCAAACCAGCCAGCATGCACAGAGCCACCCGCACGATCCCGAGCAGGAGGCCGCCGATGCCCTGCAGGCGCGCTATCGCACCTTTGTCTCTGCCCAGAGCAGCCTGACAGTGCCCACCGAGATCACCCTCGCCAGCCTGCAGATCCTGTTTGACGAGCGGGAGCAGCTGCGCCAGCAGAGCTTTACCCCGGCCGAGCAGGCCCAGCTGTTTGCCGAGGATCGACTGATGGAGCAGCTGACCCTGCGCCGCAGGGCGCTGGCGGAGGCAAGAGACAGCGACAAGTCGCAGCTGGCCAGCGAGCTGGATCTCTGGCTGGCGGAGCAACCGGGCTGGTTTCGCGAGGCGGAGGCCAACAGCCGCCTGCTTGAGGAGTTGCAAGAGCTGGCGCAGATGGACCCGGCCAAACGGGAGGCTCTGCTGCTGGAGACGGGGGGGCCGGAAGCGGTGGATCGGATGCGCCAGCTGGAGCAGAACCGGCAAGGGTTCGAGGAGCAGCTCAGCGGCTTTCTGGCCGAGCTCAGGCAACTGCCGAACGAGGCCCGGGCCGAACAGCAGCAGGAGCTGCTGGCCCGCTGGTTCGAGCCAGGACAGTGGCGCCGGGTCGAGGCGCTCACCCGGCTCAAACTGGGGGAGCCACACACCGAATGAGAAGGGGGCCCGTGATGGGCCCCCTTGCTGCTGCGCTTATTGCGGCTTGTTGGCACCCGGCAGCGGCTGCCAGGTGAGGCGGGTTACCTGAGTGCCCTGCACCTCGCACTTGAGGCTCAGCTCCTGCCACCCCTTATCCTGACGCAGGGAGACCTCCCCTTCGATCCCCTGCTCGCCAATCTTCAGCTTATCCTGCTCGAAGATCACCTTGTCGCCGTGGGCGAGATCCATCAGTTTACCGTTGCAGAGCCAGTGAGCGAGATCCGCCCCCTTCAGCTTGACGCCCCCCTTGGCCACCTTCTGTTCGGCCGCGCTCACCACAAACAGCTTGCTCAGCTCGGCAGCCCGCTTGGTGAGCCACTCCTGACGCTGCTGCATGCTCATCTTGCTGACGAACTCGGCGGGCTGCCCCTTCTCGTCCAACCATTGGGTCAGCTTGCCGCTGTCATCAAAGGCGAACTGGGCGGCGGGCTCTTTGACCCCGAACAGCTTGCCGCCCTTGAAGTAGTAGCGGCTCTCCCCTTCCAGCTTGCCCAGCTCGTTCATGATGGGCACGGCGATGATGACGGGGGCGCCATCGATCCAGGCCTTGATATCGACGCCATCATGGCTGAATTGACGGGTATCGAGGGCGCTCTCGGCCCCCTTCTCCATCAGGGTAAACTGCTCGGCGAGAGAAGCGGCCAGAGAAGGGAGGGAGCAGAATCCCAGGGTCAGCACGATCGCTGTGTTGCGCATTGAGTTGTACATAACACTCCTGTGATGGGCCATCCGGCCCGTGGTTAACTCTCTGTCAGCCAGGCCCGCAGCCCCTCCCGGTGAGCATCGCTCAGGGGCAGGGATTGGCGGGCCCGGTAGTCAAAATGGATCAGGGTCGTTTCGGCGGTGACGGCCAGTTCGCCGCCCTGCCAGGCCTCCTGCCAGACCGTAAAGGAACTGGTGCCGATGCGGCGCACGCCAGTCTTGATGGTGACCGGCTGGCCGTAGAACAGCTCCCGTTTGAACTGCACCGTATAGCCCGCGATGATCAGATGCCAGTTATGCACATCCAGATCCGGGGAGAAGATCCGGAACAGGGGATCCCGCGCCGATTCGAACCAGACCGCCGGCACCGTATTGTTGATATGGCCGAGGGCATCCGTCTCCTGAAAGCGGGGTTGGATCTGCATTTCCAGCATGAGTTGACTCCTTGTCTCTTTGTTTCTGTCCTTGTCCGTTCATGGGACATCAGTGGCCAATGGGTGGCCCCCGGGCATCATCAGTGGATCAGCATGTTACATGATACTGCTGGCCCAAGCACAGGGATGCCAGCGGCCCTGCGATACCGGCCAGCAGGTGTCGCAGCGCGGCAGATTGTGGTGCTCTGCAAAAAGCAGACAGTAAAAAGCCCCGCACACCTTGGCTGTGCGGGGCTGGTTCAGCTAGCTAAACGGCTCGGGGACTAGCCCAACAGATCGAAGCGATCCGCATTCATCACCTTGTTCCAGGCGGTGATGAAGTCACAGACAAACTTCTCTTTGTTGTCATCCTGGGCATAGACCTCGGCATAAGCGCGCAGCACCGAGTTGGAGCCGAACACCAGATCCACCCGGGTGGCCGTCCACTTCAGCGCGCCGCTGCGGCGATCGCGGATCTCGTAGAGATTGCTCGCTTTCGGCAGCCACTGGTAGCCCATGTCGGTCAGGTTGACGAAGAAGTCGTTGCTGAGTACCCCGACCCGATCGGTAAAGACCCCGTGCCCGGTACCGCCGTGGTTGGTACCGAGCACCCGCATCCCGCCGACCAGCGCCGTCATCTCGCAGGCGGTGAGCCCCATCAACTGGGCGCGATCCAGCAGCAGCTCCTCCGCCGTCACCACATAGTCCTGCTTGAGCCAGTTGCGGAAGCCGTCGGCCAGCGGCTCCAGCACCTCGAACGAGGCCACATCGGTCTGGGCCTGAGTGGCGTCCCCCCGGCCCGGCGCAAACGGCACGCTCACCGTCACTCCGGCGGCCTGGGCAGCCTGCTCGATGGCGAGGTTGCCCCCCAGCACGATGAGATCCGCGACGCTGACGCCACACTCGGCCGCCAGCTTGTCATAGACCGCCAGCACCTTCGCCAACTTCGCCGGTTCGTTGCCCGGCCAATCCTTCTGGGGCGCCAGCCGGATGCGGGCGCCGTTGGCACCGCCCCGCTTGTCGGAGCCTCGAAAGGTACGGGCACTGTCCCAGGCGGTACTCACCCGCTCGCTGATGGAGAGGCCGCTGGCGGCAATCCTGGCCTTCACCGCCGCCACATCATAATCGGCACGTCCGGCAGGCACCGGATCCTGCCAGATCAGATCTTCTGTCGGCACATAGGGGCCGACATAGCGGCTCTTCGGCCCCATATCCCTGTGGGTCAGCTTGAACCAGGCGCGGGCGAAGGCGTCGGAGAAGGCCGCCGGATCATCGCGGAAGCGCTCGGCAATCTTGCGATACTCGGGGTCGAATTTGAGCGCCATGTCGGCATCCGTCATCATGGGTTTGCAGCGGATCGACGGATCCTCCACATCCACCGGCATATCCTCTTCGGCGATATTGATCGGTTCCCACTGATGAGCCCCCGCCGGTGATTTTTGCAACCACCAGTCGTACTTGAACAGCAGCTCGAAGTAGCCGTTGTCCCATTGGGTCGGGTGGGTGGTCCAGGCCCCTTCGATGCCGCTGGTCACAGTGTTGCGGCCGATGCCGCGGCTGTGGTGATTGATCCAGCCCAGCCCCTGCTCCTCGAGGCTGGCCCCTTCCGGCTCGGGGCCAAGCTGTTTGGCGTCGCCGTTGCCGTGAGCCTTGCCGACGGTGTGGCCACCGGCGGTCAGTGCCACCGTCTCTTCATCATCCATCGCCATGCGGGCGAAGGTGACTCGCATATCTTGCGCGGTTTTCAGTGGATCTGGCTTGCCATCCACCCCTTCCGGGTTGACGTAGATAAGCCCCATCATCACCGCCGCCAGCGGGTTTTCCAGATCCCGCTCGCCGGAGTAACGACCGCCCGGCTTGCCGCTGGGCGCCAGCCACTCTTTCTCCGAGCCCCAGTAGATATCCTTCTCCGGGTGCCAGATATCCTCGCGGCCAAAGGCGAAGCCGAAGGTCTTGAGCCCCATGGACTCATAAGCCACGGTGCCCGCCAGAATGATCAAATCGGCCCAGCTGATCTTGTTGCCGTACTTCTTCTTGATGGGCCACAGCAGGCGGCGGGCCTTGTCGAGGTTGGCGTTATCCGGCCAGGAGTTGAGGGGGGCAAAGCGCTGGTTGCCGCTGCCACCACCGCCGCGGCCATCGGCGATGCGGTAAGTCCCGGCCGAGTGCCAGGCCATGCGGATCATCAGGCCGCCGTAGTGGCCCCAGTCGGCGGGCCACCACTCCTGACTGTCGGTCATCAGGGCGGTCACATCCTGCTTGAGGGCCGCCATATCGAGCCCCTTCAAGGCTTCC
The DNA here is from genome assembly GCF_000820225.1 of Aeromonas veronii bv. veronii. GTDB lineage: Bacteria > Pseudomonadota > Gammaproteobacteria > Enterobacterales > Aeromonadaceae > Aeromonas > Aeromonas veronii. Next base: position 180,967 of record NZ_CDDK01000043.1, read on the forward strand.
CGATAGTTGAAGCCGGCCCCCAGCGGATTGGTCTTGGTATCGTGTTGGTGAAGAATGTCGAGGTTGAGGCTCTTCGGCCACCACTCCATTCTGGACGTCTCGACGGAGGTGGTTCCCCCGTGCATGACCGGGCATTTTCCTGCGGAACTGTCTGAATTGTTGCTCATCGTTTTCCTCATTTGCTCTGCTGTCCATAACCTGAAACAGCATGGCACAGAGGCGTGACACAAACTGTGCAGCAGCGGCCGATTTACGGATCTTTCACGCAAGCGGCCACGGAGCACTCGTCAGCCGCGACAGAAATTGGACGAACTATGGCGCCTCCGCGAGCTGATGGGGCGGCTCGGGCCGCAGCCAGGCGCTGCGAAAATCGAACCAGCCGAGCGCCGTCATCCGCACCCCGTGCACGCCGACCCGGCTCTCCAGCTCCAGCCAGTGGTGAAACAGCGGCACAAACCAGCTCTGCTGCTGCACAGTTGCCAGCAGGGCGCGGGGGCCAGGCTCCTCACCGCTGGCCCGCCACTGCATCAACCCTTGCCACAACTCATGCTGACTGCTCCACACCTTGCGCAGCAACGGGGTGCCCAGCAACCAGGCGTAGGGGGCAAAGGGGCCGGCATGTTCGAGGTTGAGGGTGCCGAGCCAGAGATCCACGTCTTCATCCTCGCCACTCACCCAGCGACCGTAATCGAGGGTGCGCACCTCGAGCCTGATCCCCTGTTCGGCCAGCAGGCTACTCATGGCGTTGGCGCACTCGTTGAACTCCAGATGCTGGTTGAAGCAGGCAAGCACCAAGGTCGTCGGCAACTGCTCCGGTGTGGGCAAGGGCGCGGGCAGTGCTTCGCGCCAGTGGGGCAGCAGGCCGAGGGCGCTGGTCCAGCCCCGTTGCAACTCGGGGGCGACCCGCCCCATCAGGGCCACCGGATTGAGCAGCTGGCCGAGCCACTGGCGCAGGGCGGGATCCTGCAAGGATCCGGAACGATCGTCCTGCAGCAGGAAGTAGCAGCCCGACTCCAGCTCCGATTCGCCACGCATGGTGCCGAGCTCGGGGCTGTCGCGTCCCAGCTGCAGGTGGGTCTCCAGGCGCTCCGCCAGCTCCGGCAGCATCCAGATATCGATCTCGTCGAGCAGGGCGCGCAGGCCGAAGTAGTCGTCAAACGCCGCAAGGCAAAGATGCAGGGGATCGTTGGCAGCGACCCGGTAAGGACCGGTGCCCACAGGTTGCAGGGCAAAGCCCGCCTCCCCCTTGAGCTCCCGTGGCAAAATGGTCGCCACCGGCTCCGCCAGCAGGTGGGGCAGCCAGGGATCCGGGCTGTCGAGATAGAGATCCAGGGTGCGCGGCCAGGGGCTCTCCAGCCGAGTCAGATGGGAAAACAGCGGCCGATCCCGCAGGGCCAGCAGGCTCTCCATCACATCTTCCACCACCAGCTCGCGGCCGTGGTGAAAGCGCACCGCCGGGCGCAGGTAGAAGCGCCAGTGGCAGGGGCCCAGACACTCCCAGTGGTGGGCCAGATCCCCTTCGATTTCCCCATTTTCCTCATTTCGCCGGGTGAGGCCGTTGAAGATCTGGCGGCTCAGGTGAATTTCGGAGCGGCGCATCGGGCCGGTGGGCAGCAACTGCGGCAACGGCCGGTAGTAGGGCACCCGCAGGATCTGGCGCCCCTCGCGGGTGGCCTGACCGAGCTGTTCGATCAGCAACGGAGTGAGCAGATCGAGGCGATCTTCGGCCAGCCGTACCGCCTGCGCCAGCTGGCCCTGACTGAGCAGATCCCGCAAGCGGCGCCGGGTCAGGCTCTCCTGACTATCGAGCAGGGTGAGTCGGGAGCGCCGCCCCCGCCCCGCTTCTGCCGACCAGCTGAGCCAGCCCTGATCCTGCATCCGCCGCAGCAGCAGGCGAGCGTTGCGCGGGGTGCAGCAGAGCAGATCCGCCACCTCGGCGAGGCTGATCTCCCGCTCGTCGCTGCCAAGCAGCTGGGCGAGTCGTTGAAATTGCTGGTAGAGGCGACCGGTCGGCATAAAAGAGGAAATCCTGTTGCTATAAGTCATCAGTTTTTACTTCCGCATTTTAGCTCAATACTGCTGATGAACGTGAGAACCACCGCACAGGAGCACCATCATGAGCCACGCCAACCCCATCAAACCGAACCGGATCCAGCAGACCTTGCGCCGTTACTTCAAGCGGATCCTGCCGCGCCCGCTGCCACTTATCGAAGATCCCATGCAGCAGCTCAACCGCCTGATGCAGTGGGATATGAACCAGATCGATGACAAGGAGTATCGCCGTCGCCTCTGAGTGCGGGCCATACCAACCACTCGGGACGCGCATCCCCTGCGGGCGACATTGCTTTGCCGGATCTTGCTGTTTACATCGGCCACGGGCCTGATAGATTGGACGTCTATCCATCTATAACTGCCATAAGCAACATCCAACAAGGAGTGTGTGATGAAAGATGCGACCCTGGCCTTGCACCACGGCTTTTCCAACGACCCCACCACCAAAGCGGTCGCCGTGCCCATCTACCAAACGGTGGCCTACGAGTTCGAGAGCGCCCAGCACGGGGCGGATCTGTTCAATCTGGCGGTGCCGGGCAACATCTACACCCGCATCATGAACCCCACCAACGATGTGCTGGAGCAGCGGATGGCCGCGCTGGAAGGGGGGATCGCCGCGCTGGTGGTCTCGGCAGGTTCCGCCGCCATCACCTACGCCATTCAGGCGCTGACCGCCGCCGGTGACAACATTGTCTCCACTCCCCAGCTCTATGGCGGCACCTACACCTTGTTCGCCCACATGCTGCCGAGTTTCGGGGTCGAGGTGCGCTTTGCCAAAGATGACAGCGCCGAGGCCATCGCCGCCCTGATCGATGACAAGACCAAGGCAGTCTACTGCGAGAGCATCGGCAATCCGGCGGGCAACATCGTCGATCTGGCCGCACTGGCCAAGGCCGCCCACGCCCGTGGCGTGCCGCTTATCGTCGACAACACGGTCGCCACCCCGGTGCTCTGCAAGCCCATCGAACATGGCGCCGACATCGTGGTCCACAGCCTCACCAAATATGTCGGCGGCCACGGCAACTCGCTGGGTGGCGTGGTGGTCGACTCGGGCAAGTTCCCCTGGGCGGATCACGCCGAGCGCTTCCCCCAGCTGACCAAACCCGAACCCTCCTACCACGGGGTGGTCTATACCGAGGCCTTTGGCCCGGCCGCCTTTATCGGGCGGGTACGCACAGTGCCCCTGCGCAATACCGGCGCGGCGCTGGCGCCGATGAACGCCTTCCTGCTGCTGCAGGGGCTGGAGACCCTGAGCCTGCGCATGGAGCGCCACGTCGACAACGCTCTGCGGGTTGCCCACCACCTCAAGCATCACCCCAAGGTGGCCTGGGTCAGCTACGCCGGTCTGCCGGGCCACCCGCACTATCTGCTGGCGGAGAAGTACATGGCCGGTCGCCCCTCGGCCATCCTCTCGTTCGGTCTGAAGGATGGCTACGAGGCGGGCGTACGCTTCTACGATGCGCTGAAGATCTTCAAGCGGCTGGTCAACATCGGCGATGCCAAGTCGCTGGCCTGCCACCCGGCCTCCACCACTCATCGCCAGCTGAGCGAGGAGGAGCAGGCCAAGGCTGGCGTCAAACCCGAGATGATCCGGCTGTCGGTCGGGATCGAGGCGATCGAGGACATTCTGGCAGATCTGGATCAGGCGCTGGAGGCCTGAGTCAGTCAACGAGGGAGCGGGCATCAGCCCGCTCTTTTTTAGCCATCGGTGAACCGCCCCCCTCGCCTGCTCGTATACCCCACCCTGCCACCGAATCGAGGTCGTTATGATAGTCCTGCACCACCTGAACAAATCACGCTCCCAGCGCATCATCTGGCTGCTCGAAGAGCTGGGCCAACCCTATGAGATCAAGGCGTATCAGCGCGATGCCGCGACCTTTCTGGCGCCGCCCGAGCTAAAAGCCATCCACCCTCTCGGCAAGTCGCCGGTCATCGAGTTCGACGGCCGGGTGCTGGCGGAATCGGGCGCCATCACCGAGTACCTGATCGCCCGCCATGCCCCGGATCAGCTGGCACCGGCACCAGATAGCCCCGACTATCCCGAATATCTGCAGTGGCTCCACTTTGCCGAGAGCTCCGGCATTCTGCCGCTGCTGCTCGACATGTTCGTGCGCAAGGATGGCAGCCCGATGCGCTTCCTGCCGGACTACGCCAAGGCGGAGTGTGCCAAGGTGCTGGGCTACCTCAATGAGGTACTGGCGAATCGCCACTATCTGGTGGGGGCTCGCCTCTCCGGCGCCGACATCATGAACTCCTTCCTGGTGGATCTGCTGGCGCAAAGCGGCCAGCTGGCCCACTTCCCGCATCTGCAAGCCTATTGGGAACGCCTCAATACCCATCCGGCCCGTCAGAAGGCGGTAGAGCTGGAGCGCGAGCTGGATCAGCGCCCCTGATCCGAGTCGCCATCATGCAAAACGCCCCGACAGTCGGGGCGTTTTTGTTATGCAGCGGGCTGCGGTTTACTTGGTCGCGGGCACCTTGTCCCGGCGCGACTTCCACCACCAGCGCAGCCGGATTTGAGAGATAAGCATCCCCGCCAGCATCAGGGCACAACCGGCAATGGCGCGCTCATCCAGCGTCTCACCCAGCAGCAATACGCCACCCACGGCGGCAAAGACGGTCTCCAGACTGAGGATGATGGCGGCATGGGCAGGATGGGCGCCCCGCTGCCCCACCACCTGCAGGGTATAACCCACCCCGACCGATACCAGTCCGGCATAGAGCAGCGCCTGCCAGCCAGCTACTGCACCAGCCACAGTCGGGGTTTCGATAACAAAAGCAGTGGCGAGGCTGAGCAGGCCGCAGACTACGAACTGCACCCCGGCGAGCTTGATGGGAGCAACCCGGTTGGAGTAGTGATCCACCAGCAGCAGATGCACAGCCCAGAACAGGGCACCAACTACCTGCAACAGATCGCCAAAGCCGATGGTGAACTCGTCGGTGACGCTCAACACATAGAGGCCCGTCAGAGCAATCAGGGCACCAATCCAGGTATTGAGCCCGCTCTTGTGGCGCAGCAGTAGCCCCAGTACCGGCACCAGAATGATGTAGAGCCCGGTGATAAAGCCCGCCTTGGCGGCAGTGGTATAGAGCAGCCCAACCTGCTGCAGGGAGGCGGCACAGAACAGCACCAGCCCGGCCAGCACACCACCGATCAGCAGCTGGCTATGGTCGCCCGCGACGGCAACAGGTTGTCGGGATTTGAGCCACCAGAGCAGCGGCAGCAGGGAGAGGGCGCCGAGCAGAAAGCGCAGGCCATTGAAGGTATAGGGCCCCATGTGATCCATCCCGAGGCGCTGGGCAACAAAGCCCATACCCCAGATGGTGGCAGCCATCAGCAACATCAGATTGGAGCGCATGGCGATTCTTCCTTAAATCGGCGCGTGAAGGGTTATCCGATCCAAGATACCCGCCTCCCTATCCTCTTGTCTCCACTCTTTGTCTTCGCTCTTGCTCTCAACGCTCTGCCTTGCACTGCTTTTGAGCACCGCGAGTGTTACAGCAGCGAGGGCTTGGTGAACACGGCCAACAGGGCAATCAGTAGCAGATTACCCCGCAGGATCCACACCACCCGGAAGTGCTGCTGGATGGAGATCATCGGCGCCTTGCCCAGACGCAGGGCACGACGCCAGCGATAGAAGAGGCGGCTGGGATAAACGAGGGAGCCGACAATCAGCAGAAACAGCCCCATCTTGAGGCCGTGGGCAGGATGGGCAAAGATCTCTGCCACCGAGCTGGCATGCTCGAGGGCCAGTAGACACCCGGTGGCAAAGATGGAGAAGAGCGCCAGCGCCGCCACCCCATCTGCCAGCAGCAGGCGGCGCACTCGCAGCATGTTCAGGCCGCGCCTAAAGATCAGATACTCGACACAGAGGGCAAGGATTAGCACCGCTATGCTGCCATAATGAATCATTGAGAGCAGAGTGTGGTTCAGCATCGGAAACATCTCATTTTCTGCCTTTAGACGAGCCGCACAGCATCATATATGCTGGTGTCACCCGAGACGAAAAGGATCTGTTCATGTCCCCCGCCAAGCCCAAGAACACTTGGTCTTTGATCACCCGCATGCGGCTGGGCCTCCTCTTGCTCTTTATCCCTGTGTTGCTGCTCGGCAGCATCTACTACCTGCATATGGAGCGCACCCTGCGCCACGAGCAGCAACAATATCTGATTGCTCGTAACACCCAGTATTTCCATACCCTGATCGAACCCTATCTGGCGACCCTCAAACGCCAGTTTACGCTCATTTATCAGCAGGTAAATTATCAGGATTTCAGCGGCCCGGAGATCCTTAACGGCGAGCGCTACCTGCAACAGTGGCAGGCCTATCACAAGGTGATGGAGCTCGATTACGTCTACGTGGGCACCGAGCATCGCAAGATGCTGATCCACCCCTCCTGGCAGGCCGACGAGAAGTTCGATCCCAGAACCCGCCCCTGGTATCTGCTGGCCGCCAGCCATCCCGGACAGATTGTCTGGACCGATCCTTATTACGACTACACCTTGGGCACCCTCACCATGGCGCTGGCCAGGGTGATTGAAGATCCTGACGGCAAGCGGGTTGGCGTACTCTCGCTGGATACCCAGCTCACCCCCCTCGCCAGCTGGCTAAACAGTCGGCATGATCAGAGTCACCATCTGGGCAATGGCTATCAGATCCTGCTCAACCATGACGGGCTGGTGCTGGCCCATCCGGATCGCGAACGGGTATTCAAACCCCTCGCTCACCCCGACTGGCTGGCCCGGATGCAACAACCGCAGGGCTTTTTCCTCGATGATGCCAGCGGCCTGATGGTCTCCTACTACCGCATCCCCGAGCAGCGCTGGATCCTGCTCAGCGTCGAGCCGACTGCCAGCATGCAGCAGGTGATCGACAGCGTCTCCATCAACGTGCAGCTGATGATTGCCGTCGCCTGCATTCTCTATCTGCTGCTGGCCCTGCTCTGGTCCCGCTACTTCCGCCGCATGCTGGGGGAGATCACCCTGCTGATCCGCGCCAGCCGCTCCGGCGGTATCGCCTACAACGGCCGCCGCATGCTGGAGCTGGCCAAGGTCTATGAAGAGATGGATGCCGCCAGCCAGGACTTTGCCCAGATCCGCCTGCAAGCCCATCAGGACAAACTCACCGGGCTCTACAATCGTCGCTTCTTCGACGAGTGCCTGCAGAAGCAGCTCAACAGTGGCGCCCCCTTCGGGGTGGTGATGTTCGATCTGGATGATTTCAAGCGAGTCAACGATACCCATGGCCATCAGGCAGGGGATGTGGTGCTCAAGCGTGTGAGCAAGCTGGGCATGAATCTGTTCCACGAGTGGGGCTGGTTCTGCCGCTATGGCGGCGAGGAGCTGGTGCTGATCTTCCGTTACGGCGAAGAGCAGCCGATGCTCCCCTCCCTGCTGGAAGCGTTCCGGCTCGGGGTGGAGCAGCTGGAGTGGCGCGAACCCGATCTCACCATCACCATCAGCGGTGGGGTGGCCTTCAGCCGCTCCGGGCTCTCGGCCAAAGAGCTGGTGGAGCTGGCCGACAAGGGGGTCTATCAGGCCAAGCGGGAGGGGAAAAACCGAATCTGCTTCCCGCTGCGCCACACCCCTCACCAGAGTGCCGAGGAGGATATTCCCGCCTTTGGCGAGCCCCGGCAACAAACCAACGAAGGGTAGCTCCAGCGGCCAGCCTCAACCACAACGCCGTCAGCAAAAACAAAAAGAGAGAGGCTCCAGCCTCTCTCTTTGTTTTTCGTGCTTCTTGCCGCACGTTAAGCCTGTGTGGCGCGCGGCTCAGCGCTGCCACTCCAGCATGGGCCAGCCCAGCTCCTCGGCTTGCTGACGCAGCGCGGGGGCCGGATTGACCGCATGGGGATGGCTCACCGCCCGCAGCATGGGCAGATCGTTGTGAGAGTCGCTATAACCAAAGCTCCCCTGCCAGAGGTGGTCCCTGCCGGTAAACAGCTGGTTGATGCGGGCCACCTTGCCTTCGCGAAAACTTAGAGTGCCGCGGGTCTGGCCGGTCAGCATCCCCTCCTCCTCATCGAGCAAAATGGCGACGCAGTGATCCATCCCCAGCATCTTCGCCATGGGGGCGACCAGATGCTCGCCGGAGGCGGAGATGAGCACCAGATCGTCGCCCCGCTCCCGATGCCATTCGATACGCGCCAACCCCTCGGGGTAGAGGCGCTCGCGCAGCACCTGCTCGGCAAAGCGGGTAGAGAGCGAGTCGAGCCACTGGCGCGTCTTGCCCGCCAGCGGTTGCAGGGTGAAGGCCATGTACTGGTGCATATCCATCTTGCCCTGATGGTAGAGGGACATCATGGCCTGCTCCTCCGCGATCATGCTGGCGGGCGCCAGCTCCTCGGCCACCATGTACTCCAGCCAGAGGCTGGCGGAATCCCCGGCTATCAGGGTCTCGTCCAGATCAAACAGTGCCAGTGCCATCGGCGCTCCTCGCAGTGAAAATGGAAATGAAATGCGGTGTCATGCTACCTCACAGAGTTGATCCCGGGCCACCGCCAGGGTCACGGCACTGCCGGTGGCCAGCAGATCGCTGGCCGAGCGGTTGAGGCAATCCACCGTCAACAGCCCCGCCTCGCACTGCACCTGATAGCGGATCACGTTGCCGAGCAGCTGTTGCTGACGAACGATGCCGGGCAGGCTGGGTTCGCTGCTGGTCGCCCCGGCGGGCAGCAGGGTGATGGACTCTGGCCGCAGCGCCAGCTTGCCCTGAAAACGGGGGCCAAACAGCGACTTGCCCTGCTCTGCGCCAAGCAGGTTGTAGTTGCCGATAAAGCTCGCCACAAACTCGCTGGCGGGACGGGTATAGATCTCCTCCGGCGTGCCGCTCTGGACGATGGATCCCTTGTTCATCAGGAAGATCCGATCCGACATGGTGAGCGCCTCCTCCTGATCGTGAGTCACGAAGATGGTGGTGAGCTCAAGGCGCTGCTGGATCTCGCGGATCTGCTGGCGCAGGCTGCGGCGGATACGGGCATCCAGCGCCGAGAGCGGCTCGTCCAGCAGCAGGATCCGCGGCTGCACCACCAAAGCCCGGGCCAGTGCCACCCGCTGGCGCTGGCCGCCGGAGAGCTCGGCCGGATAGCGGCGCTCGAAACCGGTCAGCTCCACCAGCGCCAATGCCTCCTGCACGCTGGCCGCCAGCTCCCGCCCCGGCTGGGGTTTCATCTTGAGACCGAAGGCGACGTTGTCCCACACCGTCATGTTGGGGAACAGCGCATAGCTCTGGAACACCATGCCGATGCCCCGCTTCTGGGGCGCCTGCCAGGTGATCTCCTCACCGGCCACCCGCACCTGACCGCCATCCACCGGAGTGAGCCCGGCCAGCGCCCTCAGCAGGGTGGACTTGCCGCAGCCGGAGGGGCCGAGCAGGGTCACCAGCTCCCCCTTGCGGATGCCGAATTCGATCCCCTCGAACACCGGCGTATCGCCGTAGGATTTGTGCAGTTGATTCACTTCTAAATGAAACATCTTGGATCACCGATGAAATCTGTTGGCCGCCCAGGTGAGCAGCAGGGTCAGCAGGAAGTAGCTCATCACCAGCGCACTGGTGAAGTGGCCAGAAGTGGCGCGCATGTTGTAGAGGTAGACCTGCAGGGTCTCGTAACGGGTGCCCACCAGCATGTTGGCAAACACGAACTCGCCGAGCAGGAAGGAGAGAGAGAGAAACAGCGCCGCCAGCAATCCCTTGCGCAGACAGGGGATCACCACCAGCAGGAAGGCGCGCCGACTACTTGCCCCCAGCAGATGGGCAGCATCCATCAAATCCCTGAGCGGTACCCCTTGCAGGCTGTTGGCCAGCGCCCGGTACATAAAGGGGAGCACCACGGTGAACCAGGTGCCGATCAGGATCCACGGCGTGCCGATAATGGGCAGGACACCATCGGCGTAGATCTGCAGCAGCCCCACTGACGAGACCACAGGTGGCACCGCGAAGGGGAGCAGGATCAGCAGGTTCATCCAGGGATCCAGCTTTGGGAAGTAGTAGGCCACCACCAGCACGGTCGGCACCAGCACCAGGGTGCCCAGCAGCAGGGTGGCGAAGCAGACCAGCAGGCTGCGGCCAAACGCCGCCAGAAAGCGCGGGTCGCCCCACAGCTTGAGATACCAGTCGAGGGTAAAACCGTCCGGCAGCAGGGTCGCCCCCCAGCGGGTGGAGATGGAGTAGAGAAAGGTAGCCAGCAGCGGCAGCAGCAGGGTGGCGACCAGCCCACCCAGCACCCACTTGGGCCAGCGCGGCGTCAAATCATGCATGGGATTGCCCCTTGTTCACATAGCTCTTTTTCAGCAGCCACTGGTTGGCGGCCGTCACCACCCCCAGCAGCACCATCAGGATCACTGCCAGCGCCGCCGCCATATTGGGTTCGAGGAAGATGTCGCCGGAGACCAGACTGGCCACCCGGATGGTCACCAGATTGAAGTTGCCGGTGGTGAGGGCGTAGGCGGAGGCATAGGCCCCCACCGCGTTGGCAAACAGGATGATCAGGGTGCCGAGCAGCGCAGGCGTCAGCACCGGCAGTGCCACGTGCCACACATACTGCCCCTTGCTCGCGCCGAGCAGCGCGGCCGCCTGCGGCCACTCATCCTGCAGCGCGTCAAACGCCGGGTAGAGCAACAGCAGGGCGAGCGGGATCTGGAAGTAGGTGTAGATGAGGATAAGGCCCGACCCCGAGTAGAGGTTGAAGCCGTCGATCAATCCCCAGGATTTCAGCAGCAGGGTCACCGCACCGTTGATGCCGAGAATGATGATGAAGGCGAATGCCAGCGGCACACCGCTGAAGTTGCCGGTCATGGTGACGAAGGCCAGCAGCAGCCGCTTGACCCGCTCACCGCTGTGGCGCAGCGCCGCCGCCCCGAGGGTACCGATGGCAAGCCCCGCCAGACTGGCGATACCGGCGATGCGCAATGAGTTGCCGAACGATTGCAGGTAGAAGGGGGAGCTCAAAATCTCCCGGTAGTAGTCGAGGCCCCAGCCATCGGGGGTCTGAAAGCTGCCCACCAGCACCCACACCATGGGGGCGAGCTGGAACAGGATCATCAAGAGGATAAACGGCAGCAGCACCAGCGCGGGCAGCCAGTGGCGGCGCACCTTGTGCTTGGTGACCACGGGTTGATCCACGAGGATCTCGGTGGTGGCAGGCATCATCAGTGCACCTCGCGCATAAAGGCGGCCTTGAGCAGCGGTGGCGCTGCCGGCTTGTCGTGGGGAATGCCCAACAGATCGGCCATCAGGGCGCAGAGCTGGGTCTGGGCGATCACTACCCCATCCGGCCAGCGCTCGATAAAGGCATCGCCAAACAGCCAGAGTGGCACGGTGCGCTCTTCCGGCAGGGTGCCGCCGTGGCTCAGGTCGTTGTTCATGCCATGATCCGAGGTGATCACCACCTGATACCCCTCCGCCAGCCACTGGGGCAGCAGATCGGCCAGCAGGCTATCCATCCGGCGCGCCTGATTGCGGTACTGGCGGGAATCGAGGCCAAACTTGTGGCCAGCATCGTCCACCCCCATCGGGTGGATCAGCAGATAATCGGGGTCATATTGGGTTCTGAGCCATTCCCCATCCATCAGTAGATGACTGTCGGGGTAGTGGTCATCCCAGTAGAAGCAGCCGTGCTGGATCGGCAACTGCTCGTCATGAGTAAAGCGATCACGGGCAGCCAGCCAGGGGCTGCGGTTGTAGAGTTCGCTCACCCAATAGTAGGCCGCCGCTGCGGTGCGTTTGCCCGCGGCGCGGGCCAGATGGAAGATGGAGTCATGCAGACTGAGGCGACTCACCCCGTTGTGGGTGATGCCGCTCACCACCGGCGGCACGCCGGTCAGGATGCACTCGTAGAGAGGCCGGGAGAGAGACGGCAGGGCAGCATTCAGGGTCGTATGCAGGCCCCGCCCCGCCTCCACCATGCCACCGAGGTAGCCCATGGTGTGGGCTACCTCGGCTGCCAGACCATCCACAAGTACCACTATCACCTTGTGTTGCACTGGATTCCCTTACTGCATGTTGATCATGACGGTTTCTTGCCACTGGCGCGGCAGGGCTTTGGAGCTCTGCTCCCAGGCGGCGTGATCCTGCACCGGCTTGGCATTGGCGTACTGCTCGGCGGGCAGCAGCTTGGCCTTCACATCATCCGGCAGGGTCACGTTGCTGCGGATCGGGCGGGCGTAACCACGGGCCAGGTTGATTTGACCGGCATCGGAGAGGATGTATTCACGGGCCAGTTTGGCGGCGTTGGGGTTCTTGGCCCACTTGTTGATGATGGTGGTGTAACCGGCGATGACGGAGCCGTCGCTCGGGATCACCACATCAAACTTCTTGGGGTCGATCTGGTCGCGGTAGTTCAATGCGTTGAAGTCCCACAGCACACCCACTTCCACCTCGCCCTTCTCGATATTGGCGATGGTCGGATCGTTCAGGGAGAGACGACCCTGCTTGGCCAGCTGGCCGAACAGCTCCAGTGCAGGTTTCAGATTCTTCTCGCTGCCGCCGGTGGCATAGGCCGCCGCCAGCACGCCGTTGTTGGCCTGGGAGGCTACGCCCACGTCACCCAGGGTCACCTTGTAGTCGCCACCCAGCAGGGATTGCCAGCTGGTGGGAGCGGCCTTGACCAGATCCTTGTTGATCAGGAAGGCGATGGTGCCGGTATAGGCCAGCATCCAGTGACCGTCCGCATCTTTGGCCCAGTTGGGAATATCAGCCCAGGTGGAGGGTTTGTAGGGCTGGGTGACCCCCTGCTTGACCGCAACCGGGCCGAAGGCACCACCCACGTCGCCGATATCGGCGGTGGCATTGGCCTTCTCGGCGGCGAACTTGGCGATCTCCTGCGCAGAGCTCATGTCGGTATCCTGATGCTTGATGCCGTAGATGCTGCCCAGCTGCTGCCAGGTATCCTTCCAGTTGGCCCAGCTGTCGGGCATGCCGATGCTGTGGAGCTGGCCTTCGCCACGGGCGGCCTTTTCGAGATCCGCGATATTTTCGGCTGCATAGCTATTTGTGGCAAACAACGGTTGGCTGATGGCCACCATGGCCAGTGCACTTGCGATCACGCTTTTCATCATCCCATCCCTCTGGACTAGGTCAGTTAAGGTTCGAGAGGGATGCTAGAGGGGAATTGTGACGGTGGCGGGGCGCTTTAATGGCAGTTTGATGACAATCGCCCTGTCATGGCGCTGTCATCCACAGCGGTTACAACTCTGAACCCGAGTGAGGCTGGACTATTCCAGTAAGGGATTGGCCAGTCACCCGCCTTCTGAATAAGCAACAGGGACAAGAGTGTGACCGAGCCGAGATTGAGCGAGCAGAGAGTGAACGAACAGAGCATGGCCGATGGCCGCTCCTCCTCCAAGTGCGAACAGATTTGCCAGACCCTGCGCCGCTATATCGGCAGCGGCCAATTGGGGGCCGGGCAGCAGTTGCCCGCCGAACGGGCACTGAGCGAGCGTTTCGCCACCACCCGCATCACCATCAAGGAGGCGCTCTCCAGCCTCGAAGCAGACGGCCTTATCTACCGCGCCGAGCGGCGCGGCTGGTTTGTGGCGCCACCCCGCCTCACCTACGATCCCGCCATCCACACCCACTTTCACCAGTGGATTGGCGAGCAGCAACGCACCGCCGAAACCCGGGTGCTGGCCCACGGTAGCGAGCTGGCCAGCAGTGAGCTCTGCCGCTGGATGGGGCTGGAACCCTTCACTCCACTTTATGAGATCCGCCGCCAGCGGCTGATCGACGGCCGCCCGGTGCTGCATGTCAGCCACCACCTGCTGGCGAACCGCTTTCCCGATATCGCCAGCGCGCCGCTGGCCAGCTCCCTCACCGAGCTCTATCAGCAGCGCTATGGCATAGGCCAGGGCGGGGCGAGTCTCGAGATCACCCCCTCGGCGGCGCGGGGCGCCATCGCCCGCGCCCTCAATCTGGCGGAGGGGAGCGCGGTACTGCGGCTGGTGCGGGTCAATTACGACGAGCGAGGCGGTCTGGTGGATTGCGATATCGAGCACTGGCGGCCGGATGCCATCCGCATTTGTCTGGATACCCGGGCGCTGCAACCGATCGCAGGCAAGCTGCAACAAACCCGGGTCGCCGATTAGACTCCAGCCAACAGAGCGGATCCCGCAGGATCCGCCGGGATCAGTTGTCGATATTGGGGATCATGTCGTCGAAGCTCTGGTAGCCGCAGTCGGCCAGTTGCAGCGACATGGTGTAGGTCTTGGCGTGCTCCTGCTGGCCGATGGCGGGGCGGTTGAGCTTGATCTCCTGATGCCAGTACTCCTTCATCCGATCGATCAGCGCCATCGCCTCCCCCTCGTTGAGGTGCAACTGGCAGAGCGCCATATAGTTGTTCGACTTGTGCATGTTCTCCACCAGATACTCCCCCAGCACCGACATTGCCTGCCGCGCCTGCTGGCGGGCGAAACGACTGTGCTGCTCGAAGCTGATCCGCTCGCTGATCAGGAAGTGGTAACTGTTGTCGATACCGAGCTGCAAAATGCCGAGCTTCTCCAGCTTGCGCAGATAGAGGTAGCAGGAGGCATCGGTCAGGCCGTACTCCCGCTTGAGATCGATCAGCGTCTTGTCGCGCCAGAAGATATTGGCGAGAAAGGCGTAGAGCCCCGGCTCGTTGTGAAACGCCTCATCCTGCTCCTGAGTGAAGACGGCGCGGCGGCTCTGGGCGTCCTGGGTACGATCCAGCAGCTCCTCGAACGAGAGCCCTACCAGATGGCAGATCTCCAGCAGAGTATCGAACGGCAGCGAGGGCTTGTTCATCATCCGTTTCACGGTCGCGATGGAGACACCCATGGCTTCTGCCAGGGTCTGATAGCGGATCCCCTTGTCGGTCAGGGTCTTCTTCAGGGTGTCGAGAATATTGTTGGCCAGGGTCTGGCTGTAGGTCATGCCACTCTTCCTTGTTATCGCACTTTCATTGCATGGTTATGCCGAGTCAGCTTCTGACCTGTTTTTACCTTCAAGGCTCAGATATTGACACCGAAAAAACAGCCTAGAGAAAAAATCGCCTACAACGCCCATCAGGACAGACCAGTTGAACGATGAGGTCGCAAAATCTGACACCAGACAGTGCATATCTTTCAACCCGCAAACATTTTGCTAGTGCTGCATAGAACATCGCGCATAATCGAAACGTATCGAATTCAAGACCCTTCCTGGTTGAGAAATCGATTGTTTGCTTCCAAATTTTTATCTTTTAAACCGTAAGGTTTTTTCTCTTTCCTGGCATTGGGCGGCGCTGATAGCACCGCCCTTTTCTTTTCCCTGAATTCGCAGGTCAGGTCAAGGGCCCCGGCAAGGGGAAGTGTCACCGGCCACCCGCCGCCCAGTGATGCGCCAACCACCACGACCGTTCTGGCAAGGTATCCTAAACGATCATCAATACCGTGTTATTGCCATTCAATATATTTAAATGGCTTGATTGGAAAGCTTCACCAAATATAGCAACGAATATAATCAAGTTATTTAAAACGCCAAAAACCTATCTTTTAAATGGCTTCCATATATAAGACAACAAAATTAATCAACCAGTACTACCAATATTTGCTTATCACTCCCCGCCCCCACCCCAACAACTGCTGCCGGGTGAAGAGAAAAGCCACCCATAAGAACCCACCCACTCATCTGGTGGGCAACATGGCCCACGCAAAAACAGCCTCAAAAGACCACCAAAAGTCACAATGGGAACAATCCCAAACCTAAAAAAGAGCAAAAAACAGGCAAAAAGATAGATTTTTTTCTCACGGTTTCACCTTGTGATGCGTTCAAAAAATCATCGAAAATAACCTGATGCCAATCAGTGACATCTGAGATGCCAATTTTTAGACAACTCATCACGGCTACGCTCGAATGAAAATTTAATACCAATATAAATCAATTACATAGAATCAAAACCGAACTCTCAGCCTGTTATTTGCCTCACCAGTTAATTATTCAAACATCAATAAAGCTAAAACTCTAATAACACCATTTATTAAACAAAATGCCCCTTCTTGCAGCCAGTCATATTTAGAAAAATGGGGAAATCACTCTCTTGTTATTCAGAAATGTGCTGACTATACTGCGCCCCCTCTGTGAAAGCAGAGCAATGACGGAAATATAAAAAGCTTCATGGATTGAGCAATATAAATCACACGCAGTTCACGCAACACAAGGTTATTTATCCATGAACAAGTTTAATAAAATTGCCGCTTTCTCCCTGCTTGCTCTGGCCATGAATGGCGGCGCCCATGCCGAAGGCTGGTATGCAGGTCTGGATCTGACCACCTCCAAGATGGATCTCGATGGTGCTGCCAAAGACGCCTATGACGCCAAAGTGATCGACGACCAGCTCGACGGCGGCAGCCTGATCGTGGGTTACAGCTTCAAACCCTGGCTGGCGGTTGAAGGTGGCTTGCACGCCCAGCAGATGGATCAGCTGACCTGGGTAACCTCCCCGATTGCAAGCGGCTTTGCCGACACCACCATCGAAACCCGCAGCATCAGCCTGGCCGCCAAGCTGAGCCAGCCGCTGGCCTGGGGCTTCAGCGCCTATGCCAAACCGGGTATCGCCTACACCCGCACCGAAGTGGAAGTTGTCGGCAACGCCACCTTCCTCGGTTTCAGCGGTCAGGTAAACGAGAGCGCAACCAAGAGCAAGGTACACCCCAATCTGGAAGTGGGTCTGGACTACGCCTTCAACGACCACTTCTCTGCCGGTATCGGTTACGAGCGCCAGTTCGACGCCCTGAGCCTGGGTGACGAGCACTACTCTCTGGATACCTTCAAGCTGGGTCTGCGCTACCACTTCTAAGCAGCGCCGCATCAGTTAACAATACAAAAGGGCCGCAGGTTTCAAACCTGCGGCCCTTTTTACTGCTCTTCTTTCCGTACCCTGCGTTAGCAGATCTGGTCTTTACCCAGCTGCTTGGCCTGATAGAGCGCCCGATCTGCGCGCACCATCAGGCTCTCCTTCTGCTCATCCTGCTGATACTCCGCCAGCCCGAAGCTCATGGTGGCGGGAGCGTGTGGGCAAATGGGCTCGCTCGCCATCAAGGCCTGAAACTTGCTCGCCACCACCAGCGCATCCTCGCGGCCGGTGTTGGGCAGCAACACCATAAACTCGTCACCGCCCCAGCGGGCCAGCAGATCGATCTCGCGGATATGACGGCGCACCAGCGCCACTATGTTGATCAGGGTCTGATCCCCGGCGTTGTGGCCATAGCTGTCGTTGATCTGCTTGAAGTTGTCCACATCCATGGCGATCACCGTAAACGGCTGATGGAAGCGGCGCGCCCGCTCGCACTCCAGCTGCAACGCCCTCTCCAGCCGATAGCGGCTGGCGGCACCGGTCAGGGCATCGGTCTCTGCCAGCAGACGGTTCTCCTCGGCTTTCTGTTGCAGCGCCTCGTTGAGTCGCACCAGGTCGGCGGTGCGCTCGGCAACCTGCGGCTCCAGCGACTGATTGCGCCGCTCCAGCTGCTCCAGCAACAACTTTCTGGCGTGGATATCGCGATGGGCGCCGATCATCCGCGCCACAGACCCGTCGGGATTGCGCTCAATGATGCGGCCGCAATCCTCAATCCAGAGGTAACTGCCATCCCGGCAGCGGCAACGGTACTCGGCGCGATACTCATGGGCGCTGCCGCTCAGGCAGAGATCGAACTTCGCCATCACAGCCGCCAGATCATCGGGATGGATCACGTTCTCCCAGGTGAAGACGGTATTGCCGAGGGAGTGAGGCTCGTAACCCAGCATCCGGTACCAGCCCGGGTTGCGATAGACAAAACCGGTATTGGCATGCCAATCCCAGATGCCATCGCTGGTCACCTCCAGAATGCCATGCACCACGGCCTCGCTGACATCCGAGATCCTGATCGTGTCACTGTCCTGCACCATAGCAGTTATCCTTGTTCTTCCGCCCCGCGCCACCACGGGGAATCGCGCTGTTGTCGTGAGGCGCTACCTTGGCATATTGCAACAGATCTGTCAGCCAGAACCCCACCGTACCAACGTTTCCGCGGTTATCGGCCACTCACGGCGCAGGCTGAATCAGGGTGGTCATAAGTGTGGCTCAAGCGCGCCCCATTTACCGGATTTAACTCACGATTCAGTCATTTGGGGGATGGGAATAAATGAGGGGATACCCAGAGGCCCCACAGAGGTCACTCGGCCAGAGTCAGCCGATAAAAATCCGTCTCCTGATGTTTCGGATTGGGGCGCAGAAATATCCAGCCGAAGCGCCGGTAATGATTCAAGGCCCGCACATTGGTACGACTCACGGAGAGCATCGCCCATTTACAACCCGCCCCCAGCAACTGCTGACGAATATAGGCCTGCAACACGGCAGCCAAACCGGTGCCACGATATTCGGGGAACAGATAAATCAGCTGCACATAGCCTGTCTCGGGCTCATCGGAAAAGCTGCGAAACTCCAGCTGGCCCACCCGTTGTTCACCCGCCCAGACATGAAGGTAGTGCCATTGCGCTTGCCCCAGCCTTTCGCGGATCCGCTCCCGATAGCCGTCGATAAAGTCGGCAAAACCATCATGGGTATGAAAGCTGCAAAAATAGGCATCCCTGCGCGCCTGCACACAGAACTCGTAATCCCGCTCCAGATCGATAGTTTTAAATTCAAGTCTCAATCAATGACATCCTGTCGTGTGTTGGTTGGATGTAGGGTGTAATAAGCGCAGCGCATTACACCTTTTGGCAGATAAATAGCAGCGGTACAATTCACTTCGTTCTTTGCACCCTACTCGCTCTCACCCTGCCCTCTCCCAGAGGGAGAGGGAATAAAGCGAATATGATCGTCAGCCGTGTAGGTTCAATTAGCGAAGCGTAATCGGACAGCGGTAACAGCATTGCTCCCTTCTCCCGTTTATTAAAAAAGGAGGAGAAGGGTCGGGGATGAGGGGATGGAAAAAAGATAGCACACGGTAAACGTTGGGCTTCGATGCACGAAACAACAACCTACGCGATGAACATGACTCGTGTCTACGAACTAAATCTTATATTACGAACATATTCAGCAAGCTGCTCACCAGAAATATTATCATCAAACAAAAGATCTTCTAAATCACCATCTATTTCTATTGATTCTCGCTGTTCAGAATAATCATCCACATATGAACCTATGTATATATTGGCCAACTCCATTGGTCGTGGATTAATGTCTATATCAATTCTGTCAAACCCATAAGGTTTGATGATCTCATAAATTTCTTTAAGTGCTGCTTTGGGCACATCAGAATTACATGTGATAATTAGATTTTTAGGAGGTCTTTTATCTTTGCTTGTAGACCCGAATATTTCCGTTATAGAATACCCAGCTCGAATAAGTGACTTCAGTATTACCTTATAACCAGGAATCAAATCATTAAGTGCAACTTTAACAATGCTCCTATGGTTCCCACTGCCTATGTTTACAATGGGTTCTTTTATTTCTCCTTCTTTTCTTGGCCGCATGGGAAGTGCATCACTTCTGATGTCATCGCTAGCCAATGAAAAAGATAAATTTTCAACCGCATCTATAAGTACATCTATTTTATCATTATTTACTTGCTTTGCTCTTTCAGCTATCAGAGCAATTTCATCTGCATTTTTATATGTTCCTGTGACTTTTTCAAGATGTTTTGAGTAGTAAGTATCTTCTTGTAGCTCTGCTCTAAACTTAGTTTGTAGAAAAAAGATAAGAACTAAAAATATAGGAACATTTAAAACTGCCGCTATGACTAAAAAACCAGAAACCCACTCCGGCGATTCAATTATCTTAGCCGCACTTAGAAATGAACCATTAATCAAGATCAGCCCAACTAACCAAGCAGCCAATAACTGTATCGGCTTTGTGACTTGATGCGGATTTATTTTTTGTTCGGACATAGTTATTTTCTCAATTGTTGATTATACATATAGGCATTTTCCTATTTGAAAGCGCAATCAAACAGCAGCAAATCCCTTTACCGCCATCCAATCAATCACTCCCCCAACCTCTCCGCCAATCCGGAATAACGCTCGGTCTTTTTCCGCACCGCTTGTGCCAGCAGAGCGCGATCGCCGTAGAGATCGAGGCGGGCCTTGGCGCGGGTGATGCCGGTATAGACCAGCTCGCGGGTCAGCAGCGGGCTGGGGCTGTCGGGCAGCACCAGCACGGTATGGGCAAATTCCGAGCCCTGGGATTTGTGGATGGTCATGGCGTAGACCGTCTCGTGAGGTGGCAGGCGACTGGGCAACAGGGCGCGCAGAGTGCCGTCCGGCTGCTCAAACCATACCTTGAGCCGCCCACTTTCATCGGGCAGGCAGAGCCCCATATCGCCGTTATAGAGGCCGACCCCGTGATCGTTGCGCACCACCATCACCGGGCGACCGGCATACCAGTCGCCATCGCGGGCAATCAGGCCAGCCCGTGACAGGGCCAGTTCGAGGCGCTCGTTAAGCCCCTGCACCCCGAACGGGCCGTCGCGCAGGGCGCAGAGGATCTGGAAGCTGTTGAATGCCTTGAACACGGCGGCGGGCGCTTCCCCCGCGCGGGCCGCCTTCAGATAGCCGCCATAACCGGCCACCCCCTGAGCAATCAGGGCGTCGTAGGCCTCCCCGGCCCAGGGGTGCAGGCTGATATCGGCAAAGCCCATGCCCCAGACTGATTCCACCGCCGTGGCATCGCCGCTGTTGCAGGCGCGCGCCAGCTGGCCGATGCCCGAATGCTGATCAAAGCGCCAGCTCTTGGCCAGCAAACAGAGGCTGTCACGCACTGGTGCCCCTGCGGGCGTGCCCTGCAAGCGGTAGCCGGTCTGGCGGGAGAGCCAGTCCGCCTGCGCCGGGCTGATGCCCTGTTCGATAAAGCTGCAGATATCGCCGAGCACGGCCCCCGCCTCCACCGAGGCGAGCTGATCCTTGTCGCCGAGCAGGATCAGGCGGGCGTGGCTCGGCAGCGCATCGAGCAGGCGCGCCATCATCGGTAGGTCAACCATGGATGCCTCATCCACCACCAGCAAGTCGAGGTGCAACGGGTTGCCCGCGTGGTGGCGGAACTGGCTGCGCCCCGGGATCACCCCGAGCAGCCGGTGCAAGGTGCCCGCTTCGGTGGGGATCGCTTCGACCCACTCGGGGGGCAGATCGAGAGCCTGCAGGGCAGAGCCGATACTCTCGGTGAGGCGCGCCGCCGCCTTGCCGGTGGGAGCCACCAGCCGGATCGCCGGTGCCTTGCCCGCTTGCAGGCCGGTCTCCACCAGAATGGCGAGCAGTTTGGCAACCGTGGTGGTCTTGCCGGTGCCGGGGCCGCCGGAGATCACCGCAAAGGGGCGCGCTGCCGCGGTGGCCGCCGCCAGCTTCTGACCGTTGCAGCAGAGCGCCTCGGGCACCAGCGCATCCAGCTTGCTCAAGTCGCTCGCCGCCTGGGCGCTGGCGAGCAGCGCCTCGATGGCGGGCCAATCCACTTCACTGGGGAACACCAGATCCAGATACTTCTCGATAAAGTGGCGGGCCGAGAAATCGGGGGCTAGGCGGGCCTTGAGCAGCGCCGCGAACACCAACCCGTAGTCGCGGGCAAACAGCCGCGACAGGGCGGGAGCAATCTCCGGCCATTCGGCGCGTTCACTCAAAGCGCGCAGATGGCGGGCTACCCCCAGCTCAAAGTCGTGGTAACGGGTGAGGTAGAGCCGCCCGTGCCACAGCCGCAGCGGCCAGCGCGGGGCAGGCCCCTCATCCTGTTCGGTACCAACCAGGGGGCTGGCCGCAAACAGGGCGGGCCAGCGGGCAGGATCCGCCAGATCCCCCAGCAGATCCCGGCTCTGTTGGGGATCCAGCCCGAACGGCCGCAGTGATCCGGTAGCGAGCATCTCCAGCGGCAGGCAGACATGGCCACGCCCCAGCTCGAAGCAGGTGAGCGCCGCCCCCAGCACCAGCTCGGGGCTGCCGCCAAGGTCGGCCACCAGCCTGGCAAATTGCAGATCCAGCTGGCGGATGCGGCCAGCCAGCGCCAGTGTTTTCAACTGTTCAACCATCATTGCGCTGGTCGCGGTGCTGATCATGGTGCCGCTCATGCCTCTACCTCGTTTAATTCTGCTGATGAAACACCGCCTGAGCGATCACCATTTCTAAACAACTCATCCAGCCCCAGCACCAGTTCACGGCTCGGGCGGGTATGGAAAATGCCCCCCTGCGGCATGCCGCGCAGGAACAGATAGAAAACGCCGCCAAAATGCTGCTCGAAGTCGTAGCCCGGCAGGCGCAGGGTGAGCAGCCGGTGCAGCGCCAGCGAGTAGAGCTGGTATTGCAGGTCGTAGCGGTGCTCGGCCATCGCCCGTTCCAGCGCCGGACGGCTGTAATCGGCGGGGCTCATACCGAGGTGGTTCGATTTGTAGTCGAGCAGATACCAGCGCCCCTGCCACTCGAACACCAGATCGATAAAGCCCTTGAGCATCCCCTGCACGGTGGCAAAGCTGAGCGGCTTGTTGCCCCGCGACAGCGGGTCGTGCTGCTGGCAGAGGGCCGTCAGCGCCGGTGCCGTCACCCGCCCCATGGGCAGGAAGAACTCCAGCTCCACCTGTTTGCGCTCGGGGGCCAGATCCCGCAACCGTACCGGCTCACCAAAGCCGGTATCGAGCGGAGTATCCAGCACCGCTTCGACCTGCTGTTGCAGCACAGGAGCCCAGCTCTCGTCGAAGCCATCCTGCGCCAGCAGGGTGGCGACATGCTCTGCCAGCGGCTCGCCGCCGGCACTTTGAAAGTCGATGGTCTCGAACAGGCTGTGCAGCAAGGTGCCGGGGCGCGCGCCCTTCGGGAAGGTGAAGATGGAGGGTTGTAGCTCGTCCTCTTCGTGTACAACAGCCGCCTCGGCAACGACCTCCACATCGAAGCCGGGATTGGCCAGCACGCCCTTGCTGTGACCGTGGCCCTGCGCCGCCAGCCCAGAGTAGGAGCTGATCCACCAGTCCCGCTCAAGGGAGCCGCTAAAGTGGCGCACCTGCGGCTCGCCCAGCTGCTCCTCCTCTGGCGGCAGCGGGGCCGGACGGGTGAGCGAGGGCTCACCGACGGCTACCCCGGGCAGCGCCTGCGCCAGCTCGGTCAGCGCGGTCGCCAGCGTCTGTGCATCCCCCTCTTCGCCCTTTTGCAGCAGGTAGCCGATGGCGGTGTGGTGCAGGTCGGTCTTCTCCGACTTGCCCGCCCCCGCCCGCACCG
>NZ_CDDK01000044.1 GCF_000820225.1 Aeromonas veronii bv. veronii
AGGTGTAAACCATATTCAGGTCGGGACAGAGAAAGGAAAAAAGCCGCCCAAAAACACAGGCCCGCCTCGAAAGAGGCGGGCCTGCTGCTGAGTGGGGTCAGGAGAAATCACACTTTTGGCTGGTCGATCACCAGTTTGCCATCCTTGACCGGAATGGTGGCGCCGGGGGCTTGCTTCATGCGGATCACCCCCTCCTGACCTGCGAGGCGATAGGTCACGTCATAACCAATGGTGTTGACGCTCGTATCCTGCACCGTTTGGCAGCGCTGCTCGGTGGTGGTGTAGGTATCGCCCGCCTGCATATTGCCCTGCACCTGATTGCCGGCATAACCCCCTGCGACCGCCCCGGCTGCGGTGGCCACCTTCTTGCCGCTGCCGCCGCCAAACTGGTGGCCAACCACGCCACCCAGCGCCGCGCCAACCACTGTGCCGAGGATCTTGTGTTCATCCTGTACCGGCTTGCGGTGGGTCACGGTGACGTTGCGACACTCCTGTCGGGGAGTCTTGATGGTCTCGGTGATCGGCTTGCTGGCGATCACCTCGGCAAAGGTGGGCTGGGGTGTAAAGAGGGAGCCGCTGGCCGCGGCCGAGAGCGCCAGGGCCGAGGCGATACCAATACCGATACCTGCCATCATGGATCTGTTCATCTTGTTGTTCTCCTGCATACCCACACGGGCTGTTCCAATCTGGCGCCATCTTGTCACAACCGGTTGGCCGGACAAGGCGAGGGGGATGGGCCTGCGACAGGCACTGGCAAGGTCAAAAAATAGCCACCATGAAAAAGTGTCTGGCTTTGGCGACAACGGACTAAAAGTGACCAATTTCCGGCGTATGGTGGACTCTGTCAGTGCGATAAGGAGCAATTCGAGTCGCAATTTGCAAGGCGGGCGGTGAGCAGAATGCCAGAGTGGCAAAGTGCTGACGGGGGCAGGTCAAGGGAAGTCTTGAACAAGGGCTCTGTTCGTTGATATGGCCACGCAAGTGGTTGATAAATGGCTCCAGCCCCATCGGATGTTGGCCGATAAGAGATCACGGCAAGCATTTTGCTTTGATTGGGTGAAGCAGAGGGTGAACGGGTCGGCAGACAACGGCGTAAGACCGAAATAAAGATGTTCACCCGAGATCACCGGATCAACGAGGGGGAGATATGTCAATGTTACCCAGCTGGATCACCCCAGCCATCCAGGCCAACATCATTACGGTGCAGCAGGCCGAGCGTCTGCTCTCATCTCTCTACCGGCCCCTGGCCGAGCAGGGAGAGGAGCTTCCCGCCGATATCGTCGACATCAGCCTTAAACTCTACTGCTTCCGCCAGCAGGGGCGGGTGCGCCACTAACGATGATTGAGGTAAAGCCTTCGCCATTGGCGGGGGCTCGCTTGCCTGTCCTCGCACCGAATACCTCTTCCGCTCTTCCTCTAAGACGTTTTGCTAATACCTGCCGCCGCAGGCTCACTGTTAGGCTGTCATCCCCATAAGAGACCAGTGACGGGCAGGATGCCCATGTCGCTTGCTGAGCTCTGATTGATCCAGAAATAGCCCGTTTTGTGCCACCTGTGAGGAAGGAATCCGATGACAGTGCAGAACATCTATGAGCGTGACCTTGCCAAAACCGCCGCAAATTTCGAGGCCCTGACCCCCATCAGCTTTTTGGGGCGGGCGGAGCGGGTCTATCCCGACTATCCGGCGCTGATCCACGGCTCGCTGCGCCAGAGCTGGGGCGAGACCGCCCGCCGTTGCCGCCAGCTTGCCTCGGCCCTGCGGCTTCGCGGTATTGGGGAGGGGGATACCGTCTCCATCGTTGCGCCCAATATCCCTGCGATGTTTGAAGCTCACTTCGGGGTGCCCATGAGCGGCGCCGTGCTCAACACCATCAATACCCGGCTCGATGCCGAGTCGATGGCCTTTATCTTCCAGCATGCCCAGAGCAAGGTGGTGCTGGTGGACAGGGAGTTCGGCGCCGTGGTGCGCAAGGCGCTGGATCTGCTGGAGAGCCAACCGCTGGTCATCGCCATCGATGATCCCATCTACCGGGAGGGGGCGCTTGTCAGTGACCTCGACTATGAACAGTTCCTTGCGCAAGGGAGTGGCGATGAGCCAGGCTGGTTGCCGCAAGATGAGTGGCAGGCGATATCCCTTAACTACACCTCCGGCACCACCGGCAACCCCAAGGGGGTGGTCTATCACCATCGCGGCGCCCACCTCAACGCCATCAACAATGTGCTCTCCTGGGAGCTACCCAAGCATCCCGTCTATCTCTGGACCTTGCCGATGTTTCACTGCAACGGCTGGTGCTTCCCCTGGACGCTGGCGGCCACCGCCGGGGTGAGCGTCTGCCTGCGTCATGTGCAGGCCGCCGCCATTTATGAGGCGCTGCACGAGCACAGGGTGAGCCATTTTTGTGCGGCGCCCATCGTGCTCAATATGCTCAACAATGCCGATCCGGCGCTCAAGCAGGGGCTGGATCACCCCATCAAGGTGATGACCGCCGGGGCTGCGCCCCCCGCCACCGTGATCGCCGGCATGGAGGCGATGGGGATCGCCGTGACCCACGTCTATGGCCTGACCGAAACCTATGGCCCCTGCGTGTTGTGCGAGCCGCAAAGAAGCTGGCAAGGTCAGGATGCCACGGCGCTCTCCCGCCTCAAGGCACGGCAGGGTGTTGCGTCGCCCCTGCAGGGGGAGATGCGGGTCATCAATCCGGTCAGTGGCGAGCCGGTGGCTAAGGATGGCAAAACCATGGGGGAGATAGTGCTGCGCGGTAATGTGGTGATGAAGGGCTATCTAAAAAATCCGGCGGCCAGCGCCGAGGCGATGGCGGAGGGGTGGTTTCGCAGTGGCGATCTGGCGGTATGGCACCCGGATGGTTATGTGGAGATCAAGGACAGATCCAAGGACATCATCATCTCCGGCGGGGAGAACATCTCCAGTCTGGAGGTGGAAGATGTGCTCTATCGCCATCCCGATGTGGACGAAGCGGCGGTGATCGCCATGCCCGATGAGAAGTGGGGGGAGGTACCCTGCGCCTTCGTGAAATTGAAAGAGGGGCGAGAGACCACCCAGGCGGAGCTGATCGCCTTTTGCCGGGAGCAGATGGCCCACTTCAAGGCCCCCAAACGCATCATCTTCACCCCGCTGCCGAAGACCTCGACCGGCAAGGTGCAAAAGTTTGTGCTGCGCAAACAGCTGGGGTAGCAGCCTGTTCGTAAGGAGCCAGCACAGCCATTCATAGGAGGGAGATACAAGGGGTCTGGAAGGCTGATGGCCCTCCCGTGGTGTGCTAGGGAGCCTTGCACGCGACGCAGTTGCGGCCGCTCTGTTTGGCCTGATAGAGCATCTGATCGGCGCGGGCGTAGAGGCTCTCCATCAGCTCCCCCTCGCCATTTTCCACCAGTCCGGCGCTGATGGTGATGACCAGTTTATCCCCATCGGGTAGGGGGAGCGGGCTTTGCATCACCTGCAGGCGCAGCCGCTCGGCCAGGGATGCGGCGGCCGAGAGGGTGGTGTTGGGCAGCAAGATGGCAAACTCGTCACCGCCGATGCGGGCCAGCACATCTTCGCTGCGCAGCACCGATTGCATCACCCTGCCCAGATGCACCAGCGCGCTATCCCCAAGGGGGTGACCGAAGCGATCGTTGATGCACTTGAACTGATCCACATCCAGCACCATCAGCACCGAGGTGAGGTGGTGGCGCATGTCCAGACTGAGGTTCTTCTCGCACATCTCGAAAAAGAAACGGCGGTTGTAGAGACCGGTGAGGCCATCACGCACCGACTGCTGGTGCAACTGCTCCTTGAGCTGGTGCAGTTCGGTAATGTCGGAGGAGATACCGATCAGGGTGGGGGTGCCATCCCCCAGCAGAAAGGGCACCTTGACCGACCAGTAATAGTGCTGATTGCCTTCGGGATCGGTCAGCATCTCTTCCCCGGCTTGCAGCTCGCCGGTTTCGAATACCCGGTTGTCCAGCCGCCACAGCTGGCAGGCGCTGGCAGCCGGGATCACCTCGTCATCGCGCCGGTTGATGATCTGCTCGGCAGGAAGGCCCAGCAGATCGGCGACCTTTTGGTTGACGTAGAGAAAGCGGTGCAGGCTGTCCTTCATATAGATATGGGCATCTACATTGGCGAGGATGATTTCCAGCAGTTGATGCTGCTCCGCCATGCGGGCCTCAATCAGCTTGTGTTCGGTGATATCGGTGGAGATGCCGCACAGGCCGATCAGGTTGCCATCCTTGTCATGGATGGGCTTTTTAACTGTCCAGTAGCAGCGCTTTTCCCCGGTGGATTTGAGGTAGTTGATCTCCTCCTGGGCGATGGCGAGTTGCTGCTCCAGTACCAACCGGTCGTTGCGTTGAATGGTGTCGGAGAATTCGAGATCAAAAAAGGCCCGATCATCCTGCCCCTGCAACTCGGCGAGGGTACAGCCAAAGAGATCCAGCACCGCCTGATTGGCATAGGTGTAACGGCCCGCCAGATCCTTGGTAAACATGTAGGCGTCCGTCTCGTTGAAGATGGCTTTGAGGTGATCCAGCTCATGCTGTAACTGGATAGAGAAGGGTTCATCCTTCATGGGGCTAGCCATCCTTGGGTCGCTACGATGGGTCGGTTGAACAAGACGCGCAATAGAGATCAACAGTTTTAAATAAAGCACTGAACAGGTCAGGTTTCGCGTTTATTTCCGCAAGTTCTGCGCCATGTCACACGGTTGTCATCGTTGGCGAGCTCAAAGGCAATCAACCTAGTCTGTCGCTGTACAGATCACCGCGTTCCCCCCTTTATCGGCCCGGCATTATTGGTTAGCACCAAATAAATTAATCAGCAATCAAATGCGCCACCCCGAGCGGCAGAAAGGGCAACAAACAGGTCTTTAATCAAACTATTTTCACTGTGCCCCTGATATCATCCTCAGCAACGCAATATGGAGAGGTACGAGATGGCAGTGGCACCGTTTAATTGGGATGACGCAGTTCAGTGGGACGGGCCGGGGGCTATTGCGGGGGGTGAAGAGCTGGCAGGTGATCGGCTTGAACGCGCCCGCTATGCTGAATTTCTCACCAACTACCTCGCCGCCGAAGGCAAGCAGCGCAACTATGTGCTTAACCTCAATGCCGAATGGGGGGCGGGTAAAACCTGGTTTATCAAGCGCTGGTATATGGAGCTGAAAGCGCATTATCCCACCGTTTATATCGATGCCTGGCAGCAGGATTTTTCCGATGATCCCTTGTTGACGGTGATTTCGTCGATTATCGATCAATTGAAAGATGCAACAGGAAATAAGGTTGCAATACCTGATGGCGTCAAGTCCAAGCTATTGGGGTTGCTAAAGGTGGGTGGAAAATTGGTGCTCAAGTCTGCCATTAAAAAAGCTGGACTTGAAGATGGTGACTTTTCTATGGAAGGCGAAGACGTAGATAAGCTGGTTGATACACTTTGCAGCAATCACAAAGAGCGTTATGAATCTATCCAGTATCTTAAACAAGAGATCCGGCAATGGGTGGAAGGGGCTGTTGGTTTAAGTGAAGGAGAACTGGATTATCCCGCATTTATTTTGATTGATGAACTGGATCGCTGCCGACCCTCATATGCAGTGGAAATGCTGGAAACCATAAAGCATATTTTCGATATTCCTAAAGTTGTTTTTGTATTGGCTACGGATACAGAGCAATTGCAACATGCAGTGAAGGTTATTTACGGTGC
The DNA here is from genome assembly GCF_000820225.1 of Aeromonas veronii bv. veronii. Classification (GTDB taxonomy): domain Bacteria; phylum Pseudomonadota; class Gammaproteobacteria; order Enterobacterales; family Aeromonadaceae; genus Aeromonas; species Aeromonas veronii. The sequence goes on from NZ_CDDK01000044.1 coordinate 5,696, forward strand.
TGACTTTAATGCACATACATATTTAAGTCGGTTTTTTAGTAGACGCTTTAGCTTGTTAGCGGGTTCAAAACGACTTTTTATAGAAAGCAATTTATCTAATAGTGTACTTGTAGATCATTCTTTTGATAAGGTTTGGCCTAAAGGGTTAAATATAGAAGCTATTACCACAGTATTGTCATCTATATCTGATGCATGCCACCTATCTTTGCGAAGTATTGAGAAGTTAATTGATCGTATGGTATTGGTACTTTTAAATTTAGAGAAAGATGATGTTAATGTGGTCTTCTTGGCTTATATGCTTGCATTGCATGAGATAAAACCTTCAGATTATGAATTGATAATCACAATGGCAAGAAGTAGACAAAAACTAGAAAATATTAAGATAGGAAATGTAAACTTCAGAGCGTTGAATGAAATGCAAGGCTCAATAAATATCTCAATGAAAACGAATTATTGTGTCGACTTTATTATGGGTAGTTATAGTGTAGAAATCAAAAGTTTAGTAAAAAACTATCTTTTGAGCTATCTAGGGGAGCACGATAATGCCTCTTCAACATTAATCGATCAAAATAAAAACTTAATTCAGAAGTACCCTCGGATTACTGGAGAGGAACATTCCGAGAAATTGAAGTGCTACATTTTAAATACAGAGCTATACGAAAAATCCAGATTAGATATGTCGGTATATAGAAACTGGGTTGAGTTAGCGATGTCATTTGACTGAGATTAACGGGCTGAATAGCCCGTTAATCAATAAGAAATTTTATTTGTTATGCCGCTCGTAAAGCCGCTGAACGACATCCTGTAATCCCAGCCCTTCGTTTTGCAGCAGCACGGTCAGGTGGTAGAGCAGATCGGCGGATTCGTTGATGAGCTCCTCCCGATCCTTGGCCATGGCGGCCAGCGCCACTTCAACACCTTCCTCACCTACCTTCTGGGCGATACGCTTGGTCCCTTTGCCGTAGAGGCTGGCGGTGTAGCTGGTGGCCGGATCGGCCCCTTTGCGGGCTGCCAGCACCTGTTCCAGCTCTGCCAGAAAACCGAGTGGTGGCACCGGGTGACCATGGAAGCAGGAGGTCGTCCCTTTGTGACAGGTGGGGCCGACGGGGTTGGCGGCGATCAGCAGGGAGTCCTGATCGCAGTCGGTGCTGATGGCCACGAGCTGGAGCACATTGCCCGAGCTTTCGCCCTTGGTCCAAAGCCGCTGTTTGCTGCGGCTAAAGAAGGTGACCTGACCGGTAGTCTGGGTCTTTTCCAGCGCTTCACGGGTCATAAAGCCCTGCATCAGCACCTCGCTGCTGGCGGCGTGCTGGACGATGGCGGGGATCATGCCATCGCATTTTTCCCAGTCGAGCTGCTCGGCAAGAGGGCGCGCGCTGGCGGTGGTTTGTGCATTTTCAGAGAAGTTATTCACGGATGGCGACTCCTTCGGTTTTCAGCCAGCGTTTCAATTCGGGAATGGGGATAAGGCCCTTGTGGAACACAGAGGCGGCCAGTGCCCCATCCACATCGGCGAGGGTAAAGGCATCGCGAAAGTGCGCCATGGCACCGGCGCCGCCGGAGGCAATCAGCGGCACCTTGCAGACGCTGCGAACCAGCTTGAGCTGGTCGAGATCATAACCCTGGCGCATGCCGTCCTGATTCATCACGTTCAGCACGATTTCGCCCGCGCCGCGCTTTTGCACCTCCTGCACCCAGTCGAGGGTGTGCCAGGCGGTGGTGCGGGTGCGACTCTCGTCACCGGTAAACTGTTTGACCTGATAGTGGCCTGTTTCGGCATCGAAGTAGGAGTCAATGCCCACCACTACGCACTGCACGCCAAAGCGCTCGGCCAGTCGGCTGATCAGGGTCGGGTCGGCAAGGGCAGGGGAGTTGATGGAGATCTTGTCGGCGCCAAATTCGAGGATCTGGCGGGCATCCTCGACACTTTTGATGCCACCGGCGACACAGAAGGGGATATCGATCACCTCCGCTACCCGGCTCACCCAGCTCTTGTCCACTACCCGGGCATCGCTGGAGGCGGTGATGTCATAGAACACCAGCTCGTCAGCGCCCTCTTCGGCGTAGCGGCGCGCCAGCTCGACAATGCCGCCCATCACCTCGTGGTTGCGAAATTGCACCCCTTTGACCACCACGCCATCTTTCACGTCGAGGCAGGGGATAATGCGTCTTGCCAGCATTAGTTGCCTCCTGTGGTAACGGCCGCGGGGGCTTGCCAGCAGGCGATGGCGTCACCCACCGAGAATTTGCCCTCCAGCAGGGCGCGGCCAAGGATGATCCCCTTGACGCCGGAGCCCTTGAGCGCCTCGATGTCTTCGATGCCGCCAATGCCGCCGGAGGCCTGAAAGGCAACGCTCGGGTAGCGTGCGCAGAGATCCCGATAGAGCTCGACGTTGGTGCCAGCCAGGGTGCCGTCACGGCTGATGTCGGTGCAGAGCACATGCTTGAGCCCGGCGGGGAGAAAGCGCTCGATCAGCGCCTCGATGGTCACACCGCTGTTCTCCTGCCAGCCTGCCACAGCGATATGGCGATTGCCCTGCTCATCGATATTGACGTCCAGCGCCAGCACGATCTGCTCGGGGCCATATTTCTCCATCCAGCTCGCTACCAGATCAGGGGATTTGACGGCGGTGGAGCCGATCACCACCCGGCTGGCACCGGCGGCCAGCAGATCCGCCACATCCTGTTCGGTGCGCACGCCGCCACCGACCTGCACCGGTGCTTCGGTGGCCGACAGCAGTTGGGTCAGCAGGGGCAGCTGGCGCGCCTTGGCATCCTTGGCACCGTCCAGATCCACCAGATGGAGCTGCACCGCCCCTTGGGAGACATATTCATCGAAGCGCGCCTGCGGGCTGCTGCTGTATTCGGTCTTCTGCTCGTAATCCCCCTGATAGAGGCGAACTACCTGACCGTTGATAAGGTCAATTGCGGGAATGATCATGCTAGTCACAGCTCCAGAAAATTTTGCAGCAAACGGGCACCGGCTGCGCCTGAACGCTCCGGGTGGAATTGGGCGCCAAAGAAGTTGTCACGACCGACGATGGCGGTAAACGGCTGGCCATAGTCGCAGGTCGCCAGCGTCGCTTCGGTCACCTCCAGCGCATAGGAGTGCACGAAGTAGAAGTAGCTGCCGCTCGGGATCCCCTTGAGCAGAGGATGGGTCTCGTCGTGCTCAATCTGGTTCCAGCCCATATGGGGCAGGCGCATGCTTGACTGGTGTAAGGTGCCGACCTCCATCAGGCGGATCTTGCCCGGCACTATGCCAAGGCAGTCGATAAGCCGCTCTGACGAGTCATCCGTACCCATGCTCTCTTCGGAGGCCTCTGCCAGCATCTGCATACCGAGGCAAAAGCCCAGCAGCGGCTGCTTGGCTGCGCGAATAAGGGGCACCAGCCCGCGCTCGTTGAGGTTGTTCATGGCGGCCACCGCAGTGCCGACACCGGGCAGGATCAGCTTGTCCGCCTGCTCGATATCGGCGGCCTGGCTTGAGACCAGCGGCTGCACGCCGAGGCGCTCGAATGCCATGCGCACCGAGGCCAGATTGGCACAGCCGGTGTCGATAATGACCAGCTTCTGCTTGCTCACATCCATCACAGCACTCCCTTGCTGGAGGGAAGCTCGCTCCCTTCCACCCGAATGGCCTGACGCAGGGCGCGGCCAAAGCCTTTGAACAGCGCCTCCACCTGATGGTGGGTGTTGCCGCTGCCCACCTTCATCTGCAAGGTGATTGCCATGGCGTCCGAGAGGGAGCGGAAGAAGTGAGGCACCATCTCGGTGGCCATCTCGCCCACGTTGTCGCGGCCAAAGCCGCTCGGGCAGTCAAACACGAAGTAGGGGCGACCGCTGAGATCCAGCGCGGTACTCACCTCCTGCTCGGTCAGCGGGCGCGCATCGATCACCGCCTGCACCTCGTCCATCGCCAGCACGAAGCCGAAGCGGCCGATACCGCGCTTGTTGCCAAGGGCTTGACGCAGCGCCTGACCCAGCGCCAGCCCCACATCTTCCACCGTGTGGTGATCGTCGATATACAGATCGCCGCTGACGTTCAGCTTGAGCTGGAAACCGGCGTGGGTCGCTATCTGATCCAGCATGTGATCAAAGAAGCCGATACCGGTGGCGATCTGGTTGCCGCCGCACTTGTTGGTGGCAGAAGGGTCCAAATCAACCGCTACCTGAATGCGGGTCTCTTTGGTATAGCGTTCCACCGAGGCTACGCGACCCTTGGATAACAGCTGATCACGGATGGCGAGCCAGTTGTGATCCTGCGGGTGATAGCGAATACCGCCAATGCCCATGTTCTCGGCCAGCTGCAGATCGGTCTGGCGATCACCAATCACGAAGGAGTTGGCAAAGTCGATGCGACCGGAGGCGAGATACTCTTTCACCAACCCGAGGTGGGGTTTGCGGCAGCTGCAGCCGTCGGTGGGGAAGTGCGGGCAGATCAACACCTGCTCCCACTTCACCCCTTGCGATTCAAACAGGTGCATCATTAGATCATGGGGCGGCTGGAAGTTCTCCAGCGGCAGGCTGGCAGTGCCCAGTCCGTCCTGGTTGGTCACCATCACCTGCACGTAACCGGCGGCCTGCAACTCGCGCAGCACCGGAATGACCATGGGCTCGAAGCGCAGCTTGGCGAGGCTATCCACCTGCTTGTCGGTCACTGGCTCTTCAATCAGGGTGCCGTCGCGGTCGATAAACAAAAACGGGGTCTTCATCGCTACATCCTTGTCTTACAAAGTGGGAGAGGGCAGGTCACGCAGCACGGCCAGCACGGCATCCATCTCGCCCTGATAGCCGATGGTGACGCGAATGCTGTTGTCCAGACCCGGCTTGCTGGAGAAATCCCGCAGTATGATGCCGGCGGCCTTCATGGCAGCAAAGACGGTGGCGCCATCCACAAAGCGCACCAGCACGAAGTTGCCCTTGTCCTCGAATACTTCCTTCACGCAGGCAAGCGTTGTCAGCTCTGCTTTGAAGGCGGCTTTTTGCTTGTTGAGTTCCATCACTCGCTCGCGCATCAGCTCCAGCCCCATGGGGGAGAGTGCCTGCGCTGCGATCTGGGCGATGGGCTCGGGGATGGGATAGGGGGCGATCACCTTGGCTAGCATGGCGATCACCTCGGGGCTTGCCAGCGTAAAGCCGCAGCGGATCCCCGCCAGGGCAAAAGCCTTGGAGAGGGTACGGGTCACCACCAGATTGGGGAAGCGGGCCAGCAGGTCCACCACGGACGCCTCGGGGCAGAACTCGATATAGGCCTCGTCCACCACCACGATGGCGCGATCCCGGGCTTTTTCCAGCAGGGCGATAAGGCCGTCACGCCCCACCAGATCCCCGGTGGGGTTGTTGGGGGAGCAGAGAAACACCAGCTTCACGTCACTGAGGCGATCGGCAATGGCGGGCCAGTCGGGCTGGCGGCTGGTGGTCAGCGGCTGCTCGACGATGCCGACGCCACAGGTCTCGGCGCTGATGGCGTACATGCCGTAGGTGGGCGGGCAGATGAGGATCTGATCTTCACCCGCTTCGCAGAAGGTGCGAATAAGCAGCTCGATGGCCTCGTCGGCGCCGCGGCTCACCAGCACCTGATCGGGATTAACCCCGGCATAGGCGGCATAGCCGTTCACCACCTCGGCCGGTTGGCACTCGGGGTAGCGGTTGAGGCGGCTCCCCTCGATGGTGAAGGGATAGGCCTGTGGCGCCTCGTTGGCGTTGAGCCAGACGTGGCCCTTGCCGCCGATGCGGCGGGCGGATTGATAAGGGGTGAGGGCCCGCACCACGCGGCGCGCCAGATTGGCAATGCTCATGACAAATCCTTCTGCTGTGCTGTTGGTTGGGGCGCGGTGGCCAAGGCATTCAATCTCAGCGTCACGGCATTTTTGTGGCCATCGAGCCCTTCGGCCTGAGCAATGCGCTCGACTATAGGGCCAAGGCCGCGAATACCTTCGGCGCTCAGCTCCTGCACCGTGTAGCGGCGCTGATAATCGGCAAGGCCAAGGCTGGAGCAGGTGCGGGCATAGCCATAGGTGGGCAGGGTGTGGTTGGTGCCGCTGGCGTAATCGCCGACCGATTCCGGCGTCCATGCGCCCAGAAAGATGGAACCGGCATTTTCAAGCAGGTCCAGCAGATCGCGCGGGGCTCGGGTCTGCACGATCAGGTGCTCCGGCGCGTAGGCGTTGGAGATGGCACACGCTTCGGCCAGATCGTCACAGAGGATCACCAGACTGCTGCCGAGCGCCTGCGCGGCGATATCGCGGCGGCTCAACTTGGCCAGCTGGCTCTTGATTTCGCCAGCGATGGCATCGGCCAGCAGCGGCGAGGTGGTCACCAGCACTACCTGACTGTCGGGGCCATGCTCGGCCTGGGAGAGCAGATCCGCTGCCACGAAGGCGGGGTTGGCGCTCTCGTCGGCAATCACCAGCACCTCGGAGGGGCCGGCGGGCATGTCGATGGCGGCGCCGCGCCAGTCGCGGGATACCTGCCCCTTGGCTTCGGTCACATAGGCGTTGCCCGGGCCGAAGATCTTGTCCACCTTGGGAATGCTTTCTGTGCCGTAAGCCATGGCGGCGATGGCCTGGGCACCGCCGATGGCGAACACCTTCTCGACGCCGCAGGCGCGGGCGGCAAACAGGATCTCGTCGCTGGCGGGGGACGGGGTGCAGAGCACCACTTCACGGCAACCGGCTAAGCGTGCCGGAATGGCCAGCATCATCACGGTAGAGGGGAGCGGTGCGCTGCCCCCCGGCACATAGAGGCCGACCCGACTGATGGGTTGGGTGCGCAGCTCGCACACCACCCCGGGCTGGGTTTCTACCCGCACTACCTGCTGCACTTGGGCGGCGTGGAAGGTGCGAATATTGGCAATCGCTGCTTCGATGGCGCTTTTGATGCCGTCATCCAGCCGCGCGCAAGCAGCTTCAATCTCGGCCTCGCTGACGCGCAACTGCTCACGGGGAGCGCGCTCGAAGCGCTGGCTCAGCTCGCGCAGGGCCTCATCGCCCCGGCTGCGTACCGCTGCAATGATATCCCGCACCACGGCACCAATATCGGCCTCGTCACTCAAGGCCGGTCGGGTCAGCACATCGGCCTGCTGGGCGGGGGAGAGGGTCTTCCAGATCAGGGTCTGCATGATGTCCCTTCCTTATTCCATCATTTTTTCGATGGGCAGCACCAGAATGGAGCTGGCACCCAGAGCCTTGAGCTGCTCCATGGTCTCCCAGAACAGGGTCTCGCTGGAGACGACGTGCAGCGCCACCTGATTGGTGTCACCGGCCAGCTGCATGATGGTGGGACGTTCGGCACCCGGTAGCAGGTCGGTGATGGCATCGAGCTTGTCTTTGGGGGCGTGCAGCATGATGTACTTGCTCTCGCGGGCCTGCTGCATCCCCTGAATGCGGGGCAGCAGTTTGTCGATGAGCTTCTGCTTGGCATCGGACAAGGGGTTGGGGGCCTGGACCAGTACCGCCTTGGAGCGGTAGATCACCTCCACCTCTTTGAGGCCGTTAGCTTCCAGGGTCGCGCCGGTGGAGACCAGATCGCAGATGGCATCGGCCAGGCCCGCGCGGGGCGCCACTTCCACCGAGCCGCCCAGCATCACACTCTTGAAGCCGAGCCCCTTTTCGTCAAAGAAGCGCTTGAGCAGCCCGGGGTAGGAGGTCGCGATGCGCTTGCCGGCCAGGCTCTGTGGCCCTGTGTAGGTCACATCTTCCGGCACCGCCAGCGAGAGGCGGCAGCCACCAAAGTCCAGCTGCTTGAGGGTTTTGACCTCGAAGGGGAGGCCTTGGGAGGCGCGAATAAGCTGCACCTCTTCCAGCACGTTCTCGCCGATGATGCCAAGGTCAACCACCCCTTCCATCACCAGACCCGGGATGTCGTCATCGCGCACCCGCAAGATATCGATGGGCATGTTCTCGACATGGGCGATAAGGCGCTGCTCGCGCAGGTTGATTTTCAGGCCGCAGCTCTTGAACAGGGCTTGGGAGTCCTGGCTCAGACGACCGGACTTTTGCATGGCGATACGCAGACGTTGTGTTTCCATTTGCTCGATTTCCTTCTAGTCAAAAACGAAAAAACCCTCGGAAGTGGGTGCTTCCGAGGGTTTATGAATCTTGCGGTCCTTTTGGAAGTCACCAGTTAAGTGTCTTCCAGCAGTCAACCTCCTGAAAGACTAGTCGGGATGATGATGGTGGTGATGAGTCTTCAGGGTGGTGAACTTCATGTAATCAATCCTTTACAAAATAAGATGTCGTAATTGACGCCTGATTTAAACTACCTGCCTTGACAGAAAATGCAACCCGAAATTGTGATTTGATCGATTAAAGTGGTGAAAACGGTTTTCTGGCCGATAACTAGACAATAATCCCTTGCAGGAGTCGCCATCATGCCCAGCCAGGACCTGTTGTTCCCCATTTTGCCCCGGGCGCCCGCCGCGCCCGGCAGCGAAGAGATCAAGCGGGAAGTGAACCAGATCAGCAAAAAGCACCAGCTGCGCAAGACCAGCACTGACAACAGTGACTCCCAGCAGCGCCAGCAGGCGTATAGCACGCCCGCCAAGCGTGATCAGCCCAAGGCGGAGGAGGACGATCACAAGCCGGACCCCGAGCATCAGATCGATCTGTTCGTCTAGGCAGATTATCTGTCCCGCTTTTGCCGCGCTTTTGGCATAATGGCCGCTTTTGCTGCGGGACGCTCTTTTGACCATCCAGACCCTGTTCAAGCCAGATGGCCCTCTGGCCAGCCATATCGACGGTTTCAAAGCCCGCGCTCCCCAACTGGAGATGGCCGAAGCGGTCGCACGCGCTATCAAAAGTGGTGGCCGTCTGCTGGTGGAGGCAGGAACCGGTACCGGCAAGACCTATGCCTATCTGGTGCCTGCGCTGGAGTCCGGCAAGCGGGTGGTGATCAGTACCGGCTCCAAGAACCTGCAGGAGCAGCTCTTCTATCGGGATCTCCCGACCATCACAGGGGCGCTCTCCTACACCCCGCCGGTGGCCTTGCTCAAGGGACGCAGCAACTATCTCTGCATCGAGCGGATGAACCGGCTCTTGAGCGAATCCCATCTGCAAAAGCCTGAAATCCTGAACGATCTGGTGAAGGTCAAATCCTGGTCCACTGCTACCGATAACGGCGATGTGGGGGATATTCCGGGATTGCAGGAGAACGCCGAGATCCTCGCCCACGTCACCAGCACCAACGACAACTGCCTCGGCCGCGACTGCCCCTATTACGACGACTGCCATCTGGTGGTGGCTCGACGCCGCGCCATGGATGCCCAGGTGGTGGTGATCAACCATCACCTCTTCTTCGCCGATATGGCGGTGAAAGACACCGGATTTGGCGAGTTGGTGCCCGAAGCGCAAGTCTATGTCTTTGACGAGGCACACCAGCTGCCGGAGATCGCCACCAACTACTTCGGCAAGTCGGTAGGCAGCCGAACGATTCAGGATCTGGCGCAGGATATCCAGCTGGCCTATCGGGCCGAGGCCCACGATATGGCCCAGCTCGGCAAGGCGGCGGACCGGCTCGCTATCGCCAGTCAGGATCTGCGTCTCGCCTTCGGGGTGGATGGCGGTCGCGGCAATACCCGCGACATGCTGCGCCAGCCGCTCTGGGGGCAGGCCTTGGCTCGTCTTAACGATGCCATCGGGCTCTGCTACGAGGTGCTGAAACTCGCTCTTGGCCGGGGCGAGCAGCTGGATCACGCCTTCGAGCGCATCAGTGAACTGCGCACCCGCCTGGGTGAAGTGCTGGCGGTCAACCAGACTGGTTTCTCCTACTGGTATGACTGCTCGCGGCTTCATTTCACCCTCAATCTGACGCCGCTATCGGTGGCTGAGCGATTCAGTGCCGAGGTGCAAAGACCGGAAGTAGCTTGGGTCTTCACCTCCGCCACCCTGACGGTGGATATGCGGTTTGATCACTTCAAAGCCGAGCTGGGGCTGGCGGGCAGCGCCGAGCTGATCCTCGACAGTCCGTTCGACTATGGCGAGCAGGCGCGGCTCTGTGTGCCCCGTTATCTACCGGAGCCCAACGCCTTTGGCCGTGGCGAGCTGCTGGCCAATCTGATGATCCCGCTCATCAACAAGACGCCGGGGGGCTGTTTCTTCCTCTGCACCAGCCATCAGGTGATGCGTCAGGTAGCCGAGGTGCTGCGCCGGGAGATTGGCCGTACCGTCTTGTTGCAGGGGGAGGACAACAAGCAACGGTTGCTCAAGGAGTTTGTCGAGAATGGCCGTGCAGTACTGGTGGCGACCAGCAGCTTCTGGGAGGGGATCGACGTGAGAGGGGCGGCGTTGTCGTGTGTTATCATCGACAAACTGCCGTTTGCCAGCCCCGATGATCCGCTGCTCAAGGCGCGGGTGGATGATTGCAAGCTCAAGGGGGGGGATCCCTTCGCCGAGCTGCAGTTGCCCAAGGCGGTGATTGCGCTCAAGCAGGGGGTGGGGCGGCTTATTCGTGATCGCAGTGATCACGGGGTGCTGGTTATCTGTGATCCACGCATGGTCAACAAACCTTACGGCGCCACCTTTATCAAGAGTCTGCCCGCCATCCCTCGCACCCGGGAGTTGGGAACGCTGGGGAGCTTTTTCGATCGCACTGAACGCGGTGAATAAGTGTGCCGCCAGATAACAGATTTGAACAACGGGTGAGCATATCTCGCTTGCCGGTTATGTAATTGACTGATTTTATAGAGATTGGAAAGCATGAACGAGTTGAAGATCCTGGCCGTTGATACCGCCACCGAAGCCTGCTCCGCCGCCTTGCTGGTGGGTGACAAGCTGTTCTCCCGCTGGGAGGAGGCGCCACGGGATCACACCCGAAAAATCCTGCCCATGGTTCAGGCTGTGTTAGAGGATGCCGGGATAAGTTTGAGTGACCTCGATGCCATCGCGTTCGGTCGCGGCCCGGGCTCCTTTACCGGCGTGCGGATCGGCATCAGTGTGGCGCAAGGTCTGGCGTTTGGTGCGGGTGTCCCGCTGATTGGCATCTCGACGCTGGCCGCCATGGCGCAAGGCGCCTATCGACTGGATGGCGCCCAGCAGGTGCTGACCGCCATAGATGCGCGGATGAACGAGGTCTATTTCGGCCGCTATGAGCTGATTGATGGCCGCATGCAGCTGGTGGGGGACGAGGTGGTGAGCGAGCCCGCGGCACTGGTTGACGTCCGTGGCAAGCTGGCGGGCCCTGTGACCTGCGTCGGCACCGGTTTTGAAACCTATGGCGAGACCCTGAGTGGTCTGGCCGATGAGCTGGCGGAGAGTCAGGTGCGCTTCCCGGCGGCAGAGGACATGCTGCCGCTGGCCCGCGCCGCCTGGCTGGCGGGGGAGACAGTACCGGTTGAACAAGCAACGCCGGTCTATTTGCGTGACAAGGTGACCTGGAAAAAGCTGCCGGGTCGCGAATAAGGGCAGGAGCACTGACGTCATGTCGCTCTTGCCGCTCATCAGCTGCAATAAAAGCGGATGGCCCGACGGGCCACGCCGGCAACAGGAGAGTGACATGATGCGTAATAGCAGAAGCGACATGATGAAACGCGGGATGGTGGTCGGGGCGCTGGCCCTGCTGCTCGGGGCCTGCAGCTCGGTCCCCAAAGAGCTGGCTTATGAGCCAGAAAACCAGCTGGTGGCCTATCAACCCGCCCTTGGCGGAATGGAGGGCAAACCGGCCCGCTGGAGCGGCGTTATCTCGGCGGTGCACAACAAGGCGGATCAGAGCGTTATTGAAGTGGTCTATCTGCCGCTCAAGTCCAACGGTGTGCCGGAGCAGACCGAGCAGAGCCCGGGCCGTTTTCTGGCCATCATGAAGGGTTTTGTCGATCCGACCCTCTACGCCAAGGGGCGTAGCCTGACGGTGCTTGGCACCATAGGCAAACCGGTGGATAGCCAGATTGGCGAGCACAAGTACCGCTTCTCTGTGCTCAATGTGACGGGCAGCAAGCTGTGGCCGCCAGTCAAGGAGGTGGAGGTGCGCTATATGGACCCCTACTTCTACGACCCCTTCTATGATCCCTTCTGGCCGAGACGGCCGCTGCGTCGCTAAGGCTTGCCATGATCAAGAGCATCAAAAGCACTCTGCACGAACGTCTGCTCACCCTGGCAGATGGGCGGCGGGTAGCCCTGTTGGAGAACCACTCCGCTGAGCATGATCAACAGGGCAAACCCCTGTTGATCGCCTTGCATGGCTGGCTCGACAATAGCGCCAGCTTCTTGCCGCTGGCGCAGCATCTGGGGGATTTTCACCTTATCTGTGTCGATCTGCCGGGGCACGGTCACTCAGATCACAAAACCACCCCTTATGTCTTTGTCGACTGGCTGGACGATCTCTACCAGATCGTGCAGGCGGCAGGGTGGTCGCGCTTCACTCTGCTCGGTCACTCCCTCGGGGCGTTGATCGCCTCCGCCTATGCCGGGGTGTTCCCCGAACAGGTGGAGCGGTTGATCATGCTGGAGGGGCTGGGGCCGCTGAGCCAGCCCGATGAGGAGGTACCTGCGCAGCTGCGACGTGCAATTTTAAACCGCAGTCGCACCCGGGAGCGCAGTGCCAACGGCTTTGCCTCCATCGATGAGGCTGTCGCCGCCCGTTGCAAAGTGGCGGATATCACGCCGCAGGCGGCGCGTCTTATCTGTGAACGGCAGCTTGAAGAGCGGGCAGGGCGCTGGCACTGGCGCAGCGATCCCCGTTTGCGGGATCTGTCGCCCCTGAGAATGAGCGAAGGGCAAGCCCGGGCGCTGATGGCGGCTATCCGTTGTCCTGTGCTGTTGATTCAGGGGGAGCAGGGCTTTGCTGCACTTGAAGCCCAATGGCAGGCCCGTCAGGATGCCTTCCAGCAGATCGAGCGGGTCATATTGGGTGGGAACCACCATTTTCATATGGAAAATTCGGTTGATACGGCCGTTTGTATCGTAAAGTTTTGTCAAGTTCGGTAGAATCGCCAGCTTTCAATAATTCCAGGTTTGTTTTCTCCCTCACATTTTTCTGTTGTTAATTTGCTGTTAATTGATGTTGCGCTGTGTAAATATGGGCGGCATTAGAGCATCAGCTTAAAACAACCGATTAAAATGGATGTGAACCGGGACGGAGGCAACACAGTGAGCGCACAGGTGCTAGTTATGCAGGAGAAGTTTGTGGAAAAAGTCTGGCTGAAACGTTATCCGGAAGGGGTCCCCGCCGAGATCAATCCAGACCAATACAGCTCCCTGGTCGAGATGTTCGAATCCTCGGTGACCCAGTTTGCCGATCAGCCCGCCTTCGTCAACATGGGCCAAACCATCACCTACCGCCGGCTGGAAGAGCAGTCCCGCGCCTTTGCTGCCTACCTGCAAAACGAGCTGAAGCTGGAGAAAGGGGATCGGGTTGCGGTGATGATGCCTAACCTGCTGCAATACCCCATCGCCGTGTTCGGCATCCTGCGCGCCGGCATGATAGTGGTCAACGTCAACCCGCTCTATACCCCGCGCGAGCTGGAGCATCAGCTCAAGGACTCCGGTGCCAAAGCCATCGTCATCGTCTCCAACTTCGCCCATACCCTGGAAAAAGTGGTCTACGACACCCCGATCAAGCACGTTATCCTGACCCGGATGGGTGACAACCTGGGGCTGGCCAAGGGCACCCTGGTCAACTTCGTGGTCAAGTACGTCAAGAAGCTGGTGCCGAAATACAATCTGCCCCACGCCACCACCATGCGTCAGGCCCTCTCCAAGGGGCGTTTCCTGCAGTACATCAAGCCGGAGATCACCAACGACGATCTCGCCTTCCTGCAGTACACCGGCGGCACCACCGGCCTCTCCAAAGGGGCCATGCTGACCCATCGCAACATGATTGCCAACGTCGAGCAGTGCCTCGGCGTCTATGGCCCCATGCTGGAGCGTGGCAAGGAGTTCGTGGTCACCGCGCTGCCGCTCTACCACGTCTTTGCCCTGACCGTGAACTGCCTGCTGTTTATGCGTATCGGCGGTTACAACCTGCTGATCAGCAACCCGCGCGACATCCCGGGGTTTGTCAAAGAGATCAAGAAGTACCCCTTTACCTGCATTACCGGCGTGAACACCCTGTTCAATGCGCTGGTCAACAATGAAGAGTTTCAGGGGATCGCCTTTGACAAGCTCAAGCTGACCATCGGTGGCGGCATGGCGGTGCAGCGCGCGGTCGCGGAGAAGTGGAAGACACTGACCGACACCCCGCTGCTGGAAGGCTATGGCCTGACCGAGTGTTCGCCACTGGTGAGCGTCTGCCCCTACGATCTGACCGATTACAACGGCTCCATCGGTCTGCCGGTCTGCTCTACCGAGATCCGGCTGGTGGATGACAACGGTCAGGTGATCCACGCCCTCGGCACCCCGGGCGAAATGCAGGTGCGCGGCCCGCAGGTGATGGTGGGCTACTGGCAGCGCCCCGAGGCGACCGCCGAAGTGATGCAGGATGGCTGGCTCTGTACCGGTGATATCGCCGTGTGCGACGAGCAGGGCTTCTTCAAGATCGTTGACCGCAAGAAGGACATGATCCTGGTCTCCGGTTTCAACGTCTACCCGAACGAGATCGAAGATGTCGTTGCCCTGCACCCGAAAGTGCTGGAAGTGGCTGCCGTCGGCGTGCCGCACAAGGTCTCCGGCGAGCTGGTGAAGATCTTTGTGGTCAAGAAAGATGCAAAATTGCAGGAGGATGAGATTATTGCCCACTGCCGCAAACATCTGACTGCCTATAAGGTGCCGAAACTGGTAGAATTTCGTGACGAACTTCCCAAGACCAATGTGGGCAAGATCCTGCGCCGCGTACTGCGCGACGAGGAGATTGCCAAGCAATAACCGGACTGCGGCTGCAGAAGCCTCTGCAAACCAGCACCGTCGTTATGCAAAACCGTGGGTCATCCCACGGTTTTTTCTTTTTGGCCCTGATCAACCGCGCAGGCACAGATGCACTATCAACTTATCACTCAGCAAGACGAACTTGAGCAGTATCTCGCTTCTCTGGCCGACGTTCCCCTGGCTATCGATACTGAATTCGTTCGCACCCGTACCTACTACCCCCAGCTTGGTCTGTTCCAGATCTATGACGGCGAGCATCTGGCGCTGCTGGATCCGCTGACCCTGGATCTCTCCGCCCTCTGGCAACGACTGGGCCGAGCAGGGCAGATCGCCATCCTGCACGCCTCTGGCGAAGATCTGGAGCTTATCCAGCATCAGGCGGGCCACCTGCCCAACCAGATGCACGACACCCAGCTTGCTACCGCCTTTCTCGGTTACGGCGTCTCGGTCGGCTTTGGTGCGCTGGTGAATGAATTCCTCGGGGTCGAGCTGGAAAAAGATCAGGCGCGCACCGATTGGCTGGCCCGCCCGCTTACGCCACGTCAGCTCGAATACGCGGCGGCGGATGTCTTCTACCTGATGCCGCTCTACGAGAAGGTGATGGCCAAACTGCGGGAAAGCGGCAAGTTTGCCTGGTTCGAGCAGGAGTGCCAAAACCACTCCGCCCGCAAGACCCAGGGTAGCGATCCCCGTCAGGCATATCTTGAAATCGTCAACGCCTGGCAACTGGGTCGCCGCGAGCTCGCCATTCTGCGCGAGCTGGCCGCCTGGCGCCAGCAAGAGGCGGTGCGCCGGGACCTGGCCCTCAATTTTGTGGTGAAAGAGCTGCACCTGTTCAAGGTGGCGGAGCGTCGTCCTGCCTCCCTGCGGGATCTCAACGAGCTCGGCCTCTCGCCCATCGAGATCAAGATCCACGGCAAACGGATGCTCGATATCCTCGCCAAGGCGCAGCAGAGCGCTCCTGACAGCTGGCCCGAGCCCATTCGCCGGCTGGTGGACTTCCCCCAGTACAAGGCCGAGCTCAAGCGCATCAAGGCCATGGTGGAAGATAAGGCCAAGGCGAGCAATATTCCGCCCGAGCTGATTGCCAGCAAGAAGATCATCCACCAGTACTTCACCTGGAGCTGGCGGATGAATGACGAAGAGCGGGCCCGCAGCGACAAGCCGATGTTGCTGCAAGGGTGGCGTCATGAGCTGGTCGGTCACCTGCTGGCACAATAAGCCACCAGACGGTTGCATCTATAAATAAATCCTCACCCCCGGGTGGGGATTTTTATTGGGCGAAAGAGACAAATGGGCATGCTGAAATGTGGAACGCAGGTGGAACATGGCTGGCCGGATGGCGGGAGTCGAGAATGAAAAAGAGAGCAGAGAAGAAAAGGCAGCGGCTAACACCGCTGCCTTTTTTGATCACCAGATAGGCTGGGTCAGGTAGGGGTTGCTCACCTTCTCGCGACCGAAGGTGGAGCTAGGGCCGTGGCCTGGGATAAAGACGATTTCGTCCCCCAGCGGCAGCAGGGTCTCGTTGATCGACTTGATCAGCGTGCCGTGATCGCCACGGGGGAAGTCGGTGCGGCCGATGCTGCCGGCAAACAGCACGTCGCCAACCCAGGCGAGTTTTTCGGCCTGGTTCAGCAGCACGATATGGCCCGGGGTGTGGCCGGGGCAGAAGTAGACATCCAGCTCGCACTGGCCAAGCTGCACCTTGTCACCCTGCTCCAGCCAGCGATCCGGCGTGAAGGCGGGGGTATGAGCGAAGCCGAACATCTGGCTCTGCTGGGGCAGCATGTCGAGCCAGAAGGTGTCCTCCTTGTGGGGGCCGGTAATGGCGACGCCGGTCTTTTCCCGCAGCTCGGCGGCTGCACCCACATGATCCAGATGACCGTGGGTCAGCAGGATGTGGGTTAGGGTCAGGCCGCGCTTGGCGATGGCGGTCAGCAGTTTGTCCGCCTCGCCGCCCGGATCGATCAGGGCCGCCTGATGGGTCTCGTCACACCAGATGAGGGAGCAGTTCTGGGCGAACTGGGTGACCGGGATCACCTCGAATTTCAACATAGAGTTCCTCTCTTGGGATGGGTCAGCTGCGCAGCGCGCTGGCATGCTGCTCGGCGAAATAGTCGAGACAGGCCTGTTTGTCACCGCGAAACACGATGCGCTCCTGCTTGTTGCCAAGCTGGTAGAGATACATGGGGTCGTAGTAGCGGGTCAGCAGCAACGTGATCCAGGCCAGATGCAGCGCGGTATCGCCGCTTTTTTCCTGCTCGGTGAGGGCGGTCTGCATCAGGGCATCCAGCTCGCGGTGGACCAGATCGCCGAGGCGGCGCTTGAGACGGGCCAGCGCATCGGTGAGGTAGGCAGCAAACAGCGGCCAACCGGCTTCCTGGCCATACATGGCTTGATAGCGCAGCCAGAGATCGTGCACGTAATCTTCGCGGATCTGCTCGGCCCGATCGATTTGCGGCACATCCACCACCACCAGCGGTGCCTGACTCATGGCCTCATGGAGGGAGAGGGGCAGGCAGCAGCGGCCAATCAGCCGGCTCTCGTCCTCGACCACGAAGGCATGCTCGCCGCGATGGCGGCGTTTGAGCAGTTCGATGGCCATGTTGTTTTCAAAGTTGATGTTGCTGGGCTGGCCGCCGGGCAGCTGACCAAACGACGAGCCCCTGTGATGGGCATGCCCCTCCAGATCCACCGCCTGGGTCACCTGATCGAGCATATGGGTCTTGCCGGAGCCGGTCATGCCGGTCAGCACGCTCCAGTGACACTCGGCAGAGGCCTTGTCCTGGGTGTCGATCAGGAAACGGCGCAGCTCCTTGTAGCCACCGGCGACGCGGGGGCGAGTCACTCCCGCTTCAGCCAGCCACTGTTGCACGGTTTGCGAGCGCAGGCCGCCGCGAAAGCAGTAGAGCACGGCATCGGGCTGCTGGCGCAACTGCGCCAGCCAGCTTTCGAGTCGCTCGGCACGTACTGCTCCCCCCACCAGCTTGTGTCCAAGCTCAATGGCGGCGGCCTGACCCTGCTTCTTGAAGCAGGTCCCCACCTGGGCGCGCTCATCGTCTGTCATCAAGGGCAGGCTGGTCGAGCAGGGGAAGGCCCCCTCCTTGAACTCGATGGGGGCGCGCACATCAATCAACGGCACATCGCCTAAAAAAATCTGGGCGTAGTCCGTGGCCAGTGGCAATTCACTCATTGGACAATCTCGATAAAGCGGGAGCCATCAAGGGGCTTGATCTGACCGATGGGCGAGAGTTCTAGCCCAACTTCTTGCGCGATGGCGAGCAGCTCGGCTTCGCTCTCTTTACCCACGGCGACCAGCAGGCCGCCGCTGGTTTGTGGGTCGCACATGATGTTGCGGGTGCGATCGTCCATGGCATCCAGCTTGTGGCCGTAGGAGTCGTGGTTGCGCAGGGTACCGCCCGGTACGCAGCCCTCGGAGAGGTAGTAATCCACCTCATCAAGCAGCGGCAGCGCCTTGAAGTCAAGGCTGGCGCTGACGCCAGAGCCTTCACACATCTCCAGCAGATGGCCCGCCAGACCAAAACCGGTGACGTCGGTCATGGCGTGGACACCCGGTAGCTCGGCAAAGCGCTGGCCAATCTTGTTGAGGGTGCACATGGCGTTGGGGGCCAGCTGCTCGTGTTCGGGTTTGAGCTTGCCCTTCTTCTGGGCCGTGGTGAGGATACCGATACCAAGGGGCTTGGTCAGATAGAGGGTGTCACCCACCTTGGCGGTGTCGTTTTGCTTGATGGCATCCAGAGGCACGATACCGGTCACCGCAAGGCCGAAGATGGGCTCGGGGGCATCGATACTGTGGCCACCGGCCAGCGAAATGCCCGCCTCATGGCACACCTGACGGCCGCCGTCGATCACCTGCTGGGCCACTTCGGCGGGCAGGGTATTGATGGGCCAGCCGAGGATGGCGATGGCGACGATGGGCTTGCCCCCCATGGCGTAGATATCGCTGATGGCGTTGGTGGCGGCGATGCGGCCAAAGGTGAAGGGGTCATCGACGATGGGCATGAAGAAGTCGGTGGTGGAGACAATGCCCTGACCGTTGCCGATATCGACCACGGCCGCGTCATCTTTGCTGCTGTTGCCAACGATCAGGGTCGGGTCGTTGAAGCCCGGGATCTGGCTCTTGAGGATGGTGTCGAGTACCTTGGGAGAGATTTTGCAGCCGCAGCCAGCGCCGTGGCTGTATTGGGTCAGACGAATGGAAGACATACTTACCCCTTTTATTTGCAAACAGAGCAGAGGCTCTGTGGAGCCGTCTTGGTCAATGGGCGGCCTTGTAGTGAGGAAGACAAGAAGCCGCAAATATGGGTGGCCTCGGTGCCAACAGGGGCAGCGATGACTGGCAGTTATGAAAGACTGCCAGGCCGGACGGGGAAGAAAAGGGCGACAAGGTGCGCCAGCGCAGCCCCGCCAAGGGCCACAGGACGGGGCATTATGCCACATTTGCCCCTTGGGGTTCGAACAGGAATTCACATAAACAGCAGGGAATTGCCCGCACTTGCCTGTCATCGGGCTGGAGCCAGCGCTGACTGATTGATAGCAGTACAGATGCAGCAAAAAGAACGCCAAAGAGACCAACAGCACGCAACCGCCGATCTACAACAGGAGAGCTTAGTGACCACCACATTTTTGGTTAACCACCCCATCACCACGGCGCAGTTTGCGGCGTTGTTGGCGCAGACCTCGTTGGGGGCGAGACGGCCGCTGGAGCATCCAGCTACCCTGCAGGGCATGCTGGATCACGCCAATTTGCTGATCACCGCTTGGCAGGGCGAGACCCTGGTCGGTGTGGCGCGCTCAGTGACCGATTTTCATTTTTGTTGTTACCTCTCGGATCTGGCGGTAGCCGAGTCAGTGCAGGGGCAGGGGATTGGCAAAGCCCTTATTCGCGAGACGTTTTTGCAATTGCAGCCCGGCTGCAAGCTGATCCTGCTGGCCGCGCCGCAGGCGGTGGCGTACTACCCCAAGCTCGGATTTAGCCAGCACCCGAGTGCTTGGGTGATGAGCGGTCTGGATGAACTGGTGCTGGATGAGTTGGCATAAGCCCGTCAACTCATCCAGACAGGGTGGGGTTAACTTATCCGGCTCGCTCCAGCGCCGGTTGCCGTGACTTGCCCCAGCGGCGCAGGCGCCGCTGCAATGGCCGCTCCAGCAGGTGGTAGCTCAAGGCAGAGAGGCTGATCAGCACCGCCAGCATCAGCAAGGTGGCCACTATCCCCAGCAGCGGGTTGGTCTGGCCATACCACCACTCGGTGATCCCCGGCGCCAGATAGTGGATGAGCTCGCAGCCGGTGAGTAGCACCAGCGCATGGAGCAGGTAGATGGAGTAGGAGAGATCCCCCAGCCAGTTGGTGAAGCGGTTATCCAGGAGGTGCAGCAGCGGACTCCGGCGCTCCCCTTGGGCGGCGGCAATCCAGATCAGCATTATGTAGGAGCCGATCAGAAGCAGAGTCAGCTGTGGCGTCATGGTGAACTGCATCAGCGCGAAGGGCAGCACAAAGGCGACCAGCAGCGGCAGGTCTCGCTTCATCATGGGGAAGTTTTTCGCGGCCTTGACCCTCGGCAGCAGCCAGAGGCCGAGCACAAATTCACTCACCCCGCGCCCCACCGCCAGCGCGCCGCTGGTGACATCCAGGGTGCCGCGACTGTGCACGATAAAGGCCAGCACCGTCAGCGCCAGCAGGGGGGCGAGATGGCTCCAGCGACTGCGGGTGACCGCCAGCGGAATAAGCAGCGGGAACAGCAGGTAGCTTATCCACTCTACGCTCAGGGACCAGGCGGCGAAGTTCCAGGTCAACCCGTGATCGGTTACCACCTGCAGCAGCAGTAAGGCGCTGGGCAGCGCTTCGGCTGGCGTGAAGGGCGAACCGAAAGGCGGCATCCCTTCCCACTCCCACATCTTGAACAAGGGGCCGGCATAGAAGCCTACTCCGTGCTGCGCCTTGTAAAGTTCCCAGCCGACCAGCAACAGCAGGGTCACCAGATAGAGGGGGTAGACGCGGGTCAGCCGCAGCCAGAGAAAGCGGCCATAGCCCACGGTGCGGGGCGTGCGGGTGAAGGCCTCCCCATAGACATGTGCCAGCACCACGCCGCTCAAAATAAAGAACAGGTCGACCCAGAGGTAGCCATTCTCGATGAGTTGGGTGTGGCCTGCGATCGACTCCATCCACTGGGGAAAGAGCAGCAAGCGGGCATGGAACAGCACCACCATCAGGGCAGCGATGCCCCGCAGCGGCGTTAACAGCGGCAATGATTGATTCATATCGGGATCCCTTGTGATGTTCAGCTTGGCCTGACATCGATTTTTGTTGTTGTACCGCCTATCACTCCTGACGGGTCGGTTGCCCCGGCTTGTCTGCCGCAGGCGGGATCACACTACGGAAAAGAGAGTCATACGGGTGTGATTTGAATCATAAATGTGCAGTTATTGTGCAAAGTAATTTAAACAGAGAAGAAGTGGGGCGCTGGCAGCAAAAGAGGAGGAGAGGAAACACCAATAAAGCAGAGAGGGGGAATCGGGGCGAGCGTCAGGCTCAGGCACCATACGATGCAAAGCAATCAGGCCCGCAAGGGGCCTGATTGATCACAAGGAGAGGGTGGTTGCCGATCAGCGGGCGCGTACCACCAGTCCCTTGAGGTAGAAGCCTTCCGGATAGGCGGTACCGATGGGGTGATCGGAGGCCTGGGAGAGCAGCTCCAGGATCTGGGCATCGCGACCGGCATCGAGCGCCGCATCGGCAACGATCTTCTGGAACAGGCTCTGCTCCATCAGGCCGGAGCAGGAGTAGGTCAAGAGCACGCCACCCGGCGCCAGCAGTTGGAACGCCAGCATGTTGATGTCCTTGTAGCCACGGCAGGCACCCAGCAGTTGGGCCTTGCTCTCGGCGAACTTGGGCGGATCCAGCACGATGACGTCGAAGTTCTCGCCCTTCTCGCGATATTCACGCAGCAGCTTGAACACGTCGTGACGGACGAACTGGGTGTTGCTGGTATCCAGCCCGTTCAGCTCGGCATTCTGGCGGGCAATATCCAGTGCATTCTGGGAGAGATCGACGTTGACCACTTCCTTGGCGCCGCCCTTGAGGGCATAAACGCCAAACCCACCGGTGTAGCAGAAGCAGTTGAGCACCCGCTTGCCTTCGGTGTATTTGGCAGCTGCCTGACGGTTATCCCGCTGATCCAGATAGAAGCCGGTTTTATGGCCGTTACGAATATCCACCAGGATCTTGACGCCACCGTTCTCCTCGATGACCACCGGCTCGTTCGGGGTCTCGCCATAGATAACGCCGGTGCGCTCTTTCAGCCCTTCCTTCTTGCGCACTGCCACATCGGAGCGCTCATAGATGCTGCACTCTGGGTAGAGGGTACGCAGTGCTTGCGTTATCAGCTCACGCTGGAACTCGGCACCGGCAGAGAGGATCTGGCACACCAGAAAATCGGCATAACGGTCGATGGTCAGACCCGGCAGGCCGTCGGATTCGGCGGCGCAGAGGCGATAGCCGGTGAGACCCTGACGCTTGATCAGCGGATCGCGAGACTCCTGCGCATATTTGAGACGACGGATAAAGAAGTCGAGATCGACGGTTTCATCCTTGTCGAAGGTCCAGACCCGGGCACGGATCTGGGAGCTGCCTGACCAGGCGCCACGGGCGAGCCACTTGCCATCGTTGGCATAGATCTCGACGGTATCGCCGTCAATGGGGTTGCCCTGAACCCGCTCAATCCCCTTGGAGAAGATCCAGGGGTGGCGACGCAGCAGGGATTTTTCGCGGCCTTTGACGAGATAGATGGAAGCGCTCATGGATGTTTGCCGATGGTAGAAAGAAAAGGGGCCACATTCTATGTGGCCCGCAGGTAAAACTCAAACAACCCTGTGTAATGGATGGGGTTGCCCTGATCTGACACCTCATATGGTCAGAGCTTAATCCCCTTGAGTGCTTGGGCCAGTTCGCTGGCGGTGGCTTTGAGCCCTTGCGTGCCAGCCACCGAGGCGCTGGCAGACTCTTCCACCTGTGCCGCTTCATGGCGTACCTGATCCAGATTGTGGGTGATCTCGGCGGCGACCGAGCTCTGCTCTTCGCTGGAGGTGGCGATCTGGGTGCTCATCTCCAGCACCGCATCGCTGTGGTTGCTGAGCTTCTCGATATCGAGCCCCACCTCGCTGATGAGCTGCTGGCTGCTGGCGGCGCGCCCTACAGTCTTTTCCATGATCTCGTTCAGCGCGCCGGTACCGGTCTGCAGCTCTTCGATCATCTGCTGGATCTCCACCGTCGCCTGCTGGGTACGGCTGGCGAGGGTACGCACCTCATCTGCCACCACCGCAAAGCCGCGACCCTGCTCACCGGCACGGGCCGCTTCGATGGCGGCGTTGAGGGCCAACAAGTTGGTCTGCTGGGAGATGGCGTTGATGACGTTGACCACCTCGTTGATCCGGTTGGCGTTGTGGGTGAGCCGCTCGACCGCGCCGGAGGCGTTGCCAATCTCGTCGGCCAGGGTGCGGATCGCCTCTATGGTGCGGGCTACCCGGTTGGCGCCATTGGCCGCCTCTTCGCTCGACTGGTGGGTTTGTTGCAGGGTGTCGTTGGCATTGCGCGCGACTTCGCGGATCGCCGCCGACATCTGCTCCATGGCGGTGGCCAGCGAATCCATGTGCTGGCGCTGGGAACGCGCCATGCTCTCGCCTTCGCGGGCATGGTCACGAAACTCGTCGGCGGCCATGGTCAGCGCTTCGGCAGACTCCTCCACCAGTTTGACGATCTGGTGCTGGCGGTCGGTAAATCGGTCGATGCTGCCCGCCAGGGTGGAGAACTCGTCCCGCACCGGGAAGAAGTTGAGACGGAAGGTGAGATCCCCGTCCGCCACGGTTTGCAGCGCCTTGTTGGTGGAGTACAGGGCGCCGGAGACAAAGGTCATCATGTAGTGGATCACCAGTGCCATCAGGGCGGCCAGCGCGCCGATGAGGAGCAGGGTCGAGCCCTGACCCTCCCACATGGAGAGGTTGCTGGTATCGAGATCACCGGTGACGTAGCCTGCCTGACCCGCTGGCGCGCTAAAGAGGTAGTGATCTCCTTGCTGCTGCAACCCGCTGCTGCCTTGCCGGGCCAGACGCAGATCAGCAGGCAACACCAGAGTGGGCTGCTGGCTGACCAGCTGCGCCGTGGTCTCGACCCGTTGCTGCAACTGCGCTACCCGCAGGGAGATCTCCTGCTGATGGCTGGCCGCCAGCATATACCAGCTGAGAAAGGCGATGATGAAGAGAGGTAACCAGAACGCGATATGGAATTTTTCACTGATGGTGAGGTGAATGAGATAGCGGTCAACCCACCGGAATTTAACTTCTTTCATAATGGAGCTGCATCCTGCAGAGATAGAGTGTCGGGCACATTATCGTCTCGGGAATTTTTTTCTTAAGCGGAAGGTGTGAGAAATGGGAGAGCAATCGTTTGTCATTCGGGTGTGGGGGCAGGTGCAGGGGGTGGGATTTCGCTATTTCACCCGTGAGCGGGCGCTGCAACTGGGTTTGCGGGGCCATGCCTACAACCTGGAGGATGGCTCGGTGGAGATCCTCATCAGCGGCCCCGCGCAGGGGGTGCAGATGATGCTGGGTTGGCTGGAGCATGGCCCGCGCACCGCCAGGGTGACCCGGATGGAGTATGAAGAGGCGCTGCCGCCCACCGGCCAGGGCTTTCACACCAACTGATCTGCCGGGTACATCATGGTTGCCGATACGCGTGATCCCTTGCTGGCGCAGGCCCGGGTGCTGGTTGCCAGCTACCGCCATGCTGCTCGCGCGGTGCGCCGTGAAGCGAGCGAAACCCATGTCCATGGTTACCGCATTGCTGCGCGCCGCATGCAGGCGCTGCTCGCATTGTGGCGACCCGCCCTTTGTCATTCAAAACTGGAACGACGGCTGCAGCGGGCCATTGGCCGACTCTCGGCCCTGCGCGACGCACAGGTTTACGCCGCGCGCTTTGGTGCGTCATCCACAATCGTCTTGCCCAAGGTGACGGTTCCCCTTTTTTCGGGCATGCTTGCCCGCTGGCTGGATGCATTGGAGCAAACTCCCGATACCTCAGGGCTGGCTCGTCACTACCGGCGCCACCTTGCCCGCCGCCTCGATTGCCAGCAGGCAGAACTGGTGGGGCTCAAGGTGGCGATACTGGATAGCCCGCTCTAACCATCTTGCCGGATGCTCAATGGGAACAATCCGCAGAGTTGCAGTGGCTTAAAAGAGTGCAGTGACAAAAAAAGAGGCCCGCAGGCCTCTTTTTTATCGGGTCGATGCGCTTACTTGACGCGCATACCTGGCTGGGCGCCTTCCTGCGGCTCCAGGATCCAGAGATCCTTGCCGCCCGGGCCTGCAGCCAGCACCATGCCTTCGGACATGCCGAAACGCATCTTGCGCGGCGCCAGGTTGGCCACCATCACTGTCAGCTTGCCTTCCAGATCTTCCGGGTTGTAAGCGGACTTGATACCGGCAAACACCTGACGGGTTTCGCCGCCGATATCCAGTTGCAGCTTGAGCAGCTTCTCGGCTTCCGGTACCGCTTCGGCCTTCTTGATCAGCGCGACGCGCAGGTCAATCTTGGCAAAATCGTCATAGGTGATGGTTTCGCTGATGGGGTCATCAGCCAGGGGGCCGGTCACTTTCGGTGCCTGCTCCTTGGCCAAGTCTTCCTTGGAGGCCTCGATCATGGCTTCAATCTTCGCCGGCTCGATGCGGGAGAAGAGGGCCTTGAACGGGGCAACGGTGTGATCGACCAGCGGCATCTCGATGCCATCCCAGCTGAGGGTTTCGGCCAGGAAGGCTTCGGCTCGTTCGGCCAGCAGCGGCATGACGGGCTTGAGGTAGGCCATCAGCACGCGAAACAGGTTGATGCCAACAGAGCAGACCGCCTGCAGCTCGGCGTCAGCGCCTTCCTGCTTGGCGATGACCCAGGGCGCCTTGTCGTCCACGTAGCGGTTGGCCTTGTCGGCCAGCGCCATGATTTCGCGGATGGCGCGGCTGAATTCACGGCTCTCATAAGCCTCGGCAATGGCGGTACGAGCATTGGCGAATTCGGCGTAGAGCTCGGGTTCGGCGCAGGTTGCCGCCAGCTTGCCGCCAAAACGCTTGGCGATAAAACCGGCGTTGCGGGAGGCGAGGTTGACCAGCTTGTTGACCACGTCGGCGTTGACGCGCTGCACGAAATCTTCGAGGTTCAGGTCCAGATCATCGATGCGGCTGTTGAGCTTGGCGGCGTAGTAGTAACGCAGGCACTCCGGATCCAGGTGGTTCAGGTAGGTGGATGCCTTGATAAAGGTGCCCTTGGA
The DNA here is from genome assembly GCF_000820225.1 of Aeromonas veronii bv. veronii. GTDB lineage: Bacteria > Pseudomonadota > Gammaproteobacteria > Enterobacterales > Aeromonadaceae > Aeromonas > Aeromonas veronii. Next base: position 31,822 of record NZ_CDDK01000044.1, read on the forward strand.
CTTGGACATCTTGGCGCCGTTGACGGTCACATAGCCGTGCACGTTGACCTTGGTCGGCTTGCGGAAGTTGGCACCTTCCAGCATGGACGGCCAGAACAGGCAGTGGAAGTAGGCGATGTCCTTGCCGATGAAGTGGTAGAGCTCGGCGTCGGAGTCCGCTTTCCAGTAGCTGTCAAAGTCGATGTCGCCACGCTTGTTGCACAGGTTCTTGAAAGAGGCCATGTAACCGATGGGCGCATCCAGCCAGACGTAGAAGTACTTGCCCGGGGCGCCGGGAATTTCGAACCCGAAGTAGGGGGCATCACGGGTGATGTCCCATTGCTGCAAGCCGCTTTCGAACCACTCCTGCATCTTGTTAGCCATCTCTTCCTGAATGGCACCGGAGCCGCGCACCCACTCAGAGAGCCATTTTTCAAACTGCGGCAGGTCGAAGAAGAAGTGCTCGGAGTCCTTCATTACCGGAGTCGCGCCGGAGACAGCAGATTTCGGATCGATCAGCTCAGTCGGGCTGTAGGTGGCGCCGCAGCTGTCGCAGTTGTCGCCATACTGCTCCGGAGATTTGCACTTGGGGCAGGTTCCCTTGACGAAACGATCCGGCAGGAACATGGATTTTTCCGGATCGAACAGCTGGGAGATGGTGCGGCTCTTGATAAAGCCACCATTTTTCAGGCGGCCATAGATCAGCTCCGCCAGCTCGCGGTTCTCGTCGCTGTGGGTGGAGTGATAGTTGTCAAAGCTGATGTTGAACCCGGCGAAATCGGCCTGGTGCTCCTTGGAGACAGCGGCAATCATCTCTTCCGGGGTGATCCCCATCTGTTGCGCCTTGAGCATGATCGGGGTGCCGTGGGCATCATCGGCACAGATGAAGTGCACCTGATGACCGCGCATTCGCTGATAACGAACCCAGATATCGGCCTGGATGTGTTCCAGCATGTGGCCAAGATGGATGGAGCCATTGGCATAGGGGAGGGCGCAGGTTACCAGCATTTTACGAGGATCAGTTGCCATATTACGTTCTTGATGTGCTTGTTGGGATGATAGAGTGCCGTGCATGTTACCCGAATTGGGGGTAGCCTGCCTAGGGTTGTGGCTATGCCAACCTTGGCAGCACCTGCTGTTACGATGGCAGGCAAGCCACTGATTTGTGTGCGGTAACCGTTCACCTCAAGATAATGACAAGATAATGAGGAGTTAATGGTGATTGATTCAGTAAAACAGATCCTCGCCGAATTTAAGCCAGCAGGCTGGCACAAGGATCTGGTGGATGCCGGATTCGTTCGCGAGATCATCAATCAGGGTCAGGGGCTTACTATCCGGCTGGTATTGCCGTTTGCCGGTCTCTCGCTGCTAGATCAGCTCAAAGAGAACTACGATGCCAGACTGCGCAGCGCCACCGGTGCTGCCCGTATCGACTGGGCACTGGAAATTGACGTCGCGAGCATGCCGCGGGCGCAGGGCCTCAATGCCGTGCAGGGCATTCGCAACATCATCGTGGTTGCTTCCGGCAAGGGCGGGGTAGGCAAGTCCACCACCGCAGTCAATCTGGCGCTGGCCCTGCAAAAAGAGGGTGCGCGGGTCGCTATTCTCGATGCCGATATCTATGGCCCTTCCATTCCCACCATGATGGGCACCCTCACAGAGCGCCCGGTCAGCCATGACGGCAAGCTGATGGAGCCGGTGATGGCCTGCGGCCTCAAGAGCAACAGCATCGGCTATCTGGTCTCCGAGCAGGATGCCACCATCTGGCGCGGCCCCATGGCGAGCAAGGCGCTGGCGCAGATCCTCCATGAGACCCGCTGGGGCGAGGTGGATTATCTGGTGGTAGACATGCCGCCGGGCACTGGCGATATCCAGCTCACCATGGCCCAGCAGGTGCCGACTTCGGCGGCGGTGATCGTCACAACCCCGCAAGATGTGGCGCTGGCCGATGCCCGCAAAGGGATCGCCATGTTCAACAAGGTCAATGTGCCAGTGCTCGGCATCATCGAGAACATGAGCTACCACGTCTGCAGCGCCTGTGGTCATCATGAGCCGCTGTTTGGTACCGGTGGCGGCCAGAAGATGGCAGAGCAGTATCAAGTGGCACTGCTTGGTCAATTACCGCTGCACATCGATATCCGCCAACACATGGATGATGGCTGCCCGACGGTGTTCGGCGCACCGGAAGGAAGCCTGGCTCAGGCCTATTTGAAGCTGGCGCGCAGGGTAGGGGCTGAACTCTTTTTCAGCGCAAAACCGATTGCGACCCCCCTCTATGCCATGGCGCTGGATGAATAATCGGCGGTCGGTCACTTGAAAGGGAATTGAGGGTGGGCATGACCCACCCTTTTTTATATAATGGATCGGTTTAAACCATCCCCACTGCTCTTCTCTTTTAGGTATTTGTCATGTCTGATACTCAACATTCGTGTGTGATCATCGGTATTGCGGGCGCATCTGCGTCTGGCAAAAGTCTTATAGCCCAGACCATTTATGAAGAGCTGGTGGCCGAACTGGGCGCAGGTCAGATTGGTGTGATCACCGAAGATTGCTACTACCGTGATCAGACCCACCTGACCATGGAAGAGCGGGTCAAGACCAACTATGACCACCCCAACGCGCTGGATCACGACTTGCTGGTACAGCATTTGAGCCAGCTGGTCAAAGGTGACGCGGTTGCCATTCCCCAGTACTCCTACACCGAACACACCCGGATGAACGAAGTGACCCCGTTTGCGCCGCGCCGGGTGATCATTCTGGAAGGGATCCTGCTGCTGACCGACAGCCGTCTGCGGGATCTGATGGATGCTTCCATCTTTATGGATACCCCGCTCGACATCTGCCTGCTGCGCCGTCTGGTGCGTGATGTGCAGGAGCGTGGCCGTACCATGGACTCCGTGCTCAAGCAGTACCAGAAGACGGTGCGTCCGATGTTCCTGCAGTTTATCGAGCCGTCCAAACAGTATGCCGATGTGATCGTGCCCCGTGGTGGCAAGAACCGCATCGCCATCGACATGCTCAAGGCGCGTATCCGCCACATGTTGATCGGTTAAGATGAAACAAGCCGGGTGATGCCCGGCTTTTTTAAAAGCACAATTTGTCAGGAGAGTCGCCCAATGCGTCTGTGTGATACCGATATTGAACGCCATCTGGATGAAGGCAAGATCGTCATTGAGCCACGGCCCGGGGTAGAGCGGATCAGTGGTGTCAGTGTCGATGTGCTGCTGGGTAACGAGTTTCGGGTGTTTCGCGATCATACCGCGCCCTATATCGACCTGAGCGGCCCGAGCAGCGAGATGGCCGATGCCATCGATCGGGTGATGAGTGACGAGATCCACATCCCCGATGGCGAAGCCTTCTACCTGCACCCGGGTCAGCTGGCGCTGGCGGTGACCTACGAATCCGTCACCCTGCCTGCCGATATCGTCGGCTGGCTGGATGGCCGCTCTTCACTGGCGCGCCTGGGTTTGATGGTGCACGTGACCGCGCACCGCATCGATCCGGGTTGGTCCGGTCGCATCGTGCTGGAGTTCTACAACGGCGGCAAACTGCCGCTGGCGCTGCGTCCGAAGATGAAGATCGGCGCCTTGAACTTCGAGATGCTCTCGGGCGTCGCGGCCCGTCCCTACAACAAGCGGGAAAATGCCAAGTACAAGAGCCAGCAGGGCGCCGTTGCCAGCCGCATCAATCAGGACTGATAACTGGCAACACGGCAATGATTCGAGGGAGCACAAGGTGCTCCCTTTTTGCATCTGGAATCAAACGGATATGGGGTTGATGGTGCTGGTCGGATGAGATTGGTGGGGCTGGGACGTTTTATCACCACTTCCGCCCGTTTTTCTGTCATAAAAACGTCATAAAAATGAAATTATTGGCTTAATTGTCAGCTATTTTTGCCCTTTCCCGCAATCATTGATGGCTTTAATTAATCGATGGCAAGCCGCATGATGACTGGCTCTAGGATATTTTTTTCCAAAAAGCTCTTTTTTTTTATGGCTGAAATATTTCAATGGTGGCTATGGTGTTGGCCGCCATCTGGCATAATCCGCCGCAACTCATAAACAGGCTTTTTTTTATGTTTGAAATGTTTAGTGGTTTGGGTTTGTGGTGGTCAATCGGTTTGGTATTGGCCGTTTTTTTTGTGCTTGCCTATGAATTTATCAACGGCTTTCACGATACCGCCAACGCGGTAGCAACGGTTATCTATACCAAGGCGATGCCAGCTCACCTGGCGGTCGTTGCATCGGGGATCTTCAACTTTTTTGGCGTCATGTTCGGCGGTCTGGGTGTGGCCTATGCCATTGTCCATCTGCTGCCCATCGACCTGCTGCTTGGGATGGACTCCACCCAAGGGTTGATCATGGTCTTCTCCTTGCTGTTTTCCGCCATCGTGTGGAACCTGGGCACCTGGTTCTTCGGGATCCCGGCCTCCAGTTCACATACCTTGATCGGTTCCATTCTGGGGGTAGGCGGCGCCTATGCCTGGATCACCCATAAACCGGTGACAGAAGGGATCAACGTGGGCAAAGCGATCGACATCATGCTTTCCCTCATCATCTCTCCCACCATCGGCTTCATCATAGCGGCACTGCTGCTTCTGGCGATGAAACGCATCTGGACCAGCAACAAGATCCACAAAACACCGGAAGAGCGTCAGCTGGTGGATGGCAAGAAGCACCCGCCATTCTGGGCGCGTCTGACCCTGGTGGCCTCGGCCATGGGCGTCAGCTTCGTGCACGGCTCTAACGATGGCCAGAAGGGTATCGGTCTGGTGATGCTGGTGCTGATCTGCATGGCGCCCGCCTATTTCGCCCTGGACATGAACAGCCGCGCTTATGACCTGGATCGGACCCAGGATGCCAACCAGCGCATCATGGAGATCTACCAGCGCAACCAGTCCGCCCTCTCTGGCGTCATCAACTTCTCTGCACCGGCAACGGCTCAGGAAGAGCTGATGACTCACTGCTCCGCCGATGGCGTGTTGCAGGCGATGGCCACCCTGGATGCCCGTCTGGGTGCCGTGCGTACTTATGATCAGATGAGCCTGACCGACCGCCGCGAAGTGCGTCGTCTGCTGCTCTGTATCGATGACACCGCCCGCAAGGCTGCCAAGCTGCCGCTGCCAGCCAAGGAGCTGACCGATCTGGCCAAATGGCGCAAGGATCTGACCGCGACCGCTGAATACGCACCGACCTGGGTAATCGTCTCCATCGCACTGGCGCTCGGTTGTGGCACCATGGTGGGCTGGCGTCGTATCGTCCATACCGTGGGCGAGAAGATCGGCACCACCGGCATGACCTACAGCCAGGGCATTGCGGCCCAGATCACTGCTGCAACCTCCATCGGGGTCGCCAGTCTGACCGGTATGCCGGTGTCCACCACCCACATCCTCTCTTCTGCGGTGGCGGGGACCATGGTAGCCAACAAATCTGGCCTGCAGAGCCAGACCATCAAGACCATCCTGATGGCCTGGGTGTTGACTTTGCCGCTGACCATGCTGCTCTCCGGTGGTCTGTTCATCGTCAGCCACCATCTGTTTGGTTGATCTGCCGCGCTCATAACGCGCATCACAATGACAATGCCGCCCGGTCGAAAGATCGGGCGGCATTTTTTATATGCTGGATAGGTCGTGTCTCGTGAGCGCAGGAATATGGCTTGCAGGGATGTTAGGAGCGGGTCAGAAATCCCAGCCAGATTGCGGCATCGGTTCAGGTTGATCGCCTTCGCGAGCCTTGCGCCGCGCAGCCTCGACCCGGCGTTTGCGATCCCGGCACAGGCGCATCACCTCTTGTTGCTGGGCAGGGGTCATGGTGAGCCAGTTGAAACGCTCTTCGCGATTGCGCAGGCACCCCTTGCAGTAGCCCTTGTTGTTCACTTCGCAGACCCCGATGCAGGGGCTCTGCAGCGGGAATATTTCGAGCTGTTCCATCCATCACCTCGCACATCCTGTCACCTTGTTATAACCCAGCGGATCCCCTTTGGAGAAATCCTGCTTCAAGTGATTGATGTCGTTTGCTTTCCCCCTGCAAATTTGGCATCTTCCCCGCCGAGCATGGCTCTTGGCGTTATATGAGGACATATGAACAAACACGCGTACTGGCTGACCGCCGCAGTGCTGGGACTGGCCGGTTGTGCGGGCAACTCTGACAAAGCAGAAGTGCCCAAAAAACAGACCGACAACAGATGCTTTCTTAACTGCGAGGTGCCGGAAAATCTGGGCAAGCAGTATCTGGACGGGACCTTGCCAGAGGATCTGGTGAGGGTGGAGCGGGTCAATAGCCGTGCGCGTGCCGACTACAGCAAATTTGGCCCGCAAAGCAGACTGGTATTGGAGCGCTCCGGCAAAATGACCCGCCGTTATGGCGAGCTCTATCACCAGCTCTCCCGCTGGGTGGCGGGCGGCGGCAATCCTGCCGACATCACCCGTTACGGTATCAGCCTCGCTCAGCTGGGCGGCGCCGATCGCATGGGTAACGTGCTGTTTACCGGTTACTACTCACCGGTGCTGGAGGTGCGCCACCGCCCGGATGCCAAGTACAAATATCCCATCTATGCCATGCCCAAATGTGGCGGTCGCTGTCCGACCCGGGCCGAGATCCATCAGGGGGCCTTGGCCAATCGCGGGCTGGAGCTGGGTTACAGCAAATCCCTTATCGACAACTTCCTGATGGATGTGCAGGGCTCCGGCTTTGTCCACTACGGGGATGACGATCGGCTGCAATATCTGGGTTACAGCGGCAAGAACGGCCACGGTTACGTCAGTATCGGCCGGGTACTGATCGACCGCGGTGAAGTGCCCAAAGAGCAGATGTCGATGAAGGCCATCAAGGAATGGGCCAACCGTCAACCGGAGGAGACCGTCAAGGAGCTGGTGGAGCAGAATCCCTCCTATGTCTTCTTCGAGCGTCGCCCCACCAATGACGTGATCGGCGCCGCCGGTATCCCGCTGCTGCCGCTGGCGGCTGTTGCTGCCGACAAGACCCTGCTACCGATGGGGACGCCGATCCTCGCCGAAGTCCCCTTGCTCGATAAAGAGGGCAACTGGACCGGCAAGCATCAGCTGCGCTTGTTGATTGCGCTGGATGTGGGCGGGGCGGTGAAGAAGGGCCACCTCGATCTCTACCACGGCATGGGTGAGAAGGCCGGTGTAGCGGCCGGTCACTACAAGCACTTTGGCCGGGTCTGGAAGCTGGGCCTGCACCACGGGCCGACCGCTGCCCCCTGGTTGTAATCCTCTGAGGCTTTGGGCGTCTGTCATCGGGCGCCCGAGCAAACCCGAGCAAAGATGAAGAGACAAAAAAGCCGCCGGATTGCTCCGGCGGCTTTCTATTTTGTGCGAGTGGCAGCTGGTGGCTGCGTCAGCTCTTCTGGATATCCAGCCGGATGGCGCCGACCGGTTTGCAGCAGCAGGGGAGGCACTCCCCCTGGGCGACGAATGCCAAGGGCACCGCAGGATAGTGCACCTTGCCAGCCATCAGCGGAGTGCGGCAGGCGCCGCAATAGCCGCTGCGACACTGAAATTCCACATGATGACCATGGCGCTCCAGGGTCTCCAACACGCTTTCGCCGGCGTGGGCGTGCAGCACGGCACCATCCCGGGTATGTACCCGTGGTGCCACGACCGCCTGCTGTTCGGCAGGTGCGTGCGGGGCAGGGGTCAGCGTGTTGGTGGCGTCACTCACAGCTCGAAATCACCCAGGTCGTCGGCATTGACTTCGCTGTCGATCTGACCAACCAGATAGGAGCTGACCTCTACCTCTTGCGGGGCAACCTGTACGTTGTCGGATGACAGCCAGGTGTTGATCCAGGGGATCGGGTTTTGCTTGGTGCCGGCAAAGGCTGGCTGCAGGCCGACCGCACTCATGCGCAGGTTGGTGATGTACTCCACGTACTGGCAGAGGATGTCCTTGTTCAGGCCGATCATGGAGCCGTCCTGGAACAGGTACTCGGCCCACTCTTTCTCCTGAATGGCCGCTTCCTTGAAGATCTCGAAGCAGGCCTGTTCGCATTCGGCAGCGATCTCGGCCATCTCCGGGTCATCCTGGCCGGTGCGCATCAGGTTCAGCATGTGCTGGGTGCCGGTGAGGTGCAGCGCTTCGTCGCGGGCGATCATCTTGATGATCTTGGCGTTGCCTTCCATCAGTTCGCGCTCGGCGAAGGCAAAGGAGCAGGCGAAGCTGACGTAGAAGCGAATTGCTTCCAGCGCGTTGACACTCATCAGGCACAGATAAAGTTTCTTCTTGAGCTCGCGCAATGTAATGGTCACTTCGCGGCCAGCGACGGTGTGGGTCCCTTCACCGTGCAGGTTGTAGAGGGCGGTTGCTTCGATCAGGTCGTCGTAGAAGTGGCTGATGGAGCCGGCGCGCTTCAAGATCTGCTCGTTGGTCACGATGTCGTCGAACACCTGGGCGGGGGTGTTGACGATATTGCGGATGATATGGGTGTAGGAGCGAGAGTGGATGGTCTCGGAGAAGGCCCAGGTCTCAATCCAGGTTTCCAGCTCCGGAATGGAGACCAGCGGCAGCAGGGCCACGTTGGGGCTGCGGCCCTGAATGGAGTCCAGCAGAGTCTGGTACTTCAGGTTGGAGATGAAGATATGCTGCTCGTGGGGTGGCAGGGCCTGATAGTCGATGCGATCACGGGAGACATCCACCTCTTCCGGGCGCCAGAAGAAGGAGAGCTGCTTCTCGATCAGCCGCTCGAACACTTCGTGTTTTTGTTGATCATAACGGGCTACGTTGACCGATTGGCCAAAAAACATCGGCTCTTTGAGCTGGTCGTTTTGGGTTTGGCAGAAAGTTGAATAGGCCATGGTTACCAGAATATGTGAATAGAGAAAACAGGAGAGCGGGAGCTTCATGCTCCCGCCCGGTTATCAGTTCTTGCCGCGACTTAGATTTTGCAAGCCCCGCCAGCGCAACCGTCATCTTGCAGGTCGGTCTGGGCATCGTCTGCACCATCACGGGTGTTGTGATAGTACAGGGTCTTGAGACCGTATTTGTAGGCGGTCAGCAAGTCCTTGAGCAGCTGTTTCATCGGGACCTTGTTGCCTTCGAAACGGGCAGGGTCGTAGTTGGTGTTGGCGGAGATCGCCTGATCCACAAACTTCTGCATGATACCGACCAGCTGCAGGTAGCCGTCAACGCTCGGTTGCTTCCAGAGCAATTCGTATTGATCTTTCAGGCGATCATACTCGGGCACCACCTGTTTGAGAATGCCGTCTTTGGAGGCCTTGACCGAGACCAGACCGCGCGGCGGCTCGATGCCGTTGGTGGCGTTGGAGATCTGGCTGGAGGTCTCGCTCGGCATCAGGGCGGTCAGGGTTGAGTTGCGCAAGCCCACGGACTTGATCTCTTCACGCAGACTTTCCCAATCCAGATGCAGCGGCTCGTTGCACAGCGCATCCAGATCCTTCTTGTAGGTGTCGATGGGCAGGATGCCCTGGGCATAGGTGGTCTCGCCAAACAGCGGGCAGGGGCCGAACTCGCGGGCCAGCTGCACGGAGGCTTTCAGCAGGTAGTACTGAATGGCCTCGAAGGTGCGGTGGGTCAGTGCCAAACCGGAGCCGTCGGAGTAACGGGCACCGTTTTTGGCCAGGTAGTAGGCGTAGTTGATGACGCCGATCCCCAGGGTGCGACGACCCATGCTGCCCTTCTTGGCGGCGGCAATCGGGTAGTCCTGATAGTCGAGCAGGGCGTCGAGGGCACGCACGGCCAGATCGGCCATCTCTTCCAGATCTTCCAGCTTCTCGATGGCACCGAGGTTGAAGGCGGAGAGGGTGCACAGGGCGATTTCGCCACTCTCGTCGTCGATGTTGTTGAGCGGCTTGGTCGGCAGCGCAATCTCGAGGCAGAGGTTGGACTGGCGTACCGGCGCGACGCTCGGGTCGAACGGGCTGTGGGTGTTGCAGTGATCCACGTTCTGGATGTAGATGCGACCGGTACCGGCACGCTCCTGCATCATCAGGGAGAAAAGGTCTACCGCTTTCAGAGTCTTCTTGCGAATGGCCGGATCCTGCTCGTACTTGACGTAGAGCTCTTCGAACTTATCCTGATCGGCGAAGAAGGCATCGTACAGACCTGGCGCATCGGACGGGGAGAACAGTGTGATGTCACCGCCCTTGATGAGGCGCTGGTACATCAGCTTGTTGATCTGCACGCCGTAGTCCATGTGACGAACACGGTTCTCTTCCACGCCGCGGTTGTTCTTGAGCACCAGCAGGCTTTCCACTTCGGTGTGCCACAGCGGGTAGAACAGGGTCGCAGCACCGCCGCGCACGCCGCCCTGGGAGCAGCACTTCACGGCAGTCTGGAAGTATTTGTAGAAGGGGATGCAACCGGTGTGGAACGCTTCGCCACCACGGATGGGGCTGCCCAGACCGCGGATGCGACCGGCGTTGATGCCGATACCGGCGCGCTGGGAAACGTAACGCACGATGGAGCTGGCGGTGGCGTTGATGGAGTCCAGGCTGTCGTCGCATTCGATCAGTACGCAGGAGCTGAACTGACGAGTCGGGGTGCGCACGCCGCTCATGATTGGTGTCGGCAGGGAGATCTTGAAGGTCGAGACCGCATCATAGAAGCGCTTGATGTAGTCCAGACGGGTATCTTTCGGATACTTGGAGAAGAGGCAGGCCGCTACCAGGATGTAGAGGAACTGCGGACTCTCGTAGATCTCGCCGGTGACGCGGTTCTGGACCAGATATTTGCCTTCCAGCTGTTTGACTGCCGCGTAGGAGAAATCCATGTCGCGCCAGTGATCCAGATGGGTGTTCAGCTCTTCGAATTCGGCCTGGGTGTAGTCTTCCAGCAGGTGCTTGTCGTACTTGCCCATGTCCACCAGACGAGCCACGTGCTGGTAGAGGTGGGGCGGTTCGAACTGGCCGTAGGCCTTCTTGCGTAGGTGGAAGATGGCCAGACGGGCTGCCATGTACTGGTAGTCCGGGGTCTGCTCGGAGATGAGGTCAGCCGTCGCCTTGATGATGGTTTCGTGAATGTCGGCGGTACGGATACCGTCATAGAACTGGATGTGGGATTTGAGCTCTACCTGGGAGACCGACACGTTGTCGAGCCCTTCGGCGGCCCAGTCCAGCACGCGGTGAATTTTATCCAGATCGATGGGTTCTTTGTGTCCGTTACGCTTCGTCACAAACAAGTTCATTGGCTGATGACCTTCAGTTGATTCCCGAAAAACCATCGCACAATGGCGCCACCCAGGCCCCGGCGGTGTGCGGGAGTTGGGTAGAGATTGTGCGATGAATCACAAGATGTAGTGTTATTTTAAGTTCGAGCTACAAGATAGTGAGGTCAGCCCGCCATTGCAATGTGTGGATAAGTGACGAGCTGTGGATAAATTGTGAGTCTTGCCCCATCAGTTAGTGACCGCTCACAGTGAGCGGGTTTTCATTCGTCCGCTCCGCTAAATGCAAGTCTCCCGATCGAAGATGGAAAATTTAAATAACTTTTTTTACTTGCGAAACGGGGGGCTTTTTACTAGCAAACGGCGGCTGATTATCCCTTATGCAACAAGGGTCAAAAGCTGTCCAGTTGTCGCAGCCGCGGGCTCAGCGTGGCAAGGGCTTTGCATCAGATGACGGTGGTTTGTCGCCGCTTTGTGACGGCTGCGAGCTTGTCAAATGGGTATCCAACAGGCAGAAAGCTGCCTTTATTATCCATGAATAGAGGCGTGATGGTGGCGCAGGACGCGGGAGCGTAAAGGAAGAGATGCAAGGGGCGAAGAGTCTCTTCGCCCCGTTATCGCATATCTGCCGGTAAGGCTGCGCGTTACGCTTTGGCCGTCAACTCATAGCGCAGCCAGTGGTGCAGGGCTTGCACGGTATCAAAGTGCAGGTCGGCGCCCCACTGGGCGGGATCTTCCTCATCATTGAGATAGCCCCAGCCAGCGACCGCGGTGCGCATGCCGGCGTTGCGGCCCGCTTCGATATCCCGCACATGATCCCCCACATAGAGGCAGTGAGCCGCCTCGACCCCCAGCTTCTCACAGGCAAAAAACATGGGGGCGGGGTTGGGCTTGCGTACTGGCAGGGTATCGGCACTGACGGTGACGCCGCAGCTGGCAAGCTGTGGCAGGGCTGCCAGCAGCGGCTCGGTGAGAAAGGCCGGCTTGTTGGTGACGATGCCCCAGGGGAGCTGTTTCTCGTCGAGCCACTCGATAAGATCCACCATTCCCTCATAGGGACGGGTACCGACGCAGAGATTGGCGGCGTAGTAGTCGAGCAGGGCATTGCGCAGGCGGGTGGCCCCCAGCTCCTCAAGCAGTTCGTCGCCGAGGCCCGCTTTCAGCAGCCCGAGCGCCCCGTGGGAGGTGGTCTGACGAATGATGTCGTCAGAGAGCGGCGCAAAGCCTTCGCTGATCAGTACATGGTTGACGGCGGCCCCCAGATCCGGGGCTGTGTCGAGCAGGGTGCCGTCCAGATCGAACAGCACACCGTGCAGGGGCAGAGGGTGAGAGGCGCTCATCAACCGTGCTCCGGGCGGACAAACTCCACCATATAGTTGACGTCGACATTTTTGCCGAGCTTGAACTGGTTGGTGAGGGGGGCGTAGTGGACGCCGCTCATGTCCCGCACCAGCAGGCCAGCTGCTTCCCCCATGCGACACAGTTCGGCCGGGGTGATGAATTTTTTGTGATCGTGGGTACCCTTGGGCACCATCTTCATCAGGTACTCGGCCCCGATGATCATCATCAGATAGGATTTGGGGTTGCGGTTGATGGTGGAGACGAACACCCGGCCGCCCGGGCGTACCAGAGTCGCGATGGCGCGCAACACGGAGGCGGGGTCCGGCACATGCTCCAGCATCTCCATGCAGGTGACCACGTCATACTGGCCCGGTACTTCGGCGGCATGGGCTTCGGCAGTGATCTGGCGGTACTCGAGCTCGACACCCTGCTCCAGGGCGTGCAGGCGGGCGACGCCGAGGGGCTCCTTGCCCATGTCGATGCCGGTGACCTTGGCGCCACGGCGGGCCATGCTCTCGGAGAGAATGCCGCCACCACATCCGATATCGAGAATGCGCTTGCCAAACAAACCGCCACTTTTGTCGGTGATCCAGTCAAGGCGTACCGGATTGATTTGATGCAGGGGTTTGAATTCACCTTCCATATCCCACCAGCGGGAGGCGATGGCTTCAAACTTGGCGATTTCTGTCAGATCGACATTGGCATCACTGTTCATTTTTCGAAGATCCTGTGGCAGGGCGCCCGCTTCTGAGTCATGGGCGCAATCTATTGTCCTGGCGGGCATTATAACGGACGGACTTTGTCACACCAGCCCGATCTGATACCCGATTTGTGGCTTAAGGTATTTGGCTCAGTGTGTTACCATGTCGCGCTGTTTAAGCCAAAGAACAACTAATTAGGGATAAGGCTTTCTATGAGCGATCTGGCCAGAGAGATCACGCCGGTCAACATCGAAGAAGAGCTCAAGAGTTCCTATCTTGATTACGCCATGAGCGTGATCGTAGGACGAGCTCTGCCGGATGTGCGTGATGGCTTGAAACCGGTTCACCGCCGCGTTCTGTTTGCAATGAACGAGTTGGGGAACGACTGGAACAAGCCCTATAAAAAATCGGCCCGTGTGGTCGGTGACGTAATCGGTAAATATCACCCGCACGGCGATAGCGCTGTGTATGACACCATTGTCCGGATGGCGCAGGATTTCTCCATGCGTTACATGCTGGTCGATGGTCAGGGCAACTTCGGTTCAGTCGACGGCGACAGCGCCGCTGCGATGCGTTATACCGAAGTGCGGATGGCCCGCATCTCCCACGAGCTGCTGGCTGATCTGGACAAAGAGACCGTGGACTGGGTGCCGAACTATGACGGCACCGAGATGATCCCGGCGGTCATGCCTACCAAGGTTCCCAACCTGCTGGTCAACGGCTCCTCCGGTATCGCGGTGGGCATGGCGACCAACATTCCGCCTCACAACCTCACCGAGATTGTCAATGGCTGCCTGGCGCTGATCGAAAACGGCGACCTCACCATTGACGAGCTGATGACCTACATCACCGGCCCGGATTTCCCCACCGGCGGCATTATCAACGGTCGTTCCGGCATCGTGCAGGCGTACCGTACCGGTCGTGGCTCCATCTATGTGCGGGCCAAAGCTGAAGTGGAAGTGGACGAGAAGACCAGTCGCGAGACCATCATCGTTCACGAGATCCCCTATCAGGTGAACAAGGCTCGACTGATCGAGAAGATCGCCGAGCTGGTCAAAGAGAAGAAGATCGAGGGCATCAGTGCCCTGCGCGATGAGTCTGACAAAGACGGCATGCGCATCGTTATCGAGATCAAGCGCGGCGAGTCCGGCGAGATTGTGCTGAACAATCTCTACAAGCACACCCAGATGCAGACCACGTTCGGCATCAACATGGTGGCGCTCGATAACAACCAGCCCAAGGTGATGAACCTTAAAGAGATCCTGGATGCGTTCCTGCTGCACCGCCGTGAAGTAGTGACTCGCCGGACCGTGTTCGAACTGCGCAAGGCGCGGGATCGGGCGCACATTTTGGAAGGTCTGGCGGTTGCGCTGGCCAACATCGATCCCATCATCGAGCTGATCCGCCACAGCGCGACCCCGGCCGACGCGAAAGCGGGCCTGGTTGCCAAGGGCTGGGAACTCGGCAACGTGGCCGCCATGCTGGAAAAAGCGGGCGACGACGCGGCACGGCCAGAGTGGCTGGAGCCCGAGTTCGGTATCCGTGAAGGTCAATACTTCCTGACCGAACAGCAAGCCCAGGCCATCCTTGACCTGCGTCTGCACAAGCTGACCGGCCTCGAGCACGAGAAGATCCTGGAAGAGTACCAATCTCTGCTGGATCTGATCGCCGAGTTGCTGCACATCCTGGCGAGCCCGGCTCGTCTGATGGAAGTGATCCGCGATGAACTGCTGGCCGTGCGTGAGCAGTATGGCGACGAGCGTCGCACCGAGATCAGCATGTCCAGTGCCGAGATCAACATCGAAGATCTGATCACCCCGGAAGATGTGGTGGTTACCCTGTCTCACCAGGGCTATGTGAAGTATCAGCCGCTCTCCGACTACGAGGCCCAGCGCCGCGGTGGTCGTGGCAAGTCGGCCACCCGGATCAAGGAAGAGGACTTTGTGGAGCGTCTGCTGGTGGCCAACACCCACGACACCATTTTGTGCTTCTCCACCCGTGGCAAGGTCTACTGGCTCAAGGTTTACCAGCTGCCGGAAGCCTCCCGTGGCGCCCGTGGTCGTCCGATCATCAACCTGCTGCCGCTGGAAGAGGGTGAGCGTATCACCGCTATCCTGCCGGTGAAGGAATATGACGCCGAGAAGTATGTGTTCTTCGCCACCGCCAACGGTACCGTGAAGAAGACCAGCCTCTCTGACTTCAGCCGTCCGCTCTCCTCCGGTATTCGTGCCATCAACCTCAAAGAGGGTGATGAGCTGATCGGGGTGGATATCACCGATGGCAGCAACGAGATCATGCTCTTCTCCGACGCGGGTAAAGTCGTTCGCTTCGCGGAAGGCAGCGGTCGCGCTGATGCTGATGTCAGCGATGACGTTGAAACCGACGACGATGCCGGCAATGACGATGATGGCAGCGACAACGGCGAAGGCACCGAAAGCAAGGGCACCTTCAAGGGCGTGCGCCCGATGGGTCGTACCGCCGCCGGTGTCCGTGGCATCAAGCTGGGCGCCGGTGACAAGGTGGTTTCCCTCATCGTTCCGCGCGGCGAAGGTGCCATCCTCACCGCCACCGAGAACGGTTACGGCAAGCGGACTGCGTTGGCCGAATACCCGACCAAGAGCCGTGGTACCCAGGGCGTTATCTCCATCAAGGTGGATGAGCGCAATGGCAAGGTGATCGATGCGATCCAGGTCGAAGATACTGACCAGATCATGCTGATCACCAACGGCGGCACCCTGGTGCGTACCCGTGTTGCCGAGGTGAGCGTTATTGGCCGTAACACCGGCGGTGTCCGTCTGATCCGTACCGGTGAAGACGAGACCGTGGTTGGCCTGCAGCGCATCGCCGAGAGCGACGAAGACGAGAACGACGCGCTGGCCGTTGACGGTGAGGTATCTGAAGGTACCGATACCGCGACCGGCACTGATGCAGTCGATGCTGGGGAAGCGGGCGACGAGTAATCGTCACCTGTTACCCGAGCAACGTCTCTGAGCAAAAAGAGCGACCCTGGTGGTCGCTCTTTTTATTTGTCTGCTTTTTATGACTCTCCGCTGATCTTACGGCTGGAGCACTCCTGCAGCCACATTCTGGCGCTGCGGGCGGGAATGGCGACCCGTACCCACTGGCTCTGCACGTTGACCACGGCGCCTTGGTCGAGCACGTCCCGATAGTTGCGATACCAGTTCATCTCGAACCTGGCGGTATCGAGCCAGTACTCCTGCTCATAGTCGCACTTGTTGATGCCGACCAGCCCCTGTTTGCCCCGTTTGAACAGCACGAAGCAGTCACCGCTGCCGACCAACTGCATCGGTTGGCCCTGCACAGCATTGTGGAAGCGGATCATCCCCTTGAGATCGGCGCGCTGGTAGTAATCCTGCCAGCGCAGTCCATCCTTGGCCTGGGTCTCGCCGTGATCGGAGTAGACCAGCGGCGAGCCACCATCGCGGCCGAGCAGGTAGGCATAGGCCAGCTTCTCGTCAGTCTGGCTTAAGATCTGATAGCGGAAGCCGTCGTTGGTGGGGATGTCGTGGGTCACGGCAAAGGTGACGGCACGACTGCCCGGCAGTGCCTGACCGTAGGCGCCCGGATCCGCCAGCAGGTTCATGCTGCCGCCATACCCCAGCGCGCCGCGCAGGGAGGCAAACAGCGGAAAGTCATAGGCTCCCTGGCCGCTGCTGTCGAGGTAGGGTTTGAGGAAGCGCTCGTAATCGGTACTGCCAGCACCCCCAGTGGTGATCACCTCGCCAAACACATGCATCCCCTGTTTGATTTCGGGGGTGAACACGGCATTGATCTGGTAATCGCTCATGTGTTTGACCGCATCGACCCGGAAACCCTTGATCCCCATCCCCTTGAGCGCCTTGAGATAGGTCTGTTGCTGGCTTACCACCCAGTTGTTGGGATCCAGATCCGGCAGCCCCTTGTCACCGGCACCGCCACAGAGACGCCAATACTGGACATGGCCTGGATTATTCCAGTCGCTGATGCATCCTTTGGGATGAAAATCCTGACCGGAGAGGAAGTTTTGCCCGAGATCGCCAAACAGTTTCTGGCGCTCGAAATAGGCCGGGTTGCTGGCGTAGCTCTGCAGCAGCTCGTTGCCGGGATAGTTGAGATCGCTGCGTTTCCAGCTTTCGTTGGCCATGTGGTTGAGCACCACATCGACATAGACGGCGATACCTCGCGCCTTCATGGCGGTGATCAGCTGATCGAGATCCTGCTTGTTGCCAAGAGGGGAGTCGACAAGACGCAGATCCTGCGGCTGGTAACGAGCCCACCACTCGTTGCCTGATGACTTGAGAGGCGGCGAGATGAGTACCTGTTTGTAACCGGCCGACTTGATAAGGTCGGCTTTGGCGGTCACTTCACTGTACTTCCAGTTGAAGGCGTGAAGTATGACGTCGGCGTGCGCCAAGGGGGCGATCAGCATGCCTGCGATCGCCCATATTCCCGCTGTGTGTTTCATTATTGTGTCCCTGTTTTTATAGATGCCTGAATGGGCAAGCCAGCTTTGGCGGGAACAGAGTGAGCTGCAATCCACAACCTGCAGATTTGTGACCGATTTCAGGATGATTTCGCCGAATATGTGAACTGTTTCGGCTTTTCCTCACCACCGCCAGTTGCCTTTTTACAAGTGATTTTTTGTCATTTCCCTGTCATTCCCAGCCGCTATCCTGCCAGGCGAGTGGTGCGTTGTTGCCATCACCTTCACCGTCAGGAGCTGCATATGACCAGTTGGATCACGTGGGAAATTTGGTGGAGCCGGGTATGGGGCGAGTCAGAGGTGCCGCTGTATGAAGAGGATGAGCACGAAGTGGCCCATGAACCCTCGCGACTACCGGTTGAAATGGTGCAGCAGGGTCGGGATCAGCGCGCAGGCTAAGGCGTTAGCCCTCTCTTTACCGGGTAGCGCTTTCTTGTCGCGACATGGCTACTTCGTTGGAAAATTCTGAAAAGCGGGGTTTCCACAGGATGTGTTGCGGCAGGCCTTCCTCTCAACCTCTTGGCACGCCTGATGTGTGAAGGGCGTGAGCAGGGGGATTAGAAGAGCGACAGCTGCTCCCCGGGGCGGATAAACCCATCCAGCCTGAGCTGAATATGACGTTTGCCCAGATCGAGGCGCTTGCTGATGAGGCGAAAGCGCTGGGCCAGCAGATCGGCAAAGTGCCCCTCACCGCGCATGCGGGTACCGAAGGCGGTACTGTTGAGCCCGCCACCGCGGCTGGCTCGCAACTGATTCAAAATAGCTTCCTTCTGGCCCGGATAGTGGGTATCGAGCCAGTCCCCAAATAGCGGCGCCAGTTCGTGGGGTAACCGCAGCAGGATGTAATCGGCGCAACTGGCGCCTGCCTCGGCCGCCGATTTGATGATCTGCTCCAGCTCCGGCTCATTGAGCCGCGGGATCATGGGGGCGGCCAGTACCCCCACCAGCACGCCAGCGTTGGCCAGCTTCTCGATCACTTTCAAGCGGCCTGCACCCGTGCTGGCGCGGGGCTCCAGCTGTCGGCGCAGGGTTTCGTTCAAGGTCGTCACCGACACCATCACCTGACAAAGCCCCTCCCTGGCCAGCTCGGTCAACAGATCGAGGTCGCGCAAGATCATGGCGCTCTTGGTAATGAGTCCGACCGGGTGGCGGTGTGCCAGCATCACTTCCAACAACTGGCGGGTGAGGCGATAGCGCTGCTCGATGGGTTGATAGGGGTCGGTATTGGCGCCAATGAAGATGTTCTGTGGCTGATAGGCCGGTTTGGCAAACTCCCGGCGCAACAGGTCGGCTGCATTGCGTTTGGCAAACAGCTTGCTCTCGAAATCGAGACCGGGGGAGAGCTCCAGATAGGCATGGCTGGGTCTGGCATAGCAGTAGATGCAGCCGTGTTCGCACCCCTGATAGGGGTTGATGGAGCGACCAAAAGGCACATCCGGCGAGTTGTTGTAGCTGATAATGCTGCGTGCATCGATCTCCCGCACCTCGGTGCCAGGCACAGAGGGGGTGAATGCGGCATCCCAATCGGACGATTGCCAGCCGTCATCGACCGCTTCAACAAGGGGGCCGCTAAAACGGTGATCGATATTGTGGGGGCTGCCTCGTCCTGCCATGGTGTGCACCAATACTGTTTATACATACAGTTATTTTGCAGGTGCCCCGGATAAATGACAACTACTGCTGATCGACCGGGTGCAAAAGGGTTGTCGCAGGGATCTCTTGCTTGATCGCAACGCTACATTTCGTTTACATAGACGAAATGAGAACTGGATCACGGAAATCATCATGAGCCCCACCACTTCCCGCTGGCTGTTTATCTGTCTGCTTGCCCTCGTTATCTGGCGTCTGCTTCCGCTCTCCACCGAGCAGGAGATGGCTGCCGCCAACCGTGCCTGGCGTACCGGTCACTTCGATGAGGCGACCCGGATCTGGTTGCCACTGGCCGATCAAGGCCAACCTCGGGCGCAGGCACTCATGGGCTGGAGCCATGAAGTGGGGCAGGGGAGCGAGCAGGATATCCATCAGGCCATCAGCCTCTATCGCCAGTCGGCGCAGGCAGGGGATCCCTTCGGCCAATATCGGCTGGCAGAGCTCTATCTGCGCGGTGTCGGGGTCAAGCGAGATCTGCGCCAAGCTTTTCACTGGATGGATCAGGCTGCCCGCAATGGTGATGTCCCGGCCATGCTGAAAGTCGGCGTCCTTCATCTGATGGGGGTCAGCGGCAGGGTCGATCTGCCTCAGGCGAAACAGTGGCTCTATCAGGCGGCACAAAAGGGCAACAAGCTGGCGCTTCAGGTGCTGCAAGAGCTGGCGCTGGCAGAGGAGGGGAGCAGTGACTTTGACTTCAACTGGCAATCCCTGCTTGGCGAATAGTCGGCAGGCGACTCATTTGACTGTAGAAAATATCTGCAAATCCGATACAGCACGCCCAACTTCTGGTAGCATGGGACCGTTTTGGCTTGGTTTGTCACGTTAGACATGTGGTTTACGTGTCAGGCCGTCTTCGCAAAGTGCTGTGGAGAACCAAAACATCACCTTTTTGAATCTCTTTTCCATCCCGCATGTGACCTTTGGTAGGGGTCACCACTGTATAAGGAAACACATAATGCCAATCATTACTCTGCCTGACGGCAGCCAACGTCAATTTGCCCACTCTGTTTCCGTCATGGATGTGGCTGCGGACATCGGTCCCGGCCTCGCCAAGGCGTGCATTGCCGGTCGGGTAAACGGTGAACTGGTAGATGCGTGCGAGCTGATCGAAGCCGATGCTGCGCTGGCCATCATCACCGCCAAAGACGAAGAAGGTCTGGACATCCTGCGCCACTCCTGCGCCCACTTGCTGGGTCATGCTATCAAGCAACTCTGGCCCCAGACCAAGATGGCCATCGGTCCTGTCATCGACAACGGCTTCTACTATGACGTTGATCTTGACCGTACCCTGACCGATGAAGATCTGGCTGCCCTGGAAGAGCGCATGCTGGCGCTGGTAGCCAAGGATTACGACGTCATCAAGAAGAAAGTCTCCTGGCAAGAAGCTCGTGATGTATTCGAGGCGCGCGGCGAGTCTTACAAAGTCGAAATCCTGGATCAGAACATTGCCCGTGATGACCAGCCAGGTCTATATCATCACGAAGAGTACATCGACATGTGTCGCGGCCCGCACGTGCCCAACATGCGTCACTGCCACCACTTCAAGCTGCTGAAGATGTCCGGCGCCTACTGGCGCGGTGACTCCAACAACAAGATGCTGCAGCGTATCTACGGTACCGCCTGGGCTGACAAGAAGCAGCTCAAGGCCTATCTGCAGCGTCTGGAAGAGGCCGCCAAGCGCGATCACCGCAAGATCGGCAAGCAGCTCGACCTGTATCACATGCAGGAAGAAGCACCCGGTATGGTGTTCTGGCACAACGATGGCTGGACCATCTTCCGTGAGCTGGAAACCTTTATCCGCGGCAAGCTCAAAGAGTACGACTATCAGGAAGTGAAAGGTCCGTTCATGATGGATCGCGTTCTGTGGGAGCGTTCAGGTCATTGGGAGAAATACGCTCAGGCCATGTTCACTACCCAGTCCGAGAACCGCGAGTACGCCATCAAGCCGATGAACTGCCCGGGTCACGTCCAGATCTTCAACCAGGGTCTGAAGTCCTACCGCGATCTGCCGCTGCGTATGGCCGAGTTTGGTTCCTGCCACCGCAACGAGCCGTCCGGTTCCCTTCACGGTCTGATGCGGGTGCGCGGCTTCACTCAGGATGACGCTCACATCTTCTGTACCGAAGAGCAGATCATGGAAGAGGTCTCCGGCTGTATTCGTATGGTCTATGACGTCTACGGTACCTTTGGCTTCGAGAACATCGTGGTCAAGCTCTCCACTCGTCCCGAGCAGCGTATCGGCTCCGACGAGATGTGGGATCGTGCCGAGAAAGCCTTGGCCGAAGCGCTGGAACTCAACGGTCTGAAGTACGATCTGCAGCCGGGTGAAGGGGCGTTCTACGGTCCCAAAATTGAATTTACCCTGCACGATTGCCTTGATCGTGCGTGGCAATGTGGTACCGTGCAGCTCGACTTTGCCCTGCCTGGTCGTCTGGGTGCCACTTATGTGGGCGAAAACAACGATCGCCATGTACCTGTGATGATCCACCGGGCCATCCTGGGTTCTATCGAGCGCTTCATCGGTATTCTGACTGAAGAGTACGCCGGTCTGTTCCCGACCTGGTTGGCACCGACTCAGGCTGTGGTCATGAATATCACGGACAATCAGGCCGATTATGCGGTGAAAGTAGCCAAAGCATTGAATGATGCGGGCCTTCGCGCAAAAGCGGACTTGAGAAATGAGAAGATTGGCTTTAAAATCCGCGAGCATACTTTGAAGCGAGTACCTTTCATGCTGGTCTGCGGCGATAAAGAAGTTGAAGCCGGTAAGATTGCAGTACGGACTCGTAAAGGGGCTGACCTGGGCACTTATCCTGTTGAAGAGTTCATCGCTCTGTTGACCCAGGAAGTTCAGACCCGCGGACAAAAGAAAGTGGAGGAATAAGCTATAAAAGGCGGAAAAAAACTGGGCAAGCAACCGCAAGCCCGCGCTCACCGGATCAATGAAGAGATCCGTCTGAAAGAAGTTCGTCTGACTGGTCTGGATGGTGAAGCCATTGGCATCACCTCCATTCAGGATGCTCTGAACTTGGCCGCAGAGGCCGGAGTTGATCTGGTAGAGATCAGTCCAAATGCTGAGCCGCCCGTTTGCCGGATCATGGATTACGGCAAATTCCTCTACGAAAAGAGCAAAACAACCAAAGAACAGAAGAAAAAGCAGAAAGTCGTCCAGGTCAAGGAAATCAAATTCCGTCCTGGCACTGACGAAGGCGACTATCAGGTAAAACTACGCAACCTGGTTCGCTTTCTGGAAGACGGGGACAAGGCTAAGGTCACCCTGCGCTTCCGTGGTCGTGAAATGGCCCACCAGGATCTTGGTATCAAGGTTCTGGAGCGCGTCAAGAACGATCTGGAAGAGTTGGCCGTAGTCGAGTCGTTCCCGAAAGTCGAAGGCCGTCAAGCTGTGATGGTTCTCGCACCTAAGAAGAAATCTTAAGGCCCACAAGAAATTGACTCATGGGGCTTGCCCCATGAGTTGGTTCGCCTTGCGATTTTGTTGTCACTCACAATGCGGAGTATGAAATGCCGAAGATGAAAACCAACCGGGGTGCTGCAAAGCGCTTCAAGAAGACTGGCTCGGGTCGCTTCAAGTGCAAGCACAACCACCTGCGTCACATCCTGACCAAGAAGAGCAGCAAGCGTAAGCGTCAGCTGGGGCCGAAATTCATGGTTTCTGCTGCCGACCACAAACGTGTTGTCGCTTGTCTGCCGTACGCATAAGGGGGGATGTGAAAAATGCCAAGAGTTAAACGTGGTGTGACTGCTCGAGCTCGTCACAAGAAAGTAATGAAAGCCGCCAAAGGTTACTACGGCGCCCGTTCCCGTGTTTACCGCGTAGCGGTACAAGCGGTAACCAAAGCTGGTCAGTATGCCTACCGTGACCGTCGCCAGAAAAAGCGTCAGTTCCGTCAGCTGTGGATTGCGCGTATCAACGCTGCAGCCCGTCAGAACGGTCTGTCCTACAGCCGTCTGATCAACGGTCTGAAGAAGGCTTCTATCGAGATCGATCGCAAGATCCTGTCCGATATCGCCGTTCACGACAAAATGGCTTTCACCGCCCTGGTTGAAAAAGCTAAAGCAGCTCTGGTTTAATCCAGTTCTGTTATAAACGCTAAAAGGAGGCTCAGGCCTCCTTTTTTGTGTTTGTCATTCACGGTTTCACATTACTTTCCCCTTTCTCCCATCCATATTTTGTCCACTGTTTTACACGCGCTACAGTTTTCTCCACACAAGGTGATATGTGCGAGATGACCTGTTCTACAAATAGTTTATATGCCAACAAACTAGATGTTTGTTCCATTATTTCAGGAGTTACGGTGAACCGATAAGACTCGCTTGATATAACAAAATGATTTGTAGGGAGAAAAGCCAACCTTAGCTATGGTCAGCGAAGGGGCTTTTTTTGTATTATTCCCCCCTTGACCTTATTTAGCCTAAAGGCTCCTGTACCGGGAGTGGTGACGAGGAAGACATGCAACAGCTTGAAGAAGTAGTCGGCCAAGCCAGAGCCGAAATTGAGGGCGTGAGCGATATCGCGACCCTCGACGAAATCCGGGTCAAATATCTGGGTAAAAAGGGCTTTTTTACCGAGCAGATGAAGGGCCTGGGTGCCTTGTCTGCCGAAGAGCGTCCCGCCGCGGGCGCCGTGATCAACCAGGCAAAACAACAGGTTCAGGATGCGCTGAACGAGCGTCGTGAAGCGCTCGAAGTCGCCGTGCTGAACCAGAAGCTGGCCGCCGAGACCATCGATGTCAGCCTGCCGGGCCGTCGCATCGAGAATGGTGGTCTGCATCCGGTAACCCGCACCATCGAGCGCATCGAGCGCCTGTTTGGCGAGATGGGCTTCAAGGTTGCCCGTGGTCCCGAGATTGAAGATGGCTTCCACAACTTCGATGCACTGAACATTCCGGCTCATCACCCGGCGCGTACCGATCACGATACCTTCTACTTCAATCCTGATCTGATGCTGCGTACCCACACCTCCGGTGTGCAGATCCGCACCATGCAGCAGCAACAGCCGCCGATCCGCATCATTGCACCGGGCCGCGTCTATCGTAACGACTACGACATGACCCACACCCCGATGTTCCATCAGGTTGAAGGTCTGCTGGTTGACGAGCATGCCAGCTTTACCGAGCTGAAGGGCATTCTGCACGACTTCCTGCGCAACTACTTCGAGGAAGACCTGACCATTCGCTTCCGTCCTTCCTATTTCCCGTTCACCGAGCCGAGTGCCGAAGTCGACGTGATGGGTAAGAACGGCAAGTGGCTGGAAGTGCTGGGCTGCGGCATGGTGCACCCGAACGTACTGCGTTCGGTTGGTATCGATCCGGAAAAATACTCCGGCTTTGCCTTCGGCATGGGCGTTGAGCGCCTGACCATGCTGCGTTACGGGGTCAACGACCTGCGTGCCTTCTTCGAAAACGACCTGCGCTTCCTCAAGCAGTTCAAGTAAGGGCGAGAGAACATGAAATTCAGTAAATCCTGGGTGATGGAGTGGGTCCGCACCGAGTTGAGTGACAATGCACTGGCCGAGCAGATCACCATGGCCGGTCTGGAAGTGGACGCCGTGGAAGCGGTTGCCGGCCAGTTCAACAATGTGGTGGTGGGTGAAGTGGTCGAGTGCGCCCAGCACCCGGACGCCGACAAGCTGCGGGTGACCAAGGTCAACGTGGGCGAGGCCGAACTGCTGGACATCGTCTGTGGCGCGCCGAACTGCCGTCAGGGCTTGAAAGTGTGCGTGGCCAAAGTAGGGGCGACCCTGCCTGGTGATTTCACCATCAAGAAAGCCAAACTGCGTGGCCAACCGTCCCACGGCATGCTCTGCTCTTTCAGCGAGCTGGGTATCGACGTTGAAGCCGATGGCATCATCGAGCTGCCGGCCGATGCCCCCATCGGTACCGATATTCGTGACTACCTCAATCTGAACGACGTCTCCATCGACGTGGATCTGACTCCGAACCGTGCCGATTGCCTCGGTATCGCCGGTCTGGCCCGTGAAATCGGCGTGCTCAACAGCGTCGACGTGGTCGAGCCGACTTGGGCACCAGCTGTTGCCACCATTGATGCAACTTTCCCGATCCGGGTTGAAGCACCAGCTGATTGCCCCCGTTATCTGGGCCGCGTCATCAAGGGGCTGAACTTGCAGGCCCAGAGCCCGCTCTGGATGCAAGAGAAGCTGCGCCGTGGCGGCATTCGCTCCATCGACGCCATCGTCGACATCACCAACTATCTGCTGCTGGAATACGGTCAGCCGATGCACGCCTTCGATCTGGCTACCCTGGAAGGGGAACTGGTGGTGCGTCGCGCCCACGCTGACGAGCCGATGACCCTGCTCGACGGCAACGAAGTGAAGCTCAAAGAGACCACCCTGGTGATTGCCGATGCCAAAGGTCCTGCCTGCATGGCCGGTATCTTCGGTGGCAATCGCACCGGTGTTTCCGAGACCACTACCGACATCCTGCTGGAGTGCGCCTTCTTCGCGCCGCTCTCCATCACCGGCCGTGCCCGTGCCTACGGTCTGCACACCGACTCTTCCCACCGCTTCGAGCGTGGGGTTGATCCCGAGCTGCAGGCCAAGGTGATGGACAGAGCCACCCGTCTGCTGCTGGATATCTGCGGCGGCGAAGCGGGTCCGGTCATCGAGGTCAAATCCGATGCCCATCTGCCGAAAGCGGCCCCCATCAAGCTGCGTCGCAGCAAGCTCGATAAAGTGATCGGTATCAGCGTGGCGGATGCTCAGGTGGTCGAGATCCTGACTCGCCTCGGCATGCAGGTGACTGTGGATGCTGACGGTTGGACTGCTCTGGCACCCTCCTGGCGTTTCGATATCGCCATCGAGGAAGACCTCATCGAGGAAGTGGCTCGCATCTACGGCTACAACAACATCCCGAACCTGAAACCCGCCGCCTCTCTGGCGATGGTGGAGCAGGCAGAAGGGCAGGTGACCTTGAAGCGCGTGCGTGACCTGCTGGTTGATCGCGGTTTCCAGGAAGCGATCACCTACAGCTTCGTTGATCCCAAGACCCAGCAAACCCTGTTCCCGCAGAGCGATGCCATCGTGCTGCCGAACCCGATCTCGGTCGAGATGTCCGCCATGCGTGTCTCTCTGTTCCCGGGTCTGGTGCAAGCTGTTGTTTACAACCAGAACCGTCAGCAGCCGCGCGTGCGTCTGTTTGAACAGGGTCTGCGTTTCATCAAGGATGAAAGCGCCGAGAACGGCATCCGTCAGGAGCCGATGCTGGCCGGTATCATCACTGGCAACCAGAGCGACGAGCACTGGGATATCAAAACCCGTGCAGCCGACTTTTTTGATTTGAAAGGGGATCTGGAAGCGGTGCTGGACTTGACCGCCGAAGGGGCCACCTTTACCTTCGAGCGCACCGAGCACAGCGCCCTGCACCCGGGTCAGAGCGCAGCCATCCTGCGCAATGGCGAGATCATCGGCCACATCGGCGTGATCCACCCGAGCCTCGAGAAGAAGCTGGGTCTCAAGAGCCGCGCGGTGATGTTTGAGCTGGAGCTGGACAAGCTGACCCCGGCCAAGGTGCCTGTGGCAGCCGAAGTTTCCAAGTTCCCGGCGAACCGTCGCGACATTGCCGTGGTGGTCGATCGTCAGGTTCTGGCAGGTGATGTGCTTGCGGTAATTAAAAAAGTTGGCGGAAATCAGGTAGTTGGAATAAACTTGTTTGACGTATACCAGGGTGCTGGTATGGCAGAGGACAAGAAGAGCCTGGCCATCAGTCTTGTATTGCAAGACACCCAGCGCACCCTGGAGGAGAAAGAGATTGCCGAGACCGTAGACAATGTCGTGCGGGCCCTTGGTGAAGAGTTGAATGCATCCTTGAGGGATTGATCTATGGCGCTTACCAAAGCCGACATTGCAGAGCACCTGTTCACCCAGCTCGGGATGAGCAAGCGTGAAGCCAAAGATATGGTGGAAGCCTTCTTTGAGGAAATCCGACAGGCGCTTGAGCGTGGTGAACAAGTCAAGATTTCAGGCTTCGGTAACTTTGACCTTCGTGAGAAGAATCAGCGTCCCGGACGCAACCCCAAGACGGGCGAGGATATTCCTATCAGCGCCCGCCGCGTGGTGACCTTCCGGCCTGGCCAGAAGCTCAAGGCCAGGGTAGAAAATGTTGAACCCAACGAGTGATAAAAAGCCAGGCAGATGCCTGGCTTTTGTTTTCAGATGACCAAATTCCCCGTTTTTCTTCTGGGTGCCGTACTGGCACTGCCATTGCACGCCAAGCCTTTGCAGACCACTGTGCTGCCGTTGGCGCCGGCGACCCAAGCTTATGTAAATTCACTGAGTCAGCTTTCCCTCTGCTATCCTGCGACGCTTCCTCCACCATACCTGATGGCCGAGGGGGGGCTGCTCAAGGATCGCCTCGCCCGGTTGCAGGAGCTGTTCCCGGTTCCCCTCGTGCTCAAAGAGTTGCCCGATTGGCAGACATTGCGCAACGGGCTCGCAGAGGGTGACTGTGACATCATTCCCTATGTCGGAACCCGCAAGAAGGCCGTGGAGGGGATGCGGTTAAGTCGTCCGATGATGGAGACCGATGCCGCCATCCTCTACAAGGGTGAAAATCTCAAGCAGGCCCGCTTTCTGGTCTACTCGGTGGCAGACTCTGCCCGCCTGCTGCACGAGCTCTATCCCCAGGCACGCATTATTTCCCTAAAAAGCGGAGAGAAGGTCTACGACGCGCTGCAGAGTGGCAAGGGTGATGCCTATCTGGGGGACTATCTGCAACTGCGCTATCTGATGCGCGAGTTTCCTGCCGATGGTTTGCGCCTGCGCCGCCTGTTTGGTGAGGATCGGATCATCAGCTATCGCTTGATGATGCGTGATCAGCCTGAGTTGGCCAATCTGGTGGACACCCTGATCCGTCATATGCCCGCCGGTACTATCTATACCGATCTGGCTCGCTATCTCGATCAGGGGTCGCTCTACGTCAACCAACCCCACTTCAGCGATACCGAGCAGGCCTGGTTATCCGGCCGCGGTCGCACCATTCGCCTGGTGGTCAATCCCGAGTTGATGCCCTATAGCGGTGTCAATGATCTGGGAGAGGCGAAGGGGTGGAGCGCGGATGTGTTGCGCTGGGTAACCCAGGAGACCGGCCTGAAATACAAGCTGGTGCCTGCCGCCAGCAAGGCGGAGGCCGTAGAAAAGCTGCGCCGTGGTGAGGCGGATATGATGGCCGGCTTGCCGGAATCCCCGGCATTGACGGATCAGTTCATTTTCAGTCGGACGATCTCCACCAACCGGTTTGCCTTGATCAGCAAGCGCAAGTTGGCTGCCGATCGCATTACCCAACTCAAGCGGCAGCGTATTCTGGTGCCTGAATCCCTCTATGATCCCTCCTTGCTCGCCCTGCTCGGTGATCAGGAGTGGCTTCGCACCGACGGCATCGAGCAGGGGCTTGCAGCGATCAAACAGGGCAAGGCTGACGCTATGCTGAGCGAGCTATATCAGCTGCAATATCCCCAGCGTACCAACTTGCTGGAAGGGCTCGATATCGAGGAGCTGGAAGATCGCTTCAGTCTTGGCTTTGCCATCAACAAGAGTCAGACCGAGCTGGCCGGGGTGATGGATCGCAACCTGATGGCGCTGACCAGCACCCAGATTGACGAACTTAACCAGCGCTGGCGCCGCTTGCTCGTTGTGCAGCAGCCCGGCGTGAGCTACGCCGCCTGGTTTGGCTCCATCGCCATGGCACTGCTGATCAGCGGTATCGTCATCGGCGGGATCTGGC
>NZ_CDDK01000045.1 GCF_000820225.1 Aeromonas veronii bv. veronii
AGCCAGGGGGCTTCTGTGCGTGCCGGCAGGAGCATCACCATGCCTGACCCCGACAACCAGACGCCCGAACAGCGCATCAAGGAACTCGAGCAACAGCTGGCACTGATGAGCCAGAAGGCCCAGTTTTTTGAGGCCGTCGTCGATGTACTGAAGAATGACTACGGCGTCTCCATCGTAAAAAAGCGACCCGGCAAGTCCTCTCGCAGCGGCAAGTCGAGAAGCTGACCATCGTCAGGGCTTGCCTGTTTCTGGGGATAAGCCGGCAGGCTTACTACAAGCGCAATCGGGTCGCCGACGAGCGCCATGCACAAGTATTGCAGGTGGTGCGCTTCGTGCGTCAGGTTCGACTGCGACAACCTCGGGTGGGCACTCGCAAGCTGCATTATCTGCTGCTGGGTCAGGATGATGGCGGGCTCAAGGTCGGGCGTGACAGGCTGTTTCGGATATTGGCCGAGCACCGCTTGCTGGTGCAGCCTAAGCGGGCGTATCACAAGACCACCCACAGTTTTCACCGTTTCTACCGTCATCCCAACTTGCTCAAGGCGGGGCCAGAGCAGGTCACGCCGGTGGCCCCGGAGCAGGTCTGGGTCGCTGATATCACCTATCTGCCAGCCAGGAGCGGGCCACTGTACCTGAGCCTGGTGACGGATGCGTACTCACGCAAGATAGTAGGCCATCACGTACACGAAGGAATGCATGCCGAGTCGGTGGCGATGGCGTTCAGGAAAGCCCTGAAGCAACGGCGTGGCGGCGGGGAGTTAATCCATCACTCTGACCGCGGCGTGCAGTATTGCTCGGGGCTGTATCAGTCATTACATGAACGGTACGGGGTGAAATGCTCGATGACGGATGGGTATGACTGTTACCAGAATGCGTTGGCGGAGCGGGTGAACGGGATTTTGAAAGGAGAGTTATTGTTGCAAAGCCCGCAGGATTTGGCACAAGCGCGGGAAATGGTGCGTGAGGCGGTGGATATTTACAACGCGGAGCGGCCGCATCATGCGTTGAAATACAGAACCCCCGATGCGGTACATAGGGGGTTCTGAGTAGAGAAATGCTAGTTGAAAATGTGTAAACCTATTTCAGGACTAGACA
>NZ_CDDK01000046.1 GCF_000820225.1 Aeromonas veronii bv. veronii
CGGCTTTGCGCTGACTGCCGCCGCCATTATCGCCACTCAGAGCCGCGGCGGCTTGCTTGGCGTGTGTGCGGTCAGCGGCCTGTTTGCCTGGCAGCGGGTGAAGTCGAAAACCCTGTTGATTTCGCTGGGGATGGTCGCGCTGGTGGTGCTGTTTGCAGCCGCCGGGATCAGCGACCGGGCATCTGGCGGCGCCGCCGAGAGCGGGGTCGATGCCTCGGCCATGGGGCGGATCTACGCCTGGCAAGCGGCCTGGGGCATGGCGTTGGGCCATCCGCTGGTGGGGGTGGGCTTGTCCAATTTCTATTACAACTACTTCTTCTACAGCCCCCATTGGGATGGACTGAATCATGCGGTGCACTCCACCTGGTTCGGGGTGCTGGCTGAAACCGGCTTTGTCGGGCTGGCGCTGTTTATCGGCATGGTTGCGGTGACCCTGCGCAGTTGCTGGCGTTGCCAGCTTGCTGGCATGCCTCCTGCAGTGATCACGGCGATGCAGGGGGTGATGGCCAGCATGGTTGGGTTTGTGATTTCGGGATCCTTCCTGACCCAGGGCTTTACCTGGCCCATCTATCTGGAATTGGCGCTGGCCGTCGCCGCCATCAAGTACGTGCAGCAGGCGGCCACAGAGGTGAAGGCCACCGCTGAGGATCATCAGGAGGCAACCCGGTTGCCGGCAGTGCCACCCAAGGGAGCAAGAGGATGAACGCAACCCCTGTTTTGCTGGTTCACTACGGAGAGGACTGGATCCGCGGCAGCGAACGCTGCCTGCTGGATCTGCTGGCCCACCTCGATCGCAGCCGGTTTACGCCGTTGCTCTGGTGCAATAGCCCGACGCTGGCGGCAGAGGCGACCACCCTCGGGGTCGAAACCATGGTCGAGCCGTTCAGCCTGCTGCTGGGATGGCAGGCGCCCCGCTTTGATCTTGCTGCCCATCGGCGCCTCTCCCGGCGAGCCAGAGAGCTCATCACCGAACGGCAGATTGGGCTGGTACATGCCAACAGCGCGGCCCCTTGTCAGTGGCTGGTGGGGGTCTGTCGGGCGTTGCAGGTACCGCTGGTGTGCCACCTCCATGCCCGTTATCAGCCCAGAGACAGATTCAGCCTGCGGGTCCATCAGGCAAACGTGCTGATCGGGGTGAGCGAGCCGGTGTTGACCGGTTGGCGCCAGGATGGCTGCACGGCCGATCGGTTGATCCGGGTTCCCAACGGGGTGGATGCCGCTCGTCTGAATGCGGGGGCTCACTGGCCGGTCGTCGGCATGCTGGGCTTGCCCCCGGGGGATATGATCATCGCCACCGTCGGCTCCCTGATCAAACGCAAGGGGATTGATCTGCTGATCCGCTCGCTGGCTGCCCTGATGGCATCGGGGGAGGAGGCTCAGTTGCTGATCATTGGCAGCGGCCCGGAGCGGGAAGCATTGATGGCGTTGGCTGTCGAACTCGGGGTGGCCGAGCGCGTCCACTTTTTGGGCGAGCGGCCGGACAGTGCCGCGATCTTGCGGGGCGGGGTGGATCTGCTGGTCTCTGGAGCCCGTGAGGAGGTGTTTGGTCTGACGTTGGCGGAGGCGGGCATGTTGGGGCTCCCGGTCAGTGCCTATCGGGTGGGCGGCATCCCTGAAGTAGTGGAGGAGGGGGTGACCGGTTTGCTGGCAACCCCGGGGGATTGGGCCGAGATGGCTGATCACTGGCGGCAATTGAGCAATCCGCAGCGCCGATGTGAAATGGGGCGGGCCGCTCAGTTGCGTGCCGCACAGTTGTTCACGGTGGCGCGCTATGTCGACGGGGTCACGGCGGTGTGGGACGCCGCGCGGGCTGGTCGTTGGCACTCAACGGCCCCCGCGCCCTATCGCACACTCATTCATTGGGCGGGGCAACGACTCCTTGCCAGAGGGTGCAATATGCTGGCGAGTGGGATGGCTAAAGTGGCGCAAAAAGTGCAACTGGGGTTTGGCCGCCGCAAGGTGCCAGAGTAAGGGAGCAGCAAGATGAGCATGCAAACTGAGCCGGTGTTTGGAAAGATCATCGTCGTGGATCCCATCCCGTTTCGCGGTGGCTCCAAGATTGCGACCGAAGTGCTGCTCGATGAGTTGGCCAAGCGGATGCCCGGGCTCACATGCCATGTGCTGACCCAGGATCCCGACTCCTGGTCCCGTTGCCAGCATCATCCTCTTTGGCTGCCCCACATATTGAAGGGGCGGGAGTCCGGCATCGGTTATCTGCTCAAACAGGGGTGGCAGACCCTGCTGATCCTCTGGCTGATGTTGCGTTTGGGGGAGGTGAAGTGCCTGGTGGCGGCGTCCGGGCCGGGGGTGGATCTCTGCTGTTACTGGGCGGCCCGCTGGTTGCGGTGCCGGGTGGTTCAGCTGATCCATGGCCCTGTGGGGTGCTCGGGGCTCTCTGCCAGAGCCTTGCAACGGGCGAGTTTTGTGTTTTATCTCGAATCAACCCGCAGCTCCCTGGGGGCGTTGCTGGCCCGGCTTGGCGAGACCGAGTTCCCGTCACACTGGCAGCCATTTACCAACGGTTTGAGCGAGATTGATTGGCCCAAAGCGACCCTGGGGGGGCCTCGTATTTTGTGGGCGGCTTCGTTGCTGCGCTGGAAGGGGCTGGAGACCATGCTGGCCGCCCATCAGATGATCCCTGATGCTCGCCCCGAGCTGATGGTGTGCTATCTGCAACCCAAGGGCACGCTGCAGCCCTGCAGCCAGCCTCAGCCACAGTTGCCAGACACGCACTGGTATGCCAACCCCGCCAATCTTGACGAGATCCGATCTCGATGCGGCATTTTTGTCTCCACCAGTCACCAGGAGCCGTTTGGTCTCTCCATTCTGGAGGCCATGGCGGCAGGATTATGCGTAGTGATCCCGGCCGATGGCGCCTGGTGGGATCGACATCTCACCGATGACGTGAATTGCCGCAAATATCAGCCAAACGATCCCGGCGATCTGGCGCGGGTGCTGGCCAGCCTCAATGCCATGCCCGACGTGGTCAAGCGACTTGGCCATCATGCCCGCCTGCATGCCATGGTCCATTACAACGCGGCAGATACCTATCAAAGCACACTGGATCAGTGGGAAGGTATGTTGCGATGGGATGCGTTGAGCCTTGCCGTGCATGGTTAGCGCGCAGTGGTTCCCCACGGGGAGGATGGTCACGCATGAGGGACTTATGGGCAGACTGGTTGCGGGAGGCTGGGTGACTCTGCCAGTCTGATGCAGTTACGGCCGGATGATTTGGCGGTGTAGAGCGCAGCATCAGCCAGTTTTACCAGTTCAGACGGCTGCCAGTGACTCGATGGTCTGAGGCAGGCAACACCCATGCTAACTGTCAACAGACCGGTGGCATTTTGTGCGTGTGGCTGCGCGAGTGCAAAAATCAGCCGCTGGATATGTTGGGCAATTTCATAGGCGGATTGACGCTCGACATGTGGCAACAGGATGACAAATTCCTCTCCGCCGTAGCGGGCCACCAACTCCCCCGAGCGGCGCCCGGATTGCGCCAGGGTATGGGCCAGCAATCGAAGGCACTCGTCACCGGCAACGTGGCCATAGAGGTCGTTGAACTGCTTGAAATGATCGATGTCGAGCATGATGAGCGCAATCGGCATCTCTGTCTGAATGCAGCGCTCCCAGGCCTGGTTCAATGAGTTGTCGAACAGACGACGGTTGCCGATATTGGTTAGCCCGTCGGTATTGCTGAGCGCTTCCAGTTTCCGGTTCGCTT
Organism: Aeromonas veronii bv. veronii; assembly: GCF_000820225.1. GTDB lineage: Bacteria > Pseudomonadota > Gammaproteobacteria > Enterobacterales > Aeromonadaceae > Aeromonas > Aeromonas veronii. The sequence goes on from NZ_CDDK01000046.1 coordinate 3,722, forward strand.
CCGCCAGCTCCTTGGTTCTGAGCTCGATAATGAGTTCCAGCTCATGTTGGCGCTCCTCCAGACTGGTCATCGGGTAAATTTCGCTTTCCCGAGCCGCACTGTAAGGGATGGAGATACTGCTGTGAGCAATTTTCCACGCCATGGCTTCGTGTCGAAAAATCAGCACCAGTCTGGCGGTTCTGCGGGAGAGGATAGGTTCTGATTTCGGTAGATGGATATGGAAGAAGGCGGTGACCGCCACCACATCGGCGGCCAGATCTTGCAGGGTCACGGCGAGTATTTCCAGGCGGATCCTGCCCGGGATCTGGGCAAAATCGCGGCGGGTTATCCGGATCCACTCATCTTTATCGGTAACCAGAACATCACTGCTGCCGGCAAAACCACTGAAATTGTCGCTAAACCGCGTGGTGAGCCGATCATCCCGTGATGAATACATCTCGATGTACTCATCAAACAGTGAGCGGATCAACTGTTCCCGTTCAGTGGTCATTGCACTGGGTCCATGTGAAGTGGTCATGTTTTTCAAACGTTCGATTGAACTATAGTCAATTATGTCATTTTAATTGGCTATCTATCTTGATTTTTCTCGTTTTTTTGTTCAATTCCCGCACTTGGCAAGTGTCCCTAGGGCCAGCCAGAAACAAGGCTCCATGGCGTGGTTATCAGAGGCAGTCAGGGGGGGAGGCTTCTCTCTGAAACTGCAGCCGCTTCGGGCTGCATTTCACGAGCTGAGCTGGGCTGTCAACGAGTTCGAGTTCGATCAGGCAAGGTAGTTGCTGGAGCCAGTGCTCGACTGATGATTAACACACATATCGTTTGTCATGTTTATCGTCATCCCAACTCATTTTTTGGGGTTGCCATTGAACAAGAATAATTATCATCCTTATCGATGGGGATGGATATTTACGCTCTAGTTAATTAAGCAGGGTGACGTGAAGGTAAATAGTGTGAAGGTGGGCGGTAACATCTGTAACTGGATGAGAGAATGCATCGCGAGTTAAATATGATGTCTATGTTGCAGACAGTCTTCCACCTTGCCTTTTCTCTTACCATTAATTTGAATGCAGATTCACGATGATGCGTAAACATATCCGTGAGTGCGATATTTTATCCACCAGCATCCAAGACAATAAAGAGTGGGGGGGAGCGTATTGATATGCATGCCTCGGCGGCATCTTTTCATTAAACGGTGTTAAACGGCAGGGAGGCTAAGCGGGGTTGTGCTGTGTGGGCTCGCAGTAGAACGTGTCGCACTGAAGCGCAGGTAAAATGCAAACTGAAACCAAGCGACATGCAGGTAAATCGTGCCGTGCAGGCCGTGCTTGCTACCGGTGGCAGCTGGCCGTTAGACCGTTCTGGTGTGGAGAGGCAAGTCAGGAGGTTGTCCCGTGGATGACTGTATGGAATATGCAATGGAATGAGTAAAGATATATTCAATGGATCATTTATTGGTGGGCATCAGTATTGTGAAATGAGCGGTATAGCCAAGATTTCAATCATGTTAATTTGGCTCACAGTGAAAGAGAGGATATGCGGTGATTAATTATTTAATATCCAATTAAGTTCATAAAATTTACGGGGATGCTAAATATCTCTTTGGGGGTAATTAATTTCATTTGTGATGTGGCTCGCTATGAAAATAGGGGTAAGCCGGTCGAAATTGATAGAGATCAATACTGCAGGGTGGGTGAGTCCTTAGCATTTCCGCTATTAAGCATTTATCAAACAAGTGCTCACTACGGGAATAAGTAGAATGGTCGAGGATAATTTTTTATCGGCTCATGGGATTAATCGCCGTGATTTTATGAAATTGTGTGCCGGGATGGCCGCAACCCTGGGATTAAGTCAGCATGCCGTCGCCAAGATGGCCACCGCGCTCACCAGCCCCGAGCGGCCGCCGGTGATCTGGATTGGGGCGCAGGAGTGCACCGGCTGTACCGAGTCACTGCTGCGGGCCACGCACCCCACCATCGAGAACCTGATCCTCAATACCATTTCGCTGGAGTACCACGAGGTACTCTCGGCTGCCTTTGGTCATCAGGCGGAAGAGAACAAGCACAACGCCATCAAGCGCTATAAAGGCAAGTATGTGCTGGTGGTGGATGGCTCCATTCCGCTCAAAGATGGTGGAGTCTACTGCATGGTGGCCGGTGAGCCCATCGTCGACCATATTCGCCGTGCTGCCGCCGATGCGGCTGCGGTCATCGCCATCGGCTCCTGCGCTGCCTGGGGCGGTGTGCCTGCCAGCGGCGGCAACCCGACCGGTGCCGTTAGTCTGGAAGAGGCCCTCGGCAATATCAGCACACCCATCATCAATATCCCGGGCTGCCCGCCCAATCCCCACAACTTCCTCACCACGGTTGCCTACTACATCACCTACGGCAAGCTGCCGGCGCTGGATAGCAAGAAGCGTCCGTTGTTTGCCTATGAGCGGCTGATCCACGAGAACTGCGAGCGTCGTCCGCACTTCGACGCAGGGCGTTTTGCCAAGGAGTTTGGTGATGAGGGTCACCGTCAGGGTTGGTGTCTTTACCATCTGGGCTGCAAGGGGCCGGAGACCTACGGCAACTGTTCAACTCTGGAGTTCTGCGATGTGGGCGGCGGCATCTGGCCGGTCGGTATCGGTCACCCCTGTTATGGCTGCAACGAGCAGGGGGTCGGTTTTAGCAAGGGGATCTTCCAGCTCGCCAAGGTCGAGAACCCGACCCCGCGGGTGGATAAACCCGATGTGAAAATTCAGGAGGGGGGCTATACCTCGCCCACCGCGACCGGCCTTATCGGTGGCGCCCTCGGGGTGCTGGTTGGGGTGAGTCTGATGACGGTGCGTGAACTCGGTCGCCAGCAGAAGCGCCACGAAGCCGGGCAGCACCCATCACGGGAGGAGTAACCGTGAACAGACGCAACTTCCTCAAATTCGCCTCCGTCGGTGCGCTGGCGGCGGGCACAGCCGTACCCGGCACCGCACTGGCGGCGGCCAAGAACAAGCCGCCTATTCCCGGCGCGCTCGGCATGCTCTACGACTCTACCCTCTGCGTCGGCTGTCAGGCCTGTGTGGCGGAGTGTCAGCGCCTCAACGGCAACCCGGCCAATCCAGCCGGGGCGCAAACCTGGTCCAACAACGACAAGCTGACCCCCTACACCAACAACATCATTCAGGTGTGGAAGAGCGGCACTGGCGAGCACAAGGATCAGTTGGTGGATGGCTACGCCTACATCAAGAAGCAGTGCATGCACTGTGTCGATCCCAACTGCGTCTCTGTCTGTCCGGTGCAGGCTCTTAAAAAAGATCCCAAGACCGGCATCGTTCACTACGACCCGAGCGTCTGCACCGGCTGTCGCTACTGCATGGTGGGCTGCCCGTTCGATGTGCCCAAATATGACTATGACAACCCGCTGGGGGCGATCCACAAGTGCGAGCTCTGCAACCAGAAGGGGCTTGAGCGGATCGATCAGGGCAAGTTGCCCGGCTGTGTCGAGGTGTGCCCCACCGGCGCCGTGATTTTCGGTACCCGCGAGGAGCTGATGGCCGAGGCCAAGCGCCGCCTGCTGGCGACTCCGGGCAGCGAATATGCCTATCCGCGCCAGACCCTCTCTGCCAACGACCCTTACCTGCACGAGGTGCCCAACTACCAGCCTTACGTCTATGGCGAGAAGGAGGGGGGCGGCACCCAGGTGCTGGTACTGGCCGGGGTGCCCTATACCAAGCTCGACATGCCCGATCTGCCGGAGCTCTCCTCCGGTGCCCGCTCCGAGCATATCCAGCACACCCTCTACAAGGGGATGGTGCTGCCCATGGTGGTGCTGACCGGCCTTTCGGTGCTCATTCGCCGCAACACCAAGAATGGTCACGATCACCATCACGATGATGGCCATGATCAGGGGAGTGTGCAGATCAAGGATCAGGGCACCACAAAGGGAGGCAAGGATCATGAGTAATCACAAGGCACATCCCCTCGGCGGCAAGCTGGTCAGCTGGCCTGTGCTGGTGCTGGCCCCCTTTGCCGTGTTGTGCGGCATGTTGATTTTAAAACGCCTCGTCTTCGGGCTGGGCTCGGTCACCGATCTGAATGGCGGTTATCCCTGGGGACTCTGGATCTCGTTCGATCTATTGATCGGTACCGGTTTCGCCTGTGGCGGCTGGGCGCTGGCCTGGGCTGTCTATGTGTTCAACCGGGGCGAGTATCATCCGCTGGTGCGACCGGCTCTTTTGGCGAGCCTGTTTGGCTACTCGCTGGGCGGCCTCTCCATCACCATCGACGTGGGCCGTTACTGGAACCTGCCGTACTTCTACCTGCCCGGTCACTTCAACACCTCCTCGGTGCTGTTCGAGACGGCGGTCTGCATGACCATCTATATCGGGGTGATGGCGCTGGAGTTCGCTCCCGTGCTGCTGGAGAAGTTCGGCTGGAAGGCGTCGCTCATTCGCCTCAACAAGATCATGTTCTTCGTGCTGGCGCTGGGGGCTCTGCTGCCCACCATGCACCAATCCTCCATGGGCTCGTTGATGATCGTCGCGGGGGAGAAGATCCATCCGCTCTGGCAAAGCTACGAGTTGCTGCCGGTCTTTTCGCTGCTGACCGCCTTCATCATGGGCTTCTCCATCGTGGTATTTGAGGGCTCTCTGGTGCAGGCAGGACTGGCGGGGCGGGGCCCCAATGAGAAGTCGCTCTTCTACAAGCTGACCCAGGTGATCGACATCTTCCTGATCCTGTTTGTGGCGCTGCGCTTTGCCGAGATCGTCATCCACGACAAGTCGGAGTATCTCTCCGAGTTCAATCGCTTCTCCATCATGTTCTGGAGCGAGATTGCGCTGATGATCTTCCCGCTGCTGGTGTTCCACTGGGACAAGAGCCGCCGGGATTCGCGCATGTTGTTCCTGGGGGCCCTCAGCATGCTGCTGGGCGCCGCCCTCTGGCGACTGGATTACTCCCTGCTCGCCTTCAACCCCGGCAATGGCTACCACTACTTCCCCTCTGCGGAGGAGGTGCTGATCTCTCTGGGCTTTGTTGCCATCGAGGTGTGTGCCTATTTGCTGTTGATCCGGCTATTGCCGGTACTGCCATCACTTGAACGTGTTCACCAAGATTATCAGGCCCGAGGGAAAGCCAACGTATGAGCCAACGTATCACCATAGACCCCATCACCCGCATTGAGGGGCACCTGCGTATCGACTGCGAAATCGAAGGCGGAAAAGTGACCAAGGCCTGGTCGTCCGGCACCATGTGGCGCGGGATGGAGGAGATCGTCAAGGGCAACGACCCGCGCGATGCCTGGATGATAGTGCAGCGCATCTGCGGGGTATGTACCTCCATTCACGCCATCGCTTCGGTGCGGGCGGTGGAGAATGCCATCGGTGCCAAGGTGCCGGTCAATGCCCAGTTCATCCGCAACCTCATCATCGCGGCCCACAACATCCACGATCACATTGTTCACTTCTACCAGCTCTCCGCGTTGGACTGGGTGGACATCACTGCGGCGCTGCAGGCCAATCCACAAAAGGCGGCGGATATCCTCAAGGGGGTATCGACCTGGTCCCTCAATAGTGCCGACGAGCTGACCAAGGTGCAGGACAAGATCCGCGCCCTGGTAGCGAGCGGCCAGCTTGGCATCTTTGCCAACGGCTACTGGGGTCACAAGGAGATGAAGCTGAGCCCGGAGGTGAACCTCATCGCCGTGGCCCACTACCTGCAGGCGCTGGAGTGCCAGCGCGATGCCAACCGCATCGTCGCCATCCTCGGTGGCAAGAGCCCGCACATCCAGAATCTGGCGGTGGGCGGCGTGGCCAACCCCATCAATCTGGATGCACCGAGCGTGCTCAACCTGGAGCGGCTGCTCTATGTGAAGAGCTTTATCGATCGGCTCGGCGAGTTTATCGAGCAGGTCTACAAGGTGGATGCCGCCATCATCGCCGCCCACTACCCCGAGTGGCTGAGCCTGGGGCAGGGGGCCAAGCACTACCTGAGCGTGCCGGAGCTGCCCACCGACGCCAATGGCGGCAGCTTCCTGATGCCCGGTGGCTATATCGAGAATGGCAATCTGGCGGGTTATCGCCCCATCGAGAGCCATCAGGATGGCTGGCTGATGGATGGCATCGCCGAGAGCAACAAGCACGCCTGGTACAAGGATGACGAGCCTCTCAAACCCTGGGAGGGCAAGACCGAGCCCAACTACACCGGCTGGCAGGATGACGGCAAGTACTCCTGGGTCAAATCCCCCACCTTCTACGGCAAGGTGGTAGAGGTGGGGCCGCTCGCAGACCTCTTGGTGAAACTGGCCGCCAAACATCCGGAGACGGTTGTTCACTTTGATCAGCTGAACGGTCTCTACAAGGCGCTGACCGGCTCCGCCATCAAGACTGAACAGCTGCACTCCACCATGGGCCGCATCATTGGCCGGGCGGTGCGTTGCTGCGTGCTGAAAGATACCCTGGCGCATCAGTGGAAGGCGCTGGTGGACAACATCGGCAAGGGGGATACCACCGCCTATATCAAGGCCGAGATCCCGGCGGATAAAGAGTTTCGCGGAGTGGGCTTTGAAGAGGCACCACGCGGCATGCTCTCCCACTGGATCGTCATCAAGGGCGGCAAGATCGAGAACTATCAGGCGGTGGTGCCATCGACCTGGAACTCGGGCCCGCGCAACTTCAATGATGAGCCCGGCCCCTACGAGCAGGCGCTAGTGGGCACCCCGGTGGCGGATCCCGCCAAACCGCTGGAGGTGGTGCGCACCATCCACTCGTTCGACCCCTGTATGTCCTGTGCGGTGCATGTGGTGGATACCCAGAATGGCGAAACGACTCAGGTGAAGGTGCTGTGATGAACACCTTGATCCTGGGCGTGGGCAACCTGCTCTTGAGTGACGAGGCCGTCGGCGTGCGCATCGTTGAGGCGCTGGGGCGCGAATACCGTTTCGCCCCCGGTATCGAGCTGCTCGATGGCGGCACCGCCGGTATGGAGTTGCTCGAAGCGATGGCCAGTCGCGATCACATCATTCTGGTGGATGCGGTGCGCAGCGGTAATCCGCCGGGCACCGTCGTGACCCTGAAGGATGAGGAGATCCCGACCCTGTTTGGTCGCAAGATATCCCCGCACCAACTGGGGCTGGCGGATGTGCTCTCGGCGCTGCACATGACGGGGGAGTCGCCCAAGCGGCTCACCCTGATCGGCGTCGAGCCCGAATCCCTCGAACCCCGTATCGGCCTCACCCCTGTGGTGGCGGCTGCCATGGGGGAGGCGACGGATCGGATTTTGACCCTGCTGGCCGCCGTTGGCGCGCCCGCCATTGTGCTCTCTGAGCAGGAGAAAGCTGAACAAGCACGGGAGGGCCTATGGCGCAGTCCCATTTAAGCGAGGCTGAGAGAGTGCTGGAGATAGTACCGGAGACAGCGCAGGAGTTTGCCGGTTTTGCAAGCGACCCCGCGCCCCTGCTGGTAGCCCAGTATGAGCGGATCGCCCGGGAGGAGATGCAGGCGTTGCCTTTCTATCACGCCAGCATGCCTATAGTGGCGGAGTGCACGTTGTTTGAAGGTCAGTGGCTCGGCTGTGTGCTCACCCCCTGGATGTTGAGCGTGGTGGTGCTGCCGGGGCCGGATCAGCTTTGGCCGGTGCGCAGCAGCAGTGAGCGAATCGCTCTGCAGCTCCCCTGCGGCAACATGACCTTTATGGTGGGTGATCTGCCCGAAAGTGGTCAGCTGTTGTCCTGCTCCCTGATGTCGCCGCTCGATCCCCATCTCGGGGCCGGGGAGGGGCGAGCACTGGTGAGCAGCACCCTCAAGATGTTGCTCTCCTTGCCGGTGCAGCAAGGGGCTGGCGGTGTGGATCTGGGCCGCAGACGGCTATTCGGTGCCCGGCGCGGTCAACCGGCATAGTCGCTAGGTTTCACGCGAAATCAAGTTTAGAATAGGGGGCCATTTTGGCCCCTCACTCCCATGTTCAGACACGCATTCCGCCTCTTTTTTGAGTGATGATCCGTGAGTGGTACAAAACAAGAAGGATCCCCATGACTGTTCCACGCAATTCTCTTCGCTATTACTGTGGCACCACTGCTGCCGCCCTGTTGACTCTGCTGCTTGGCTCCGCCTCTCACGCGGCGCTGGCCGCGGCCCAACCTGTGCCTGCCGAGCTTAAGCTCGCCATCGGTGCCGAACCCACAGAAGGGTTTGACCCTCTGCTTGGCTGGAGCCACGGCAGCTACCTGCTGCTGCACAGCCCGCTGCTCAAACAGATTGCTGGCGATAGTGCCGATCTCAGCTGGCAGAATGTGCTCACCCAAGCGGTGACCCCGAGCAAGGATGGCAAGGGGTGGATCATTACCCTCAAGCCTGACCTGAAATTCTCCAACGGTGCACCGCTCACCGCCGAGGATGTGGCCTTTACCTACAACAGCGCAGCCCAAGGCGGCGGCAAGATCGACATGGGCAACTTTGTCTCGGCCAAGGTGCTCTCGCCCACCGAGGTTGCCATCACCCTGAGTGCCCCCCAGAGCACCTTCGTCAACGTGCTGGGATCTTTGGGGATAGTGTCGAAGCGGGATTACGACGCAAAAGCATATGCCCAAAAGCCGGTCGGTGCCGGCCCTTACCGGCTGGTGAGCTTCCTGCCCGGCCAACAGCTGGTGGTAGAGGCGAACCCCTATTACGCCGGCGGCAACAATGACTTCAAACGGTTGGTGTTTGTCTTTATCGACGAAGAGAGCGCCTATGCCGCGGCCCAGAGCAGCCAGCTCGATGTGGTGCGCATCGCCCCGTCACTGGCGCCCACCGTGCCTGCCTCCCTCAAGCTGTGGGTGCGGCCGAGCGTGGAGAACCGTGGCATCGTCTTCCCTATTCCGCCAGCGGGTGGCAAGGATGCCAAGGGTTATCCCATCGGCAACGACGTGACCTCGGATGTGGCGGTGCGCCGTGCCATCAACTACGCCATCGACCGCAAGTTGCTGGCCGACCAGCTGCTGGAAGGGCACGCCATCCCCGCTTACAGCGCGGTAGAAGGGTTGCCATGGCTAAACAAAGCCACCGCCTTCAAGGATGGAGATGTCGGCCACGCCAACGCCCTGCTCGACGAGGCCGGTTGGAAGATGGGCAGTGACGGCATTCGCCACAAGGGCGACCTGCGCGCCGCCTTTACCCTCTGGTACACCAGCGGTGACAGCACCCGCCGGGATCTGGCGGAAGCGGTGCGCGCCATGCTCAAACCCATTGGCCTTGAGGTGAGCCTCAAGTCCGGCAGTTGGGAGCAGGTGGAACGGGAGATGCACGCCAACCCAGTGCTGATGGGGTGGGGGAGTCTGGATCCCATGGAGCTCTATCACCACTACCAGAGCGGCTCCGGCGGCGTGGAGTTCTACAACCCGGGCTACTACAGCAACCCTGTGGTGGATGGCCACCTCAAGCAGGCGCTGGATGCTCCGAACTGGCAGGCGGCCGTGCCGTTCTGGCAGCAGGTGGAGTGGGATGGCAAGACCGGCGCCGGAGTGCAGGGGGATGCCGCCTGGGCCTGGCTGCTCAATGTGCAGCACACCTATCTCGCCAACCGTTGCATCGATCTTGGCAAGGGGGCGCCGGAAATCCACGGTAGCTGGTCCCTGCTCAACAACCTGCAGGATTGGCGGTGGACGTGCCGGTAAGTTCGCCCTTGAGTCATTCAGGTTATCTGTTGCTAAAAGCCCTGCTGCGTCTGGCAGGGCTGCTCTGTCTGGTCTCGGTCGCCACCTTTGTGCTGCTGAGTTACTCCCCCATCGACCCCATCAAGGCCTATATCGGCAACGATCTGCTCCATGTGCCGCCGGAGCAGTACGCCCGCATCGCCGCTCGCTGGGGGCTGGATCAACCGCTCTGGCTGCGCTACTGGCACTGGTTTAGCCAGGTGCTACGGGGGGATCTCGGTTACTCCATGCTCTACAACGCGCCTGTGGGTGAGGTAATAGGCCAGCGCTTTGCCGCCTCCTTCCTGCTGCTGGCGGGTGCCTGGCTGCTCTCCGGCTGTTTCGGCATTCTGCTGGGCCTCTGCGCCGGTCGCTATCTCAATCACTGGCCCGATCGCCTGATTTGCCGCTTCGCCTACCTGCTCGCCTCCCTGCCCACCTTCTGGGTCGGCCTGTTGCTGCTCGCCCTGTTTGCGGTGCACTGGCCGCTACTGCCGGTCTGCTGCGCCTGGACGCCAGGCCTCTCCGCCGATGAGGCAGATTGGGCTATGCGAGCGCGCCATCTGTTGCTGCCGGTGACCGCGCTCGCCCTGCTCGGGGTGGGCAATATTGCCCTGCATACCCGGGGGCGGGTGGCCGAGGTGCTGGCGAGCGACTTTATACGCTACGCCCGCGCTCAGGGGGATGGCGGCTGGCCCATGCTGCGTTTTCATGTGCTGCGCCACGCCCTGACCCCGGCGCTCTGCCTGCAGTTTGCCTCCCTTGGCGAGCTGATTGGCGGGTCGCTGTTAGCGGAGAAAGTTTTCTCTTATCCGGGACTCGGGCAGGCCACCGTGGATGCGGGGCTGCGGGGGGATATCCCCCTGCTGATGGGGATCGTCCTCTTCTGCACCCTGCTGGTCTTTATTGGCAACACGGTGGCCAGTGTGCTGTTGGCCCGCATCAATCGGGGCTGGGAGGGTGAGCATGCTGTTTAATCCGCTTCCCTCCATAGTGCGCCTCGCTGTAGCCCTGCTTGGATTGGCGCTGCTGGCTGCTTACGGCTGGAGCCTCTCTCATCAGGATGTGCCGATGGATCTGCTGGCGCGCCAGCAGCCCCCCTCGCTGGCCCACTGGTTCGGCACCGATCAGATGGGGCGGGATCTCTGGTTGCGAGCCTTTCAGGGCACCCTCACCAGTCTGGAGCTCGGCATCAGCACGGCGCTCTGCAGTGGCCTGCTGGCCATGGTGGCGGCAAGCGTGTCGCTCATCCATCCCAGATGCGATGCAACTGTGCGAATGGTGATCGACGCCATGTTGGCGCTGCCCCATATGCTGCTGCTGATCCTTATCTGCTTTACCGTAGGGGGCGGCATGCACGGGGTGATCCTGGCGGTGGCGCTCACCCACTGGCCCAAGTTGGCACTCATTCTTTGCGCAGAAGCGCGGCAGATCGCCTGCAGCGACTACGTGGTGCTGGCCCGCTGTCAGGGGATGGGTGCGCTGCGTCGCTGGCGCATCCACCTGCTGCCGGGGCTGTTGCCCCAGTGGTTTATCGGCACCTTGCTGATGTTTCCCCATGCGGTACTACACAGCGCGGCCTTGAGCTTTCTCGGCTTTGGTCTGGCGGCCCACGAGGCCTCGCTGGGCCTGCTGCTGGCCGATGCCCTGCGTTATCTGGCCGGTGGCGGTTGGTGGCTGGCCCTCTTCCCGGGACTGATGTTGCTGCTGCTGGTACTGCTGTTTGATCAGGCCACTCGCGCCTTGCAACAGCTGTTGTGGCACAGGAGTGAACCATGCTGAGTTTTGATCAGGTGACCATAGAGGCGGCCCACTACTCCTGGCTGGGACGGCGCAGCTGGCAGCCTTTGCTGACCGATATCAGCCTGCAACTGGCGACTGGGGAGATAGTGGCGCTGGTGGGGGGGAGCGGCGAGGGCAAGAGCCTGCTGCTGCAAAGCGCCCTGACCCTGCTGCCGGACAATCTGCGCATGCGCGGCACCATCTCCCTCGATGGCACGCCACTGTGCGATGCCAGTCGGGCCCGTCTGCGCGGCCACACCCTCTGCTATGTGCCGCAGGGGGTAAGCGCCCTCAATCCGCTGCTGACGGTGGAGCGCCAGCTTGGCCGCGCGGCGCGCCTCTGCGGTCAGAGCGGTTCTCGCGAGCGGCTCGGCGAGCAGTTGCTGCGCTACCAGCTGCCCGCGACCACCCTGGACAGATTCCCGCGCCAGCTCTCCGGTGGCATGGCCAAGCGCATTCTGGCCTGCACTGCGGCCCTTGGTGGTGCCCGCTACATTCTGGCGGACGAGATCACCGCCTGGCTCGACGAGGGGCTGGCCTGCCAGCTGCTCAGCCAGTTGCGTGAATTGGCCAATCAGGGCAGCGGCATCCTCTGGGTGACCCACGATCTGGCGCTGGCGGCCCGCTTTGCCGATCGCATAGTCGCGCTCCATAAGGGCCAAGTGAGCGATACCTTGAGCAGCCACCATCTGCGGCAAGGGCAGGGGAGCGAGATGCTCCGTGCCCACTGGCAGGCGCTGCCGGAATTCAACGCGCTCTTCTCTGTGCCGGAGGTTTCCTGATGTTGGAAGTACGAAATCTCACTATCGCCCAGGGGGAACGTCCCCTCTGGCAGGGGTTATCGCTGACGGTGAAAGCGGGCGAGCGGCTCGGCATCTCCGCACCGAGCGGCCATGGCAAGACCACGCTGGGGCGGGTATTGGCCGGTTGGCAACCGGTTGGGGCTGGCGGGCAGATCCTGCTGGATGGGCAGCCAGTACCTGAACAGGTAAAAGGTTATAACCCCATCCAGCTGGTGCCCCAGCACCCGGAGCTCACCTTCAATCCCTATCGCACCACCGGGCAGGCGCTCTGGGATGTATGGCGCCCCGATGACGCCATGCTGGCCCGCTTTATGGTCAAACCTGAGTGGCTTGGTCGCAAACCCGGTCAGCTATCCGGTGGCGAGCTGGCCCGCATCGCGCTGCTGCGCGCCCTCGATCCCCGCACCCGATTGCTGATTGCCGACGAGGTGACCGCCCAGCTGGATCCGCAAATCCAGCGTCAGCTCTGGCAGGAGCTGATGCGCGAGTGCGAGCAGCGCGGGCTTGGCATGCTGATCTTCAGTCACCAGCAGGCGCTGCTGCGCCAGATCTGCCATCGGGTACTGCGCTTTGGTGAGCCGCCTGCGGAGCAGGAGGCGATGGCCCGTAGCGTGGCCTGAGGATTGGCTTCCCCCTCATCCCCAGCCCTTCTCCCGCAAGGGGAGAAGGGGGCAGACGGTGCCATCTCACCCGCCCGGGGTTAGGGTTTGGAAAATCTCGGGGTTTAAGAATATGGCTGGTTGTTATGCTCGAAGCCCCCTGAGGGGTTTGAGGGCGTCGTATAGCCGCGGCATCCACAAACCGGTTCCCTCTCCCTGGGGAGAGGGCTAGGGTGAGGGGAAGCGAGTGTGGGATGCTGGCCATTTTGGACGGATAGCATGACCGACAAGGTCTACAGATAAAAGAGAGGGAGGCATCAGCCTCCCTCTCTTGCTATCCGCCGTTGGTAACGGCATTTAACCGGTTCTGGTTCAGGCCGTAGCCAGCCAGTTAAGCCAGGCATCCATCCCTTCTCCCGTGGTGGCACTGACCTGGATCACCTGGATATAGGGGTTGACCCGTTTGGCGTTCTCGATGCAGCGGGCCACGTCAAAGCTGACGTAGGGCAGCAGATCGATCTTGTTGATCACCATCAGCTGGGCGGCGGCAAACATATCCGGGTATTTCAGCGGCTTCTCTTCCCCCTCGGTGACGGAGAGGATCGCCACCTTGTACTTCTCGCCGAGATCGAAGCTGGCGGGGCAGACCAGATTGCCAACGTTCTCGATAAAGAGGATGCCCCCTTCATTGGCGGGCAGCTGGTGGCAGGCGTCGTGAACCATTTTGGCATCCAGATGGCAGCCCTTGCCGGTGTTGATCTGCACGGCAGGAACGCCGGTGGCACGGATGCGATCCGCATCGGCGCTGGTCTGCTGATCCCCTTCGATTACCGCGCAGGGGCGTTTGTCGGCCAGTTGGCGCAAGGTTTCGCACAGCAAGGTGGTCTTGCCTGAACCCGGGCTCGACACCAGGTTAAGCACCAACTGGGCCGCCTCGTCGAAGTGCTCGCGGTTATGGGCCGCCAAGGCATTGTTCTTGGCCAGCACATCCATCTCGATGGCGATCAGCTGACGCTGCCCCATGCCGGGGACCGATAATCCCGCTTCCCCTTTGCCGTAGTGCAGATCACCCTGCTGATGGTCATGGTCATGGTCATGGTCATGGTCACGCCCGTGATCATGAGAGTGGGGATGATCATGATGATGGTCGTGGGGGTGATCATGGTGGTGCTCATGGGGCTGATCATGGCCCTCGTGGCTCATGGGTGCCCGCACCCCGTGGTAGTGATGATGAACATCACCCTGATGGTGGTAGTGGTGGTGAATGATCAGGGTGCGCGGCGCACCCTGCTCGTGGTCATGATGATGATGGGCGTCATGAGCATGATGATGGCCGTGCTCATGACCATGTTCATGGTGATGTTCATGTTCGTGATGATGCTCATGATCGTGCTCATGGCCGGCAATCCGCGCCTGACCGCATCCGCATACGCTACACATATCAACTTACCTCGATGTCGGTGATGCGCAGGCTATCACCCTGCGCGACTCGTAATTTGTATCCGCCACACCCGGGGCAGGCCTGCCCGCGCTCGGTGAGGGAGACCGTCTGGTTGCAGTCGTAACACCAGGCCTCTGCCGCCTGGTGCTGAAAGTGAAGCTGGGCCCCTTCGACGGCGGTGCCCTTGGCGGCAGCCTCGAAACAGAAGGCAATGGTGTCCGGGTCGACGCAGGAGAAGCTGCCAACCTCGAGCCAGAGGGCGGTCACCTTGGTAAAGCCCCGCTGGGTGGCCTGTTCGGCTGCCAGATCGATGGCGGCCATGGCCAGAGACATTTCGTGCATGGTGGCTCCTTAACCGATATGGGGAGGAGCAGTGACTCCTCCCTGTAATTGACGGAACGGCATGGCCGCTCAACAGATCCGCGGCAGCAGCTCCCCTTGCGGCAGCTCCAGATAGCGGCGGCTGCCCCAGGGGTTGTTGAGGATCACCTTGTGGCGATCGCTCGCCTGCACCACGCCGATCTGACTGGCTGCGGGGTTGAATTGCCGCAAGATGCCCAGCGCGTCCTGCGCCTGTTCGGCTGGCAGGGCCAGCACCATGGTCCCCTCGTTGGCGAGATCATGGGGCTCGAAACCGTAGAGCTCGCACAGGCCGCGCACCGGATCGCAGACCGGAATGGCGGACTCCTCCAGCTCGATGGCCACCTGGGAGGCAGTGCTCCATTCATTGAGCACTGCGGCGAGGCCACCGCGGGTGGCATCGCGCAGGGCGTGGGGGGTGATCCCCGCTTGCAGCAGCGCTTCTACTTGCGGCCAGAGGGTGGTGCAGTCGCTTTTCAGATCAGATCCCAGTTGCAGGGCATCGCGGGCCATCAGGATGCAGGCGCCGTGGCTGCCGATATCCCGCGACACCAGAATGGCGTCACCGGCTTTGAGGTTGCGTACCGAGATGCCCCGGCTCTGCTCAGGCAGCGGGAAGGTACCGACCCCGCTGGTGTTGATAAAGATCTTGTCGGCCGCCCCCTTGGGCACCACCTTGGTGTCGCCGCAGACGATGCGGGCGCCGCTTTTGGCAAGCTCTGCCGCCATCGACTCGACGATGCGGGCGAGATCGGCGTAGGGGAAGCCCTCCTCGATAATAAAGCTGCAGCTCAGATACTCGGGTTTGGCCCCCATCATGGCGAGATCGTTGACCGTGCCGGCGATAGCCAGCTTGCCGATATCACCCCCCTCGAAGAAGAGCGGCGAGACGGTAAAGCTGTCGGTGGTGAAGGCGACGGGGCCCTCAACCGGCAGCAGGGCTGCATCTTCACCGCGCAGCAGGATCTCGTTGCCAAAGTGGCGAAAGAAGAGCTGGTTGAGCAGCTGGTTCATCTCGACACCACCGCCGCCGTGGCTAAGTTGGATTTCTCTCATTGTTCCTGGATCCCCATATATCGGTAGTAGGCATTGCAGGCCCCTTCGGAGCTGACCATGCAGCTGCCCATGGGCTGGGTCGGGGTGCAGCCCCGGCCAAAGACTTTGCACTGGTTCGGTTTGGCCAGGCCGCGCAGGATATCGGCGCACTGGCACGCCTTATGGTCATCGATGGGAGTCTGATTGAGCGCGAAGTGGCGCTCCGCATCGCGCTTGGCAAACGCATCGCGCAGGCGCAGGGCGGAGGCGTTGATATCGCCGAGGCCTCGCCAGCGAAAGTGCTCGCGGGTCTCGAAAAAGCGCTCGACCAGCCGCTGGGCGGCTTTATTGCCGCTGGCGGTGACGGCGCGGCTGTACTGCACCTCCAGCGCGTAGCGACCCTCCACCTTCTGGCGCACCATCATCAAGAGCGCCTCCATCACATCCACCGGTTCGAAGCCGCTCACCACCACCGGCACCTGATAGCGATCGACGATGGGCAGGTAGATATCGGCGCCGGTAATGACACTGACGTGGGAGGGGCCGATAAAGGCGTTCACCTTGGCCACCCCGTCGGCCATCACCGCATGAATGGCGGGGGGCACCAGCACATGGTTGATATGAAACAGCAGGTTCAGGGCCCCTTCTTCTTCAGCGGCAGCCAGCAAGGCGGCGGTCATCGGGGTAGAGGTCTCGAAACCGATGGCGAAGAAGACCACGGTTTTCTCAGGGTTCTCACGGGCGATACGCAGGGCGTCGAGGGGGTCATAGATCGGACGGATATCGCTCCCCTTGGCGCGCTGCTGGGCCAGCGTGCCCTTGGAGCCCGGCACCCGGATCATGTCCCCCAGGGTGACCAGAATGACGTTGGGCTGGCGGGCCAGCTCGATGGCCTGATCGATGCGCTCTTTTGGCATGATGCAGACTGGGCAGCCGGGGCCGTGAACGAACTCGATGTTGGCTGGCAGCAGCTGGTGCAGGCCGTACTTCATGATGGTGTGGGTATGACCGCCGCACACCTCCATCACCCGCAGTGGTCCGGGGAGTAATTTGGCCAGTTCGGTGATCTGGGCGGCGAGGGCGCGGATCACCTCGGGCTGGCGAAAGCCCTGAAAGAGATCATTGAGGGTCAGCATGGCAAGATATCCTGTTTGGGCATCAGGGCCACCATCTGGCGGAAGCTCTCGAGGCTGGCCTGTGCCTCCTCCTGGTCAATCTTGCTCATCACAAAGCCGATATGGAGCAGCACATAGTCGCCCACCTGGAGAGGCTCTTCGAGCAGCATGCAGCTGACGCGTCGCTGCACTCCCAGGGTGTCGACGGTGACGCAGTTATCTTCGGGGTGCAGTTGCACCACCTGAGAGGGGATGGATAGACACATGAATTTCAGGACTCCGACAAGGTGGCACCGCCGGTGGTGACAGGCTGGTGCGTGGCAATATGGTGGATGGCAAACCAGAGCTGACCGGCGGCGATGCCACCGTCATTGAGCGGCAGGGTTTCGCTGGTCAATACCTGCCGACCGGCCGCTTCGAGTGCGGGCACCAGCTGGTCCATCAGCACCCGGTTTTGAACGACGCCGCCCCCGAGCGCCACCGGATAGCCGGGGAAGCGTTCGGCAAGGGCGATGACCAGATTGCTGATGGCGCGGATAAAACCGGCGGCCAGGCTGGCGGTGGAGGTGCCTTTGTGCCGCTCGCTGACAAGGGTATTGATGAGCTCGGCCCACTGGATCTGCAGTGGTCCCTCTGTTGATTGGCTGAGATCAAAGGCGAGGGGGAAGGGCAATTCATCGGGGGCCAGCTGCAAGGCGGCTGCCTCCAGCAGGAGTCCCGCTTCGCCCTCGTAATCCGGGGTATCGATCACTCCCAAGAGCGCCGCCACCGCATCGAACAGCCGACCGATGGAGCTGGTGTAGGGGGCGTTGCGACCGAGATGCCAGAGCTGGTGCAGGTTGCTGATCCGCTTAAGGGGCACTTGCTTGATCAACGGAATATCGAGGGCGCTGATCTGCTCAGGGCTATGCGATTCAAACAGCAGCCCCAGCAGCTGGCGCACCGGCTCGCGGATGGCCGCCTCGCCGCCGATCAGCTTGAAAAGCCTGAGATGGGCAACGCGCTCAAATCCCTGAACGTCTGCGATCAGCAGCTCACCGCCCCAGAGGGTGCCGTCATCCCCAAGGCCGGTGCCGTCAAAGGCAACCCCCAGCACCGGGCCTATGATGTTGTGCTCGGCCATCACCCCCAGCAGGTGAGCGTGATGGTGCTGCACCTCGAGATGGGTTGCACCTTGATCCTGGCAATAGCTTTTGGCCCACTGGTGGCTGAGGTAGCCGGGGTGGCGATCCGAGACCAGCAGTTCTGGCTTGAGATCGTAGAGTTCGCGAAAGGTGGCCAGGGTCTGCTCGAAGTGCTCCTGCATCGGCAGGCTGTGCAGATCGCCGATATAGGGGCTGTAGATGCGCTGGCGGCTGAAGGCGAGCGCCAGCTGGTTCTTCTGCTGCGCCCCGACCGCCAGCAGCGGTACCTTGACCGCCTGTTGCAGGCTGGGGGTGCAGGGGGCATAGCCCCGGGCGAGGCGCAACGTCTGGCGCCGCCCGCCTGCCCACTGCACCAGACTGTCGTCGCAAGGGTGCAGGATGGGGCGGTTGTGATCCAGGATGCCGTCAATCTCGCTGCCGAGCTCCCTGACCACCGCCTCGCACTCGATAAGGATTGGGCTGCCGCGACCATTGGCGCTGGTGGCCACCAACGGCATGGCGCAGGCATCCAGCAGCAGCTGATGGAGCGGGGTATAGGGGAGCATAACTCCAAGGTAGGGGATGCCGGGGGCTATCCCCTCGGCCAGCGGCGCGGCTGAGGGTCCAGATTCTGAGTGCCGATCATCATTTTTGCTCTTGTGCAGCAATGTGATGGGTCTGGCCTGAGAGGCGAGCAGCTTCCACTCGTCTTCGCTGCCGGTGACATGCAATTTGGCCTCGGCAAGGGAGCCCATCATCACCGCCAGTGGCTTGCGCGCGCGCCGCTTGAGCGTTCGCAATCTGGCAACACTCTGTTCATTGCGGGCATCACACATCAGGTGATAACCCCCCATCCCCTTGACCGCAATCAGCGACCCCGCTTGCAGGGCGCTTGCAGCTGCTTGCTGCGCATCCTCGCGCTCGGCCAGCGCATCGCCGTTGCCGCTGCGCCAGGTCAGATGCGGCCCGCACTCGGGGCAGCTCACCGGCTGGGCATGGTAGCGTCTGTCCAGCGGGTTTTCATAAGCCGCCGCACAGCGCGGGCACATGGCAAAGTCGGCCATGGCGGTGTGGGGGCGGTCGTAGGGGAGGCGGCGGATAATGGTGTAGCGCGGGCCGCAGTGGGTGCAGTTGGTAAAGGGGTAGTGGTGGTGGCGATCTTTGGGGTTGGCCACATCGTTGGCGCACGCCTCGCACATCCCCTGATCCGGCGAGATGGCGACCGTAGCGGCGCTCTGCTGCTGGCTGGCCTTGATATGAAAGGCGCCGTTGTAGTCGGGATCCGGATCTTGGGGCAGTTCCCGCTCGTTGAAATGATCGATTCGGCTCAGTGACGGCGCCAATTCCCGCAGTTCGCGGGCAAAGGCGGCCAGCTGCTCGGGGGAGCCTTCAGCGCCTATGGTGACGCCGTTGGCATCGTTCAGCACATAGCCGGTAAGGCCATGGCGTAGCGCCAGCCCATAGACGAAGGGGCGAAAGCCGACCCCCTGCACTATGCCGTCGATATGAAATTCGCGGCGCAGCCGGTTGGCCACAGGATTGGGAGAGCTAGAGGGGGCGATGGTGGCGCTCATGCCGGCTCCATCTCATCTTGAGTCTGCGGCAAGCGCAGCACCCGGCGCTCGTTCTCCTCGCGCCGCACCCAGCCATCCATCTCCATGCGCAGGCAGAACGGAATGGCGTATTTGCGCGACAAACCGGTGATCTCCTTGAGGGATGCCATGTCGATCAGAGCTCCCACCTGCTGGCCCGCCAGCACGGCGGCGACCATCTGGTTGTAAAGCACGGCGTCGTAGTAGATGGGGCCATCGAGCTGCACCAGATACTTGAGTCGCGCCAGGTTGCGCAGCTGCTTTTGCAACGCGCCTTTTTGCTGCAAGCCCTGCTGCAGGGCGACGGGCAGCTTGCGGGTGATAAAGGGATCCAGCTCCACGCCGCCGGGGCCCAGTTTACCGGGCTCGTAACCCTCCTTGCCTTGATCTCGCACCACCTTGAGTACCAGCTGCGCCTCTTCTCCCAGATCGTCTTCCGACTCGCCGCTGCCCGGCTGCCACTTGTCATGGTGCAGGCGAATGTGCTGCTCGCTCTTGAGCTGCTGGAGTAGGGCCTGAGTGACCGGCAGGGCGATGCCAAAGCGGGTTGCAAGCTCTGCAGCGCTGAGCGGTTCGCTGGCCAGCGTAGCCAGCAGTTGGTCGCGACTTTGGGCCAGCCAGCAGCTATCCAGCAGCCATTCACCGAGGGGTGTGGCCTGCTCTGGCTGCTGGTCAAAGCGGCTGGCCAGCACATAGCCGTTGAGCCCCAGCTGCAAGGCTGCGGGGTTGTAGCCCTCCAAGTCATCAGGCAGCTCGCCCAGCAGAGTGTGCAGTGCCTTGCGTCTGGCGGGGTGGATGTCGCCGCACCAGACGATGCGGGCGCCGTGCAGCAGTTCGCTGCTGCCGTGGCGAATGATGGCGAGCGGCTGGCCGAAGAAGCAGGGGATGGGACTGGTAAAGATCAGTCGCGCCAGTTGGGTATCCTTGATGGGGACGAAACGGGCTCGGCCATGCCAGCTGCCAAGGGCCACTTCGACCTCGCGGTTGCGCTGTTCCCGGATGCTGCCGCCGACCTCGCAGAGCCGCACGATAAGGTGGGTTGCCGCCTCGCACTGGCCAGCGGCGTTGGTAAGGCAGTGACCGCGGGCCACCTCCTTGTGGGGCACTTTTTTCAGGCCCACTGCCACCCGGCAGACAGCGCCGATCTCGTCGACGCTCTGGTGATAGGCCTGCAGGGAGCGCACCTGCACCTCCCGATCGGCGGGGTAGAGGCGCAGCTTGTCCCCCACCTTGAGGCGGCCCTGTTGCAATGTGCCGGTCAGCACGGTACCGGTGCCATTGGCGGTAAAGACCCTGTCTACATACAGTCGCGGGGCGCTCTGCTCGCGGGCAGCGTGTGAGGTAGGTAGCTCGGCAAGCTGGCGCACGATGGCGGTGTGCAGGGCAGCCATATTCTCGCCGGTTTTGGCGCTGACGCTGACGATATCGGGCACCATGCCGCTCTCGTCCATCACCCGCTCCAGCAGGCTCTCCTCCAACAGCAAAAGCTCGTCAGGGGAGACCAGATCGCACTTGTTGATGCAGACCAAGAGGCGCGGTACCCCCATCGCCTTGAGCAGGCGCAGGTGATCGCCGGTCATCGGCATCCACCCCTCGTCGGCGGCAATCACCAGCAGCACCAGATCCAGACTCCAGAGCCCCGCCACCATGTTGCGGATATAGCGCTCGTGGCCGGGCACGTCGATGACGCCTATGGTGTTGCCCTGACCGTCGTCAAAGTGGGCAAAGCCGAGATCCTGGGTCATGCCGATGGCCTGCTCATGGGCGCGGGCGGTGGTGATGCCGGTAAGGGCCTTGATCAGCAGGGTCTTGCCGTGATCCACGTGGCCGGCAAGACCGATAACGGCGCGATAGGGGGTCATGGGATCAGGGCTCCTCGGTCGCATTTGTTGCATTGAACGGGGCGGGCAGTAGCAACTCCCTGAGTTGGGCGATCAGCAGTTCCATCTCGGTCGGCAGCAGGGTGGCCATATTGAGCAGCACCTTCTGCTGGCGCACGGTGGCGATGACCGGCACCGGCAGTTCGCGCAGCGCATCGAGCAGCTGCTGGGCCGGGCGCGGGTCGGTGCACTCCAGCGCAGGCGCGGGGTAGAACTCGTCCGGCAAGGTGCCGCCGCCCACCACCAGCTGGGCGGGGACGGGTACAAAACAACTGGGCAGGGCGGCCATCAGCTGGGAGGCTCTCGCCTGCATGGCGGCGGGGTTGCTCAAGGTGCGTTGGGCAATGCCCTCACCGATGGGAGATTTGTTGAGCTTGTGGATGAGCAGACGTTCGAGCAGGGAGTAGACGATGCGGCTCGGGCGGAAGGTACGCATCATGGGGTGTTTTTCCAGCCGCTTGATAAGGTCGCTGCGGCCACTGATGATGCCCGATTGCGGGCCCCCCAAGAGCTTGTCGCCTGAGTAGCAGACCAGATCCGCCCCCGCCTTGATGTACTGCCGTACCGAGGTTTCGTCCGGCGCAAACTCTTCGGTGGTCAAGCCGGAGCCCTGATCCACCGCCAGCACCACGTGCTCGGGCAGGGCGCGGGCCACCTCGCCGATATCGGGGGATTCGGTAAAGCCGCGAATGGCGAAATTGGATCTGTGCACCATCAGTACCAGCGCGGTCTGATCGGTGATGGCATCGAGGTAATCTTTGGCGGTAGTGATATTGGTGGTGCCCACCTCCACCAGTTTGGCGCCGGAGAGGGCCAGAATGTCGGGGATGCGAAAGCCGCCGCCAATCTGGATCTGCTCGCCGCGCGAGACGATCACCTCGCGCCCCTTGGCCACCTCCTGCAGCAACAGGAAGAGGGAAGCTGCGTTGTTGTTGACCACCAGCGAATCCTCGGCCTGGGTGAGGCAACGGAGCAGGGGGGCGATCAGCCCCTTGCGCCCGCCGCGCTTGCCGGTGGCGAGATCCAGCTCCAGATTGTTGTAGCCGGTGTTGAGGTCGCGCACCTCGTCCCACAGATCGGCACTTAGCGGTGAGCGTCCCAGATTGGTATGCACCAGGGTGCCGGTGGCGTTGATCACCCGGGTTTGACGCTGGCGCAACTGCTGTTGGCAGCGTTTGGCAATCAGCGCCTCGATCTGCCCGGGGGCGACGTCGTGCTGGCGAAAATCTTCGCTCTGGCGCAGCTCGCTCAGGGTGTCGCGCACCGCCTGAGTCACCAGCGGGCGGCTCAGCGCCTCGATAAAACCGGCGAGAAAGGGTTGCTGCAGCAGCTGTTCCACTTGTGGCAAACGGCGTGTTTGTTGCTGGTTGGGCTGTTGCTGTGAATCTGGCAGTGAATCGTCGGCAGCCGTACCTGATGCGGGCTGGCGGTGGGGGATGGCTGGCGCGTGAGACGAGTTCGGCATGGGATTACCAGTGCAGTGCGTGGGTTCGGGATGCGCACCGGTTTGCCGATAGAGAGGCCGAGCTGACGGGTTATGGCACTGCTGGCGATTTGCGGATGACTGCAAATTGGGTGCATTAATGAGCGGGTATAAATTAATGCTGCATTGATGCTGATAAATTAATTTTTGGCCAGCGAGATAACCTGAGTTCGGATTATATTGGCAAGCGGCAAGCACCTTTTTTAAGGTATTCTTTCAAACATATTGAACAAACAATGGAAATAACATCCAGGCCAAAAAATTCAGCGGGAGAGTATTTGTTCAATAGATAAATTTGGCGGAAGAGGCAGGAATCGAACCTGCCAAAGCCTTCTCGGCTCACATCGGTTTTGAAGACCGAGGAGGCCACCAGACCCCATCAACTTCCGTAACGGTCGCCATTTTGTGGCAAATTTATGTGACTGGCAACGCTTTTTTTGTCATAAAAAAGCGAGAGTTAGCGATTTTTTGAAAAAATCAAAGAACCTTGTTTTATATCAAGTTCAGCACAGTTAGCCCGATGTTTTTAATTTAACATCGGGCCTCGATCACATTGCCGGAACCGTTGGTCAATAACGGTCGTTAACAATTCGATAAATAATCACCGCTTGGCGTTGGCAATATTCCACTGCTCCAGTTTCTCTATTAACAAGTCGGTATCTTTGGCTGCATCAAGATGCTGATAAAGATAATCCATCGCCTCACTCACCATCTCGGTCATCGGGAAAGAGAACGCCACTATGGCCGGTTGTACCCCGACAAAGATCACCTCGGGGACAAAGGTCTTGAGCTCGTCGATCAGGAAATTGAGCGGCATATTGTGGGTCGAGAAGATAAACATCTCGGCGATTGTCTCGGGGGGGATCACCTGCAGGGTACCCGCCTTTTCGCCGATCTCGGCGGCATCCACCAGCACCACCCGCTCAGGTTGCAGCTCCCGCACCTTGTAGACCACATTTTCCGGCGCGATGCCGCCGTCGATATGGATCCAGCCGGGCAGGGGGGTGGCCTGCAGCTTGTCGGCGAGATAGGGGCCGGCACCGTCGTCCCCCATCATGGCATTGCCCACGGTCAACACGAGATTGCAGCCCATCAGCGGCTCCTTACCATCAGGTACATATGGGGGTCGTTAAAGAGGGCGGTCAGCTGATCCATAAAGGTGTTGGTCCAGCCCAGCTCCTGCTCATCGAGTAGATTGTCGGCTTTGCGCAGTCGGTCGAAGGCGCAGGCCAGCATATGGCAGTGCTCGCGATAGATGGTGATCTCGCCAAAGGTGAGAAATCCCTCCATCTTGCGGCGCGCTTCACTCCCCTCTGGCAGCTTGGCTACCCAGTCGCGATAACCGGTCAGCGAGCAGACCAGGTCTGCTCGCAGGCAATCGACGATGCCGAGGTGGTGGCCGATGGCGAGGCTGTAGTACATCACCTCCCTGGCCTCTTCCGGCACGTCGAACTGCTCGTCGACGAACTTGCGCGAGAGGCGATAGAAGAAAACCTCGTCAGCCATGTACCGCCTCTCCCTTGCCGGCCGCCCGGTTGAGGCAGGCGTTTGCGAGGTTGTTGACGATCTCCGAGAGGCGCGGATCGTCGTGCTGATCGAGGTAGCTCTGGATGCGCAGATCCACATCCTGCTGGGTCGCCCCTTCGAGCAGGGCCATGAATTCGTCGGCAATGATCCGCCCCTGACGATAACCGGCCATGCGGCGCGCTTCGCGCTCGATCATCACCCGGATTTCATTGGGGATGCCGGTGTGGCGCAGCTCGACCCGCTCACCCGGTTGCACCTCGTGGCTGGTGGCTTTGAGTTTCTGCTCAAGCAGACCGAGCGCCACGGCAAAGCCGTAGATGGTAGCCGCCGGTGTCGGAGGGCAGCCGGGGATATAGACATCCACCGGCACGATCTTGTCGGTGCCGCCCCAGACGCAGTAGAGGTCGTGGAAGATGCCACCGTCACAGCCGCAGGCGCCGTAGGCAATGCAGATCTTGGGATCGGGTGCCGCCTCGTAGGCGCGCAGGGCCGGTACCCGCATCGCCCGGGTCACCGCGCCGGTAAAGAGCAGGATGTCGGCGTGGCGGGGGGAGGCGACCACCTTGATGCCGAAACGCTCGGCATCAAACAGCGGGGTGATGGTGGCGAAGATCTCGATCTCGCAGGCGTTGCAGCCGCCGCAATCGACCCGGTAGACATAGGCCGAGCGGCGAATGTCTTTCAGCAGGGTCTTCTTGAGTTTGGTGATCTCGGGATCTTGTGCCAGCGGCACGGCGCGGGTATGGGCATGGCCGACAACCGGTTCTATGCCTTGGATCTTGCTCATCACATCCACTCCTTTTGTGCGGCCATCGGTGTGGCTATCGGTGTGATCAGGGCCGAGTCAGGCTGGCTCAGCATGCTCTGTTTTCGTTTGCAGTCGGGGCAGTGGTGCAGTCGCTCCGGGGTAGCCAGCGGGGTGCCCGCCTGCTTGAGAGTGTCCTCCACCAGCGCCACCAGCTTGCTCGGGGCAAAGTAGGTGCCGCACAGGGTGCAGGGGGCCAACGCGAAGCGGGCTTCCTCATAGAGATCCGCCTTGTTGGTCACCGCCAGCTCGAATTCGGGGGAGAGGGCGATGGCGCGGGTCGGGCAGACCTCCTCGCAGCGGCCGCAGAAGATGCAGCGCGCCATGGAGATCTCCCAGCGCCGTTCGCCGGTCTCCATGTCCACTTCCATCACCAGCGCATTGGCCGGGCAGGCCTTGGTGCAGGCGGCGCAGGCGATGCACTGATCCGCCTGATATTTCGGTTTGCCGCGAAAATCCCGGTTCACATCAATAGGAGCGAAGGGGTACTTGGCGGTCGGGGTGCCAGCCTTGAGGATGGTCTTGAACAGCTTGATCATGATGACCCCTTATTTCAGCGGAGAGTTTTTGCGATCGATGCCGTAGCGCTCGATCTCCTTGTAGGAGACCACGGTGGATTTGCCCTTCTTGGGGTCGACCAGGGTGACCCGGTCGGTACAGGAGTAGCAGGGATCCAGACTACCGATGATGAGCGGTGCATCCGCCACGGTATTGCCGCGCAGCATGTAGCGCAGAGCGGGCCAGTTGGCGTAGGTGGCGGCGCGGCAGCGCCAGCGGAACAGCTTCTGGTTATCTCCGGTCATGCTCCAGTGGACGTTCTCGCCGCGGGGCGCTTCGGTAAAGCCCAGTGCAAACTTGCCCGGCTGGTAGGTGAACCCTTCGGTCAACAGCGGCCCCTCCGGCAGATGCTCAAGACCAAACTCAATCATGTCGAGGGAGTCGTAGAGCTCGTGGATGCGCACCAGCACCCGGGATTGCACATCGCAACCCGCCTTGGTCTGGATCTCCATCGGCAGCTCGCGGTAGCCGGCAAAGTCGTGAACCCGACGCACGTCGCGCTTGAAGCCGCTCGCCCGCATCATGGGGCCGACGCAGCTGAAATCGCGGGCAATTTGCGGCTCGAGCTTGCCGATACCGATGAGGCGGGAGGAGATGTTGGCGGTATCCAGCAGCATGGCCACCAGCGGTTTCAACTCATCACGGAGCTCGCGCACCAGCTGGGCACCCTTGATGCGATCTTCCTTGAAGATGTCGCGGCGTACCCCGCCAATCAGGTTGAGACCGTAGGTCTTGCGCGCGCCGGTCAGCAGCTCGGCCAGGGTCATGGATTTTTCCCGTACCCGGAAGAACTGCATGAAGCCGGTGTCGAAACCGGTGAAGTGGCTCGACAGGCCGATGTTGAGGATATGGCTGTGCAGGCGCTCCACCTCCAGCAGCACGGCGCGGATCATCTTGGCCCGCTCCGGCACCGGAATACCCATGGCGTTCTCCACCGAGGTGGTGTAGGCGACGCTGTGGGTAAAGCCGCAGATGCCGCAGACCCGGTCGGTCAGAAACGCCACTTCGTTGTAGCCCATCCGGGTTTCTGCCAGTTTTTCCATGCCGCGATGGACATAGAAGAGGCGGTAGTCGGCATCGATGATGTCTTCCCCATCGACGAACAGACGAAAGTGGCCCGGTTCGTCCGAGGTGATGTGCAGCGGGCCGACCGGCACGATGCGGTTGGCATCACTGCCCAGCTCGTTGACGAAGGGGTAGGTCTCGGTGTCGGTGGTGGGCATCGGGCGCTGGCGATAATCCATGGCGTCCTTGCGCAGGGGGTGGATATCCTCCGGCCAGTCGTCCGGCAGTACCAGACGGCGTTCGTCCGGCAGGCCGATGGCGCGCAGGCCGTACATGTCGCGGATCTCCCGCTCGCCCCATACCGCCGCCGGAATGGTCGGGGTGATGGAAGGGTACTCCTGGGTATCGGCATCCACCAGCACCTTGACGGTGATCCAGCATTTGGTGTCGCCCTCCATGGAGAAGACGTGGTAGACGGCGAAGTGGCCGTTGAGGCTGCGCTCGTCATTGGCAAAGGAGAGCGGAAGCCAGCCCCCCAGCTGATGGAAGATCAGGCTGGCGGTCTCGACCAGACTGGTGGGCTTGACGGTAATGGTGGCCTGATCGGCGGTTTGCCACTCCTCGTCGACGATGGCGTGGGGCAGTTGTGCTCGCACCTGCTGGATGTAGTCGCAGCCGATGCGATCCGAAATGGCGATGGTCATGCAGTTCTCACTTTAATGTTCGGGAATGAGCATTCGGTAAAGGTGAAATCGGAAAAAGTTGCTGTGCTGGCGGGCATGGCTCAGACCCCGACCAGATAGGCGAGCAGCGCCAGCAGGGCCAGCCCCAAGCCGTAGCGGGTGAGCTTGTGGGTGCGCACGAACTGGGTACGGGCCATGGCGTTTTCGATGATGCCGGCCAGCAAAAAGGCCACCAGCAGCTTGCAGGCGAGGATCAGCGCCGCGCCGATGAGCGCAGGCAGGCTCCAGTTGGCCGCCTTGCCGAAGGGCAGGAAAATCACCAGAAAGAGCTGCACCACCACCAGCTGCTTGAGGCCGATGGAGAGCTTGAGCAGGGCGAGACCCGCACCGGAATACTCGGTGAGCGGCCCCTCCTGCAGCTCCTGCTCGGCTTCGGCGCAGTCAAAGGGCAGCTTGCCCATCTCGACAAACACCGCGAAGGCGCAGGCGGCACCCGCCAAGAGGGTAGCGATGGGAGCGGCCAGTGGCTGGGTCGCTACATAGCTGCTGATGTTGCCCAGATCCGAGCTGCCCACCATCATCGCCATGATGAAGCAGGCGAGCACCAGAATGGGCTCCACCATAATGCCGAGGGTCAGCTCGCGGCGGGCACCGATCCCTGCAAACATGCTGCCGCTGTCGAGCCCCGCCAGCGAAAAGAAGAAGCGGAAGATGGCGAACAGATAGATATCGGTGATGAGATCCCCGGCGATGGGGAAGGGAGACTCGTGAGTCAGGGTTGGCAGCGCCATCCCTACCAGCAAGAGGGCGGCGATGAGCAGCGCAGGCATCAGGTTGAAGATGATGCCGGCAGGCTCCGGGGTCACCTCCTGACGGCGCAGGAGCTTGGCGATATCCCGGTAATCCTGCAGCAGGCCCGGCCCCTGACGGGAGTGCATCTTGGCCCGCAGCACCCGGTTGAAACCGGTGGCGAGCGGTGCCAGCGCCAGCATGGCGATGGCCTGGGTCAGGGCGAGGGCAACCATGCCCCAGCTCGGCATTTCAAGAACAGGCATATCAGACTCCTACAGCCATCAGGATAAAGAGCGCCAGCACAACACCATGCAGCAACCAGCTGGTTGTCCCGCTGGTATCGCCCACCCCGTGCAGGGCGCTGGCCAGATCGAGCTGCGGCTGCTTGCGATAGAGCGGCGCGCAGAGTTGGCGCAAGGTGTGGGTGACACCGCCAGAGGTGAGGCTCATGCGCTCCTCATAGGCGTAACCACAAGCCCACGGGGTGCCAGCGTGACGACGACCCAGCTTGGGGCCCTTGAAGATGGCCAGTACCAGCAACGGGATGAGGAACAGACCCAGCAGGGTGATGGCGATAACGGGCGGGGAGAGGATCGCCTGGCTGCTATCGAGTGGCAGCAGGGTGGCGCCGGTGGCCACGTTCATTTGGCCGCTTACCAAGGCTTGGCCATAGCTGGCGATATGGGGGGCAATCCAGGGGGCGCCCAGACCCAGCACCAGACAGACCGCGGCCAGCAGCAGGGTGCCTGCCACCATGGCGCCCGGCACTTCGCGGGCGTGGCTCGCGTGTTCGCTGCGCGGGGCGCCGCAGAAGCAGATGCCATACACCTTGACGAAACACATCACCGCCATGGCGCCGGTCACTGCCAGCATCACTACCGCGAGCGGCGCGACGACGGAGGTGCCGAGCTTGGTCATGGAAAGGAGCGACTGATAGATAAACCACTCGCTGACAAAGCCGTTGAGCGGCGGCAGCGCCGAGATGGCCATTGCACCGATGAGGAACGCCAGCGCGGTCCAGGGCATCAGCTTGGCCAGCCCCCCCATCTTGTCCATGTCGCGGGTGTGCAGGCGGAACATCACGGAGCCGGTGCCCATAAAGAGCAGGCTCTTGAAGATGGCGTGGTTGAGCAGGTGATAGAGGGCACCGAGCAGCCCCAGCACCACCAGTGCCGGTTGCTGGTTGGCGATGCCGATCATGCCGATACCCATCCCCATCAGGATGATGCCGATGTTCTCCACCGTGTGGTAGGCGAGCAGCCGCTTGAGATCGTGTTCGGCCAGCGCAAACAGCACCCCGAGCACTGCCGAGCAGGCACCGAAGATCAGCACCACATAGCCCCACCAGAGCTGACTGGCGCCGAGAAAATCGATGCTGACCCGCAAAATACCAAAGAGACCCAGCTTCACCATGACGCCGGACATCAGCGCCGAGATATGGGAAGGGGCGACGGGTTCGGCCACCGGCAGCCAGCCGTGCAGCGGCACGAAACCGGCGCGCAGGCCAAAGCCGCAGAAGCTGAGCAGGAACACCAGGGAGGCCAATGCGCCCGCCAGATGGTGCTCGCGCAGCGCAGCGAACTCCAGCGAGCCGCTTTCACGGCAGAGCAGCCAGAAGGCTATCAGCACCAGCGCCATGCCGATATGGTTCATCACTAGGTAGAGACGGCTCTGTTTGGCGGCCTCGGGGTTAGTCTTGACCAGCCAGTAGGTGGTGAGGGTCACCAGCTCGTAGCAGAGCAAGAAACCGAGCGCGTTGTCGGCCAGCACCATGCCCACCATGGCAAAGAGGAAGAGGTTCATCAGCGCGCCGATGGCCACATCCCCCTTGCCCTGATATTCGCGGATATAGGCAAAGGAGTAGAGAGCGACGGCGACGCCGACGGTGCTAATCACCAACAGCATTAGCGCGGAGAGCATATCGAGGTGCACCGAGCCAAGCAGCCAGAGCTGGCCGTCGACGGGGGCGCCTTGAGCAAAGATCTGGATGGCGGCGACCAGACCCGCTAGTGACCCCAGCAGGGCAAGGCCGCTATTGAGACGGTTGGCCAGTGCGGGCAGCTTTTGCAGGAGCAAACCGGCGGCAGCGCCCAGCAAAAAGAGCAGGAGCGTGGCCATTACAAGGGGGGACAACATCAGCGAACTCCCTCTGTGGTGGATAAATCGGATGCAGGGAGCGCCGTGGCGGGCGCCGAGAAGGCAGAGGCCCCTTGCGGGTTGGTGTCGGCCGCTTGCTGGCGACGGATACGGGCGGCGCGTTCGGTGTCGCCGTCATTGACCAGCTTCAGTGCCTGGGAGGGGCAGGCACCGACACAGGCCGGGCCATCGGCGCGAAATTCACAGAGGTCGCACTTGACGGCGATGCTGCGCACGCCCGGCTCCCAGCTCAGCAGATCCTCGCCAAAGCAGCGCAGGCCGGCGGAGGTGGAGGGGTTGCTGGAGCGGATGGAGCAGGGGATATAAGTGTCGTAACTGGTGGCCACGGCCACCGGACGGCTGCCGCCGCTCTGGATGGCGCCAAACGGGCAGGCCACGGCGCAGAGATTGCAGCCGATGCAGAGCGACTCGTTGAGTTGCACGCAATCGCCGGTCTGGCGAATTGCCTCGACCGGGCACACCTTGATGCAGGGGGCATCGTCACAGTGACGGCACTGAACCGGCATGGTCGCCTGCTCGTGTCGCATAACGGTTAAACGGGGGGCTTGCTGCAAACCTTGCGCCTTGTGTACCTCGCTGCAGGCCGCCATACAGGTGCCACAGCCGATACAAAGCTTGGGGTCAGCGATAACGAAGCGGTTCATAGCCTACCTTGTCGTGTCGCGAACGGAGAAAGTAGGGGCAGGTTGGCAAGATACGGGCCAGATTGTTCGCTGGCGTGAAATTGATTTTAACTTGCTGTTTTTAAATGATTTTAAATTCTTTGTCGCGAGGTGGTACCGAGATTGTGCGGTGTCGAAGTGTGACGTTCGTCACTTGTGACGAACCATGACACTGATGCCACGAATAGTGATGTGCAATGAGAGGCGGGATTGGCAGCATTCTCAGACCATTAGTGATTTTTATATTAACTTTTTGGTTTGTAAGGAATTTTTAGAAAAATGCAGAGCTTCATCACAAACTGAGTCGATCAGATATTAACTTAACCGGTTAACCTGTTAAGCTGTGTTCATAGTGAAGAGACAGACTGACAGCATGACGATATGGCACCGATAGTTTTACCCAATTTAGCGCTGAGGTTGTGAGCTAAATAGCATTTATGGTGTTTTGCGTATCCAGCGGATGTTTTGAGCGCAGCACGTAGGGTATCGAGACTTTTCTTTGCCTAACCAGATAGTTTAATATTATTAAATATGAGAAGTCACTTTGTATGAGGTCAGTAAATGTCTAGCAGTGTAAAGTATTTGACTATCAAGAATGACTTGATACAAGAAATAAATGAAGGGAAATATACTCCCGGACAAAAATTTTATAGCGAAGCAGAATTAAAATTAAAATATAGTGTCAGTTCAGCAACAGTGATAAAAGCCATCCATGAACTGGTCAATGAGGGTTTTTTATTTAGACAGCAAGGAAAAGGTACTTTTATTTCCAAGTCTAAAAGAAACAAGCATGTGTTGGTTTCAGAGAGTGATCTGAGTGTCAAGTTGAACAAATCACAAGTAACATTGATTGATGTTGCGAAAGAGGCGTCTGAGTCGATTAACAAAATATTGAATAGAGCATTCGATTCTTATTTTTATAAGATTGTAAGATTGAAGTCAGATAATGATATTCCCTATGCAGTGCAGACCTCGTACATACCAGAAAACTATTTAGACCCAAAGAAACTGGCTGAAAAAAGTGGGTATTTATCATTGTACGAGCATCTGGCAGAGTTTAATAAAATTGAGATGTACTCGATGCCATTCACTGAAGAGGTAACGGTAGTTAGTAACGTTGATGTTTATATAGCTAAAGCTCTGTCCATCCCAGAGGGAAGTGCCGTAGTTAAAATATTAAGAACTACCTATAAAACATCTGGTGAAATTATCGAGTATATCGAGACATTTAAAAGAGTTGAGTCATTCTATTTAAAATTTGAATCGGTAAGAGGAGCAGGAAGTGGAAATACTGTTGATATCTCATGATGGTATCGCGAGTGGAGCAAAAAAGTCAGCTGAACTCATTTTAGGTCCGCAAGAAAATCTACATGTTATTGAGTTAACCGCAGTTGGTGGTGTTGGTGGATTTGCTACTGAACTAATTCAATACCTCTCTAGCAAAACAAAAGAAAGTCAGAACGTAATTATCATTTCAGATTTGAAAAATGGGTCGCCATACAATACTGCTGTATCATATATCATTAATAATGATCTGGCTGATAAAGTCTCATTGCTCACAGGTATGAATCTAAATATGGTATTGGAAACCATTATGCTGGATGGTGATAGCGTGACTGGTATTGAACTGAATACCGTTATTGGTACGGCCATAGATGGAATTTCTATGATGCAACCAAGCGATTATAATACAGCAATCTCTACAGGTGATGAATAACATGCTTGAACATATAGAAATGTGGCAAATATTGCTATTGACTGCATATTCTGCCCTGGCTATTTATGATGGTAATAACACAACCTTTGGTCTTGTTAAACCGACCATGGCTGGATTTTTTGCCGGCGTCATTATGGGCGATATTCAAACAGGTTTGATGGTAGGTGGTACATTGAACCTGCTGGTACTGGGTGTCGGTAACTTTGGTGGAGCATCAATACCTGATTATATGACTGGCGCACTGCTTGGCACCGCATTCGCTGTGATGAGCGGTAAAGGCGCTGAGTTTGGTGCCACTATTGCAATCCCGATCGGCCTGCTAATGGTGCAATTAGATGTTTTGGCTCGCTTTACCAATACCTTTATTCAGAATAAAGCCGAGCGACTTATTGCAAATGGCGAGCCATGTAAAGCGGCGAAAATGAACTTGCTAGGGATCATTCCCACCTCGCTGTCCCGTATGATTCCTGTTTTCTTGGCTTTGTCGTTAGGATCTGTGTTTGTTAATGATATCGTCTCCTACATCCCTGAGGCGATTATGAATGGCCTGAAAGTAGCCGGTGGAATGTTGCCTGCGTTGGGTATTGCCATTCTGTTAAGATATTTGCCAATTAAAAAGAACATGTCTTTTTTGATCATTGGTTTCTTTTTGTCTGCCTATTTGTCTGTACCTGTGTTAGGGGTTGCATTAGTTGGTGTGGCTATCGCCATAGCATATTTCAACAGCAATGATGATGTTATTCAAGCAACCACTAATGTACAAAATGAGGTTATGGGTGATGAATAAAATAATAAATAAAGTGTTTTGGCGCTGGTTCTTTTTTGGTCAGGCTGGTTGGAACTATAAAACAATGCAAGGCTTGGGGTACCTCTATAGCATTATCCCATTTCTAAAACATAAGTATAAATCCGAAAAAGAACTGGTTTCTGCTGCTGATAATCATGTCCAGTTTTTTAATTGTAATAACACGATGGCAGCATCAATTTTGGGTGTTAATATCGCGCTGGAAAATGATATTGGCACTGAAGGAAAAGATGCAATTACATCGACCAAGATGGGTTTGATGGGACCGTTGGCCGGGATTGGAGATACCCTCTTTTTTGTTATCCCGACGACAATTTGTGGTTCCATTGCATCATATCTGGCACTACAAGGTAATCCTCTGGGATTGTTGCTGTGGCCAGCCTTTGGTTTGATTCGTTTAATGTTCATGCGCTATAGCCTCAAAGTCGGTTATAACGAAGGGGTTAAACTGGTAGGGCAACTTAGCACCAAACTAAATAAAATCACAAAATCAGCAAATATATTGGGATTAACTGTCGTTGGTGCTCTTATTCCGACGGTGGTGAAAGCCAAGTTGAGCTTTGAGTTTAGTTATGGCGATGTTTCACTGAAACTGCAAAATATTGCTGATCAACTGATGCCCGGCTTGATGCCCTTGTTTGTGGTACTGCTGACCTATTGGCTATTAGGCCTGAAAGGCATGAACTCAACCAAAGTGATTTTCATTCTGATGTTCTTTGGTATCGTTACTTATAATCTTGGCATTTTTTAATCTCAAACAGGTAATAATATGAAAGGCATCGCACATATCCGCATTGATGATAGATTGATTCATGGTCAAGTCGCTACACGCTGGGTCAGCTATTATTCTGCCAACAGAATCATGGTGATCGATGATCAAGTAACAAGCAATGATGTTGAAAAGAACATATTAAGAATGGCCGCACCTGCTGGGGTTAATACATCCATCATTTCTACCCAGACAGCCATAGAGAATATCTCTGCAGGTAAATATGCTGGTCAGCAAGTGTTGGTATTGGTAAAGCATCCAGGCGTAATAAAAAAACTAGTAGATGCAGGCCTTGACATTAAAGAGTTCAATATCGGGAACATGTCCAACCGTCTCGAGACCACGCAAGTGAAGCGTTCCATTAGTGTCACCCATGCTGAAAAACTCGACATACTGGATTTGATTAATCGAGGTATCAAGATCACTGCCAGAATGGTTCCTGATGATGGTGAAGAACTTATTACATCATTTACTAGTAATTTCTGGACTGCATCATGAGCCATCTTGTTGAGTTTAAGAATAATATTTTTAGCATCATTGACAAGATTAGTGAGACCCAAACTGAGCAAATTGAATGTGCTGCTGAAATTTTCAAAAACACGGTCAAGAATAAAGGCATTATTTATGCTATCGGTAGCGGCCACTCATTTGCAGGTGCTATAGAGTTTGCTGGTCGAGCTGGGGGATTTGTAAATACCAGGGCATTGGATAACTTTTATGGCCATAGTGGCTGGTTTGAAAATGTTGAGGGGATTGGAGATGTTTTTGCCTCTCTCCTTGATCTTCAACAACACGATGCCTTTGTCATAATTTCTAACTCTGGCAATAAAGCATTGCAGGTTGAATTGGCACAAAAACTAAAAAGCGCAGGCATCAAGATAATTGCCATTGTTAACAGGAAAGATGCTGATAAGTCCATTGCAAAGCACTCAAGTGGTCTAAAGCTTGCTGATCTTGCAGATGTAGTTATCGACAACTGCTGTTTTAAAGGTGATTGCTCAATTGAAATTCCGGAATCTGAATTAAAAATTGGGCCTACTTCATCGCTCGCTGTCGCATATATAGCAAACTGCATATCAATTCGAGCTACAGAATTGGTTTGTGCAGCTGGTATTTCTGTTCCAATCTTACGGTCTATTAATCAACCTGGTGGCAAAGAGTATAATTTAGAACTATTGAGTGAATACAGAAGTCGAGTGTTTACTATCTAGAGACTTTCAAAATGAAAAAGCTAAATAGTGCTCTGTTTGATGCCTTGACTCCAATTACTGATGTGGAAGTCAAAGATGAGTTGAGATGGGCTTGTCATAAGATTAAAACCCTTGCAATAAAGATGGGTGACAAGTTTCCTTCAGCTTGTGCTGTTAATAACAGGTATTTGCTAAAAGAGAACAACGATTGGACCAATGGATTTTGGACTGGCATGTTGCTCATCGCATATGAGTTTACTGGCGATGTGTTTTTTAAAAACAAGTTGCAAGAAATAATCGATAGCTTTGTGTCCAGATTGACGAATCATGTTGTATTGGATCACCATGATATCGGCTTTCTTTACAGCCTGTCATTGCTTGCTGCCAAGCAGGTCTTTAATACTGAAGAGTTCGACTCCGCCATTGTATTGGCAGCCGACAAGTTGCTTGCCAGATATCACTCTGATGCTAAATTTATTCAAGCTTGGGGGGATATGGATAATGATCAAGAATATCGACTCATCATCGATTCATTGATTAACTTGCCACTGTTATATCGGGCTCACGAAATATCAGGTGATGATAATTACGCTAGCGTAGCAGTGAATCACTTCAAGCGAGTGACTGAAAATATCTTCAGAGAAGATAATTCAAGTTATCATACCTATTTTTTTGACCGAGTCAGTAAGTTGCCGCTGAAAGGTGAAACATTTCAGGGCTATAGTGACTCATCATGCTGGGCCCGTGGTCAGGCATGGGCTCTGCTAGGGTTGCCATTAACTTATAAGTATCATCCAGAACTGGTTGATAGTGAAAAATATACGGCAGTATGTGAGTACTTTTTCTCACATTTGCCTGAAGATGGCATTCCATATTGGGATCTCCATTTTAAGGCTGAGAATAATCAACCCAGAGACAGCTCAGCATTGTCAATTGCCATCTGTGGGCTGCTTGAAGCGAGCAAGTTATTTGAGCATGCAGATTACCAGCATATCTCTCGTAAATTACTGAAATGCCTCAGTGACCACATGGCATCGAGAGATGATGAGGATTGTGACGGGTTATTGAAACATGGTGTCTATGCCTTTGCGCTAGGCAAAGGCATAGATGAATGCAACGTATGGGGGGACTACTATTATATGGAAGCCCTGTATCGAGTTTATTCAAATCAATGGCGAACTTATTGGTAATGAAAATGCAAGATACATTTTTTAATTTCGTAATGAAGAGCTTGTCAACCATTCATGAATCACAGCGTCAGATTATTGCTGATATTGCTAGAAAACTGTCAGATAAAGTTTGTGATAATGGCATAATTTATATCTTTGGCTGTGGCCATTCACATATCTTTGCTGAGGATGTTTTTTATCGGGCTGGCGGGATTGCCTGTGTGCGGCCAATTTTTATTGAGCCGTTGATGTTGCATGAAGGTGCCGCAAGATCGTCATACTTGGAGAAGCAAGAAGGGTATATCACAGAGCAATTATCGGCATATAATATTACTGATAAAGATGCGCTGATTGTTATATCTACTTCTGGTATTAATCCTGCTCCAGTGGAAGCGATTAGCTGGGCAAAATCGTATGGTGCATTGACGATAGGAATTACTAGCTATCAGTATTGTGATACGCAATCATCTCGACACTCTTCCGGGAAAAACCTAAGAGATGTGGCTTGCATCACGATTGATAATAATGTTCCTATTGGTGATGCAATTTTGAATCACGGTGATTGTACATCGTTCACACCAATATCATCGATTAATGGTATATATATCATTCAGTCATTGTTTTCTGAATTAATAAAAGAGATGGCTGATGCTGGTATAAATCCTCCAGTATTTAAAAGTGGCAACATTTCAGGTTCGTCCGAGCATAATAAATTACTTCTGAAACGGTATAAAGACAAAGTTCCAGAGTTAACCGCTAATAATTAAAATATCCTCTAAAGGTGACAAGCTATGAAAGGAAAGGTTTTTACTCCAACCTTGATTATGTTGGGGCTGATGTCCGTATATGGAAATGCTAACGCCAGTGCTGTCAGCGATGATTTTCAAAAGGCATTTATTAATGACTCAAGGCTAAGTCTCAATAGTGCTTTGTATTTTAGACATCGTGATGTTAAGGATGCTAATACAGGTTCATATTCAGCTGATGGCTCTCAGGGCGGCATTAAGAACCAGACTGCCAATATCGCGCTTGACTTTAATGGTGGCTATTATAAAGACATTATTGGTTTGGACTTTATGGCTGCCAGCAATATCAAGCTGGGATCGTCGGTAGGTCAGTCTGAAATCCTGCTTTATGATTACGATTGCAAAGGTGATGGTACATTAAATCCTTGTGAGAGCAGTTATGCTGCTATCCCCATTGCTGCGTTAAAGGCAAAGTATGGTGATGACAATGTTTTGTTTAAAATGTCAGGCGGATATACAACGATAAACTCAGGTACTATCAAGAATAGCTGGGGCTTAAACCCTCATGCCTATCGTGGTATTGATAGCTCACTGGCATTGTATAACTGGAAGTTGACATATGCGTGGGCAGATCAATTCAGAAATGATTGGACAGATTCTTTCCATGATATGACGAATACCTGGCACCAGAATGAAGCATCAAATCTTAGTGGTGTTAAACCAGGACAGATTATTGACTATATTCATTCGGCGGGCATTTCATATAATACCGGTGAGACCTTGTATGACCTGGCATATGGTGAAGGTGAAGGTTATCGGAAGAACTGGCATCTGTTGGTGACAGATAATCATAAGTTTGATAATGGTGCGGTTCTGACTTCCACTGGCTATTACCAGGGCGGTAAATATCTTGAGGAAAAATCCAACGTTAAAGATCCATCACAGGAGTACTATGTTGGTGCTGGCATCACACTTGCCAAAGATAACGTGACATATTTTACTGGATATAGCCAAAATAAATCAGAATCAACTAAGGATTACAATTTTAGATTGACACCATGGGCTAACTCTGACAAACGAGATTTCCAGCAAACATTATCCTCATTAGAAGATTATAATGTGGCAGGAGCGAAAGCTGTTAAGGTTGGCATCAAATATAACATGCTCGATTTTGGCCTCCCGAATCTAACACTTGGTACGTCCGCAAACTATGCATGGCATGTGGTATCTGATGTGTCGAAAGTAAAAGAGCAGAGAACTTATGATGGCACCATGCAGTCATTGGATTTTTTGATCACCTATAAATTTAATGCGGGTGCAGTGAAGGATATCAATATGACGGTACTGCCGGCACTGTTCAGGTCTAAAGACACCAACGCCAAGCAAGACAGAAATGATATCAGAGTTATTTTTACTCACTCTTTGAGCTTGTTGAACTAATGCATTCTATATGAGAGTTGATAGCTGATGGCGCTACATGATGAATGTACACCTATATGACTGATAGCCCATCGACTATATCATCACTCTTTACTATCTACCTGATACAAGAGATAAATCATGGATATTCGTGAAAGTATTCATAGCGAACATGCAAAGCAACTTGATACCGACGGCTTGCGTAACGAATTTTTAGTTGAGGATATTTTTGCGGCCGATCTAGTCAGTATGACCTATAGCCATATTGATCGTATCGTTTTTGGCGGAATAATGCCTGTTACATCAGAGTTGGGTTTTGCCAATGATCTTGGCAAGGCATTTGGTGTGACCTATTTTTTGGAGCGTCGTGAGCTGGGACTTATTAATATCGGTGGCCCGGGGATTGTTATGGTTGATGGTGCTACCTACGAAATTGGTAGTGCCGAGGCATTATATGTTGGCAAGGGTGCCCGTGAATTGAGTTTTGCCAGTGTTAGCAGCGA
This sequence comes from Aeromonas veronii bv. veronii, assembly GCF_000820225.1. GTDB lineage: Bacteria > Pseudomonadota > Gammaproteobacteria > Enterobacterales > Aeromonadaceae > Aeromonas > Aeromonas veronii. The sequence continues at coordinate 43,082 of NZ_CDDK01000046.1, forward strand.
TAAACCTGCAAAATTCTATTACAATAGCGCCCCAGCACATACTGCTTTCCCGACTCGAAAGATCACTCAGGATGAAGCTGCACCGACAACCTTGGGTGATGCTGCTACCAGCAACCGCCGTACTATTTACAAGTATCTGGTTCCTGATGTATTGCCAACCTGTCAGCTGCTGATGGGGATGACCCAACTTGAGGATGGTAGTTTGTGGAACACTATGCCGTGCCATACTCATGAGCGCCGCATGGAAGTCTATTTCTATTTCAATATGCAGGACGATGCTGCCGTATTCCATATGATGGGTAAGCCAGCTGAAACTCGCCATATTGTTGTGCAAAATGAGCAAGCAGTCATTTCTCCCAGTTGGTCTATCCATTCTGGTGTGGGTACACAGGCGTATACGTTCATCTGGGGTATGGTAGGTGAAAACCAGGTATTTGGTGACATGGATCATGTTGCTATCAAGGACCTGCGCTAAAACATCGTATATCCATATTGCCGGTCGATTCGTTTCGACCGGCATCTTACTTTAAATCTGGTGCACGTAATCTCGTGCCATAGGAAATAGCATGATTCTTAACGCATTCGATCTGAAAGGTAAAGTCGCCGTCGTAACCGGTTGTGATACAGGCCTTGGACAAGGAATGGCATTGGGCTTGGCACAAGCTGGTTGTGATATTGTTGGTATCAATATTGTTGAACCAACGGACACAATGATCAAAGTTGAAGCGATTGGCCAAAAGTTTTTGAGTCTCAAGGCTGATGTCAGTAAAGTTAGCGAGCTGCCACTGTTGATTGAGCAGGCCGTATCGCATTTTGGTCACATTGATGTATTGGTTAACAATGCCGGTATTATTCGCCGTGATGATGCGATCAATTTCAGTGAAAAAGACTGGGATGAGGTGATGGACATCAATATCAAGAGCCTCTTCTTTATGTCGCAAGCGGTTGCCAAGCAGTTTATGGCACAGGGAAATGGTGGAAAAATCATCAATATCGCATCCATGCTTTCATATCAAGGCGGGATCCGCGTTCCCTCTTATACGGCTTCAAAAAGTGGAGTAATGGGACTGACCCGTTTGCTGGCCAATGAATGGGCCAGTCATGGGATCAATGTGAATGCTATTGCTCCCGGTTATATGGCAACCAATAACACCGCTGCACTGCGTGCTGATGATGATCGTAATGCTGCCATCCTGGAGCGTATTCCTGCTGGTCGATGGGGGATTCCGGATGACATGATGGGGCCAGTGGTATTTTTAGCATCATCAGCTTCAGATTATATTAATGGCTATACCCTAGCCGTGGATGGTGGCTGGCTGGCTCGTTAATGCTCAAGCATTGCTGCATTACCACCTGATAGGCGTTTTTCTGGAATACTGTATGACTAATTATGTTGAGATGTTAGCGCAATTGATCGGATTGCTGGCTTGTATGATTGGTGCGTTGGCATTTATACAACGGCAAGATATGAAACTGCGATCACTGCTTTGCCTCAATGGTGCGCTTTTATCGATACATTTTTTAATGCTGGGCGCGGTAGCTGCTGCAATTAGTTGTCTGTTATGTGCGGTGAGAACGTGGGTGTCAGGTTATTACCGTACCCAAGCAGTCATGTTGATATTCATGATTGCATCATGTGGTCTTGTAATTCCATATCTGGAACATCCCATGCAGTTTCTGACGGTGTTGGGAACAACGCTCAGCACTTACGCTTTGTTTCGGCTGGATGGTGGGCCCCTGCGGTTATGTATGCTGGCCAGCACTGTCGTTTGGTTGATCCACAATATCTGGGCGGGATCATGGGGGGGAATTTTATTGGAAGGGGGTTTTTTCCTCATCAACAGTTATACGATTTTAACGGTTTATGGGATCCGGATAAACAAGGAGAAAATCGATTATGTTGAGTAAGATTGCCCTGCTCGGGGAGTGCATGATTGAACTCAATGGCACGCCTTTTGGCGACATGCAGCAGGCATTTGGGGGCGATACCCTCAATACCGCCATCTATCTCGCGCGTGCCTCCCAACCCACCGATATTCAGGTGAGCTACCTGACCGCCATGGGCCAAGACCCTCTCAGCCAGCAAATCATCGCGCGCTGGCAACAGGCCGGGATCGACACCAGCGCGGTGCTCATCGATCAACAGCGCCATCCAGGTCTCTACCTTATCCAGCTTGATGAGCACGGCGAGCGCACCTTCCTCTACTGGCGCAATGATTCGGCTGCCCGTTATCTGATGCAGCACCCGCAGTTGCCGCAGCTCAAGCAGGCCGTCAGCGACGTGGATGCGCTCTATCTCAGCGGCATTTCGCTGGCGATCCTGCCCGCCGCAGATCGGCAGGCGCTGCTGCAGTGGCTGGCTGAGCTGCACCGGGCGGGCGTAGCGATCATCTTTGACAGCAACTATCGCCCCGCCCTGTGGCAGAGTCCGGCCGACACCCGGGCCTGTTACCAGCAACTGCTGGCCATCACTACGCTGGCCCTGGTCACCGACGACGATGAGCAGGCCTTGTGGGGGGACGAGAATATGACCCAGACCCTGCAGCGCCTCAAGGCGGCTGGGGTGCAGCAGGCGGTGGTCAAACAGGGGGCTGCTGGCTGTTGTTACCAGGCCCTGCAAACCGGGGAACCCACCATCACTATTCCTACCCAAGCGGTCAGCAAGGTGGTGGATACCACCTCGGCCGGTGACTCCTTCAATGCCGGTTTTCTGGCTGGCTACCTGCAAGGACAGGCGATCGACGAGTGCGCCCGCATGGGCCACCGACTGGCGGGGATCGTCATTCAGCACAAGGGGGCAATTATTCCGGAAAGTGCCACCCGCAGTGTCACCGACAGCTTCATCAAACCGGCATCACACTAAACGAGGTCAACCGAATGTCATCCATTACTGAACAACTGCAAGCCCTGAAAGTGATCCCGGTGATCGCCATCGAGCAGGCTGAAGACATCATTCCACTGGGGGCGGCGCTGGCCAATAACGGCCTGCCGGTTGCCGAGATCACCTTCCGCTCCGCTGCCGCGGCCGAGGCGATCCGGCTGCTGCGCCAGAGCCAACCTGAGATGCTGATTGGCGCAGGCACCGTGCTCAACCGTGAGCAGGTGATCGCCGCCAAAGAGGCGGGCGCCACCTTTATCGTCTCCCCCGGTTTTAACCCCAATACGGTCAAGGCCTGTCAGGAGCTCGACATCCCGATCATCCCGGGGGTCAATAACCCCAGCACCATTGAAGCGGCGCTAGAGATGGGGCTGACGACCCTGAAGTTCTTCCCTGCCGAAGCATCGGGTGGTAGCGCGATGATCAAGGCGCTGCTGGCACCTTATACCCAGATCACGCTGATGCCCACCGGTGGGATCTCGCCTCACAATATCAATGAATACTTGGCGATCCCGCGGGTCATCGCGTGTGGTGGATCCTGGATGGTCGACAAGAAACTGATCGCAGAGAAACAGTGGGAAGAGATTGGGCGACTCACTCGTGAAGCGGTGGCATTTCTGTCCCAGTGATTTATAGGGCTGACTAAGCAATGGTGGGTCACATGGTGACGAGGATGAATTTGTGGCCCATTTACTGTAATTGATGAAGGATTTGTCGCGATAAAGACATTGGAGACGTTATGAAAGTAAAAAAGCTTGTTTTTGTTTTTTCATTACTCTGTGCTGCACATAATGTATTCGCTTTTGAACATCCCGGCGTATTACTTAATAAAACAGACATAGAATTTGTTAGACAAAAAGTTTCCAATGAGGTTGAACCATGGTTCTCATCATATAAAAATATGCTTGCCTCCCCATTAGCTAATCGAAGCTATTTGCCCACTGCCAAATGGGACAGCATGGCGTGTGGTGGTCCTGATGGCGAGGGAATTGCCCAACGCTGCAAAATAGAGAGAGAGGATGCTCGTGCTGCATATACCCAAGCTCTCGCCTGGTTATATAGCGGGGATAATGTGTATGCCGAAAACTCGATAAATATAATGAATGCTTGGTCTGAACAGTTTACAGGGCATCACACTGGGCAAAACCAAGCACTTCAGGCATCATGGGCTGCCGCAGTATGGGCCAGGGCTGCTGAGATAATCAAACATACATATATTATCGACGGCAGTTCAAAATGGAATTCAGATAAAATAAAGAAATTTGAGCATATGCTCAGAAGTCGTTATATTGACGATATAAATGGACAAAAAACAGATTGTCATTTTGGGAATTGGCAGGCCGTCATCACGGAAGCAAAATTAAATTCTGCAGTTTTCCTTGATGATCAAAAACTGTTCGATGAATCTTTAGAACGATTCCATAAGTATTTTCCAACATATGTTTACTTATATTCTGATGGTGGTTTGCCAAAACCAATAGCAGGCTGTTATTCCCATGATGAACTAGATAAATTCAACTCATATTGGAGTATCACTAATAAGACAACACCATTAAAACAAGGTCATGCACAAGAAACGTGTAGAGATTTGGAGCATCTGGCTTATGGAGTAGCTGGGTTTGTTAATACGGCACAAACTGCCTATGTGCAAGGTGTTGATCTATATAGTCAAGAAAAAGAGCGGTTTATCTCGGTTATGGAATTTAATGCTGCATTAGATATGGCCGGGAACCGTGATTTGCTAAACGAATGTGGCATGAATGTTCCTGTTTTAGGTGGATTGAAAGGAACTATGCACATTGCGTATAACCACATATCTAAAATAAATGGTGTCTATCTCCCCAATACTGAAAAATGGCTCCTTGAAAATGGTAGTCAACGGCCGCAAGGTTTCTTTCATTATTTATGGGAAGAGCTAACTCATACTAAATAACATAAACGTTATGCAGGTTAATAGATGCATAACAAGGAGATAGTACGGCCTGTAAATACAGGCCGTATTTTATTACGATCATGCTACTCAGGTATCAGTTCGGGCTTGTTCTATGACCATTACGGTCTCTTTCATCGACTTCACTACGATATTTAAAACCAGGCATGAAAAGCATAGGGAATTTTAGCTGATTGACATAAGCCACTGGTGTGGCTTGCATCGCTTAAATATCCACCTGGGATCCAAGTTCGATAACCCGGTTGGGCGGGATCTCGAATTGATCCGGGGCGCGCAGGGCGTTGCGCTGCAGCAGCATAAAGAGCTTGCCGCGCAGATAGAGATACCAGGGGCGGTCTTTCATGATGAGCGACTCGTGGGCCATAAAGAACGAGGTCTCCATCATCCGGCAGCTCAGCCCCTCGGCGTTGCAGCGGTGGAAGATCTCCTCCACGTTCGGGGTCTCGCGCCAGCCGTAGCTTGCCACTACCCGCCAGAAGGTGGGGGAGAGCTGCTCGATGCAGACCCGGCGCACATTGTGGACGTAGGGCACATCCTCCACCCGCAGGGTGAGCAGGATGATCCGCTCGTGCAGCACCTTGTTGTGCTTGAGGTTATGCAATAGCGCATGGGGGATCACATTGACCACCCGCGACATATAGACCGCAGTGCCGGCCACCCGGGTCGGCGGGGACTTTTCCAGCGAGGCGATCATCGGCTCAAGGGAGTTGCCGTGCTCGTTCAGGCGACGAATAAGCTGGAAACGCTCGCTCTTCCAGCTGGTCATCACGGTGAACATCACCGCGCCCAGGGTGAGCGGCAGCCAGCCGCCGGAGAATATCTTGGCGAGGTTGGCGGCAAACAGCGGCACGTCGATACAGAGCAGCGCGGCAAACAGGATGGCCACCAGATACTTGTTCCAGTGCCAGCTGTTCTTGGCTACCGAGCAGGAGAGGATCGAGGTAAGCACCATGGTGCCGGTCACCGCGATGCCGTAGGCCGCCGCCAGATTGCTGGAGTGCTCGAAGCTCATGATGACGATCACCACCGAGATATAGAGCATCCAGTTGATGACCGGAATATAGATCTGGCCAGACTCCTGCTCGGAGGTGTGAACGATGCGAATGGGGGAGAGATAACCGAGGCGCACCGCCTGCCGGGTCAGCGAAAAGACCCCGGAGATCACGGCCTGCGAGGCGATCACCGTCGCCATGGTTGCCAAGAGCAGCAGCGGCACCAGCGCCCATTTCGGCGCGAGCAGGAAGAAGGGGTTGGCAATGGCGGCGGGGTTGCTTAGCAGCAGCGCCCCCTGACCGAAGTAGTTGAGCACCAGCGAGGGCAGCACCACGATAAACCAGGCGAGGCGAATTGGATTTTTGCCAAAGTGGCCCATATCCGCGTAGAGCGCCTCCACCCCTGTGATGGCCAGCACCACGGCGCCGAGGGCAAAGAAGGAGGTGGTCTGGTACTGGACAAAGAAGCGCACCGCCCAGATGGGGTTGAGCGCACCCAGCACCTCGGGGTTGTGGATGATGCCGCGCAGCCCCAGCACCGCCAGCGTCATAAACCAGATCAGCATGATGGGGGCAAACAGCTTGCCCACCATGGCGGTGCCATGTTTCTGGATCGCAAACAGCAGGGTCAGCACCAGCACCGAAAGGGTGACGATATAGGGGTCGAGGGCGGGGGTGAGAATGCTCAGACCCTCGATGGCCGACATCACCGACATCGCCGGGGTGATCACCACCTCGCCATAGAAGAAGCTGCCGCCAATCAGGCCGAGGATGATCAGCAGCGGCGTCCAGCGGGTGGAGGCGTTGCGGGTCGCCAGCGACATCAGGGTGAGAATGCCACCCTCGCCGGCGTTGTCGGCCCGCATCACAAAGGAGAGGTACTTGACCGACACCACCAGGATCAGCAGCCAGAAGATCAGCGAGAGAAAGCCGAGAATGGAGGCCGGCTCGACGCCGAATCCGAATTGACCTGACAGGCACTCGCGCAAGGTATAGAGCGGGCTGGTGCCGATATCGCCATAGACTACGCCAATCGCCGCCAGCATAACGCCGGGAGTGGCTTGTTGTTTATCACAGTTCATGAGTTCATCTTGTCAGTTTGATGTTTACACGTTTGCCAACGCACAGCTGCCCGACCTACCAAGAGAGTCGTGATATTTAATCGGGAGAGAATTAATGGATTGCGATGGGAAAGGGCGCTAACGGAATAGTGATCTGCTTGTCATGGAACACAGTCTGTTCATCTGTCATTAAGCTTATAATGACACACACTTTGCGGGTCTATGCTCAGTTATAAATAATCAAAAGTTCAATTTGAGTAAGGGAATTAATTATCCGGCGATTGAAATATATGGCGGGGAATCGGGCAACTGTTTGTTTTATCTAGCGAAGTGGTTTGGCTAAAATCTTTTTCCAAAACGGATAATAAATAGACGATAAAGTAATCGCTAATTAATTGCTGGCAGGATGGCAAAGGGGAGGGCATTGGGTAGCAATGGAGTCTTCATTTGGTAGGGGAAAGCTAGGGTGCAATTAACGAAGTAAATTGCACCAAATATTGAATGAAGCAAGAGGTGCAATGCGCTGTGCTTATTGCACCCTACGGTAATTATTACTTTCCATGATAGTGCTTCAATAAAAAATAGCGGTCAGGACTATTTTTAACGCCGCTCACTTTACCGACTATTTCAAATCCCATTTTTTCATAAAATTTGGGAGCCTGAAATGAGAGGGTGTCGACTTGAGCAGCAATACATCCCCGTTTTTTTGCCTCGCGTTCAGCAATCTCCATTAATTGAATGCCGAGCCCCTGTCCTCTCTTGTCATTGTGTACCCAAAGTACTTCGATCAACAGTTGATGATAAATAGTACGTCCGGCAATGCCACCGACAACTTCGTCATTATCATCATGAATGGCAACAATTAAAGGTTGGGAGCGTTCCTCACCCATTTTATCAAAGTTAAATTGTCTAAGGTTATCAACAAGTACATTTAAGATGTCATCTTTATGTTCATTATGGATTTTTATATTCATCAAATCGTACTCCATTAAAATATAATTGTAGGGTGCAATGAACGAAGTGAATTGCACCGCTAATTAAAAATGCAAGAGGTAGAATGCAATGCGTTGTGTTTATTGCACTCTACGATATTAACCTCTTGCAATTAGCTTTACTTCCTGTTCTGTAAAATGTGTAAGAATAGATTCCCTTATATTCCCGACTTTTAATAGTTCAGCCATTTTGGCAGCTGGAATTGATCTTGATACAATTCTAGAATCTTTAGCGACAACATTTTTTGCGCTTTGAACAAGCTCAAAAAATTTGTCTGGCTCTGCAGACAATGGGTCTGCTGCAATAGAGTAAAGTTGTTGGATAGGTCTTATGAAATTAAATATGGATACAACTCTTCGCAATCGTAGCTCTGCGGTGGTAAGAAGTGATTCAGGGACGATAGCATCGAAGCTTTCATTAACTTTTTGTGTTTGAGAAATAATTTCAGCTTGTGGCATACATGTATCTATCATTTTGTTTAGACGATTTAACTCAGACCTTAACTGATTAAGTTCTTCACGAAGATCATTTAAAACCTCTGGGATCTTTTCACGCCATGGAGCTCTTGAAAGAACGATAGCCAGTAGAGGTGGTAACTTCAAATCTAGGTAGAGTGAGGGTACCGATTGAGCAAAGTCAAACCATGGACGGCGCACCCTATTATACATTTCGTCAATAAAGCCTGCCGCACTACCATGCATACTATCTAGAAGTTGTTGATTGGTAAAACATGTTGCTGCTCCTAGTTGATTTGGAAATGCATGAGCCAATTCACCAATCGTTTTTAGCATCGAAGGATATTGTTTACTAAATAGATCAATATCGGTATTAATTAGAGTGCTACGAGTATTGCTACTTTCAACAAATTTTCCATTGCTAACAGTTACCCATTCGGTTGCCAATAATCTGTCAAATGTATTTGAAACTTGGAAAGCAGTAAATGATGCTTCATTTCTTATTTTGTTATCTAGCCTGAGATATTGTGTATGCCCATCTGGGTATGATACCTTGACGCAAGGGACTAAGATCTCTGTATACTCATGTAAAAGAAGTGATCTTAATGCACTCTCTGCAAATTCGATATCAGATCCAGATATTATTGGGCCATCAATAATTCTTCCTAAAGCAGAGGCTGCCTCTAGGTCAGTAAAACACCATGATGCTGGTTTGTTCTCAATAGAGTGAATAGCGACTGTACGGTAAATATCAATTGCACTAGCAGGATGGCCGAGTGTAGGAACATATGTGCTTACTCCGGTTTTAGATATAGACTCATCTTGTCGTGTTACATAATATAGTATGTTAGGATGCATAATAAATTCCTTTAACGCTTAACCTATTTAACTTACAAATATGTTGGTCGCGATAGTAAATATGGGTGAATAGCAACTTATATAAACAATATGTTTACCTGAATAATATAAGCGTTGCTACTTGAACGTTTTTTTATAAAAGCACTCCTAACAAAACAGGTTGCCATCTGGCACATATTAACCGGAGGGATAGAAAACTGAAGGGGCAGGGGCCTAAAACCGGCTCTGGCTCAACAAATTAGTCAATAAGTGGCTCATTTTTGTTTGGTTTGACTTGGTGATGACTTGCCATCGCCCCAAGCGGCTTTGGCGTGCTGCACAGCCCATTTTTGGCCCTTGGTATGGTTTTTCTCCCCGGTTTCCCTTCCTTCGCTGGCCCGGTTTGGGGCGGCAGATCGTGGTTGCAAACTCCTCTGAACGTCTCCGCCACGCTGTTGGGGCAGCCGGTGTCGAGCTCGTCACTTTTGTCGTGTCGATCACACTTCCCACCCCGTCGTCACCCTCGTCAGTTGTAGCATTCAGTACGCATCTCTTTCTGATTACTCCTTTATTTTCAGATGGTTGTGAATTTTTATCGCACCCTTGGCCCGTTTTGGTCTGATAAATGCTTTATGGGGGCTGGCCGCCTCTTTGCCTGTCGGCGGGCGGCCCGGTGTAACGAACCATTTAGGATCCCTCTCTATGAACAGCTTCGTGATTGCAGATCCCAGTCTCTGTATTGGGTGTCGTACCTGTGAGGTGGCCTGCGCCGTTTCACACCAGTCAGGGTCTTGCAGCGGGACCCTTGAGCGGGAGGGCGGCCTGCATCTTGCCATCGAGGATGGACATCTGGTCTCCAGGGACAGCTACTTTCAGCCGCGCCTGAAGGTGATCGTGGGCAGCAAGGTGACCACGCCGGTGCTCTGCCGCCAGTGTGAAGACAAGCCATGCGCCATGGCCTGCCCGAACAATGCCATCGTCAGCGAGGATGGTTGCGTCAAGGTGTTGCAGGAGCGCTGCATCGGCTGCAAGTCCTGCGTGGTGGCCTGTCCTTACGGCGCCATGGCGGTGGTGCTCAAAGAGGTGCCCCCGGCTGCCGATTCGCTCTTCAAGCGTCCGCAGACCAAGGCGCAGGCGCTCAAGTGCGATCTTTGCCGTCACCGCGAGGCGGGCCCGGCCTGTGTCGAGGTGTGTCCGACCCAGGCGCTGCGGCTGGTCACGCCGGAGCATCTTGAAAACCTGAACCGGCAGAAGCAGCTGGCCAGTGCCGAGGCACTGCTGGCGATGCCGGCGCGGGTGTGAGCGGGCTTGCCGAGCCGTTTTTCGTTAACAAACAAGAGTGTGAGTCATGAAAAAAGTCATTACCGTGTGCCCCTACTGCGGCACCGGTTGCAAAATCAACCTGCTGGTTGAAAACGACAAGGTGGTGGGGGCCGAAGGCGCCAACGGCCGGACCAACGAGGGGCAGCTCTGCCTCAAAGGCTATTACGGTTGGGATTTCCTGAACGACACCAACCTGCTGACCCCCCGTCTCAAGAGCCCGATGATCCGCCGCGAGCGCGGTGGCAAGTTCGAGGCCGTCTCCTGGGACGAAGCGATCGAGTTCGCCAGCAGCCGTCTGGCTGCCATCAAGGCGAAATATGGCCCGGACGCCATCATGACCACCGGCTCTGCCCGTGGCCCGGGCAATGAAGCCAACTATGTGATGCAGAAATTTGCCCGTGCGGTGATTGGGACGAACAACGTCGACCACTGCGCGAGGGTGTGACACGCACCCTCAGTCTCCGGTCTGGAGACAACTGTAGGCAACGGCGCCATGAGCAACGCCATTCCCGAAATTCAAGAGACCAAGTGCCTGCTGGTGTTTGGTTACAACGCTGCTGACTCTCACCCCATCGTCGCTCGCCATATCCTCAAGGCGAAGGCAAACGGGGCCAAGGTGATTGTGTGTGATCCCCGCATGGTGGAGACCGCCCGTATCGCCGATCAGTGGCTGCCGCTCAAAAACGGTTCCAACATGGCGCTGGTTAACGCCTTCGCCAACGTGTTGATCAATGAAGGGCTCTACAACAAGGCATTCGTCGCCAACTACACCGAAGGGTTCGAGACCTTCAAGGCGACGGTGGCCAAGTACACCCCGGAATATGTCGAGGGGATCACTGGCCTCAAAGCCGCAGATATCCGCGCTGCCATTCGCACCTATGCCGAGTCGCCTGCTTCCATGATCCTGTGGGGCATGGGGGTGACCCAGTACGGTCAGGCGGTGGACGTGGTCAAGGGGCTGGCGGGTCTGGCGCTGCTGACCGGCAACTTCGGTCGCCGCGGTACCGGTTGCGGGCCGGTGCGCGGTCAGAACAACGTGCAGGGCACCTGTGACATGGGGATGCTGCCCCACCAGTTCCCGGGTTATCAGTCGGTGGCCGATCCCGAGATCAGCGCCAAGTTCGCCAAGGCGTGGGGCGTGGCGTCGCTCTCCCAAAAGCCCGGCTATCGCCTGACGGAGCTTGGCCACAAGGTGGAGGAGGGCAAGTGCAAGGCCTTCTATATCTTCGGTGAAGATCCGGCCCAGACCGAGGCTGACTTGGGTCAGTTCCGCCGCACTCTGGCGGGGATGGAGCTGGTGATCGTGCAGGATATCTTCATGACCCAGACCGCCGAGATGGCCGACGTCATTCTGCCCGCCACAAGCTGGGGCGAGCATGAAGGGGTCTACAGCTCGGCGGATCGCGGCTTCCAGCGCTTCTACAAGGCGGTGACGCCCCCTGAGAACGTGAAACCGGACTGGGCGATCTTCTCGCTGATGGCGACCGCCATGGGTTATCCCATGGAGTACCACAACACCGAAGAGATCTGGGACGAGATGCGTGCGCTCTGCCCGCTCTACGCCGGGGTCAGTTACGACAAGATGGCCGATCTCAAGAGCGTGCAGTGGCCCTGTCCGACCGAGGAGCACCCGGGCACCAGCACCTTGTTCGAGGGGAATGTGTTCACCACCCCGAGCGGCAAGGGTCAGCTGATTGCCTCCGAGTGGCGGCCGCCGCTAGAGCAGCCCTGTGCCGAGTACCCGCTGGTGCTCTCCACCGTGCGCGAGGTGGGTCACTACTCCTGCCGATCCATGACCGGCAACTGCTCGGCGCTGCAAACCCTGGCCGATGAGCCCGGCTATGTGCAGATCCACCCGAGCGATGCCAAAAAGCTCGGGGTGAAGGATCAGGCGCTGGTCTGGATCTCGTCGCGCCGTGGCAAGGTGATCACCCGGGCCAACTACAACGACCGGGTCAACGCCGGGGTGGTCTACATGACCTACCAGTGGTGGATCGGGGCCTGCAACGAGCTCACCATCGAGCACGTCGATCCCGTCTCCCACACGCCGGAGTACAAGTACTGTGCGGTGAAGATCGAGCGCATCGAGGATCAGCCAGCGGCGGAAGTGTACGTCCAGACTGAATACAGCGCGCTCAAGGCGAAATTGCGCAGCGCAGCCAAAGGCTGATCGCCCTAAAAAAGAGGTTCTGCACAAATAAGGGAACCCGACTCGGATTTATCGAGTCGGGCACCCTTTTATTACCCAAAGAAAGGGGAGTAAATGATGCAACATGAAATTGGTCGCTTATTCGGACTTTTCTATATTGGCACCTATCTGGCGGCGATATTGCTGGGAATAGGTTGCTATATTTGGCGCGACGAGATGATATTTCTGCTCGGCTTCGGTTTTTTCGGCTGTTTTATGGCGGCACGGCTTGCCATGAGCAGCGTGTTTTCTGCCTTGAGTATTTCCAGTGCCTGGCTGATCGGGTTTATCTCCACCACCTTGATCAACGGCCTGCTGCTGGGGGTGATCACTCTGCTGGTCTACCTCACGCACCAGAGCGTCACCGCCGAGCTTGCCGACAACGCCAGCTGGCTGCTGATGGCCTTCCAGAGCCTGTCGGCCCTCTTTATCTTCGGTGGCCTGAAGTGCTGCCACAGCCGGATCATCACCTCGTAAATTGCCGATGGATGGGCAGCAAACGCCATCTTGAAACCCGCAGCCAGTGAAGCAGCCAGCGAAGAGAAGAGGCAGATCTGACAGTTGACGGCGGCCCACTTTTCGGGCGCCTTAATTGAGATCAAGAACTGATGAAATAACCGGTTAAATATGGCCATCAGATATATTAAATCGGATTGTAATGAAATTTGAGCTCATCTATGATGAGTCGCCATTCCAATATATCCCCCGATAACGATGTTACTTTTTGTTGTCGTTCGTTAATAACAACTCTGGAATTGCAACATGCGACAATTTTCGTCACCGCTTTTCTTATTGGCAGCCACTTTTACGGGCTGTAGCTATTTATTTTGGTGACGGGAGCTTGTCGTGATGCGATGGCATGGACAGCCTGACTGGTGACTAAATCGATATAACGTGAGGCCGCAATGCTAAATGTGAGTGCCATCCCCCTGGACGAGATCTCTCCCATCTGGGACGACGGTTTCCTCCTGCTCTCCAAATCCCTCCTGTCGGCCGTGACGCTCGATGATTTTATCCACAAACTCAACAAGATAGATGCCGGCTTTGGCGGCGTGACCCGGGTCAACCTGATCCTCAACATGGGTGCGGACGAGGAGGCCATCTTCTACTTCATGGGACATTCCGGCCCAAAGCATCTGGTCTGCCCCAAGGCAGAGCTGCACCTCTCCCCCCGTCCTACCAAAGAGACCCCGGAACAGGCCATCATTCTCGCTGCCGCCCGCTTTGAGAATCGCTGCCCGGCGCTGGATCGCGAAGGGGTCTACGACGGGCTGCGCTCCTACTGCCAGCTCCCCATCACCACTGCCCGCAGCCACCTTGGCGGGGTCGAGTTTATCAACACCCAGCTCGACAGCTTCACCATGGAGACCCTTGCCAAACTGACCCAGCTTGCGGCCATTATCGCCATTGCGCTGGAGAACGTGCTCGACAAGGAGCGCACTCTGGAGCAGGCCAACTCCCTGCGTCTTGAGCGCGACAGCTGCAAAATTCTGGTGGATGTGACCAACGCGGTAATCAAACTGGTGCGCATCGCCGAGCTGCCCAAGAGCCTGTTTACCATCCTGCACCACCACTTTGGCATCAGCAGCTTGTGTCTGGCGGAGTACAACGCCACCTCCGACAGCTTCAAGAGCTATCTGGTCAATCAGCACCAGAGCGATCAGCCGGGCATCATCGATCACTCCTGTTTTGAAAAGAAGTGTCTGCAGGGGGCCCTTGGCCACAGCGAGCCGTTTTTTGTCTATCGCGAACACGGCCACGGTTGCAGCAATCGCTGCCGCTTTACCTCCCAGATCCTGCCGCCCGAGGCCGACAGCTCCTGCATTTTGCCGCTGCGCTATCGGGGCAACCTGCTGGGGGTGCTGATCCTCTCGCACCCCAACGCCGACTTCTTTGCCGATATCGATATCTCCTTGCTGGAGCAGGTGGCGGCACGTACGGCCATTGCCATGAACAACGTGCAGGCGCAGCAGGAGATCTCCAACACCAACGGCGCCAAAGAGAAGACCATTCGCATCAACGAGCCGCAGATGCAGGGGGAGTTCCCCCACATCATCTACCAGAGCGCGGTGATGGAGAGCGTGCTGGAGAAGGTGCGGCTGGTGGCCGAGAGCGACAGTACCGTGCTGATCCTCGGCGAGACCGGCACCGGCAAGGAGCTGATCGCCCAGGCCATTCACGCCCTGAGTGCCCGCCACGACCACGAGATGGTGAAGGTGAACTGCGCCGCCATTCCCACCGGTCTTATCGAGAGCGATCTCTTTGGCCACGAGAAGGGGGCCTTTACCGGCGCTCTGACCCAGCGGATCGGCCGCTTCGAGCGGGCCCACAAGGGCACCCTGTTCCTCGACGAAGTGGGGGATATGCCGCTGGACTTGCAACCCAAACTGTTGCGGGTATTGCAGGAGCACGAGCTGGAGCGGGTGGGCAACAGCAACCCCATCGCGGTGGATGTGCGGCTGGTGGCCGCCACCAACTGCGATTTGCTCTCCATGGTCAAGAACAAGCGCTTTCGAAGCGATCTCTACTACCGCCTCAACGTCTTTCCCATCGAGCTGCCGCCGCTGCGCGAGCGGCGCGAGGACATTCCGCTCTTGGTCAATTTCTTTATCAAGAAGATCGCCAAGCGGATGCGCCGCACCATCACCTCGATCCCCGCCGATGCCATGAAGATGCTGGTCTCGCTCCCCTGGTACGGCAATATCCGCGAGCTGGAGAACGTCATCGAGCGCGCCGTGGTGATGACCCGCGGCCATGTGCTCAACCTCTCGCCCGATGAGCTGATGCCCCTCAAGGGCTACCACAAGATTGAGACCCTGGTCTATGACGAGCCCGCCACGCCGCTCTTTGCCGAGGAGGGGCCGATTGATGAGCGCGAGGCGATCATCGCTGCCCTGCGTGACTGCAACGGCATCGTCGCTGGCGAGCGGGGGGCGGCCAACCGTCTCGGCATGAAGCGCACCACCTTGCTCTCAAAAATGAAGCGGCTCGGCATTTCGGCCAGAGATCCCGAGATCATTGACGGGGTCGCACCATGAGAGAGCTACTTGAGCTGGAGGCGCGTGACGAGCTTAGCGAGCAGAGCGAACAGAACGAGCTGGCACGCTGCGCTATCCACCGCGAGGTGGTGCACTACCGCGCCGATGCGCTGACCTGCGACAGCGAAATGGCGCTCCCCTCCGAGACGCCGGTGGCGCTGGTCTACAACGGCATCGCCCACAGCGTGATGATGTGCTCGGCCTCCGATCTGGAGGATTTCGCCATCGGCTTCTCGTTATCCGAGGGGATCATCGACAGCCTGCTCGATATCCACGACATCGAGCAGATTGACGGCTGTCAGGGCATTGAGCTGCATCTCACGTTGGCCAATCGCTGCGTTCATCGCCTCAAAGAGAAGCGGCGCACCATGGCGGGGCGCACCGGTTGCGGCATCTGCGGCAGCGAGAGTCTGGAGCAGGTGATCCGCACCCAGCCAAGCTTGCCCGACAGTCAGCGTCTGGCGGTAGGGCATATCGATAAGGTGCTAAGCGCGCTGCGCCCGCTCCAGCTGCTGGGCCAGCGTACCGGCGCTACCCATGCGGCAGTGCATCTGGATGGTGAGGGCAACATTCTCGCCATTCGTGAAGATGTGGGACGCCATATTGCGCTGGACAAGCTGGTGGGCCATCTGTGCCGCACGGGTCGCCGTGACGGCGCCATTCTGGTGACCAGCCGCGCCAGCTTCGAGATGGTGCAAAAGTGCGCCAGCGCCGGGGTGGAGATCTTGCTCGCCATCTCCGCCGCCACCGAACTTGCGGTCGAGCGGGCCGAGCAGACCGGGCTCACCCTGGTGGGCTTTTGCCGCCCCGGGAGGGCCGAGATCTACAGCGGCTGTCAGCGCATTCTGCTTAAGTGACAGCAAGAGTGAGAGCCTGCTAAAGGGCTTATAAAAACTGGCAATGAAAAAGGGCGGGGAGTGTGACTCCCCGCCCTTGTTGTATCTGCTGCTGTGGCGGCTTAGCGTGCCAGCAGGATACGCAGCATGCGGCGCAGCGGCTCGGCGGCGCCCCACAGCAGCTGGTCACCCACGGTAAAGGCGGCCAGATACTCAGGGCCCATATTGAGTTTGCGCAGACGACCGACCGGAATGCTGAGGGTGCCGGTGACGGCCGCCGGAGTCAGCTCGCGGGCGGTGATATCGCGATCGTTGGGGATCACTTTCACCCAGTCGTTGTGGGCAGCCAGCAGCGCTTCGATCTCCGCCAGCGGCACATCTTTTTTCAGCTTGATGGTGAAGGCCTGGCTGTGGCAGCGCAGGGCGCCGATCCGCACGCACAGACCATCCACCGGAATGACGGCGTTCTCGATACCCAAAATCTTGTTGGTCTCGGCCTGACCCTTCCACTCTTCACGGCTCTGGCCGTTGTCGAGCTTGGTGTCGATCCAGGGGATAAGGCCACCGGCCAGCGGCACGCCGAAGTTGTCCACCGGCAGGGTGCCGGAACGTGTCTTCTCGGTGATCTTGCGCTCGATATCGAGGATGGCGGAGGCGGGATCCGCCAGCTCGACCGCCACTTCATCCCGCAGCATCCCCATCTGGGTAACCAGCTCGCGCATATGGCGGGCACCGCCACCGGAGGCCGCCTGATAGGTCGCCACGCTCACCCACTCCACCAGATCGGCCTTGAACAGGCCACCGAGGGCCAGCAGCATCAGGCTGACGGTGCAGTTGCCGCCAACGAAGGTCTTGATGCCATCGTTCAGGGCCTGCTCGATGACATCGCCGTTGACCGGATCCAGAATGATGACGGCATCTTTCTCCATCCGCAGGGAGGAGGCGGCATCAATCCAGTAACCCTGCCAGCCAGCGGCTTTCAGGCGCGGATAGACATCCTTGGTGTAGTCGCCGCCTTGCGCGGTGATGATGATATCCTGCTTGGCCAGCGCCTCGATATCGAAGGCGTCCTGCAGAGTACCGGCATCGACGCCGAAGTTGGGTGCGGCCTCACCGGCCTGGGAGGTGGTGAAGAATGTGGGTTGAATATGGGCGAAATCCTGCTCTTCCTGCATCCGGCTCATCAGAACCGATCCCACCATGCCACGCCAACCGACCAAACCTACTTTTTTCATAATGTCCTACCCTGGATTGCTGCTAAAGAAACTCGCGGTGACACCCGTAACCCCTTGTCTGGCGACGCCTGTTTACAAGCGGTTTACAGGCCATTTAAAAAATATGCGCTGCGAAAAATGCGTCTATCCACATTACGGATTGTGGCGGCTTGCGCAAGTCGAATTGCGCAATATTCTGTGCCGTTTGCTGCATTAACCGGCAGCCAGAGCACCGCTAAGGCAGACGGGCAGGGAGAAGGTCAACATCAGACGAAAAGGCCACCGTTTATGGCGGTGGCCTGTCAATAAAGTGGTTGAGAACGTCCTCTGCTGTTGTCTGAGGGCGTAGTTGGCGAGTGAAACAGCCCGACAGCTTAGGTGCTTAGCCGTAACGGGCGAGGGTCAGCCCCTCATCGCTGATGGCGGGCTCGCTGCCGTTGATAAGATCGCACAACAGCTGACCCGAGCCGGCCGCCATGGTCCAGCCCAGGGTGCCGTGGCCGGTATTGAGCCAGAGACCGGGAATGGGGCTGGGCCCCACCAGCGGGGTGCCGTCCGGCGTCATGGGGCGCAGGCCGGTCCAAAACTCGGCTTGGCTGATATCGCCCCCCTCGGGGAAAAGATCCCCCACCACCATCGCCAGGGTGTCGTGACGTCTGGGGTTGAGAGCGAGGTTGTAGCCCGACAGCTCCGCCATGCCGCCGACCCGGATCCGCTCGTCAAAACGGGTGATGGCCACCTTGTAGGTTTCGTCCAGCACTGTACTGCGCGGCGCGGCCTCGGCATTGATCATCGGCAGGGTGAGGGAGTAGCCCTTGACCGGATAGACCGGCAGCTCCAGCCCGAGCGGGCGCAGCAGCGGCCGCAAAAAGCCGGTGGCATAGCTGCCGAGCGCACAGACGATGGCATCGGCGCGATAGCGCTGATCGCTCGCCCGCACCGCCACGGCGCGGCCGCGGGCTTGCTCAATCTCGTCGATGTCGCAGTTGAAGATGAACTTGACCCCGAGCTTCTCGGCTTCAAGGGCAAGGGCCTTGGTGAAGCGGAAGCAGTCGCCGGTCTCGTCGCCGGGCAGACGCAAGCCGCCGACGATTTTGCCGCGCACCCGCGCCAGCGCAGGCTCTGCCGCTTCGCAGCCGCTGGCATCCAGCGACTGGTAGGGGACGCCATACTCCTCCAGCACCTCGATATCGCGTTGACTGGCATCGAGCTGGGACTGGCTGCGAAACAGCTGCAGGGTGCCGAGCTGGCGCCCTTCGTAATCGATGCTCAGCTCGTCGCGCAGCAGCTTCATGCAGTCGCGGCTGTATTCGGCCAGACGCACCATGCGCCCCTTGTTGGTGGCATAGGCGGTCGGGGTGCAGTTGGCGAGCATCTTCAGCATCCAGCGCAGCTGGAAGGGGTCGGCAGTGGGGCGCACGGTGAAGGGGGCATGCTTTTGCAGCATCCATTTGGCCGCCTTGAGGGGGATGCCGGGAGCTGCCCAAGGGGCCGCATAACCGGGGGATATCTGCCCGGCGTTGGCATGGCTGGTTTCAAGGGCGACGCCACCTTGTCGCTCCAGCAGGGTCACCTTGTGACCCGCTTTGGCCAGATACCAGGCGCTGGTTACCCCAATTACGCCGCCACCGAGAACCACTATCTCCATATCGTCTTTCCTTAGACTCGTTTTTCTGATGTTTGGTTGATGGAAACCTTGATGTGGCCACCACCATAATCAGCCGCCACAGGATATTCAACCGCTCTGCGCAGGATTGGGATCTCCGTCTGCCTGCCAGTCACAGGCTGGTGTTTGGTGCGATGGCACGCCTGATTGCCAGCGTAAATCGCTACGCTGTTGTCAGGGGAGTGTGTCAGGAGGCATGGTCCGCTTACAGCAGCTCAAGATGGATCAGATAGTGCTCCGCCGTCGCCAGAATGGCTTGCTGCTGCGCTGCGGCTTGGCCATCCCAGTTGGCATAGGGGAGGGCGAGGCGGGGATTGCCGCCCAGTTTGTCCCGATTGCGCCAGAGAAAGTGCCAGTAGAGGCTGTTGAAGGGGCAACTTCCGTCGCCGTGGCGTGCTTTGACCTGATAGTGGCACCCCTTGCAGTAGTGGCCCATCCGCTCGAGATAGGCGCCGCTGCTGGCGTAGGGCTTGCTGCCCATCAGGCCGCCGTCGGCAAACTGGCTCATGCCGCGGGTGTTGGGCAGCTCCACCCACTCGATGGCATCCACATAGATACCGAGATACCACTGATCCACCTCATCGGGGTCGATCCCTGCCAGCAGGGCAAAGTTGCCGGTCACCATCAGCCGCTGGATATGGTGGGCGTAACCGTGCTCAAGAGACTGGCCAATGGCGTGACGCACGCAGGCCATCCTGGTTTCGCCATTCCAGAAGAAACCCGGCAGCGGCCGTTTGGCCTCGAGAAAATTGCTCTGCTTGTAGTCGGGCATCTTCTCCCAGTAAAGGGCACGGACAAACTCGCGCCAGCCGAGGATCTGGCGAATAAAGCCCTCCACCTGTGCCAACGTGATGGTGGCCTGATTGGCCTGCCAGTGGGTCTCGGCGGCGCGGATCACCTCAAGCGGATGAAGCATCTTGCTGTTGAGGGAAAACGACAAACGGCTGTGAAACAGGCTCCACCCCCGCTCGCTCAGGGCATCCTGATAGCGGCCAAAATGGGGCAGGCAGTGGGCCAGAAAATGGGCCAGCAGCTCGCGACTCTGGCGCCTTGTGATGGGCCACGGCAGCTTGCTGGCATCCGCCTCGCCTATGGTACTGACCCCGTGGCGGGTCAGCATGGCGTCAATCTCGCTCACCTCGTTGGCAAAGGTGAGGGGTTCCGGGATTGGCTGGCTCGCCGGCAGCTTGGCGCGGTTCTCGTCATCAAAATTCCAGCGCCCGCCAAGGGGTTGGCCGCGCTCATCGAGCAGCACTTGGTATTGCTTGCGCAAGGCGCGGTAGAAGAACTCCATCCGGCTGTGGGGATAGCGCTGCCAGCCATCACGGGGGGTGAGAAAATGTTCGCTCTCCACCTCGGTGGCTGGGATGGCAAGGCCAGCGGCCCAGCTTTTCAACTGGCTGGCGAGGCGCCACTCGTCCGGGCTCTGCCAGGCAAAGCTGCTGGCCTGATGTGCTTCGAGCTGAGCCTCCAGCAAGCCGGGCAAATCGGGCCAGCGGGCGCTCTCATCAAGGGTCAGGTAACAGACGCGGTGGCCCGCTTGGGTGAGTGCCGCTGCGAAGGCGCGCATGGCGGCAAAGAAGGCCAGCACCTTCTGGCGATGGTGGTGGCAGTAGTCAGTCTCCTGACGCAGCTCTGCCATCAGATAGCAGACCACCGGATCCGGGGTGCGAAACCAGCTGTGACCGGCGTTCAGCTGATCGCCGAGAATCAGGCGCAGCTCCATCAGACTCGCTCCCCCTCAGGTTGCTGGCTGCTGTGACGAGCGTGGCGACAGCGCTCGCTGCAGTAGCGAATCTCCTCCCAGCTGCGTGCCCACTTGCGCCGCCAGCTGAAGGGGCGCTGGCAGACGGGGCAGATCTTCTCGGGCAGATGGGGTTTGCGATGCATGATGGCTCCCGGCCCTGGCTGATGGGGGATGTGGCGTGTGGGTAGGGAGAATAACGAACCGGGGGCGCGGGCGGATCAACCTCACTGCCAGTTTGCCGCGCAGATGCGCACTTTGTGAGCGGGCGCACAGCCTGTCAGTGCATCTCTTGTTTGCAAATTAACCAGCCGTTAACGTGGCGAGGCTGCCCGTTGGCAGCATCCATCTATGGATCTTGTTGGCCACCGACTGTCTACAACGATATGGAGGGGAGTGATGCCAATCATGACAGCTACGCCCCGGGCAGCTTGCCTGCTCGCCCACTGGTATACTCGGGATCCCATTCTCACCTTCGACTTTCCTCACCGCTGATTGGCGGCACCCGCCATTTGAATTTGTCAGCCGGACGACCCTGATCGCCCCGGCCTCTTTGCCAATTCCAATTTCAAACACACTGGCCTAGCGCCGGTGAGGAGTCTTATATGCGTCGTATACCCGAGCCGTTTCGTATCAAGATGGTCGAGCCCATCAAACAGACCACTGGCGCCGAGCGCCGTGCCGCCCTCGAGGCCGCTGGCTGGAACCCCTTCCTGCTGTTGGCCGAGGATGTCTATATCGATCTGCTGACTGACAGCGGTACCGGTGCCATGTCCGATCGTCAGTGGGCCGGCATCATGATGGGGGATGAGGCCTATGCGGGCAGCCGCAACTTCGTCGAGCTGGAGCGCACGGTGCGCGACATTTTTGGTTACCAGCATGTGATGCCCACCCACCAGGGGCGCGGGGCCGAGCAGATCCTCTTCCCCGAGTTGGTCAAGCGCTGCAAGGGCAAGGCGCCGGTCTTCATCTCCAACTACCACTTCGACACCACCAAGGCCCACGTGGAGTTAGCCGGCGCGCGGGCTATCAACCTGCTCACCCCGAAAGCCCTCGACACCACGGCCCCCTACGCCTGGAAGGGGGATTTTGATCTCCCTCGCCTGACCGACACCATCGAAACCCTGGGGGCCGACAACGTGGCCGGCATCATCATCACGGTGACCTGCAACAGCGCTGGTGGCCAGCCGGTCTCCATGGCCAATATGGAGGCGGTTTCCGAACTGGCCCGTCGCCACCATATTCCGGTGGTGATCGACGCCGCCCGCTTTGCCGAGAACGCCTGGTTTATCAAGGAGCGGGATCCGGCCTATGCCAAGCACAGCATCAAGGAGATAGTGCGCCAGATGTTCGCACTGGGGGACATCTTCACCATGTCGGCCAAGAAGGACGGGCTGGTCAATATCGGCGGGCTCTGCTGCTTTAAAGAGGATCTCGACCTGTTCCGCGCGGTGCAGGTGCGCTGCGTGGCGATGGAGGGGTTTGTCACCTACGGTGGCCTCGCCGGACGAGACATGGCGGCGCTCGCCATCGGTCTGCGCGAGGGGATGGATGAGGAGTATCTCACCTATCGCATAAGTCAGGTGGCTTATCTCGGCGAGCGGCTGGCCGAGGCGGGTATCCCGATCCAGACCCCCACCGGCGGCCATGCGGTGTTTGTGGATGCCAAAAAGCTGCTGCCCCATATTCCGGCCGAGCAGTTCCCGGCTCATGCACTCGCCTGCGAGCTCTATCTGGAAGGGGGCGTGCGCGGGGTGGAGATTGGCTCCCTGTTGCTGGGGCGCGATCCCGCCACCGGCAAGCAGGAGGCGGCGGACTTCGAGCTGTTGCGCCTCACCATTCCGCGCCGGGTCTACACCCGGGATCACATGGACTATGTGGCCGACTGCCTGATCGCGGTAAAAGCGCGGGCCAGCGGCATTCGCGGGCTCACCTTTGACTACGAGCCGCCGCTGCTGCGCCACTTCACGGCGCGGCTCAAGCCTGTCTGATCAGCAACCGGTCAGACTGGGTGATCAACCCAGCCAAGCCGTGAGGATCACCGGCTGCTCCCGGTTAAACGGCCAAGTAAAAAAGCCCCCGCACCAAGGTGCGGGGGCTTTCGTTTATCGAAGCGAAGCGGGGGTCAGACCGCCTGATACTCCAGCTCGACCGAGCCCAGCGCCTTGAGAGTGGACTGGGCGGAGTCACGCTGGCTGATTTGGCCGTTTTTGTTCTCCAGCAGCACGGCGCGGCGGATGGTGGCGAGATCTTCGCCATTAAGCACCGCATGGGCGCAGGCCATCTGCATCGGCGGCAGGCTGGGGTTGAAGGCGGCGTTCTCGGCGTAGCGGCCAGAGAAGATGCGGCCATCGGCAAACTGCAGCGCCACCGCGGCATAGCCCTGGCTATAGGGGGCGTAGCTTTGACGGGCGGCGGCCAGCGCGGCTTGCCACAGCGGATCTTCGCTTTGAAGTTCAAGCTCTGCGTGATCCTGCGGGCTCATCAGCGCATCCGTGATGTCGAGATCCGCCGGGCCAAACGAGTGAGGCAGGAAGGATTGCAGGGCGCTCAGGTCATCGGGCAGAGAGACTTTCAGGATCTTGGCGGTGCTCAGCTCGTTCATGAACTGACGGCAGTGGCCGCAAGGGGTGTAGTTGACGGTGATTTCAGATATCCCGGTCTCGCCACCCAGCCAGGCGTTGGAGATGGCGGACTGCTCGGCGTGAACCGAGTGGAACAGACCTTGCCCAGCAAACTCCATGTTGGCACCGAAGTACCAGGTGCCGCTCAGGCCACAGGCGATGGCACCGACATAAAACTTGGAGATGGGGGCCACAGAACAGGCGGCGGCCAGCGGCAACAGGGCGAGGCGCAGGGCGCGATCATCGAGACCTGTGGCGGCTTTCAGGGTGGCGACTTGCTCCGGCGTGAAGCGGGCGTTGAAGTCGGCACTATCCAGCATGGGCTGCACGGCTGCTTTGAGCGGGGCAGAGAGGGTATCGAATGGCTTGGCAAAACGGGGATGCATAGTGTGTCCTCAAAGGCCAATTGGGCGGCCATTGTAGGGAGCAAGCTCGGGTAAATGTGTGAGCAGGCTCACGCCCTGACGGGCAAACGGAGGCGGATGGTAATGGAAACGTTTGTCTTGTGCAAATTGTGCGGCAGGTCGCACCCCGAGAGGCCAGCAGGCCCCCCGGAATGATCAACAGGTGGTCAATGGGGTCATCAGATCAGCCAGTGATAGATGGCAAACAGCAGCGGCGCGACGGCAGCGGTGAGGATCCCGCACACCACCATGGCGAGCGAGGCAAAGGCCCCCTGGGTGATCCCCTTCTCGGCGGAGGTGGCGGTGCCGATGGCGTGGGCACAGGCCCCCATGGCGAGCCCTTGGGCTTCCGGATCGGTCACTTTCAGCAATCTGAGCAGCGGGTAGCCGATCAGGGCACCGACAATCCCCACCACCACCACCACGGCGGCCGCGATGGCGGGAATGCCGCCGATGGACTGGCTGACGCTCATGGCGAGCGGGGTGGTGATGGATTTGGTAGCCAATGAGGCGAGCAGCGCCGGATCTGTGCCCATAAAATGACCGATCAGCAGGGTTGTGCACACCGAGATCAAGACGGAGGCGAGGGTACAGATTAGGATGGGCTTGAGTTTGGCCTGGATCTGGCGCGCCTGCTGATAGAGCGGCAGCGCCAGCGCCACCACGGCGGGCTCCAGCAGCATGGTAATGGGGCTGCTGCCGCGCTCGTACTGCTCAAGGGGCAGATCGAGCCAGAGTAGTAGTCCAATGATCACCGCGGTCGGTACCAGCACCGGATTGATGATGGGCCAGGGCAGGCGGCGATAGAGGGCGCGGGTGGCGAAATAGAGCGCCAGGGTCAGAGGGATCGCTAGCCAGAAGATCATTTGTTCATCCTCTGGTAGAGCCGACCGACGGTGGCGAGGATCAGCACGATCCCGAGCACGATGCAGAGCATGATGACGCCGAAGGATTGGCGCAGGGGCTCAAGCCAGGCCACCAGTCCGACTGCAACCGGCACGAACAGCACGCCCATGTGGCGCAGCAGCAAGCCTGCCCCCAGCTCGACCCAATGCAGCTTGATCAGTTGCAGGGAGAGCAGCACAAACAGCAGCAGCATACCGATGATGCTGCCGGGAAAGGCGAAAGGCAGGATGGCTGCCACGGATTTGCCTGCCAGCAGGCAGGCGACGATGACCATAAAGTCACGAAAGTACAGCAAGGCGCGTTGCGCGATCACGTGAACCTCATCGACTGGGAAGAAAAATCGCAGTTTACCAGAGAGGCCGGGTCGCGGCATTAAAACAATAACAACTGAAATCAGTTCATTTGAAGCTGATTTGATTGGCAATTTTTGAAATTTGTCTGATAGAACCCTTTTCGAACTACAAGGAGTAGTGATGACATCCCTCTTGTCCCGAGTTCGCCAGCTGGCGAACGATAATGCGTTGCCACCCCATCTGCTGCAAACCCGTCAGTGGGAAGGGCCCCTGTGTCGGGTGCGACTCGACAACACCGGTTCTGATGCCACTCCGGTTGAGCGCTGGGTGCTGTTTGACGGCAAGCTTGGCCTGCCGGTGGAGAGCGCCATCTATGGCGAAGGATTCCAGATGCTGGCCCAGACCATGGGTAGCTGGCAATCACCGCAACATGTCGGCCGTTGCCCCGATGCCAGCGTTTATCGCATCACTGATGACAATGGCTATCACACCATTCACAACCTGTTGCTGGTGGAGCATGGCAAGGGGTGGCTGCTGCTCGCCTTTGCCAGCTGCCACCGTTTTGGCGGGGAGTTTCGTCTCTATCCCGATGGCCGCTTGCAGATCCTGATGAACTGCGAAGGGCGAAAACTTGCAGCCGGTGAGCACTGGCAGAGCGAGGCGCTGATCTGCCTCGAAGGGGCTGAGCGCGAGGATCTGCTGGCCGAGTTGGCACGGCTGATCGAGGTCGAGCACGGCTCGCTGATCGGCAAGGTGAGTGAGCGCCCGAGCGGCTGGTGCTCCTGGTATCACTACTACGCCGAGGTGAGTGCTGCCGATATTCGCGAGAACCTGCAGGTGCGTGCCGAGCGCTTCCCGGCCCTGCGCTATGTGCAGATAGACGACGGCTATCAGGCCAAGATGGGCGACTGGCTTACCCCGTCGGCCAAGTTCGAGCAAGGTGTTGCTTCATTGGCTGCGGAGATCAAACAGGCTGGCTGCGAGCCCGCCCTCTGGGTCGCTCCCTTTATTGCCGAACCCGGTTCGCAGGTGTTTCAGGATCACCCCGACTGGTTTGTGAAGGGGGATGACGGCCTGCCGCTCCCCTCCGAGCGTGTCACCTATGGCGGTTGGCGTTGTACTCCCTGGTATGTACTGGATGGTACCCACCCCGAGGTGCAAGCGCACCTTGAGCAGGTGTTCCGTACCCTGCGCGAGCAGTGGGGCATCCACTACTTCAAACTCGATGCCAACTTCTGGGGCGCCATCCACGGTGGCCGTTTCCACGATCCGGCCGCCACCCGGGTTGAAGCCTATCGGCGCGGTATGGCGGCCATCCTGCGTGGTGCTGGTGAAGGGGCCTTCCTGCTCGGTTGCAACGCCCCCATCTGGCCGAGCCTTGGATTGGTTCATGGCATGCGGGTGAGCGATGACGTGGAGCGCAATGGCCACCGCTACCGCCAAATTGCCCGTGAAGCCTTCTGCCGCGCCTGGCAGAATGACAAGCTCTGGGCCCTCGATCCCGACTGCATCTGTCTGCGCGATCTGCCGACCCAGCAAGCGAGCCAGGCTGAATACAGTTTCCATCTGGCAGCGTTGGTGGCAAGCGGCGGCATGATGCTGGCCGGTGATCGGCTGCAAGATCTCGATGAGGGGCAGGCAGCGCAACTGCGCAAACTGCTTGAGCTCTGTGCGGCTCGGGCACCCTCTGCCCGTTTCGAGTCGATGGACTTTGCCTGCGGTGAAGTGAGCCTGCCCGAGGGCGGAACTCTGCTCTGCCTCTTCAACGGGGAGGGTCAACCACAGGAGTTTCTGCTGCCGGAGGGGGGAACCGATTGTTGGCAGGGGCAGGCAGTCGGCACAACCGTGACCCTGCAAGGGGGCGAGGGGCGGGTGATCCACTACACCTGATCACTGCCTCACCACATACAATTCAGGCTCCATCATGGAGCCTGAATTGTTTCAATTAGCGGTTATCAGTCACGTTTTTCAGTAACGCCACTCAAAACCAACGGCGTATTTGGCAGAGCCATAGCCCGGGATATCACTGCCGGAGGCGATCGCCTTGAGGGTTAGCAACGGGGTGATGGGCACCCCCAGACCAAAACCGATGGCCAGCTGATCATTGGGGTTCCCCATCAGATCGACCCGCATCACCCGATAGAGGGACATATCCTCGCTCAGGTGCATATAGGCTTGCGAAGCGCGATTATAGACCTGACCAAACACCTCCAGCTGGAAACCTGACTGGGCGCTGATGGCCAGCGGTACCCCGACAAACTTGTAGAGATGGGAACCGTTGAAGTAGCTGTTGGTGATCAGGGGAGTGAAATCAGTCTGCTGATAAAGGGTGTTGAAGTTCTGTTCTACGATGCGATAGGTCTGCTCGGGCAGGCGAGCAAGATAATCCGGCACATCGAACCGGTATGCGGCGTTGGCTGCCAGCGGCAGCAGGGTCAGTAATCCGAGCAGTGCGTGGTGACGAGGCATCAGCAAATGGCTTCCGTTCGGCCAAAGAGATCTCTTGCTTGGGAGACATCCGCTCAGGATGTTGCAAGATATTGGTTTTTGGGGAAATCCCCTTCGTCATTATGACCTGAAGAAGGGGATGGGCGGGAAGGATTTATTGTGAAACTACTCACAACTCATAAATCTTCCAGATAGTGGTAGAGACTCTTAAGAATCGCAAAGTTCCGTTCGTTACTCTGGTTCTGCTCGGCCAGCGCCTCGAGACGGGGCACATAGTCCGGCAGACGGCGGCTGAAGTAGTCGCTGCAGTGCAGGCGCCAGCGTTTCTGCTCCGCTTCGCTCAAGGTGTGCGGCCAGTTGCGGGCGCGGTAGCGGAACAGCATCTCCGGCAGCCGGGAGTCGGTAAAGGCGAACTCCCGTTCACCCAGCAGATCCGCGGGGGTGGCACGCACCAGATCCATGGTGGACTTGTCGCCATGGCCAAAGAATCCGGCGTAAAGCTGGGTATCGGGGTCGCTCTCATTGCTGCCGGCGAACTCCTGATTGAATACTTCCACCAGTTTTTCCCGCACCTCGGGGTGGGCGCGCAGCAGATCCAGGCTCTTGCGGCACTGCTCCCGATTGATGCCGAGCTCGTCGGCCCGTTCCGCCGTCAGGGTGGCGGCCGGCGCCAGCACCGGGCACTTGTTGATGTGCACCAGTTTCACCGGAATGCCCGCCAGATCCCCCAGCTCCTCTTTTTTGGTATAGAGGCGCTCGCGGATCTCCTCGCTCGTGAGCTCTATAAGCGGGGTGGGGTCGCGGGTCAGGTCGACCATGATCACCGCGTTCTGGTTGGTGGGGTGCCAGGCGAGTGGCGAGACCCAGCTTGCACAACCCTGCCAGGGGGAGAACATGCCGGAGACGTGCACCAGCGGCTTCATGGTCACCACGTCAATCAGCGCCTTCACTTTATTCTTGTTGCGAAGGTCAAACAGGTACCCGAACAGCTTGGGTTGCGCCTTTTTCACCAGCTTGGCCATCTCGATGGTGGCCAGTACGTCAGAGAGTGCGTCGTGGGCATTGGCGTGGGCCACGCCGTTGCCGACTGTCAGCTTTTCAAGTCTGAAACTCGGTTTCCCCTCATCGTCAAAGGCCCACTCGATCCCCTCCGGGCGCAGGGCATAGCAGGCCCGCAGCATGTCGAGAATATCCCATCGGGAGTTGCCGTTCTGCCAGCTGTAGGCATAGGGGTCATAGAAGTTGCGATAGAGGGTGTAACGGGTCACTTCATCATCGAAGCGGATGCTGTTGTAGCCAAGCACACAGGTATTCGGCGTGGCGAACTGCTCGTGGATCTGGCGAATGAAATCCGCCTCGCACAGCCCATCCTTCATCGCCTTTTGCGGCGTGATACCGGTAATGAGGCACGCCTCCGGATCCGGCAGATAGTCCGCCGGCGGCTTGCAGTAGATGACCAGCGGCTCGCCAATGATGTTGAAATCCGCATCGGTACGAATACCGGCAAACTGCGACGGCCTGTCCTTGGCGGGGCTGATGCCGAAGGTCTCGTAGTCGTGGAAATAGAAGGTAGGATTTGTCTGCTGGTTCATTTCGTGGTTCTGAATTGTGTCTATATGCTTGAAAAACAAGTCGTTATACGGAGTGTTATCTCAGATTGTCTCACTTTGTCCGATCTTGATTCAGTCCGTTTCAGACCAGTTTGGTACATATCTGTGTACACGTTAGGACGCGTTAATGTGTCAGTGAAAAATCAGATGACCAGTCACAGGAGAGTCATATGCCACTTACTGATACGAAGCTACGGGCCCTCTATGGTAAGCCCTACTTTGGCAAGACGGAATTGTCAGACCGTGATGGACTGTCAGCTCGGGTCACCGAGCGAGGCACCATCTCGTGGCAATATCGCTATCGCTGGCAAGGAAAAGCAGCGAGACTCAAAATTGGACGCTATCCCGACCTTAAACTCGCTGATGCCAGGGCGTTGATCCCTGCTATCCGTGGCGCTCTTGAACGTAATGAACATCCCAGAGTTTTCTGGGATAAACTCCACCAGAAGCATGATGTCACCCTGAAACAGTGCTGCGAGCATTTTCGTGAGCACCATTTGCCCAAACTGCGGCCTCGTACGGTCATGCTCTATGAGCATACCATGCAGCGCTATTTCGAACCTCTGTTTATTGGTATTCCGGTGGAACAGATCCCGTTTTCGAGCTGGCTGGAGTGGTTTGATAAGATTGGCAAGAAAAAGCCGAAAAACGCAGGGCATTTATTGCGCAGGTTAAAATCCATTCTTAGTTTTTGTATTCGGCGTAATCTCATTGGCGGCTCCCCGGTGCTGCAATTACGCACCGAAGATGTGGGCTCTCAACCTGAGAGAGGCACTCGTGTGTTGACCATGCGTGAACTCGCTCAGATTTGGATTGCATTTGAACAGAGCAGGGCCAGCCGCGGATTAAAATTGGCAGCCAAATTGGTGATCTTGCTTGGTTGTCGCAGCGGCGAGGCATTGGGTGCACAGTGGAGTGAGTTCAATATGGAGGAGCAAATTTGGACGGTTCCCGC
Organism: Aeromonas veronii bv. veronii; assembly: GCF_000820225.1. Lineage (GTDB taxonomy): Bacteria > Pseudomonadota > Gammaproteobacteria > Enterobacterales > Aeromonadaceae > Aeromonas > Aeromonas veronii. The sequence goes on from NZ_CDDK01000046.1 coordinate 73,498, forward strand.
TGCTCGCGCCAAATGTGGGGCGCCAATACGTCGGCCTATTCCCAGCAGGGTTATGATGCTGCTGCAAGAAGCGGCAGCGAGAGATCGGCTAAAGGGAGGGCCAGTATGTCGCTCGCCAGTGAATCCGAAAAGATCGTTGAGCAGTGCGTCCCTGATCCAGTTAGCAGAGCGTGTGCGAGATAAACTGGATCTGCCGTATTGGCGTATGCATGACATGCGTCGAACTGTAGTGGTCTAATCATCC
>NZ_CDDK01000047.1 GCF_000820225.1 Aeromonas veronii bv. veronii
AGGTTGTACTCGGCAAAGCCGAACGCCTTCATCTCGGGAGCAATCTTGGTCTCGCCAGCAACGTGCAGACGGAAGTAGCTCTGGTCACCTTCGGAACCGTTGTCATCAGTACCGTAGTACATACCCTGAGCACGGCCGCCGATTTCCAGCTTGGTATCGTTCTGGTTGTAAACGGTAGCGGCATGGGCGCCGCTCGCCAGCAGCAGGCTGGAGATGGCAATAGTCAGTGCAGACTTCTTCATATGCGTTATTCCTCTGATGTAAACACTTCCGAACTTGTTGTCGGTTCTGTGAAATCGGAAATAGTCCGATAGCCACACGGTAGGCGTCCCAACCTTGACTGGGCCTGAATCCATCGTTGTTTAATTGAGGTGACGAGGTCGTTATCAAGACTGGATGTGACGGTTTTTGACAAGATAAAAAGAGATTAAATTCAATGGATTATTTTCTAGTGACTTTTTTGACATCAAGGCTGTTCTGAGCAACAAGGTCGATGGCTCAAGTTGTGAGCTAGATCACGCAGGGGAGAATGGGGC
>NZ_CDDK01000048.1 GCF_000820225.1 Aeromonas veronii bv. veronii
CTTGCCGCCCCCCCTACCTCACCCGCCATCACGCTCTTCTCCCGCCTGGGCCCCCTGCCCGCGATACCGACCTGATCTTGCTTCGCACGCGACATACCCCTTTCAGGTGATGACGAGGAGCAGCTCTCTGCGCTTTCCAGGCCTTTCTCGCCCGCCATAACCAACAAAAAAGTGCGCTTCTTAACAAAATTTAATTACCGGTTAACCGATTAATAATTAACCCGTAAAAATGACATGTAAATCAGTGCGAAAGTGTCATAATGCGTAACATTATTGTTAAGTCGCTTGATTAATTTGGTTAGGAAAAACCTCTATGTTTGCTGATATTTCTGCTCAACATTGGGCTTTTGCCATTTATGTCATCGGTGCCATCACCATCTGTCTGGTGATGATAGGCCTCGCCGCCCTGCTGGGAGGTCGCGCCTACGGCCGCACCAAGAACAAGCCATTTGAATCTGGTGTCGACTCGGTCGGCAGTGCCCGCCTGCGTTTTTCCGCCAAGTTCTATCTGGTCGCCATGTTCTTCGTCATCTTCGACGTCGAGGCGCTCTACCTGTTTGCCTGGTCTGTCTCCGTGCGGGAGAGTGGCTGGGTCGGCTTTATTGAAGCCACCATTTTCATCGGACTGCTGCTTATCGGCCTGATCTACCTCTGGCGCATCGGCGCACTGGACTGGTCACCGCGCAAACCGCAGTTGAACAACAAAAACAGTGATTGAACCACAGACCCTTTCCTTGAGGTTGCACCATGAAGTACACCCTGACCCGGATTGACCCGGATGCACCCGTTGAGCGCTACCCCCAGGAGCAGCGCCAGACCGTCGATGACCCACTGGCGCAAGAAGCGACGCGCGGCATCATGATGGGCCGTCTCGAGGAGGTGCTGCAAGACACAGTCAACTGGGGCCGCAAAAACTCCCTCTGGCCTTACAACTTCGGCATCTCCTGCTGCTACGTGGAGATGTGTACCGCCTTCACCTCCCCCCACGATGTGGCCCGCTTCGGCGCCGAAGTTATCCGCGCTTCGCCCCGTCAGGCCGATTTCATGGTGATTGCAGGGACCCCCTTCATCAAGATGGCACCGGTGATTCAACGCCTGTATGAACAGCTGCTCGAACCCAAGTGGGTGATCTCCATGGGCGCCTGTGCCAACTCAGGCGGCATGTATGACATCTATTCAGTGGTGCAGGGGGTAGACAAGTTCCTGCCGGTCGACGTCTACATTCCGGGTTGCCCGCCCCGTCCCGAAGCCTTTTTGCAAGCCCTGATGCTGCTGCAGGACTCCATCGGCAAAGAGCGCCGCCCCCTCTCCTGGGTAGTGGGCGATCAGGGGATCTACCGTCCCCAGATGCAGGCCGAAAAAGAGCGCAAGCGCGGCGAACGGATCAATGTGACCAACCTGCGTACGCCGGATGAGATCTGACCATGAAACTGACTCGTGATTTTCCCAGCAATTACGCCATGGCCCAGTGGCAGCCCAGCGACCACAAGGATGCCAAAGTGATTGGCGAACTGTTTGCCCACTTCGGGGCCGAGCACTTCACCGTGCAGACCACGCGCACCGGCGTGCCGGTGGTCTGGCTCCCCCGCGAACTGCTGCAGGATGTGATGGGCTTTTTGCGCAAGGTGCCCTCCCCGTTCGTGATGCTCTTCGATCTGAGTGCGACTGACGAGCGGCTGCGCAGCCATCGCGACGGTCTGCCCCAGAGCGATTTCACCGTCTTCTATCACCTCATCTCCATCGAACGTAACGCCGATGTGATGTTGAAAGTTGGGCTGGCCGAGAGTGACCTGCATCTGCCCACCATCACCAACCACTTCCCCAATGCCAACTGGTACGAGCGGGAAGTGTGGGATCTGATGGGCATCACCTTCGACGGTCACCCCCATCTGACCCGCATCATGATGCCCAAGAGCTGGCAGGGTCACCCGCTGCGCAAGGATTACCCGGCGCGCGCTACCGAATTTGATCCCTTCATGCTCGATGCCGCCAAACAGGACATGGAGCAGGAGAACCTGCTGTTCAAACCGGAAGAGTGGGGCCTGGCCCGCGGCAACGAGAATGAGGACTACATGTTCCTCAACCTCGGCCCCAACCACCCCTCTGCCCACGGTGCCTTCCGGTTGGTGTTGCAGCTCGATGGCGAGGAGATCCGCAACTGCGTGCCCGACATCGGCTACCACCATCGCGGTGCCGAGAAGATGGGCGAGCGCCAGTCCTGGCACAGCTACATCCCCTATACCGACCGGGTCGAGTATCTGGGCGGGGTGATGAACAACCTCCCCTATGTGCTGGCGGTCGAGAAGCTGGCCGGCATCAAGGTGCCGCAGCGGGTCGACATGATCCGGGTGATGATGGCGGAGCTGTTCCGCATCCAGAGCCACCTCTTGTTCCTCGGGACCTATATCCAGGACGTGGGGGCCATGACCCCAGTCTTCTTCACCTTCACCGACCGGCAGAAGATCTACACCATCATCGAAGCGATCACCGGTGCCCGCATGCACCCGGCCTGGTTCCGTATCGGCGGTGTGGCCCACGACCTGCCGAAGGGATGGCAGCGGCTGGTGCAGGACAACCTGTTGAGCTGGTTGCCCAAACGTCTGATGGATTACGAAAAAGCGGCGATGCGCAACAGCATTCTGCGCGGTCGCACCATAGGCGTCTCTGCCTACACCACCGAGCAGGCGTTGTCCTGGGGCACCACGGGGGCCGGATTGCGCGCCACCGGCCTCAACTTCGACGTGCGCAAGTGGCGCCCCTACTCCGGTTACGATCAGTTCGACTTTGAAGTGCCAGTCGGCAGCAATGGCGATGCCTACGACAGAGCCACCGTGCGGATCGAGGAGATCCGCCAGAGCATGTCGATCATCGAGCAGTGCATGAAAAACATGCCGGAGGGCCCCTTCAAGGCGGATCACCCCCTCACCACACCGCCGCCCAAAGAGCGCACCCTGCAGCACATCGAGACCCTGATCAACCACTTCCTGCAAGTGTCGTGGGGCCCGGTGATGCCCGCTGCCGAGTCGTTCCAGATGATTGAGGCGACCAAGGGGGTCAACAGTTACTACCTGACCAGTGACGGCTCCACCATGAGCTACCGGACCCGGATCCGCACCCCAAGCTTTGCTCACCTGCAGCAGATCCCCTCGGTGATCAAGGGCAGCATGGTGTCGGACCTCATCGTCTATCTGGGCAGTATCGATTTTGTTATGTCGGATGTGGACCGTTAAGTGATCCGCCCTCCCGGCCATGGCCGGGAATCGGGATCGCCGGACGAGCAGTAAAAGGACAAGCCACCAAAGGTCAAGTCATGAGCCAGCAATGTCAGTGTCACAATAATCAGACCCCACAGGGGCAAGGGGCATGCAGCAGCAAACAGGACGACTTCGTTCTGAGCCAGGCTGAACGCGATGCCATCGAACACGAGAAACACCACTACGAAGATCCCCGCGCCGCCAGCATCGAAGCGCTCAAGATCGTGCAGCAGGCCAGAGGCTGGGTCCCCGACGGTGCCATTCACGCCATCGCGGCCGAGCTCGGCATTCCCGCCAGCGACGTGGAGGGGGTCGCCACCTTCTATAGCCAGATCTTCCGCCAGCCGGTGGGGCGTCACATCATCCGCGTCTGCGACAGCATGGTCTGCTACATCAATGGCCATGAAGAGCTGATGGCCGGTCTCAAGGAGGTGATGAACCTCGGCCCCGGTCAAACCACCCCGGATGGCCGCTTCACCCTGCTGCCGGTCTGCTGCCTTGGCAACTGCGACAAAGGGCCAGCCATCATGATCGATGACGACACCTATGGCGGCCTCGATCCGGTGACATTGCTGAAAACGCTGGAGGCTTACCCATGAGCCTGCCGCAGAACAAGATCCTCGCCTCTCTTGGCACCGCCAACCGCACGGCCCGCACCGCCGAGACCCACCCGCTCACCTGGCGGCTGCGGGACGACGGCCAGCCGGTGTGGCTGGAGGAGTATCAGGCCAAACAGGGCTATGAAGCCGCCCGCAAGGCGCTCGGCCAGATGAGCCCGGACGAGATTGTCAGCACCGTCAAGGATGCCGGCCTCAAGGGGCGCGGCGGTGCGGGCTTCCCCACTGGCGTGAAGTGGGGGCTGATGCCCAAAGACGAGAGCATGAACATCCGTTACCTGCTCTGCAACGCCGACGAGATGGAGCCCAACACCTGGAAAGATCGCCTGCTGATGGAGCAACTGCCCCATCTGCTGATCGAGGGGATGATCATCAGTGCCCGGGCGCTCAAGGCCTATCGCGGCTATATCTTCCTTCGCGGCGAGTATGTGGATGCTGCCATCCACCTGCGCCGTGCGGTGGAAGAGGCCAAGGCCGCCGGTCTGCTGGGCAAGAACATTCTGGGCTCCGGTTTTGATTTCGAGCTGTTCGTCCACACCGGCGCCGGCCGCTACATCTGTGGTGAAGAGACGGCGTTGATCAATTCGCTGGAAGGGCGCCGCGCCAACCCGCGCGCCAAACCCCCCTTCCCCGCCGTCTCCGGCGTCTGGGGCAAACCCACCTGCGTCAACAACGTCGAAACCCTCTGCAACGTCCCCGCCATTATCGGCAACGGAGTCGCCTGGTATCACGGGCTGGCGCTGCCGGGCTCGGAAGATCACGGCACCAAGCTGATGGGCTTCTCCGGCAAGGTGAACAACCCCGGGGTCTGGGAGCTGCCGTTTGGCATCACCGCCCGCGAGCTGTTTGAAAATTACGCCGGCGGGATGAAGAGCGGCTATCGCCTGAAAGCCTGGCAACCGGGCGGCGCGGGCACCGGCTTCCTGCTGCCAGAGCACCTCGATGCCCAGATGTATACCGCCGGTATCGGCAAGGTCGGCACCCGGATGGGGACCGGCCTCGCCATGGCGGTGGATGACTCCATCAGCATGGTGAGTCTGCTGCGCAACATGGAGGAGTTCTTCGCCCGCGAGTCGTGTGGCTGGTGCACGCCCTGTCGCGATGGCCTGCCCTGGAGCGTCAAGCTGCTGCGGGCACTGGAACGTGGCGAGGGGCAATCCGGCGATCTGGCGACTCTGGAACAACTCTGCGGTTTCCTTGGCCCGGGCAAGACATTCTGCGCCCACGCACCGGGCGCCGTCGAGCCGCTGGCCAGCGCCATCAAATATTTCCGCTCCGAATTCGAGGCCGGGATCAAAGGCAGCGGTGATAACCGCAAGCCGGTCAAAGGGATCCAGCCCAATCTGCTGGGCGAGCGCTGGTAACGACACCACAGATTTCACAAAACAGGTTTCAGGGAAGTTGTATGGCAACCATTTATGTAGACGGCAAAGAGTACGAGGTAGACGGGGCAGATAACCTGCTGCAAGCCTGTCTGTCGCTGGGTCTGGACGTCCCCTATTTCTGCTGGCATCCGGCGCTGGGTAGCGTTGGCGCCTGCCGCCAGTGTGCGGTCAAACAGTATCAGAATGCCGATGACAAACGCGGTCGTCTGGTCATGTCCTGCATGACCCCGGCCACCGATGGCAGCTACATCGCCATCGAGGATGAAGAGGCTAAAGAATTTCGCAAGAGCGTGGTGGAGTGGCTGATGACCAACCACCCTCACGACTGTCCGGTGTGTGAAGAGGGCGGCGCCTGCCACCTGCAGGACATGACGGTGATGACCGGCCACAACAGCCGTCGCTACCGTTTCACCAAACGCACCCACCAGAATCAGGAGCTGGGCCCCTTCATCGGTCACGAGATGAACCGCTGCATCGCCTGCTACCGCTGCGTCCGTTACTACAAGGATTATGCCGGTGGCGAGGATCTCGGGGTCTACGGTGCCCACGACAACGTCTATTTCGGGCGGGTCGAGGATGGCACCCTGGAGAGCGAATTTTCCGGCAACCTGGTGGAGGTCTGCCCCACCGGCGTCTTCACCGACAAGACCCACTCCGAGCGCTACAACCGCAAGTGGGACATGCAGTTTGCCCCCAGCATCTGCCAGCAATGTTCCGTGGGCTGCAACATCAGCCCGGGTGAGCGTTATGGCGAGCTGCGCCGTATCGAAAACCGCTTCCACGGCAGCGTCAACCACTCCTTCCTCTGTGACCGTGGCCGCTTTGGCTATGGCTACGTCAATCTGGCCGACCGCCCGCGCCAACCGCTGCTCAAAGATGGCAACAACCAGCTGACCATCACAGTCGATGGCGCCCTCAACCGCGCCGCAGATGCCCTGCGCAGTGCCCGCGGCCTCATCGGCATCGGCTCGCCCCGCGCCTCGCTGGAGAGCAACTTTGCCCTGCGCGCGCTGGTGGGGGAAGCCAACTTCTACGCAGGCGTCGAGCAGGCCGAATGGGCCTGTCAGCTGAAGATGCTGCAGATCCTGCAACAGGGCGGCGTGCCGACCCCGAGCCTGCGGGACATGGAAGAGGCTGACGCAGTGCTGGTACTGGGTGAAGATGTCACCATGAGCGCCGCTCGTATCGCGTTGGCGCTGCGCCAAGCCGTCAAGGGCAAGGCTCGCGAGCTGGCCCGCAAGATGAAGGTCGATCTGTGGCAAGTCGCCGCCGTTCAGACCCTGGGTCAAAACGAGCGCTACCCGCTGCTCATCACCAGCCTCGACACCACCCGTCTGGACGATGTGGCAGCCGACAAGCTGCACGCCCCCTATGCCGATCAGGCGCGCATTGGCTTTGCCATCGCCAACCTGCTCGACCCGGCCGCACCGGCCGTGAGCGACCTCTGCCCCGAACAGCAGGCACAAGCGGCTCGCTGGACCGAGCTGCTCGGCAACGCCAAAAAGCCGCTCATCATTGCAGGCTCCAGTGCCCGCGATGTGGCGCTGCTTGAGGCGGCCAGCAACATTGCCCGCGCCCTGAAAGGCCGTGGACAGGAAGCCAACATCGCGCTGGTTGGCCAAGAGGCCAACTCGCTGGGGCTGGCCATGCTGGGCGCTCAAACCTTGTCAGACAAGCCGCTCGAAGCCGCCCTTGCGCGTATCGAGGCCGAAGAGGGGTTGGCGCTGGTCACCTTGGAGAACGATCTCTACCGCCGCGCACCGCGCAACCGGGTGGATGCTGCGCTGGCACGGCTGCAGCACCTGCTGGTCATCGACCATCAGGCGACCCCGACCGCCAACAAGGCAGATCTGGTGCTGCCAGCGGCCAGTTTTGCCGAGGCCGATGGCACGCTGGTGAACATGGAAGGGCGCGCCCAGCGCTTCTTCCAGGTCTATGCGCCCGCCTTCTACAACGCCGATATTCAGGTGCGTGAAGGGTGGCGCTGGCTAGCGGCGCTGCAAGGGGCGATCGAACGCAAGCCGCTGCGCTGGCAGAACTTCGACCAGGTCAACCATGACTGTGCCACCAGCAATCCGCTGCTGGCTACCATGCTGGAAGCGGCGCCCAACGCAGGCTTGCGGATCCGTGGCATGCGACTGGCCCGTGAGCCGCATCGTTACAGCGGTCGCACCTCCATGCTGGCGGATCAGAACGTCAGCGAGCCGCGGGTAGCGCAAGATCCCGACTCCCCCTTCAACTTCTCCATGGAAGGGTATGCCGGAGCCCGTCAGCCGCTGCCGCAAGTACCGTTCGCCTGGGCGCCGGGCTGGAACTCTCCCTCCGCCTGGAACAAGTTCCAGGATGAAGTGGGTGGCAAACTGCGTGCTGGCGATCCGGGTCGCCGTCTGCTGGAAGCAACAGACCCGCAGGCAGAAGGCAAGGAGCTGCTCGGCTGGTTCACCACCATCCCCGCCCCCTTCAAGGCCGCAGAGGCGCTGCAAGTGGTCAATTATGCCCAGCTGTTTGGCGGCGAGGAGCTCTCCGCTCGCAGCCCGGTCATTCAGGCCCGGATGACCGAACCCGAGCTGGTGCTCAATCCCCTTGATGCGCAGCGTCTGGCCCTCCACGGGGGCAGTCAGGTCTCCTTCTCCTGGGGCGGTAGCCACTGGCAACTGCGTCTGCGGCTGAGCGAGCAGCTGAGCGCCGGTCTGGTGGGGCTCCCCCTTGGGGTGAACGGCCTGCCGACGGCCCTGCAACAAGCCTCAATCACTAACCTGCAGGAGGTGATCGCATGAGCGAGTCGCTGATCGATCTGTTGCTGGAGGTGGGCAAGGCACTGATCGTGCTGGTGGGGATCGTGGGGGCTGGCGCCTTCATGAGCTTCATCGAGCGCCGTCTGCTGGCCCTGTGGCAGGATCGCTACGGCCCCAACCGGGTGGGGCCGTTTGGTCTGCTCCAGCTGGCCGCCGACATGATCAAGATGTTCTTCAAGGAGGACTGGATCCCGCCGTTCGCTGATCGGCGGATCTTTATCCTGGCCCCCATCATCGCCTTCACCGCCTTTATTCTGGCGTTTGCGGTGGTGCCCATCACCCCCACCTGGGGCGTGGCGGATCTCAATGTGGGGCTGCTCTACATCCTGGCCATCGCGGGGCTGGCGGTCTATGCGGTGCTGTTCGCCGGCTGGTCGAGCAACAACAAATACTCATTGCTCGGCAGCTTGCGCGCCTCGGCCCAGACCCTCTCCTACGAGGTGTTTCTCGGGCTATCCCTGATGGGAATTGTGATCCAGACCGGCAGTTTCAACCTGCGGGATATCGTCGAGGCACAGGCAGACTTGTGGAACGTGGTGCCCCAGATCCTGGGCTTTGTCACCTTCCTGTTTGCCGGTGTCGCCGTCACCCACCGTCACCCGTTTGACCAGCCGGAAGCCGAGCAGGAGCTCGCCGATGGCTATCACATCGAGTATGCGGGGATGAAGTGGGGTCTGTTCTTCGTGGGCGAATATATCGGCATCGTGCTGATCTCCTCGCTCATCGTGACCCTCTTCTTCGGTGGCTGGCACGGCCCCTGGCTGCCCCCCTTCATCTGGTTTGCCCTGAAGACCGCCTGTTTCATGGTGTTCTTCATCCTGCTGCGGGCCTCCCTGCCTCGCCCGCGCTTTGACCAGGTGATGTCGTTTGGCTGGAAAGTCTGCTTGCCGCTGACCCTGATCAATATGCTGGTCACCGCGGCAGTTGTACTGATAAGTACGCAGTGAGGCACTCAATATGAAAATTGTTAGCATTATTCAGGGTGTCGGCACCCAGTTACGCAGTCTGGCCATGGTCTTCTCCCATGCCTGGCGGCCCCGTGAAACCCTCAACTATCCGGAGCAGGCAGTCTATGCGGCCCCCCGCTACCGCGGTCGCATCGTGCTGACCCGCGACCCCGACGGGGACGAGCGCTGCGTGGCCTGCAACCTCTGCGCAGTTGCCTGCCCGGTCGGCTGCATCTCGCTGCAAAAATCCGAGCGGGAAGATGGTCGCTGGTATCCGGAGTTCTTTCGCATCAACTTCTCTCGCTGCATCTTCTGCGGCCTGTGTGAAGAGGCTTGCCCCACCACCGCCATACAGCTGACGCCGGATTTCGAGATGGGTGAGTATCGCCGCCAGGATCTGGTGTACGAGAAGGAAGATCTGCTGATCAGCGGGCCCGGCAAATACCCGGACTACAACTTCTATCGCATGAGCGGGATGGCCATCGACGGCAAGCCGAAAGGGGATGCCGAAAACGAAGCCAAGCCCATCGATGTCAAGAGCCTGCTGCCCTGAGGAGTCAATCATGGAACTGGCATTTTATGCCTCGGCCCTGGTGGCCATTTACAGCACGCTGCGGGTGATCAGCACCAGCAATCCCATGCATGCGCTGCTCAATCTCATCATCTCCCTCATCGCCGTGGCCATGATCTTCTTCTGCCTGGGTGCCGCCTTTGCGGGCGCCCTGCAGGTGATCGTCTACGCTGGCGCCATCATGGTGCTGTTCGTGTTCGTGGTGATGATGCTGAACCTGGGAAGTGCCCAGGCGCAGGAGAAAAAGTGGCTCACCCCCATGACCTGGGGGGGCCCTGCCCTGCTCTCGCTGATCCTGCTGGGCTTTCTGGCCCACGGCATTCTCGGGGTGACCGGGGGCCTGATAGGAGTGACCGAGGTGACCGCCAAGCAGGTGGGTGTCGAACTCTTTGGCCCCTATGTGCTGGCGGTGGAGCTTGCCTCCATCCTGCTGCTGGCGGGTCTGGTAACCGCCTATCACCTGGGTCGGGAAGAGAAGAGCGGTGAAGTGCTCTCCGTCCCGCGCTCTGCTTCCCGCTCTGCACAAGAAGGAGGTCAGCAATGAATGGTATCCCTATGGAGCACGGCCTCCTGCTGGCCGCGGTGCTCTTCTGCATCGGCTTGTGCGGTCTGCTGATCCGCCGCAACCTGCTCTATATCCTGATGAGTATCGAAATCATGATGAATGCCTCAGCACTGGCGTTTGTGGTGGCGGGTAGCCGCTGGGCCCAGGCCGATGGCCAGATCATGTATATCCTGGTGATTTCTCTGGCGGCAGCGGAGGCCAGTATCGGCCTTGCCCTGTTACTGCTGCTCTATCGTCGTTACCACACCCTGAACGTGGACACTGTGAGCGAGATGCGCGGATGAGCCTCTTATATCTGACTTTTCTATTTCCGCTGCTGGGATGGCTGGTGCTGGCCTTCTCCCTCGGCCGGTTTGGCGAGCGTACCTCGGCGCTGATCGGGGTGGGCTCCATTGGCCTGTCGGCCCTCACTACCCTGTGGGTGGGCATCGACTTTCTGGGCAACCCGCCCGAGGGGGGCGTCTATATCCAGCATCTGTGGCAATGGATGGCAGTGGGCAACTTTACCCCGAGCTTCTCGCTGGCACTGGATGGCCTGTCGCTGACCATGCTGGGGGTGGTGACCGGGGTGGGTTTCTTTATCCACCTGTTCGCCTCCTGGTATATGCGCGGGGAAGAGGGTTACTCCCGCTTCTTCACCTACACCAACCTCTTTATCGCCAGCATGCTGTTTCTGGTACTGGCCGATGACCTGCTGTTTGTCTACCTCGGCTGGGAAGGGGTGGGGCTGTGCAGCTATCTGCTGATCGGCTTCTACTACAAGGATCGCAAGAACGGAGCGGCCGCCCTCAAGGCATTTGTCGTGACCCGGGTGGGTGATGTCTTCCTCGCCATCGGCCTGTTTATCCTCTATCGGGAACTGGGCACCCTCAATATCCACGAGCTGCTGGTTCGTGCCCCGACCCTGTTTGCCGAGGGCTCCCCTGCCCTGTCGCTGGCCTGCCTGATGCTCCTGGGTGGCGCGGTCGGTAAATCGGCACAGTTGCCGCTGCAAACCTGGCTGGCAGATGCGATGGCAGGCCCGACCCCGGTCTCCGCGTTGATCCACGCCGCCACCATGGTGACCGCTGGTGTCTACCTGATTGCCCGTACCCACGGCCTGTTCCTGCTGGCGCCAGAGATCCTCCATCTAGTCGGGCTGGTTGGCGCCATCACGCTAGTGCTGGCAGGCTTTGCCGCGCTGGTTCAGACCGATATCAAGCGGATCCTCGCCTACTCCACCATGAGCCAGATTGGCTACATGTTTCTGGCACTGGGTGTCGGCGCATGGGAAGGGGCCATCTTCCACCTGATGACCCACGCCTTCTTCAAGGCGCTGCTGTTCCTCTCCGCCGGTGCCGTGATCAACGCCTGCCACCATGAGCAGAACATCTTCAAGATGGGTGGCCTGCGCAAGAGTTTGCCGCTGGTCTATGCCTGCTTCCTGGTGGGGGGCTCGGCGCTGGCGGCGTTGCCGCTGGTCACTTCCGGTTTCTACAGTAAGGACGCCATCCTGTGGCAAGTAGAAGCCTCTGGCCAAAGCGCGCTGCTGTGGGCCGGTCTGGTAGGGGCATTCCTCACCTCGCTCTACACCTTCCGGCTGATCTTTATCGCCTTCCATGGCCAAGAGCAGACCAAAGCCCATGCGGGCCACGGTCTGGCTCACCATCTGCCGCTGCTGGTGCTGCTGGTGCTTTCTACCGGCATCGGCGCGTTGATCGCCCCGCCACTGGCAGGTGTACTACCCGCAGGCCCGGGGGACCATATCGAAGAGGGTCGCCATGCACTGGAGGTAGCCTCTGGCATCATCGCCATCGCTGGCATTGTGCTGGCTGCGTTTTTGTTCCTTGGTGAGCGCCGTCTGGCCACCTCCATTGCCAACAGCGCGCCGGGCCGCCTGCTCAGCACCCTCTGGTTCAACGCCTGGGGCTTTGACTGGCTCTATGACCAGCTGTGGGTCAAACCCTATCTGCTGGCCACCCGTCTGGTCGGGCTGGATCCGCTGGACTGGATGATGGGCCTGCCCGCCTGGCTTGCCCTGCGTGGCAACCAGCTGCTGGCCTGGACCGTGACCGGCAAGTTGCGCTGGTATGCCGCCTCCATGGGGATCGGCGCCGTGCTGGTGCTGGCGCTGTTGCTGCTGGGGTAACGCGATGAACAACCGGACAATCATACAGCCAGGCTGTTTGCTCTCCCTGATGGAACAGGGAGCGCAATCTCATATGAACTTGAACGAGAGCTGATACCGTGACCTTACTCTGGATCTTGCTAATTCCTTTTATCGGCGGCTTGCTCTGCTGGCAGATGGAGCGTCTCGGCGGGCAGTTTGTCCGCTGGGTTGCCCTGCTCTCCATGAGCGCCAGCCTGCTGCTCTCCTGTGCCATCTGGCTAAGTGGTGATTTCTCCCTTGCCACGACCGGCCTCGACAGCGCGGGCGTCTCTGGTGCTGCCTCCGCTTGGGCCGCCGAGTGGCGCCTGCCGTGGATCCCCCGCTTCGGCATCTCTTTGCATCTGGCGGTGGATGGCCTGTCGCTCTTGATGGTGATCCTCACCTGCTTTATCGGGGTACTGGCCATTCTCTGTTCGTGGAAAGAGATCGTGCAGCGCATCGGCTTCTTCCACCTCAACCTGCTCTGGATCCTGGGCGGCGTGCTCGGGGTCTTTATGGCGCTGGACCTGTTCCTCTTCTTCTTCTTCTGGGAGATGATGCTGGTCCCCATGTACTTCCTGATTGCGCTCTGGGGCCACTCGGTCACTGACGGCAAATCACGGATCAACGCCGCGACCAAGTTCTTCATCTACACCCAGGTGAGCGGCCTTATCATGCTGGTGGCCATCATCGGGCTGGTGCTGACCCACCAGCATGCCACCGGTGTCTTCACCTTCAACTATCTGGATCTGCTCAATACCCCGATGAGCAAGGGCGTTCAGTGGCTGCTGATGCTGGGCTTCTTTATCGCCTTCGCGGTCAAGATGCCGCTGGTACCGCTGCACGGCTGGCTGCCGGATGCCCACAGTCAGGCACCGACCGCAGGCTCAGTGGATCTCGCCGGTATTTTGCTCAAAACCGCCGCCTACGGTCTGCTGCGCTTTGCCTTGCCGCTCTTCCCCGAAGCCTCAGCCGAATTTGCTCCCTACGCCATGGTGCTTGGCCTGATCGGGATCGTCTACGGTGCCCTCGTGGCCTTTGCCCAGACCGACATCAAACGGCTGGTAGCCTACACCAGCATCTCCCACATGGGCTTTGTGATGATCGCCATCTACTCGGGTAGCGAGCTGGCCCTGCAGGGCGCCGTGGTGCAGATGATCGCCCACGGTCTCTCCGCAGCCGGCCTCTTTATCCTCTGCGGTCAGCTCTACGAGCGGTTGCACACCCGGGATCTGCGCCAGATGGGCGGCCTGTGGGGACGCCTGCGCTATCTGCCCGGTGTGATGCTCTTCTTCTCGGTGGCGTCACTCGGCATGCCGGGCACCGGCAACTTTGTCGGCGAGTTCCTGATCCTGGTCGGCAGCTTCCAGGTTGCCCCTGTCATCACGGCAGTCGCCACCTTCGGTCTGGTGCTGGCCTCGGTCTACTCTCTCATCATGTTGCAGCGCGCCTGCTTTGGCCCCGCCAAGGATGAGAGCATGCTCAAGGGACTGGATCGCCGCGAGCTGACCATGATGATGGTGATCGCGGGCCTGCTGGTTCTGCTTGGCCTCTATCCCCAACCCGTGATTGACACCGCCAGCAGCAGCCTTATCAACGTGCTGCACTGGTATCTGCTGCCGACTGCTGGAGCCCTGCAATGACTTTCTCCGCTTCCCAACTGCTGGCACTGCTTCCCCTGCTGTTGACCACCGGGGCCATGGCAGCCCTGATGCTGGCCATCGCCTGGCGCCGCTGTGTCACCACCGCCTTTACCGTGACCATTGTTGGCCTCAACCTTGCTCTGTTCTCGCTGCCCATCGTGATGGCGCAAGGGGATCAGGGGGTCACCCCGCTGCTGCAAGTTGACAGTTACGCCGTCTTCTACATGGGACTGGTGCTCATCGGCGCCCTGGCCACCTGCACCTTCGGTCAATCGTGGCTGAAAGCCTACCCGGACAACCGGGAGGAGTTCTTCCTGCTGCTGCTGATCGCCACCGCTGGTGGTCTGGTGCTGGCCTGCTCTCGTCACCTCGCCTCTCTCTTTATCGGGATCGAGATGCTGACCCTGCCGATGTTCGGTCTGGTGGGTTACGCCTACCGCGAGCGCCACTCGCTAGAAGCGGCAGTGAAGTACATGGTGCTCTCTGCCGCCGCTACCGCCTTCCTGTTGTTTGGCATGGCGCTGCTCTATGCGCAGGCAGGCAGCCTGAGCTTTGCAGCCCTGGGGCAGACCCTGGCCGAGAGCCCGGCTCACCATCCGCTGCTGATGGGCGGTTTGGGGTTAATGCTGGTCGGCTTTGCCTTTAAACTCTCCCTGGCCCCCTTCCACCTCTGGACCCCGGATGTCTACGAAGGTGCCCCGGCACCGGTCGCCACCTTCCTCGCCACCGTCAGCAAGGTGGCGGTCTTTGCCGTGCTGCTGCGCTTCTATCTGGCGGTACCGGCGGCGAGCGATCCCATGATCCACTGGCTGCTGGCAGCCATGGCGGTCATCTCCATCCTGGTCGGCAACCTGCTGGCCCTGGTGCAGACCAACGTCAAACGGATGCTGGGTTACTCCTCCATCTCCCACTTCGGTTACCTGCTGGCGGTGATCGTGGCGAGCCGATTCGGCCAGATGCCGGTGGAAGCAGCCGGGGTCTACCTGCTGATGTATCTGTTCACCAGCCTGGGAGCCTTTGGGGTGGTGAGCATGATGTCGAGCCCCTATCGCGGCAAGGATGCCGACTCCCTGCACAGCTATCGCGGTCTGTTCTGGAAGCGCCCCTATCTGACTGCCGTACTGACGGTGATGATGTTGTCACTCGCGGGCATCCCGATGACCCTCGGCTTTATCGGCAAGTTCTACCTCATCGGCGTCACCGTCGAGGCGCAGCTCTGGTGGCTCTCCGGTGCCATCGTGCTCGGCAGCGCACTAGGTCTCTACTACTACCTCAAGGTGATGGTGACCCTCTATCTGCGCGAACCGGGTATGCAGCAGCGGGATGCCAGCGCCGACTGGGCACTCTCCTCCGGTGGAGTGGTAGTGCTGCTCTCTGCAGCGCTGGTGGTGTTGCTGGGGCTCTATCCCCAGCCAGTCATCAGCCTGGTACAAGGGTTCCAGCACGTGGTATTGCAGTAACCTTTACCGTCACTACCCCTCATTACCCGCAAAACCGGCAGCCTTGGCTGCCGGTTTTCTATTTGCGGACCGACAGCATCGCGCACTCCGCGAGCCAGCAAATGACAGATCAATCAGCTAGGGTGATGCCCATCATGGTTTTTGCCATACAACCAGAACCGGGCGAGATCCTCATACCCTCTTGAATTCCTTATTGATATATTGGTTATATTCTGGAATGGAGTTCAGATTGATGAAGCAACACTACGTTTGCCAATTTAACCCGACAGAACTGGCCGCCACGCTGGCACCCTTGCAAGGAGGCAAGCTGACCATACTGCTGGCCGAACAGGATTGCGCGCAGGTTCCCCTGTTGCAGCAGTTGTGCCGCGACTTCAACATCGCCCTGGATGGCGCCATTTTCCCCCAGCTGATCGGTGCGCAAGGATTGTTGCTGCAAGGGGCCTGGCTACTGCCCAGAGCCAACCCCTATCACGCCACACTGCTGCCACTGACACCGCAAGCCAGCGCAGCATCCCTTGCCCAACTGATTGCGGAACAGGTGGAGAACATGCTGGCCACCTGGCCAACCCCTTCGCCGCCACCAACCCTGTTTCTGACCTTCGACAACCTCATTCCCAATATCGCCTCCATTCTGGATGCGCTTTATCTGCAACTGGCCAATCGCGTCAACTATGCCGGCGCCAACGCAGGCAGCGGCAGCTTCACCCCCCTTGCCTGCCTGTTCGACAATCAACGGCAACTTGCCTACGGGGTCACCTGCACGCTGCTGCCCAGCAACAGCTTTCCCTTTCTGGAACATGGTTATCAACTCTCGGCCCAACCAATGCTGGCCACCAGCAGTGCAGCGAACAAGATTGCATACATCGATTGGCAACCGGCCTTTCAAAAATATCAGGGGCTGATCAGCCAGCAATTCCAGCACACTATGGTGCGCGAGGAGCTCTACCGTTTCGTGGTGCACATGCCACTGGGCCTGTTGCGGGCCAACGGGGATGTGATTGTCAGGATCCCCGTCGAGGCAAACGATGACGGCGCCCTGCTCTGCGCCGGCGAGGTCGCAGAGCACAGCATCCTCACTCTGCTGAAGGCGCCGGAGAGTGCCACCGAACATGCCTGCTCACTGGCCAGGCGCCTCAACCAGCAACAAACCCTCACCCGGGCACACTTGTTGGCGGTCTACTACTGCGCGGGACGCCAACTGCACTTCGACCAGCAGACGGTGACCGAGCTGCGCACCCTGCTGACCCACTCGGGGGCCGGCGATCTGGCAGGAGCCCTCTCCCTTGGCGAAATTGGCAGCGTGCGACATGGGGATTACCCCCAATTTCATAACGGCGCCATTCTCTGTAACGGGGCAGTGATATGAACAACGACCACGCCATGGCCATCGTCTGCGATCTGGCGCTCTGCATCGGGCGTGAAGTCACGCTGGATGCGCTGCTCACAAAGGTACTGCAACGTTTTATGCATCACTGCGCCACGCCGGTTGGCGCGGTATTGCAGCAACAACGGGAGGGATACAAACTGCTCAAGGTGATCGGCGACGAGCAGCTGCGCCAGCACACCGGTACCACCCTGCCCCTGCCTGGGTGGGTCAGCGAGGAGGAACACTGCCTGCTGCAACAGACGCTCCCCCTGCCGGGCAGCCGCCCCTACCAGTTTGCCTATCGGCTCAAGGTTGAAGGGGGGTATCTCATCTTGCTGCTCGCCCCCCAGCCACATCAGCAGATCGTACCCGTCTGCCATCTGTTCAGCCCGGTGCTCGGCAACCTGGCCCGCGCCATTTCCCTCTGCAAAGACAGCGAGCTGCTCGCCCTGCGTCAGCAGGCCGAACTGAAGGATCTGAAACACTTCAACGAATCCCTGCTCAAGGCCATCCCGATCCCGGTGTTCTACAAAGATATCGAAGGGCGATTTCTGGGCTGCAACCAGGCCTTCAATCAGGTGATCGGCCTCGGCAAGGAGGCGCTGCTGGGTCGACGGGTCGAGGAGCTGCTGCCAGTCGGGCTTGCCGAGGCCTACAGCATGCGGGAAGCCGAATTGCTGCGAAGTCGCCAGCCCCAGTGCATCGAACAGCAGTTGCATGACCGCAATGGCATGCGCTATCAGGTCATCTGTTTCAAGGATCTCTTCTATGACCATCAGGGGATGGTTGCCGGCATCATCGGCACCCTGGTCGACATCACCCGCCTCAAGGAGAGCGAGCGCCACCAGCGTGACCTGCTGTTCCAGACCATCAGTGCCCTCGCCAGCGCCATCAGCCACAAGGATCGCAACAGTGCGGGCCATGAGCTGAGGGTGCGCGATTTGGCACTGGCCATCGGGCAGGCCATGCAACTGCGGCAAGAGCGGCTGGATGCGCTGGGACTGGCGGCCATGGTGCACAATATCGGCCTGCTGCAGATCCCCACCGAGATCATCACCCGCCCACGTGAATTACGGCCGGTGGAGTTCGAACTGATCAAGCAGCACCCCCAGGCCGGCCACGATATTCTCAAACAGATCGACTTCCCCTGGCCCATCGCCACCATAGTGCTGCAGCACCACGAAAACCTCGATGGCAGCGGCTATCCGCAGGGGCTGGCGGGCAACACCATTTCCCTGGAGGCGCGCATTATCCGGGTGGCCGACTCGCTGATCGCCATGACCTCCCATCGCCCGTTCCGCCGGGCCATGCCCCTGAGTGACGCCTTTGCCGAACTGACCCGCTATGCCGGGATCCATTACGATGAAAAAGTGGTCAACAGCTGTATCGTGCTCTGGCAGACCGGCTACCACTTCGGCCCTCCCATCAGTCAACTTGCAGACAAGGCGGGATAAGATGTCCGAACTCCTCACCTCCTGTGCACTCCCCCACCCACTGACCGATGCGCTCCCCTCCTCGGCGCTGTTGCTGACCCAGGTGATGGATCAGCTTCCCTATCGGGTGCTGCTCAAAGACACCCGATTCAGCTACATCGCGGGCAACCGCCTGCTGGCGGCGGATCTCGCCCTCTCACCAGAGGCACTGGTGGGCAAGAATGACTGCGACTTCTTTCCCCCCGAACTGGTACAACGCTATCGGGAGGATGACGCCCGAGTCATGCGCGAGGGGATACACCAGCACATCGAAGAGCCCTATCTGAAGGGGGGAGAAGCCCGCTGGCTCAGCACCACCAAGTTTCCCCTGCGTGATGAGGCGGGGGTCATCGTGGGGGTCGGCGTCTTCTTCGAAGACATTACCGAGCTGAAGTGGCAGCAGGAGAAACTGCAACAGTACAGCTGGACCCAGCAGGCGATCAGCCGCGCCCACCACGCCCTACTCAAACCGGGCGATGAGCCGCAACTGCTGCAGGATATCTGCGATGCCATCGCCGTCGATGACCGTTTTCCGCTGGTAGCAGTGCTGCAAGGCCAGCCCGAACTCGCCCAACCGCCGAGGATCGTGGCGCAGGCAGGCAGTGCCGATGCCTCGGAACAAACGCTATGGTTGAACGATGAGGCCCTCACCCAGGCCATCCTCCACCAGCGGCGCCTCAATCAGGTGATCTTCCACGAGCGGCCCCATACCGGCCGCCACCCGTTGCGTTCCCGCCTGCTGATCCCCTTGCCACTGCAAGAGGATCTGGCCGGTGCGCTGATCATTCACAGCGACCAGCCACGGTTGTTCAGCCAGGAGGAGGAGCAACTCTTCATCCAGCTGACCGACTACCTCACCTATGGCCTGCAGGCGCGCCATACCCAGCAAGCTTATCTGCGCTCGCAACAGGAGAAGATCTTCCATGCCCGCCAGCTGGAGCTGGCACTGGAAGATGCGCTGGGTGCCATCGCCGCCGTGCTGGAGCAGCGCGATCCCTATACCGCTGGCCATCAGAAACATGTGGCCAAGCTGGCCCAAGCCATCGGCCGGGAGCTCAGGCTGGAAGAGAAGCGGCTGCGGGGGATCTATCTGGGCGCCATGGTGCACGATATCGGCAAGATCCAGGTACCGGCCGAAATTCTCACCAAACCGGAGCGCCTCACGCCGCTGGAGTTCGAGCTGGTCAAGGAACACCCCGCCATCGGCTATCTGGTGCTCAAGGATATCGACTTCCCCTGGCCCATCGCCCGGATGATCCACCAGCACCACGAGTATCTCGATGGCTCCGGCTATCCGCAGGGGCTCAAGGGGGATGAGATCCTGCTGGAGGCCCGCATCCTCACCGTCGCCGATATCGTCGAATCCATGTCCTCGGATCGCCCCTATCGCGCCGCCCTCGGCATTCCCCAGGCCCGTGAGCAGATCATCCAGATGCGCGGCCATCAGCTCGATGCGGATGTGGTGGATGCCTGCCTGCGGATCCTCGACCGGGGAGACTTTATCCCCCAACCGCTCGGCAAGCCGTAACGACACGGATAAAAAACCGGCCAATTGGCCGGTTTCTGTTTTTATGCGCTGGCGCTCTCTCTATTAACCCAGACGAACCCGGGCGTTGCGGAACATCCGCATCCAGGCGCCGTCCTCGCCCCAGTTGTCAGGGTGCCAGGAGTTGGCCACGGTGCGGAACACCCGCTCCGGGTGCGGCATCATGATGGTGGCGCGACCGTCGGTGGTAGTCACTGCGGTGATGCCGTCCGGCGAGCCGTTCGGGTTGGCCGGGTACTGCTCGGTCACGCTGCCGCGGTTGTCGACAAAGCGCAGCCCCACCAGCCCGCTGGTTTGCAGTGCGCTCAGGTGAGCGGCATCGCGCACCTCGACACGCCCTTCCCCGTGGGAAACGGCAATCGGCATCACCGAGCCTGCCATGCCGGCGAAGAAGGCCGACGGGGACTCCTGCACCTCAACCAGACTGAAGCGGGCCTCGAAGCGCTCGGAGCGGTTGCGCACAAAGCGCGGCCAGAGATCGGCACCCGGGATGAGGTCACGCAGGTTGGACATCATCTGGCAACCGTTGCAGACACCCAGAGAGAGGGTATCGCCACGCTCGAAGAAGCGCTGGAACTGCTCGCGGGCGTTGTCGTTGAACAGGATGGACTTGGCCCAGCCTTCCCCCGCCCCCAGCACGTCACCGTAGGAGAAGCCGCCACAGGCCACCAGGGTCTGGAACTCCTCCAGCTTGATGCGACCGGAGAGAATGTCGCTCATATGGACATCGACCGCCGCGAAACCGGCACGATCGAACGCCGCCGCCATCTCCACATGGGAGTTGACCCCCTGCTCGCGCAGCACCGCCAGACGGGGGGAGACCCCGCGGGCAATGTAAGGGGCTGCCACATCCTCGGACGGGTTGTAAGTCAGCTTGGCATGCAGACCCGGATCGGTGGCGTCCTGACGGGCGGCGTGCTCACTGTCGGCGCACGCCGGGTTGTCGCGCAGGCGCTGCATCTGCCAGCTGGTCTCGCCCCAGATGGTGCGAAGGGCAGTGCGGCTGGCGCGATAGACCTCCTGACCGCCCCGCTGCAAGGTGATGAGATCCCCTTCGCGCACGGTACCGAGCACATGGGAGCAGGCTGCCAGACCGTGACCGGCCAGCAGGGTCATCACCGCCTCTTTATCTTCACGACGCACCTGAATGACGGCGCCCAGCTCTTCGTTGAACAGCGCCGGCAGCAGCTCGCCGCCGATGCGATCGAGCTGGATGTCGAGGCCGCAGTGGCCGGCAAACGCCATTTCGGTCAGGGTGACGAACAGGCCACCGTCAGAGCGGTCGTGATAGGCGATCAGTTTGCGATCGGCTACCAGTGCCTGAATGGCGTTGAAGAAGCCCTTGAGCTGAACCGGATTGTCGAGATCCGGCGCCTTGTCACCCAGCTGGCGATAGACCTGCGCCAGCGCCGAGGCGCCGAGGCGCTGCTTGCCATTGCCAAGGTCGACGAGGATAAGGTCGGTTTCACCGAGATCGGTACGCAGTTGCGGAGTAACCGTGTTGCGCACATCCTCGACCCGGGCAAACGCCGAGATGAGCAGGGAGAGCGGCGAGGTGACGCTGTGCTCCTTGCCATCCTGCTGCCAGCGGGTCTTCATGGACATGGAGTCCTTGCCCACCGGAATGGTGATGCCCAAGGCCGGGCAGAGCTCCTCACCTACCGCTTTGACCGCCTCATAGAGACCGGCATCTTCACCCGGATGACCGGCAGCGGCCATCCAGTTGGCGGAGAGCTTGACCCGCTTCAGCGACCCGATGTGGGCCGGCGCCAGGTTGGTGAGCGCTTCCGCCACCGCCATGCGAGCGGAGGCGGCGTGGGAGAGCAGCGCCACCGGGGTACGCTCGCCCATGGACATGGCTTCGCCGTGATAGCTGTCGTAGGTGGCCGCGGTGACGGCGCAATCGGCCACCGGGATCTGCCAGGGGCCAACCATCTGATCGCGATTGACCAAGCCAGTCACGCTGCGATCGCCGATGGTGATAAGGAAGGACTTCTCCGCCACGGTCGGCAGACGCAGAACCCGCTCGGCCGCGTCACTCAAAGTGATGCCATCGAGCTGGAGCGCTTTGCCCTGTGCTGGCAGAGTCACCACGTCGCGGTGCATCTTGGGCGCCTTGCCGAGCAGCACATCCAGCGGCAGATCGATGGGCTGATTGTCAAAGTGGCTGTCAGAGAGGGTCAGATGCTTCTCTTCGGTCGCGGTACCGATGACGGCATAGGGGGCGCGCTCACGCTCGCACAGCGCCTTGAACAGCGGCAACTTGTCCTGCGCTACCGCCAGCACGTAACGCTCCTGGGATTCGTTGCACCAGATCTCCAGCGGACTCATGCCCGGCTCGTCGCTCTGGATGGCGCGCAAATCGAAACGACCGCCGCGCTCACCGTCGTTGGCCAGCTCCGGCATGGCGTTGGAGAGACCGCCCGCCCCCACATCGTGGATAAAGACGATAGGGTTGTCGTCACCCAGCTGCCAGCAGCGATCGATCACCTCCTGGCAACGGCGCTCCATCTCGGGGTTGTCACGCTGCACCGAGGCAAAGTCGAGATCTTCGGCTGACTGGCCAGAGGCCATGGAGGATGCAGCACCGCCACCCAGACCGATGTTCATGGCAGGGCCGCCCAGCACGATCAGCGCCGCACCGACCGGGATATCCCCTTTCTGGACATGTTCGGTGCGGATGTTGCCGATGCCGCCTGCCAGCATGATGGGTTTGTGGTAGCCACGCACCTCGACGCCGTTGTGGCTCGGCACCTCCTCTTCGAAGGTACGGAAATAGCCGAGAATGGCCGGACGGCCGAACTCGTTGTTAAACGCGGCGCCGCCGAGCGGCCCCTCCTGCATGATGTCGAAGGCACTGACGATACGGCTCGGCTTGCCGAAATCCTGCTCCCAGGGCTGCTCGAAGCCGGGAATGCGCAGGTTGGAGACGGAGAAACCGACCAGACCCGCCTTGGGCTTGGCACCGCGACCGGTTGCCCCCTCGTCGCGGATCTCGCCGCCGGAGCCGGTGGCTGCGCCCGGGAACGGGGAGATGGCGGTCGGGTGGTTGTGGGTCTCCACCTTCATCAGGATGTCGACCTGTTCCTGGTGATACTGGTATTCGCCGTTGGCCGGGCTCGGGAAGAAGCGGCCACCCTGGCTCCCTTCCATCACGGCGGCGTTGTCTTTATAGGCAGAGAGGACATGATCCGGCGTCTGCTCGAAGGTGTTCTTGATCATCTTGAACAGCGACTTGGGCTGCTGTTCGCCATCGATGGTCCAGTCGGCATTGAAGATCTTGTGACGGCAGTGTTCGGAGTTCGCCTGGGCGAACATGTAGAGCTCGATGTCGTTGGGGTTGCGACCCAACTTGGTGAAGTTCTCCACCAGATAGTCGATTTCGTCGTCGGCCAGCGCCAGACCCAGCGCCACGTTGGCCTCGGCCAGGGCTGCGCGACCACCGCCCAGCACATCCACCTGGGTGAAGGGGCGCGGCTCGTGGTGAGCAAACAGGGCGGCAGCTTCGCTCATCTCGGCAAACACCACTTCCATCATCCGATCATGGAGCACGGCGGCAATGGCGCTGCGCTGGGCGGCACTCAGCTCACCCTGCCCCTTGATGGTCAGGTAATAGGCAATACCACGCTCCAGCCGCTTGACCTGTTTCAGGCCGCAGTTGTGGGCGATGTCGGTTGCTTTGGAAGACCAGGGGGAGATAGTGCCGGGGCGGGGGGTAACAAGAAACAGCTGACCGCTGGGGGTGTGTTCGGGGATGGTCGGGCCGTAGCGCAAGAGCTGGCCCAAGGTCGCTCGCTCGGGGGGAGAGAGGGGGCTTGTCAGCTCGGCAAAGTGCACATACTCGGCATAGACATCCTCTATCTCTACTCCGCTCTCTACTCCACTCTCGTTTCTCATCTGTGCGAAGCGTTGCAGCAGTTTTTGGACACGAAAATCAGACAGTGCTGGGGCACCACGCAAGATATCCATATGACCTTTCTCACCAAGTTTTAAAGTGGGGGGGAATTGAGACGCGCGTATTATAGGGATCTGGCTCACAGCGGACAAACGTTTTTCTCACTTCG
Organism: Aeromonas veronii bv. veronii; assembly: GCF_000820225.1. Taxonomy (GTDB): domain Bacteria; phylum Pseudomonadota; class Gammaproteobacteria; order Enterobacterales; family Aeromonadaceae; genus Aeromonas; species Aeromonas veronii. Next base: position 23,817 of record NZ_CDDK01000048.1, read on the forward strand.
TGCAGTGTGACTCTGCGCACACTCTCTGGTATAAAGGTGCCTCTTTTTTGACAAATGCCGATTTTTTCAACAAAGGTACTCACCTACTTGCGCTGCATTTTTCGACTGTTTATCGGGCTGTTGTTGACGCTGACACTGGTTGGCTGCGACTTCTATAGCCCCTCCAGCCAGCTGGAGCAGATCCGCCAGCGAGGCGAGATCCGGGTTGGCACCATCTATGGTCCCACCTCCTATTACCAGCGTGACGACCTCGCCCAGGGGTTCGATTACGAGCTGGCGCAAAATTATGCCGACTGGTTGGGGGTGAAACTCACCATCATCCCGGTCGACACTACTGACCAACTGGTCACCCTGCTGAAAAAGGGCAAACTCGATCTGGCGGCTGCCGCCATCATGGTCACCCCCGAACGGCGTGAGTTGTTTCGCTTCGGCCCGGGCTTCTATCAGGTCTCTCCCAAACTGGTCTACCGCAACGGCAAACCCAAGCCGGCCTCATTGAACGATATCAAGGGCAAGCTGGTGGTGGCCGCCGGCTCCACCGGGGAAGATCTGCTCAAAGAGATGAGCAAAGAGAATCCGAAACTAGCCTGGAGCACCAGCGACAACGCCGATGTGGAGGAGCTGCTCAAACAGGTGGTGGATGGCAAGATTGACTACACGGTGGTGCAGGATACCGTGCTGGCCCGTACCCAGCGCTACTACCCGGAGCTCACCGAGGGGCTGACCCTGGCCCAGAAGCAGACCGTTGCCTGGGCCATGAGCAAGCTGCCCGATGACAGCCTCTATGCCAGCGTGATCGACTTCTTCGGTCAGCGCTTTATGGATGGTGCCATCGCCAAGCTCGACGAGAAGTACTTCGGCCACGTGCAGAACTTCGACTTTGTCGATACACGCACCTTCCTCAAGCGCGCCAAGAGCCTGCTGCCCAAGTACCAGCCGCTGTTCCAGACTCACGCTAAGAATATCGACTGGCGTCTGCTCGCCGCCATTAGCTATCAGGAGTCCCACTGGGACCCGCAGGCCCGCTCCTACACCGGCGTGCGCGGCATGATGATGCTGACCGAGCCCACTGCCAAGGCGATGGGAGTCAACGACCGGCTTCATCCGGAAGAGAGCATCAAGGGTGGCTCCCTCTATCTGCAACAGATGATGGAGAAGGTGCCGGATTCTGTGCCCGATGACGAGAAGGTGTGGTTTGCCCTCACCGCCTACAACATCGGTTACGGCCACATGATGGATGCCCGCCGTCTGACCAAAGAGCTTGGCAAGAACCCCGACGCCTGGAGCGACGTGAAAGAGGTGCTGCCGCTGCTGCAACAGGCGCGCTGGCACCGCAAGGTACGTTACGGCTATGCCCGTGGCAGCGAGGCGCGTAACTATGTCAACAACGTGCGCCAGTATTACCAGAGTCTGCTCTGGCTCGACAACGAGCAACAGAAGGCACATCAGCGGGAGAGTCTCGACAACGACAGCGAGCCCGAGCTGGCCGAGCGCCCCACCGCCATCGCCGAAGTGGTCAATCAGATCACCATGCGCTAACCAGCCATTATTCGGCTGTTTTCACGCAAACTTCTCTGTTACCATCGATTCACATCGGAGCCTATCCGAAATCGCATTGTTTTCATTATGTTGAGAGATTAAATAACAGCAATTTCGGATGGGCTCCATCAATGACCCAAGGCCGGGATGGCCAACTGAGTTGGGAGGAGACCAAGATGCAAAAACGTAGAAAAATCAGTCTGGTCAGAAAAGCGAAGTGCAGCTGGAGCCCCAGACGCAAACTCAAGCTTAATGACATCAAGCGCAATCTGTGGCGCAGAAATCGATCCTATACCCTGCTTATTGCAGAGCACACAGCATAAACCCGGCATTCGCCGGGTTTTTTATCTTCTTTCTCACCTGAATACTGTCTTACACCAGCGCCGCCTTGAACTGTACCGACCGCTTGGAGATCAGCGAGTTGCAGTGGTTGCAGAAGTAATCCACTGCGCCGCACGCCTTGAGACGCTCCAGCTCCTGCTGGCAGGTGGGGCAGATGGCAGTAACCCGAACAGGGGCCTGGCACTGGCCACAGGTTTGCTCCTTGCTGCGGGTATCCAGTTCAGCCTGGCATGACGGGCAAAGCAGGGCTTCCATAATCAACTCCTCGAAAAGTGGATCTGCCATGGTCTTGTTCCATGGCAGATCCCCCTCCCCTTATTCCTCACCTTAACATGGCGAGGATAACAAAGCGGCTGCCGGTGAGGGCAGCCGCAAGGGCTTATTTCTTATTTCTTCTTCATTTTCAGCAGGCGTTTGCGCTGACGTTCCTGACTCAGGGTCATGGTGTTCTTCTTCCCTTCAAACGGGTTGACCGACTCCTGGAACTCGACCCGGATCGGCGAGCCCATGATCTTGAGGGACTTGCGGAAGTAGTTGATCAAATACCGCTTGTAGGAGTCCGGCAAGTCGTTCAACTGGTTGCCGTGGATCACGATGCGCGGCGGGTTGTAGCCACCGGCGTGGGCATACTTGAGCTTGACGCGGCGACCATTGACCATCGGCGGCTGGTGATCTTCCTGCGCCATCTGCATGATGCGGGTCAGCATGGCCGTGCTGGTACGACGGGTGGCGGACTGGTAAGCCTCCTGAATGGATTCAAACAGATGGCCGACACCGCTGCCGTGCAGGGCGGAGATGAAGTGAACGCGGGCGAAGTCGATGAAGCCCAAGCGACGATCCAGCTCGTTCTTCACATCCTCTTTCACCTTCTGATCCAGACCATCCCACTTGTTCACCACCAGCACCACGGAGCGACCGGCGTGGAGCACATAGCCAAGGATGCTCAAGTCCTGATCGGTGATGGTCTCCTGGGCGTCGATCACCAGCAGGCAAACGTTGGCATCTTCGATAGCTTTCAGGGTCTTGATAACGGAGAACTTCTCCACCGTCTCGTGCACCTTGCCACGACGACGCACACCGGCGGTATCGATGACCACATACTTCTGCTCGTCACGCTCCATCGGAATGTAAACGGAGTCACGGGTGGTGCCGGGCATGTCATAGACGATGACCCGATCTTCACCCAGCATACGGTTGGTCAGGGTAGATTTACCGACGTTGGGACGACCAACGATGGCGAACTTGATAGGCAGGTCGGCGAACGGGGTCTCCTTGGTGTCCTCTTTGGTATCGAGTTCACCGGCAGCCACCATGCGCAGCAGGGCTTCTTCGTCGAAGTCCTCCTCTTCCTCATCCTGCGCATCTTCATCGGTAGCGGAGTCGACCAGGGTCTCCAGATGGGGAGCCAGGGCCAGTTCCAGCAGGCTCAGCACGCCACGACCGTGGGCGGCCGCGATCTGGTAGACCTCGCCCAGCGCCAGACCGTAGAACTCGGAGACCGCGGAATCACCGTCGATACCGTCGGTCTTGTTGGCCACCAGAAATACCTTCTTGTGGGCCTTGCGCAGGTGCTCGGCAATGGCTTGATCCGCCGCGGTCAGACCGGCACGGGCATCCACCATGAACAGCACGACGTCCGCTTCTTCGATGGCCAGCAGGGATTGCTCGGCCATCTTCAGCTCGATCCCCTCTTCGGTGCCATCGATACCGCCGGTATCGACCACGATAAATTCCAGCTCGCCCAACTTCGCCTGACCGTATTTACGGTCCCGGGTCAGACCGGGAAAATCGGCAACCAGGGCATCCCGAGTACGGGTCAAGCGGTTAAACAGGGTGGATTTCCCCACGTTGGGGCGGCCCACCAGGGCTACTACAGGAGTCATAAAAGCCTCATTCTCAAGACGACAAAGGCTCCGGGTCCGAAGACCAGGAGCCGGATATTCACATTATCGGACGATCAAGGACGCTTGAGGGCGTACAACTTGCCGTCACGGCTCTGCACATACAGGGTCTCGCCATCCACCAGCGGGGCGGCATAGAGACCACTGCTATCGAGCTGCTGCATCGCCTTGATGGTACCGTCGGTACGATCAAGCCAATACAGGTATCCTTCCACATCACCCACCACCACATAGTCACCGAAGATGACTGGTGCAGTGACAGTACGATTTTCCAGCTGGGTGTTGGACCACAGCTCCAGACCGTTGCGACGGTCGATGGCAAACAGATGGCTGCGGCTGTCGGTCAGCACGATGGCATTACCGGTCATCGCCAGATCGCGATAGCCGGAATACTTGCGCTTCCACACTTCATCGCCGGTCATCAGCTTGCGCGCCATCAGCTGACCGTTGTAGGCGATGGCGTAGAGCTCATCACCGGCAATCAGCGGGCTGGCATCGACGTCAACCATGCGGTCCAGCTCGGTGGCACCGCGCGGATCAGCCACCTTGGACTGGCGCACCGGCTGGCCGTTGCTCAGCAGGGCGATGCCCACCTTGCCATCGGCACGACCGTAAATCACGGCGCCGTTGGTGATCACCGGTGCACCGGCACTGCGCAGGGTCAGCGGCGGCTGCTCTTCGGAGAGCGACCACTGCATCTTGCCTTCATCAGTGTCGAGGGCGATCAGGCGACCGGAGGTGGTCAACACCACCACGCGGCCATCTTCCACCGCGGGGCTTGCCACCACTTCACCGGGCACATTGGTCTGCCACAGCACTTCGCCATTCTCTTCGTTCAGGGCGTAGACCACCCCGTTCTCGGAGCCGAGGAACAGCTTGCCATAACGGGAAACCAGGCCGCCGGAGAGACGAGCGCTGCGCTTGTCGGCGTTGACCGGCAAGTCGGCCAGATCGACAGTCCAGAGGCGATCGCCACTGGCACGGTCAAAAGCGCTGACATCGCCGTCACGGGCCGCCGCATAGATACGATCCTCTTCCACCACCGGCTTGAGCTGGGAGTAGAAGTCACCGATGCCATCACCCACAGTAGATGACCATGCGGTGTCGGCAGTGAAGGCTGATTCAACCTTGGGCAGCGGCGCCATCGGGTTGAGATCCTCTTCGGAACTGAACAGGGAGCAACCCTGCAGAGCGAAGGAGACCGCAGCCCCCAGCGCCACCATCTTGAATAGATTACGCATCCGGTGCCTCACCAGTCGCAACGGCCGGCAGGGCCAGATCGTCCATTTTCAGCTTGAGCTCGGCGCTACCCTGCAGGCCGCCGGCATCCGCCGCCGCCTGATAGGCATCACGAGCCTCTTCGGTCTTGCCCTGCTTTTGCAGCACATCACCACGGGCTTCGGCTACCTGCGCCTTGAAGGCCTCATTCTGGATGGTCGCCAGCTTGGCCAGCGCTTCATCTGCCTTGCCCTGATCATTCAGCACACGGGCCAGACGCAGCGCCGCGATGGGACGAATGCTCTCGTCACCCGTGGTCGCCACCAGATTCAGCTGCTCGGCAGCCAGATCCAGCTTGCCCGCCTTGACGGCAGCGGCAGCCAGTTGCAACGCGGCCAGTTCACCGTAGGAGTCACCCTTGTTGGCGGTGACAAACTGCTGTGCCTGCTCGAAACCGGCGGCATCGCCCTTGGCCAGCTGCTCAATCACCTGGTTGTAAGAGTGGGAGGAGGCCTCCATGGTCTCTTGCTGGTGCTGGTTGTAATAGCGCCAGCCGAACAGACCGACCAGACCGATCACGGTCCCGGCAATCACCGAGGTTCCGTTCTCTTTCCACCACTCCTTGATAACCTCAACCTGTTGTTCTTCGGTGGTATAGACTTCCACAGCTTACTCTCCTTTGGCTGCCAGCAGGGCAATGGCGGCGTCAACCTTGACGGTCTGTTGCTCGGCCTGACCACGCAGATATTTGATAGTGATCTCCCCGTTTTGCACCTCGGTCTCACCAAGGATCAGGGCGATTGCCGCGCCGCTCTTGTCGGCACGTTTGAGTTGTTTCTTGAAGTTGCCACCACCGCAGTGGCTCATCAGGCGCAGGTCAGGCAGGGCATCGCGCAGACGCTCGGCCAGCTGGAAGCCAGCCTGTTCGGTCCCCTCGCCCACCATCGCCAGATAAACATCTACTGCCGGGCGGATATCGGCGTTGAGCTCGAGAGTCTCCAGCATCAGCACCAGACGCTCCATGCCCATGGCAAAGCCCACGGCCGGGGTCGGTTGACCGCCCAACTGCTCCACCAGACCATCGTAGCGACCACCGGCACAGACGGTGCCCTGGGCACCCAGACTGCTGGTGACCCACTCGAACACGGTCAGGTTGTAGTAGTCAAGACCACGCACCAGACGCTCGTTCACTTCGTATTTGATACCGGCAGACTCGAGCAGGCGCTTGAGCCCCTCGAAGTGGGCCAGGCTCTCTTCCCCCAGATGGTCGAACAGACGCGGGGCACCCGCCAAAATGGCCTGCACCTTTTCATCCTTGGAGTCGAGCACCCGCAGCGGGTTACTGTACATGCGGCGCTGGCTCTCTTCGTCCAGCTGCTCCTTGTACTGCTCCAGATAGGCCACCAGCGCATCGCGGTAAGCGGCACGCTCGGCGCTCTGACCCAAGGTGTTGAGCTGCAGGGTGACATGCTCGCTGATGCCAAACAGACGCCACAGACGGTGGGTCAGCATGATCAGCTCGGCGTCAATGTCCGGCCCGTTGATGCCAAACAGCTCGACACCGAACTGGTGGAACTGGCGATAACGGCCCTTCTGGGGACGCTCGTGACGGAACATGGGGCCCATGTACCACATCCGGCGTTCCTGGTTGTAGAGCAGACCGTGTTCGATACCGGCACGGACGCAGCTGGCGGTCCCTTCCGGACGCAGGCTCAGGCTGTCGCCGTTGCGATCTTCAAAGGTGTACATCTCTTTTTCGACCACGTCGGTCACTTCACCGATGGCGCGCTTGAATAGATGAGTCTGCTCGACAATCGGCATGCGCACTTCGCTGTAGCCATAGCTGGCAACGACCTGGCGCAGGATCTGTTCAACCTTCTGCCATACCGGGCTCTGCTCCGGCAGGCAATCATTCATACCGCGAATAGCTTGGATCTGTTTTGCCACGTTGATACTCGAGAAAAAGAGGTAAAATTTGGCCGCATTATAGGGATTTTCCCCCCCAAGGTAAAATCAGGGAATCCGGATGCGGGATTTAAAATCAGTCACCTGGAAAAAGGGCCACCCAATGTGGCCCTGTTTCGCTCACTCCTTGTCCATCGGGATCCGGTTGGCGGGATCCAGCATGGCGGCGCGGGCGCGAATGCGGCGCTCCAGAGTTGGAATGAGATCCTTGTTGTCGAGCCGATCGACCCGCTGGCCCCCTTCATAGAAGGCACTCTTGTTGGCTGCACCCGCCAGACCAAGATCGGAGACCAGTGCTTCGCCCGGGCCATTCACCACACAGCCGATGATGGAAACATCCATCGGGGTGATGATGTCTTCGAGCCGCTCTTCCAGAGCATTGACGGTGGCGATCACATCGAACTCCTGCCGTGAGCAGGATGGGCAAGCGATAAAGTTGATGCCACGGGAGCGAATGCGCAGAGATTTGAGGATATCGAAACCGACCTTCACCTCCTCCACCGGATCCGCCGCCAGCGAGATACGCAGGGTATCGCCGATGCCGTCGGTAAGCAGCATGCCCAGACCAATGGCAGACTTCACCGCGCCGGCACGGAAACCGCCCGCTTCGGTGATGCCAAGGTGCAGCGGCTGCTCGATCTGCTTGGCCAGCAGGCGATAGGCACCTACAGCCAGGAACACATCGGAGGCCTTGACGCTCACCTTGAAGTCCTGGAAATCGAGACGATCGAGATAGTCCACGTGACGCATGGCGGACTCTACCAGCGCCTCTGGGGTCGGCTCGCCGTACTTCTCCTGGATATCTTTCTCCAGCGACCCGCCATTGACCCCGATACGGATCGGGATATTGAGGTCGCGCGCGCAATCGACCACCGAGCGCACCCGCTGCTCGTTGCCGATGTTGCCCGGATTGATGCGCAGGCAGTCAGCGCCATACTCGGCCACTTTCAGGGCGATGCGATAGTCGAAGTGGATATCGGCAACGATGGGGATGCGGGTCTGCAGTTTGATCAGCCGGAAGGCTTCCGCCGCTTCCATGGTGGGCACGGAGACACGGACGATATCGGCACCGACCCGCTCGATCCGCTGGATCTGCTCGATGGTGGCGGCGACATCTGTGGTCTTGGTGTTGGTCATGGTCTGCACGGTAATGGGGGCATCGCCCCCAACCGGTACATTACCAACCATGATCTGTCTGGATTTACGACGAATGATGGGAGATTCGTGAGAAGACATGGGAAACAGATTACTCCTGCGGCAGTGAGAAGCGGGCTGTACGACCGTTGTTGTAACGGCTCATATCAAACGACTGCCCCTTGTAATCAAGCTTGACGGCCATGGGCGCGCCAATGATGAACTTCAGGGGCTCGGCGCCTTCCAGCACCAGCTCGTCGTTGGCCTTCTTCAGACCACTGAACAGGGTCTTGCCGTTGGCATCCTTCACATCCAGCCAGCAATCGGCGGTGAAGCTCATCTTCAGTTGCGGCGCAGTCGCCGGATCAACGACAGCCTCTTCAGATTCGGTGCCATTGGCGCCGGATACCGCTGCATCGGTCGCAGTGCCGACAGCCGCGCTGACATCGCTCGGGGCAACAGCCGCAGAAGCAGGCGCCAGGGTAACCGTCGCATCGGAGACCACCGCAGGGGCAGCCACGTCCGTGGCGGCCGGTGCGATGGCAGCGCCTTCCACCGGAGCGGTGTTGATCGCATCGGGCGGCGTGATGGCAGGTTCAGCCGGAGTCGAACCGGTTGCACTCATCTCGGTGGCTGCCAGCGCTTCATCACCGGCGGAGCGACGGGAAGTACTCTGCCACCACCAGGCGACCGAGAGCGTAATCAACACCAGGATCACCAGCCAAGTCACCACCTTGAGCCGACTGTCGTTGGCTTGCTGGCGGGAGCGACGGGAGAAGCTCTGCATGTCGATATTGTCGGGAGGAGTCAGACCCAGCTTGTCGTAAGCGGCCAGAATGGTCTCGTCGGGGATCCCGACCAGCTTGGCATAGGTACGCAGATAGCCCCGAATAAAGGTATGGGAGGTGTGCTTGTCGTAGGTATCCGATTCGATAGCGGCGATCAGGGTCAGACGAAGGTGAATGCGGGACGCAACCTGTTCTCGTGTCCAGCCAAGCTGTTCACGGGCGTTGCGCAGCAATTGGCCTGGGCCTACTGCCTGGGAGTCGTCTTGGAAATCGTGTTGCTGTTCAATAGTCATTGGCTAAATAACGCTTGGCTTGTTGCGAAGTGGGATATTGCCTTACCAGCTCAGTCCCGAATTGGTGAAGTAATGCCGGCTTGTCCATCGCCTGTGCCAGCCGAAGTCTCAACCAGAGACTCTCATCGTTCTCGTCTGACACATCGGCAAAACGGGCGAGGTAGGACTGCACATCAGGCAGCTTGCCATCTTTCATGGAAAGCTCGGCCAAGTCCAGCAATAACCCTGGATTGCGGGGATTATACCCCAAGGCCAGGCGATAGTACTCGCCTGCTTTATCATTTCTGCGATTTTGCAGCGCACAAAGTGCCGCATTTTCATAGGTATCGGCAATTTTTACGTAGCCTGGCTGAATAACAGCCTGGTTGAACGCCTGATCTGCCTCGGCATACCTGCCGCGATCACAGAGGAAGGCACCATAGTTGTTCATTGCGTCAGCATTGGACGGATCCATGGCAAGGGCGTTCTTGTAATGGGTCTCGGCCGCCTTGAAATCCCCTACCTTCTGGTAAAAGTAGGCAAAACCGATCTGGATCTGGGGGTTGGAGGGGTCATACTGGAGGGCGCGGTCAAGATTGAACTTGGCCTGCTCGGCATTGCCCTGACGCAGGTACTGGATACCCAAGTCGAGGCGGGTTTGGGCAGCCGCCTTGAGGTCAGGACCCACTTCACGCTGGGTCGAGTTCTGGCCAGCGTAAGTGGTCTCGGTCACACAGCCTGGCAGCGCGCAGAGCGCTGCCACTACGATCAATGTACGTGTATCCATTCCCTGTCTATACAATGGCTTAGCATTTAAACCATTTTGACGGAAATCCCATCCTGTTGCATCCGATTTTTGATAGTTCGCTTGGTACGGTCAATCACGTCACCCACCAGCTGACCACAGGCGGCATCGATGTCATCACCACGGGTCTTGCGGACAATCACGGTGAAACCGTACTCCATCAGCACCTTGGAGAAGCGATCGATACGGCTGTTGCTCGGCTTGCCGTAAGGGTTGCCCGGGAAGGGGTTGAACGGGATCAGGTTGATCTTGCTCGGAGTGTCCTTGAGCACCTTGGCCAGCTCGTGAGCATGCTGCATATCGTCATTGATATGATCGAGCAGCACATACTCGACGGTCACCCGACCACCGTTGGCATTGGATTTGGCCAGGTAACGACGGACACCGGCGAGGAACTCCTCGATGTTGTACTTGTCGTTGATCGGCATGATCTCTGAACGCAACTTGTCGTTTGGCGCGTGCAGGGAGATAGCCAGCGCCACGTCGATCTGGTCACCCAGCTTGTCCAGCGCAGGTACCACGCCAGAGGTGGAGATGGTCACCCGGCGCTTGGAGATGCCAAAGCCGTAGTCATCCATCATCAGACGCATGGCGGGCACCACGTTGGCGAGGTTGAGCAGCGGCTCGCCCATCCCCATCATCACCACGTTGGTGATGGGACGCTTGCCACCGACCACGCGGGCCGCACGCCACACCTGACCGATGATCTCGGAGACTTTCAGATTGCGGTTGAAGCCTTGTTGGGCGGTAGAGCAAAACTTGCACTCCAGCGCACAGCCAACTTGAGAGGAAACGCAGAGGGTCGCGCGGTCATCTTCCGGGATGTAGACGGTCTCGACCTCCTGATCGCCCACCTGCAAGGCCCACTTGATGGTGCCATCGGCAGAGCGCTGCTCGCGGCTGATCTCGGGCGCCTTGATCTCGGCGATCGCCTTGAGGCGCTCTTTGAGCACCTTGTTGACGTTGGTCATCTGATCGAAATCATCACACCCAAAGTGATAGATCCACTTCATGACCTGATCTGCCCGGAATGGCTTCTCGCCCAGTTCGACGAAAAAGGCACGCATGGCATCCCGATCAAGATCCAGCAGGTTGATTTTTGTTTCGCTCATCAATGGCCTCAGTTCAAACACTTCATCAATTATTGGCTGACGACGTCAGGGGGCGGCATTGTACAAATAATGGGTCTGGCTTTCCACCTGGAGAATAGAGGGATATTGCGTAAACGGCGAAAACAACAAAGGGAGCCGAGGCTCCCTTGGGTCATCATCCACAAAAATCAGCCGCGCGGGCAGATCTCGTTGTCAGAGAAGAAGTAGGCAATTTCGCGGGCAGCGGATGCAGGAGCATCGGAGCCATGCACTGCGTTGCGATCGATGCTCTCGGCATAACAGGCACGCAAGGTACCAGCCAGCGCCTCTTTCGGGTTGGTAGCCCCCATGATCTCGCGATTGCGACGGATGGCGTCTTCCCCTTCCAGCACCTGCACCATGACAGGGCCAGAGGTCATGAAGCTGACCAGATTGTCATAAAAAGGCTTGCCCTGATGCTCGGCATAGAAACCGGCAGCCTGTTCACTGCTCATATGCAGCATTTTGGATGCCACCACTTTCAAGCCTGCGCTTTCGAAACGGCTATAGATGGCACCGATCAGGTTCTTGCTGACAGCATCCGGTTTGACGATAGAGAAGGTACGTTCGATGGCCATTGATATCTTTCCTTAACTACAGAGTTTTATTGTTAGAATCCATGTTCGCTGGCGATTATACGTAAACAAAAACCGGAAAAACACACAAACAAGCAACTTTTTATTAAACATCACTCCCTTGCAATCAACATCCACACTCATCTTGACCGAGCAGAGCCGGAAAATATGTGCGCTTGCGCACGATAGTTACCTTAAGCCGCCAAAACCCCATCTTTTGTTCGCAATTCGAACAGCATGAAAAAGGCACCCGAAGGTGCCTTGTCTCGCCTATTTGGCTTCCGCCAGCAAGGCCCGCGCTATGGTGCGCATCCCCAGGGTATTGGCTCCCGGCGCCCAGAGAGCATCGCCGTTGTCACTGAAGCAGGCGGCCAGATCGATATGCAGCCAGCCCATCCCTTCGTTGGCAACGAAACGGGAGAGGAAACCCGCCGCGTTGGAGGCGCCACCCGGCCCGCCCCCCTTCACCGGACGGCTGTTGGCCGTGTCGGCGTAATGGGAGGGGCACTGCTGGCGGTGCCAGGGCTCCAGCGGCAGCGGCCAGGCAGGCTCATGCTCGGCATCGGCATAGGTCATGGCCCGGCTTACCAACCCTTTGTCGAGGCCAAACAGGGCATTGTAGCGCCCACCCAGCGCCATCACGGCTGCGCCAGTCAGGGTCGCGGCATCGATGATCAGCGGTGCGCCGGACTCGCTCGCCAGTTGCAAGCCATCGGCCAGTACCAGCCGCCCCTCGGCATCGGTATTCACAATCTCGACCGTGGTACCATTCTTGTAGGTGAGGATGTCGCCCAGCTTGTAGGCGTGGCCGGAAACCAGGTTCTCGGCGCAGCAGAGGATCAGCTTCACCCGCTTGTCGAGCCCGCGCAGCATGGCCAGCGCCAGCGCACCGGTGACAATCGCCGCGCCCCCCATGTCGCACTTCATGGTGAGCATCCCCTCGGAGCTCTTCATGGAGTAGCCGCCGGAGTCAAAGGTGATCCCCTTGCCCACCAGCGCTGCCGCCACCGGCGCCTTGGGGTCACGCCCCGGGTTGAAGTCGAGCTCCAGCAATACCGGTTCGCGCGCACTGCCGCGGCCCACCTGATAGAGGCCGACCCAGCCCGCCTGTTGCAGCGCTTCGTCTTTCAAAATGCGATGACTCACCTTGTCCGGCGCCAGCTCGGTAATAAAGGAGGCCGCTTCCACCGCCAGCTCCAGCGGGCCCAACTGCTCCGGGGTGGCATTGGTCATCTCGCGCACCCAGCGGCCGCAGAGCCAACGCGCTTCCAGCTCCTCTCTGTCCTCTTCCGAGGACATGGCCCACTGCAGTTGCACCTCCGCCTTGGGGGTTTGCAGCCCTTGGGCAAAGGCCCACTGCTGTTCACGCTCCCAATGACCAGCCAGGGTCACTTTCTGGATCCCCTGCTGGCAGAGGCGACGGGCCGCTTGCTGGATATCGAGCAGCGGATTGGCCGTTACCAGATGGATCACCATGCCGTCGGCGCGGTGAGAGAGCAGCGCCCCCTCCCCCCACTCGGCCGGTGCAAATTCACGACTTAACCAGACATTCATGCGGTCACCTCCTGCAGCCAGCGGGCGATGGTACGCAGACCGTGCCCCTTGGCGCCGGTCGCCCAGAGATCGTTGCCCGATTTCTGATAAGAGGCTGCCAGATCCAGGTGCACCCAGCCCTTGCCCTCATCGCGCACGAAGCGGGAGAGAAACGCAGCAGCTGTGGTGGCACCGGCCGTGCCCTCTGCCGAGGCGACGTTGCCCAGATCGGCAAAGGCCGAGGTGAGCTGGCTGGCATGCCAGGGCTCCAGCGGCAGTGCCCACGCCTGCTCGTTTTCCACCTTGGCTGCGGCCAACGCACGCTGCTGTTCGGTCTCATCGAGGGCAAACACCGCATTATAGTCGCGCCCCAGCGCCATCTTGGCGGCGCCGGTCAGGGTGGCTGCGTCAAGGATATAAGCCGCACCGCTGTCGGAGGCCGCCATCAGGCCATCGGCCAGCACCAGACGACCTTCCGCATCGGTGTTCTGGATCTCGACCGAAACCCCATTCTTGTAAGTGAGGATGTCGCCCAGCTTGAAGGCGTGGCCGGAGACCAGGTTCTCGGCGCAGCAGAGAATGAGCTTCACCCGCTGGTTCAGACCGCGGCTGATAGCCAGCGCCAGCGCACCGGTCACCATGGCCGCGCCGCCCATATCGGACTTCATCGGCAGCATGTTGTCAGAGGACTTCATGGAGTAGCCGCCAGAATCAAAAGTGATCCCCTTGCCCACCAGCGCCGCCACCACGGGCGCATTGCGATCACCGGTCGGGTTGTAGTCGAGCTCCAGCAGCACAGGCTCGCGCTCGCTGCCACGGCCAACCGACCAGATCCCGATATGGCCGGACTCGCGCAGTGCTTCACCGGCGGTGATGCGGGCAGTAACCTGATCCCCGGCCAGACCACGAATGAGCAACAGGGCCGATTCCGCCAGACTCATGGGGTAGATCTCTTCCGGACAGCCATTGGTGATGTCACGTACCCAGCGAGCAGCCTTGAGCAGCGCATCCAGTTCACGGGCTTCCGCGTCGCTCTGCTGGCCAAAATCCAGTTCACGCGATCCCTTGGCGGCGTAGAACCCCTGGGCGAACGCGTAGCGACGCTCCAGATCCCACCCCTCACCGACCAGCGTCACCCGCTTGATCCCGCTCGATTCGAGGCGACGGGCGGCGCGCTGAACGGTGCGCAGAACATCCTTCTCCTGACCGGCGGCACCAAGATGGATCAGTGCCTCGTCGCCATTGAAACTGAGCTGGGCGCCCTCGCCCCAATAGGCGGCCGCTGCCTGGGTGGATAACGCTACCTTCATCATGTCAGCCATCGTGTTTGCTTCCTTTTTACTGGCACTATGTATAAGCACTCTTTATGGGAAAGAGCTTATTGGCAAAGAGAGAATAACGAATACAAAAAAGGCCGTGCCCACGAGGGTCACGGCCTTCCACCATATCACTGAAGCACCACAGGATGCTGCACGTGCAATTCACTCATGTGTAATTAATGGCGTTCAGAGGCAAGGTTCAGGGTGTACTTGGGCAGTTCCACCACCAGATCCTCGTCCGCCAGTTTTGCCTGGCAACTGAGACGAGATTCCGGCTCCAGCCCCCACGCCTTGTCCAGCATGTCGTCTTCCAGCTCGTCACTTGGCTCGAGCGAGTCAAAGCCCTCGCGCACCACGCAGTGGCAGGTAGTGCAGGCACAGGATTTCTCGCAGGCGTGCTCGATTTCGATACCGTTGCGCAGCGCCACATCCAGAATGGTCTCGCCGCTTTGCCCCTCGAGGGCGGCGCCATCCGGACAGAGTACGGGATGAGGAAGAATGATCAGTTTTGGCATATTACACCTTGTTGACGTTTTGTCCGGTCAGCACCTTGCGGATGGAGGCGTCCATCCGGCGGGCTGCAAACTCGCCACTGACAGCATCGGCTGCCTCAATGGCTTCTTTGATTTGATGGGTTGCGCCGCTGTTGCGCATAGTCAGCAGATGGGCGATGGCGGCATCAATCTCGGCACGCTCGGCAGCATTGAGCAGGGCATCGCCATCGGCGGCCAGCGCCGCATTGAGACTCTCGACCACCCGGTCGGCTTCAACCTGCTGCTCGGCCAGCATGCGGGCATCCATATCCTGCTGGGCGTTCTCGATGGAGGCACTCAGCATGTTGAGGATATCCTGCTCCGCCAGCCCGTAAGAGGGCTTGACCTGGATCTCGGCCTGCACGCCGGAAGATTTCTCCATGGCGCTGACCGAGAGCAGGCCATCCGCATCCACCTGGAAGGTGACGCGAATATGGGCGGCGCCGGCAGCCATCGGCGGAATACCGGTCAGGGTAAAGCGGGCCAGAGAGCGGCAATCGGCCACCAGCTCGCGCTCGCCCTGTACCACATGGATCGCCATGGCGGTCTGACCATCCTTGAAGGTGGTGAACTCCTGGGCGCGGGCAACCGGAATGGTAGTGTTGCGCGGGATCACCTTCTCGGCGAGGCCACCCATAGTCTCCAGACCCAGCGACAAGGGGATAACGTCCAGCAGCAGCATCTCGGCATCGGGCTTGTTGCCCACCAGAATATCGGCCTGGATGGCGGCGCCAATGGCGACCACCTTGTCCGGATCGATGCTGGTCAGCGGCGTACGCTGGAAGAACTCGCCCACCAGTTCACGCACCAGCGGCACCCGGGTGGAGCCACCGACCATCACCACTTCCAGCACTTCCACCTGCTCAAGGCCCGCATCGCGCAGGGCGCGGCGACAAGCCAGCAAGGTCCGTTTCACCAGCGGGGTGATGAGTTCATCAAACTGGCTACGGCTCACTGAACCCTGCCAGCCAGCAAAGGTGCACGCCACCTGCTCGGCATCGGTCAGGCCGTGTTTGACGGCAGCGGCCACATCCAGCAGCTCGCGCTGCAGATGGGCATCCAGCTCGCCGGAGAGGCCCGCTTGCTCCTTGATCCAATCCGCCAGCAGGTGATCAAAATCATCACCGCCGAGGGCGGAATCGCCGCCGGTCGCCATCACTTCAAACACACCGCGGTGCAGACGCAGGATGGAGATATCGAAGGTGCCGCCCCCCAGATCGTAAACCGCAATCACCCCTTCCTGACCGGAGTCAAGGCCATAGGCAATCGCGGCCGCAGTCGGCTCGTTGAGCAGGCGCAGCACGTGCAGACCAGCCAGACGGGCGGCATCCTTGGTGCCCTGACGCTGGGCATCATCGAAATAGGCCGGCACGGTAATGACCACGCCATCGAGATCGCCCCCGAGAGTCTGGGCGCCACGCTCGGCCAGCTTTTTGAGTATTTCGGCCGATACCTGCACCGGATTGACCAGCCCCTGACGGGTTTGTAGTTGCGGCATGCCATTGTCGGCGGCAACAAACTGGTAAGGCTGCTGGCGGGTATCGATATCGGCCAGCGCCTTGCCCATCATCCGTTTGACCGAGACGATGGTGTTGTGAGGATCGAGTGCCGCTTCGCGCTTGGCATCAATTCCGACTCGAATGGCGTCGCTTTGATAGTGCACCACTGACGGGAGCAGGTCGCGCCCTTGCTCATCGCAAAGGGTATCGGCGTGACCGCTGCGAACCGCAGCGACGAGAGAGTTGGTGGTGCCGAGATCGATGCCGACGGCACGTTTGTGCTGATGAGGAACAGCGCTCTGGCCGGGTTCGGCGATTTGCAGTAATGCCATGGGTAATGAAACTTCCAGCGTTAAAGGATCAAGACTCGAGAAGCGAGTCTTCGAATCGTTCCAGCTCTTCGAGGAGCTTGTCGACAAACTTGAGTTTGCGAACGCAATCAGCGGCAACGAGATCTCTGCCGGCGGCAAGAGACTCGGTCAGCTGCTGCATCAACATCTGGTGATCATGCCTGATCTCGCTGCGAAAATCCTTGATGGCGCGCTCAGGGTCGGCGTCATCTTTCAGATCGGCCAGACGCTCGCGCCACTCCAGCTGCTGCATCAGAAACGCGGTATCTTGCAGAGTCTGCTGTTCACCACGGATATCGGTGCCACGCAGGGAGAGCAGATATTCTGCACGACGCAGCGGCGCCTTGAGGGTGGTGAATGCTTCGTTGATCTGGGCGGCACGTTGCACCGCAGCCAGCTGCTCCCGTTCGGGGGCGGTGGCAAAACGATCAGGATGGAATTGGGTTTGCAGCTGGCGGTAGGTATCAGCCAACTGACGGGTATCGAGCTCAAAGCCTTCAACCAGCCCAAACAGCTCGAAATGATTCATGCAAACCTCTTGGAAACGTTCGCCACTACCTCACTCGCCCCTGGCAAATGAGATGTGGTTGAACGGGTCATGGGCAACCCGCTCAACCACAGACGAAGGATCATTGACGTCAAACATCTCAGACACTGAAGCTTTCGCCGCAACCACACTCGCCTTTGGCGTTGGGATTGTTGAACTGGAAGCCCTCGTTGAGGCCCTCCTTTACGAAATCCAGCTCGGTGCCATCCAGATGGATCAGGCTTTTGGCATCGACAATAATCTTGACGCCCTGCTGCTCGAATACCTGATCCTCATCGGTCAGTTCATCAACGAACTCAAGCACGTAGGCCAGACCGGAGCAGCCGGTGGTTTTGACGCCGAGGCGCAGGCCAATGCCCTTGCCCCGGTTAGCCAGAAAAGAGGAAACCCGTGCCGCGGCGGCATCTGTCATGGTAATAGCCATACTGCTCTCCGGCGCTTAGAGACCTTTCTTCTGCTTGTAATCGGCGATGGCGGCCTTGATGGCGTCCTCAGCCAGAATGGAGCAGTGGATCTTCACTGGTGGCAGAGCCAGCTCTTCGGCGATATCGGTGTTCTTGATGCCAGCCGCTTCATCCAGGGTCTTGCCCTTGACCCATTCGGTCACCAGGGAGCTGGATGCGATGGCGGAACCGCAACCGTAGGTCTTGAACTTGGCATCTTCGATGATGCCTTCGTCGCTGATCTTCAGTTGCAGCTTCATCACGTCGCCACAAGCGGGCGCACCGACCATGCCGGTTGCAACGCTGGGATCATTCTTGTCGAAACCACCGACGTTGCGAGGATTCTCGTAGTGGTCGATTACTTTTTCACTGTAAGCCATATCTCACTCCTGCTAATTCTGTTGCTCACTGACCAGATAGATCAGTGATGAGCCCATTCGACCGTGTTCAGATCGACGCCGTCTTTGTACATCTCCCACAGGGGGGACATCTCGCGCAGACGACCGATGGAGTCACGAATAAGCTTGACCGCGTAGTCAATCTCTTCCTCGGTGGTGAAGCGACCCATGCTGAAACGGATGGAGCTGTGTGCCAGCTCGTCGTTCAGACCCAGTGCGCGCAGCACATAGGAGGGTTCCAGGCTGGCGGAGGTACAGGCCGAACCGGAAGAGACCGCCAAATCTTTCAGCGCCATGATGAGGGATTCCCCTTCCACATAGGCAAAGCTGACGTTGAGGTTGCCCGGAACACGTTGCTCCAGATCGCCATTGATGTAGACGGCTTCAATATCCTTGATGCCATTCCACAGACGCTGGCGCAGAGCCAAGATACGCTCGCCTTCACTCACCATCTCTTCTTTGGCGATGCGGAAAGCTTCGCCCATCCCGACGATCTGGTGGGTCGGCAGAGTACCGGAACGCATGCCGCGCTCGTGGCCGCCACCGTGCATCTGGGCTTCCAGACGAACGCGGGGTTTGCGGCGAACAAACAGTGCACCGATCCCTTTCGGACCGTACACCTTGTGCGCTGAGACGGAGAGCAGGTCCACTTTCAGTGCTTCCACATCTACCGGGATCTTGCCCACACTCTGAACGGCATCCACGTGCAGCAGGATCTTGCGGGAACGGCACAACTCGCCGATGGCGGCAATGTTCTGAACCACGCCGATTTCGTTGTTCACATGCATGATGCTGACCAGGATGGTGTCATCACGCATGGCATTCTCGATCATCTCGATAGTGAACAGGCCGTTTGGCATCGGCTCAAGATAGGTCACTTCGAACCCTTCACGCTCCAGCTGGCGACAGGTATCGAGCACCGCCTTGTGTTCGGTCTTGGAGGTGATGATGTGCTTGCCCTTGCTGGCATAGAAGTGGGCAACACCCTTGATGGCTAGGTTATTGGATTCGGTCGCACCGGAAGTGAAGACGATCTCGCGGGGATCGGCACCGATCAGATCTGCCACTTGATTACGGGCCAGATCCACCGCCTCTTCGGCTTGCCAGCCAAAGCGGTGAGAACGGGAAGCCGGATTGCCGAACAGGCCATCCATGGTGAGACACTGCATCATTTTTTCTGCGACACGCGGGTCCACCGGACAGGTTGCCGAATAATCAAGGTAAATAGGCAGTTTCATGTTTTTCTCCGTCACAGTCCGGGTCATACAGAGTCCCGCTGTGGAAAGCACGTTTATAGTTGGACTTTCAAGCTCACATCGCCGTGTTCTGCCCGATCAACCAGGGACAACACGGTCTTCATTTGTTCATCTTGCTTGCCGGCAATGCGGCGCACATCGGCCTGGCGTACCAGCTCGGCCAAGGTAATATCCCCGAGGAAGCTGGAGATCCGCTCACTCAGGTCGCGCCACAGGGAGTGAGTCAGGCACTGGGTACCGCCGTGGCAACCGCCCTTGCCGAGGCACTTGGTTGCATCGACCGACTCATCGACCGCGGTGATCACCTGACCAACAGAAATCTCGCCTGGGGCCAACCCGAGGCGATAACCACCGCCCGGGCCACGCACGCTGCTCACCAGACCATGTTTGCGCAGGCGGGCAAAGAGCTGCTCGAGATAGGACAACGAGATGCCCTGGCGCTCGGAAATATCGGCAAGGGGGACGGGCCCCTGCTCTGCATGCAGCGCCACGTCGAGCATGGCGGTTACAGCGTAACGTCCTTTTGAAGTCAGTCTCATGTGCCTTACCGTCTTGCGAAGCAATTTAATGGGGCACATGGTCACATACCCGACCAAATCAGTCAAGTATATGGTTGAGTAAATCAGTCGGATTAATCCGGTACGTGCGCTTTCTGCACCGAGGTCAGAATACCGCGCAGAATGTTGAGCTCAGCTGCTTCCGGCCGAGCCCGATTGAACAGGCGACGCAGCTTGCTCATCACATGACCCGGATGGTCATCGGCAATAAAACCGGTCTTCATCAGGGTTTGTTCCAGGTGCTGATAAAACCCTTCCAGCTGGGCGGCACTCGGATAGACCATCTCGTCTTCAGGCTCGGCGGCCTGCCCCTGCAGCCAGCGCATCCGCACTTCGTAACAGAGGGTCTGCACCGCCATGGCCAGATTGAGAGAGCTGTAATCAGGATTGGCCGGAATGGCCACGTGGTAGTGGCACTTTTGCAATTCGTCGTTGGTGAGACCAGTGCGTTCACGGCCAAACACCAGCGCGACCGGGTGCTGCATCCCCTCGACTACCGACTTTTCGCCGGCCTCACGGGGATCGAGCATGGGCCAGCTCAGGGTTCGCGAGCGGGCGCTGGTGCCAATCACCAAACCACAATCGGCGATCGCGTCGTCCAGAGTCGGGACGATACGGGCATTGGCAAGCACATCGCTGGCACCAGCAGCCAGGGCGAAGGCATTGTCATCCGGCAAGGCTTGCGGATCAACCAATACCAGCTGGGTCAACCCCATGGTCTTCATGGCGCGTGCCGCAGACCCCATGTTGCCGGTATGAGAGGTGTTTACCAAAACGATACGAATCTGATCCAACATGCCCAGTCAATCTTCAGTCCAAAATGGCGCGCAATTGTAACATAAGAGAACACGATGTTGGCACCGTAAAAGCCGAGCCATTTCAGAACAAAACCACCTGTTTGTATAACAAACCAGCATGAGGGAAGTGAGAGGGGGGGGACTAAACTTGATGGATATCCGATAAACGGCACAGGAGACACCACGCCATGCTTCCTCCCTTTATCTATGAGAGATTGCCCAGCCTCTACCTGCTGGCAGCCATTGCCATTATTACGTTGAGTGAACAGCCCCTGCTCTGGTTTGCAGGCGCCTTGCTGTTTATCGCCGGAGCGGTGACCTGGATGATGCGCTCCAGCTACCGACGTACCGATCTGATTATCTTTCCGAGCAAACGCTGGCTACAGCCGGAGTGGCTGTATGAAGCGCAGCCCTTCATCTGGCTGGCTGCGGGGCTGGCCATGTCACAGCTGCCCGCCCCTGCGGCACTCATCGCCTTGGTGCCCTGTCTGTGGGCCTGTCGTTGCCTCTGGGCACGGCACCATTATCGTCGCCATGCCCATGGGGTGATTGTCCACTTAAGACGGGATCCCGCCCGGCGCCGTCTGCACCGGAGCCTGCGTTGACTCGGTGCGGGCGCGTTCGATAAACGTCGCCAGATCCATCAGGGGATACTTCATCAGGCTTGGCAAGCCATCGAGATCCAGACTGTCCATCAAGTTTTTCACCTCAAGGCCCAGTTCGGTATCCCCTTCTATCTTCAGCTTGCGCTGGAAAAAGAGCGAATCCGGATCCTCTTTGCGACCAGCGATGAGGATCAGGTCGTTGGCGGTACCGCTGAAGCAGACATCGGCCTTGTCACACTCGCGAGCCACCACCAGCTGGCCATTCTGCTCACTGATAAACCAGCACAGCTCCAGATCAGAGACTTCGACTTTCAGCCACTTGTCTGCCAGAAACTCGAAATCGCCATCTTCGATAGCCTCTTTGAATACCCGGGCCAGCAAACTCTCCATCAGCTGCTTTTGCAGATTGAAGGGAACCAGCTTGAGGGGATGGCGCAAGAAGCGCGGAGCCTGTTCGACCAGGCGACGTTGCAGTTGTTGAAACACGATAGACTCCCTTTTTTGCGCATTCAAACACAGGGAGAGTGGCAAGATCCTGTTGGAAATCAAACTTGTGCAGGGTTACCTCAAGAAGGGTAAAGCCACACAAAGCTGCCTCAGGTCAAAAAGCGGGAGTGCATGGCTGCATACAATCAGGGCTCGTTTGCCCTTCATATGCACTCTCGGAGCGTACCAATGGAATTACTCTGTCCGGCAGGCAGTTTGCCGGCACTGAAAACCGCCGTGGATAACGGGGCCGATGCCGTTTATATCGGTTTCAAGGATGACACCAATGCCCGCCACTTTGCCGGTCTCAACTTTACCGACAGCAAACTGGAGAAGGCGGTGGATTATGTGCATCAACATGGTCGCAAGCTGCATATTGCCATCAATACCTTTGCCCATCCCGGGGCCGATGCACGATGGAAACAGGCGGTTGATCGCGGGGTAGCCCTCGGCGCCGATGCGTTAATCATCGCCGACCTCGCCGTGCTGGAATATGCCAGCCGCCACTACCCCGAGATGGAACTCCATGTCTCGGTGCAGGCCAGCGCCACCAATGCCGCCGGCATTCGCTTCTATCAGCAGCAATTCAATGTCACACGGGTAGTGCTGCCCCGGGTGCTCTCCATGCATCAGGTCAAGCAACTGGCCCGTGAGACCGATGTTGGCCTCGAGGTATTCGCCTTTGGCAGCCTCTGCATCATGGCCGAGGGGCGCTGCTATCTCTCCTCCTACATGACTGGCGAAAGCCCCAACACCGTCGGCGCCTGCTCACCGGCCAAGTTCGTCCGTTGGGAAGAGACCCCGAATGGCCTCGAGTCGCGACTCAACGAAGTGCTGATCGACCGCTATGGCCCGAGCGAAAATGCTGGCTATCCAACCCTGTGCAAGGGGCGTTTCGACGTGGATGGCCAGACCTACCACGCGCTGGAAGAGCCCACCAGTCTCAATACCCTGGGTCTCCTGCCCGAGCTGTTCAAGACCGGGATCCAGTCGGTCAAGATTGAAGGGCGCCAACGCAGCCCTGCTTATGTGGAGCAAGTGACCCGAGTGTGGCGTGCGGCCATCGATGCCTATCAGGCCAATCCCGAGGCCTATCAGGTCAAAGCTGAGTGGGATGCCCAGCTCGCCCGCGTCTCCGAAGGTAGCCAAACTACCCTCGGCGCCTACCATCGTCAGTGGCAATAAGGAGTCCACCTATGCAATTTTCTCTCGGGCCTCTGCTCTTCTACTGGCCCAAAGCCGATACCGAATCCTTTTACCATGCTGCTGCCGACAGTCAGGCCGACATCATCTATCTGGGGGAGACCGTCTGCAGCAAGCGGCGCGAACTCAAAGTCGATGACTGGATTGCGCTGGCCCGTCAGGTGGCTAGCTCCGGCAAGCAGGTGGTACTCTCGACCCTCGCCCTTATCTCCGCCCCTTCCGAGCTCAAGGAGGTGAAGCGACTGGTCGACAACGGCGATCTTATGGTCGAAGCCAACGATCTCGGTACGGTGCAACTCGCCTGGGAGGCAGGGATCCCCTTCGTCTGTGGTCCCGCCATCAACGCCTATAACGCCGATGTGCTGCGCATGCTGCTCAAACAGGGGATGAAACGCTGGGTCATGCCGGTGGAACTCTCCCGTGACTGGCTGATCCAACTCAATCAGGATCTGGGCCCCCTACGCGACCAATTTGAGGTGGAGGTGTTTGCCTACGGCCATCTGCCGCTCGCCTACTCGGCGCGCTGCTTCACCGCCCGCTCCCTCGACAAACCGAAAGACAACTGCGAGCTCGCCTGCATCAACTACCCCACCGGACGACTGGCCAACAGCCGCGAGGGGCAACGGGTGTTCAATCTCAACGGGATCCAGACCCAGTCCGGTTACTGCTACAACCTGGGTAACGAGCTGGCTGGAATGGAAGGTCTGGTAGATGTGGTCAGGCTTTCGCCGCAAGGGATGGAGACGCTGGAGATGCTGGCCCGCTTCAAAGCCAACCGGCAGGGCCAGGCTCCCCTCTCCTTGCAGCAAGGAAGCGATTGCAACGGCTACTGGCGCCAGATCCCCGGCATGAGCCTGGTGGAGTAAACCCGCCATTTGCCCAACAAAAAGGCCTCATCGCGAGGCCTTTTTTACCACTATCTGGCAGTAGATCAGGAGGGCTGATCACCCTTGTTACGAGCGCTCTGGGCACCTGGCGGCAAGGGTTTGCGCGCCATCAACTCCAGCTCCAACAGCGCATAGCGGTGCTCGATAAAGTCATAGACGTTGTTGGATAAGGCCAGCTTGAAGTAGCTGATGGCTTCCTTGCGGTTGCCTTTGCCCAACTCGAACTTGCCCAGATAGAAGTAGGTTTCACACAGGCGCTCGGCAAGCTCCCGGTTATCCTTCACCCCTTTCACCACGTTGCCCATCAGCTGGGAAGCGTTGATCTCGCCGGTATAGAGGCGAACCAGATCCCAGTTCCAGGCGTCGTCATCGTACTTGTTGAGACGCTCGCGCATCCGGCTCATGGCGGCCGACGGGTCGAGTTTCTGCTCGGCCAGATAGAGCCAGATCACCCGATAGGGGTCTTCCGGCTGCGCCTCGTAGAAACGCTTCATATCGGCCGCAGCCAGTTCGGGACGGTTGCCGTAATAGAGGGCGATGCCACGGTTGAGATAGGCATAGTCATAGTCCGGCGCCAGTTCGAGGGCGGAATCGAACGCATCATAGGCTTCGTCGTAATTCTGCTGCTGTACCAGATAGACGCCGATGAAGTTGTAGGCTTCGGCGAAATCCGGTTTCTCCCGCAGGGCACGGTTGAAATCGAGCCGCGCGAGGGAACGCAGACCAACCCGATCAAACACCACGGCACGTTCATAGAACAACTCTGCCCGTTGCTCGGTGGTCAGTTCCATTTCACTGAGCATCTGCCCGAGTCGGGCGAGCGCCAGCTCACTCTGGTAGGAGACCTGCAGGGGGGTCGCCAACACCAGTGAAGCAGGCTGCGGCTTGGGAACCTTGGGGGTGTTAACCTGACTGCTACTGCTGCAACCCCACATGGGAAGCAACAACAGGATACCGAGGAGGTATCCAATCCCTTTCCTGACGTTCAATGAACACTCCGACGCTTACGCTTGACCCCGCATATGGTAAAGGTCAACAGCCGCTTTGTCATGTAGCTGTGCCCCTCTACCTCAAATAAATCAGGATTCGACAGGGTATCCGGCATCGCACCAACCGCGAAACCCGCCGTCGACGCTGATCACCTTGCGATAACCCATCTGTTGCAGGTTGTCCGCCGCCAGAATGGAGCGAAAACCACCACCACAATAGAGGTAGAGCTCGGTCTCAAGATCCGGGAACTGGGTCTCGATATCCCGCTCAATCACGCCACGACCCAGGTATCGGGCTCCGGGCAGATGACCCCTGGCCCACTCGCTCTCTTCCCGCACGTCGATCAGGTGAAACGTGCGCCCTTCATCCTGCCAGCGCTTGATCTGGTGAACATCGGTTTCGGTGATGCGGGAGCGGATCCCGTCAACCAGCGCCAAAAAACGGGGATTGTGATGCATGACAAACTCCTGTTGTTTAAATCATGTGCGTCAGCAAACG
The DNA here is from genome assembly GCF_000820225.1 of Aeromonas veronii bv. veronii. GTDB lineage: Bacteria > Pseudomonadota > Gammaproteobacteria > Enterobacterales > Aeromonadaceae > Aeromonas > Aeromonas veronii. The sequence continues at coordinate 49,387 of NZ_CDDK01000048.1, forward strand.
ACACGCAGAGATAAGAAAAGAGCGCCATGAGGCGCTCTTCACTGTTACGGCAGGATTTCCTGTTGGTCCGCACCCTCTTTCTCTACCTGGGTGGGCAGCATGTGCTCGCGCTTGACGCCGAGGAACATGGCAAACGCACTCGCCACATAGATGGAGGAGTAGGTACCGAACGCCACACCGATCACCATGGCCACGGCAAAACCGTGGATCAGCGCACCGCCCTTGAGCAGCAGCGCCAGCACCACGATAAAGGTGAGGCCGGAGGTGATGATGGTACGACTCAGGGTCTCGGTCATGGAGAGATCCAGAATGTATTCGGTATCCCCTTTACGCACCTTGCGGAAGTTCTCCCGCAAGCGGTCGAAGACCACGATAGTATCGTTCAGGGAGTAACCCACCAGGGTCATCAGCGCCGCCAGTACGGTCAGGTCGAACTCGTACTGGAAGTAGGCAAAGACACCCAGCGTGATCACCACGTCGTGCACCAGGGAGAGAATCCCCCCCAGCGCCAGACGCCATTCGAAACGCACTGCCACGTAGGCCAGGATACAGAGGATGGAGGCCAGCATCGCCAGCGCACCGTCTGTCGCCAGTTCATCACCCACGGAAGGGCCGACGAACTCGACGCGTTTGAGCACTGCGCCCTCGTCGAGCTGCTTGGCCGCCGCCAGCACTTCGTTACCCTGTTGTTCTACCTTGACCCCCTCTTTCGGGGTCAGGCGGAACAGCACATCACGGCTGGAGCCAAAGTGTTGCAGGGTTGCCCCTTCAATCTTCTGCTCTTCCAGAGCGTCGTGGATCTTGTCCAGGCTCACCGACTGCTGGAACCCCACCTCGATGGTGGTACCACCGGTAAAGTCCAGACCCCAGTTCAGGCCCCGATCAAACAGGAAGAACAGGGCTACCACCATCAGCACGGAAGAGAAAACCACACCCGGCTTGGCATAGCGCATAAACGGGATCGGTTTTTCAAAATGTAGAATCTGAAACATCTCTCTATCCTCAGATGGGCAGCTTGTCGATACGCCGTCCACCCCAAGCCAGGTTGATAATGGCACGGGAAACTGTGATGGCAGTAAACATGGAGGCGGTCAGACCAATGCCCAGCGTCAGGGCAAAGCCCTTGATGGCGCCGGTGCCGATACCGAACAGGATCACACAGGTGATGAGCGAGGTGACGTTGGAGTCGGCGATGGTCGAGAATGCCCGATCAAAGCCCAGATGGATGGCTTGCTGAACCCCGCGACCGTTGCGGATCTCTTCACGAATACGTTCGTAGATCAGCACGTTGGCATCCACCGCCATACCCAGCGTCAGCACGATACCGGCGATGCCTGGCAGGGTCATGGTGGCCCCCGGGATCATCGACATGATACCGACGATCAGCACCAGGTTCATACAGAGCGCCAGATTGGCAACCCAGCCGAATGCACGGTAGTAGATCCCCATGAACAGCACGATCACCAGCATGGCCCAGCCGATGGCTTCCATACCGCTGTCGATGTTCTGTTGACCCAGGCTCGGGCCAATGGTGCGCTCTTCCACGATCTGGATCGGGGCGATCAGGGCACCGGCACGCAGCAGCAGCGCCAGGTTGTGGGCTTCGTTGGCGTTGTCGATACCTGTGATACGGAACTGGCTGCCAAGACGCGACTGGATGGTGGCGACGTTGATCACCTCCTCCTGCTTGCGGAACTTGCGCTTGCCATCCGGACCCGGTTGACCGACCGGCTTGTACTCGATGAAGACGGTCGCCATCCCTTTACCGACGTTATCCTTGGTAAAGTTGGCCATCTTGTTGCCACCCTGGCCATCCAGCTTGATGTTGACCTGGGGACGGCTGTACTCGTCGAAACCGGACTGGGCACCCACGATGTGGTCACCGGTCAGGATCACCCGCTTTTGCAGCACCACGGGACGACCATTGCGATCGTTGTAGACCTTGGAGCTGGGCGGGACACGGCCATCGGCCGCAGCCTGGATGTCGGCAGTCTCATCGACCATGTGGAATTCCAGGGTAGCGGTTGCCCCCAGTATCTCCTTGGCGCGAGCAGTATCCTGAATACCGGGCAGTTCAACGACAATGCGCTCGGCGCCTTGCTGTTGTACCAACGGCTCGGCCACGCCCAGTTCGTTGACCCGGTTACGGATGATGGTGATGTTCTGCTCGAGGGCGTACTTCTTCACTTCCTTGATCTTGGCTTCGCTCAGACCAGCCAGCAGGATGAACTCATCCCCTTTCTGCTCGGTAGTGAAGGTCAAATCAGGGTTCTGACGACGCAGATGAGAAACGGCGCGTTCCTGATCGGCTTCGTCACGGAAGATCACCTGCACCTGATCACCGACCCGGCGCACGCCGGAGTAACGGATCTTCTGGGTGCGCAGCTCGGAGCGGAAATCCTGCACCATCTGCTCTTGCTGCTTGGTCAGTGCTTCGGCCATGTCCACTTCCATCAGGAAGTGCACACCACCGCGCAGATCAAGACCCAGCTTCAGAGGCGCCGCACCGATGGCTTCGAGCCAGGCGGGAGTGGAAGGTGCCAGGTTGAGTGCGGTAATGAAGTTGTCGCCCAGCTTGTTGGCAACGATATCGCGCGCCTTCAGCTGGTCTTCGGTGTTCTTGAAACGGATCAGGATAAAACCGTGCTCGAATGCAGCATGTTTGACCGGGATCTTGGCCGCTTCAAGGGTCTCTTTCACCAGATCAAGAGTATCTAGCTTGACTTCGGCACCACGGCTGGCAGAAACCTGCAAAGCCGGATCTTCGCCGTAAAGATTGGGGGCTGCATATAGAAAACCGATGGCGATCACCAGGATCACCATCAGGTATTTCCACAGCGGATAGCGATTCAACACGCTGTGCTCCTTGGGAGATTAAAGGGACTGGATAGAACCCTTGGGCAGAACGGCAGAGACGAAGTCCTTTTTGATGGTGACTTGAGTCTGGTCGTTCAGGGCGATCACCAGGTAATCGCTGTCTGCAGCCACTTTGGCAATTTTGCCAACCAGGCCACCGGAAGTGAGCACTTCATCACCCTTGGACAAGGAGCTCATCAGATTGCGGTGATCCTTGGCACGTTTGGCCTGGGGACGATAGATCATGAAGTAGAAGATCAGGCCGAATACGGCCAGCATGATGATCATTTCCATACCACCACCCTGTGCACCCGGTGCTGCGCCTTCTGCATACGCCTTGGAGATAATGCTCATTTAACAACCTCTTATTGATGTAGATTTAAAAAAACAAAATTATATGTTGTTGTTATTTAACGTCATTTTCAGCTAACGGAGGCACAGGCTTCCCTTGCCGACGGTAAAACTCTGTTACAAAGTCGTCTAATTTACCCTGCTCGATCGCGTCCCGCAAACCCTGCATCACACGCTGGTAGTAACGCAGGTTATGAATCGTATTCAGACGGGCACCGAGGATCTCGTTGCACTTGTCCAGATGGTGCAGGTAGCTGCGGCTGTAGTTCTTGCAGGTGTAGCAATCGCACTCGGCATCCAGGGTGCTGGTGTCGTTGCGGTGCTGGGCGTTGCGGATCTTCACTACGCCATCGGTGGTAAACAGGTGGCCGTTGCGGGCGTTGCGGGTCGGCATGACGCAGTCGAACATGTCGATACCACGGCGCACCCCTTCCACCAGATCTTCCGGCTTGCCGACACCCATCAGGTAGCGCGGCTTGTCAGCCGGAATTTTCGGGCAGACGTGCTCGAGGATGCGGTGCATGTCCTCTTTGGGTTCGCCCACGGCCAGACCACCGACCGCATAACCGTCGAAACCGATCTCCAGCAGCCCCTTGAGGGAGACATCACGCAGATCTTCGTAGACCGAGCCCTGGATGATGCCGAACAGGGCGTTCTTGTTGCCCAGCGCATCAAACTTGTCGCGGGAGCGCTTGCCCCAACGCAGGGACATCTCCATGGACTTGCGCGCTTCTTCATAAGTAGCCGGGTACGGAGTGCACTCGTCGAAGATCATCACAATGTCGGAGCCCAGATCGTACTGGATCTCCATGGACTTCTCGGGGTCGAGGAAGATCTTCTCGCCATTGATGGGGTGACGGAAGTGGACGCCCGCTTCGGTGATCTTGCGAATATGGCCCAGGCTGAACACCTGGAAACCACCGGAGTCGGTCAGGATCGGGCCCTGCCAGTTCATGAAGTCATGCAGATCGCCGTGGGCACGCATCACTTCCTGACCCGGACGCAGCCAGAGGTGGAAGGTGTTACCCAGCAGGATCTGGGCGCCGGTTTCACGCACTTCTTCCGGGGTCATCCCCTTGACGGTGCCGTATGTCCCGACCGGCATAAAGGCCGGCGTTTGTACCACACCACGTTCGAAGACCAGTTGACCGCGACGGGCACGGCCGTCGGTGGTTTTCAGTTCAAATTTCATTGCTACCTCGGCTGCGTCAGATAAACAGTCTGACAATAGGAGGGCCGCTCACGGCCCGGTAAATAAGCTGAAGCTTATGCTTCAACCTGGCGACGGGTGACGAACATGGCGTCCCCGTAGCTGAAGAAACGGTACTGACCGGCCACAGCTGCCTGATAGGCCGCCATCACGTTGTCGTAACCGGCGAAGGCGCTGACCAGCATGATCAGGGTCGACTCCGGCAGATGGAAGTTGGTGACCATGGCATCGACAATCTGGAACTGGTAGCCAGGGAAGATGAAGATATCGGTGTCACTAAAGAAGGGCGCCAGCGGTTTGCCCTGTGCCAGGGTGACCTTGGCCGCGCTCTCCAGCGAACGGACCGACGTGGTCCCCACCGCGATCACCCGGCCACCACGGGCACGGGTGGCCGCGATGGCATCTACCACCTCTTGCGGCACTTCCGCATACTCGGAGTGCATATGGTGATCTTCAATCTTATCTACCCGCACCGGCTGGAAGGTCCCCGCCCCTACATGCAGGGTGACGAAGGCCGTTTCAACCCCTTTGGCCCGAATTTTCTCAAGCAGCGGCTCATCAAAGTGCAGACCGGCGGTCGGCGCCGCGACGGCGCCCGGCTTTTGATTGTAAACGGTCTGGTAGCGCTCCTTGTCGGCATCCTCGTCGGGACGGTCGATATAGGGGGGCAGCGGCATGTGGCCGATGGCCTCCAAAATCTCCAGCACCGGACGCGGGTCGAGGAAGTGGATCTCGAACAGGGCGTCGTGGCGGGCGCGCATCTCGGCTTCAACACCACCATCCATGATCATCCGGGTGCCGGGCTTGGGCGCCTTGGAGGCACGGACATGGGCCAGCACGCTGTGCTCGTCCAGAATGCGCTCGACCAGTATCTCCAGCTTGCCGCCGCTGGCCTTCTGGCCAAACATGCGCGCCGGAATGACACGGGTGTTATTGAATACCAGCAGGTCACCCGGATTGAGCTGATCCAGCACATCCACAAATTGACCGTGGCGCAGGGCGCCAGTCTGACCATCGAGCTGCAACAGGCGGCTGGCGGTACGCTCTGCCATCGGATAGCGGGCAATCAGCTCGTCTGGCAGATCAAAATGAAAATCGGATACTTGCATCTTTCACCTCGGGGGGAATCGGCGGCTAGTCTAGTTATCCCCATCTTCCAAGGCAACCCAAAAGACCAAAAACCCAAGAGAGACAAGGGGTAGCGAGCAATATTGAGACACACCTCCGGTTAATGATTCTTTAATGTTCTGTATTGACCCTGATCATGTTTTGCCAATGGGCGCTGGGCTAGGGTGAAAGCAGATACACAAGGAGGCCCACCATGATGACCCTATCCGAGATCATGACCGAACACCCCTTCACTCTGGGTCCGTCAAACAGTGTAAAACAAGCGATGGACCTGATGCAGCAGGAGCGGATCCGCCACATTCCCATCGTCGACGAGCAGCACCACCTGCTGGGGTTGGTAACCCTCACCGATATCCTGGCCACCCGGGAATCCAAGCTGCTGCTCATCAGCCCGGAGCGGGAAGCCGAATTTACCGACAGCGTGCAACTCGACGAGATCATGACACGGCAAGTGGCGAGCGTAGATCCTCACGCCGGCATCAAGGAGGCGGCACTTTACCTGCAGCGGCACAGATATGGCTGCCTGCCGGTACTCAAAGGACGCAAGCTGATCGGCATTGTCACCGAGTCGGACTTCATTGCCGTGGCCATCAACCTGCTGGAATTGATGGAAGAGCAGGAACCACCTACCGACTTTTGACAGATCTAGCTGTAATTAAATTACAATAAAAGCGTTTTCAGCCGTCAAAATAAGCTGAAATGATGAAACACTTTCATTTTGATTGAAAAATTACACCAAATACTTGCCTTGTGATCTGCGTCACACTATCATCCCTCTCATGCAATAGTTGCCGAGGGGGAGACGAGGGATTGTGCACCCATTATCTTCCTCTCATATGTCTGCAAGTTTGCACACCCCGTAGTTAGTCTTTGCTGTAAAGCATTTGTTTATATAGCCATTCCTTGTTTGATGACCCGGCCCTGTCGTTGCGATAGCGCCGGGATTTTTTTATCTGCGCCTTTCTGCCTCCCCTTGCTAGCACATCCCCATCGCTGCAAGCAGCTGCCTCAACCTCCTGCGCCACCTGTTTGCACCACCGTTATCTCATCGCGTCATCGTGGCTCTGCACACCTCTTCCCATGCCTTGAAAAGGCGATGTAGCGCACAGATATTGAATCACGACAAGGAGTTATCTCAGTAGGCTAGAGATATTCATGTTAGGTACAGCCATAGTGAGCTATCTAATAAGTAGATTTAAGCGATTCAAAATTGCGGCTTTTATCGATTAACTGAAGCCCCTATGATGAATCCATCGAAAGTTAAGCGCCTCGTCTGGCAAGACTCTTCAACACCAGACCGGCATATGTACATCACTAAGGAGCAATTACATGTCTACCTACATCAACACTGAAATCAAGCCGTTCAATGCTACCGCCTACCACAATGGCAAATTCGTTCAGGTGTCTGACGCTGACCTGAAAGGCAAGTGGTCCGTGGTCTTCTTCTACCCGGCTGACTTCACCTTCGTTTGCCCGACCGAGCTGGGCGACCTGGCTGACAACTACGCTGAATTCCAGAAGCTGGGCGTTGAGATCTACTCTGTCTCTACCGATACCCACTTCACTCACAAAGCATGGCACGACACTTCTGACACCATTCAGAAGATCCAGTACCCGATGATTGGTGACCCGACTGGTACCATCACCCGCAACTTCGGCGTGATGATCGAAGAAGCTGGTCTGGCTGACCGCGGTACCTTCGTGATTGACCCGCAGGGCATCATCCAGATCGTCGAGATCAACGCTGGTGGCATCGGTCGTGACGCACTGGAACTGCTGCGCAAAGTCAAAGCAGCCCAGTACGTTGCCTCCCACCCGGGTGAAGTGTGCCCGGCTAAATGGAAAGAAGGCGAAGCCACTCTGGCCCCGTCCCTGGACCTGGTAGGCAAGATCTAAGCCTCCCGCTTCCAAGACCGGCCCGCATAAGGGCCGGTTTTGTTTCCGGCCCCAAGCAAAGGCGCCGGTCTGCTTTCCGGCTTACATCTCACGCCGACCCGCAATCACAAGAAGGAATTCGAAGATGTTGGATACCAACCTCAAACAACAGCTGAACACCTATCTGCAGTACATCGTCAATCCCATCGAGATCAGCGTGTCCGGCAACGACAGCGACAAATCTGCAGAGCTGCTGGCACTGGCCAGCGAGATCGCCGAGATGTCCCCCAAGATCACCCAGACCTCTGGCACTGCCGCTCGCAAGCCTTCCATGAGTGTCGCGCCGCAGGGCCAAGCCCCGCGCGTTCACTTTGCCGGCATCCCCATGGGTCATGAATTTACCTCTCTGGTGCTCGCCCTGCTGCAAAGCGGCGGCCACCCCTCCAAGGCCGATGCGGCTGTGCAGGAGCAGATCCGCAATCTCAAGGGTGAGTTCCACTTCGAGACCTATATCTCCCTCTCCTGCCACAACTGCCCGGACGTAGTACAGGCCCTCAACCTGATGGCGACCCTGAACCCCGGCATCACTCACACCATGATCGACGGCGCCCTGTTCCAGGAAGAGGTCGCCGAGCGTCAAATCATGGCGGTACCGAATGTCTACCTGAACGGGCAACCGTTCAGCCAGGGCCGTATTTCGCTCGAAGAGATCGTCGCCAAACTCGACACCGGCGCCGCAGAGCGCAAAGCTGCCGAGCTGAATCAGAAAGCTCCCTACGACGTACTGGTGGTGGGCGGTGGCCCGGCCGGCGCCGCAGCGGCCATCTATGCCGCTCGTAAAGGCATTCGCACCGCCATCGTTGCCGAGCGTTTCGGTGGTCAGGTGATGGACACCGTCGGCATCGAGAACTTTATCTCAGTGCCCTACACCGAAGGCCCCAAGCTGGCCGCCAGCCTGGAGCAGCACGTCAAAGAGTACGGCGTGGAAGTGATCACCGAGCAGCGCGCCGCCGCCATCAGCAAAGATGGATATGTGAACGTGGATCTCGCCTCTGGCGCCACCTTGAAGAGCCGCGCCGTGATTCTGGCTACCGGTGCCCGCTGGCGTGATCTGAACGTACCGGGCGAGCTTGAGTACCGTACCAAGGGCGTGGCCTACTGCCCGCACTGCGATGGCCCCTTCTTCAAGGGCAAGCGAGTAGCTGTGATCGGAGGCGGTAACTCCGGCATCGAGGCAGCGATCGACTTGGCTGGAATCGTCGAGCATGTGACTGTGGTGGAGTTCGCCGACACCCTGCGTGCCGATGAAGTGCTGCAGAAGAAGGCTCGCTCCATGGGCAATATCGACATCATCATGAGCGCGCGCACCACCGAAGTGATCGGTGATGGCAGCAAGGTGGTCGGTATGGACTACGAAGATCGCACCACAGGTGAGATCAAACACCTGGCGGTGGCGGGTATCTTCGTCCAGATCGGCCTGGTACCGAACACCGAGTTCCTGAAAGGGAGCGAGATTGCCCTGACCCGCTTTGGCGAGATCGAGATCGATACCAAGGGCGCGACCTCCCTGCCCGGCGTCTACGCCGCAGGGGATGCCACCACGGTACCGTTCAAGCAGATCATCATCTCCATGGGTGCTGGCGCCACCGCCGCACTGGGTGCGTTTGATTACCTCATCCGCAACCCGGCTCCTGAAGCGACCCAGGCTGATGCTGTGACCGCCTGATAAACCCAGCGCAACAAAAAGCCGACGCCCGATGAAGTAAACACGAGCGTCGGCTTTTTTATATCTGCATCGATGCGCAATAAAAACCCCGCAGCAAATGGCGGGGTTGTTCATGACTGGACTTAAACGACGGGCATCACTCCAGCAAGAAAACAGCCTCGATATTATCACTTACCGTGATCTGCTGTTGTTGATAGCTGTTGTCCGCCATATCCGCCGCAGGTGCAGCCATCGCCATGGCCTGCACCACCTTCAGGTTGCGGCTGTAGGCGGTAATGGGCGAAGCATTGCGGTACTCCACACTGTAGACCTTGCCAAGCTTCATCCCGAACGCCTTGGCCAGAGATTCAGCCTTGGTTTTGGCATCCTCAACTGCATTCAGACGGGCCTGCTCCTTGATGACCTGCGGCGACTTCAACCCGTACTCAATCTGGGATACGGACTCCAGCCCGGCTTTGAGTGCGGTATCCATCAGGGGGCTCAACTTGTCGAGCTGATAGAGCTTCACCGCCAATTGTCGCTGGGCACGGTATCCCAGCAATACCGGCTTCTTGTTTTCACCATACTGATATTCCGGCGAGACCATCAGGTTGCCAGCCTCAACATCGCTGCGCTTGATCCCCAACCCTTCCAGTTGGCTGAAAAAGGCTGCAACCTTGGTATCGACCTGCTGCTTGGCCTTGAGGCCCTGCTTATCCAGTGCACTCACCGCCACATTGAGGGTCAGCATATCGGGTTCGGTCTTCTGCTCGGCATAACCGCTCACCACCAGATGGGGCGCTTGCGGCACTTCAATCGCCAGCAGCGGAGCACTGACAACCAGAGCGGAAAGAGAAAGAGTAAGAAGGGGACGCCACATAGAAAAAACCTCAATCGGAAAGATTGAGGCCATTATGCCCGTGCAGCTACGGGATTCATATATCGTGCAAGGGGGGGAGCTGATCCAGTATCTGATTGGTCAGATCGAGACTAATGGTGACCATGCTGCCGGGATCCTGGCTCTGGTTTGCCATATCCAGCGCAGGAGCCGCGCCACAGACCAACACCTCATCATCGAAATGGAACGAGTCCCACGACAGAACGTGTCCTTGCACCGCCTGTCCGATATTGGTGCCACCACTATCCTCCTCCATCGCAGACCAAGGGATGGTATCAGATGGCCCTAGCAAATCTTGCAACAACGGAGAGTGAAAACTGGCCAGAGGATACTCCTGCTGCCCCTGATGATGGCCAACCAGAATCATGTTATAGGCAGACTCGGTATCCATGACCGGCACATAAGTGATAGAGGCCGTAGCGAAATCAACATAGAGCGAGCCCGCTACATCACCGGCCTCATTCTCAATCTCCATCCCATCCAGCCGATCCCCCGCGATCGATGCCTGATAGCCAAACTGGCCTGCACAGGTAATGTTCCCCTGCCCATCCCAGCTATAACGGATGCCATCAATGTCGACCCAGTTGAATGACTGCATGATTACCCCTCTCCTCTACTGCCGCTATCTTATCCATCCCCTTGGGGAAAAAACAGGGGCCAGGCAAGCCCGCCCCCGAGACAAGGTTACGGATCAACCTTCAAATTGCCCTGATTCAACAGATCTTCAATGATGGTCTGATCGTTACGCGTCCCTCCCAGGGTCAGATCAATGCTGTCAAACCGAATGACATGAGTCGTACTGCTTCCCCCTGAACCATCAAGATCGATAGTGAGCGTAGACTTGCCACTCCCTGGCCCACTGGAGAAGGTGAGATAGGCATCCAGCGAGTTCTTATTGGCATGTTCACCAGTAAGCAGTTCGCTGATATCCAGCACATCACCGCCAGTTCCAGTGGTGAAGTCCTTGATCACATCGGTGCCACCAACATCTCCAGCGCCCCACTTGAAGGTGTCCTTGCCAGCCCCCCCAGTGAGGGTGTCAGACCCGGTCCCACCAATCAGAATATCGATACCGTCACCGCCAATCAGGATGTCATTCCCTTTTTGGCCATAAAGCACATCATTACCGTCGCCACCTTCAAGGGTATCATCGCCACCGACAGCCCCCTCCTTACCATACACTGCATGCTGACTGTAAAGTTCGTTGAGCAGTTGCCCACCACTCTTGCCCGGATTGTCTGCCACAAACTCGAACCAGCCACCATCCACATTGTCCGCATGAACGCTGTCACCAAAAATCACGTCGTTGCCTGCACCGCCCTGCAACAGGTCAGAGCCGACACTAACAGCGGTAAAGAGCGAACCCAAGCCACTGGACAGGTCATCAAAGTTGTCTACGGCGAGGTAGTTGTCTGGCGTGTTATCAATCGCATTGAGGTTATTGCCAAATGATGCACCTGATGGCACCCCAATCCCGACCGCATTAATCACCACCCCAGGAGCCGTCAACGCATTCAGGGCTGCCATACCGTTAGCAATCTGGGTTGAATTGGTCCAGCTTCCAACAGTTGGCTCCCCGTCCGTGAGGAAGTAGACATACTTATGATCCGCGACAGGATCCACGGTCATCATGGTATTAAGAGTTGTCAACGCAGCCTGATAGTTGGTCCCCCCCCCTGAGCGAGTTAGATTACTGACAGCCTGCTGAGCAGCGGTAACCGAGGAATAGGTACCCACAACGTTGCTATTATCTGCAAACGTACCAATCTCGACTTGCAACTGTGATATGCCACTGAACTTGGCCAGCAAGTTATTGATGGCATCTTTCATGAGCTGGAATTCAGTGCCGCTAATACTTCCCGACATATCAATCATGAATGTCAGGTTGTAACTACCCGAAGTCACTCCGCCAACATCACCGATCAATACATCTGCCCCAACTCCACCCACTATTGCCCCATCCACATCCGGAGCAAGAAGAGGGTTGGGACGAACGTGATCGTCAATGGCCGTGCTTGCCCCAGAACCAGTGTCATTGGCATTGCTACCAACCACCAGGACCGGATTGATAATGGTCAACTTGGCACTGCTGGTATCACCGTCGCCATCCTTGATCTTGTAAGTGACCTCGACTGGAGCCCCCTCAGCACCTCCTGATGGTGGTGTGAATCGGTAATCACCATCATTTTCAATGTATAGGGTGCCCTTATTGGTACCCAGTGCGATAGAGAAAGAGGTATTGCTGTTATTAAAGGTGTAGGTTGTTCCGTTGTACTCCACAGAAACCAACTTGGGCGTAGCGAAACCATCAGCACCGGCACTGTCATTGGCTGTGACATTACCATCGATTACCTGCGTCAGGTTGGTCAGAGTTCCCGATAACTGACCAGCGGTATTGATCACCACCACATTGCTGTTGTGAGCACCACTAGGTGACCAAGCGACACTTTGCAAGTCGGCATCAAGCACGCTGGTTGAGCCAATTCCCACGGCATAGGCACCATCAATACCTTTTTGCGTCAGGAAATTCGTCCACTCATTACGCTCTTCGGTGTTAATAGCGTCATCGGTCGAACTGGGCACACCATCCGAGATGAAAAATACAAAGGTATTATCAGCCGAAGGCGGTGTTCCATAGTTGTCCTGTACCGCTTGCAAGGCATCATCGTAGTCTGTCGAACCACCGGAAGAGATAGTTGTCAGCTGACCAGTCGCCTGGTCCTTAGTCAGCCATACCTGACTACCGACACTCTTGACGGTGGCAGAGCCCGCAAAATCAACCAGCATAACCTTGACCAACGAGTTGCCATAGCTGTTCATCAGATTCGTTACAGCATCCTTGATAACCTGCATATTGGTATCACCAATACTGCCTGAGCTATCGAGAACCAACACCAGGTTGACAGTGCCATTAGTGCCACTGGTAATGGTATCAGCCACAGCACTCGGACCGTCGTCCTTGAAGGCAATGTCGAGCCCACTCGCACTGGTCGCTGTCGTGCTGTCACCATCACGGTCGGTCACGGTCTGTACCACCTTGATGGCTGCCGCCAGCGAGACGCTGTCATCATGGTCACTCGCACTGCTGCCATCCACACCGTGCTCCAGCGCCGCATACTGGGTCACCGTGACCTTGCCGTTGCCGTCCATCAGCACGCTAAACGCCTTGGTGCCACTGGTGCTGCCGCCAGTCCATCCTTCATAACCGTTGGCCACGGCCACCAGTTTGATTTCGCTGGCGCTGCCGCTTTGACCTGCCAACCACAACCCGGTCCCTGCACCTGCCGTGGCACTCAGGCTGTACTGCAC
>NZ_CDDK01000049.1 GCF_000820225.1 Aeromonas veronii bv. veronii
CCTATTTCAGGACTAGACATTTTCCCTGCCGTAACATGCCGCTTCTCAATTCAGGGGGGCGACTGCCTCCCTCCTATTTATCAGGCTCGGCCCACCGAGAGTGGCCGCTTGCCAGGAGTGTTGCGATGCGTATTGGTCTGCTGTTGAGTATGGGGATGCTGGTTGCAAGCGGGGTTCAGGCACAAGAGCTGGGAGCCATTCCCGGGGAATCTGGTTTTTCCGGCAGTGTGCTGGCGGGGGCCAGCGTTGGCGAGACCAAGTCCAATTTTGCCACGGGGAATGCAGGTAGCGAGCGTATTGACGCTTTGGGGGCTGCGGCGCAGCAGCGCCACCTTGATCCGGTGATCAACGGGGATCTGCGCTACACCTTTGCCTCCACCGGTAGCCAGCTGTTTTTGGGCAACCTCATTCAGGATGCCATTCGTGGCGACGGTACCCAGCAGTTCGGGCTGCGCCAGCAACTGGGGGACAAGGGGATCGTGGCCGGTTCGCTGGTTTTCAATGCCACCCCGGTCAAGGTCTGGCGCGATCCCTTTGCGGTGGGTGTAGCTCGTCAGGACTGTGATGTGCGATCCCACGGCGCCCGTTTGGCGTGGGACAACATCTGGGGCAGCGCGTTCAGTGGCAGCATCACCAGCCGCGACGTCAAGGTGGATGGGGAGTCCAGCGGCGAGCAATATGGTCGCGCTGTGATGGGGATGCTGGATCGCAATGGCCGGGTCAACTTCGCCGAGCTCTCCTACCAGTTCCGGCTAACAGACGATCAGTTCCTCGAGCCAGCATTGCGCTATGAGAAGGCTGATCTGGCGGGCAGTGCCGAGTCTTATGTGAGCAAGGGGTTGCAGCTCACCTACGCCAAAACCTCGCCTCGCTGGTCATTTGTCAGCAACCTCTATCTGGGCAAGCGCGACTATGACGAGGCCAACCCGCTGTTTGGCCAGCGTGCCGACAGCCGCGACATGGCCATCGATGCCACCCTCTTCTGGCACCAGCTGTTTGGCATTGCGCCGCTCTCTGCACTCCTGAGCGCCAGCTACGCCAATGCAGACTCCTGGATCGACTTTTACGACATTCGCGCCACCAGCATCACCACGGGCCTGCTCTACCGCTTCTGATCCCGGCATCCGGCAGCGAGATGAGGTGTACACACAGGGGCTGGTCAATCCAGCTCTATTGTTTATGGGATGGAGCTCAATAGACAATTCAAGCTGTATGCAGGTTGGTCATCACATGCAGACAAGAGACGTTATGACAGAGGGCATTTGAAGGGCGCGCGTGACAGGGAAGGGGGCGAACAGCAGATACGAAAAAGCCCAGCCAAAAGGCTGGGCTTTAGAATTTGGCTCCCTCGACAGGACTTGAACCTGTGACATACGGATTAACAGTCCGCCGTTCTACCGACTGAACTACGAGGGAAAAGTGGCTCCTCCTACTGGACTTGAACCAGTGACATACGGATTAACAGTCCGCCGTTCTACCGACTGAACTAAGGAGGAATTGCCTGTCTCGTTAAGACGGGGCGAATATTAATGACCAGGGCGGCGGGTGTCAACCCGCGAATTTCCCGAAAACCGGATTTTCGGACTGTTTGCCCAAAAGTTGCGCTTTGTGGTTTATTTTCAGCACAATCAGTCCCTTGCCATCACGCTCCCAACCGGCGCAGGGGGCATTGGTTCGGTTCGCATCAACCTGATGATGCCAGCATGATGTCGCGAACGTGCTGGCAACTAAGTGAGGCTCAAATGGTAATTTTTGTGGCTAAAAAGGGGAGAGCTGGAGTCAAGATCGGCGATTTGGCGGCAAATAAGCCAAATAATGGGTAAGGGCGAGTTTCATTGATCCTGCCCATCGAAAAAATGGCCCGTCTGGAGTAAGGTTACGCAGGATACCATCGCCGCGTCGACAGCCCTGCCGGCCCTTGATGATGATCGGGCGCCGGATCTCTCCGGCCTTTATCTCCCTCTTCTGGTATTACGATATACATGCACAAGCAAGCCTCTTTAAATAGCGTGAAGCTCGCCATAGCCTTACGCCAGTCCTGTATTGATGAACCCTACAGCATGGCCCGCTTCGGCCGTGATCTTATCGCCGGTGTGACGGTGGGCATCATCGCCATCCCGCTCGCCATGGCGCTGGCCATTGCCAGCGGTGTGCCGCCGCAACACGGTCTCTATACCGCCATCATTGCCGGAATCGTGATCGCCGTGACCGGTGGCTCCCGCTACTCCATCTCCGGCCCAACCGCTGCCTTTGTGGTGATCCTCTATCCTGTCGCCCAGCAGTTCGGGGTCGGTGGTCTGTTGATGGCGACGCTCATCTCCGGCCTTTTTCTGGTGGCGATGGGGATGGCCCGTCTTGGCCGCCTTATCGAGTACATTCCCCCGTCAGTGACGCTGGGCTTTACCGGTGGTATCGCCATCGTGATCGCTACCTTGCAGATCAAGGACTTCTTTGGACTGAGCGTGCCCGAGATGCCGGAAACCTATCTGGGCAAGGTCGAAGCGCTGGCCGCCGCCCTGCCAAGCTGGCAGTGGGGCGATACCCTGGTGGGGGTCGCAACGCTGGTCGTGCTGCTGCTCTGGCCGCGCCTGCGTCTGCCGGTGCCCGGCCACCTGCCCGCGGTGCTGGTCGGGGTGGGTCTGGGTTTTGGCCTCCATTACTTTGGGGTGGATGTGGCCACCATCGGCAGCAAGTTCAGCTATACCCTGGCCGATGGCACCCAGGGGATGGGGATCCCGCCCATCGCGCCGACCCTGGTGATGCCCTGGGCCTTGCCCGGACCTGATGGCTTGCCAGTTGAATGGAACCTGGCGGCTGTTGAGCGGCTGCTGCCTGCCGCCTTCTCCATGGCGATGCTGGGGGCGATCGAATCGCTGCTCTGCGCCGTGGTACTCGATGGGATGACCGGTCGCAAACACAGCTCCAACGCCGAACTGGTGGGGCAGGGGCTTGGCAACATCTTCGCCCCCTTCTTTGGCGGTATTACCGCTACCGCAGCCATCGCCCGCTCTGCCGCCAACGTGCGTGCCGGCGCTACGTCCCCCGTCTCGGGGATCGTTCATGCGCTGGTGGTGCTGGCCGCCATTCTGGTGTTGGCCCCCTGGCTCTCCTGGTTGCCGCTCTCGGCCATGGCTGCCTTGCTGCTCATCGTGGCCTGGAACATGAGTGAAGCGCACAAGGTGGTGGAGCTGATCCGACGCGCGCCCAAATCCGATGTGCTGGTGCTGCTGGTCTGCCTGTCGCTCACCGTTATCTTCGACATGGTCATCGCCATCACCTTCGGGGTGATCCTGGCGTCCCTGCTCTTTATGCGCGAAATCGCCAAGATGACCAAACTGCACGATTTGGCCGAGCACAAGCGCTATGCCCACGAGGTGCCGGACAACGGCCTGCTCTACAAGATCAACGGCCCGCTTTTCTTCGCCGCAGCCGAACGGGTCTTTGCCGAGCTGGAAGCGCAAGTGAAAGGGCACCAGGTGCTGGTGTTGCAGATGGAGGCGGTTTCCATCCTCGATGCGGGCGGCCTGTCTGCCTTCCTCCACTTTGGCAAGCAGATGGCTAAAGCCGGTGTCGAGTTGCGGGTGGCCGAGTTGCAGTTCCAACCGCTCAAGACCCTGGCCCGTGCCAAGGTGCGGCCGCAGCCCGGCAAGCTGGAATTCTACGGCTCGCTGGAAGAGGCGCTCAAAGGTGAACATTTGCACGAAGCGGCAGTAAATTGATTGAAAGGGATACAAAACGGCATATTTTTGGTCACTTGGTTCGGATATTGAGCAAACGAACGCAAAAAGTAAAAAATTGCATTGACCAAAAGCCATGGTATCCCTTACATTACGCCCCGTCGCCGCGGCATGGTCCGCAAGCGAGTGTGCAGCTCAAGCACATAAAGCAGTGAGCAAAAATTTGGTGAGGTGTCCGAGTGGCTGAAGGAGCACGCCTGGAAAGTGTGTATACGGCAACGTATCGAGGGTTCGAATCCCTCCCTCACCGCCAAATTGCAAAGCCCTGATGTTTCCATCAGGGCTTTTTGCTATCCGCGTTTTTGCGAGCGCTGTGGGCAAGCCGATGGCGATGGGCGGCGGGCTCGGGTATAGTCCTGCGCCAATGGCGTTATCCTGTTTTGCTGACCCGTCGTGGCCCTGGTGGTGACGAGGGGCAGGCCCGTGTAAGGAGTGTTATGAAGTTCAGTCCCCTGCTCGATGAGATGATGAAAGCCCTGCAGGTATTGCCGGGGGTGGGGCCTAAGTCTGCCCAGCGGATGGCT
This sequence comes from Aeromonas veronii bv. veronii, assembly GCF_000820225.1. Taxonomy (GTDB): domain Bacteria; phylum Pseudomonadota; class Gammaproteobacteria; order Enterobacterales; family Aeromonadaceae; genus Aeromonas; species Aeromonas veronii. Next base: position 4,262 of record NZ_CDDK01000049.1, read on the forward strand.
TTTACCCTGCTCGAGCGTGAGCGCAGCGGCGGTTTGCGTCTGGCCCAGCTGCTCTCTCGCGCCCTGACCGAGATCGGTCACTGCAGCCACTGCCGCACCTTTACCGAGAACGATCGCTGCGATATCTGCGCCAATCCCAAGCGGGAAGAGAACGGTCTGCTTTGTGTGGTGGAGAGCCCGGCGGACGTGGCGGCCATCGAGCAGACCGGTCAGTTTTCCGGTCGTTACTTTGTGCTGATGGGCCATCTGTCGCCACTCGATGGGATCGGCCCGGAGGAGCTGGGGCTCGATATTCTCGAGCGCCGTCTAAAGGAAGAGCACATCAGCGAGCTGATCCTCGCCACCAATCCCACCATTGAAGGGGATGCCACTGCCTGGTATATCGCCGATATGGCCCGCACCGCCGGGGTAGAGGTGAGCCGCATCGCCCATGGCGTGCCGGTAGGGGGCGAGCTGGAGCTGGTGGATGGCACTACGCTCTCCCACTCCCTGATGGGGCGCCAGCGCTTGAAATAGCAAGGCGCCAGCCAGTTGCCCCGCATTAATAGCGGTAGCGCTGGGCAATAAATAGCCGTTTGAGCTGGTTTGAAGGGGCGAGTGAGTTGGATTGCACACTCGCCCCTTGATATTTGATTGGCCGTCCCCATCTAGGTTGGGCATATGTTCAACCCGATGTTTCTGAGGATTGGTCCATGACCCAAAGTGTTCATGCCGAAACCCACGGCTTTCAGACTGAAGTCAAACAACTGCTGAGCCTGATGGCTCACAGCCTCTACTCCAACAAAGAAGTATTCCTGCGCGAGCTGATCTCCAACGCATCCGATGCGGCGGACAAGCTGCGCTTCAAGGCGCTTTCCGATGCCTCTTTGTTCGAAAACGACGGCCAGTTGCGTGTGCGTCTGGTGGTGGACAAAGAGAAGCGTACCCTGACCATCTCCGATAACGGGATCGGTATGACCCGTGATCAGGTGATTGAGCACCTGGGTACCATCGCCAAGTCCGGCACCGCCGAATTCTTCAAAAACCTCTCCGGCGATCAGGGCAAGGATTCCCAACTGATCGGCCAGTTCGGGGTCGGTTTCTACTCCGCCTTTATCGTGGCCGACAAGGTGACCGTGGTCTCCCGTGCCGCCGGTACTGCTCCGGAGCAGGGCGTACAGTGGGAATCGGAAGGGGAAGGCTCCTTCACTGTGGCTGACGTGACCAAAGAGGGTCGCGGAACCGACGTTATCCTGCACCTACGCGCCGAAGAGGACGAGTTCCTCGACGACTGGCGTCTGCGCTCCGTGGTGGGCAAATATTCCGATCACATCAGCGTGCCTGTAGAGATGTACAAAGAAGGCACCCCGGATCGCGAAGAGGATGGTGAGACCATCGTCGGCACCCCGGGTGAGTGGGAGCAGGTCAACCGCGCCACGGCACTGTGGACCCGCAACCCGAAAGATATCAAGGACGAGGAGTATCAGGAGTTCTACAAGCACGTCGCCCACGACTTTGAAGATCCGCTGCTGTGGGGTCACAACCGGGTGGAAGGGGCGCAAGAGTACACCAGCCTGCTCTACGTACCGGCCCGCGCACCGTTCGACCTCTACAACCGCGAGCAGAAGCACGGCCTGAAGCTCTACGTACAGCGCGTCTTCATCATGGACGACGCCGAGCAGTTTATGCCGACCTACCTGCGTTTCGTCAAAGGGGTGCTGGACTCCAACGATTTGCCTCTCAACGTTAGCCGCGAGATCCTGCAGGACAACAAGGTGACCGCCTCCCTGCGCAAGGCTTGCTCCAAGCGCGTCCTGACCATGCTCTCCAAGCTGGCGAAAGACGATGCCGAGAAGTACGCCAAATTCTGGAAAGAGTTCGGTAACGTGCTCAAAGAGGGCCCGGCCGAGGATTACGCCAACCGCGAAGAGATCGCCAAGCTCCTGCGCTTTGCCAGCACCGCGGGCGAGGGCGAAGCCCAGACCGTCTCTCTTGAGGATTACGTTGGCCGCATGAAGGAAGGTCAGCAGAAGATCTACTACATCACTGCTGACTCCTATGCTGCAGCCAAGAACAGCCCGCACCTCGAGATCTTCCGCAAGAAGGGTGTCGAAGTGCTGCTGATGTGGGAGCGTGTGGATGAGTGGCTGATGAGCCACCTGACCGAGTTCGACGGCAAGCAGCTTATCTCCGTCACCCGTGGCGAACTGGATCTCGGCGATCTGGAAGACGAAGCCTCCAAGCAGGCCCAGGAAGAGGCAGAAAAGGCCAACGCCGGTCTGGTGGAGCGGGTCAAGAAGAGCCTGGGCGATGCAGTGAAAGAGGTGCGTGTCACCCACCGTCTGACCGACTCACCTTCTTGCATCGTCACCGACGCCTACGGTATGAGCACCCAGATGATCAAGCTGATGCGCGCGGCCGGCCAACCGGTACCGGAGCAGAAGTACATTCTGGAGCTCAACCCTGACCATGCGCTGGTGAAGAAACTCGACACCATTGAAGACGAGGCACTGTTCGGTGAGTGGGTCACCCTGCTGCACGAACAGGCCCAGCTGGCCGAGCAGGGCGGGCTGAACGATCCGGCGAGCTTCGTCTCCCGCATCAACCGTCTGCTGCTGCAAGCCTAAGCAGCAACGCCGGTAACAGAAAGCCCACTGCATGCAGTGGGCTTTTTTGATCCCGCCGAGTGAGCTCGGCGAAACATAGCGGCAAGGGAGGCGGCCAGCGCCTCTCTATTTGCGGTATTCGTTGTTGTAGTTCTGGATGAGACGGCGAGTCACCTCATGTTGGGGATCGGCAAACACTTTGAGGGTCTTGCCGCGCTCCACCACTCGACCTTCGTGCATCACCAGCACCTCGTCACTGATATGGCTGACGATCCCCAGGTCGTTGGCTACCAGCACATAACTCAGCCCCATGGTCTCCTGCATCTCCAGCAGCAGATTGATGATCTGGGAGCGTACCGAGATATCCAGGGTGGAGAGCGCCTCATCGGCCACCACTATCTTGGGGTTGAGGATCAGTGCCCGCGCCAGCGCCACCCGCTGTTGCTGACCTGAGGAGAGCATCTGCGGATAGAACAGGGCGTGATCCGGCAGCATCCCCACCATGCGCAGGGTTTGCACCACCTTCTCACGGCGCTCCTCCTCGGTCATCTCGGTGTTGAGGCGCAGCGGGGTTTCCAGGATCTGGCCGACCCGGATCTTGCGGTTCAGCGAGGTGTTGGGATCCTGAAAAATCATCCGCAGCAGTTTGCAGCGTGTCTGGTAATCGCCATGCACCATCAGCTGGCCGTCGATGGCGATGTCGCCGCTGGTGGGTTCGATCATGCCAGCCAGAATGCGGGCGAGGGTACTCTTGCCGGAGCCAGCTTCGCCGACGATGGCGAGGGTCTGACCCACTTCGAGATCGAACGAGAGGGGCTTGATCGCCTCCACCGCCTGACGACGGAACAGACCGGTGCGGTTCTGGTAGGTTTTGCTAAGGCCTCTGACCTGCAACAGGGATGGCTCGATCACAAGCGGGGCTCCTTCATGGGGGCATTAACGGTCATCATTTTTTTGGCTCCTCCATGTTCAGCGGGAAGTGACAGCTGAACTGATGGCCCTTGATCTTGTTCATCAACGGAGTCTGCACGCACTGCTTCTGGGCGTAGGGGCAGCGCGGCCCCAGACGGCAGCCGATGGGCAGGTGTTGCAGCGGCGGGATGACGCCGGGCAGGGTCTCGAGGCGCGACTTGTGGCGCACCAGCTTGTCAAAGTCGGGGATCGATTTGAGCAGGGCATCGGTATAGGGGTGATGCGGGGTCTCGAGGATCTGCTCCCGGGTGCCTACCTCCACCATCTGGCCGCAGTACATCACGTTGATGGTATCGGTCAGGTTGGCGATGGCGGCGATGTCGTTGCTGATGATCAGGATGGTGGTATTACCCAGCTTGTTCATCTTGTCCAGCAGTCGCAGGATCTGGGAGTGAGTGGTGGACTCCATGGCGCTGGTGGGCTCGTCGGCTACCAGCAGACGCGGCTGGTTGGCAATGGCCATGGCGATCATCACCTTCTGGCACATGCCATCCGACAGCTCGTGGGGATAGGCGCGCATCACCTTGCGGTGATCTTTGACGCCTACCCGGTGCAGCAGGGCGATGGCTTTCTTCTTGCGCCACTGGAAGCGCTGCCAGAATTGCCCTTCGAACGAATCGGTCGGGATCGCCTCTTCCAGCTGGGTGCCGATCTCCTCGGAGGGGTCGAGACAGCTGATGGGGTCCTGGAAGATCATGGCGATCTCGCGACCCATGATGCGACGGCGCTCCTTGGGAGCCATGGTCAGCAGATCCATGTCGTTGAAGCGCATTCGGTCGGCACGTACCGTCCAGTTGTCCTTCTCGATGCCGACGATCACCTTGGCGATCAGACTTTTACCGGAGCCGGATTCACCCACCAGACCGCGGATCTCCCCCTCGGTCAGGGTCAGGCTCACCTTGTCCACCGCCTTGACCTTGCCTTGTGGGGTGTCGATCTCGATGGTGAGATTGCGAATATCGAGCAGCGGCATCAGTCATTCCCCTCTTTGAGTGCTTCGCGAATGCCTTCACCAACTAGATTGGTCACCAGCACGCTGAACAGGATGGCGATGCCGGGCAGGGTGACGGTCCAGGGAGCGAGATAGATAAGGTCGCTCGAATCGGCCAGCATGGTGCCCCACTCCGGTTGGGGAGACTGGGCGCCGAGGCCAAGAAAACCGACTGCCGAGATATCGAGAATGGCCGCCGACAAGGTGCGGGTGGTCTGGGCCACCAGGGTTTCGACAATGTTGGGCAAAATAGCCAGCCGCATGATCCGGAAGGGGGGCGAGCCATCGAGGCGGCTGGCGGTGATGTACTCCTTCTGCATCTCGGCATGCACTGCGTTATAGGTGGCCCGGATAAAGGGCGGGATCAAAGCGAGCGTAATGGCTATCAGGGTATTGCCAAAACCCGGCCCCATGATGGCGACCATGATGATGGCCATCAGCAGGGAGGGGATGGAGAGCAGGGTATCGAGCAGGTGGTGCAGCACGCTCGATTTGAGCCCCTTGCTCATCCCGCCGAGGATACCGATGGCGGAGCCCACCACCATGGCGATCACCACCACGACCAGCGCATAACCGAAAGTGAGGCGCGCCCCCACCACCAGCCGGGAGAGCATGTCACGCCCCAGATCGTCGGTGCCGAGGAAGTAGTCGATGTTGCCGGTCGCCGCCCACGAGGGGGCGAGCAGCAGCTTGTCGGTGTGCTGTTCATCGATGCCGTAGGGGACGACCAGCGGCCCCACCAGCGTGATGAGCAGCAACAGCAAAAAGCACCAAAGCCCTGCCATCGCCAGCGGATTGCGGCTGTAGGAGGCCCACGTCTGCTCAAGGGGTGAGAGGATCTTGAGCTCGGGATAGATGTTCGATTTATCTTGCATAGGATACCTGGCTCCTGGTCACGCCATGAGCGCGTTCAATCTTGTTTGGCATACAACTCTTTGCGCCGTGCCGGATAGATAAGGGTGGTCAGCAACTCGGTGCTGACGCTGGTCAGGATCACGAAACTGGCGACCACCAGGGTTGCGCCGCGAATGGCGGCGTAATCCTGCAGGGCGATGCTACTGATGAGCCAGCGGCCGATCCCGTGCCACTCGAACACCACCTCGGTGATCATGGCGGAGGTGAGCACGCTACCCAGTTGCAGACCCAGCAGCGGCAGTACCGGCGGCAAGGCGTTCTTCAGACCATGGCGCCAGACGATCTGCGCCTTGGAAAGGCCCCGGCTCGCCGCCGCCTTGATGTAGTTCTGCTTCATCACGTCGATGAGGGAACTGCGCACATGGCGGATCACCTCGGTAGTGGGCACCACCGCCAGCACCAGTGACGGAAGGATCAGGTGGCGCAGGGCATCGTGCAGCGCCGCTTGCCGCCAGGGCTCGTTGCTGAGCAGCACATCGATCACCGCGATGCCCGTGATGGGGGGCACGTCGTAGAGCAGGCTGATCTGGCCCGACGCCGGCAACCAGCCGAGATCCAGCGAAAAGAGCATTACCACCAGCAGCGCCAGCCAGAACACCGGCACCGCATAGCCGATAAGACCAGCAGTCATGATGGAGAGATCCAGCGTCTTGCCTTGTGACAGGGCCGCCAGGGTGCCGAGGGGGATCCCCACCAGCAGCGAGATGGCGAACGCTGCCAGACAGAGGATCAGGGTCGCCGGGAAGTAGTGACGGATCTCGTCCAGCACCGGCAGCCCGGAGACGCTGGAGAGCCCCAGGTCACCTGCGAAAATGCGGCGCAGGAAGTCGGGATAGCCGCTCCAGAAGCTGAGTTGATGGCCGATCAGCCGATAGTCCAGCAGATAGGCGACAAAGGTCAGCGCCAGCAGGGTGATGAGCAGCAGGTTGATGCGGCGCAAGGTGTATAGAAGCATGCTTACTCCCTGTGAGCCTGGTTGAAGGAGGTGCCGCCAAAGGGCATCAGCGTCAGCCCCTCGATGTCGCTGCGGCTGACCTGGGTACGCAAGGCGTGCGCCAGCGGGATCAGCGGCAGCTGTTCGTTAAGCAGGGTCTGGGCATAGTAGTAGTTACGCAGCCGGAACGAGAGCTGGGGCGTGGTGACCGCATCATCCAGCAACTGATCGAAGGCCGGGCTACACCAGCGGCTGTAGTTGTTGCCGCGCTCCACTGCCGAGCAGCTCAGCAGCTGGCGGAAGAAGTTGTCCGGGTCGGCGTTGTCGGCAATCCAGCCGGAGAGCAAGCTGTCGTACTGCCCCTTGGTGAGGCGCCCTTCGATCACCGGCCACTCCCGTTGCACGATCTTGAGCTTGATCCCGACCTTGGCCAGATCGCTGCGGATCAGCTGGGCGGTCTTGACCGCATCCGGGTTGTAGGGGCGGGCGTCTGGCTGTACCAGCACCTGCATCTCGAACCCTTTCTCCAGTCCCGCCTCCTTGAGCAGCTGGCGCGCCCGTTTCAGATCGGGTTTGCGCTCGGGCAGGCTGGGGTTGTACCCCCATGAGAGGGTCGGCAGCAGGCTGTTGGCGGGCAGGCCGGTATCGAAATAGACCGCCTGAAGCAGGTTGTCGATATTGATGGCGCTGGCAATGGCCTGACGCACCTTGACGTTGTTGAACGGCGGCTTGCGGGTATTGAGGGCCAAAAAGGCGACGTTCATCCCCGACTGGACCGAGAGACTGAGCGCCGGATTTTGCTTGATCACCGAGAGCTGGCTGGCGGAAGGGGTGCTCATCACGTCGCACTCGCCGGTCAGCAGCTTGGCCAGCCGTTTGGCGGATTTGGGGGTGATGTCGTAGACCAGCTGTTCAATCTTGGCATCTCCACCCCAGTAGCCGGGGTGGCGCAGATAGCGAATGAACTCGTTGTGGCGATACTCCTTGAAGCTGAACGGCCCGGTGCCGATGGGGCGGCTATCCAGCAGGGCTGGCGTGCCCGCCTGCAACATCTGCTCGGCGTATTCGGCGGAGAGGATCACCGCATAGTCGCTGGCCAGAGTGGCGAGGAAGGAGGCGTTCGGCTGATTCAGCTCGAATACCACCGTCTGCGGCCCCTTCTTGCTCACCCGCTTGATCAGCAGATCTTGCCCCAGGCTGTAGAAGTAGGGGTAATCTCCGCCGGAGACATTGTGATAGGGGTGCTGCTCGTCCAGCTGGCGGGCATAGGTAAAGACCACGTCATCGGCATTGAAAGTGCGGGTGGGCTTGAACCAGGGGGTATGGTGAAACGTCACCCCCTTGCGCAGGGTCAGGGTATAGGTGAGGCCATCCTCGCTGACATGCCAGTTGGTAGCGAGCGCCGGCTCCAGCGCCAGGGTGTTGGGGTTCACCTCCAGCAGGCGGTCGTAGAGCGGACGGGCACTGGCATCCAGTGTCACCCCGGAGTTGGAAACATGGGGATTGAAGGAGAGGGGGGATCCCTCAGCACAATAGATGAGTCCGGTTTTGGAGGCCTCGGGTTGCTTCTGGCAGCCGGTGACCAGCACCAGCATACCCAGCAGCAAGGGTGTGAGCATTCTCATTGTTGAACCATGTTCTTATAGGGGTTTTGTACGCACGTTTTGATACAAATGTGCCAGCGCGAAGGCTGGCGTGTTGCTGGAGTCGGCATCAACCGCACTCCTTCACTCTTGTTCTGCATCGTTATCGCCATCCAGCAGCTGATATTTGCGTAGCATGCCACGGAACTGGTGATAGCTTAAGGCCAGCAGTTGAGCGGCTTTGCGCTGATTATACTGGGATTGCTGCATCGCTTGCTTGAGTAAATTAATCTCGTACTCCGCCACCGCCTGCTTGAGATCGAGCGGCAGGGCGAGGGGGGATGCAGATTGTACCTCGCTTCGGTCCTCTTGCGCAGGTTGCGTGACCTGTGGTCGCCAGGGGGAATCAAACGGGTTGAGCACCAGGGTCGAGAGCGGCAACTGGGGATTGCCCTGACGATAGATACTGCGCTCCACCACGTTCTTCAGCTCCCGCACGTTGCCCGGCCAGTGGTAATCCAGCAGCAGCTGGGTTGCCTTGCGCGAGAAACCGGCAAACAGCGGATAGCCCAGCTCCCGGGTCATGCTGTGGGCGAAGTGCTCCGCCAGCATCAGGATATCTTCCCGCCGCTCCCGCAAGGGGGGGAGGGTGATCACATCAAACGCGAGCCGATCGAGCAGATCGTGGCGAAACTGCCCCTTGTCGGCCAGCGCAGGGAGATCCTCGTTGGTGGCGCAGACCAGCCGCACATCCACCTTGAGGGGCTTGGCCCCACCCACCCGCTCGAACTCGCCATACTCGATGACCCGCAGCAACTTCTCCTGCACCCTGGTGCTGGTGGTGGCCAGCTCGTCAAGGAACAGGGTGCCGCCATCGGCCCGCTCGAAGCGGCCCTGATGCCGCTTGGCCGCGCCGGTAAACGATCCCGCTTCGTGACCGAACAGCTCGGTCTCCAGCAGGCTCTCGCTCAGGGTGGCGCAGTTGATGGTGACAAAGCTTTGATCCCAGCGCGCCGAGAGATAATGTAGGCGGTGGGCGATCAGCTCCTTGCCCGTCCCCCGCTCACCGATGATCAGCACGGGTTTGCGCAGGGGGGCGAGCCGTGAGGCCTGCTCAATGATCTCGAGAAATGCGTTGGATTCCCCCAGCAGGCTTTCCGTGGCCGTGGTCATAGTGATCCCTGTCAGTTGTAAAAGCTGGTCAATCTTACCAAAAGTTGGTGATTTTAATCATCACTTGCGCGAGGCATCTTGCAATCCGGCTATTCTGCCCCATATAAATCAACAAGTTAAATTTTGTTCCAGATTGGCACACAAGTTGCCATTGTCAATGGAGAAACAACGCCATGCCAATAACAGGAGTGCAATCATGAGTATTTTTTCCCGTCTGGCCGACATCATCAATTCCAACCTGACGGCCCTGCTCGACAAGGCAGAAGATCCCCAGAAGATGGTGCGCCTGATCATCCAGGAGATGGAGGACGAGTTGGTCAAGGAGCGCTCCAATCTGGCCCGCTTCCTCGCCAGCCAGAAAGAGATTGGTCGTCAGGTCGCCCGTCATCAGGAGCGGGTCGATGAGTGGCAAGCCAAGGCCGAGCTGGCCCTGACCAAGGGACGTGAAGATCTGGCCCGCGCCGCCCTTATCGAGAAGAAGAAACAGACCGAGTTGTCAGAGACCCTCTACCGCGAGCAGCAGGCGGTCGACAGCGGCATCGAGAAGCTGGGTGAAGAGATCCGTCAGCTCGAAGCCAAGCTGGAAGATGCCCGCGCCCGTCAAAGGGCGATGGCCATTCGCACCGAAGCGGCCAGCAGCCGTCTCAATGTGCAGAGTCAGGTCGCCCGTGGCGAGAGCCAGGCGGTGGTGAGCAAGTTCGAGCGGATGGAGCGTCGCATCGACGAAATGGAAGCGCGCGCCGATCTGGGTCAGTCCGACAAGGCGCTGGCGCAGCAGTTTGCCGAGCTGGAAGTGGACGATCAGATAAGCCGCGAGCTGGAAGCGATGCGCCAGAAGCTGGGCCAGGGCGACAGTAAAAGCGAAGGCAAACAGGGGGAGTAACAGATGGAAGATCTGCTGGGCGTATTGATGGTTCCCATGGTGGTCTTCATGGTGGTGGTAGCCCCCATCTGGCTGGTGCTGCACTATCGTGCCAAGGGGCGGATTGGCGCCGGTCTTGCCGATAGCGAGCGGGAACAGCTGCAAGGGCTGCTGGCTCGCACCGAGAAGATGCAGGAGCGAGTGGGCGCGCTGGAGTCGATTCTGGATGCGGAAGTACCCGGTTGGAGGAACAAGGTATGAGCAGTGTCAGTCGTGAAGGGCGTAACCTCTATCGTGATCCCCAGCGTGGCAAGATAGCCGGGATCTGTGCCGGTTTGGCTGAGTATTTCGGGGTGGAGACCTGGATCGTGCGGCTGCTCGCCATCAGTGGCCTTATCTTCGCCGGTTTCATTACCTTCACCGCCTATATCGCCGCCTGGTTCTTGCTCGACAAAAAGCCGGTCACCCTCTATTCGCAAGAGGATGCCGACTTTGCCGAGGTGCGGATGAAAGCGCGCAGCTGGCAGGCGGGGATCACCCCTCATCAGGCGCTGGGCCGCATCGCGCAGGAACTTGACGCGCTGGAGCCCAGAGTTCAGCGGATCGAGAAGCTGGTGACCTCCAGGGAGTTCACCCTGCAGCGGGAGTTTCGCAAGCTGTAGTTCTTGCTCAAGCACTCAATGTCGATGGCGGCGCCTCCCGTGATGCGCCACCATCGACACCAGCTATCCAGATGCAACCACCAAGGGAGAACGGATCAAGCCTTGATACTCAATAAACTGGAACAGAAGTTGACTCGCCTGCAACACAAGGCGAACGACGTAGTGAACCGGGTGCGGGATCGCCATATTCGGCTGGCGGTGACCGGCCTCTCTCGCAGCGGCAAAACCGCCTTTATCACGGCGCTGGTCAACCAGCTGGAGCACGCGGCCATCGACGGCCGTTTGCCGTTGTGGGATGCCCTGCGTCAGGGGCGCATCCTCGGTGCCCGCCGGGTGCCGCAGCTCAATGCCCACATCCCCACCTTCGCCTACGAACGTGGCCTCGACTCCCTGTTTGGCGATCCACCTGCCTGGCCCGAGCCCACTCGCGGCGTGGCCGAGGTGCGCCTCGAAATTCGTTATCGCACCCGCCACCCCCTGCGCAAGCATCTGGGGGAGATCTCCACCCTCTACGTGGATCTGGTGGATTACCCCGGGGAGTGGCTGCTCGACTTGCCGCTCCTTGAGATGAACTACGAGCAGTGGAGCGAACAGGTGCGCGAACAGCTGCGTCGTCCCGAGCTGCAGGCGCTTGCCGCCAGCTGGTTGACCCCCGGGGGGCAGGCTGAGCAGCGCTTCGAAGAACGACCGGTGGCTGAGCTGGCCGAGCGCTACACCGCCTACTTGCATGCTTGCAAACAGGAGCTGGGGCTGCACCTGATCCAGCCCGGCCGTTTCGTCTTGCCGGGTGAGTATGCCGGTGCCCCCATGCTGCAGTTTGTCCCCTGGGTGTGGGAGATGCCCGTCGGCGAGCCCGCCGATGGCACCCTTTATGCCACCCTCAAACAGCGCTTCGAGCAGTACAAACAGCATCTGGTGCAGGGTTTTTACGAGCAGCACTTTGCCGGCTTTGATCGCCAGATCGTGCTGGTGGATTGCCTGCAGCCCCTCAACGCCGGGGCGGCCAGCTTTGGCGACATGCAGCAGGCCATCGCCCGTATCATGGAGAGCTTTGCCTACGGCAAGAGCAACTGGTGGCGGCGACTCTTCTCGCCCCGTATCGACAAGCTGCTGTTTGTGGCGAGCAAGGCCGATCACGTCACCCCCGAACAGCATGGGCCCATGGTCTCACTGCTGCAGCATCTGGTGCGCAGCGGCCGCGGCCAGGCCCGTTTTGAGGGGATCACCACCGAGTGCTTGGCGCTGGCCGCCATCAAGGCGACCGAGGTGGGCAAGGGGGTAGCCAATGGCCGCGAGTTTCCCGCCATCCGTGGCACCAGCCTGAGCGGTGAGCCGCTGCTGCTGTTCCCGGGTGAAGTGCCACCCCATATTCCGCCTGCGCAGTGGTGGAACAGTCAGGGCTTTGATTTTCAGGCGTTTCGCCCCATGCCCATGAGCGCCCATCAGGCGCTGCCTCATATCCGGCTCGATGCGGCGCTGGAGTTTCTGCTTGGGGATCACCTCGAATAACGGTGTGCGGTCTTGGCACCTGAGCCGAAGGCTGCGCACAGGAGAACAATGCGATGAACGATCAGATAAAAGAGCGGCCACCGCTGCAGGGCAAGGTGATCCTTGAGCCTGCCTTGACGGTGGCCAGTGACGAGCGCCCGCCCGCGCCGGCCCAGCGGCTGGAGGAGGCGAGTTTCGAGCGCCTCGACGAGCTGGACGAGCTCACCGAGGTGGAGAGTGCCCTCGTCAGCAAACCGCGTCGCCGCCATCGGTTGTTGGCGTGGGGGCTGGGGGCGGTCGGTCTGCTCTCGTTGGGCCAATATGGCGCTTTCCTTTACGATCAATTTCTCACCACTCCGCTCTGGGGCAGCGCCTGGTTGGCGGCCTCGGCGCTGGTTGCGGCGGGTACCGCCAGCGTGGTGGGGCGCGAGTGGCTGCGTCTGCGCACCCTCAAACGGCGCCAGGATGTACGCTCGCGTGCCGAGGATCTGCTGGCCCATCAGGGAGTCGGGCAGGGGCAGGCCTTTTGCGAAGGGCTGGCGGTCAAAAGTGGCGACAAGGGGCGCGAGGGGTATCAAACCTGGCTGGCCCAGCTCGATGAGAGCCACAGCGATCGGGAGGTGCTGACCCTCTACAGTCAGCTGGTATTGAGCGAGCGCGACAAACTGGCGCAGGCGCGGGTGGCCAAATGGTCGGGGGAGGCCGCGGTGCTGGTGGCCCTGAGCCCGCTCGCCACCGTCGACATGATGCTGATGTTGTGGCGCAACCTGCGGATGATCGAGGATATCGCCGATGTCTACGCCATCGAACTTGGTTACTGGAGCCGGATTCGCCTCATCCGTCAGGTGTTTCGCAACATGCTCTACGCCGGTGCCACCGAGCTGGTGACCGAGGTGGGGATGGACTTGTTGGGCGCCGAGTTTGCCGCCAAGCTCTCTGCCCGCGCGGCGCAAGGGGTGGGGGCCGGGCTGCTCACCGCTCGCCTTGGCCTGCGCACCATAGAGGCGTGCCGCCCGCTGCCCTGGTGTGCGGACGAGAAACCCAAACTCGGCGAGCTGCGCAAGCGGCTGATCGGCCAGTTGGCGGGATATCTCAACAAATCCTGATAGCCCTGTCTGCACCTTGCTGCGATGACCCATGCCCCTGTTGTGCTCGCCAAGCCGCAGGGGCATGGTTTTAATCGGCAGATCATTGAGTTGGCAGCAGTGTCCGGTTTTGGCGAGGCGCCCGTTTACGGTTAAGCTGGCAGCCAATCTTACCAATCACACTAATAGTACCAATCGGCAAGGATGCCCGATGAACTTTACCTTTCGCCAGATCCGTTATTTTGTGGCCGTGGCCGACAGCTTTTCAGTGAGTCGTGCCGCAGCCGAGTTGCATATCTCCCAGTCGGCGGTCACCAGCGCCATTCGCGAGCTGGAGACCGAGCTCGGCGCCCCGCTATTCGAGCGCAATCCGCGCGGCGTCACCCTAACCACTCAGGGGCACCAGTTTTTGCTCCACGCCCGCCGCATTCTCGGCGCCATGACCGAGGCGAGCCACTCCCTCAAAGCGGTGGCCCAGCAGGATCAGGGACGACTCACCATCGGCGTGACTACATTGGTGGCGGGTTACTACCTCTCAGAGGCGCTTGGCCGCTTTCGCCGTGCCTTTCCGGCGGTACAGATCGAGGTGAAGGAGGATGAACAGCCTTTTCTGGAGCACCAGATCGTCAACGGCGAGGTGGATGTGGGGATCCTGATGACCAACCGCACCATCCGGCAAGAGGCGTTTGATACCGAATTGCTGACCCGTTCGCCGCTGCGGCTCTGGCTGGCCGCCAATCACCCGCTCTGCGCCGAGTCGACCCTCTCGCTCACCGCGCTGGGGGAGGAGCCGATGATCTCGCTGACCGCCGATCAGCTCGATCAGATCATCGGTGGCGGCCTGCGTCGCTACGGCATCTCCCCCCGTATCGTGCTGCGCACCGCGTCGGTGGAGGCGGTGCGCAGTCTGGTGGCAAGCCAGCTCGGGGTTGCCCTGTTGCCCGACTTTGCCTATCGCCCCTGGTCGCTGGAGCAGGAGCGGGTCGAGGCGCGCCCCATCAAGGAGCCCATTCCCGCCATCGATATCGGGCTGGTGTGGCGCCGTGGTTCTCGGCTGGATTGGACGGCGCGGGAATTTATCGATATTGCGCGGGATCAAAGCCGGTTGCGGGCCCGTCAGGCGCTCCCTCGCTAGCCATCTCTTGCGGGGTAGCCACCAAAAATCAGATTCATCTGCACTCGATATCGATTTAGCTGATACCTGAGCCACCAAAAATTGAAATATTCATCGTATTGCCACTCCCCTAAGCTCATTGCTGGTTAACAGGATGTTAACGCCCATGGTGGCGTTCCTTCACCTGATGCAAGTCAACACAATGCAAGGAGTGCATGATGAAATTGACCCCTCTGATGCTGGCTCTTGTTCCGGCGCTGCTGGCAGGCCAGACCCAGGCTGCCCCGACCGAGCTCGGCAAGGGTGAAGGCCAGCTCAATATCGTGGCCTGGGCTGGCTACGTTGAGCGTGGCGAGACCGACAAGAACTACGACTGGGTGACCGGATTCGAGAAAGAGACCGGCTGCAAGGTGAACGTCAAGACGGCGGCCACCTCGGACGAGATGGTGGCGTTGATGAACGAGGGGGGCTTCGATCTGGTGACCGCCTCCGGCGATGCCAGTCTGCGTCTGATTGCTGGTGGCAAGGTGCAGGCGCTCAATCTGGCACTCATCCCGAGCTACAGCAAGATTGACCCCCGGCTGCAAAATGCCCCCTGGCACACTGTGGATGGCAAGCACTACGGCGTGCCCTATCAGTGGGGCGGCAATATCCTGATGTACAACACCAAGGTGTTTCCCAAGGCACCGGACTCCTGGAACGTGGTATTCGAGGAACAGACCCTAGCGGATGGCAAGTCCAACAAGGGGCGAGTGCAGGCCTTTGACGGCCCGATCCACATCGCCGATGCCGCCCTCTATCTAATGACCCATCAGCCCGTGCTGGGCATCAAGGATCCTTACGAGCTGAACGAGGATCAGTACAAGGCCTCCCTCGATCTGCTGCGCAAGCAGCGCCAGCTGGTGGGACGCTACTGGCATGATGCTTTCGTTCAAATCGATGACTTCAAGAATGAAGGAGTGGTTGCGTCAGGCTCCTGGCCGTTCCAGGCCAACGCCCTGATCGCCGACAAGCAGCCCATCGCCACCACTGTGCCGAAAGAGGGGGTCACCGGTTGGGCCGATACCAGCATGGTGCACAGCGATGCCAAGAACCTCACCTGCGCTTACAAGTGGCTGGAGCACTCCCTGAGCAACAAGCTGCAGGGGGATCTCGCCGCCTGGTTTGGCTCGGTGCCTGTGGTACCTGCCGCCTGTGAGGGCAATGCCCTGCTGGGCCCGACCGGGTGCAAAACCAACGGTATCGACAACTTCGATCGGGTTCGCTTCTGGCGCACTCCGGTCTCCCAGTGCAAGAGCCAGGGAACTTGCGTGCCCTATTACCGCTGGGTTTCCGACTATATCGCCATTCTGGGCGGCCGCTAAGGTGGGGTGAGCAAGGTGGTCGGAACCGCTGCCACCTTGCCAACTGCAGGGGCGCTGCGCCTCCTCTGCACGACTGCCGAGAGCGGATAATCAAGCGGGCCGGACAGGAGTCCGGCCCATCCCAGTACAGACAAGGACGCCCCATGAACGCCGTACAATTTGACCGGGTCAGTCGCCACTATGGCGAGGTGAAGGCGGTCGATGACATCTCTTTCCAGATCCCCTCCGGGGAATTCTTTACCCTGCTGGGGCCGAGCGGTTCCGGCAAGACCACTTGCCTGCGGATGATCGCGGGCTTCGAGTACCCGAGCGACGGGGAGATCAGCCTGTTTGGCGAACCCTGCTCGACCGTGCCGCCCTATGATCGCAACCTCAACACCGTGTTTCAGGACTATGCCCTGTTTCCCAACATGGATGTGCGCGACAACATCGGCTATGGCCTGATGCTCAAGGGGGTCGCCAAGGCACAGCGTTACCGCAAGGTGGACGAGATGCTGGAGCTGGTGCGACTGCCCGGGGTCGGCAAGCGCCGACCAAGCCAGCTCTCCGGCGGCCAGCGCCAGCGCATCGCCATCGCCCGGGCGCTTATCAACCAGCCACGCATCCTGCTGCTGGACGAGCCGCTGGGGGCCCTCGATCTCAAGTTGCGCGAGCAGATGCAGCTTGAGCTCAAGGCGTTGCAACGCCAGTTGGGCATCACCTTTATCTTCGTCACCCACGATCAGCAGGAGGCGCTCTCCATGAGCGACCGGATCTGCATCTTCAGTCAGGGCAAGATCGAGCAGATCGCTGCGCCCGATACCATCTACGACGCTCCGGCGACGCCGTTTGTGGCCCGCTTCGTCGGTACCGTCAATCTGTTCGAAGGGGAGCAGGCCAGACGGCTGTGCGGTGACGGCAGCCAGATGATGGTGCGCCCGGAGCGGATCCGGCTCGCTGAGGCGGGCACGCCGGGCTGGTCGGGGGAGATCCGCGAGGTGGAGTATCTGGGTCCCTTCGTCCGTTATCGGGTTGATCTCGGGGAGCAGCTCGAGATCATCGTCAACCACCCCAATGAGGGGCAGGCCCGTCTGGCCCGTGGCTGCAGGGTCAGCCTCAGCTGGCCGGAGCAGGCCATCCATCGCCTGAGCGGCGCCCATCAGGGGGCGCAGCCATGAGTGCCCCTCACAGTGCGAGTCTTGCCATGAACCATCAGCCCGAACCTGCCCGTTTCAGGCCGCTGCGGCGCCTCTCGACCCTGCTCTATGGTCGACCCGGCCTGCTGCTGGCGATCCTGCTGGGGCCGCCGCTGCTGTGGCTTGGCATCATCTATGTCGGCTCCTTGCTGATGCTGCTCTCCAACTCTCTGTTCGGGCTGGACGAGTTCAGCGGTCAGGTGCGCCACGAGCTGGGGCTGCAAAACTTCGTCGCCCTGCTGCGACCGGAGAATCTGGATGTGATCGGCCGCACCGTCGGCATGTCGCTGCTGGTGACCCTGGCCTGCGCCCTGCTCGGTTTTCCGGTTGCCTACTACATGGCACGCTACACCAGTGGCAAGACCCGGGCGCTGTTCTATGTGGGGATCATGCTGCCGCTCTGGTCCAGCTATCTGGTGCGGGTCTATGCCTGGAAGCTGATTTTGGCCAAGGAGGGGGTAGTGAGCTGGCTGGCCGACAGCATGGGGCTGGAGTGGCTGCTCGATGCCATCCTCTCCCTGCCGGTGATAGGTGGCCCGTCGCTCTCTTTTTCGCGGCTCGGCACCTTTATCGTGTTCGTCTATGTCTGGCTGCCCTTCATGATCCTGCCCATTCAGGCAGCGGTGGAGCGTATACCGCGATCCCTGCTGGAGGCGAGCAGCGATCTGGGGGCGACACCCGCCCAGACCTTTCGCAACCTGATCCTGCCGCTGGCGTTGCCCGGTGTGGTGGCGGGCTCCATTTTCACCTTCTCGCTGACCCTCGGTGATTACATCATCCCCGGCATCATCGGCAACTCGACCATGTATATCGGTCAGGTGGTCTACATGCAGCAGGGAACGGCGGGCAATCTGCCCTTTGCCGCCGCCTTCTCGCTGGTGCCGATCCTTATCATCGCCATCTATCTGGCGATTGCGAAACGGTTAGGAGCCTTTGATGCGCTTTGACTCTATCTCTTTGAACCGGCAGCAAGGAGGCCGTCATGTCAGCTAGCTCAGTGAGCCGTCAGGGAGAGCGCCCTTCGGGCCTGCTCAAGTACGCCGCCATCGGTGGACTCTTGTTCCTGCACTTTCCCATTCTGTTTATCTTCCTCTACGCCTTCACCAGCGAGAGCAAGAGTTACCAGTTTCCGCCCCCCGGGCTCACCCTCAAGTGGTTCGAGGTGACCCTCAATCGCCCCGATGTGTGGCGTGCCATCCAGCTGTCGCTGGAGGTCGCGGGGCTGGCGACGTTGGCAGCCATGATCCTCGGCACCTTGGCGGCAGGGGCCATTGCCCGCAGCCGCTTCTTCGGTCAGGAGGTGGTGTCGCTCTTGCTGGTGCTGCCCATCGCGCTGCCCGGTATCGTCACCGGTATCGCGCTGCGCTCGGCCTACGGCCTGATGGAGATCCCGTTCAGCTTCTGGACCATCGTTATCGGCCACGCCACCTTTTGCGTGGTGGTGGTCTACAACAATGCGCTGGCCCGTTTTCGCCGCACCAACCAGAGCCTCATCGAGGCGTCGATGGATCTCGGGGCCGACGGCTTCCAGACCCTGCGCTACGTGATCCTGCCCAATCTGGCCACGGCGCTGCTGGCGGGGGGCATGCTGGCCTTTGCCCTGAGCTTTGACGAAGTGATTGTCACTACCTTCACGGCGGGCCAGCAGACCACGCTGCCCATCTGGATGTATCAGGAGCTGATCCGCCCCCGAGACAGGCCGGTCACCAACGTGGTGGCCCTCATCATAGTGGCCTTCACCACTATCCCCATTTTGCTTGCCTACTACCTCACTCGCGACACCCACGATGTCGCTGGCAGTGGCAAATGATGACTCAACGCGTGCGCAAGGATGCAACCATGAAACTCTCAACCCAACTCTTGATTGATGGCCAGTTTGTGACCGGCGAGGGGCAGGCCGAACCCATTCTCAACCCGGCTAACGGCGAACAGATCGCCTCTGTACCCGAAGCCTCGTTCGAACAGGTGAACCGGGCGGTGAACGGTGCCCAGCGCGCCTTCGCCCAGTGGAGCCGCACTACCCCTGCCCAGCGCAGCAACCTGCTGCTGCGTCTGGCGGATCTCGTCGAACGCCACGCCGAGGAGTTCGCGGCGCTTGAATCCCTCAACTGCGGCAAACCCTATCTGGCAGTGCTAAACGACGAGCTGCCCGCAGTGGTGGACTGCTTCCGATTCTTTGCCGGGGCGGCCCGCTGCCTGCAAGGGCCGCTGGCGGGGGAGTATCTCGAGGGGCACACCAGCATGATCCGCCGTGATCCTATAGGTGTTGTGGGCAGTATCGCCCCCTGGAACTACCCGCTGATGATGGCGGCCTGGAAGATGGCGCCGGTGCTGGCGGCGGGCAATACGGTGGTGCTCAAACCCTCCGAGCAGACCCCGCTTACCGCCCTGCGTCTTGCCGAACTGGCCAGCGAGATCTTCCCCCGCGGCGTTATCAACGTCATCTGCGGGCGGGGCGAGAGTGTGGGGGCGCCGCTGGTGGAGCACCCGCTGGTGCGGATGGTGTCGCTCACCGGCGATATCGCCACCGGCCAGAAGATCCTGCAGAGTGCCGCCCGTACCATGAAGCGCACCCACCTTGAGCTGGGGGGCAAGGCACCGGTGATCATCTTCGACGATGCGGATCTGGAAGCCGTAGTGGCGGGCATTCGCACCTTCGGTTTTTACAATGCAGGGCAAGATTGCACCGCCGCCTGCCGTATCTATGCCCAGGGCAAGATCTACGACAAGTTCGTCGCCGCCATGACCGATGCGGTGGCCTCCATCAAGGTGGGCAGCCAGTACGAGGAGGGGGTCGAGATGGGGCCGCTCATCTCGGACAGACAGCGCAACCGGGTCGCCAGCTTTGTCGAGCGGGCCCAGAGCAGCGGTCATGTGGAGGTGACGGCGGGGGGCAAGATCCGTCCCGGCAACGGCTTCTTCTTCGAGCCGACCCTGATTGTCGGGGCCCGGCAGGAGGATGAGATCGTGCGGCGCGAGGTGTTTGGCCCCGTGGTGTCGGTGACCCGTTTCAACGATGCCGAGCAGGTGGTGCAGTGGGCCAACGACTCGGACTATGGCCTCGCCTCGTCGGTCTGGACCAAGGATCTGAGCCTCGCCAGCAAGGTGGCCAGCCACCTGCAATATGGTTGCACCTGGATCAACACCCACTTCATGCTCACCTCCGAGATGCCTCATGGCGGCATGAAGATGTCGGGCTACGGCAAGGATCTCTCCCTCTATGCACTGGAGGATTACACTGTGCCGCGCCATATCATGGTCAAGTTGTAGTGGGGATTGGTTAGCTGGTTGTCACAATTTATTTACAACTGTTTCCGGCAGCCGACTCATGGGTCGGCTGCTTTTTTTGTTGCCATTTCGTTACAGTGAAATCGTGATGAAACGGCAAGGCGCCTTGATGTGGCGCCAGAGGATGGAACCGCTATGGCAACCTTCTACACCGCCCACCAGCCGGATGCTGACGGGGTGATCCACTACAGCAACGAAGAGCACGGCACCTGGCAGATCCTGATCGAACGTCAGTTCGCCGCTCTTGCTGGCAAGGGGTGTAACGAGTATCTGGCCGGTCTCGACAGGCTGGGGCTGCCCCGTGATCGCATCCCCCAGCTGGCCGAGATTAACGCTGTCTTGCAGCCTGCGACCGGCTGGTCGGTGGCGGCGGTGCCTGCGCTTATCTCGTTCGATCGCTTCTTCGCCCTGCTGGCCAATCGCCAGTTTCCGGTGGCGACCTTTATCCGGCGCCGGGACGAGCTCGACTACCTGCAAGAGCCCGATATCTTTCACGAGATCTTTGGCCACTGCGCCATGCTGACCAATCCGGCCTTTGCCCACTTCACCCACCTATACGGTCAGTTGGGGCAGCAGGCGAGCAAGGATCAGCGGGTTTTTCTGGCGCGGCTCTACTGGTTCACCGTGGAGTTTGGCCTCTTGGCAACGCCCGACGGGCTGCGTATCTACGGTGGCGGCATTCTCTCCTCTATCGGCGAGACAGCTTATGCCCTCTCCGGCCAGCCGCTGCTGCAACCTTTCGATCTGTTGACCGTGCTGCGCACTCCCTATCGTATCGACATCATGCAGCCCACCTATTTTGTGCTGCCGAGTCTCGATCATCTCTACCAGCTGACCGGGGAGGAGATCATGGCTGCTCTGGCGGAGGCCAGTCGTCTTGGCCTCTATCCGCCGCGCTTTGAGGTTCCCGCTGGCAAACAGGCGAGCTGACCAAAGGCAAACAACTCTATTTCATTTTCATTAATTCAAGCAGGAGTAACTTATGTCCGAACTGGCCAGCCAGCAGTGTGAAGCGTGCCGCGCCGATGCCCCCAAGGTGAGCGATGAGGAGCTGCGCGAGCTGATGCAGCTTATTCCCGACTGGCAGCCGCTGGTGGAGGAGGGAGCGCTGCAACTGCGGCGGGAATTTACGTTTCGCAACTTCAAAGAGGCGCTGGCCTTCACCAACCGCCTGGGCGAGCTGGCGGAAGCGGAGTTCCATCATCCGGCCATCCTGACCGAGTGGGGGAAGGTGACCGTCAGCTGGTGGACCCACAAGATCGGCGGATTACACCGCAACGACTTCATCATGGCTGCGCGTACAGACCAATTGCCCAGATAATCTGAGAACAGGTTGAGGCGGAGTATCCCCCTTCCTGCATTTCTGACCGAATGGGGGAAGGTGACCGTCAGCTGGTGGATGCATAAGATCGGCGGTTTGCATCGCAACGACTTCATCATGGCGGCGCGCACCGATCAGTTGCTCCGGTAATCGAACCCCACACCAGCGTCATCGGTTGACCCGGGCCTGCCTGCGAAAGCGGGGCAGGCCCGCATTTTTATGGGCTGGCGCTCGCACTGGGGGGATCGAGACTGTATTATCCGCTCATTCATAGAGTTAGCTAGGAAGTGTGTCCCGAATGCGTCTTGAAGTCAGCTGTGAAGACCGCCTGGGCCTGACCCGGGAACTGCTCGACCGCCTGGTGGAGCACAATATCGATCTGCGCGGCATCGAAATCGATACCTCAGGCATCATCTATCTCAACTTTCCCGAGCTGGAGTTCAGTGATTTTCAGCACCTGATGCCGGAGATCCGCCGCATTCCCGGCGTCTACGACGTCAAGACCATCCCCTACATGCCTTCCGAGCGAGAGCATCACGAGATCGAGGCGCTGCTCAAGGCGCTGCCGGATCTGGTCTTCTCCCTCGACAGCAAGGGCAAGGTGACCCAGGCCAACCAGTCTGCCCTCACCACCCTCGGCTTGCCGGTGGAGGAGGTGCGCGGCGTGGCGCTCGGTTCGCTGGTCAAGGGTTTCTCCTTCACCCGCTGGCTGGAGGCGAGCGAGATCAAGCCGCAGACCTGCAAGCTCAGTTTCAATGGCGAAGAGTATCTGGCAGATCTGATGCCGCTGTTCGTGGCAGAAGCCCGCGGCAAGCAGGCGCTGGCCGGGGCCGTGGTGGTGCTCAAATCTGCCCGCCGGGTCGGCCTGCACTTCAGCGCGCTTCATGCGGTGGAAGTGGGGGGCTTCGAGCATCTGCAGGCCGAGAGTCCCAAGATGAAAGAGGTGCTGTCGCAAGCGCGCAAACTGGCGATGCAGGACGCGCCGCTGCTGATTGTCGGTGAGACCGGTACCGGCAAGGAGCTGCTGGCCCGTGCCTGTCACGGGGCCAGCCTGCGCTCCAGCCACCCCTTTATGGCCCTCAACTGCGCCGCCATGCCCGATAACGTGGCCGAGAGCGAGCTGTTTGGTTATGCCCCCGGCGCCTTTGGCAACAACACCGAGGGCAAGCGCGGCGTGCTGGAGCTGGCGAGCGGCGGCACCCTGATGCTGGACGAGATCGGCGACATGTCTCCCCATCTGCAGACCAAGTTTTTACGGGTGCTGCAGGATGGGGTGTTCCGCCGGGTCGGTGACGAGCAGGAGGTGAAGGTCAACGTGCGTTTCATCTGCACCACCCAGAAGCAGTTGCTGGATCTGGTGCACGAAGGAACCTTCCGCGAGGATCTCTACTATCGCCTCAACGTGCTCAGTCTGGCGCTGCCACCCCTGCGCGAGCGCAAGGCGGACATCATGGTGCTGGCCCAGCAGTTTGTCTCCCGCTTTGCCAGCGAGTTGCAGCGACCCCGTCCGCGCTTTACCCGCAACATGGCCGACTACCTGACCGCCTACCGCTGGCCGGGCAACGTGCGTCAGCTGCGCAACTGTCTCTACCGTGCCATGACCCTGCTGGAAGGGGATGAGCTGGGGCCCGAGCAGATCGACCTGCCGGTGGCGGCCGATACCATGCCGCTGATCGACGAGTGGTTTGAGGGGAATCTCGACGATGCGGTGAAGCGCTTCGAGAGCCAGCTGCTGGCCCGGCTCTATCCCGCCTTCCCATCGACGCGCCAGCTGGCCAAACGCCTGGGCGTGTCGCATACCGCCATCGCCAACAAGCTGCGGGAATACGGCATCAGCAAGAAGTGATTTCCGCCTTGCTGCCTGCCACCAGAGAGCCCGTTACCAGACGGGCTCTCCGTTTTCTTTACACGAACTCGGTAGATGATGGCGGGGTGAGACTTGTCAGGCCAGTGTCAGCCAACTTACTATCTGGGTTCATGTACCCGAACCGCAATGCCATAGCAGCGGTATTGTCAAGGCGACCACCTCCCGATCATGCTGTTACTCTTTTCCCCCCGTTTAACTGCCCGTCTGGCGCTCCTGTTGGTTGCGTTTGGCCTGCTGTTGCCCCGCGCGCTGGCGGAAACGGCCGCGGAGAGCCGGGCGACGGCGGTCAGGGAGCTGGTGCTCGATATCATGAGTTACACCCGCTGGCCCACCGAACCTGCGGTGCTGCGTATGTGCGTGGCGGCGCCGACCGAATATGCCGGCGCCCTCTTTACCATCGATCGTCAGGCCAATGGCCGTACCGTGCAGGTCCATCGTTACGAGGCGAGCGATCCGGCCATCAGCGATCACTGCGATGTGCTCTATCTGGGGGTACTCGACGAGCCGACCCGGATTGCGCTGTTTGCCCGCCTGCAGGGACACCCAGTGCTCAGCATCAGCGAATACAACCACGACTGCTCCACCAGCTCGGTGTTCTGCCTGCAGACCTCGCCGGACAGCGTGCGGGTGCGGTTTAAAGTGAATCTCGATGCTCTGGCCCTGAGCGGCGTGCGGGTGCATCCCGCCGTGCTCAAGCTGGCCCATGCCGACAAGGGGGTTCCATGAGACGACAGGTGAGCGCGGCTCCCCGCCGTCTGACCCTGCATCAGAGCTTGGGGCGAACCCATCTGGTGGCCGCCATCACAGCCGTCAGCGTGGCAGGACTCTTTTTTACTCTGGTGGCCCTGCTGGTAGTGCGTTTTTACGCCGACCACAATCTGGAGCTGGTAGCCCGCGCCATCAGCTACAGCGCCGAGGCGGCGGTGGTGTTCCACGATGAGGAGGCGGCGAGCGAGGCACTTAGCGGCATCGTTGCCAAGGAAGAGGTGGCCGAAGCCACTATCGTGCTGACCAATGGCCAGCTGCTCGCCAGTTGGGAGCGCCCCAGAAGCAACCCGCTGGTGACGCTCGAAGACTATCTGGCCCAACTGCTGATGCCGGGGCCTGTCAAACTCCCCATGCTGAGGGGGGGGGAGCAGATCGCCACCATCGAGCTGCGCGGCCACGGTGAATACCTGTTGCTGTTTTTGCTCTCGGCGCTGCTGGCGATGGTGGTTTGCCTGATGCTGAGCGCCATGGTGGCTCTCTATGTGGCTGACCGGATGCAGGTCTCCATCACCGCACCGCTGCGCAAACTGGCACTTGTCGCCCACTCGGTACGCCGACAGCGCACCCTGGGGATGCGGGCGCCACCGGCCGATATCGTCGAGATTAACGAGCTGGGGGATGACTTCAACTCCCTGCTGGACGAGCTGCAAGCCTGGCAGGCCCAGCAGGCCCGCGAAAATGCCAGCCTGCTCCATCAGGCGACTCACGATGCCCTCACCGGACTGCCCAATCGCGCCCTGTTTGAAGCGCGGCTCGCGCAGGCCATCTCCCTCGGCGAGCAAGAGGGGTTTGCGCTGCTCTATCTCGACTGCGATCGTTTCAAGCAAATTAATGACACGCTGGGGCATAACGCCGGTGACGATGTGCTGATCGCGCTCTCAAGACGGGTACAACATCAGCTGCGTCCGGATGATCTGGTTTTTCGCCTCGGTGGTGACGAGTTTGCGGTGCTGGTTGGCCCACTCCAGCGACAGCATGAGGTGGAAGAGGTGATTGGCCGCATCCAGCAGGCGATGAGCGAACCGGTGGCGCTGCGTGACGGTCGTCAGCTGGTGGCCGAGGTGAGTGTCGGCTTTGCCGTCTATCAGGCGGGCATGAGTGCCAGCGTGCTGTGTGATCAGGCCGATGCGGCCATGTATCTGGCGAAACGGGCGCGCCGCAGCGAACAGCAAACCATCGCCTGACTGGCAAGAATAACAACATAAACAAGGAGCAAACCATGAAGATCACCCACCTGTTGAAAGTGACCCTGCTGGGGTTGATGTTGTCGCTGCTGGCCGGTTGCCAGAGCGCGCCCAAGGGGTTGACCCCGGAGCAGATCGCCGTGCTCAAGGAGCAGGGCTTTTATCTGACCGATGAGGGGTGGACGCTGGATCTGGCCAACCGGGTGCTGTTTGCCAACAACGTGGGGGCGCTCAATCCCCAGACTCGCCAATCCGTTGAAAAACTGGGTAAAACACTGCTTGGCGTAGGATTGGACAAGGCGCGGGTGGATGGCCACACCGACAATACCGGCGAGAGCAGCTACAACCAGCAGCTCTCCCTGAAGCGGGCTCAGTCGGTGGCCGATGTGCTGGTCTCGGTCGGCATGAAGCCAGCCAATCTGGAGATCCATGGCCGTGGCGAGACCATGCCGCTGGCGGATAACAAGACCAGAGAGGGCCGGGCCGCCAACCGCCGGGTTGCCATCGTCATCAGCGATCAATAACCCTTTCATCGTTTCGTTACCCATAAAAAAAGAGCGCCCGATCGGCGCTCTTTTTGATCGCGACAGCTGGGGTCGCGGGGGCATGTGGGGCAGGGTTACTGCGCGCTATTTTGCCCGTTATTGTCGTGATGGCTGCGCAGGCGGATGTTGATCATCTCCACCACCAGCGAGAAGGCCATGGCGAAGTAGATGTAGCCCTTCGGAATATGCAGGTCCATCCCCTCGGCCATCAGGGCGAAACCCACCAGGGTGAGGAAGGAGAGGGCCAGCATCTTGATGGTGGGGTGGGCATCGACGAAATCACCGATGGATTTGGCGGCAAACATCATGATGAAGACGGCGATCATGATGGCCAGCACCATCACCGGCACGTGATCTGCCATGCCGACCGCGGTGATCACCGAGTCGAGGCTGAAGACGATATCGAGGATGGCGATCTGGATCAGGGTGCTGATAAAGCCCGAGGCCGCTTTGCTGACGCTCTCCGGCTCGGCCGCCCCTTCCAGGGTGACGTGGATCTCGTGGGCACTCTTGCCGATGAGGAACAGGCCCCCCAGCAGCAGGATCAGATCGCGGCCGGAGATGGCTTCACCCAGCACGGTGAAGAGCGGATCGGTGAGGCGCATCACCCAGGCCAGCGAGAGCAGCAGCAGGATCCGGGTACCCATGGCGAGCCCCAGACCCAGAATACGCGCTTTTTGACGCTGCGCCTCCGGCAGGCGACCTACCAGGATGGAGATAAAGATGATGTTGTCGATGCCCAGCACGATCTCGAGCAGGGTAAGGGTGGCGAGTGCGACCCAGGCAGAGGGATCAAGAACCCATTCCAGCATGATTGAACCTTGGTTGAAAATTGGTTGGAAAATTGAAGCAGCGCATTCTAGCAGGGGCGCCACTGCTTGTCCCAGAGGGGGGAAAAGATAAAAATGGTGGCCATCGCAAGGGAGGCAGGCATGTTTCGATTAGGGTTCATTATTAATCCGGTCGCCGGGATTGGCGGTGCAGTGGGGCTCAAGGGCAGTGACGGTGTGGTGGCCGAGGCGCTGGCCCGAGGCGCTGTGCCCAAAGCGCAGGAGCGGGCGCGGCAAGCTCTGTTGCTACTGTGCGAGCTGAATGTCCCGTTCGAACTGCTGACGGTGGCGGGAGATATGGGGGAGACGGTAGCCCGATCTCTGGGACTACCCTGTCGGGTCATCTATCAACCGGTCGGGGAGAGCACCTCGGCCGATGATACCCGCCACGCCGCCGAGTTGATGCGCGAAGCCGGGGTCGATCTGCTGCTGTTTGCCGGTGGCGATGGCACGGCGCGGGATATCTGCGCCGCGGTGGGGGAGTCTTGCCATGTGCTCGGCATTCCGGCGGGGTGCAAGATCCACTCCGGCGTCTACGGGGTGACGCCTGCCGCCAGCGGGCGGGTGGTGGCGCGGATGATCGCAGGGGAACTGCTCAGCCTGATCGATGCCGAGGTGCGCGACATCGACGAGGAGGCGTTTCGCGCGGGCAAGGTGCGGGCCCGCCACTACGGCCAGCTGAAGGTGCCCGGCGATCTGCGTTATGTG
Source organism: Aeromonas veronii bv. veronii (assembly GCF_000820225.1). GTDB lineage: Bacteria > Pseudomonadota > Gammaproteobacteria > Enterobacterales > Aeromonadaceae > Aeromonas > Aeromonas veronii. The sequence goes on from NZ_CDDK01000049.1 coordinate 31,676, forward strand.
CAGGCGGTCAAGCAGGGGGGAAAGGAGTCCGAAGAGCTGGTGTTGGCGGATCTCGCCGCCGGTGTGGTGGAGCAGATGGAGCCCGATACCCTCTATCTGATGGGCTCCGGCAGCACGGTGGCAGCCTGTATGGCAGAGCTCGGTCTGGAAAATACTTTGCTCGGTGTGGATCTGGTGGAAAATGGCCGACTTATCGGGCAGGATCTCAGCGCCGCCGAGATCCTGACCCGGATCCGCGGCCGTCGCTGCCGACTGATCATTACCCTGATCGGCGGACAGGGACATCTGTTCGGGCGCGGAAATCAGCAATTGAGTCCAGAGGTGATTCGGTGTGTCGGGCTGGACAATATCCAGGTGCTGGCAACCAAAGCCAAGCTTGCCGCCCTTGCGGGCAGGCCGCTGCTGGTGGATACCGATGATCCCGAATTAAACCGGGCGTTGCGTGGTTATCTGCGAATAACCACGGGATACAAGGATCAGGTCATCTACCCGGTGGCCAACCCGGAATAGGACGCCAAGGACGCTGCTGGCCTGGCGCCAGAGAGCTGCAATCAACCGGATTGCGGTTCCATACCCCCGAATTTTTTGCCGCAAATGAGGCTGCGTTACATGACGATTCACGATTTTGAGCACAAGTTGTTGGGACTGATCGACAGCATGGTTGCCACCGCGACCGACGATGAGCTGTTTGCGGGGGGTTACCTGCGAGGTCATATCTCATTGGCCGTTGCCCGGGCCGAGCTGGAAGGCAAGACCCTGGTGCGGGACGTCAAGAGCTATGTGCTGCGCAGCCTCAACGAGGCGATCTTGCAAGGTGAGCTTTCTGAAGAGGATGAAAAACTGGTGCAGGCGATGTGGAGTCGTTTGCAACAAGACGCAGAAGCTTGATCGGATACACAATTCAAACTGAAGTTTGAGTTTATTCTTCCCCTGAAGTTAGTGAAAGGTTAATAATAAGTTTCGCCTTTTGTTTCAGGGATTAAACTATGGCCTCCTCCTCACGCATTGCCAATAAACTGCCGCTCGAGATGCTCTATCACTGGGAGCGGCAGTGTCCTGATCGAACCTACCTGCGTCAAACTATCAATCGCGAATATGTCGATTTCACCTGGGGTGAAGTGGCCGATGAAGCGCGGCGGATGGTGACGGCCTTGCGTCACCTCGGTCTGGTGGCCGGTGACAAGGTGGCGCTGCTCTCCAAGAATTGCGCCCAGTGGTTTATCGCCGATCTGGCGATGCAGATGGGGCAATACGTGAGCGTGCCCATCTACCCGACTGCCAACGTCGACACCATCGAATATGTGCTGCGCCACAGCGAGGCCAAGGCGATCTTCGTCGGCAAGCTGGATGACTGGAAGAGTCAGGAGGCGGGCGTACCCGCCGATCTGCTGCGCATCGCCTTCCCCTATGACACCATGCCGGCCAGCCACCAGTGGGACGATCTGCTGGAAGCGCACGAGCCGATCCCTGACAGCCCGGTGCAGGCCCCTGACTCCCTGCTGAGTCTGGTCTACACCTCCGGCAGTACCGGCAAGCCGAAAGGGGCCATGCTGAGCGTCGAGCGTTACGCCTGGTCGTGCGAGAAGCTGGTGGAGACGGTGAGCCTGAGCCAGGCCGATCGGGGCTTCTCCTACCTGCCGCTGGCCCATATTACCGAGCGGGTCTACATCTACGGCGGCAGCCTCTATGGCGGTGCTACTATCGCGTTCCCCGAATCCCTCGACACCTTTATCGAAGATGTCAAACGCTGCCGTCCCACCGTCTTTATCTCGGTGCCACGTCTGTGGGCCATGTTCCGCATCAAGATCCACGAGAAGCTGCCCCAGAACAAACTGGAGTTGCTGCTCAAGATCCCGCTTATCTCCGGCCTGATCAAACGCAAGCTGCAAAAGGGGTTGGGACTGGATCAGGCCCGGGTACTCGGCTGCGGCTCCGCGCCGGTCTCCCCTGCGCTGCTTGAGTGGTATCTGAGCATCGGTCTCAAGGTGACTGAAGCCTGGGGCATGACCGAGAACCATGCCTACTCCACCATCAACTACCCGTTCCGCGCCGACAAGATCGGCACCGTCGGCAAGGCGGGGATTGGGGTGACCATCAAGATCTCCGACGAGGGGGAGATCCTCTGCCGCTGCGAAGGGATGATGCTGGGTTACTACAAGGATCCCGAGCACAGCGCCGAGGCCATCGATGCCGAGGGGTGGCTCCACACCGGCGACATGGGCAAGCTGGACAAGGAGGGTTATCTCACCATCACCGGCCGGATGAAGGATGTGTTCAAGACCGCCAAGGGCAAGTATGTGGCGCCGGTGCCCATCGAGGGGCTGCTGGGTCAGGAGCCCATTATCGAACAGCTCTGCGTGATTGGTTATGGCATGCCCCAGCCCATTGCGCTGGTGCAGCTGGCCGAGAGCGCCATGAAGGGCAATCGGGAGGAGGTCAACGCCAGACTGGAAGCGGCGCGGGTACGGGTCAACGATCAGCTGGAATCTCATGCCAAAATTCGCGGCATTCTGGTAGTGAAGACTCCCTGGAATATCGAAAACGGCGTGCTGACCCCCACCATGAAGATCAAGCGTCACCTGCTGGAGCAAAAGTACGCCCAGGTCGGGGATCGCTGGCCCTCATCCCAGGTGGTGGTGTGGGAGGAGTAAATCCCGTCTTTCCATAGCGCAACAAACAACAACGGCCCTTGATGGGCCGTTGTTGTGTTTGGGGCATCTCACTCGCCGCCATTTGGCGGGCAAGTGAGATGCGTGCTCCCGGTTAGATCTGCGCCAGCGCGGCGGCCAGATCGGCGATCAGATCGTCCGCATCTTCCACCCCGATGCTGAAGCGGATGAGGTCGTCGTTGACCCCGGCGGCGAGGCGGCTCGCCTCGTCCATGGCGGCGTGGGTGGTACTGGCCGGATGGCAGGCCAGACTCTCGAGGTCCCCCAGACTCACCGCCTGCACGAATAGCTGCAGGTTGTCGAGCAGGGTAGCGCAGCGCTCAAACCCGCCTGCCAGCTCAATGCTCACCATGCCGCCAAAGCCGCTGGCGAAGGCGCTGAGAGCATCGTGGCCCGGATGGCTGGCAAGCCCCGGGTAGATCACCTTCTTCACTGCTGGGTGGGCGGCCAGAAACTCGGCCACTTTCTGGGCATTGTGCAGGTGGGCATCCATCCGCAGCGGCAGGGTCTTGACCCCGCGTTGCAGCAGGTAGGCCTCCTGCGGGCCGATGGGGGAGCCGATATGCTTGAGGGCCACGGTGCGGATCGACTTCATCAGGGCGTGAGAGCCCGCCACCACCCCGGCGATGATGTCGCCGTGGCCGCCCAGATATTTGGTGCCGCTGTGCATCACTACATCGACCCCGAGTTCCAGCGGACGCAGCAGGTAGGGGGTGAGGAAGGTGTTGTCACATACCGTAATAGCGCCCACCTTGCGGGCCGCTTCCACCACCAGCCGCGGATCCACCACCTTGAGAGTGGGGTTGGTCAGGGTTTCGAACAGTACCACCTTGGTAGCGGGGCGGATATTGGCCAGCAGATCCCGATCGCTCTCGTAGGCGGTGACCTTGATGCCGGCGCGGCTGAAGGTCTGCTTGAGGAAGGCATCGGTGCCGCCGTAGAGCGGGCCGATATAGGCCACCTCATCGCCGCTGTCGGCCAGCGCATACATGATGGCGCTTACCGCCGCCATGCCGCTCGCCACCACCAGCGCCTCATCTGCACCTTCAAGGGCTGCCAGTTTCTGCTCCAGCTCGGCGGTGGTGGGGTTGCCAAAGCGGCTGTAGATAAAGCCGGGGGCCTGACCTGCGAAACGATCCTTGCCCGCCTGGGCGTTGAAGTAGCTGAAGGTGCTGCTCTGGTAGAGCGGGGTGGTGAGGGCGCCGGTCTGGGGGTCGATCAGCTGGCCGCTGTGTACGCTCATGGTCTTGAATTTCATCGTGTTGCTCCGTGATGGCCAGGCTCTGGCCATGACTTGTTTTGTTGCTTGTTGTTTTTGTCAGGGCGGGTATATCCATGCTGCTTGTGGCTTATGCATATATCCGCCGACGGATCTCTGCGCTGCTCAGGCCGGTATCGCTTCGCTTTCAGTGCGTGGGAGGCGAGCGGGTTCCCCATAGTGGCGGGCCGCCACATCCGGGTGGGAGCGCAGCCGCCCTTTCAGCACGTTCTCCCCCACCTGATTAAAGAGCGGGTTGGTCGGGTCACTCTCCGGCCCTTGCGCCTGCGCTGCCAGCGCGGGGGAGAGGGTGAGCAGGGGCACGGTGGCATCGAGCCGCGCCGCCATAAAGAAGGCGCAGGAGAGGCGCGATACGCCGGACGGCGGGCTCACCACCCGATGCAGGGTCGCCTTGAGATAGCCGTTGGAGGCCAGCTCCAGCAGCTCGCCGATATTGACCACCAGCGCCCCCGGCAGGGGCGGTGCGGAGATCCAGCCGTCGGCCGTCTCGACCTCAAGCCCCGAGTGATTGTCCTGCATCACCAGCGTCAGGTAGCCGGGATCCTTGTGGGCGCCGACCCCCTGACTGCTGCCCCCCGCCTCTTGCCCCGGGTAGTGAATGAGCTTCATATGCTGATAGGGGGCACCGCGAATACTGTCGTCAAACACGTTGGCCGGTTGCTCCAGCACCTCGGCAAAAGCGGCGAGCAGGGTCAGAGTGATATCGCTCAGCCGCTCCTGCCACGCCAGCAGATGGGCTTTCATCTCGGGCAGGGCGGTCGGCCACTGGTTGGGGCCGATCAGCCGCTGCCAGGGGTCACGGATCTGCGCCGCAGGCAGGGCTTGCGCCTCATTCATGATATCGAACTGCTCTCGCAGATCCGGCCGCTGGCGGGTTAGCTCGGCACCGACCCGGTTGTAGCCGCGAAAGTGGGGGCTGTTGACCATCTGCACCGCCAGCTTCTCCTGCTCCGGCAAAGCAAAGAAGCGCTCTGCCAGCGCCAGGGTCTCTAGCATCTCAACCTTGCTCAAGCCGTGGCCGACCAGATAGAAAAAGCCCACATCGCGGGCGGCCGCGGCCAGCCTGGCCAGCATGGGGCGACGCACCTCGGGCGCCCCGTTGAGGGCAGCCAGATCGATGATCGGCAGTGGTGAATGTTCCATGTGCACCTCCTCACTCTTTCGTTATCTCTGGCGCCATCTCTTGCACTGCCTCCGCTGTTGACAGACCTGATAAGCGGCAAACGGGATGGCGCGACAGTGTGGCGCCATCTGGGATAAAGGGGATGCTACTGTTCGGTGTTACAAGACGGAAACAACAAATTATTCTTAGTTATACACAAAATTCGAAATGGAATTCGGCAATTAATGGGCTGAAGGTTTTTTGCGCAGCCATTGTGGGGTAAAGGGGCAATGATGAGGGGGAGAGTGATAACCAGAGGCAAGCTGCCAGCGGCAAAAATGACCAAAACAGAAAATGGCCAAAACAGAAGGGAGGCGGATGCCTCCCTTCTGGTTGAGCGGGTGTTCACCTGACCGAAAGCACAGGCGAGTGACCGTGCATTCTGGCCTTAACCGCCTGCTGGCTCTCAGTAACCCAGGGTAAAGCGCTGGCGCTGGTGAGCCGGTTTTTCCACCTCGTTCAGCACACCGTCAGCCAGATCACCGGCGGTGATCCCGGCAGGCTGTTCGCCGCTGAACAGCACCTGATCGCCACCAATCCGATAGCCGCCGCGCTTCTCGCCCGGTTCGAGGAACACCGGGGGAGAGACAAAGCGCCAGTCGAGGGTGGTTTCACGACGCAGGGCGGTGAGACCGTCGCGGGCCGCCAGCGCCCCCTGTTTCCACTCGGCCGGAAACTCAGGGGTATCCACCAGTTGCACGCCGGGGGCAACCTCCAGACTGCCGGCGCCACCTACTACCAGCAGCCAGCTGTTGGCCGCTTTGGCTGCTGCGACGATCGCGTTGGCGCCCTTGAGGTACTGGTCGTAGATATCCGGTGTGGTCCAGCCCGGGTTGTAGGCGCTGATCACCCGATCGTGCCCCTTGAGCACCTCGGCCAATGCCTGCGGGTTTTGGGCATCCACCGCCATGGCGGTGACCTGCGGATGGGCGGCCACCTTGCTGACATCGCGGACGATGGCGGTGACGTGATGGCCGCGGCTGATGGCCTCGTTCAGGATGGCTGAACCGACAAAACCGCTGGCACCGATCAGGGCAATCTTCATGGGGAACTCTCCTTCACTGTTGGAATGGGGCTATCCTACGCCGCCATTTATGATTTAATAATCACCTCAAAAATGCATTCACTTATAAGCTGGATTTAATAATGGAACAGTTCAGACGTTACGCCATCTTCGCCGCCGTGGTGGAAGCGGGCAGCATGACAGGGGCGGCCAAATCCCTTGGCATGACCCCCTCCGCCGTCAGTCAGCATATCAGTCAGCTGGAGAGCCTGCTCGGACTGCCCCTGCTCCATCGCTCCACCCGTCGTCTCAGTCTGACCGAGGCGGGAGAGGTGGTGTGGCAAGGGTGCCGGGCGTTGCAGCAGACTCTGAGCGAGACCGAACTGCGCCTCTCGGAGGTGCGCGACGCCCTGCTCGGGGAAGTGCGGATCACCGCCCCGGTGGGGATGGCGGGCCAGCCGCTGGCGCTGGCCCTCTCGCCGCTGCTGCAGGCCCACCCCGGCCTCACCATCCAGATCATCGCCGACGACGAGAAGCGGGATCTGATTGCTGAGCGGATCGATGTGGCACTGCGGGTCGGCACCTTGCCCGACTCGACCCTGGTGGCCCGCAAACTGGGGCAAACCCGGATGCTGCTCTGCGCCGCTCCCGCCTATCTGGCGCGCAAGGGGACGCCGCGCATGCCCGACGATCTGGCCACCCACGACTGGCTTTGCGGCGACATGCTGGGCAACGGTTTGCTGCTGCAGGATGAAAAGGGGGGCGAGCACAGGGTGAGGTTCAAGGCCAAGGTGCTCTGCAATAACGTGTTGCCCTTGCGCCAGTTTGCGCTGGCGGGGCAGGGGATCTCGCTGCAACCGGAGGGAGAAATTGGCGAGGATCTGGCGCAAGGACGTCTGCTCGAACTGTTGCCCGGTTTTCGGGTGGCACCGATGGAGATCCACGCCATCACGCCGCAGCGGGAGATCCCGGAGAAAGTGCGGCGGGTGGTGGAGGCACTGCGCAGCTATTTCGGCACGACGATGTCGTCATGAGCTGCGCCTTAATGGTTGAGAAAAGGCCCCCGATTATCCTGAAGGGGAATTATCCATAAGGCGGTTTGTCGAGAAGAGCGATAGCCCGGATGAGGAGATGGGCATGCTTGACTGTTAAGCATACTTAAAACGAACTGACGGCTCGCACCTGATCTTTGAGCCAATTAAGCCCGGTATCCTGACCGGAGCTCTTGTGCCAACTCATGTAGACGGGGCAATCCTCCGAGAGCCAGGGGAGGGGATAGCTGGCCAGATCCAGCGCCTGCCCCAGCTTCTCCATGTGCCACTGGCTGGCGACGCAGAGCCAGTCGGTACGACTCACCAGATGAAGAGCGGTGAGCAGGGAGTCGCTCTCGTAGGCAATCTGGCGCGGCGGCAGCGGCGCCTTGGTCAGGGTGTTGAGCAGCAAGCTGTCGAGCCGCCTGGTTTGCAATACCACGTGCTTTTCGTTGAAGAAGGTGGCCATGTCGGGGGCCTGGCGGATCCTGGGGTGATCCTTGCGGCAGGCGATGCGCAGGGCCTGGGACATGATCTGCTCGTTTTCGATCCCCTGCTCCGCCATCGGCTTGGTGGCCAGCACCAGATCCACGCTGTGCAGATAGAGGCTGTTCTGGCGCAGGGCTTCGTCCTGCACCTGGGTGTTCCACTCCAGCTGACAGTTGGGGGCTTGGGTCTGCAGCAGGTTGTTGAGCTCCGGCAGGAAGAAGATATCGATATCGGGCACCCCCGCGATGCGAAAAGTGCGCCGACTGGTCTGGGGATCAAAGAGATCGGTGCGCTGCAGGCTGCGCTCCATGTCGTGCAGCGGCACCATGATCTCGTGGTGCAGACTGAGCGCTCGCGCCGTGGGGGTGATGCCGCGTCCCTGGCGGACAAACAGCGGCTCGCCCACCAGGCTGGTCAGGCGGCTGATGGCTTGGCTGATGGCCGAGGGGGTCATCTCCATCATCTCGGCGGCCGTGGTGACACCACCATAGCGGATCACCGCATCGAGGACGCGAAAGAGATTGAGATCGACTTGAGACATGGTGGCTACCGTTAAGCATGATTAAACAGTTAACATACTGAACAGCCTCTTGTCCGGCCAGTATTCCCTGCGATAACTGTGATGTTTCCCTCTCTATTCGTCACCTTTCATCTTGCCGCGAATGCGATCGAGCCTGTTTTGCAGCCATGCTTGAGCCCGGCAGGTGGCCCGCGGCATAGAGTAGCGCGACCAGCAGCAAGCCGCCCAGAAAGAGCCTGCGAGCGCTTCCCCAATGGCCGCTGTCCGTCATCAGGGCCGCCAGCAACAGGGGGCCAAGCAGCTGACCGAAGTTGGCGAGCTGGACAAAAAAGCCCTGCACGATGGCCAGTTGCACCGGCCCCTGACTCACTCCCTGCGCAGACGAGAGGATCGCCGGCGGCGCCATACCGCCCGCCAGGGAGAGGGCGAGGCAGAGTCCATAGGCCCACCACGGCGACAGGCCGGGCCAGAAGGCGAGCATGCCGCACAGCGCCATCAGGCCCAGTGCCCAGCTGATGAGCCGATCTCGCGCTACGCCCCTGCGCAGCAGCCATGCCCCCATCAGGTTGCCGGGAATATTGGCGACCACCGCCAGCGCCGAAAGCAGGGCGATCTGGCTTTGGCCAATCCCGGGACTGCCTTGCAACATGGTTGGCAGCCAGACAAAGAGCGCCCAGAGCATCAGGCTGTAGAGCGTGAACGCCAACCCGTAGCGCCAGAGTGCCTTCTGCCGGAGCACCGTGAGTTGGCGCAGCGGGTGGCCCGAGTTGATCAAGTTTTGGGGTGCCCAGACCCGCAGCCCATCTGCCGAGCGACTGGCGAGCAGAAGCAGCAGGGCAGAGAGTTGCGGGATCATCAGGATCAGCCAGGCCAGTCGCCAGCCACCTTGCGCCGTGAGCCAGGGAGTGAGCAGCATACCCGCCGCCGCCCCGAGGGGCAGGTTGACTGCCCACAGGCTTATGGCCAGCCGTTTATCCTCCTCCCGGGTCACCGCCACGATAAAGGCGGGCATGGCCACCGAGACCAGCAAAAAGCCAATCCCCTCGACAATGCGCGACAGCAGCATCATGGCCAGCCCGGTGGCGGGCAGCGCCAACGCACCGCCTGTGACGATAACCAAAAGCCCGACAACCCCGGTTTGCCGCCCACTCCAGCGGGTCAGCAACAGGCCGAGAAAGAGGCTGAAGAGGATCGCCAGCGTATTGAAAGCTGAGGCGAGATAGCTGGCTTCGACCAGTGTCAGCCCCAGCTCGCTGCGCAGTATGCCGAGTACGGCGGGCACTTTGCCAAGGCAGAGGGCGCCGCTGGCACCGGCAAAAATGGCGAGGAAGACCAGAGGCCAGCGCGTGCTTTGTGGCTGGTGGCTAATGAGCGTGCTCATGGCCGATATTGGCCGTTGCGCAGCCACTCATCGTTGAGCTGACCAAATTCGCCGCGCTGATAGGCATGCAGCCGATCTGCAATGGCGTCGTGGCTGTTCATGACGAAGGGGCCATGTTTGACCAAGGGTTCATTGAGCGCCTGGCCTGAGAGCAGCACGAAGTGGCAGGGCTCGGTGGCCTCAAGCTGCAGAGCCACCGCCTCGCCGCCATCGGCAGAGAGGCTGACACCCATCCCGTGACCTGCCGGGATGAGGTGCCGCTCTCCCTCCGCCTGCAGGGTCAGCGATCCGGTTAGGGGATAGATCATGGCATTCCAGCCTGCCGCCAGCAGATGGGTGAAGCGGCTGCTAGGCGCGCAATGGCCATCGAGCAGGGTAAAGGGTTGGGGCAGTTCTACCGAGTGTGGTGCCGTTATCCCGTTGCTGTGGCCTGCGACCACCCGTACTCGCACCCCTTCGCCATGAAACTCGGGGATGGTGGCTGCGGCTGCGTGGACGGCAAAAGGCGACGCCATCTTCTGACGGGCAGGCAGGTTGACGAAGATCTGCAGGGCGTGAACATAGGGCGATGCCCCCTCCGGCTGTTCGGTATGCACGGCCCCGCGCCCGGCCGCCAGCCAGTGGAGCGCTCCCGGTTCGATGGGGCCCTGATTGCCGAGGGAGTCGTAGTTGACGTGGGGGCTCGTCGAATCCTCGAACAGATAGGTGACGGCAGAGATCCCGGCGTGGGGATGGGGCTCGAAGGTGGGGGCGGTCATCTGGAAGTGATCCACCATCACCACGGGGTCTATCAGACCGTTGAAAAAGTGTTCGCCAAAATGATGTGCTTCAAAGCCGCTGCCAATGCGCAGTGGTTGGCCCTTGACGGGGGCAGAGAGATTCAGGCGTCTGGTCATCGATATAACCTCTTGAAGATAAAAGATGCCTTCGGTCATCTGACCGAAGGCGGGCGAGTTACGACTTCTTGGCACCTTCTTGCATCTGCCACACCAGGGTAGCGAAAGGCATGTCGAGGGCGCTGTAGACATCGTGCGCCTTGGGGTCGACGTTGCTGCGCAGCATTTCGACCGCGGCAGAGGCGTAGTCGGTGACCGGGATACCGGCCCCCAGCAAGCGTTGCAGCCCAGTGGTGCGCTTGGCTTCGTTGAAGGTGCCGGAGGCATCGAGCACCACCCGGGCATCATAGCCGGCAGCCTTGGCAGAGAGGGCCGGGAAGCTGGCGCAGATCTCGAGGGATACACCGGCGATGATCAGCTGTTTGCGGCCGGTCTTCTCAATGGCGGCGCGCACGGCAGGATCGTCCCAGGCGTTGATGACGGTGCGGTTGATCACCTTCACATCCGGCAGGGCACTGGTCAGTTCAGGCATGGTGGGGCCCCACATGCCATCGGGCATGGTCGCGGTCACGATCACCGGCACGCCGTGGGCGCGGGCGGCGTTGGCCAGCGCCACCACGTTGTGCTTGAGCTCGCCCACCGTGGTGTCGCGCACGCCGCTCAGCAAGCCGACCTGATGGTCGACCAGCAGCAGTACTGCATTGTCTCGGGAGAGCATCTCCAGATAGCGGTTGGGTGATACGGTCGGATGGCTGGCAGCATCGGCGGCCATGGCCGGTGTCGCTGTGGTGGCCAGCGTGGCGGTCAGGGTCGCCAGACCGAGCAGGGTGGCAGAGCAGATTTGTCGCAGTTTCATGGTGAACTCCTTGTGATATCGGAACAGTCAAACGGCCCTTGCTGGTGGGGCGGATTGCCCGCGCAGCAACCGTCTGATGGGGACAGGGCCATTATGATGGCTGCAAAAATGGCGACAATCTGGTGAAATAGGTTCTTATCGTTCTATTGGTGGAACGATGTGAATGCACCTCACCCTGACCAAGGCAGCCCGATGACACCACTGGAACTTGATTTGAATGATCTCTATCTCTTCACCCATGTGGTGCAGCGACAGGGATTCACTGCCGCCGCGCGGGCGCTTGGCGTGCCCAAGTCGCGGATCTCGCGCCGGATCCGGCTGCTGGAGGAGCGGCTGGATACCCGGCTGCTGCAACGTACCTCGCGCCAGCTCAGCCTGACCGATGCCGGTGAGGTGCTCTATCGCCACTGTCAGGCGATGTTGGCTGAGGCGCAGGCCGGAGAGGCGGCTGTGCGGCAACGGCAGCAGGAGCCGAGCGGTCTGGTGCGCATCAGCGTGCCCATTACCATGGCCGATGCGCTGCTTGCCCCTTTGCTGCCCGCTTTTATGGCCCAATACCCCAAGGTGAGGCTCGCCGTGCAAGCCAGCAATCGGCAGGTGGATCTGCTGGAGGAGGGTCTGGATGTGGTGATCCGCGGGGTGGCCTTCGAGCAGGCCCCCTCCAGCCTGGTGCAGGTGCCGCTCTGCACGGTGCAGTGGGGCGTGCTGGCGACCCCGGCGTGGCTCTCGCGCCACAATGCGCTGGCGCATCCACGGCAGCTGGAAGGAGAGGATGCCTTGCTTTTCAGCTCGCTGGAGCGTCAGGCCGATCTGTTGTGGCTGCGGCACGATAGCGGGGAGAGTGAGGAGGTGGCGGTCAATGTGCTGCTGCGCAGCGACAATGTGCAAACCCTCAAACAGGCGGCGCTGGCGGGGCTCGGGATGGTGGGCTTGCCACTTTACGCCTGCGTCAATGAGCTGGCGGATGGGCGGCTGCAACAACTGCTGCCCGAGTGGCGTCCCAAAGATGGCAAGCTGGTGATGCTCTATCCCGCGCGGCGCGGTCTGTCACCGGCGGTCAGGGCCCTCATCGACTTTATCAAGGCGCAGTTGCCTGCACTGCTGGCAGAGGTCGGTCAGCCACGCTGAGGAGGGCTATCCCTCCATCTTGCGGCGAATGCGCTCGAACAGGCTCTGCAGGCAGGCTTGATCCCGGTCGGCGGCCCGCACCGCGCCATACATATGGCGACGAATACCGCTCCCTAGGGGGCGGGCGCAGAGCATCCCCTGTCTGACAAACTCGTCGCTGGCCCAGCGCGGCAGGGCGGCGACGCCGAGGCCGGCGGCGGCCATCTGCAGCATCACAGAAGTGTTGTCCACCGGCTTGCAGCGGGCGGGCTCCACCCCGGCGGGTTGCAAAAAGCGGCTGAAGATATCCATGCGGCTGCGCTCCACCGGATAGACCAGCAGCACCTCCGGCCCCAGATCGCCCGGCTCGATGCGACTCTGGTGGCAGAGGGGATGATCCGGCGCCATCACCAGAGTCAGATCAAAGGCAAACAGCGGCTCAAAGTGGAGATCGCCGCGGGCCTGCACGTCCGAGGTGAGCAGCAGATCGAGCTGGCCACCGAGCAGGGCATTGATGGCATCAAAGCCCGGCACTGACTCCACCTCCAGATCCACCCCAGGCCACTGGCGGCGAAAATCTGGCAATAGCGGCAGCAGCCACTGGATGCAGCTGTGGCAATCGAGCGCCAGATGCAGCCTGCCCGCATCGCCGCTCTGCAGGGCCTGCAACTGTTTCTCGGTCTGGGCCAGAGCGGGCAACACCTGACGGGCGAGGGCGAGCAGCTGGCTGCCGGCGGCGGTCAGCACCAGCGGACGGCTTTTGCGCAGGTAGAGCTCCAGATTGAGGCGGGTCTCCAGCTCTTTGAGCTGGTGGGAGAGGGCGGACTGGGTGAGGTTGAGGGTCAGCGCCGCACCGGCCAGCGAGCCCTGCTCGGCCAGCGCGGTCAATGTTTTCAAGTGTTTGATCTCTATCCCTGCATTGCTTGGCACTGCCATAAGATGGCTCCTTGTGAGATTGCGTCTGGCGCTGAGGTACGGTCGGCGGTGGCCTGCTGCGCTTCTTGACTCCTGCACCTCCTGCACCTCTTGCACCTGTAAAAATCGGCCTCTGTATCCTCGCGGTGAACCTGACTGGCGGTCAGTTGAGGATTATTTGAGAGCCACTTGAAGAGGATTCAATAGCCAGCGTCACCTTATCTTGTCATTTTGGATGTGTAAACATCTGGATGGCTAAATCATCCAGTTTCCCATCAGATGAATGAGCATAAGGAAATGAACCTATGACACGAGCACACACCCTGGGCTTCCCCCGTATCGGCGCCAAGCGCGAGCTGAAATTTGCCCTCGAATCCTACTGGCGTGGCGAGACCACTCAGGCCGAACTCGTTTCCGTGGGCAAGACGCTGCGTGAGCGCCATTGGCAGGCCCAGCACGGCGCCGGGGTCAATCTGCTGCCGGTGGGCGACTTTGCCTGGTACGATCAGGTGCTCGGTACCAGCCTGCTGGTGGATGCAGTGCCTGCCCGCCACCGTCATGGCGAGACCGATCTCGACACCCTGTTCCGGGTGGCCCGCGGCCGTGCGCCGACCGGCCCGGCGGCGGCCGCCGCCGAGATGACCAAATGGTTCAACACCAACTATCACTATCTGGTGCCGGAGTTCAGCCGTGATCAGCGCTTCAAGCTGGGCTGGAGCCAGCTGTTTGACGAGGTGGAAGAGGCCAAAGCGCTGGGGCTGCCGGTCAAGGCGGTGCTGCTGGGACCGGTCTCCTACCTCTGGCTCGGCAAGGAGAAAGAGAGCGGCTTCTCGCGCCTTGAACTGCTCGATCGCCTGCTCATCGTCTATCAGGAGATCCTGGCCAAGTTGGCCGTCCAAGGGGTGGAGTGGGTACAGATCGATGAACCTGCGCTGACGCTGGACCTGCCGGACGAGTGGCGGCTGGCCTACCTCAACGCCTACGAGCGCCTCGCGGGCCCCTGTAAGCTGCTGCTCACCACCTATTTCGGTTCAGTGGCTCATCAGCGCGACATTATCACCAGCCTCAAGGTAGATGGCCTGCATCTGGATCTGGTGGCCGCCCCCGAGCAACTGGAGACCCTGGTGCCGCATCTGCCCGCCCAGTGGGTCATCTCAGCCGGGGTGATCAACGGCCGCAACGTCTGGCGTGCCAATCTGGCCAAGCTGGCGCCGACTCTGAAGGCACTGAAAGCCAAACTCGGCGAGCGGCTCTGGGTGGCCTCATCCTGCTCATTGCTGCACAGCCCGGTGGATTTGACCCTGGAGCAGGAGCTGGATCCCCAGACCCGCAGCTGGTTCGCCTTCGCCTTGCAAAAATGTTTCGAGTTGGGACTGCTCAGAGAGTATCTGGATGGGGGCGAGCTCGACAAAATCACCGCCTACAGCCAGCCCATCGTTGATCGGGAGTCCGATAGCCGGGTGCACAAAAAAGCGGTGCAGTCACGGCTCGCCAGCCTCACCAACAGCGATTTTGATCGCCACAGCCCCTATCCGGTCAGGGCCGAGCTGCAGCGCTCGGATCTCAAACTGCCGCTGTTGCCGACCACCACCATCGGCTCCTTCCCGCAGACCTCGCAGATCCGGGTGTTGCGGCAGGATTGGCGCGCCGGTCGCATCGATGACAGCGCCTACGAGGCGGGCATTCAGGCGGAGATCCGAGATGCCATCGCGCGTCAGGAGGCCATCGGGCTGGATGTGCTGGTACATGGCGAGGCCGAGCGCAACGACATGGTGGAGTATTTCGGTGAGCTGCTGGATGGCTTTGCCATCACCCGTTTCGGCTGGGTACAGAGCTATGGCTCCCGCTGCGTCAAGCCGCCGGTGATCACCCGCGATATTGACCGCCCGACACCCATGACGCTCGAATGGACCCGATTTGCCCAGAGCCTGACCGACAAGCCGGTGAAGGGGATGCTGACTGGCCCTGTGACCATCCTCTGCTGGTCCTTCCCGCGCGAAGACGTGAGCCGCGAGCAATCTGCCCTGCAAATCGGGCTGGCCATTCGCGATGAGGTGGCAGATCTGGAAGCCGCCGGCATCAAGATCATCCAGATCGACGAACCGGCGATCCGCGAAGGCTTGCCCCTGCGCAAGCAGGATCATCAGGCCTATCTCGACTGGGCGGTGCGCGCCTTCCGTCTGAGCGCGAGCCCGGTGGCGGACAGCACCCAGATCCACACCCACATGTGCTACAGCGACTTCAACCTCATCATCGAGGCGGTGGCGGCGCTGGATGCGGATGTGATCACCATAGAGACCAGCCGCAGCCAGATGCAGCTGCTCGAAGCGTTCGAACGCTTCAACTACCCCAACGAGATTGGCCCGGGCGTTTACGACATCCACTCGCCGAACGTGCCGAGCCAGAGCTGGATTGAGGGGTTGCTGCGCAAGGCCGCCAAACAGATCCCGGCCGAGCGACTCTGGGTCAACCCGGATTGCGGCCTCAAGACCCGCGGCTGGGAAGAGACAGAGGCCGCCCTCAAGGTGATGGTCGATGCCACCAAGGCGCTGCGGGCCGAGCTGGCGTAACCGGCAAGCCGTGACCGCCATCGGTAAGGTTGCGTGCTGACAAACGAATAAGAGAGGGGAAGCCACTGCTTCCCCTCTCTTTTTTCGTTGGCCACTTTTCCACTGGATCCTGAACCTTGCCGCAGCCCGCTTTGCACTAGGCTCAGAGTTGGCAGAAGTGGATGGAGTCGCGGCCATGAGAGTCAGTCTGGGGAGCGCAATCCTGTGGGGATTGCTGATGTGGCAGAGTGTCTGGGCGGCGCCAGCGGCCGAGTTGAAGCTGGTCTACTTTGACGACTTTGCCCCATATTCGTGGCGTGACGAACAGGGCAAGATGCGCGGGCTGATGATAGACGTGATGGAGCGGGTGGCAGCGCACATGGGGCTGCGGGTGCGCCATGAAGGTTATCCGTGGCAACGGGCGCAAAAAATGGTGCGGATGGCGCAGGCCGATGGTTTTGTCACCATCGCCACCCGGGAGCGGCGCAGCTATACCCTGATTGTGGAAGAGCCGGTTACCACCACAGTGCTAACCATTTTTACCCAGCGCGCCCATCCCCGCATGGCGGAGTTTCAGCGAGCCAGCCGCTTGAGCGACTTCAAATCGCTTACCTTTCTCGACTATTTCGGTAACGGCTGGGGCAAGGAGAACTTGGCGGGCTTCACCGTTCATCACACCATCAACGTCGATAACGTCTTTAAAATGCTGGCGGCGGGTCGGGGGGATTTGATGGTGACCGACCCACTGGTGGCTCGTTTCAAACTCAACCAGCTGGGATTGTCCGGGCAGGTGGTCGAGGTGCCGCTGCAGCTTGCCTCTACCCCGTTCAATCTCTGCATCGGCAAGCACTCCCGCTTCAATACCCGGATAACCGAGTTCAACCGTGCCCTGCAACAGCTGCGACAAAGCGGCGAGTTGGCGCGTATCGTCGAACGCTATCGTTGATGCGCGGCCGCCATCTGCTGTTTGCCAACGGCGTGTCTATCTTGGCGTCATATCGGCGATGGTTGCCCAGAAGGCATCGATCAAGGGCCCCTTGCTGTGGGGCGGACGGATAAGGCCAATGGTCCAGCAGGCTTCCCCGTCTCTCAAGGGGAGGGTGAGCACATCCGGGTGCTCTATGGTGGTGGAGGAGGGCACCAGGGTCCAGGCGATCTCTGCCGCCGCGGTGGCAACACCGGCGGCGAAGTCGTTGACGTACTGGATATCGCGAAAACGCAGCCCGCTCTGGGCCAGATAGTTCATCAGGTGATCGTAAAACGACGGCGCCTTGTCCCGACGCAGGATCGCCAGCGGTTTGTCCACCAGATCCGCCAACTCCCTCACACCGCAGTAGCTGGCGGGCAGCACGGCGACAAAGTGGGCTTCGACCACTGGCAGGGCGTGCCACCCCTTGGGGGCGGGCAGGCGGCAAAAACCGAGATCCAACTTGCCTTCACTCAGCGCCAGCAACTGGTGGTGGGTGGAGAGATCGTTGAGCTCGATGGTCACTTGCGGCCGCTCGGCGCGAAAACGGGCAATGGCGGCGGGCACCAGGATTTTGGTGGCCACGCCAAAGCCGATGCGCAGGGTGCCGACATTGCCCGCCAGCACGTCGCGGGCGGTGCGCGAGAGCTGCTCGCTCTGGATGACCACAGCGCGGGCATCTTCATACAGCGCCCTGCCCAGTCCGGTGAGGCGAGTAGTGCTGGCATTGCGCTCGAACAGCTCGCCGCCCAGCTCCTCCTCCAGCCGCCTGATCTGTTTGCTCAGGGCCGACTGGGTAACATGCTGGCGCACCGCCGCCTGGCCGAAGTGCAGCACCTCCCCCAGGGTGACGAAGGCTTTCAGATCCCGTAGCTCCATCAGGGCTCCTTTCATTCCTGTTGGGAATGTTGAGTGGTCAAATTTGTCATTGGACGGAATTTTAGAAGTGATGGATGCTTATGCCAATTCATTTCGGATGCCCCGACAGGGGGGCGCCGAGTTATCAGAGATGGCTGACACCATCAGCGCAGAAGGAGCAACACCAGATGCATCACCACAAGTTCAACGACTTCCCGAGCGATTTTCTGTGGGGCGCCGCCTCCGCCGCCTATCAGGTGGAGGGAGGCTGGAATGCCGATGGCAAGGGGCCCTCAGTGTGGGATCTCTTCACCAAGCTGCCGGGCAAGACCTTTGAGGGGAGCAACGGCGATGTGGCGGTGGATCACTACCACCGCATGGAAGAGGACGTGGCGCTGATGGCCGAGATGGGGGTCAAGGCTTACCGCTTCTCGGTGAGCTGGCCGCGCATCTATCCCACCGGTCGGGGGGAGGTGAACGAGGCGGGGCTGGCCTTCTATGAGAAGCTGATCGACACCCTCTTGGCCCACCAGATCGAGCCGGTGCTGACCCTTTATCACTGGGATCTGCCGCAGGCGCTGCAGGATGAGTACGGCGGTTGGGAAGACCGACGCATTATCGAGGATTTCGAGCGCTACTGCGTGACCCTCTATCAGCGCTTTGCCGGCAAGGTGAAGTACTGGGTCTCTCTCAACGAGCAGAACTACAACCTGACTAACGCCTATCAGCTCGGCACCCATCCGCCCGCTGTGCAGGATCGCAAGCGCTTCTTTGCCGCCAACCACATCGCGTTTCTGGCCAATGCCCGGGTGATCAAGGCGTTTCGCCAGCATGTGCCAAATGGCCTCATCGGCCCGAGCTTTGCCTACTCTCCTGCCTATCCGGCGTCGTGCGATCCGAAAGATATGCTGGCCTATGAGAACGCCGAGGAGTTCAACAACCTCTGGTGGCTGGATGCCTACTGCTTTGGCCGCTATCCGCAGGCGGCGCTCGCTTACTTGCGAGAAAACGGCGAGGCGCCGGAGATCCTGCCAGGCGATATGGAGTTGCTGCGAGAGGGGACGCCCGACTACATGGGCGTCAACTACTACTACACCCTGACCTACACAGATAACCCCTTGGGCGGCCAGACCCTGCAGCGGATCAACACCACCGGCAAGAAGGGCACCACGCCGTCCAGCGGCATCCCCGGCCTCTACAAGACGGCGCCCAATCCGCACCTTGAAACCAGCAACTGGGACTGGGCCATCGACCCGACCGGGATGCGTATCGCCCTGCGTCGCCTCTCTTCCCGCTATGGTCTGCCGCTGATGATCACCGAGAACGGTCTTGGCGAGTTCGACAAGCTGGAGGCGGGCGACAAGGTGAACGATGAGTACCGCATCGATTACCTGCGCAGCCACGTCAAGGCGTGCCAGGAGGCGATGCAGGATGGGGTGGAATTGCTCGGCTACTGCGCCTGGTCGTTCACCGACATCCTGAGCTGGCTCAACGGCTATCAGAAGCGCTACGGCTTCGTCTATGTGGAGCGTGACGAGCAGGGGGGCTCCCTTCGCCGGATCAAGAAGGCGAGCTTCCACTGGTATAGCCAGGTGATTGCGAGCCAGGGCAAGCAGCTCTGACGGTTTATCGCGTCGCGTAACCAGCGGGCCCGGGTAATCCCCGGGCCCACGCTGTTTGTGGCGGGGGAGAGGGGGCAAGCCGGTTTCTCACCGTGCGACTCATCCTTGTTTACTGATTTTTGTCCTGCCAAAGCCGCCGACCCCTGCTATTATCTGCGGCCGAACATGAGCCAATAAAAATCAGGATATCGTGATGACTGACCACACTTTTATTCCCGGCAAGGACGCGGCGCTGGAAGACTCCATCGAACGCTTCCAGACCAAGCTGCAAGCCTTGGGCTTTGATATTGAAGAGGCCTCCTGGCTCAACCCCGTGCCGAACGTCTGGTCGGTGCATATTCGCGACAAAGAGTGCGCCCTCTGCTTTACCAACGGCAAGGGTGCCAGCAAGAAGGCGGCCCTCGCGTCTGCCCTTGGCGAATATTTCGAGCGTCTCTCCACCAACTACTTCTTCGCCGACTTCTATCTGGGCGAACAGGTCGCCAACGGCGATTTCGTTCACTACCCGAACGAGAAGTGGTTCCCCATCGAGGGTGACCAGTTCCCGGCCGGTCTGCTCGACAGCTTCACCCGCAAGTTCTACAACCCGGACGGTGAAGTGACCGCCGACATGCTGGTGGATCTGCAGTCAAACAACGAAGAGCGCGGTATCGTCGCCCTGCCGTTCGAGCGTCAGTCCGATCACGAAACCGTCTACATCCCGATGAACATCATCGGCAACCTCTATGTCTCCAACGGCATGAGCGCTGGCAACACCAAGACTGAAGCGCGCACCCAGGCGCTCTCCGAGGTGTTCGAGCGCCACGTGAAGAACAAGATCATCGCCGAGGCCATCAGCTTGCCGCTGATCCCGGACGAGGTCATTGCCCGTTATCCGGGGATTGCCGCCTCCATCGCGGCGCTCGAAGCGGAAGGCTTCCCCATTTACAGCTTCGATGCTTCACTGGGTGGCCGCTATCCAGTCATCTGCGTGGTGCTGCTCAACCCGAGCAACGGCACCTGCTTTGCCTCCTTCGGTGCCCACCCGCGCTTCGAAGTAGCCTTCGAGCGGACCGTCACCGAGCTGCTGCAGGGCCGCGGTCTCAAGGATCTCGACGTATTCGTGCCACCGTCATTCGATAACGAGCAGGTGGCGGATCACCACAACCTCGAGACCCACTTCATCGACTCCTCGGGCCTTATCAGCTGGGACCTGTTCAAGCAGGATGCGGACTTCGAGTTTGCCGACTGGGATTTTCGTGGCACCTCGCAGGAGGAGTTCGATCACCTGATCGGCATCTTCCATGAGCTGGAGCAGCCGGTCTATATCGCCGACTACGAGCATTTGGGTGTCTACGCCTGCCGCATTCTGGTGCCGGGCATGTCCGACATCTATCCGGCCGAAGATCTGCTGCTGGCCAACAACAACATGGGCGCCAACCTGCGCGAAGTGATCCTGGCGCTGCCATCACTGGATTGGGATGCCGAGCAGTACATGGCGTTGTTTGATCAACTGGATGAAGAGGGGCACGACGAGCGTACCCGTGTACGCGAGCTGCTGGGCATCGCTGCCGCCAAGGGTACCGCGCTGCACACCCTGCGCGTTGGCGAGCTGAAAGCCATGCTGGCGCTGGCCGCCGGTGAGCTGGAGACCGCACTGGATCTCATCGACTGGACCATGGAGTTCAACCAGTCGGTGTTTACTGCCGAGCGTGCCAGCTACTACCGCGCCCTGCGTGCCTGCGTCGAGTTGTTCCTCGACGAGGAGCGGGATCCGGAGCAGTATCGCGCCGTCTTCACTCGCATGTATGGCGAAGAGACGCTGGCACAGGCATGGGCCAACGCCACTGGCGAAGCACGCTTCCACGGGCTGGAGGCGGCCGACCTGTCGCTCTCCCAGTTCCCGCTGCACCAGAAGCTGCTGGCGGCTTACGAGAAGCTGCAAAAGGCCAAGCGAGCCCATCACTGGGCGTGATTGTTGCTGTAAAGGAAGGGGCCGAGTGGCCCCTTCTGTTTATCGTGCGGCAAGGCACGGGATTGTTATTCAAAGATGAAATAAAAAACAAAAAATACCCCTAAGGGGGTTGATGACAGGGCAGGGGATGTGCTGGCGATCTGCAAAGATATCTTGCCAATACCATATTTCCATGATTGGAAATAAATTCTTTAAAATCATTGCATTAAAAATGTGATATTTCTGTTTCAGCTGATACCTGGTGTAAAGTGGCGTAGCCATCGCACTAAAATATTTGTAGTAAAATTACATTCGCACTCTGATAAACTTGATCAATGTCAATTTTGGCTATTGGGCCCTTTGTTATGATTTCAACAGGCAAAACATTCAGGTAGAAAATAATTGAAAGCTGAATCTCCATTCGATTGTCTCAAGCCCGAAGCCATCGCTGCACTGGCTGAAGACATCACCTATGCCAAGGCTACCAAGCCGGCATACAAGGTCATTCCACTGGCCATCACCGCAGGCGCTTTCATCGCCATCGCATTTATCTTCTACATCACAGTGACGACCGGAACCGGCTCCATGCCTTGGGGTATGGCCAAGTTGGTGGGCGGTCTCTGCTTCTCTCTCGGACTTATTCTCTGTGTGCTGCTCGGTGCCGAGCTGTTCACCTCCACCACCCTGACGCTGGTGGCCAAGGCTGCCAATCGCATCAGCTGGGCTCAGCTGCTCAAGAACTGGGGTCTGGTCTACTTCGGCAACCTGATTGGTGGTCTGTTGATGGTGGCGCTGATCATCGTTTCTGCAGAGTACACGGCAGCAGACGGTCAGTGGGGCCTTAACGCCCTCAAAGTGGCCCAACACAAAATTCACCACACCTTCTTCGAAGCGGTGGCGCTGGGTATCCTCTGTAACCTGATGGTATGTCTTGCTGCCTGGATGGCCTTTGGTGCCCGCAGCGCGACTGACAAGGTAGTGGTTATGCTGCTGCCGGTTGCCATGTTCGTTGCCTCAGGTTTCGAGCACAGCATCGCAAACATGTTTATGATTCCGGTTGGTATCGCTATCCACAGCGTGGCTAGTCCGGAATTTTGGCAGGCCATCGGCCAGGATCCGGCAACTTTTGCTGACCTGACCGTATCCAACTTTGTCCTACACAACCTCATCCCCGTGACCATCGGCAATATCATCGGTGGTGGCGTGATGGTTGGTCTGACTTACTGGTTTATCTTCCGTCGTCATCATTAAGGATGATTGCGGGATACTACATCAATACCGTGTGAGGTAATGAAAAATGGCAGAACTTAACGAACAGTTCCAAAAAGCATGGGAAGGCTTCGCGGCCGGTGAATGGCAGACCTCTGTCAACACCCGTGACTTCATCCAGAAGAACTACACCCCGTATGAAGGTGACGAGTCCTTCCTGGCTGGCGCGACCGAAGCGACCACCAAGCTGTGGGACAAGGTCATGGAAGGGATCAAAATCGAGAACCGCACTCATGCGCCGGTTGATTTTGATACTGACCTGCCCTCCACCATTACCGCACACGATGCCGGTTATATCGATCAGAGCCTGGAGCAGATCGTTGGTCTGCAGACTGACAAGCCGCTGAAGCGCGCCATCATCGCCAACGGCGGTATCAAGATGGTTAAAACTTCTTGCGAAGTGTACGGTCGTCAACTGGACCCGATGGTCGAGAAGATCTTCACCGAATACCGCAAGACTCACAACCAGGGCGTGTTTGACGTTTACACCAAAGACATCCTGAACTGCCGTAAGTCTGGTGTTATCACCGGTCTGCCGGATGCCTACGGCCGTGGCCGTATCATCGGTGACTACCGTCGTGTTGCCCTGTACGGTGTTGACTTCCTGATGGCCGACAAACTGGCCCAGTTCAAGTCCCTGCAAGCTGACCTGGAAAACGGCGTCAACCTGGAAGCCACCATCCGTCTGCGCGAAGAGATCTCCGAGCAGCACCGTGCCCTGGCACAGATGAAGGTGATGGCTGCCAAGTACGGTTGCGATATCTCCGTACCGGCCAAGAACGCCAAAGAAGCCGTACAGTGGACCTACTTCGCCTACCTGGCGGCAGTCAAGTCCCAGAACGGTGCAGCCATGTCCTTCGGTCGTACCTCCAGCTTCCTGGATATCTACATCGAGCGTGACCTGCAAAAAGGCCTGATCACCGAGCAAGAAGCCCAGGAGCTGATGGACCACATGGTCATGAAGCTGCGTATGGTTCGCTTCCTGCGTACTCCGGAATACGATTCACTGTTCTCCGGCGACCCGATGTGGGCGACCGAGACCCTGGCTGGTATGGGCGTTGATGGCCGTACTCTGGTCACCAAGAACAGCTTCCGTATGCTGAATACCCTGTACACCATGGGCCCGTCCCCTGAGCCGAACCTGACCATCCTGTGGTCCGAGAAGCTGCCGGTCGGTTTCAAAAAGTACTGTGCCAAGGTATCCATCGAGACCTCTTCCGTTCAGTACGAGAACGACGATCTGATGCGTCCGGATTTCAACAACGATGACTACGCCATCGCTTGCTGTGTATCCCCGATGATCGTTGGTAAGCAGATGCAGTTCTTCGGTGCTCGTGCCAACCTGGCCAAGACCATGCTGTATGCAATCAACGGTGGTATGGACGAGAAGCTCAAGATCCAGGTCGGTCCGAAGACCGAGATGGTCAAGTCCGAGTACCTCGACTACAACGACGTAATGGATCGTCTGGACCACTTCATGGATTGGCTGGCCAAGCAATACGTTGCTGCGCTGAACATCATCCACTACATGCACGACAAGTACAGCTACGAAGCTTCTCTGATGGCGCTGCACGACCGTGACGTATATCGCACCATGGCGTGTGGTATCGCTGGTCTGTCCGTAGCCGCTGACTCCCTGTCTGCCATCAAGTACGCCAAGGTCAAGCCGATTCGTGACGAAGATGGCGTTGCCATCGACTTCGAAATCGAAGGCGAATACCCGCAGTTCGGTAACAACGACGCTCGCGTCGATGATATCGCCTGTGACCTGGTTGAGCGCTTCATGAAGAAGATTCAGAAGCTGAACACCTACCGTGGTGCTGTTGCTACCCAGTCTGTTCTGACCATCACCTCCAACGTGGTATATGGCAAGAAGACCGGTAACACCCCGGATGGCCGTCGTGCCGGTGCTCCGTTCGGCCCGGGTGCAAACCCGATGCACGGTCGTGACCAGAAAGGTGCTGTTGCTTCCCTGACTTCCGTAGCCAAGCTGCCGTTCGCTTACGCTAAAGATGGTATCTCCTATACCTTCTCCATCGTTCCGAACGCACTGGGTAAAGATATGGAAGCCCAGAAAGCCAACCTGGCTGGCCTGATGGACGGTTACTTCCACCACGAATCCAACGTAGAGGGTGGTCAGCACCTGAACGTTAACGTGATGAACCGTGAAATGCTGCTGGACGCCATGGAAAACCCGGAGAAATATCCGCAGTTGACCATCCGCGTATCCGGTTATGCCGTTCGCTTCAACTCTTTGACCAAAGAGCAACAGCAAGACGTCATCACCCGTACCTTCACTGCTTCTCTGTAATAGAGAGATAGTGAGCAAAAACCGGCGCCAAGGCGCCGGTTTTTTTATGCGTGCGATTCAGGGGGAGTAATCATCCCCTGTGAATCGCCTCCTGTTCCATCGCAACCACAACAGTTGTTACTGGGTATTCGAAGAGGATTAAGGGGAGGGGCTCACCAGGATTGACCTAGGCCCCGTCTGTAATGCGATTGTGCTTTATTCGCGCTCTAAGGGGATAGGCGGTTGCTTTGCCTGCCATTGCATCAGTGTTGCTATGGCTCGTGGAACTGCTGATCAGGTTTAAGGGGTGAACAGAGGCGCCATCGTGGGTACCAAGCAATACCCATAAGCCTGTGACTATGGCATCAGTCTCTGCCTCTGCCTCTGCCTCTCTCAATGTGCAGTTGGGAGGGGGTCTGGTTTAGCCAGCCAGATATGTGTGAAGCTACAACCCCTGCTTGCAGAAACAACAAGGGCTGCACATTGTGCAGCCCTTGCCTCTGGAGAATAGCGGGTTGAGCGTGTCAGCTGGCCCAGGTGATGATGTGATCGATCCATTCACCCGCCTGATCCTCGTGAATGACTTTGCCACGGACGGATTGACCAGCCTGATGCATCGCGGAACGACTGCCGGTCAGCAGAGGATGCCACTCTGGAAGAGCGTCACCTTCAGACAGCAGGCGATATGCGCAGGTTGAGGGGAGCCAGTCATATTCGGCGATCTTGTCATGGGTGATCTGCAGACAGTCAGGCTCTTTTTTGAAACGATTGGCGTAATCAGAGCACTGACAGGTCTTGGTGTTAAGCAAATTGCAGGCGACATTGGTGAAAACCAGTTCGTCGGTATCTTCATCGATCAGCTTGTTGAGGCAGCATTTTCCGCAACCATCGCAGAGGGATTCCCATTCGGATTCAGTCATCTGCTGCAGACTCTTGGTCTGCCAAAAGGGGGCTTGCATCATACCGCTCACTTATTACACCTGATAAAACGCGTGGTTATACCCCTTGTTACCCGGTATTTCAAGGAGAGGGTGACTCCGGTGGGCAAATTGTCGTGATCAGCTCAAATGAATGCAATGACTTTCAGCCTCATCATATTGCTCAAACGGGTTCGCTGGTGGGCAGGAAGTCCCGCAGGTTTGAATACTTGGGCAGCATGATTGTCCAGTTCAGGTTTTATTTTCTGCTTCTTTATCCGTTACATCTTTTGATGCTTGTCTGCTTGCAGCAAGCAGGGTCAAATGATCTCCGATGCCTACCGTCAGGCTGTTGCAAGCTTGTCTTTCAAATAAAGCCGCTGGTCACATATTGTTTGCGCCTTTCTGTCACTGCGACCCGCGGGAGAGCCTGCGTAGGCGTTCGTTTTTTGTCTTAATGATTGAGATAGATATCTTGCTCTGAATAAGCCAGCAGAGGTGTGCCGAGGTTAGTCCGTTTCGCGCCAAAGAAGCGGGTGAGTACGCCAGATTGCTGTCCCAGTCGTTGCAGCTTGACGTGATCCAGCTCGATCTGCTCGGGTAGCCAGGTAAATACGGCGGCGCAGTGACCATTGCCCAGACTGCGCTCCAGGGTTTGCTGCCAGTTCTTGATTTTGGGGCTATGTACCACCAGCACTCTCTTGGGATCGATACCTCGCTCTTCCAGACGGCTGACTGTGGGGCGTCCCGGCGGGGCGATCAACAAGATCCAGCCGGTATGAGCCTCCCCAAGCTTTGTCAGCTCGCTCAGAAACTGATCATCAGACTGGATAATCGCACCATAATGAGCCAACTCCGCTTTGCAGGCGGTTCTGGTTGGCCAGGGCTTGCTCATGACACGATTCATCGCAAAGGGCAGTGAGTGCAGGGGCTGGTTCATATATGGGGTTCCTGTATGAATATCCAAGCTGTATGTGTATACAGTAGTTCTATCCTGTGGCAGTGACAAGGTGTTTTTGCTGAAAAATGTGATGGTGTTGGCATGTATCGTTAGTAAGATTATGTTTTTAAACACTATTTAATATAACGCTGGTTGGGTGTTTTTCGTACTATGGACAAACCTTGCGTAACCGCCCATGGTTATACAGGTCATTTACAGGAGGTGCCGCCATGGATATCAGTACCTTGCAACGTCTTGATGCCAACATCTTGCTGGGCATCATCAATGAGAAGCTAAGGCTTGAGTGTGACGGGTTGGAGGAGCTGCTGGCCTATTACGATATGAGTGAAGAGCAGTTGGCAGGACGTCTGGATCAGATTGGGTACCATTACGATCCATTGAGCAATCAGTTCAAAGCACATCTTTAAGGGTGCAATGATTGCTTCATATTTATACGGTAATTTTTCAGGCACATTGAAACCGGTTTCAATGTGCCGTCTTGCTGCCTATTTTCATGGATTTTCAAGGCTTGGCAATCTCTGAAAACCTATTCATGCCAGAATATTTTTATTGTTTCATTAAACTGTTGATAATAAAGGTAATATTTATTTATGCGCGATCAATTAAAGGAAAGGGTTTTCAAGCTTTTCAGGCTGTTTTTATCGGTTAAAGTGTGACTTGCGTTAACTTTTAATTCTGCCGCTTTAGTTAGTATTCTCACGCCGGTACATATTTTGAGATAACAACAGCGCCGGTCCCGCAAGCGGGATAACAATTTTATTTGTAACGAAGGAATATGGTTTATGGCTACCAAGAAGAAGACAGACCAGGATCTCCAACTGGATAAAGATCAGCTCAAGGCGAGTATCGTGCGTCACCTGCGTTCTACCTTGGGAACAAGCGAACAGAAAGCCTCTCCCGAAGCGTGGTGGAAAGCCACTGCGGCGGCCGTCAATGAACAGGTGTACGAGCGCCTGACCCGCACTCAGCAGACTCATTTCAAGAAAGACACTCGTGCGATTCACTATCTCTCTGCTGAATTCCTGATGGGACGATTGACCTCCAACAACCTGCACAACCTCTCACTCTACAAGACTTGCGAAGAGGCGCTGGGCGAACTTGGTCTGGAACTGACCGACCTGTGCGAACAAGAGCCGGATATGGCACTCGGCAACGGCGGCCTGGGTCGTCTGGCTGCCTGCTTCATCGACTCGCTGGCCACTCTGAACTATCCGGCGGTTGGTTACGGTATCCACTACGAACACGGTCTGTTCCGTCAGGAAATCCAGGATGGCCGCCAGATCGAGCGTCCGGACTCCTGGCGTGAATATGGCAACCCCTGGGAGATCTGTCGTCCCGAGTCGGTGCAAGAAGTGCCGCTCTATGGCTACGTCGAGACCGTGTTTGGTGACAATGGCGGCCTGAAGAAGGTATGGCACGCCGGTCGCAAGATTAAAGGGGTGCCTTGGGATATTCCGGTGGTCGGTTTTGGCGGTCACACCGTCAACATCCTGCGTTTGTGGGAATCCCGCGCCTCCGAGTTTTTCGACTGGGACGTGTTCAACGCCGGTGGTTACATCGACTCCCAGGCTGAGAAAGCCCAGGCCGAGACCATTTCCAAGGTGCTGTATCCGAACGATGAGACCGATGCAGGTAAAGAGCTGCGTCTGATCCAGCAGTACTTCTTCTGTGCTTGCTCCATCAAGGACATCATGCGCCGCTACAAGCGGGTCCATGGTAGTGACTTCAGCAACTTTGCCGCGCAAATTGCCATTCAGCTCAACGATACTCACCCGACTGTCGCCATCCCGGAACTGATGCGGGTGCTGGTTGACGAGGAAGATCTGAACTGGGATGCCGCTTGGGCTATCTGCTATCAGGTCTTCTCTTATACCAACCACACTCTGCTGCCGGAAGCGCTGGAGAAGTGGTCGGTCAGCCTGTTCGAGAAAGTACTGCCTCGCCATCTGGAGGTGATTTACGAGATCAACGCCCGCTTCCTGAACGAGTTGGTGGAGCCCAAGTGGCCGGGCAACGATGCCATCAAGGCCAAGCTCTCCATCATCGAAGAGGGTGATGTACGCAAGGTTCGCATGGGCAACCTGTGCGTGATCGGTTCGTCCAAAGTGAACGGTGTGGCCGAGATCCACTCCAAGCTGGTGAAGGAAGATCTCTTCCCCGAGTATGCCGAGCTGTGGCCGGAAAAAATGTGCAACGTGACCAACGGGGTGACCCCGCGTCGCTGGCTGTTGGCGTGCAACCCGGAACTGGCTGGCCTCTACAACGAAGTAGTGGGCAAGGAGTGGCCGCTGCAACTGGACAAACTGCGTGGCGTGGTGAAGTTTGCCGACGACAAGGCGTTCCAGCAGCAGTTCATGACCATCAAGCGTCACAACAAAGAGAAGCTGCTCAAGGTCATCAAAGACGAAACCGGTATCGATGTCAGTGCCGAGGCGATCTTTGACGTTCAGATCAAGCGTCTGCACGAGTACAAGCGCCAGCAGCTGAACCTTATTCACATCATGGCGCTCTATCGTCGCCTGCTGGCCAACCCGGACTATGACATGCATCCGCGCGTGTTTATCTTCGGCTCCAAAGCGGCGCCCGGTTACAAGCTGGCCAAAGACATCATCTATGCCATCAACAAGCTGGCGGATCGGGTCAATAACGATGCTCGTATCCAGGGCAAGCTGAAAGTGGTGTTCATGCCGAACTATCGCGTGAGTCTGGCCGAGAAGCTGATCCCGGCGGCAGATGTCTCCGAGCAGATCTCTACTGCAGGTTATGAAGCATCCGGTACCGGCAACATGAAGATGGCACTCAACGGTGCAATCACCATCGGGACGCTGGATGGAGCCAACATCGAGATCGCTGAAGAGGCGGGTGCCGAAAACTGTGCCATCTTCGGTCTGAACGTGGACGAAGTGAAGTCGCTGAAGGCGCGCGGTTACAACCCTTACGACTTCTACTATGCCAACTCCGAGCTCAAAGCCGTGCTGGACTGGTTTGATACCGACTACTTCACGCCGGGTCGTCCGGGTGAGCTGGCCTCCATCAAGCGCTCCTTGCTGGAAGGGGGAGACCCTTACCTGACCCTGGCGGACTTCCAGTCCTACTCGGATGCACACAAGCTGATCGATACCTGGTATCGGGATCCGGCACTGTGGGCGAAGAAGGCCATCATCAACTCGGCCACCATGGGCAAGTTCAACTCCGACCGCTCCATTCAGGACTATGTGGATCGGATCTGGGATCTGAAGGCCTGCAACATCGGATAATCGGATTCATAAATGAGAAAACCCCCGCAATGCGGGGGTTTTTGTTTATTGGGGGGAGCTGGATCAGAGGATATCGCCAACGAAGTAGGCCAGCAGGGCGAGCAACACGGTAAAGACCACGTTCAGAGCCATACCGGCTTTCATCATCTCCCTCTGGCGGATGTGGCCACTGGCAAAGACGATGGCATTGGGCGGCGTGGCGACCGGCAGCATAAAGGCACAGGAGGCACCGATAGCGATCAACACCGACATCACCACAGGTGATACACCCAGCGCCTCGGCGACACCGGCAAACAGGGGAACCAACAGCGCGGCGGTGGCGGTGTTGGAGACCAGCTCGGTCAGGAACACCACGAAGGCGGCCAGCATAAGCAACACAACAAAAATGTTTGCGTTGGAGAGTACGGCCGACAGATGGCTGGCCAAGAATGCGCTGGTACCAGTGGCCTTGAGAATGGCGCTCAGGGTCAGACCGCCGCCAAACAGCATCAGCACGCCCCAGTCGGTGTTCTGGTTGACGTCATCCCAGCTGGCGACACGGCTGACCACGATGGCCACGATGGCGCCCATGGCAATCAGGGTGTCGAGTTGCGGAATACCGCCAAAGGCGTTGGAGATGGGTTGTGATCCGATCCAGAGCACAACGGTGGTCAGGAAGATTGCCAGCGTCACTTTACGCTCGCGGGTCCAGTTGATGGTGACATCCTGGATCTCGACGCGGTGGCTGAGACGCGGGCGGGTCACCAGATAGAGCAGGGCAATGCCGCAGGGCATCAGGATCAGCACAACTGGAACACCGAATTTCATCCAGTCAGTGAAGCCAATCCCCATCTGGGCGGCTGCGATGGCGTTGGGTGGGCTACCCACCAGGGTGCCGATGCCGCCGATACTGGCGCTGTAGGCGATCCCCAGCAATACGAAGACGAAGGTGGCGCGCTCTTTTTTGCTATCGAGGCGTGCCAGCATACCGATCGCCAGTGGCAGCATCATGGCGGTGGTAGCGGTGTTGCTGATCCACATCGACATGGCGGCTGTGATGGTAAAGAGCAGGATGACGCCCCAACCCAGATGACCATTGGCCAGGTGCATCACCTTGCCTGCCATCAGGGTATCCAGTCCCTGTTTTGAGAGGGCTGCCGCGAGGGCGAAACCGCCAAAAAAGAGGAACAGGATCGGGTTGGCAAAATCGGTGAGGGATTTGCTCATGTCAAACACCCCGAGCACGGTAGCCAGCAGGGGTACCAGCAGTGCGGTGATGGTGACGTGCAGTGCTTCGGTCAGCCAGAGGATGGCGATAAAGACCAGAATGCCCAGCCCCTTGTTGACCATGGGGTCAAACGGGAGCCAGGCGAGCATGGCACAAAGTAGCAAAACATCCAGGATGACGATCCCTGATTTGATGTCCAGCCAGCGAGATGGAGCAGAGGGTACAGCTGATGTGTGCATAATGTTCTCTCGGTTAATTTATGGTTGTTTTTGTGTTGCCGAGATTACATCCATTCACTTGTTTGAAACAGACTCACATGTTGAAAATCAGCCTCTACTCACATACTCATTGATAAAAATGAGGAAATGAACACATAAATAAAACATGTGCGAAATATAAATCAAACATCCATGAACTGTTCCAGCCATTGCTTGAACATACTCTTGGGCAAGGAGCCATTTATCTGGTTCACCAGTTTGCCCTGTTGGAAGACCATCAGGGTGGGGATGCTGCGAATGGCGTAACGGGCGGCAATGGTGCTCTGTTGCTCGGTATCGACTTTGGCAAAGCGCATCCGTGGTTCGAGTTCATGGGCAACCTCATGAAATACCGGAGCAAACTGCTGGCAGGGGCCGCACCAGCTGGCCCAGAAATCGACCACGACCGGGATGTCTGAGTTGATCAGGGTATCGAAGTTATCCGCATTCCCGAGGCAAGGGGTCTGGCTGAACAGGAGGGCTTTGCAGCGCCCGCATTTGGCAGATGTATCGATATGGGTAACGGGCAGGCGGTTCCTGGTAAAGCAGTGGCTACAATAAGTAGTGATAAATGACATAATTGGTTCCTTCTAAATCAGCTCTGGCCGGGGATATGATGAAAAGCCAGAATGAAGCAATCGCGAAACAATAGCGAAATATCAGAGCAATAACGGTAACACAGTGCCCAGCGGGAGTGGATAATTCCCCCAGGGTTCATTGCCTGACCGGATAATTCAGCGACCACCAGATGAGAGTCGAGACGGGATGAATAAAGGATCACGGAAAAACCGTGCTGTGCCAGGGCTGATTGTTGCCCTGCTGCTTGCCTTTTCGGGCTACTGCTGGCAGTCGCTCAGTCAGCAGCAGCAGGCCCACAACCTGAACGAAGCGGCCGAGGTGGTACTGAACAGGATCAACGCCGATACCCTCTATCTGCTTGGGCGGGAGCAGGCCAATGACAGCAATGTCCAGCAGCGCCTGAACCAGTTATCCATCACCCTTGACGGTTTTGTACGGGAAGTCAGAAGCGATCCCGAGCTGGTGCAAGACGCTCTCTCCCAGGCACTGCTTGAGGACATGGACACCTATCTGATGGCGTTGGCCAGGCTTCATGCCATTGAGATGGCTATCGAGTATCTCAATGCGCCCCTGCAGGCCCAGATTAAAAAGGTGCGGGGGATAAGCCCGTCAGACAGTGCGCTTCATCGCGACCTGGAGGAGCTGGCGCAACTGAGCAACTATCTGCAGCGCAGTTGGGACAAACGTGAACAGACTACGCTGGACCAGCTGCAACAGCAGTTGCAATCCCGTTATGGCAACTTGCCGGAGATCGCTACCCTGATCCGCCTGAGCAAGGAGATGAGCCAGCAGGTGATTGCCTATCACACCTTGCGTTACCAGCTCATCGACATGCATGTGATCGAGAGTCTGGTGCGCTGGAAACTCGACAAGCTGGAGCGCGCTTCCTCTTTGATGAACCGCTTCTATCTGATGGTGCTGTGCGGGGCTTTGATCTGCTTTGCGCTGGTGGCTTTCACCCTGTGGCGCCGCAACCAGAAGCTGAGCGAGTTGTCGCGCCAGACCGGCTTGCTGGCCCAGGCCAAAAGCGATTTTCTGGCCAACATGAGCCATGAGATCCGCACCCCCATGAATGCCATCATAGGTTTTAGCTCGCTGGCACTGCAGACTGAACTGGATCAGCAACAGCGGGACTATTTGGGCAAGATCAAATCCTCATCCGATACCCTGCTGCTGCTGATCAACGACATCCTTGATTTGACCAAGGTGGAGTCAGGCAAGCTGACGTTGGAGGAGATCGACTTCGATCTCAGCGAGCAGCTCGATTCGCTGGCGGGCATGTTTGCCGATCTGGCGGAGCGCAAACACGTGGAAGTGGTTATTCGCAAGTCACCGGAGGTGCCGGTCTTCTTGCGTGGGGATCCCTTGCGATTGGGGCAAGTGCTGGTCAATCTGGTGAACAACGCTATCAAGTTTACCGAACGCGGTGAAGTCGAAGTCTGCATCGAGCTGGCCAATCCTCACCCAATGCGGATCCGCTTCAGTGTGCGCGATACCGGCATCGGCATTGCCGAAGAGAAGCAGACCCAACTGTTTCAGGCGTTTACCCAGCTGGAGGCGGGTAATACCCGAAAATATGGCGGCTCGGGTCTTGGGCTCAATATCTCCCAGCGGCTGGTGGAGCTGATGGGGGGGCGGATCACCGTCGAGAGCAAGCCTGGCGTCGGCTCTCTGTTCAAGTTCGATATTCCGATGGCGCAGGCGGTCTACGGCGTCGCTGGGCGGAAAGTCTTCTTCGAAAACCAGCCGCTGGTGATGGTGATGGATGACAACGAACTGGTGCTGGATCTGGCCCGGGACATTCTGACTCGGGCGGGAGTGCGAGTGCTGCCGGTTAACTCCCTTTCCCGCGCCCGTCAGCTGCTCCGTGAAGAGGGACCGAATCTGCGGTTGGCGATCCTCGACTGGCGCATGGGTCAGGAGGATGGGCTCGATCTGGCGCTGGAGATGTATCAGCACAGCCAGTGGCGGCGGATCCCCATCCTGATGATCAGTGCCTGGGCCAGAGAGGGGCTACACGCCCGGATGGATAGCATGGGGCTGACCCATTTTCTGCCCAAACCGATGACCGAGAATGCCCTGCTGGCCAAGGTGGACGAGCTGCTCAACGGCAGCTCCTACGAACTCAACCTGCGCAAGGCCGAGGCTCAGGGGGATCAGCAACACTTCAAATCCCTGTTGCAGGGTACTCGAGTGCTGTTGGCGGAAGATAACCGGGTCAATCAGCAGCTCATCATCGAGTATCTGCGGCGCGTCGATGCGGTAGTGTGTGTGGTCAGCAATGGTCGGGAGGCGGTGGAGCGGGTCGCCGAGCAGCCTTTTGACGTGATCCTGATGGATTTGCAGATGCCGGTACTGGACGGACTCGATGCCACCCGCCAGATCCGCAAGATGGTCGACAAACACGATGTGCCCATAATTGCCCTCACCGCCAGTGCAATGCCCGGTGACAAGGAACGTTGTCTGGGGGTGGGGATGAATGGCTATGTCACCAAGCCGGTGAGCAAGCTGGATCTCTACAACAACCTGCTGCAGTGGGTAAAGCCGCAAGGGGTGGAGCAGGCGGGGATCATGGAGGTTAAACCGCCGGATATGATCGGGATCCTCGATCTGCAGGATGCACTCAAGCGGCTGGAGCAGGACAAGGAGGCATTGCAGATCCTGTTCAAGCTGTTCATGTCGGAGCACAAGGACGATCTGTGGGAGATCCGCTCCGCCCTGCGCCGTCAGCAACCCGAGGTGGCCAGCAAGCTGCTGCACACCCTCAAGGGGGTGTCGGCCAATATCTCGGCGGCCCGTCTGCAATTGGTGGCTGGCGAGCTGGAGTGGCGCCTGCGGCAAAACGAGGTGCTAAGCGAGACGGATCTGGAGCAGTTGCAACAGGTCTTTAGCCAGACCCGGGAAGAGGTGTCACACTTCCTGTTGACCGGTGAGCAGCATGAAAATTCGTATAATCCCTATTCATCAGGTGATGATCGCATGTCACAGTGAATTAAATAGTAATTATTCTCAACCATCGCGGTTCGGGATATGATGAGCTTTCGTTCGAATCGCCTCCAGCCGGAGGCGATTGTTTTCATTCTTCTATTTCTGCGTGGCTTCTCTGATGGCCGCTCTTTGGAGCAGTCACGGGCAGAGAGCGCTAAAGGTTGGTGGTGTGAGCGTATTTCTACGATTGAGCTGGTTTTTCAAGGAGCAGTGGCCCCGTTATCTGGCTGCCATCTCCCTGCTGCTGATGGTGGCCCTGTTGACCGTTATTCCGCCCAAAGTGGTGGGCTGGGTGGTTGATGGCATCACCAAGGGCGGTCTCGACAATGGCACCCTGATGCGCTATCTGGCGGGACTGTTTGGTCTGGGTGTGCTGATTTATCTGCTGCGCTACGTCTGGCGGGTGATGCTGTTCGGTGCCTCTTACCGTCTGGCCTATGTGTTGCGCAATCGCCTGTTCAGTCATTTCACCCGGATGAGCCCCGATTTTTATCAGCGCCACCGTACTGGCGATTTGATGGCCCATGCCACCAATGACATTCAGGCGGTGGAGATGACCGCTGGCGAAGGGGTGCTGACTCTGGTGGACTCCATCATGGTCGGGGTATTGGTGCTCTCCATCATGTGCAGCCAGTACTCCTGGCAGTTGACGCTGGTCTCCTTGCTACCGCTGCCGGTGATGGCCTATTTCATGAACCGCTTCGGCACCCAGATCTACACCCAGTTCAAGGCGGCGCAAGGGGCCTTCTCCAGGCTCAACAACAAGACCCAGGAGGCCCTTTCCGGCGTGCGGGTGTTGAAATCTTATGCGGTTGAATCGCTGGAAGATGAAGGCTTTGCCGAGCTGACCAAACAGGCGGGGGAGCGCAATATGGCGGTGGCCCGCATCGATGCCAAGTTCGATCCGGTCATCTATCTCTGTATCGGTTGCTCCTACTTCCTCGCGGTGGCGGGGGGCAGTGTGCTGGTGCTGCGCGATGAGTTGACCCTGGGTGAGCTCACCAGCTTCACCATGTACCTCGGCCAGCTGATCTGGCCGATGTTTGCCATCGCCTGGCTGTTCAACATCATCGAGCGGGGCAGCGCCGCCTACTCCCGTATCGAAAGCCTGCTGGGGGAGCGCAGCGATATCGAAGAGCCCGCCCAGCCGGCCGCGTTTACCTCTGCCTTTCCTTTGCAGATCAAAGGGGTGAGCTATCAACTCGAGCAGCGCACCCTGCTTGCGGATATCGACGTTACCCTCAAGCAAGGGGGGATGCTCGGGGTTGTGGGGCGCACCGGAGCAGGCAAGAGCTCCCTGCTCAAGCTGTTGATGCGCCTTGCCAATCCGACTCACGGTTCGATTGTCATGGGTGGCGTTCCGATTGACCAGCTGCCGCTCGCCACACTGCGCAGCCAGTTTGCCTATGTGCCGCAGGAGCCATTCCTGTTTTCCACCACTATCGCCGCCAATATTGCCCTCGGCAAACCCGATGCGAGCCGCGAGGAGGTCGAACGGGTGGCGCGCATTGCCTGTGTCCACGATGATATTGTGCGTTTCCCCAAGGGCTATGAGACCGAGGTGGGGGAGAAAGGGGTGACCCTCTCCGGCGGTCAGAAACAGCGGCTGGCCATTGCCCGCGCCCTGCTGCTGGATGCGCCCATTCTGGTGCTCGATGATGCGCTCTCGGCGGTGGATGCCCACACCGAGCAGCAAATTCTGCACGCTCTCAAAGCACATCGTCGCACCCTGATCCTGGTCAGCCATCGCATGACGGCGGTGGAGCAGGCCGACGAGATCCTGGTGCTGGAGCAGGGGACCATCAGCGAACAGGGTCATCACGGTGCCCTGATGGCGCACAATGGCTGGTATGCAGATATGGTGCGTTACCAGCGTCTCGAAGAAGCGGTGGAGGAGAGCCTGTGAATCCGACCATTAAACGACTGCTCGCTTACTGTGCTCAGTATCCTCGCTGGCTTATTCAGGCGGGGATCTGTTTGCTGCTCGCCACCGGCGCCGAAGTGGCCGGACCGCTACTGATCAAGCTCTTTATCGATGACTATCTGGCGCCTCGCAATATCGTGCTGCCCACCATAGCCCTGATTGCAGCGGGCTATCTGGGCTTGCAGGTACTCTCGGCGGCGGGCTTCTATTTGCAATCCCTGCGCTTTAACCGTATCGCCCAGGCGGTGGTGCAAACCTTGCGCGAGCAGGTGTTTGCCACCGCCATCCGCTTACCGGCCCGCTACTTTGACAAGCATCGATCCGGCTCGCTGATTTCCCGCATCACCAACGACACCGAGGCGATCATGAACCTCTATGTGCAGGTGATCGGCTTGCTGGTGCAAAAGGTGGTGCTGTTGTGCGGCATCCTCATCTCGATGGCGCTGCTGGATCTGCGGCTGATGCTGGTCTGCTCCCTGTTGCTGCCCGCAGTGGGTGGGGTGATGTGGCTCTACCAGAAACTGAGCGTGCCAGTGGTGCGAGCGACCCGCAGTCTGCTCTCCGACATCAACAGCCGCCTCAACGAGTCGCTGCAGGGGATGCCGGTCATTCAGGCTATGGTGCAGGAGCGCCACTTTGCCAACGCCTTTGCCGAGGTGAACCAGCAGCACTGGTCGGCACGGATCAAGAGCCTCAAGATCAACGGCATTTTGCTGCGTCCGCTCATCGATCTCTTCTACATGATGGTGCTGATCGGCCTGTTGGCGCTGTTTGCCCATGAGGGGGGGAGCCACGCCGGTGCCATTCAGGTGGGGGTGCTCTACGCCTTTATCAGCTATCTGGGGCGGATGATCGAGCCGCTCATCGAGATGACCAACCAGCTTAACCAGCTGCAGCAGGCGATGGTGGCGGGGGAGCGTGTCTTTGCCCTGCTCGATGAAACCCGCGAGAGCACCGAGGGCGAGCTGCGCCCGCTGGAAGGACGGGTCAGTTTCGAGCGGGTGAGCTTCTCCTACGATGGTGAGCAGCAGGTGCTGCGGGAGGTCAGTTTTGCCGCAAAACCGGGCCAGATGCTGGCGCTGGTGGGCCATACCGGCAGCGGCAAGTCCACCATCATCAGCCTGCTGATGGGCTTCTATCCGCTAGATCAGGGGCAGATCCGCTTCGATGATCACGCACTGGATACCCTGTCGCTGGCGGCGGTACGCCGCAGCATCGGGCTGGTGCAGCAAGATCCCTTTATCTTCGTCGGCACTTTGGCGGAGAACCTGCGTCTCGGCCGCGCCGGAA
Organism: Aeromonas veronii bv. veronii; assembly: GCF_000820225.1. GTDB lineage: Bacteria > Pseudomonadota > Gammaproteobacteria > Enterobacterales > Aeromonadaceae > Aeromonas > Aeromonas veronii. The sequence continues at coordinate 69,792 of NZ_CDDK01000049.1, forward strand.
TAGACGAAGCGCGGCTCTGGCAGGCGCTGAGCGAGGTGCAGCTGGCCGAGTTTGTGCGCAGCTTGCCACAGGGGATCAACACCCTGATGGAGGAGGGGGGCAAGAACCTCTCCGCCGGTCAGCGGCAACTGCTCTCCTTTGCCCGCGCGCTGGTGGGGGATCCGCGTATCCTCATTCTGGATGAAGCGACGGCCAGCGTGGACTCCCAGACCGAGTTGGCGCTGTCGCAGGCGATCTCTGCCGCCCGTCGTGGCCGCACCACCATCGCCATCGCCCACCGCCTCTCGACCATCGTCGATGCGGACGAGATCCTGCTGCTCTCCCGCGGTCAGGTGAATGAGCGGGGTACCCATGGTGAGTTGATGGCCCTCGGCGGTCACTATGCCCAGCTGTTCGAGATGCAGAGTCAGGGGGCCTGGCTGGAAGAGAAGCGCGCCTGATCGGCACATTTGCTGTAACGGCGACATGAACGAAAAGAGGGAACCGATGCGGTTCCCTCTGTTTTTTTGCGTTGGGCAAAGGTCGTAACCGTGATCCCTGTGCTTGTCGAATGGCGCAGATGCAGGCAACATGTTGTTTACATTAACTCATCGGATCAGTTCGCATATGGATTTGCAACGCTTCAAAGCCAATCTGGCGCTCCGGCTGTTTGCCTGGCGCTATATACCCGTCATCGGGTTTTGTGCCCCGATCATCGAAGAGATGAACGCCAAGGCGCTGCGCATTCGCATTCCCCTTGGCTGGCGTACCCGCAACCATCTGGGCAGCATGTATTTTGGCGCGCTGGCGACCGGCGCCGATCTGGTAGGCGGTCTGCTGGTGATGGAGAAGGGGCGGCAGCGGCGCAAGAAGGTGCACTTCGCCTTCAAGGATGTGCAGGGGGAGTTTTTGAAACGACCGGAGGGGGATGTGCAGTTCGACTGCGCAGCGGGGGAGGAGATTGACGCCATGATCGATGAATCACTGGCAAGCGGTCAGCGCATCAATCGCCCCATCCGGGTGGTGGCCACCTGCCCGTCATTGAACGGGGATGAGGCGATGGCGCGTTTTGTGCTGACCCTGTCGATCAAGGCCAGCTAGCGGGTTGCCGGAGAGTGGCTCCCCGAAACGGGGTTAGCCAATCTCCGGGCTGACGCCCTCTTTCACCACGACCTTCATGCCGTTGAAGTTGACCACCTGTTCGGCCACGATCTTGCAGCGCTTGCGGGTCTCGACCTGACCGTCCACCTCGACCAGCCCTTCGGCAACGAGGGCTTTGGCGGCGCCGCCACAATCGGCCCACCCCTGATGTTTGATAAGGTCACACAAGGCAATGAAGGGGTGACCTTCGAGCAGAAACGTCTCCATGGGAAATCCTCTAGATGGATGAATGCCGGATACAGCAGGGCGACTATTTTAGGCAGTTCGCTCAGGCAAAGAAAGGAAGAGGGGCCACTCGCTGCGAAAAAGTGGCCGATTGTCCTTGAGGCGGCGCTTTCGCAAGACCTGATGGAGAGGTGAGAGGGCCACCCGTGACGTATCGTGACGCACCTCGTCCCGGCTGGTGTGCCCACATTAGCCCCTGGCTGTTAGGATCGGGCCACTTTCAATGGCCCAAGGAACTTTCCATGACACTCTCCCGCCTGCTGCTGGCATGCAGCGCCCTGACTCTGTGCGGTGTCGCGCAGGCCAGTACTCCGGTGCAGGTCTCGCTGCCCGGGGTCAATTTGCCCGCGTCCCATCAGGTGGAAGGGGCGCGCGCCTCGCTGCTCTACGGCCGGACCGGTCAGGTGAAGGGTATTGATCTGCCGATCTTCGCCCTCTCCGATGTGGATCAGTTCAGCGGCCTGCAGCTCGGGGTATTCCTGGGTGCTGGTCGGGTGCGCCACCAGTTTGGCGGGGTCGCCATCAACGCCATCAACTGGCACGAAGGGCAGGATACCGGCGTCAATCTGGGGCTGGTCAACCTGACCAACAATGTGCAGGGGCTTAACTGGGGGGCGGTCAATATCGCCAAGGGCAATGCGTTGGCCAACGTCGGCTTCGTCAACTATGCCGAGCGTACCACCTTCCAGATTGGCTTTATCAATGCGACCAAGCACCTCGATGGCTTGCAGATCGGGCTGGCCAACTATGCCGCCAACGGCGTGTTCCCCATTCTGCCACTGGTGAACTTCCAGAAATCGTTCTGACCAAGGCAGTTCGCTTTGCGTTAAAGGCATCTGCTGATTACCCTGTGCCTCTTGCAACTTGTGACAGGCGAACAGAGGTAATTGATGACGGCAGGGCAAATGAGTGCAATCGGGATCGGCTGGGATGTGCGTGGCTGGCAGGGCAGTGCCCAGGCGGTGGCCGTGGTGGGCTGGCAGGCCGAATCCAACCGCCTGCACTGGCTCGGGGTGTCGCCGCTGTTTCGTCTGAGCTCGCGGGTGGCGCCGGATCTGGCCGCTCTGCTGCGTCCCGCCCTGCAAAATGAGCTGACCCAGGTGCAGGTAGAAGCCTGCCCGCAACTGGCGCTCGGTATCGATGCGCCGCTCGCCTTTCCCCGCGCCTTGCGGGATCTGCTCAACGGCCAGCCACACAGCTGCGCCGTGCCCGAGCGGGAGATAGACAACCCCTACGCCTATCGCGACTGCGAGCGCTGGTTGTATCAGCAGTACGGCAAGAAGCCGCTCTCGGCCACCTTCGACCGGCTCGGCAACAACGCCACTCTGGCGCTCTCCATGCTGCCGCAGCTCTCTGATCTGCAACTGGTGCCGACCGTTGCCCCGAAGGCCAGTCGTGGCGTGCTGGAGGTCTATCCGGCATTGGCCAAAGTGGGCGGCAAGGCCTCCCCGGCACGGCCCGAGCTGGCGGCACAGCTGCCTGCGGATGTGCTGGTCGGCACCGATCGCTATGATGCGGCGCTCTGCGCCCTGATGGCGCTGCAATATGCTGCTGGCGGCAAGGTGACGGTATTGCCTGAGCTGATTTCGCCACCCAGTGACATGCCGTGTGATGAGGGATGGGTCTATCACTTTGCCCGTCATGCTGTAGAGCACAGCGGCATGTGATGGACGGTGACGCGGCGCATCATGGCGCCGCTCACCCTGTGGACGCGGGCCAAATGGCGCAAAAAACCTGTCTTTAGTCAGGAAATTGCCTGTTCATCCCGCGCCAAGGTGGCGCATCGTTATCTTCATCCGATATATTGCCCACCTTGCTGATCCTTTGCTGTGGTATTCCCGATGAAATCCGTTCTCTCTATTCAGTCCCACGTGGTCTTTGGTTGTGCCGGCAACAGCGCGGCCGTCTTCCCCATGCGCCGCCTCGGTATGGATGTATGGCCCATCAACACGGTGCAGTTTTCCAACCACACCCAATATGCCCAGGGGTGGCAGGGGATGGCGATGCCGGCGGGTCATATCAGTGCGCTGGTGAAAGGATTGGGCAGTATCGAGGTGTTGAGCCAGTGTGACGCCGTGCTGAGCGGCTACCTTGGCTCTGCCGAGCAGGGGGACGAGATCCTGACCGTGGTCAACGCCGTCAAGGCGGCCAACCCCGATGCCATCTACTTCTGCGACCCTGTGATGGGTCACCCGGAGAAGGGGTGCATCGTTGCCCCCGGCGTCACCCGTTTCCTGACCGAGCAGGCGCTGCCGGTGGCCGACATGATGGCCCCCAACCTGCTGGAGCTGGAGACCCTCTGTGATACCCATCTGGCTGATCTGGATCAGACCCGCGCGGCTGCCCATCAGCTCCTGGCCCGCGGCGTCAAGCTGGTGCTGGTCAAGCATCTCGGTCGTGCGGCGCAGGACTCCAGCCGCTTCGAGATGCTGCTGGCGACCCCGCAAGGGGATTACCTGATTGCCCGTCCGCTTTATGACTTTGCCCGCCAGCCGGTGGGGGTTGGCGATCTTATCAGCGCCCTGATGCTGGCCAATTTGCTGGCCGGTCACGATGCGGTCAGCGCGTTCGAGCGCACCAACGCCTCGGTGGATGCGGTGCTGCAGGAGACCTGGCGCCAGCAGGCTTACGAGCTGCAACTCATCGCCGCGCAAGATGCCTTCGCCCTGCCAGAGGTTGAAGTGCGAGCGGTGAAACTGCCCTGAGTCAGCGCGGACGTTCGTCTATCCCGACAAGGGGTGGGATGCAGATGAAAAAGGCTTGCCAATGGGCAAGCCTTTTTACTGTTTGCCTGTTTAATGCGGCAAGCAATCAGATGCGGGGATGGCGGAGGCGATAACGCTCAGCCATGGCATTGGCCGCTACCATGGCGGCGTAGACATCCTGTTCACTCACTGTCATCGGCATGTTGCCCATGGTATCGAGGGGATCGCAGGCCAGCTGCGCCACCTTGCGCCACTCGCTTTCATCAAAGTGGGTGAGTCCCAACTCTTGCAGCGTCATGGGCAGACCTGCACAGTCGATGATGCGAAACACCTCATCAAGTTCGTGTTGCGGGGCGCGCTCAAGCACGAGTTGGGTCAGCAGGCCGAAGACTACCTTCTCGCCATGCTGGGCGCGATGGAGCTCCGCGATCAGTGACATGCCGTTGTTGACGGCATGAGCTGCGGCCAGTCCACCGGCTTCTGCACCGACGCCGCTGAGGTAGATGGTGGCCTCGATAACCTGCTCAAGCGCCGGGGTCGAGACATGGTGGCGTATCGCATCCATGGCCAGCTCGATGTTTTCACCAAGCAGCTCGTAACAGAGCTGTGCCAGACCAAGGCCAGTGCGTGAAGGGCGCTTGCCGACCAGATTGAGCCCGTCCGCCCGATAGCAGGCGCGCGCCTCGAAATAGGTGGCCAGGGCATCGCCGACGCCTGCGGAAAAGAAGCGGGGAGGGGCGGCGGCAATGATGGCCGTGTCAGCCAGCACCACGTCCGGATTTTGCGGCAGGAACAGATAGCGTTCAAATTCCCCCGCCTGGTTGTAGATCACCGCCAGCGCCGTACAGGGGGCATCCGTAGAGGCAATCGTCGGGAACAGCACAACCGGACGGCGCAGATAGAAGGCCACGGCCTTGGCGACATCCAGCGTCTTGCCGCCGCCGATCCCGACAATCACGTTCGCACCATATTGCTCTGCAAGGTGGGTCAGGCGGTGGATCTCCTGTTCGGTGCATTCGTAGCGAAACTTGTCGACCACTCCCCTGAGACCTGCCTGCAGGAGCCCCGCCAAAGCTTCTTCCCGTACCCGCTCCAGAATGAACTCATCGCTGATGAGCAACGCATAGTCACCAAAATCTTTAACGTGCTCATGGAGTTGCGGGAGAAGGTGTTGACCGATGATGAACTTTTTGGGGGAGGTAACTGTACGGGGCAAAGTGGGCATCCATTATTCCTCAAGGCAGTGAATAACATAAAATTGATTATCAAATGGGTCTCTTACGATACGCCTGATGAGGCAATAGATGAAGAAGAAAAGGGGGGCGTTTTAATCATTAATTAATCTTTCTATTTGTTTGGCTGTATTTTGGGGCGGCGATTGGCGGTGTTGAGGCATACAGGCGCAATGGCCGTATCGTGGCAATTTGTTGCAAGCCATATTGCTGCAACAAACAGTCACGCGGGCAACAAGCAGGGCCGCTTGGTGCGGCCCTGCTGTATGTGGATAAGAGATAGGGGATGGTCAGAGCGGTTTATAGAAGATGACGGTCGCAGCAAGAGTGCCATCTGCGTTGCGCGCAAAGATCGGGATCTGGCCCGCCTCCAGATAGCCGAGCTGACGATAAAGGTGGGAGGCCACATCACCGGCGCGAGTATCCAGCACCAGCAGCGAACGGCCCGCGGCATGGGCGCCTTGTTCCAAGGCCTGCATCAGCGCACGACCGACACCTTTACCTCTCGCCGTTTGCAGTACCATCAATTTTTCCACTTCGGCCCGGTGGCGAGCGTTGGCCTTGCCACAGAGCGCGAGCTGAACCGCTCCCACAATCTGTTGTTGCTCAAGGGCAAGCCACAGCTTTCGGTGACCTGCTGCCAGATCCGCTTCAACTCCTTGCCAGTAGCGGGTAGATTCCTCCGTGGTCAGCGGCGGTAAAAATCCGACCGAGGCGCCGCTATCGACACAATCTTGCAGCAGGGTGATGAGCGCACTTTGGTAGGTCGCTGCGCTATTAACTTCCACAATGTCCATCTGACATCCTTGTCGTTGCGTTGCTATGTGGCTGATTGCCACCGTTGGTTCATATGAGGTGGGTACGTATGCTCGCCGCGAGTACGGCTTGTCAGCGGATCCGCCCCTGCTCAACCAGCCAGACAAACAGCAGGCGGGAGACGGGGGAGAGCTCATCGAGGTGAGAGCTGTCGAGCCAGCGCAGCTCGGCAATTTCGGCCGATGCGATCGGGGTGCCGCTCGCTTCGCCGGTGTAGCAGCGCAGTCTCACCTCGACACCTGCCGGTTTGCCATCGGCCTGAGCGCTGAACTCGCAGACAAAGCGCAGGGTGTCGGGTTGCAGGGTGACAGCCAGCTCCTCCTCAATCTCGCGGATCAGCGCCGCCTCGTCGCTCTCGCCCGGTTCCCGCTTGCCGCCCGGGATGTAATAGATGCCCTTGCCGTGGGAGCGGGCGCAGAGCAGTTGCTGATCTTTAAAGGTGAGCCAGGCGAGTTTGTCGATCATCCGTTTTCTCTCCAATGGGGTTGCCGTGATGAGCAGTGGCGCATTCAAGCGCACAGTTGTTTTGCATGCCGGCAGCCTAACAAAGATGAAGTTGAGTCCCAAGGAGAAAGAGGGGAGATGCCGGAAACGCACTGTTTCCAGCGCGGTGACCGCGTAGCTGAATGAGTGCGCAATGGCTGGTTCGCCACAGACTTTTCGACCCTAAAAAAGCGGACTGGCGCACATCACGACAGGGCCGGACTGGGCGAAGGCGGGGTCCTTGTGGTTTAATCTTGCCACTTTAGCGGTAGTAGGCGACGAGCCTGCTACCTTGCGTTGGCAAGATGCAGGTGAGCAAGATGCAGATAGCAGCAGAGAGCAAGTTTATCGGACTCGGGGTCGCGGGCAATTTCGCCGGTCATCTGGAGCAGGCGGGTGAAGCGTCGGACTTCGTAGCGGTAGTCGTGCGCGACACCACGGCGCCCAAGGCGCTGTTCCCCTTCTTCGTGCCGGGTCATCCGGGTCAGCTCGGGGTCTTTCCGCTGAGCAATAACGCCATCTTCCTGCCGGAAGCGGCGGTCAGCGGTGACGAGAAGGTGCAGATCGAGCCGGAAGTGGCCCTCTGGTGCGAGCTGGAGTATGCCGGCAAGCAGCTGGTGGCGATCCATCCCCGCGCCTTTGGCGCCTATAACGACTGCTCCATCCGTCGTCCCAACGCCAAGAAGATCAGCGAGAAGAAGAACTGGGGCGAAGAGAGCAAGGGGTTGGCGGCCAAGCTGCTGCCGCTTTCCGGTTTTGCCGCCGGTTGCGAGCTCGATGACTATCGCATCGCTTGCTATCTGGAGCGCGATGGCGAGCTGCACGCCTACGGGGTAGACAGCGCAGCCATCGACTACAGCTACTTCCACGGCAAGCTGCTCGACTGGGCCATCGACAAGTTCAATCATCAGCAGGATGAAGGGCCGGCGGAGCACATTCAGGGACTGCTGGCGCAGGCGGGACATCCTCCCCATGCGCTCATCAGTATCGGTGCCACCCGCTATACCCCGTTTGGCGAGACCCACTTCCTCAAACCGGGCGACACCTCCTGCGTAGTGGTCTACCCGGGCAGCCGTTATAGCGAAGCGGATATTCGCGAAGCGATCCGCAGCCGCAACTTTGGCGCTGATATGTCGGTGCTGCTGCAGGCGGTGCAGGCGCGCTAATCACCGTTGCCAGTGGGAAGATGTCTCTTCCCGCTGGTTATCATATCGAGTCATTTCATGACGATTGTTCCGGTATCCCGGGCCGATTATCCGGCCCTGATCGATCTGTGGGAGGCCTCTGTGCGGGCGACCCACCACTTCCTGCCCGAGGCCGAGATCCTCGCGCTTAAACCGCTTATTCTGGAGCACTACTTCGATGCGGTGACACTGCACAGTGCCCGCACAAAAGAGGGGCAGATTACGGGTTTTAGCGGAGTGTACGAGGGCAAGCTGGAGATGCTGTTTGTGGCTCCCGAGGCGCGCGGTAGTGGCGTGGGGCGTTTGCTGGTGGCCCATGCCATCACGCAGGGCGGCGCGACGCAGGTTGACGTCAACGAGCAGAACGAACAGGCGGTGGGCTTCTATCTGAAGATGGGATTCACCGTAACGGGTCGTTCGCCGCTGGATGGTCAGGGCAAGCCCTATCCTCTGCTGCATATGGCGCTGGCGCCGACCTGATCGTGCCTGATGAGGCGCAGTACCCATAAACCAACGGGGGATGGCATCAGCCATCCCCCGTTTTTTTGATCGTGTTTGTTACTTGCTGGCGACCTTGTTCACTACCTTGATCAGCTGATAGCGCACGGAGGGGGCATCGGCCGGCACATCGGTGAGTTGCTCCTTGCTGACAGTGAGCTGGTAGCGATAGCCAGGCTCGAACTGGAAACCTTCAATATTCTGGTAGAACAGCGTCCAGGGCTGCTGCTCATCACTGCGAACCTGCATGCACTGCATCGGGCCAACGCCGACGCAATCGACCAGCTGGCTGTTGATATAGAGGGTCTCCCCCTGTGACGGGGCGGGGGCGCTCTGGCAGGCGGTCAGCAGCAAGGCTGCGCTGATAAACAGTGGTTTCATAATGGACTCCTTAACGCGAAAGGGGGCATTAGAGCGGCAAACAAAAAGGCGGTCAATGACCGCCTTTGTAACAAACCATATCAGCGCAGTGGTTAGCGCTGCTCGAGCGGAGTGAACTCGCGCAGCGGGTGGCCTACGTAGAGCTGGCGTGGGCGACCAATCTTGCTGTCCGGGTCTGAGTGGAACTCGTTCCAGTGCGCAATCCAGCCGATAGTGCGGGAGATGGCGAAGATCACGGTGAACATGCTCATCGGGATGCCGATCGCCTTCATGATGATGCCGGAGTAGAAGTCTACGTTCGGGTAGAGTTTCTTCTCGACGAAGTAGGGGTCGGAGAGCGCAATACGCTCCAGCTCCATGGCTACGTCCAGCAGCGGATCCTTGATCTGCAGCTCGGTCAGTACTTCGTGGCAGGTTTCGCGCATCACGGTGGCACGGGGGTCGTGGTTTTTGTAGACACGGTGACCGAAGCCCATCAGACGGAACGGATCATTCTTGTCCTTGGCCTTGGCGATGTACTCGGGGATGCGATCCACCGAGCCGATCTCTTCCAGCATGCGCAGGCAGGCTTCGTTGGCACCACCGTGTGCCGGTCCCCACAGGGAGGCGATCCCCGCGGCGATACAGGCGAACGGGTTGGCACCGGAGGATCCAGCCAGACGAACGGTGGAGGTGGAGGCGTTCTGCTCGTGATCCGCATGGAGGGTAAAGATACGATCCATGGCGCGTTCAACGATGGGGTTGACCTTGTACTCTTCGGTCGGCACGCCAAACATCATGTGCAGGAAGTTACCGGCATAGGAGAGGGCGTTACGCGGCTGCATGAACGGCTGGCCGATGGAGTACTTGTAACACATGGCGGCCAGAGTCGGCATCTTGGAGAGCAGACGGAAGGCACAGATCTCGCGATGCTGCTCGTTGTTGATGTCGAGGGCATCGTGATAGAAGGCGGAGAGGGCGCTGACTACACCGCACATGATGGCCATGGGGTGGGAGTCGCGACGGAAGCCGCGGAAGAAGAAGGCGATCTGCTCGTGCACCATGGTGTGGCGAGTGACCAGGCGTTCGAATTCGGCATATTGGGCCTTGGTCGGCGCTTCGCCGTACAGCAGGATATAGCAGACTTCCAGATAGGTGGCCTGGGTGGCCAACTGGGCGATGGGGTAACCACGGTGCAGCAAGACACCCTGATCCCCGTCAATGTAGGTAATGGCAGATTTGCAAGAACCGGTCGCCATAAAACCGGGGTCAAAGGTGAAATACCCCTGTGATCCCAATTTTCTGACATCGATAACATCCGGGCCGATGGTGCCGGAGAGGATCGGCAGTTCGACCGGATCTTTTCCGGGCAGGTGTAGGGTGGCTATCTTATCAGCCATAGCACGTCTCCTTTGCTCTTTATAATTTGGTTCCAGTCCTACTCTATTACGACTTTTATGACGCTGGCAAAGGTTGTTACCCATACCGAAGTGGCTGGAGCGCCTTATTTGAAACAGAGTTCCTTATCAATGTCAATTTTGCTGGAACCCCATTAATGGCATTAATGAAATGTTAAATTAAATATGCGATCGAGTTTGCGGTTTTGTGTTTTCTTTGTAGCTAATTGATTGTCTTCGGTTAAGGCCGCCGATATACTGCGCCACGTGGGTCATGGCTGCGGGTGTTTGAAACGCTTTGGCAAAGCCTGATGTGAAACCGAAAACTCGCGTTTTGGCTTTTTCAGAGTGTTTTGGTAACAAAAAACCAACAATCACCATTCCGTGCCCTCAAGTGTGAGTTAAAACAATAACTAACGTGCTCAATGGAGCTGAGTGGGCAAGCGTGAAAAACAAACAGAGACCGGTCAACCTCGACCTACAGACGATCAGCTTTCCTGTCACTGCCATTGCATCCATCCTGCACCGTGTTTCAGGGGTCATTACCTTTGTTGCACTGGGCATCTTGCTGTGGATGCTTGGTACTTCACTCGCCTCTCCCGAAGGGTTTGAAACCGTGGTTGCCATCATGGACAACTTTTTGGTCAAACTCGTGCTGTGGGGGATCCTGACTGCGCTGGCATACCACATTGTGGGCGGCTTGCGTCATCTGGTCATGGATATGGGCTATTGGGAAGAGCTGGAATCCGGCAATCAGAGCGCCCGCGTGGCCTTCGTGATCACCGCGATCCTGGCTGTATTGGCGGGAGTGCTTGTATGGTAACCAATTCTGCAACCTTCGGGCGCAGCGGCGTTCACGATTACATCCTGATCCGCGCCACCGCCCTCATCATGACCTGTTATGTCCTCTATCTGGTGGGCTTTGTCGCGTTCAACGACATCACCTACGAGGTGTGGGCAGGCTTCTTCGCCAAAACATTCACCAAGGTATTCACCCTGTTGACCCTGCTCTGCGTACTGATCCACGCCTGGATTGGTCTGTGGCAGGTGCTGACTGACTATATCAAGCCGGTAGGGCTACGCGGGGCGCTGCAATTTGCCCTGGTCGTGGTGCTGTTTGTCTATCTGATGACGGGTTTCGTCGTGCTGTGGGGTGTGTAAGGTGACTATTCCAACTCGTGAATTTGATGCGGTGGTGATTGGTGCCGGTGGTGCCGGTATGCGCGCCGCGCTGCAGATTGCCCAGTCCGGCAAGAGCTGCGCTCTGTTGTCCAAGGTTTTTCCAACCCGTTCTCACACTGTCTCCGCCCAGGGCGGGATCACGGTTGCGCTGGGCAATGCCCACGATGACAACTGGCAGTGGCATATGTATGACACGGTAAAAGGTTCCGATTACATCGGTGATCAGGAAGCCATCGAGTACATGTGCAAAACCGGCCCCGAGGCTATCTATGAGCTGGAGAACATGGGGCTGCCCTTCTCCCGTTTCGACAACGGGTCTGTCTACCAGCGTCCGTTTGGTGGTCAGTCCAAGAATTTCGGTGGCGAGCAGGCTGCCCGTACTGCGGCTGCGGCCGACCGTACCGGTCACGCCCTGCTGCACACCCTTTACCAACAGAACGTCAAGAACAAGACCACCGTCTTCTCCGAGTGGTATGCGCTGGATCTGGTGAAAAACCAGGATGGCCATGTGGTGGGTTGTACCGCTATCGATATGGAGAGCGGTGAAGTGGTCTACTTCAAGGCCAAGGCCACCGTGCTGGCGACTGGCGGTGCCGGTCGTATCTACCAGTCCACCACCAACGCCCACATCAATACAGGTGACGGTGTCGGTATGGCGCTGCGTGCCGGCGTCGGCGTGCAGGATATGGAGATGTGGCAGTTCCACCCGACCGGCATCGCCGGGGCAGGGGTGCTGGTAACCGAAGGCTGCCGTGGTGAAGGTGGCTATCTGCTCAATAAGGATGGCGAGCGCTTCATGGAGCGTTACGCGCCAAATGCCAAGGACTTGGCCGGTCGCGACGTGGTGGCCCGCTCCATCATGATCGAGATCCGTGAAGGCCGTGGCTGCGATGGTCCCTGGGGCCCGCACATCAAGCTCAAGCTGGATCACCTCGGCAAAGAGGTGCTGGAATCCCGTCTGCCGGGCATCTGCGAGCTCTCTCGCACCTTCGCCCACGTGGATCCGGTCAAAGAGCCGATCCCGATTATCCCGACCTGCCACTACATGATGGGCGGCGTGCCGACCAACGTGAATGGCCAGTGCCTGACCCAGGACAAGAACGGCAACGATGTGCCGGTAGTCGGCCTGTTTGCGGTGGGCGAGATTGCCTGCGTCTCCGTACACGGCGCCAACCGTCTGGGTGGCAACTCCCTGCTGGATCTGGTGGTCTTCGGCCGCGCTGCTGGCATGCATCTGGTCAACACTCTGGGCGAGATGGAGCACGGTCGTGATGCTTCCGAGTCGGATCTGGATGCCGCACTGGCCCGCTTCAACCGCTGGGAAAATTGCCGTGACGGGGAAGACCCGGTGCAGATCCGCAAAGACCTGCAGCGCTGCATGCAGAACAACTTCTCCGTATTCCGCGAAGGTGCGGCGATGGCAGAAGGGTTGGCCGAGCTCAAGGTTATCCGCGAACGCCTCAAGTCAGCCCGTCTGGATGACACCTCCAAAGAGTTCAACACCCAACGCATCGAGTGCCTGGAGCTGGACAACCTGATGGAGACGGCGTTTGCCACGGCGGTTGCCGCCAACTTCCGTACCGAGAGTCGCGGTGCTCACTGCCGCTTCGACTTCCCGGATCGCGACGATGAGAACTGGCTGTGCCACAGCCTCTATCATCCGGACACCGAGTCCATGACCCGTCGCGCTGTCAACATGTCACCCAAGACCCGTGAGGCGTTCCCGCCCAAGGTCCGGACTTACTGATTGCGGAGCCAGCCCTATGAACGTCACATTCTCTGTCTACAGATACAATCCGGATGTTGATAACGTCCCCCATATGAAGGAATATCGTCTTGATATTCCTGAAGGTTCCGACATGATGGTGCTCGATGCACTGATCCAGTTGAAAGAGCTGGATCCCACGCTCGCCTTCCGCCGCTCTTGCCGCGAAGGGGTCTGTGGATCAGACGGTCTCAACATGAATGGCAAGAACGGTCTTGCCTGTATCACCCCGCTCTCCGACCTGCTGAAGAAGGGCAATAACGTTGTTATCCGCCCCTTGCCCGGCCTGCCGGTGATCCGTGATCTGGTGATCGACATGACCCAGTTCTACACCCAGTGGGAGAAGGTCAAACCCTTCCTCATCAATGATGACAAGTTGCCGCCGGTGCGTGAGCACCTGCAATCCCCCGAAGAGCGCGCCAAGCTTGACGGCCTGTACGAGTGCATTCTCTGTGCCTGCTGCTCCACTTCGTGCCCCTCCTTCTGGTGGAATCCCGACAAGTTCATCGGTCCGGCCGGGCTGCTCGCCGCCTACCGCTGGCTGGCTGACAGCCGCGACACCGCGACCACCGAACGACTGGGGAATCTGGACGACGCCTTCAGCGTGTTCCGCTGCCATGGCATCATGAACTGCGTGAACGTCTGTCCGAAAGGCTTGAACCCGACCAAGGCGATTGGCCAGATCAAGTCGATGTTGCTCAATCGGGCTGTTTAGTATCAGGGCCGGCCAGGTGCTGGCCCGACCTCTGGATAGCCATCCCACCCGTGGCAGGATGGCTATTTGACCCCTACAAGCTGCGCAGCAGTAACAAGAAGTACAAGGGATAGAAATGCATAACGGCGTGATGAAGGCCTGGTTGGAGTCATCTCACCTGGCTGGTGCGAATGCAAGCTATATCGAGGATTTGTACGAATCCTTCCTGGAAAATCCTGACTCCGTGTCCGACGAGTGGCGCAGCCTGTTTAGCGAGCTGCCCCAGGTCAATGGCCATGCGGTTGAACAACCTCACTCCCAGGTCCGCGATTATTTCCGTCGTCTGGCCAAGGATCCCTCTCGCTACAGTGCCCCCGTCTCCGATCCGCAAGTGGATGCCAAGCAGGTGCGGGTATTGCAGCTGATCAACGCCTTCCGTTTCCGTGGTCACCAGAATGCCAATCTGGACCCGCTGGGCCTGTGGCAGCGTGACACCGTTGCCGAACTGGATCCTGCGTTCCACAACCTGCAGGGCGCAGATATGGAGGCCACCTTCAATGTGGGCTCCTATGCCATCGGTCGCGAGACCATGGTGCTCTCCGACCTCTACGCCTCGCTGAAGAAGACCTATTGCGGCTCCATCGGCGCCGACTACATGCACCTCACCTCCACGGAAGAGAAGCGCTGGCTGCAACAGCGTCTCGAATCCATTGAAGGGAAGGGGAGCTACACCCTCGAAGAGAAGACCCGTTTCCTTGAGAGCCTGACTGCCGCCGAAGGGTTGGAGAAATATCTGGGCGCCAAGTTCCCGGGAGCCAAGCGCTTCTCGCTGGAAGGTGGCGACGCCATGATCCCCATGCTCAAGGAGCTGATCCGTCGCGCCGGTGAGCAGGGCTGCAAAGAGGCCGTTATCGGTATGGCCCACCGCGGTCGTCTCAACGTGCTGATCAACGTGCTGGGTAAACGGGCGCAGGACCTGTTCGACGAGTTTGCCGGCAAGCATGGCGAATCCTGGGGCACCGGTGATGTGAAGTACCATATGGGCTTCTCCTCCGACTTCGCCACCCCGGGTGGCAACGTCCACCTTGCGCTGGCGTTCAACCCCTCTCACCTCGAGATCGTCAACCCTGTGGTCATCGGCTCGGTCCGTGCCCGGATGGATCGTCGCGGTGACAAGGATGGCTCCAGCGTGTTGCCCATCACCATTCACGGGGACTCGGCCATGGCCGGTCAGGGCGTGGTGGCCGAGACCTTCAACATGTCCCAGACCCGTGCCTATGGTGTCGGCGGGACGGTGCGCATCGTCATCAACAACCAGGTTGGTTTCACCACCTCCTATATCCGTGACCTGCGTTCCACCGAATATTGCACCGACATCGCCAAGGCGGTGCAGGCGCCGGTGCTGCACGTCAACGGGGATGATCCGGAAGCCGTGGTGCTGGTGACCCAGATTGCACTGGATTACCGCAACACCTTCAAACGCGACGTGGTGATCGAGCTGGTCTGCTACCGTCGTCACGGTCACAACGAAGCGGACGAGCCGAGCGCGACCCAGCCGCTGATGTACCAGAAGATCAAGCAGCACCCGACCCCGCGCAAGATCTACGCCGATCAGCTGGTTGCCGAGGGTAGCCTCGCTCAGGAGCGGGCGACCGAACTGGTCAACGAGTATCGCGAAGCGCTGGATCGCGGCGAGCGGGTGAGCAAGGAGTGGCGGCCAATGGAGCTGCACTCCGTCGACTGGACCCCTTATCTGGGCCACGACTGGAACATGGCCTATGAGAGTGCCGTGCCGATGGATCACCTCAAGAGCCTCGGCGAGCGGGTGAGCCAGTATCCGGCGACCCACGTGCTACAGCGTCAGGTCGAGAAGATTTACGAAGACCGCCGTCTGATGGCCGCTGGCGAGAAGCTGGTGGATTGGGGCTTTGCCGAAACCCTGGCCTACGCCACTCTGGTGGACAAGGGTTCCCGCATCCGCTTTACCGGTGAAGACTCCGGCCGGGGCACCTTCTTCCACCGCCACGCCGTGCTGCACAGCCAGACCGATGCCAGCACCTACACTCCGCTGTGCAACCTGCACGACGAGCAAGGCCCGTTCGAGGTGTATGACTCTGTGCTGACCGAGAACGCGGTACTGGCCTTTGAATATGGCTACGCCAGCGCCGAGCCGGCTGGCCTCACCATCTGGGAAGCCCAGTTCGGCGATTTCGCCAACTGTGCTCAGGTGGTTGTGGATCAGTTCCTCTCCTCTGGTGAGCAGAAGTGGGGCCGGATGTGCGGCCTGACCATGTTGCTGCCGCACGGTTACGAGGGGCAGGGCCCGGAGCACTCCTCTGCCCGTCTGGAGCGTTATCTGCAGATGTGCGCCCAGCACAACATGCAGGTGTGCGTGCCCTCTACCCCGGCGCAGGTGTTCCATATGCTGCGTCGTCAGGTTGTGCGCCCGATGCGCCGTCCGCTCATCGTCATGACGCCCAAATCCCTGCTGCGCCATCCGCTGGCGGTGAGCAAGCTTGAAGAGCTGGCGGAAGGTACCTTCCAGAACGCCATCGGCGAGATCGATGCGCTGGATCCGAAAGCGGTCAAGCGCGTGGTCTTCTGCTCCGGCAAGGTCTACTACGACCTGCTCGATGCCCGTCGCAAGGCCGAGCAGCAAGATGTGGCACTGGTGCGAATTGAGCAGCTCTACCCCTTCCCGGAAGAGGAAGTGCGCGCCATTCTGGCCGATTACAGCCACGTCACCGACTTTGTCTGGTGTCAGGAAGAGCCGCAGAACCAGGGCGCCTGGTACTGCACCCGTCACCACTACGATGGCGTGCTGCCAGCCGGAGCCACCCTGCGTTATGCCGGTCGCCCCGCGTCAGCCTCACCGGCCGTCGGTTACATGTCTGTCCACGCCAAGCAGCAAAAAGCCTTGGTGGAAGATGCCCTTACCCTGTAAAGCCTCTGGCATAGAAGTAAAAAGGAACTGATTGGATGACTATCGAAATCAAGGTACCGGATCTGCCGGAATCAGTGGCCGATGCCACTATCGCCACCTGGCACAAAAAACCGGGCGATCTGGTCGCCCGTGACGAAGTGCTGGTCGACATCGAGACCGACAAGGTGGTGCTGGAAGTGCCGGCACCGCAAGCCGGTGTGCTGGGGGATATTCTGCAAGGGGAAGGGGCGACCGTGTTGTCCCGTCAACTGATTGCCATCCTCACCGCCGCCCCCGTGGCCGGTGAAGAGACCAAAGAGAAACCCGCTGAAGCGGTGGCCGATGATGGTGCCGATGGCTTGAGCCCCTCGGTGCGCCGCCTGATTGGTGAGCACGATATCGACGTGACCAAGCTGACCGGTACCGGCAAGGGCGGTCGTATCACCAAGGATGATGTGGAAGCCTTCATCAAGGCCAAGAGCCAGCCTGCGGTAGCCGCACCGGTCGCCGCTGCCGCTCCGGCAGCCAAGGTTGCCCCGCTGGGTGGTCGTACCGACAAGCGGGTACCGATGACCCGTCTGCGCAAGCGCATTGCCGAGCGTCTGCTGGAAGCGAAAAATACCACCGCCATGCTGACCACCTTCAACGAGGTCAACATGAAGCCCATCATGGATCTGCGCAAGCAGTACGGCGAGATCTTCGAGAAGAAGCACGGCATCAAGCTCGGTTTTATGTCCTTCTACGTGAAGGCGGTAGTGGAGTCCCTCAAGCGCTATCCGGAAGTGAACGCGGCGCTCGATGGCGATGACGTGGTTTACCACAACTACTTCGACGTCAGCATCGCCGTCTCGACCCCACGTGGTCTGGTGACGCCGGTGCTGCGCGACTGCGACAACATGAGCTTGGCGGACATCGAGAAGGCCATCAAGGATCTGGCGGGCAAGGGCCGTGACGGCAAGCTGACAGTGGATGAACTGACTGGCGGTAACTTCACCATCACCAACGGTGGCGTGTTCGGCTCCCTGATGTCCACCCCGATCATCAACCCGCCCCAGAGCGCCATTCTGGGCATGCACAAGATCCAGGATCGCCCGATGGCCGTTGACGGCAAGGTCGAGATCCTGCCGATGATGTATCTGGCGCTCTCCTACGATCACCGTCTCATCGACGGACGCGAATCGGTAGGCTTCCTGGTCTCCGTCAAGGAGCTGCTGGAAGACCCGACCCGTCTGTTGCTGGACGTCTAAGCCTGTGGCACCCGGGCAAGGGGTTTGCGCCCCGAGCTGAGTGTGCTGCTGGACGTTTGAGTAATACCCGAGCGATTGAAAGATAACGAGGGGCCGCCCAGGCCCCCATTCACAGGGGATTGAGAAACACCAGCCCCGGACGGAAATACCTACAACACGGATAGAGCATCTATGAATCTGCATGAATATCAGGCAAAACAGCTGTTTGCCGAGTATGGCCTGCCGGTCTCCGAAGGTTATGCCTGTGCTACCCCACAAGAAGCGGCCGAAGCGGCCGACAAGATTGGCGGCAATACCTGGGTCGTCAAATGCCAGGTACACGCCGGTGGCCGCGGTAAAGCGGGCGGCGTGAAAGTGGCCAAGAGCAAGGATGAGATCCGTGCTTTTGCCCAAAACTGGCTTGGCAAAAATCTGGTGACCTACCAGACCGACGCCAACGGCCAGCCGGTCACCAAGATCCTGGTGGAATCTTGCACCGACATCGCCAAAGAGCTCTACCTGGGCGCCGTAGTTGACCGTGGTTCGCGCCGCGTGGTCTTCATGGCCTCAACCGAAGGTGGCGTGGATATCGAGAAGATCGCCCACGAAACCCCCCATCTGATCCACAAGGCGGCTATCGATCCGCTGGTGGGTCCGCAGGCTTATCAGGCCCGCGAACTGGCCTTCAAACTGGGTCTGGTCGGCGATCAGATCAAACAGTTCACCAAGATCTTCATGGGTCTGGGCCAGATGTTCCTGGATTGCGATTTCGCGCTGCTGGAGATCAACCCGCTGGTGATCACCGCGCAGGGCAACCTGCACTGCCTGGATGGCAAGATCAACATCGATGCCAACGCACTGTATCGTCAGCCCAAGCTGCGCGAGATGCACGACCCGTCACAAGATGACCCCCGCGAAGCGCACGCCGCCCAGTGGGAGCTCAACTATGTGGCCCTCGATGGCAACATCGGCTGCATGGTCAACGGCGCGGGTCTGGCCATGGGCACCATGGACATCGTCAACCTGCACGGCGGCAAACCGGCCAACTTCCTTGACGTCGGCGGCGGCGCCACCAAGGAGCGCGTAACCGAGGCGTTCAAGATCATCCTCTCCGACAACAACGTCAAAGCGGTGCTGGTCAACATCTTCGGCGGCATCGTGCGCTGCGACATGATCGCAGAAGGCATCATTGGTGCGGTCAAGGAAGTGGGGGTCAAGGTGCCCGTCGTGGTCCGTCTGGAAGGCAACAACGCCGAGCTGGGTGGTATCAAGCTGGCCGAGAGCGGCCTCAACATCATTGCGGCCAAGAGTCTGACCGATGCCGCGCAGCAAGTCGTCAAAGCAGCGGAGGCCAACTGATGAGCGTACTGATCAACAAGGACACCCGAGTCATCTGCCAGGGCTTTACCGGCGGTCAGGGTACTTTCCACTCCGAGCAGGCGCTCTCCTACGGCACCCAGCTGGTGGGCGGCGTCTCCCCGGGCAAGGGTGGCACCACCCATCTGGGCCTGCCGGTGTTCAACACCGTCCGTGACGCGGTCGAAGCGACCGGCGCCACCGCCTCCGTCATCTATGTGCCAGCGCCGTTCTGCAAGGATGCCATCCTGGAAGCGATCGACGCGGGTATCAAGCTGATTGTCACCATCACCGAAGGCATCCCGACGCTGGATATGCTGGACGTCAAAGTGAAGCTGCAAGAGACCGGCGTGCGGATGATCGGCCCCAACTGCCCGGGTGTGATCACTCCGGGTGAGTGCAAGATCGGCATCATGCCGGGCCACATTCACAAGCCGGGCAAGGTGGGCATCGTCTCCCGCTCCGGCACCCTGACCTACGAAGCGGTCAAGCAGACCACTGACGAGGGCTTTGGCCAGTCCACCTGCGTCGGTATCGGTGGCGACCCCATCCCGGGCTCCAACTTTATCGACATTCTGGAGATGTTCCAGAACGACCCGCAGACCGAAGCGATCGTGATGATCGGCGAGATCGGCGGCAACGCCGAGGAAGACGCTGCCGCCTATATCAAGGCCCACGTCACCAAGCCGGTGGTTTCCTATATCGCCGGTGTTACTGCCCCTCCCGGCAAGCGGATGGGCCACGCTGGCGCCATCATCTCCGGTGGCAAGGGTACTGCCGCTGAGAAGTTTGCCGCGCTGGAAGATGCTGGCGTGAAAACCGTCCGCTCCTTGGCCGATATCGGCAAGGCCTTGCGCGAAGTGACCGGCTGGTAATTCCCGTTAGCCCGTTATCTCTAATAAAAATGCCGCCCGATGGGCGGCATTTTTTATGGTTCTGTTCCGTAATTTATCGCGTACGTCCGAATACGCTTCGCTATTCGAACCTACGCCAGTTATGAATAAATCCTCACTAAAATAGTGTTCTGCCATACACTACATGATTGGTCATAACTAAATGGACTTTATTATGTCATAAATAAATGAACTTAAAACGGAGAGTGCGATAGTCGAAATAAGCAATCGATGCATTACGATAACACTATTTTTAGCTCTAAATTCAACAAGGGGAGATACCCATCTAAGATAATGAAACCAGAATCTAAACAAGAATAACACGCCTATAAAACAGTATAGATAAATAGCGCTCACTAAAAATTTAGATGTGTTGCTAAAAATGCTTTCAATATATTTGTCTAGTTTATAGCAAACCCAAAAACCTAAAGGGAATCCTATAAACCAAAGTAATATGTCATAAATGCTATGTGTATGGACGATGGAAAGTGAGGATGATTTTGACTCGATGAAAGTTCTAATCTCTGCAAAAACCCCATTTACCCAAGTCGCATCATATCCTCTTACTTTTACATTTGATTCATTTGGGGTTTCTTGGCTAGGCAACAGAGTGAAATCTACAATCCGTGGCTTGTTAAAATCTAAAAAAATGACAAAATCATTTCTGACGTAATAGTTGTGCGAAATCTTTAATGATGAAGCACTGTCAATGAAAAGTGATCTAACATCGGATGGGAAATTGGGTGATGCAAAAACTTCATCTATTGTTCCCCAAATATTTTCCCCATTTTTACCTGCAATAGTAACACGGAGTTCAAAACCGCTACGGAGAGTTTCTATATTAACTTTATATTGTTCATCTGACATTTCACCTTTCTGATATTTTGCTATTTCAAGTTCCCCAGCTGCTCTTGCTCGTTCTTGAAGTATTTTACAAAACGATAAAAGGTCTTCTTTATCCAGAGTTAAGGATGATACCTTCATTGACTGTTCATTACGAATAATAGCGTCTTTGTTTACAATCATTGGATTACCCATTGCTACTTAACTCCTTTGTAACCAAAGATGATAATAATTTAATTCCATTAATTTAGTTGGGTGCGTTGATACGTTTAACTGTTCTATAAAAATTACATATATTATCAGGAATGTTCAATCATTCCATAGTGAGTGCTTTTTTGATGTGATCATTGTCAATGGATGTCTTTTAAATCTCGATTTTTCTCGATACTAAAGATTGCTTGTAGCTTCGCATAACGAAGCGTATTCGGACGACCGGGCGGTTAGTATGCCACAGCCTTCGCCTACGGCCAGAATCAAACGGCCCAAGATTGTTACGCTGCGTCAATATTGTCTGATGCTGTTCTGCTGATACGGGGGCCAATCAGTTGGTCACGTTGCTTGATAATGCTCCTCTGATTTCACCTGTAAAAATGCCGACCCTCGGGTCGGCAGTTTCAAGAAATAGGGTGTGGGGCGAACAGTATGGGGAATGTTTGTCCGTTATCAGCGGGCTATTTATCCGCCTTGCCCGCGGCATCGGCAAGTTTGGCCAGCTGTTTGTCATACCAGGCCACCGGGCGGTTCTCATCTTCCGCCCGCTCTTTGCGCCGGATGGCGTTGCGCACCGCCATGGCGCCCAGCCAGCGAAATGGCTCGGGCGGAAAATAGCCGCGCGGGCCGCTGACCAGCGCGCAGTCGCGCCACGGCTTGTCCGCTTCCCGCACTTCATCGCGCACCAAGGCCGCCAGGATCTGGCCGCCCATCCAGCTCTGGGCCACCCCGTTGCCGGAGTAGCCGAGGCCATAGACGATATTGGGCTGCCCTCGCCAGTGGCCGAAGAAGGGGAGGCCATCCACCGAGCGGTCGGAGGCGCCGCACCAGCTGGCGGCGATGGGCACCTCTTTGAGCGCCGGAAAGAAGCGGCGCAGGGTGCGGGTGAGAGGGGCAAGATAACGGCTCGGCGCATCGAACTCGGCCAGATGGCGGTTGGCAAAGGCGAAGGTATTGCCCCCCTTGCCCAGCATCAGCCGCCCTTGCGGGGTGGAGCGGTAGTAATGGACAAAGGTGCGGCCATCCACCACGCTGCGGCCGTGCTCAAGCTGCTGGGCAGCCAGTGCATCCGGTGCGGGGTCGGTTATCACCATATCGGAGGAGACCAGCACTATGCTGCGGCGAAACTCGCGAAAGTGCTGCACCATGGCACTGTTGAGAGCCAGCACCACCTTGCGGGCACGCACCTCGCCCTGTGGCGTTTGCACCCGCGCTGGCTGGCCCGCCTCAAGGCGCTGCATGGGGGAGTGCTCATAGACCTCGATCCCCAGTTCCCGCGCTACCCGCAGCAGGCCGCGCACCAACAGTGCCGGTTGCACCGAGCACGCGTGGGGGCTGTAGAGCCCCTCCAGATGAACGTGGGAGCCGCTCTGGCTCGCCAGTTCACCCTCTTCAATCGCCTGCCACTGGTTAAGGTCTGCGCGCTTGAGTTCCTGCAATACCGGCTCCATCAGGCCGCGCTGTGCCTCGCTGGTGGCGGTGTAGCAGGTGCCCTCGACCCTCAGCTCTGCCTCTATGTTGTGCGTTTCGCAGAAGTGGGCGATCTCGTGTACCGCCTGCTCTGATCTTTGTACCAGCCAAGCGGCCTGCTGCTCTCCAAACAGGCGTTTTAAGGTCAGGTATTTGGCCGACCAGGTGAGCAGGCAGCCGCCGTTGCGCCCGGAGGCGCCGCTGCCGCAGCGATCTTTTTCCAGCACTATGACGTGCAGGTGGGGCTCGGTCTGTTTAAGGGTGATGGCGCTCCACAGCCCGGTAAAGCCGCCACCGACGATGCAGACATCGGCCTCGTGGTTGCCGACTAGGGGCGTGGGCGGTGCGGGTTGTTCGGCGGCGAGCGCTTCGGCCAGCCAGAAGGGGAGAGTGGACATGATGACTCCTCGATAAGGTTATTGGTGGCGCCAGCGCTGGGTGCGATCCAGCAGGGCGCGGCTCAAAAAGAGCTGGAGCAGCTTGACGGTGGCGGCGGCCAGCAGGATCAGGGTGGCCATGGCGGCGGCCGCGGCGGTATCGCCGGAATCCTCCATGTTGAGCACGGCGATGGAGGCGAGCACGCTGTCGCTCGAATAGAGGAAGATCACCGCCGAGGTGGTGGTCATGGCGTTGACGAACAGATAGATGAAGATTTCCAAGAGCGCTGGCAGGGAGGCGGGCAGGGTGACTCGCCAGAACGCCTTCCAGAGCGGAATGCGCAATGAGATGGCCACCAGCTCCAGCTCCTTGGGCAACTGCTTGAGGCTGGTCAGCGCTGTCATATGGCCCACGGTGTAGTAGTGGATGACGCAGGAGAGCACCATTAGTGGCAGGGTGCCGTAGAGGCCGCCAAAGAACGGATTGCCGTTGAAAAAGAAGATATAGCCCAGTCCCAGCACCATGCCGGGCACCGCCAGCGACAGCATGGCGAGCAGATGCAGCAGCTGGCGCAGCGGCGCAAAGTGGCGCCCCTTCTCCTGTGCCCAGGCCAGCACCATCACCAGCACAGTGCCGATAAGCGCGGTATAGAGGCCCAGCTGCAAGGTGTTGGTAAAGGGCTGCCAGCCGTAGACGCTGTTGCTGTCAAAGGCGTAGTGATCCAGCGTCAGCCCGAGGTTGTAGGGCCAGAACTGTACCAGGGAGCCGTAAACGGCCATGCCCACCAGCGCCAGAAACAGCAGGGCCCAGAGCGTGCACCAACCGAGCGCCAGCAGATCCCGCAGCCGATGGGGTTTGGGTTGATAGGGCACCGCCTTGGTGCTGCTCTGCTCCTGCATCTTGCTGCGTACCCTGTGCTCCAGGGCAAAGCTCAACAGCGCCGGCAGCAGCAGGGTAACGCTGGCAACGGCGCCCAGCGAGAAGTTCTGCATCCCGATCACCTGCCGGTAGATGTCGGTAGCCAGCACGCTGTACTGGCCGCCAATCACCTTGGCAACTCCGAAGTCGCAGATGGTAAGGGTGAAGACGGCGATGGCGGCGCTGAGCAGGCCATAACGGGCGGTCGGCAGGGTGACGGTGACAAAGGTGCGCCAGCCGCTGCTGCCCAGCACCCGGGAGGCTTCATAGAGGCGGGCATCGCTCTGACCGAGCGCCGTGATAAGGATCATCAGGGCGTGGGGGAAGCACCAGAAGCCAAGACCGATGACGATGCCGATGGGGCCGTAGATGCTCTCGCCGCCGAGCAGCCCCTTGGCGATCCCCTGATTGCCAAACCAGTAGACCAGACTGATGGCGGGCAACAGGGAGGGCATCAACAGCGGGATCAAACCGATGAGGCGAAACAGGGGCTTGCCCGGCATGCAGGTGCGGGTGAGGGCATAGGCGTAGCCAAAGGCGATGGTCACCACCAGCGCGGTGATCAGCACCCCGAGCCAGAGGGTGTTGCCAATGGTGCGCCCCAGATGAGGGGAGTCGAAGTAGGCGCTGAAGTTGGCAAGGCCCACCCAGAGGCCGTTCTCATCCTGCAGGCTCTTTTGCAACATGGTGAGCAGTGGCAGCAAGAGGCCCCCCACCAGCAGGGCGATGCCGAGCACCAGCAGGATCAGTTGCAGCAGCTGATCCCGGCTCCAGCCGCGACAGAGCCGCTGCCAGCGAGAGTCTTGGCGGGCTGTCGCTGGCGGCAGCAGGGAGGAGGTCGCAAAGGGGGCAGTCATGGGCGCTCTCCTTCAAACAGCTGCATCGCCCCGGCAGGCCAGTGCAGCGAGCAGCGCATGCCGCTGCGCCAGCCACCCTGTTGGTGGCGGGGCAGCTCGTGGGTCGGGCGCTCCACCAGAATTTGCTGTGGGCCCAGATAGGTGTCGGCGGTGCAGATAAGACGCTGGGCAGCGCCGAGAAACTCCACCTGATCGATGGTTGCTTCAACGCCATGTTGGCCAAGATACGGCTCGCTCGGCGCGCTCAGGGTGATAGCCTCGGGGCGGATCGCCACCTGCAATTTGCTGCCGGCCGCGGCCTGATTGGCGAGTTGCAGCGGTTGTTCGTTGAGGCGCACCTGAGTGGGGCTCAGCACCAGGGTCTCGAGGAAGTTCATGGTGCCGACAAAGCTTGCCACGAAACGGCTGGCAGGCTGGTGGTAGATCTCCTGCGGGGTGCCCACCTGCACGATGCGGCCGCCCTCCATCACCACGATGCGATCGGCCATGGTCAGCGCCTCTTCCTGATCGTGGGTCACCATGATGGTGGTGATGCCAAGGCGCTGCTGCAGGGCACGGATTTCGCTGCGAAGGTGGGTGCGCACCAGCGCATCCAGGGCGCTGAGCGGTTCGTCCAGCAACAACAGACCGGGGGAGAGGGCCAAGGCCCGGGCCAGCGCCACCCGCTGCTGCTGGCCGCCGGAGATCTGGCTCGGGTATTTGTGGGACTGGGCAGTGAGATCCACCAGCCCCAGCCAGTGATCGACCCGTTCCTTGATGAGATCCCGCGCCAGCCCCTGATTCTCAAGGCCGAAGGCGATGTTCTGGGCCACCGTCAGGTTGGGGAAGAGAGCATAGGACTGAAACACGATGCCAAAATCGCGCTCCTGGGGCGGTAGGCGGGAGATATTGCGCCCCCCTTGCCAGATCTCGCCGCTGTCCGGCAGATCCAGTCCGGCGATGGCTCTGAGCAGAGTGGTCTTGCCGCAGCCGGAGGGGCCGAGAAAGCAGATAAACTCCCCCGGCTCAATGGTCAGAGAGATCCCCTTGAGGGCCTGAAAA
The DNA here is from genome assembly GCF_000820225.1 of Aeromonas veronii bv. veronii. Classification (GTDB taxonomy): domain Bacteria; phylum Pseudomonadota; class Gammaproteobacteria; order Enterobacterales; family Aeromonadaceae; genus Aeromonas; species Aeromonas veronii. The sequence continues at coordinate 95,588 of NZ_CDDK01000049.1, forward strand.
GCACCGAACTGCTTGTTGAGATGTTGAATGTCCAGATAGGGCTGGGTCATGGTTCGACTCGCTACTGATTTGGTATATACCAGTTTGCGGGTGAAGTGTGACGGTCAGGTGATCGGGGGATGACAGCTTGATGACAGTCAAATGACATCGGGTCGCCAGCAAGTGGCTGGGCACTGTGCGAATGGACTAAGCATCGCTAATTGAAGGCAATACAAACTCGGGAAGTTAAAACCAAAAAGCGAAGGCCAACAGCTGTTGGCCTTCGACTGGCAGTTTATTGGCGGCGGTGTGTCTGGCGTGAACAAACCGCCGCCCTTCACGCTTACTGTTTGGCTTCGGTCTTGCCGTCGAAGCTGGCGCTCCACTGGGCCAGGATGGCGTTACGCTCGCGGGCTGCCCAGCTAAAGTCGTTGTCGATCATCTGGCCTTTGATATCCGCCGGATAGCCCGCTCTCGGTTGGGCTACATCGGGGATGGCGACCACGGCGAACGACTTGTTGTAGAGGGCGTTGGCCTGTTCGGTGGCGGCAAAGTCGAGCAGCTGTTTGGCGGCTTCCAGCTTGGGGGTGCCCTTGATGATGGCGGCGGCTTCCATATCCCAGCCCGACCCCTCTTTCGGGAACACCACCTCGATGGGGGCACCCTTGGCTTTGAGGCTGGTAGCCGGGAAGTCGAAGGAGATACCGATCACCGTCTCGCCGCTGGCGGCCAGCTTGCAGGGGGCGGAGCCCGAGTGGGTGTAACGGTCGATGTTCTGGTGAAGGCCGTTCATAAATTGCCAGCCCTGCTGCTCGCCCATGGTCTGCAGCCAGCCCGCAACGCTCAGGTAACCGGTGCCGGAGGAGCTGGGGTTGGGCATGATCACCTTGCCCTTGTAGATGGGCTTGGTGAGGTCGGCCCAGCTGGTGGGCGCCGGGATCCCCTGTTTTTCCGCCTCTACCTTGTTGAAGCAGATGGCGCTGAAGAAGGCGTCCAGACCGATCCAGTGCGGCTCGGCCTTGCTGTCGCGAAAACGGCTGTCGAGCTTATCCAGTCCTTTCGGTGCATAGGCATTGAGCATCTGCTGCTGATCGAGCTGCATCAGGCTGGTGGCGGCCAGTCCCCATACCACATCCGCCTTGGGCTGGGCTTTTTCTGCCAGCAAGCGGGCGGTGACCACGCCGGTGGAGTCACGCACCCACTTGATGTTGATGTCCGGATGCTGGCGTTCGAACGCGGTTTTCAGCTCGTTGAGCTGCTCCGGTTCGAAGGCGGTGTAGACGGTGAGATCGGTCGCGGCCAGTGCCGGGGCGGTCATGGCAGCCAGCACGGCGGCGGCCAGCAGATGGGTTCCCTGTTTCATCCTCTTCTCCAGTTAAATTGGTTTGGTATAAACCAGATTGGTCGAGAGAGAGGCTAGGGGATCTTTATGACGTGACCGTGACAGCCCCGTGACGTTTTGCCGTTCCTGATTTATCCGTGACTAATCCTGGGTATCCACCTCGATCTCCAGGCTGTCGTGGCGCCAGTACTCCAGATCGAAGTCGAGCACCCGTCCGTGCTGATCGAAGTTGAGCCGCTCGAGGCGCAGGGCGGGTAGGCCGGCGGTGGCTCCCAGCGCCTTGGCCACTTCGTCCGGCAGGGCTGTCGGGAAGAAGCGCACCTGCATGCGGGCGTAGTGAAGATCGTAATGGGCCTGGTAGATCTCGGTCAGACTGCCGTTGAGATCCAGTGCCAGCAGGCCGGGCACCCGCTCAGGCAGGCAGTGGTTCTCGCAGTAGCAGATGGCGCGCCCGTTGGCGTAGCGCAGCCGTTTTAGCAGAAACAGGCTGTCGAACGGCTTGAGCTGCAGTTGCGCCATCAACGCGGGCGGTACCGCCTGGCGGCTTTTCTCCAGCAGCTCGGTGTGCGGTTCTCCCCCTTGCTCCCGCACTATCTGGTGAAAGTTGGAGGTGCGTCTGGGGTTCAAGCGAAAGCGCGGCGGGGTGACGAACCAGCCGCGGCGATCCTCCCGATAGATAAGGCCGTTCGCCTCCAGCTGCACCAGTGCCTCGCGGATGGTGACCCTTGTGGTGCCATAGAGTTCCCCCAGCAGTCGCTCGGAGGGGAGCTTGTCGTTGGGGGCCAGACCCCCCGCCAGGATCTGGTTGGCGAGGGCATCCTTGATCTGCAGGTATTGCGGTTTGCTCATGAAAATCCCTGGTTTTGCAATAAGTTGTGCAATGAGTTGGGCAATGGGCTGGGCACAGGGCAGGTCATCTGCCCGGTCGTTACACGGCAACATCAATATGCGTTGGTAGATACCAGAATCGCCCCTGTTGTTCAGGTTTCCTAGATTATCGCGATCCCGGCGCTGAAAATGAATTTTTTGTTGCACGTAGCGCCACCCCTTTGACCTTGGCGGGGCAGTTACCCACAATGCGCTCATTCTGGTATATACCAAAAGGAGCGAAGTCATGACCCATATTCCTGCGGCCCCTGCCGCCGTCGATTACCTGCTGCTGACCCCGGGCCCCCTCTCGACCACCGCGACTGTGCGTGCCGCCATGCTGCAAGACAGCTGCACCTGGGATGCGGACTACAACCAGGGGGTGGTGGAGCCCATCCGCCGCGAGCTGGTGCGCCTCGCCACCGGCCCGGAATATCAAAGTGACTACAGCGCCGTGCTGCTGCAGGGGAGTGGCAGCTATGTGGTGGAGAGTGTGCTGGGCTCGGCGATCGGCGTCGATGAGTGTCTGCTGATCATCAACAACGGCGCCTACGGTGCCCGCATGGGGGAGATGGCCCGCTGCCTTGGCCTGCGTCACCATGAGCTGGACTGCGGCGAGACCACCCGCCCGGAGCCCGCCGCCATCGAGGCGATGCTGGCGTGCCACCCCGAGATCACCCATCTGGCCATGGTGCACTGCGAGACCACCACCGGCATGCTCAACCCCCTTGAGGAGGTGGCTGCGCTCTGCCAGCGCCGCGGCATTCGCCTTATCGTCGATGCCATGAGCAGCTTTGGCGGTATACCCATCGACATGGGACACCTTGGCATCGAGTTTCTCATCAGCTCGGCCAACAAGTGCATTCAGGGGGTGCCGGGCTTTGGCTTCGTCATCGCTCGCCGCGTGGCGCTTACGGCCTGCGCCGGTCGCGCCCGCTCGGTCTCCCTCGACCTGCACGCCCAGTGGCAGACCATGGAGCAGCAGGGGGGCAAGTGGCGCTTTACCTCGCCCACCCATACCGTGCTTGCCTTTGCCCAGGCGTTGCGCGAGCTGGACGAGGAGGGGGGCATCGCTGCCCGCCATCAGCGTTACAGTGAAAATCAGCGCACCCTGGTGGATGGCATGGCTGCCCTCGGCTTTGCGCCACTGCTGCCAGAACAGTGGCAATCTCCCATCATCACCGCTTTCTACTCTCCGGCCCACCCTGACTACCGCTTCGCCGATTTCTACCAGCGGCTCAAGGCGCAGGGCTTTGTCATCTATCCGGGCAAGGTCTCCCAAGCCGATTGCTTCCGTATCGGCAATATCGGCGACGTAACCCCTGAGCGGGTGCGCGATCTGCTCGCCGCCATGGCCAGCGCCTGCTACTGGCAGGGGGCTGCGTGATGACCAGCATGCTGGCTCAGGGTCGTGATCTGCGTGGCCGCGATTTGCATGACCATAAGCTGCACGGCCGCGGCCGTGC
>NZ_CDDK01000050.1 GCF_000820225.1 Aeromonas veronii bv. veronii
GCGACAAGGATGCCAAGCTGATGGGCTTCGGCGCCAAATATGCAACTGGCGACCTCTACCTGGCTGCAACCTACTCCCACGGTGAAGACCACCTGTTCGTCAACAACGGCTACGCCGAGAAGATGGATGGCTACGAAGCCGTTGCCCAGTACACCATCGGCAAGTTCAAGCCTTCTCTGGCCTACCTGCGCACTGACGTGAAAGACTCCGCTCGCGGTATCGATGATACCTACACCGAGTACGTATCTATCGGTGCCTGGTACAACTTCACCGAGAACTTCAACGCCTACGTTGATTACAAGCTGAACCTGCTGGACTCCGTAGATGGCAAGTCCACCAACTCTCTGGGCAAGAACACCGACGACGTAGTCGCGGTTGCCCTGCAGTACAACTTCTAAGTAATTGGAAGTCAGTTATACCCTGTGATACCAATGTCTACTGTTTGAATTACTTCCGGCCGCTCTGCGGCCGGTTTTTTTATTGCGCCTTTTCAGCACCTTGCATATAACTATCGAGCGGATTGATGGCAATATCCGCGCCGTTGACAGGGAGTGACAAGGAGATATTCACGGATGAGACAAGCGCGCGGGAACATAGACTGGCAACGCGGATGGCTGCTGTTGCCACTGCTGTTGATATCGCTCATCTGGAGCAGTACGGCAGATGCCAGCTGGGATCAGAGCCTCTATCGTCAACTGGGTCTGGCCGGCAAGCTGGATAAACAGACCTTTCGTCAGGCACTCAACAGTTATCAAACTGTGCGCCACAAACGAAAACCCATTCTCACCATCATCGATTACAGCAAGCCATCTACCCAGCGCAGGCTGTTTGTCATCGATATGAAACGCCACAAGCTGCTCTATCACACTTGGGTCAGTCATGGCCGCAACTCAGGTGAACTGGCAGCAAAACACTTTTCCAACCAGCTCAACTCCCGCCAAAGTTCCCTCGGCGTCTATCGCACCGCAGAAACCTATCTGGGCAAGCATGGCTACTCCCTGCGGCTGGACGGACTCAGCCCCGGCAAGAACAGCAATGCCCGCAAGCGTGCCATCGTAGTACATGGCGCCGCCTATGCCAGCCCGACCCATCTGCGCAAATATGACAAGCTGGGCCGCAGCTGGGGTTGCCCCGCCCTGCCCAAAGAGCAGGCCAGGGCCATCATAGATACCATCAAGGGAGGGAGTGTCATCTACGCCCACGGCTAGCGGGCACAACACCAGAAAACGCAAGGCCAGCAATCGCTGGCCTTGTTTGTTACGCTTTTCACTCTAAACGTGGCGCGTTATTGGCGCACCACCAGTACCGGACAGGGGGCATGACGCACCACAGACTCGGCGACACTGCCTACCAGCAGATGGCTGATACCGGAGCGACCGTGGCTGCCCATCACGATCAGCTCAACCTCATCCTCCTTGGCCTGAATGACAATTTCATCGGCGGCGCGGCCAAAGCGAATATCAAAGGTGGCCGGGATCGGCAGGGTGGCAACCAGCTCTTTGAGCTGGGTTCTGGCCTGACGCTCCATCTCGTGAGTGATCTCGATGGCCGTCATATGAAGGATCTTGTAACTATCGAAACCGTGCAGTTGATCAACCACGTGGATCAGCTTGAGTTGGGCCTGATGGCTCTGTGCCATGAAAACGGCATAGTCGAGTACCGCGCGAGACATTTGGGAAAAATCGACTGGACAGAGCAGAGTCTTGATCGATGGCATAATGCAGTCTCCTCTACTGATTGGGGTGCTATTGAATCTTTACTCGATCATAACGATCCGACCGCAAATAACCCTCGACCCTGTCGCAAAATGGAGATGCGGGATGTTTTCTCCGCCCGCCGCGCTCAATGCATGGTATAAATCAGGTGATAAATGCTCTCCTCACCCCTGCGAGGATAATGCTGACCATGCTGCGCATCGGTTGTTTGCTGCTTTGCTCTCTGTGTGCGATCGCCCACGCTCGCACAGCCGATATTCACGTCTATTGCGATGGCTGGCCCGGTTTCTGCCAACCGGATGGCCGCGGTATCTATCTCGATCTGGTGCGAACCATTTACCAACCCCACGGCTATCAGATCGTACCCCATATCGTGCCCTACAAACGCGCCGTCGCCATGGTAGCCAGGCAAGAGGGGGATATGGCCATGAGTGTCTATCGGGACGAGATCAAGGGGACCAAGCAGCCCCATCAGCCAGCCTCCGCAGATGATGTGACCGTCTTCATGCTCAAGCAGTGGCAGCCACAATGGCGGGGAGAGCGCAGCCTGGAGGGAGAGACCGTCCTCTGGCGGCGAGGATGGGTGCTGGATAAATATCTTCCGGTCACCATGCGATGGCATGAGATCGACAACCATGAGATGGCCCTGCAGCTGATTGGCAAGGGGCGCTATCGCTATTACCTGACCGCTGGCGTGCTCCATGCAGCCGATGAGACCCCGGCCAATATGTACCGCACCATTTTGCGCTGGATCCCGACTTACCCCATTTTTGCCGATACCGAGCAGGGCGACCGGCTACTGCAGTTGTGGGATCAAGAGATGGTGAATCTGATCCGTCGCGGCACGCTGGCCGAGATATATCGCCGTTATCACCTCTATGACTACTACCGCGACTTTCTCGAGGAGCAGGTGGTCAAGGCCGGCGAAAACTGATCCCACCATAGGGGGAAAGAGAAGGATACCGCAGCCCCGTCAACCGCGGCCACCGCCAGCAACCAGTCTATGAGCAACACCGTTTCCATTACGGTTTGATTGACCGTGGCCACGCCACAACTCAGGGTTGCCGGAACCCCTTCGCCAAGCGGTCATAGAGGATCACATTAACCGAGGCAGCCAGATTCATACAGCCCTGGGTCGGCACATAAACCACATCTTTCACCGCGCCATAGAGGGCGGGATCTAGCGTACCATCCTCCGGCCCGAAGATATAAAAAGCGCGTTCCGGATGGACATAGTCGGGGAGCGGTGTAGCGCCGTCGATCAGATCGACCACCACGGGCACGCATCCCTGCGGGATAAACGCCATCAGATCATCCACCCCGAGCAGCGGGATCTTCTCCACCATCTGCTTGGTATCAGTGGCAAAGCGGCGCGCCAGCTCGAAGCGGTTGCCGGTGTAGTAGACCTCATCCACCCCGTAACAACCCGCAGCCCGCATCACGGAGCCGACATTTTCCGGAGACTTGGGATTGACCAACCCCACGCAGCAGAATGCACTCTTTTCCATCATCTCTCCTCATCTTGCGGCGGCCATTATAAGCCGTTGCAGGGCCACCGACCCGTTAAAAGTCCCCTCCCCGGCTAAACCGCTTGCCAACCCAGCTTTGAGTGTCGATTTTTTGTGCGCAAGCCGACAAATCTTGTACAAGCCGATAGCCAGCAAACGTTTCCCAGCAATAATGGACAAACGTTTGCAAATGGATGTTTGTCTATGACTGAGCGTGAACAAGAGATCCTCGCCCTGCTGCGTCAGGATCCCATGATTGCCCAGCAGGAGCTGGCTGATCGCCTTGGCATCAGCCGCTCTGCGCTGGCCAGCCACATCTCCAGCCTGATCCGGCAGGGATATGTGCAAGGCAGAGGTTATGTACTGCGAGAAGGCCCCTACGTAGTGGTGATCGGCGGTGCCAATATGGATATTTGCGGCACCAGCCACGACAACCTGCTGCTCGGCGACTCCAACCCGGGCAAGGTGCGCACCTCGGCGGGCGGTGTCGGCCGTAATATCGCTGAGAATCTGGCGCGGCTCGGCAGCGACACCCGGCTGCTGACAGCGGTCGGCAACGACCAGTATGGCCACCATCTATTGGAAGTGAGCCAGCGGGCCGGCGTCGATGTGCGCCAGACTCTGGTGCTCGATGGTCACACCACCTCCTGCTATCTCAGCCTGCATGATGGCAGCGGCGAAATGAGCTGCGCTATCAATGACATGGCCATCATAGAGCAGCTCACCCCTGCCCGCCTGACCCCCCTCGCAGGCTTTCTCGGCGGTGCCCGGCTTTGGGTGCTCGACACCAATCTGGCTATCCATACCCTCGACTGGTTGTTTGAACGGCAAGGTGAGCACGCCATCTTTGTCGATACCGTTTCGGTGGCCAAAGTGGAGAAGATCCGCCCCTGGCTTGGCAAGATCCACACCCTCAAACCCAATCGCAGTGAAGCCGAACAGCTATGCGGTATGACCATCGCCGGGCCCGAAACCTGGCCCATGGTGGCCGCCTGGTTCCACCGCGCCGGGGTCAAGCGGCTGTTCCTCAGTCTGGGTGAACAGGGGATCTTCTACAGCGATGGCGAGCAGCAGGGTCACCTGCCGGTGCTGGGCAGTCCGGTGCTCAACGTCACCGGCGGCGGGGATGCCTTTATGGCTGGCCTCGCCCACGCCTGGCTGCAACAGCTCGACATTGCCCAAACCACCCGCTTTGCCCTGGGCTGTGCCGCCCTCACCGTCAATTGTTCCGATACCGTTTTTTCCGGTCTGAGCAATACCGCAGTTGACCGCATACTGGAGGAGTACTCATGCTGAACGCTTACCTCGATATCCAACCGGAAGTTGCTGCCGCGCTGGCCGCCGGCAAACCGGTGGTTGCCCTCGAATCCACCATCATCTCCCATGGCATGCCCTATCCGCAGAACGTGGAGACGGCCCGTCAGGTGGAGCAGGTAGTGCGCGATAACGGTGCCATCCCGGCCACCATCGCCATTCTCGACGGCCGCCTCAAAGTGGGTCTGGATGCCGGTGCGCTGGAAGCGCTGGGCCGGGCAGGCCACAGCGTGACCAAGTGCAGCCGCCGCGACATTCCATTCGTACTGGCGCGCAAGGGAATGGGGGCCACCACGGTCGCCTCGACCATGATCATCGCTGCCATGGCGGGGATCCGGGTCTTTGCCACCGGTGGCATTGGCGGGGTACATCGCGGCGCGCAGGAGACCTTCGATATCTCGGCCGACCTGCAGGAGCTGGCACAAACGCCGGTGGCTGTAGTCTGCGCCGGTGCCAAGTCGATCCTCGATATCGGGCTGACCCTGGAGTATCTGGAGACCCAGGGCGTGCCGGTGATCGGCTATCAAACCGAAGAGTTGCCCGCCTTCTACACCCGCGAGAGCGGCTTCAAGGTTGATTATCGACTGGAGAGTCCGGCGGCCATCGCCGAGGCGCTGCGCCTCAAGTGGGAGCTGGGACTGGCGGGCGGCGCCGTGGTGGCCAACCCCATCCCGACCGCACACGCCATGCCGAAAGCCGATATCGACGCAGCCATTGCCCAAGCGCTCCATGAAGCGGACGAGCAGGGGATCAAGGGCAAGGCGTCAACCCCCTTCCTGCTGGCACGTGTCTGCGAGCTGACTGGCGGCAACTCGCTAGCGGCCAACATCCAGCTGGTACTGAACAACGCGGCCCTCGGCGCCCGCATCGCCGCCAGCCTCTGATCGCTCGCCGATACCTCGCCATGTAAAAGAGGGCCTCGCGGCCCTCTTGTTGTTTTTGCTATCTGCAGCGCTATTGCAACGCGGTGTTATTGCAGTACCACGCGCCCATTGAGGGGCTGCACCGGCCGGTTGTTGGGGTGGTGCATCACCGCCTTGAATGCGTCGATCTGGGCCTGACTGACCTCGACCGGCTGCTTCATCACCAGCCAGCGCACCCCTTCCGAGCAGGGAGGCGTAGTAAGGGAACCGCTGAAGCGATAGTAGTCACGATTCTCGGGCAGCAGTTGCTCAGCAGAGAGCGGCGCCTTGAGGGCCTGGGTCTCGCCCACCTTGGCCGGTAGTTCACCCCAGGCAGCCGCCAACGCCGGATTTGCCTTGCCAGCCTCGAACATCACCGCCACCACGGCGATCTCTCCCTTGTCACTGACATGCACCAGATGCCCTTCCAGCGGATAGGATTTGCCCTCGATGAGGTTCTCACTCGGGGCGTGGAAGTGAAACTGCTTTAGTTCAAACCTGGTGCCATCAAGTTGCAAAGTGCTGCCCGGGGCATAACCGACCTGCACGGTATGACCGTTGTTGACCACTGTGTTGCCACCCGCCTTATAGTGGAGTACCAGCGGGGCCAGTTTGGCCTCGACCAATCCGCTCAGGTCAACCGGCGACTGATTGCTGCCCGCACACTGACCAAACTCCGGGGTCAGCTTGGCCCAGTGGGCAGGCCCCGCCTCACCGCTATATTCCCAATGGGGGGTGGCAGCAAACACGACAGGGCACAGCAACAGGGAGCAGGCCAACAGAGACTTTCTCATCATACATCCTTATCTTGATTGAAAAGCACGACCATCCCCTCCCCCGGATAGCGGGGCATGCAGAGATGGCATATCAAATACGCGGAATACAGAGCATCGGAGCGACTTTCTAATGGTAACGAGCACGGGTTGGTCAATCGGTTTGACCGCGGCTCAATACAGAGTCGTTTGGCAAGTATATGGTGAGGGATCGGCAGATACAGTGAAAGAGGGGGAAATTAATCAGCCAGCTATCCACTCATCGTCTGGCAGGCGCGGGGCAAGGTTCAGGGAGTCACGCTTTCATAACAACTATCCATCACAACTATCGCGGGAGTCCGGGCTCCCGCGATAGTTGCCGATAACGGCAATTAACGGTCGCGATTCAACGCGATCAGACGATCAAGAATCACCTCACCATCGGCGCGCAAACCGTTGTGCTCATACTCATTGGTGATCCAAGCTCGACTGTTGCCCAGGCCACGCAGGGTCTCGCGGCTGTAGTCAAACTCCACATACATATCCTCGGCATAGACGGCGCAGGCTACCGGCACCTTGTTGCGGGCCAATTGTGCCGGGTCATAGAGCGCCCCCCAGTCCGCCTTGTTGGCCAGCAGATGAGCCGCCTCTTTCAGGGGCAGCAACTCGCGAAACTGCTCGAACATCCAGGGGTAAACCATCTCGCCGGTGAAGGCGAAATCCTTGCCGGGCGCCCAGTTCACCGCAGGAAACTCCCCTCTGACCCGATCCGCCGCCCAGCGAGTCGCCTCCCCTTCGGCGTAGATAGCCTCGTGCAGAATGGCAAACAGCGGGTTGGTATTAAATGGCTGCATGCTCTGCACCTGATAGAGAAAGGCCGGGCTCAGCTTGTCACCGATAAAGGCCTCTTCCAGCAGGTAATAAAGCTCCTCGAAAGCACCCGTAGCGCCGAGATCCAGCCCTTGCTGCTGGAACTGCTCCACCGTCAGGCGCTGGCCGTTGGGCAGCCGCACATCGTGCTGGTGCAGATGGTTGGCCAGCCGGTTGGCAATCCCCTGAGCGTGGGGGAAGCGGGCGAAGAAGGCGCGGTTCTTGTCAGCCACCCGCTGATAGGTGGCGCGATAGACCTCCTCGGCACTGCGGCTGATCGGCGCGATACCGCCGGTGATATAGACCTCCCGCAGGCTATCGGGGAAGAGCGAGAGATAGGTCAGGCAGCAAAAACCGCCAAAGCTTTGCCCCAGCAGGCTCCAGCGATGCTTGGGGCTAAGCTCCTGCCGGATGAACTCGGCATCTTGCACTATGCTGTCGGCGCGAAAATGGCCGAGATACTCCGCCTGCTCGGCCGGGGTCATTTTGGCCAGAATCTGCCCGTGGATGGAGCTCGACATCCCGGTGCCACGCTGATCCAGCAGCAGCACTCGGAACTCCTGCAACGCCCGTTTGAGCCAACCACTGTTGGCCGTCGGACGCGGCGCCCCGAATCCCGGCCCACCTTGCAGAAACAGCAACCATGGCAACTTCTCATCGAGCTTGTCTTTACGGCAGAGGGTGCGGGCAAACAGGGTAATGCTGTCACCATCCGGCTCATCATGATCGAGGGGAACGGTAAAAAAGTGCGGCTCGCAATGAATGCCGTCCAGTACATAGCTCAAGGGGCTGTTCATCTGGGATCTCTCCGTCAGGATGGGAACATCATTGACCCCATCATATCCCCGCCCAGCCACAGGGTCACTCCGGTTTTCCAAAATGTTAACAATGGCTTAAAGGTCGAAACATCACCCGACAAGCCGCTCTTCAACGCTGCTGAATTAATTGTTTTGCAGGGGAGATTGACGCCATGGCGCCATTCAACAAAGATGGCTCGCCTGCACAGGAGTGCAGCCATTCAGGCCGACAAAATGGATAAGGGAATGTGATGAAACCGAAGTGGATCAGGGCCAGAAAAAGAGAGAAGAAGCCATGCCCTGGCAGCATGTTGCAGACCGGAATGCTGCTGTTCAGTGCCACCTGTGGCGCAACGCTCTTTTTGGCAGCATGCAACAGCAACTAGAAATGAAAAAGCCCGCTCGATTGAGCGGGCTTTTCGAATTTGGCTCCTCCTACTGGACTTGAACCAGTGACATACGGATTAACAGTCCGCCGTTCTACCGACTGAACTAAGGAGGAATTATGGTGCCCAGAGACGGAATCGAACCGCCGACACGGGGATTTTCAATCCCCTGCTCTACCGACTGAGCTATCTGGGCAACGGCGCGCATTAAACCCTTTCCAGCGCAGAGTGTCAACCATGATGGCACGATAAAAAGCGCGTTCGCTCAACAACCGAACGAAGCGACCATTTATTATCCATTTCAGTCCTGTTTGCCGTACTTGCTGGCTTCTGAACACCCTGCAGGCTGCGCCAATATGATGGAAATTCGAGGTTCAGTGGGTCCGCCGCATTGAGCCGAATCCACTCTGCGAGTATGCTTTGCCGCAATGATACCGCCTGGAGGCAACATGAGTCTGAATATGCAAGAGTGGCGTGATGAGACCACCGAGATCGTCAACGAACTGCTGGCCGATGGCAGCAATCCCGATGCGGATTACGATATCGAGCACCACTTCGCCTGCCAGGATTTCGACCGTCTGGAAAAAGCAGCGGTTGACCTGTTCAAGGCCGGTTTTGAAGTGACCGATGCCGAAGAGATGGAGCTGGATGACGGCGCCACCATCTTCTGCTTCGATGCCACCATCGAGTGCAAGCTGAATGTCGAAGCGATCGTCGCCGATATCGCCAAGATGCTGCCCATCCTGGAAAAATACGGGGTGGATTACGATGGCTGGGGCACCTACTTCCAGGATTAATCCTGCCTCCATCGTAAAACAACAAGGCCACCTTGCGGTGGCCTTGTTGTTTCTGACGGTCTCTCACGCCAGATAGCTGGCAGCAAACTCCGCCGGCGGCAGGGGGCGACTGAACAGATAGCCCTGGAGCCGATCACACCCCGCCTCGGTCAGCCACAGCTGCTGCTCGGGCGTTTCCACCCCTTCGGCCGTGATCCGGATCCCCAGCTCATGGCCCAACCCGATGACCGAACGCACGATAGCGGTGGTCGCGCTATTGCTGGCCAACCCCTGAGTGAAGCTGCGATCCAGCTTGAGGGTCGCCACCTGCAAACGCGGCAGATAGGCCAGTGAACAGTAACCGGTACCAAAGTCGTCGATGGCCAGCTGAAAACCGGCGGCGATCAGGTTGTCGAGGTTGGTCTCAATCTCGTCTGCATTCTCCATCAGTACCCCTTCGGTGATCTCCAGCTCCAGTTGACTGGCCTTGAGACCATGGCGAGCGGTGCAGGCAGAGACCCGCTCACAGAGCGCCGGATCACGGAACTGCAGCGGCGAGAGGTTGATGGATAGCACCATATCCGGCTGCGCAGTTTGCCACTGCGCCAGCTGGGCACACCCCTGCTCCAGCATCAGCTGGCCAAGCTGACCGATGATCCCCATCTCTTCCGCCAACGGAATGAATTCGTCGGGGGAGATCATCCCAAGCTCGGGATGGGGCCAGCGACAGAGCAGCTCGGCGCCATGCAGTCTGTGAGTACGGGTACAGATAATGGGCTGATAGACAGCAACCAGCTGGGCGGACTTGATGGCGAGTGGCAACTGGGCGGCGATCAGCTGACGCCGCTTGAGCCGGGCATGCAGCTCGGGATCAAACAGGGTGCAGTACTGCTGCTGCCGTTTGCCCTGCGCCAGCGCAGCCTCGGCATGGCTGAGCAACCGCTCGGCATCGCTTGCCCGCCCCTGGGCCAGCCCCAGAAACACCGGGATCTGGATGCGATGATCTTCCACCTGATAGTGCTCCATCAACTGCTGCTGCAGATGCTGGCTCCACCCCTGCAATGGCTCGTTGAAGTCCGGCAGCAGCAGGCTGAAGTCATCGGCAGCGACCCGACAGAGCAGGGAACGCGGCGGTACCAGCTGCTGCAACCGCTTGGCCACCTGGCTCAGCAAGCGGTCGGCAATCCGGATCCCGAAGCGGTCATTGATTTCACGAAAATGGTGCAGATCGACCAGCACCAATGTGGCACTGCGTCCCCCAAGATGGCGGCTGGTCTGCAAGAACCGGGAGAGTTTGAGCAGTCCGGTCAGACTGTCGTAGTGCTGCTCCTGCTGCAACTGCGCCTGAGTGGTGCGCAGGCCGGTGATGTCACGCCCCAGCGTCAGGATCCCGAGAGAGTGACCATCACCATCGGGCACATCGACCCGGGTGATCTCCATGTGTCGCCCCTGCCCGCTGGCATCCAGCAGACAACACTCGCCATGACCCATTCCCTGCGGCGCCGCCAGCCGGAACGGTAGCTGCTGACCCAGCACCTCATCCGCCCCTTGGCCGATAAAGTCGAGGAATGCCTGATTGCACTCCAGCAGCACCCCGTTGTGATCATCGAAACGGATCAGGTCAGGAATGGCATCGAGCAGAAAACGCTGCAACAACTGCTGCTTTTTGACCGTCTGTTCCAGGCTCTTGCGCTGGGCAATCTCGTTAACCACGCCAAACACTGCGCAAGCTTCCCCCTGCGGGGTGTAAAGAGGCACCTTGTGCACCTCCATCCAGCAGGTATTCCCGCCCCGGTTGCAATGAAGCTGCTGATACAGCATCGGCACGCCTCCGGCAAGCAGCTGCTCATCCTCACTGCGAAAGATATCGCCCCAGGGCATCTCTGCATCTGTCTTGCCGACTACCTCGGCAGGCGACTCCAGCTTGGCTTCACGGGCGAACTCACGATTGGCGAACAGGTAACGCCCATGACTATCTCGACAGAAGATACTCATTGGCAATTGGTCGATGATCTGCTGCAGCAGATCCGGGGTGAGCATGTTGGTCACAGGGGTGCTTATGGAGGAATTTCGAGCAAATCTATGATAGCAAACCAATTTTGTAAAGCATCCCGATCACCTCCCCATAACATCGAACGCTGGATGGTTGCTGACAGAGATTGTCGCTCCGGCGATAATAGGCGCCGGTTGGCCAATGGCCTGGTGATATGGACGAGAGAAACAAGATGAAAAAGATTATGGGGAGCGCATTGGCGCTGCTGCTGGTTGGTTGTGCTGGTGACAATAACGGCGGTGAGGAGTATCGCTACAACCCGCCAATTGCCAAGGCAACCAACAACACTCAGGAAATGGCGATCCCGGTGGATCTGGTGTGGGCTCGCGCCGAGAAGTGGTTCACCGATCACGGCCTCACCATCGAAAACAGCCAGCGTGGCTCCGGCCTGATGACCGCCAACGTCAATCAGTCAGCCGACGGGCTGGAGTGGTTAGACTGCGGCACCATGGGTTCCAAAGTTGCACTGGGCAACCCGAACCTGCAGATCAACCTGATCATCACCCAGAGCGGCAACAGCAGCGTGGCCACCGTCAACGTCAAGGGCAACACCGAGCTGTTCTTCGTTGAATCCTCAGGCGAGCGCGTACCGGCCCCGTCCATCAAGCCGGTCTGCGTCTCCCGCGGCACGCTGGAGCAGAGCCTGTTCGCCACCCTCGGTAACTGATTTCTCTTCCCTGCAAAGATAAAAAAAGCGGCAGATTGCTCTGCCGCTTTTTTATTGCCCCAAGTTGGGCTTACTTGTCGATATCGAGCATGTTGTTGGTCAACATGTAATCGATCACCTGATTGGCCGTGGTGCCAGAACCGCCCGTCAGACTGTCGAAGGTATGGTTCATCAGCACAATCTCCTGAGTCACCGGCGCAGTACTGCTCTCCTTGACCTGCAGGTGCACCCCTTCATTATCTTGGAACACCGAGAGCATACTCTTCAGATCGGTCGTACTGTGAGAACCATCGTGATCCAGCAGATCGCTCAGATCCAGCTTGTCACCTTCCGTCTTGGAGAAGTCAACCACGTAGTCCTTTGCAACGCTGTCCACAACGGTATCGCCCTGTAGCCAAGTGAAGGTATCGGCGCCACCATCCCCCTTGAGAATGTCATTACCAAGCCCGCCGACCAGGATGTCATTGCTCAGACCGCCGCTCAGGGTGTCGTCACCGCTACCACCGTACAGGGTATCGTTGCCGCTGCCACCGTACAGGGTATCGTTGCCGCTCTCGCCGTACAGAGTGTCGTTGCCGGCACCACCGAATAGAATATCATTGCCAGCACCACCGAACAGGATGTCATCGCCACCTTGACCAAACAGGATATCGTTGCCCTCCCCTCCAATCAGCACATCCGCCTTGTCATTGGTGGAGGACTGATCAAACTCGCTGGCATGGTCCGTGATGTAGTCATGGACCTGGGCATCGGTCACCGAGCCTGCGCTCAGCTTGCCGGCTACATACTGCTTGATGGCCGCGTAGCCTTCACCGTTGATGCCGGCAAAATGGATGGCATCCCCGAACAGAATGTCGTCACCGGCACCGCCATCGATCCGGTCGCTGCCCGGCAGGTTGTTCACCGACGTGCCCAGAATGGCGTTGGCCAAATCGCTGGCGTTGACGCCGGTCATGATGACGCCGTCAGAGTCGTAGGACTTTAGATCGTTGTAGGAGATGTTGGCCCCCAGTCCGATCGCTTCTACCGTAACCCCCATCCCAGTAAGCAGCCCAAAACCTGCTACCGAGTTATTGATAGTTGAGCTGGAGGTAGTGCCGCCATCACCATCCAGTGTTGAGTAGGTATATCCCCCCCTACCATCCGGACGCATAAAACCGATCGGGTTGCTGTATCTACCATCGGCATACACTCGGCCAGCGCTGTCGATGATGGTGTAGCCATTGGAGCTATATACCCGACTCGGAATATAGGTGCCACCAAGCAGACTGTTGAGATAGACGTCATAGCTGCTACCTGAGAAATTCAATACCCTCGGGTTGGAGCCTTCGTTACCGAGGTAATAAGTCGGCTGACCATCGGTAATGAAATAGGTCAGATTCTTGGCATTACTGTTACTTTGAGCCGTAGAACTACTGAACCAGTTGGCAACCGTCTTGAACACATCTTCATAGTTGGTCCCCCCTCCGCTACTCATGGAATCGATTACAGCTTGCAGCTGATTCAAGGCATTGCTGTCTTTCAGGTTCACACTAATACTGGCATTCGACAGAGCATCAAAGTCAACCAGCATGATGTTGACTGTACCCGCCCCTTCGCTACCTGCGCTCGCCTTGAGGCTGGCGAAGATCTGTGCCAGCTGGTTCTTGATGGTGTTCATGGCGCTGGTGCCGATACTGCCCGAGCTGTCGACCATAAAGGCGATGTTGTAGTTCTGGCCCGGCAGTACCACGCTGCCATCCAGATCCCCGACCACAATATTGTGCTCGTTGCCATAGGTGCGGTTCTGATCGCCCGGCTCCCCTTCGGTGGAAAGGAAGTAGCTCATGCGGATCGAATCCTGATCCGATGCACTGCTGGTCTGATCGGTCGCCACTTCCTTGGCAATGGCTTCTACCTTGAGGTCGAACTGGCCGGCACTGCTGCCCGGCACCCGCAGGGTCAGACCGGTCAGTTTGACGTCCAACGCGCTCTGGTTCCACAGACCGGTCAGCGTCAGCGTGCCATCGGCCCCCACGGTACCTAGCACGGTGGAGCCCTGATAGAGGGTCGACCCCGTCGGCATGCCGGTCAGTACCAGGCTGTCGAACTGCTCGCTACCATCACGGTCGGTCAGGGAAGCAGTGATCTCGAGCGGGTAATCCACCACACTCGGCTGTACCGCCGTCAGGGTGCCGTCGGTCTGGTTGAACTGGTAAATGCCGTCATCAAACTGCACCAACTCGATGTCGTAGAGTGACTTGCTGATGGTGATGCCGTTCTCCTTCACTAGGAAGTTGAAACCGCCGTCACTTCTGCGCTCGATGACATAGTTGGCACGCGAGCCCATCAGTACGGCCAGGTCGGTACCGGCGCCGCCAAACAGGGTGTCGCCACCCAATCCGGCCACTAGGATATCGTTGCCGGTAGCGCCGTCGAGGGTGTCACCTGAGGTGGAGTTGCCACCGACCAACACGTCATTGCCAGCACCGCCGACAAAGTAATCGCCGCCGCCCTTCACGCTGACGATATAGTCATTGCCGTTGCCGCCCACCACTTGATCCTGACTGGTGGTGCTGTCGGTCAGACTATTGGTGATGCCAAAGTTGCCCTTGTTGAAGTTGCCGCTCTGGAACGCCCCGGTAGAGATGCCGGACGACGGGTACTGGGTATAAAGCGGGATGCCGTTGCCCGTCAGGCTGATGTCGACCACCGGCTTGTCCGCGACCGCCATGATATCGATCACCAGCTTGCCTGAGTTACTCAGGTTGGCACCATCGCTGATCTGGTAACCCAGAGTGGCGTAGTCTCCTTGCTGGTTGCCCGTCGTCGTACCGCCACCATTGAGGGCATTGCTGCTGGATTCATTGAGACTAGGCACAAAGCGCAGATGACCGCTGTCGATATCGGCGTAGGAGACAAGATCCCCCACCTTCACTGCAATCCACTGGCCAGCAGCGTTCAGGTATTCCAGCTTGCCGCTCAGCGGCAGGGTGTTGATCTGCACGCTCAGGTCAGAAGCGGCCTGATCATCGCTGGCACCAAACTGGGCCCACTTCAGCACCAGTGGCGTGTCCTCCTTGCCGGCACTGTAGCCACCCGTGGTCACCGGCGCCCGATCGTTGTCCACTATGGTGCCGGTCCCGCTCTGCCCACCGATGGTCACCGAGAGGGTCTCGTTCGTTTCGACCAAGCGATCGTTCACCGTCGGGATGGTCACAGTAAAGTCCGACACGCCTGCTGGTACCGTGATCTTGCCGGTAGTGCTGTTATAGGTCACACCATTGCTGAACTGGGCATTGCCCCAATCCTGCTTGGAGGCGGGGTTGTTGCCCGAACCACGAATGGCGAAATCGTATTCAGTCGTTTCCTGGGTCGAATCTGACAGGGTGACTTTGTGCAGCAGATGGCCCCCTTCGGTTACACTCTCGCTGGAGACTCCCTGAACCAGCGGCGTGAAGAGAGGCTTGGTTGCAAAGGAGCCAATGCTGGCGTCGCCGTCACCATCCACCACCCGGACCTGGAAGTCGATGTCGCCATCACCCAGAGGTTTGGACATGCGCTGATACTGGAAGAACTCCCACTTGCCGGTGGCCGGCGTAAACTCCAGCTTGAAGATGAGGTTGCCGTCCGCATCCTTCCCGACCAGGGTATTGGCGCCGCTGGCGGTGATGGCGATGGCAGAACCGGAAGCCGTTCGCAGACCATTTTCGAAGGTTGCCGGGTCCATTACCAGCCCGATGGAGCCCTTGCCATCCGCCCCCCACTGCGGGGTCACGGTGCCAGAACCATAGGCGATTGCCTGCGCAGTGTTGGAACCGAGGAACTCGATGCTCTGTACGGTGAAGTCGCTGTTGTCGGAGGTATTGGTGTTGCCGTTGTTGGTCGCCTTGATCACCATGGTATCAAAGCCACCCTGCTGCACCTGGA
Organism: Aeromonas veronii bv. veronii; assembly: GCF_000820225.1. GTDB lineage: Bacteria > Pseudomonadota > Gammaproteobacteria > Enterobacterales > Aeromonadaceae > Aeromonas > Aeromonas veronii. The sequence goes on from NZ_CDDK01000050.1 coordinate 15,650, forward strand.
AGTTCTGGTTGAACTCCCCACCCGATGCGTTGGAGTTGAATACCAAGGTACTGATCAGTACACCACCGCGATAGAACTCCACGACCCCGCTCTCCAGCTCGCCGCCAAACATCTTGCTGAACTTAATGTTGGCGCCGTAGGCAACCTTGCCTGCATCCAGCCTGACGATCAGCTGCTCGGAGGCGGACGATCCGTCGGCAAAGTGACGGAAGTCAATCTCGTTGGCGAGGTTGTGGTAAGGCGCAGCTCCGCTGGCCACCCCCAGCCCCGAGCTGGAACCGTTGACCACCGCCGTTACCAGTGAGGAGTCAGTTGCCGACTTGAAGCCCAAGGCGCTGATAGTAAAGCCCGCCATGTTCAGAGTGCTCTGGTTGCCACTGTACTTGGTCAGGTCAAAGAGCCCGGTCAGCACGTTCGGAATATCGGTCTTCACCACGGAAACGGCATCGCTGTTGTCGGCAATGGGGGAGTCGTCCTCAACGCTGACATCCAGCTTGTCCTTGGTGACGCCGCTGCCATCGGAGACCTCCACATCCAGCTGGAACGACAACTTGTCTTCCGAGGTCGTATCCCCGTGGTCGAGGGGACCTTTGAGGGTCACGTCATAGGTCCACTCACCCTTTCCACTGGCATTGGGTGCCGTCAGCTTGACCTCGACCACAGCCTTGTAATCGGCGCCGCCAATCACCCCTGTGTAGCCAACCAGCGTCTTGCTGCCCGCATCCCAGCACCACTGGACCTTTGCCCCACCGGACGTCAGCCCGGCCGGTCCATTCAGGGAAATGTTGAGTGTGCTGCTGTCGATGTCGCCTACCGAGAGGGTACCGGACGCCTTGATGGCATTGGTGGTATCCGGATTGCCGACCGTGTCGGCAATGCCGTTTGCCAACCCCTCTTCAGAGACGACAACCCCGTTGGAGATGGTCAGCGTCGGCAGATCGTTGACCGCATCCACCTTGATGGTCACGGTTGCGGGACTCGCATCCACGGCGCCGTCGTTGTCTACCGCCGCATAGTTGAAGCTGGTGTTGCCGTTCCAGTTCGCATTCGGAGTGAAGGTAAGGTTGCCGGCGTCTGCCACCGCAATGCTCTGATCCACCGTCACCGCCACACCGTTCAGATAGAGGATGCCGTTGGCAGGCAGGCTCTTGATGGTGAAACTCACCACGTTGCCATCAATGTCGCTGCCACTGAGGGTCGGAATGGCGATGCTTGCTGCATCTTCCTGGCCGTTTGCCTGCTTGTTCGCCGTCTCCGGCGCTTCATTCAGGATCTGCGCGTTGTCGCTGCCTGGCAGTGAGACGTTACCCGCCTTGTCGGTCTGGGTCGCCGTCACAGTCAACGACTTGCCGTTGGCCGGGGTCGTTTCCGTCCAGCTGATGGTGCCATTCTGATAGCCGTAGCTCTTGCCATTGCTTGCCAGCAGGGTGCCATCGGCTTTGAGCGTCAACTGGACTATGCTGTTCACCCCGCCATTGTTGATAGTCAGCGTCACCTTGCCGCCCGCAGCCAAGTCAGCATGATTGACCTCTGCCCGAACCTGGATCTGATCATTGCCAATCTCGGCCTTGGTCAGCATCTGGTCATTGTTGGCATCGTCCACGATAACCACAGTCGGGGCATTGGGGGCCTGGGTATCGACCGGCGCAGTGTCCTGGCCGCCGGTCCCCTTGTTAC
>NZ_CDDK01000051.1 GCF_000820225.1 Aeromonas veronii bv. veronii
CTGCGTAACTACAACGGCCAAGTGGGAGAAGTCATGGCGTATGTCAGCGCCATAAATAAACTAATGGAATGGTCGCCCCTCCCCAAAATGGCATCTAACGTGCCAAAGTGGCGAATGAAACTTCCCACTGATTGAGAGAGGCGGCCGTGATGAACATTACAACGATTGGTATCGATCTGGCAAAATCCTGCATCCAAGTCCATTGCGTCGATGTGCACGGCAAGCGGATCCTCAACAAGAAACTCAAACGCGAGCAGGTGGTGCCGTTCTTCAGCAACCGACCCGCCTGTCTGATTGGCATGGAGGCCTGCGGCAGCGCCCACTTCTGGGCTAACAAACTTCAGGCGCTGGGGCATACCGTCAAGCTGATGGCACCGCAGTTCGTCAAACCTTACGTCAAAACCAACAAGAACGATGCGGCCGATGCCGAAGCCATTTGCGAGGCGGTGAGCCGCCCGAACATGCGCTTCGTGCCGATTAAAAACAGCGAACAACTGGCCGTCCTGGCAATGCATCGGGCCCGCCAGGGATTCGTCAAGGCGAGGACCGCGCAGGCAAACCAACTCCGGGGGCTGCTAGCGGAGCACGGTATTATCATCCCCAAGGGCATTCGCCACATCAATCAGCACCTGCCTGACATTCTGGAGGCGGGGGATAATGGCTTGCCAGGGCGGTTTCGTCAGTTACTCGACCGCTTGAGCGCTCACTTCAAGGAGCTCGATAAGCAGGTGAGGGAATTGGACGTTCAGCTCCAAAGTTGGCATCAGGACAGTCCGGCCAGCCAGAAACTGGCGAAGATACCGGGTATCGGTCCACTCACAGCCAGCGCGCTGGTTGCTACCATCGGCGATGCCAAACAGTTTCAGAACGGCCGGCAGTTGGCAGCCTGGCTGGGGTTGGTGCCCAGGCAACACTCCAGCGGCGGCAAGCCAACACTGCTGGGGATAAGCAAGCGCGGCGATACTTATCTGCGCACCCTACTCATCCATGGCGCCCGCGCCGTGCTGCGGGTGGTGAAGAGCAAGGCACAACACGCAGGTAGTTGGCTGGAGGGGGTTATGGCGCGGCGCAATCATAATGTGGCGGCGGTAGCACAGGCCAACAAGACGGCCCGCATCGTCTGGGCTCTACTAGCAAATGACCGAGAATTTGATGCGCAATACAGCACAGGCACAATCCTAGCGGCGTAATGACAGGACAATAGCAAAGGCAGAAAAAGAACCACCGATTGCACAGGCAATCATGACGTGATGGCGAGACAGGTCAGACCGTGACTGGCAAAACCCGAGGTATTCAAAGCACTTTCGAGAGCGACAAACTGATAGAGGAGCCAGTCAGCGAATTCCATCAGGGACAGAGGCAGTAGCCTCGATCACAGTCCGGATCTATGGCTGCAATCTCAACCTAACTCACCGTCATCAATTGAAGGCTTGGCAAACCGGGGCGACCATCTATGAAT
>NZ_CDDK01000052.1 GCF_000820225.1 Aeromonas veronii bv. veronii
GATGCAGACTTGAAGAGGATCGTGGTGATCAGATCATCGAGTCCTCAGTAAGTTCCCTTCAAACTGCATCGATTTGGGAAACAACACCATTATCGTCAAAATCCGGATACTTATTGATGCGTCCATCACTTTACCAACGAAGCTTACTCAACAGAATTTCCACATCAAAACAAAACGTTCAACACATTTGAATCATTCCCACATAAAACTCAATACAAATACCTATAAGGGAATAGCATAAAGACTATAAATATAATGACAACCCTGTAATTAATCAATGATATGCGATCTCATATGGCGCTCAAAAATCTAATAACGTACAGTACTCGAACACTTCACAGGGATAAATAAATGTCGAGTAAACTTCCATTTTTAGACTTGGCTCGCGGTTTGGCTGCAATATTTATGGTGTGTACTCATGTAGTGAGTATTAACACAAAGACTCAAATTGCAGAACATTCTATCTTTGGGAGAGTTATAACATTACTAGGTGAAGCCCCTGCCGCCCCAGTATTCATGGTTGTCATGGGGATTCTATACGCATATAAGAAAGAGCATCAATTTACGCACGATATAAAGCGCTCATTTTCATTGTTTGCTAAAGGGTACTACCTTAATTTATTACGATTAGCAGTCCCCTTTACCCTCTTCTTATTTTATATGCCATTTGATACAAGTGAGCCGGATGATAAATTAACAAACTTTGCCGATGATATCATCTCGAATTTACTTGTGGTTGATATCCTACAAGTCGCAGGCCTATCATATTTGATAATGGCGATAGTCAATAAATTACAACTTAATGATGTTTGCATAACGCTTCTGATACTATTGGTTTTGGTGTACTCCCCTTTTATATGGGGCCTTGGAACCTATGTTCCATTTTGGGGAAGGTTACTCGAACCATTATGGGGTATTAATGGGGAAATGGTTTCATTCCCTCTATTCCCATGGGTCATCTATCCATTGATTGGCATGATCCTTGGTAGAAGATATAGCAATCCACTTACACTAACAACACAGGCAATGGGGTATCAGTTTGGCTTCGGTGTATTGTTATCCTTTATTGGCATACTCATATCAAAAACTAATATCTCATTTCACTTTGGTGATTACTGGAGAACCGGTCCTGGCGGATTAATATTATACATTGGTTTTATTATGCAATGGCTTGCACTCATGTTCTTTGCATCTCCATACCTTCATAAAGGTTTTTTGAACATAATTAGTTTTATAAGCACACACATCACCAACTTCTATATTGTTCAGTGGGTTATTATTTCAGCAAGCATTGTCGTGCTTGATCAATATAAACTTGATATAACCGAGTCACTCGTAGCTATTATCATAATAATAGCAATGTCGTTTTTAATTTGTAAAAAATTACAGAAGCACAATGTAAACTTATAGTAGGAGAAAACTTATGAAAATATTTATATATATGCTAGGTTTGGTTTTATCTAGTGGTGTCTTTGCAAAGGATAATCGAGATGGGATTGCCTATTCGATAATATCACTTAATCAAAAGATCATAGACTTCGACAACTCATTGAACCTTGATAACTCCATTCGAGAGCAAGGTGTAGATTTTCTATACGACAGCTTATCTCTTGCCAGTGAAGTCTTTATCGAAAAGGCCTCTATCGGTTCCCCATCATTCGTTGATTGGATCACTACATCACGTAAAACAGCCGGTGATAACCCTTGGACACGCTATCGCTCCACAATGATCAAAGGTGAGAGCAGTTATGTTTTAGAAGGTAAAATCGGAGATACGCTTTACCTTGGCATCCAAGTTTATACATTACGTGATGGAAAGAACGTGGCTCTTCCAGAAAAAAATGTTTCAACAGACAACATCAAAGTTGGGGATAATGGAACTTTCCGTATCGAGATCGGTCCTAGAGCTGCAGCAAATGGGATCACGACTGATGCCAATGACTACATGCTGATTGTTCGCGAGTATTATGCTAATGGAGCCGTTAGAAAAAATGCTCCAGCCGAGTTGATGATCAAACAAACTGATGGTGATTTTGACACTCCATTCATTGCCTCATCATCGGATCGAATTACACGAGCCAGTGCCTTTTTGACTAGTTTGGTTGAAAGCTCGCTTGACCTCACTTCCCAGATGAGTAAAAGCAAAAATACAAGTGCAGAGGTAAACCCTAGACCTGACCTCGTTCAAGCACTCTTTCCCACCACTGATAATCGCTATGATGGTTTCTACATTCAACTTGAAAATGACAAAGCAATTAAATTGACAGGTAAGATACCTGCCAACTTAAAGTATGCATCCATCACATATTATAATCCTTACTATGCTACTGTTGATTATGAGAAGCATAAGACATACATCACTAAAGATGAATTGGAATTAAATGCAGATGGCAGCTACGAAGTCTATATAACCAAGTTTGACATCAAAGACAAAAAAAACCTCATCACTACTCAAGGATATAACGAAGGCGTTATATCAATACGATACCTTGGCAAAGAAGAACTTGATTTTGAAACCAAGGTTATCGATGTAAATGACATACCAAACAAGGACATTAAGAAGGATGACCGTAATGGTGGTGGCGGTTCAGTACCTGCTGAGTTATTACTTCTAGGTGCTATTTACATGGCAAGAAAGAGCTTGGCAAGCTGACATTAAGCATAAAGCCACCATTACCGGTGGCTTTATGCCACCTCAATACTGACAGGTATATGGGATTTCTGTTGTAAAGCTAATGACCTTTTCTACGGACACAACTGCATCATAATCTTCTGCAAACCCATCGTTCGCCTTCCCTTCATCAACACCATAAAATTCTATATAAACCTTCGGATACATATATCCACTCTCGGCTCTAATTTTGTTTGTTGCCTTTTCAACATCATCCATAACCTGGGGTTGTTTCGCATATAACCAAAAGTCCTTTCCCCCACCACAAGGGGTAAAAGCACTTACTTCAAATCCTTCTGAATAGACACCTCGCCAAGGCTTTTGTTCTGTGACCGAACTTGAGCAACCTGTAGCAAGTGAAGAAATAAAAACTGAAAATAATAGCTTTCTCATTGAAAACTCCAATTGAATTGAGGCTTATAATTTTCTTTTATATCATATCACCAAGTTCCCTTAAAATAAAACTATGACAATCACCCTTACTTGGGTGATGTCATTCTTCTGTCAATATCGCATCGAACATATATAAATAAGACATCGGCTCAGGCCGATGTCTTATTCTTGCTAAACCACATCATTAGTTTACGTTTTGGTTAGCCATTCAATTACTTTTTCCCCTACAAGGGTCTCTTGGCCAGCAAACCAATGATTGGTACCTGGAGCGCATAACGCAAATTCACCCGGATTCATCGGTGCCTTATCTACAGGGCCATCAATTTTCACCAGTGGCGTGTATTGAGCCTTTTCTGCAGCATCAGCATAAAGAGTTGATGAACAGGCATCATTGGTGTGATGAACAAGTAAGGTAGGTTTACCAAGTTGGCTAAAGTCTGTAGTGGTCAACTAAATCC